>NZ_WBKE01000003.1:0-470561 GCF_008831225.1 Pseudoclavibacter sp. CFCC 13611 | reverse complement strand
GGGGCTGGGCCTATGACCCAGCTACCTCCGGCACGTCGATCCCAGTGCACGTCTACGTCACACGCCCCGACGGCACTACTGCCGGATACTCCGCACTCAACGGCACACCCACCACAGCCA
This sequence comes from Pseudoclavibacter sp. CFCC 13611, assembly GCF_008831225.1. Classification (NCBI taxonomy): domain Bacteria; kingdom Bacillati; phylum Actinomycetota; class Actinomycetes; order Micrococcales; family Microbacteriaceae; genus Pseudoclavibacter; species Pseudoclavibacter sp. CFCC 13611. Next base: position 470,441 of record NZ_WBKE01000003.1, on the reverse strand, counting down.
ACCTACCAAGGCCCGACGTCAACAACGCCTTCACCATCACCGGCAACCACGGCTACAACTTCCAGATACCCATCACCCAGACCGGCACCTACAAAGTCTGTACCTACGCCATCGGCACCAACTGGCGTAACACCGGCAACAACCCCCAAATCGGCTGCAAAGTCATCAACACAGGCACCGCGGCAGCCCCGCGAGGGTCATTTGACGAGCTCTCGCTGACTTCGAGCAACGCTCTGACCATCAGGGGCTGGGCCTATGACCCAGCTACCTCCGGCACGTCGATCCCAGTGCACGTCTACGTCACACGCCCCGACGGCACTACTGCCGGATACTCCGCACTCAACGGCACACCCACCACAGCCAACCTACCAAGGCCCGACGTCAACAACGCCTTCACCATCACCGGCAACCACGGCTACAACTTCCAGATACCCATCACCCAGACCGGCACCTACAAAGTCTGTACCTACGCCATCGGCACCAACTGGCGTAACACCGGCAACAACCCCCAAATCGGCTGCAAAGTCACCGCCAAGGAGCAGATCAGCTAGATCAATATGTCACGCTGCTTGTTCCGATAAGAGGGTTTCTACCGACCCCTCGCCAGGACGCACCTATCGCGAAGACTTCCACACTGTATGTACCGTGCTGGGTGATTGGAATCCTCACATCCAGCCCATGATTACCGGTTAGGCCGAAATACATGTTCACATCTTGACGCTGTTGGTCTGCGACGATCGGCGCAGATTGATTCATCGAGTGTCCGACTCTTTTCCCTTCTGGATCTGTAACGTAGATGTGCACCGGAATGGATTGAGAGGGCGTTGCTGGATCGACCGCCCAACCGCGAATCTGAATAGCCGCGCCAGTATCTGCAACGGCCACCTTTGCCTCGTCGACTACTCCAAGAGCAGTCACGGGGGCCAACTCGCTGGAAGTGGCACATCTTGCATCAGAGTGCACACTACCGTTCACCGCTGCATAGACGCAGATTTGGTAGGTGCCTGGCCGTTTCACCTCGATAGTCTCATCGAATCCGTGTGCGTCCCCCGGAGAGTAACTAGACTCGAAGGCTCTTCCGACATCGCTTCGAGGCTTGTCCGCAGTGAACCTGTAGCCAGCACGACTGCCATCCTCTAGGCGTTTGACGTAGACGTCGGTGTTAATCGACCGCGACGGGTCGCTGACGTCGAATGCCCACCCTCGCACACGTATTGTGCCGTTGGACCCTTCATCGCGAGTCGTGATCTCATCCGCAGAAGAGAGAAGCAGAACGCCTTGGTCGAGGATAACCGGCGCGCCACGCGATTGCACTTCAGTTCCCTTGCGCACGAGTGTCATTTCAAGTGACTCAATTCGCAGCGACTGCCCAGTCGTGCCTGAGACCTGTCCGTTCTTGGCCCATCCCATCCAGCCGACGTTCTGAGCGTGCACGCGATAGTAGAGATCGTATTTCTCGGCCAGCTGTCCAGTGACCTTCAGCTGTAGGGCTTCCACTCTCAGACTCTTCCCGACGCTGCCGACAGGTTGGCCACCATCTTGCCACCCTGTCCAGCCCTGGTTCTGCACGTGTGCGTTCCCTGCTACTGAGCCGGTGAGGGAGGCACCCACTGTCTGAACCTTCACTGCCTCCAGCCTCAATGACTGGCCGGTGCTACCAGACTGCATGCCATTGGTCGCTGGGGACTGCCATCCAACATTCTGCACATGAGTGGCATACGTAAGTTGTGTAGCGTCTTCGGCAGAGACACCAGCGGGCAGCCCATAGACTCCATCTAGATACGCGACACGCTTGGCTATCCAGTCACTTAGGTACCTCTGACTCCCGGTGACCGACCTCACTCCGTCAATGGAGTACTTCCCGCCCGCTGGCCATACCTTCTCGTTCGCCGCAGCAGACTTCTTGTTCGCAGCAAGAATCGTATTGAGACTGCTCGGAAGCTGCGCAAATGCTTCTCCGACACCCCCCGCCTGGTTGTAAATTTCGCGGAGTCTGCTGTCGAACTCGGGGTGTTGCGCGAGCTGGCGGAACCAGGCATTGCCGCTCCCAACGAGTTGTGCAGCATTCTTCGCATAGTTGGTGGTTTCGTCCATGCCTGGTTGATTGTACAAAGACCAGTCATAGTCCCAGATCGGACCAATATGAAGCCGATCGTCTTGGCCATCCATGGAGAAGAAAACACTCGTGGCGGTTGAATCACGATTCTCAGTGAGCTCGACGATGAAGTAGTAGAATGCAAAGGAGTCGACATCGATGAGGTTTTCTATGTTCGCCCATTGTGGATTGGGATCAGACAGAGCCTCGTCCAGTGTGTCAATCTTAGTTTGAAAGCTCCTCCAACCCCTTTGAGTGTCAGCGTCGAGAGCTCCATCATCGACGCCGTTCTTCGAATCCTGAAGGACAAACAGAGTGCCGCTCTTTGTCCGGTGTGTGTGAGCCTCACCTGAACCACGAAGCGTGTCCAGTTCGACCAACACACCGTCCTTGTTCTTGAGGTTGACTCGATCCTTTCCAACCTCCACCTTGTCAGTCAAAAGATAGTTTCCCAAGTACTTACCGTTGATAACGAGGTCAACGTAGGCTGCCGGCGGGGAGTATGTCATCCCCAAACGCTGACCGAGATCATAGATCAACTTGTTTCGAGCCAGAGATGCATCCAGATGGTTCGCCAATAGGACCCACGATTTCGCCCCTTTGTCTTTGTCCAGACCAAGCAAATTCACTTTGTCTGAAAAGGAGATCTGATACGGCTTTTTCGCACCGTCCCAGGTCGAGTTGCCTCGACCGCGAATTGTTACTCCTGTCGCATCGAGATTGTTCGACGCAGTATCGGGATCGCGTAGGGCCACTGTGGAACCACCGAACTTTGGCCATGATCCATTTGTGCGATTGCTGCCGTTCAAGTCGCCGAGCGTCTTACCCCCACCAATATTGATACTCAGCAGCGGGATGCCGTTCTGAGGCGTGGATGGATAGGAGTCTGCAGCGCCCCTGCCCTGCCGTGCCTGTGGCTCACCCGACTCTGCCTGCACCTCGCGCAGTTGATCTGGCGTGAGTTCCGAGTCGCTTTCCCCAGCAGTCGAGTCGCTGCTTCTGTCTTCCGAATCGTCATCGTCTTCGACCGAGGGCTGATTCGCATCGCTCTGACTCGGAGACGTGGTCGAACCGGAATCATCAGGTGTCGCAAAAGCCGAGATACCGTTGCCTGAGACGAGTACTGAGCAAAGGACAATCAGCGTCGCCACTCGGCCAAGGCGCAATAGATTCAAACTGACGCGTAGGTGCACACTACCCCCTAGAACGGCTAGATACTTGTCAGGAGCTTAGCCCATGGCAAGTGTCAGTCATGAATCCTCTGTGAGTTTATCGCTGTTCTCTTCGTATCACTTCACCGATATAAAGTGTCGCAGCTCCCTGCTTGACCACCTGGAGTGTGCGGGCGCACCCTGATTCAATGGGTACGTCGCTGAGCACAAATCGCACATCTGACTGTGCAAATTCACTACATGCATCGAAGGTCACATTGATGGCATCGGGTGCCGGATTCGTCACGATTGGCTCCCCTGCACCAAACGTCCATTTCACTTGGGCGAGCCTGTTCCACTGGTACTCATATCGGCTCGCCGGATCAATCTCGTTCCACATCTGAATCGGCGGATACGTCTGCATGCCACCGTACATGGCAACACCTGTCTCAAAAAGAACAGACATCACCTCGGGCCCTCCGACATTCACCCAGCGCGCGTCTGCGTCCGACGCTGACAAAGCTTGCACGGCCTGCCCCGCTTCTGTCTCCCGCAGGTCATACACACCTAAAGTAATTGGATTCACTCGGCCGCACAGTGCGACTGAAACCAAGAGCAGCACCACTGCTGCGGGCAGAAGCCGGCGACGCACAACCCACGCCATGGCAAGAGCCAAGACTACCGCCACCCAAATCCAAACGGTCGATGTCTCGGTCACAGTAGAATGGCCCCTTCTCAGCCCAAGAGCCACGACAACGACGCTGAGCCCCACTAGCAACACCGCAGAGGTGGCAATCCACCACGGACCCCTTCGTTTGAGCGTATCTAAACGATGCACTAGCAACGCCACTGCGACTACATTCAAGACGACAAAGGCAAGCCGGAGTCGATGCTCCGTGGTTAGGAAGAGTCCAAGAGGCTTAGATAGTAATGCCCAGCCTGGAACATACAGAAACGCGAGAATGACGAGGTCAGCAACAACGACAGAAATGAGCGTCCAGTCGAGATGGCCCGTAACCTTACGACAATGCGCAACCGCCCAGACCATCGCAGGAACAAGAAATAGGCTAACCAACAGAGCACTTGCAGATTCCGGAACGTTAGCGCCGAGACCACTGTAATCACCTGCAATCAAGGCACTCTGAAAGGGTGCTGACATCAGAGCAAGCAGGTCGTGTCGATCTCCTTGCCCTGGAAGAGTGTTCCGCGCCCCTGGATATGCCGTCGAGAGCACTTGCAGCACGGAAGCTCGTTGCTCAACCAACCAGAGCCCCACCACAAAGATTGCAGTAGCTCCCGCCACGAGTAGTGGAGTCAGGCGCGCAAGGACGACGCGCCACCCCAAAGAACGCCCATGAACAGTGAATGCGACCAGCCCTACTGACACAAAAAGAACTGGCACGAAGGTCGCGATCATGTAGGGCACGTACAGGCTCATTGCCATGGTGACTGTGAGATATCCGGCTACAGTAGCACCAGCCACTCGCACCCAACGTCTATCCGCTCTCAGAGCGAGAACCACCGCCGCCAGAACAACAAACGCCCACGCTACAGGCCACAAGGTCGAGGGCAGCATCCACCATTGAATGATCGGGCTAAAGAACGCCGCGATGCTCAACGCAGCCGCAGAAAGTGGCCGAGTCGGAAGAATGAGCACAAGAAACACATAGCAGCCACCCACCAAGGCGACGACCGGTAGCCACCAACGCACTGCCATGCCCTGATCCAGTGGCAACATCAAGAAACCCAGCAGATGTGGACGAAAGGCCATTGACCAGTGCCGGGTCGGGGCATCGTTGTACATCAGTGCGTTGACCCCGCCAGGAAACGCGCCGTTCATGACTGGGAAACCAAGCTGGTATTGAGACACAACCCAGCCGGACTGAATCATCCACTCGTCAGACCGAATCGGCCTCGGCTCTCCTGCAAGTACTGCCGCCCCTTCCTGATCGCCGAAATAGGAGGCCCACGCGGTAGTAGAGCTCCCGGAAATTCCGAACGTCACTAGGACGCCTGCCGTTGCAACTATGAGAATAGGAAACCACAACAGGACAAACAGATTCGGCATCCCGCTCTTACGCGGCTTTGTCAGCTCAACGACTCGGTCTTGAAAGAGGATCAGATACCGATTGCTTCTCGTCAGGGTCTCCTGCATGCGAGACAAACACACCCTCCGTGTATAGGCCAAACGACACCTCTAGAAACAGCCGTCATGTCGATCTCAAAGGAGCGAACTGCCAAGCCCGCCATCGTCTATAATCGAATGTACCGCGTGTGACTCCCGAGCACGCCACCATGGGGAGACATGTTTCCAGAACTCGAAATCGCAGCAATCATACCCTGCCACAATGAGGCTGCTGCTGTCGGCAAAGTGATCGCAGATCTGCGCAAGGCCGTCCCTCAGCTGACGATCTACGTCTACGACAACCTCAGTACAGACGGAACGGCAGCCGCCGCTCGGGAGCAGGGAGCGATCGTACGCTCCGAGCTTCACAAGGGCAAAGGCAATGTCGTCCGCCGCGCTTTCGGCGACATCGAAGCAGACGTCTACGTGCTTATCGACGGCGACGACACATATGATGCCCATGCATTGCCCCAGATGATCCAAACGCTTCTTGACGGTCCGTTCGACCACGTATTAGGGGTTCGGCAAGAGCAAACTGACTCTGCATACCGCCCTGGCCATTCTCTTGGCAATCGTGCGTTCAACAGTCTGGTCAGCTGGCTGTTCAAAGAGCCAGTCAGAGACATGCTCAGTGGATACCGGGTGTTCTCAAAACGATTTGTAAAGTCCTTCCCTGCAGTCTCTCGGGAATTCGAGACTGAGACCGAGCTCACCGTGCACTATGCAAGCCTCCGCATTCCCCACGCCGAGGTCGAAGTTGGTTTCAAAGATCGGGCCGAAGGCACAGAGAGCAAGCTGAACACGGTGAGCGACGGCATCAAGATTCTTTCCCTCATCGTTGATCTCGTGCGTTTCGAGCGCCCGCTCGTCTTCCATGGCGCGCTGGCGCTCATCGCTATGGTGGCAGCCATGATTTTCGGAGTACCTGTTCTCATCGACTTCGCACAGACTGGCTTGGTCCCCAAGCTTCCGTCAGCAGTTCTCGCGTCTTCTCTCGCTATTTTGGGCTTTATCAGCCTGTCAATAGGGATGATGCTTGACGGCATACGCCGCAACCGTCATGAGAACGCGCGCCTGTTGTACCTACAGTACCCGGCTGTGAGTTCAGGCAAGTAGCTCCAAAAGCCTACGCCCGTATCCGCTCTTGATCAGTGGCTCCGCAATAGTGCGGAGTTCGTCATCACTAAGGAAGCCCTGCCGCCAAGAGGTCTCTTCTGGCGATCCCACGAAGAGCCCCTGTCGGGCCTGCACGGTGCGAATGAAGTTGGTGGCGTCGTTGAGGCTGTCGAAGGTGCCGGTGTCGAGCCAGGCGGTTCCTCTGGGGAGGATTTCAACTTGGAGCTGACCCTGTTCGAGGTAGATACGGTTGAGGTCAGTAATTTCAAGTTCGCCTCGGGCCGAGGGTTTGAGGTGTCTGGCAATGTCGACGACTTGGTTGTCGTAGAAATAGAGGCCAGGGACAGCGTAGTTGCTCTTGGGGCGTGCGGGTTTCTCTTCGAGACTGATGGCGGTGCCGTTTCGGTCGAATTCGACGACGCCGTATGCGGTGGGGTCTGATACCCAGTAGCCGAACACGGCGGCGCCGTGGAGGTTGTCGAAGCGTTTCAGTTGGGTGCCGAGGCCTGCGCCGTAGAAGATGTTGTCGCCGAGAACGAGGGCGACATCATCGTCGCCGATGTGGTCTTCGCCGAGGATGAATGCTTGGGCGAGGCCGTCTGGTGAGGGCTGAACGGTGTAGGTCAAGTTGATGCCGAACTGCGAGCCGTCTCCCAAGAGCCTCTGAAACTGCTCGGCGTCGTGCGGGGTGGTGATGATCAGGATGTCCTGTATGCCCGCGAGGATGAGGGTCGACAGCGGGTAGTAGATCATCGGCTTGTCGTAGACGGGCACGAGCTGCTTGCTGATGCCGTAGGTGATCGGGTGCAGTCGAGAACCGGTGCCACCGGCCAGAATGATTCCTCGCATGGCACCATTCTTCCACATCCTGGGCTCCCAGCAGGCGGCAAACTCTCTGCACAGTAGGATGGAGTCTATGGCTGAAGTGATTGTGACCGGCGGAGCCGGGTTCATCGGATCGAATTTCGTGCACCATGTGGTAGCTGAGCGCCCTGGGTGGCATGTGACGGTGTTGGACAAGCTGACGTATGCGGGCAATCTCGCGAACATCGCTGGTCTACCGGAGGATCGCGTGTCGTTCGTGAAGGGCGATATCGCTGATGCGGATCTGGTTGATGGCCTGGTCGCTGGTGCTGATGCGGTGGTGCATTACGCGGCTGAGTCGCATAACGACAACTCCCTGCAGAACCCGCGCCCGTTCATCGATACGAACCTGATTGGCACGTACACACTGCTGGAGGCGGTGCGTCGTCACAACGTGCGTTTTCATCACATCTCGACAGACGAGGTCTACGGTGATCTCGAGTTGGATGACCCGGCACGTTTCACGGAGCACACACCATATAATCCGTCTTCGCCGTATTCATCGACGAAGGCCGGCAGTGACCTGTTGGTGCGGGCGTGGGTGCGTTCGTTCGGTGTTCAGGCCACGATCTCGAACTGCTCGAACAACTACGGCCCCTACCAGCACATCGAGAAGTTCATTCCTCGACAGATCACGAACGTACTCTCGGGCATCCGCCCGAAGTTGTACGGGGCTGGCCTGAATGTGCGCGACTGGATCCATACGAATGACCACTCCTCCGCAGTACTCAAAGTGCTGGAAGAAGGACGCGTCGGTGAGACGTATCTGATCGGTGCTGATGGCGAGCAGAACAACAAGACGGTGGTCGAGCTCATCCTTGAGCTGATGGGCAAAGACGCTCATGACTACGATCACGTCAATGACCGTCCCGGGCATGACCTGCGCTACGCGATCGACTCGACCAAGCTGCGCAGCGAACTCGGCTGGCAGCCGAAGTTCACCGACTTCCGTTCCGGCCTAGCTGAGACCATCGCCTGGTACACCGATCACGAGGAATGGTGGGCCGCGCAGAAGACAGAAGTCGAGGCGAAGTACGCCCAGGCAGGGCAGTAAGGGAGGAATGACGAACGTGAGCGAAGAGCTGCGCTACGAGCGCACCCTGCAGGCCACCACGACCGACATCCCCGGGCTGGTCGTGTTCGATCTGCCGGTGCATGGTGACAACCGAGGCTGGTTCAAGGAGAACTGGCAGCGGGCGAAGGAAGTAGCGTTGGGGCTGCCGGATTTCGGGCCGGTCCAGAACAACATCTCGTTCAACGCGACCCGTGGCACCACGCGTGGTATCCATGCCGAGCCGTGGGATAAGTACATCTCGGTGGCGACCGGGGCGATCTTCGGTGCGTGGGTCGACCTCCGCGAGGGGCCCACGTTCGGTGCCGTGCACACCCAGGTGATCCGCCCCGACCAGGCGATCTTCGTGCCGAGGGGTGTGGGCAACGCGTTCCAGACACTGGAAGACGCCACGGCATACAGCTATCTGGTCAATGATCACTGGTCAGCGGACAAACTCGACCAGTACTCGTTCGTGAACCTCGCCGATGAGACGCTGGCCATCGACTGGCCCATCCCCCTCGAGCAGGCCGAACTGTCAGACAAAGACCGCAACCACCCCAAACTCGCCGACGCGAAGCCCGTCACCGGCCGCACTACCCTGGTGCTCGGTGCCAACGGACAGCTCGGCCGCGCGCTGAAAGCCGAGTACGGCGGCCAGGCCGTCTACGCGGACCGCACCGTGATCGACATGACCAGCGACACCATCGCCACCGACTACGACTGGTCGAACGTGGGCGTGATCATCAACGCCGCCGCGTACACCAACGTCGACGGCGCAGAGACCCTCGAGGGGCGTCGCGCCGCCTGGCAGATCAACGTCAACGCCGTATGCCAGCTCGTCGACATCGCCCGCACGCACCACGCCACCCTCGTCAACATCTCCAGCGACTACGTCTTCGACGGCATCATCCCCGTGCACGACGAGAACGAACCCGTCTCGCCCCTCGGTGTATACGGACAGACCAAAGCCGCCGCAGACCAGATCGTCGCGACCCTGCCCGCCCACTACACTATCCGCACCAGCTGGGTCATCGGCGACGGCAACAACTTCGTGAAAACCATGTGGAACCTCGCGAAAAAAGGCGTCAAGCCCTCGGTCGTCAACGACCAACACGGCCGCCTCACCTTCACCACCACGCTCGCCGCCGGCATCCACCACCTCATCGACACCCACGCGGCACACGGCACGTACAACATCACCAACAGTGGCCCTGTGCAGAGCTGGGCAGACATCGCCAAGACCGTCTACGAAGCCGTCGGCGCCAACCCCGACGACGTCACCCCCGTGAGCACCGCCGACTACTACAAGAACAAGACCGGCATCGCACCACGACCAGAGCACAGCACACTCACCCTCGACCGTGTGCAAAGCACCGGCTTGTCGATTCCAACTGCGGCCACAGCACTCTCAGAGTACGTGAGTCAGGACTGGGGAAATCGTTGACGTCCCTCGGACTGGATACCTCACTGCCACTCGTGATCATGCCCGCGTGGAATGAGTCGGCGGTCATCGAGTCAACGATTCGCGACGTTCAGCAGAATGGCCCGAAGTGTGTCGTTCTTGTAGTTGATGACGGGTCGGATGACGACACCCCGGCCATAGCCCGCAGAGCTGGTGCTGTCGTACTTCAGCTGCCGTTCAACATGGGGGTCGGGGCGGCGATGCGTGCGGGCTTCACGTTTGCCGAGCGCATAGGGTTCTCCCGTGCTGTGCAACTTGACGCTGACGGTCAGCACAATCCTGAGGATCTGCAGAAGCTGCTTGACGCGGTGGATGCTGGCGCCGATATCGTCATCGGCGCCAGGTTCGCCGAGGTCGGCGAGTATGAAGTGCACGGACCGCGCAGATGGGCGATGAATGTGCTTGCCAGCGTGCTGTCGAAACTTGCAAACACACACCTCACTGATGTCACTTCCGGTTTCCGTGCCGCGAGCGCGAAAGCCATCCACCAGTATGTGCGCCACTATCCGGCAGAGTATCTCGGTGACACGATTGATTCATTGGTTGGTGCAATACGAGCCGGCTGTGTCGTACAGCAGGTGCCTGTCGCCATGCGACCGCGACAGGGAGGAATCCCCAGCCACTCGCCATGGAAGGCTGCCATCTACTTGGGACGATCAGGACTGGCACTTGGGTTCGCCTTGATTCGCCGCGCACCGGGAGCGCAGGCCAAGCGGGAAGGGGTTCGACAGTGAGAATTCTCGCAGCCATCTTCGTTCTGGCAGTGCTGGTTCTTCTCTTCGACCTAGTCAGACGGCAGAAGCTTAAGGAGAAATACGCGATCCTCTGGATGACCCTTGGGGTCGCGACACTTGTCTTAGCCGTCTTCCCTCGGATTCTCTACTGGCTCTCTGCACTGGTCGGCGTTCAGATTCCTTCGAATCTTTTGTTTGCTATGACACTCGCGTTGCTTGTCGGCGTCTCAGTTCATCTCTCCTGGGAACTATCCAGAAGCGAAGGACGCACCCGCCGGCTGGCAGAGGAGGTCGCCATTCTACGCACGCAAACAGAACTGATGGATCGATCGAACACAGAGAGGGATCGCCGATGAATCACGGGCAAGTCACGGCGATCATACCCACCTTTCACCCGGGGGCTGGATTGCTTGAGTGCGTGAGTTCCCTGGATGAAAACGGGATACGCGACATCGTCATTATTGACGATGGGTCCGATTTGGACAGGTCCAACGCCACGCTGCGCTTTCTTGACGAGGGTATTGAAGCGGCTGACCTCAAGATTAGACTGATTCGAAAGCAGCAGAACCTAGGCATTGCGAACTCATTGAACATCGGAGTCAACCAGGCGCGAGAATCTGGGCTGGCGCAAGCGATACTCACCATCGACCAAGATTCTCGACTTCCGAGGGGCTACGTCTCATCAGCGCTACAGCAGCTCGAACAGGCACACGATGAAGGCATCAAAGTCGGTCTTCTTGCCCCCAGCTCCATTGCAGGACGGAACGTCAAACGTGATTTAAACAACGCTCAGACCCACTGGGATCATCTGTTTGACCCGATTCAATCAGGGGCTGTGATCCCCCTGGAGACTCTGGATGCTGTCGGCCTGTTTGACGAGGACCTCGTCATTGACGGGGTCGATACAGACTTCAACTACCGTTGCCTCGAGCAGGGACGTTCCCTACTCGCCGTGGACGGCACAAACCTCTCTCATGCGATTGGCGAGCCAACTCCCCTTGAGCTGTTCGGTCGCCCTGTGCGCGTATTTGGCCGCCAGATCACCGTGGCTCGGCACAACCCTCTGCGCATGTACTACATTTCCCGAAACTCGATACTCATCGCTCGGGCGCATAGAAGGCACCTCGGCTGGCGCCGAGTTCTGAGACGACAGTTAATGGACGTTCCTTCGGTCATCTTGTCAGTTACCGTTGACAAGAACAGAACAGCGAACCGTCAGGCAGTCCGCGCTGCACTTCAGGATGCCCGACGGGGTTTCAAAGGGCAACGGCCAGCGGGGTCGGTGCGCTGAAGTTCAGCCCCGATCACCGGCCTTGGGCTGTAGATGTGTGAGCAGGCGATATGCGCGAGAGGTGATGTGGCATCTGGCAGCCCGTTGCGCCTTGCGCCATCCCATGGCTGCGAACTTTCGTTCGAACTCTCGAAACAGCGCCTCTTCTTCAGTGAATCGCCCACCTTCGCGGGCAAGTTCAGATGAGACGGACTTTTTGTGCCTGCGATATGTGAAGCACACCTCGTCACCGATGACCATGCTGCCACCGTCGCCGATGACACTCAAGAGCAACCGCAGGTCAAGAGCTGTTTCCATGCCCGAGTCGAACCCAAAACTGCGTACGTTCACAGTCTTCCACGCAATGGAGGGAAAATATGCCCAGTCGCCTCTGAGCAGGCTCGTGGCAAGCGCCTCTCCAGACAGTACGCGTTCTGCCCTACCTCTCAGCCGTGGTCTGATTGCTGATTTGACTCGGTCAACGAGGGGCCTGACTGCCTGCCCCGTTTCATCGATGACGCTCACGCCCGGTTGCACGATAGCGGCGTCCGGCAGCATGCCCGTCAGTCGATCGAGCTCACCAATGTAATTTGGAAGCAGGACATCATCAGATCCGAGCAAGATCGTGTACGTTCCTGTCGAAAGTTCCAGCGCCTTCTGAAAGTTCAATGCCAGCCCCAGGTTTTCCGGGTTCCGCATGTATGTGATGCGAGGATCGTTCAGGCTTTTCACCCAGTGGCCTGCGGATTCGTCTGGATACGCGTCGTCGAGGACAGTGAGCGTCCACCCAGTAGCTGTCTGCTGGCGAAGAACACTTAGTACCGCCTGTTGAAGGAGCGCCTTCGGGCCGTAGTACGGCAGCATTATGGCGAACTTGGTGTCACTCATGGGGTACCTCCTGTCTTCTTCTTCCCGCGGAACAACGGGGCAAGGGCACGGCTGACCGTCAGTTCACGCACTGATCCGACATCTAGAACCCCTTCTTTCTGCTCTTGCTGAAGCCACTTCGAATAACTGGCAAAACCATCCCGCAGAAAATGCTGTTGTGCATCGATAAACTGTGGGGAATAGCTTGAAAGACGCTCGCTCAGCGTACCCACCATGAGGTCTCGCCATCCGGTACCCATCTGAAAGACCGCGCGCGTCATAGCCAGAAGAGAGCCAGATCCTTCATACTTACGGGCGATGCCACGAAGTATGCTCAGAGTCTTCAATGGGTCACTGCGCCGCTCTTGGAGGCTCTGTTCCCCGATGACGTTGCCGCCATGCTGAACGTAGTCTTGCAGCACCTCGTCCACGACTGTCACAGTGCCCAGCGCACCAGCACATGCCGCAACCCAGTGATCATGCACCTCTGAGCGAGAAGACAGCGCCGGGAACGGGAGGGCAAGCGTACGGGCCTCTGGCCGAAAGAGCATCATCGCGCCTGAGAACTGATTAATCAGAAGAAACTCAGACAAAGACACCACCCGACGGTCGGTCTTCTCTCTGATCACAGCGCCGCTCGGGTATCGAACAATCCTCGCCTGTCCGGAAACCAAGGTGTTTTCGTCCAGAGCGGGGATCAGTCTCTCGAGCTTCTCGGGATACCAGTAGTCGTCCTGATCACTGAAGCCGTACCAGGCTGCGTCATCTGGGCAAGCCTTCAATGCTCTTTCAAAGTTCCTGTAGAACCCCACGCGTTCTTCGCACCCTGATACAGAGAAACGTGAGTCGCCATCAGTCGCCTCGCGAACGAGCTTCTGCACGTGTTCAGGCTCGCCGTCTGCAGAAATCACGCAGACAAAGTCTTCTACAGTTTGCATCTGAAGGGATCGCAGTTGCCGAGCGAACAGCTCTGGATCAGGTCTATACGCAGCTAGGGCAATCGCGCCGGTCATGCCTCACCATTCCTTTTCTCGTTAGGTACCCCGGATCGACGTTCTCTCTTCAGCTCGATCATTGCACTCGGTGCGAGAACCGCAAAGACGGCTATCTCGCTGACCACAAACCCCAAGGCTACTCCCAGCGCTCCCCACAGATATCCTCCAATGAGCATGGCTGGGACAGAGCTAATAGCAGCAAGGGCGGTTGCGACCAGTACAGTGGATGTCTTGCCTGCTGGAATCAAAACGTTTCGGTTCAACGGGGTAGAGATCGAAATGAGCAGAAACACGACACCATATGCCATGAGTACTGGCTGTGATACAGCCACCTCGCTGCCAAAAGCAACTCGGGTGAGCCACGGCCCAAGAAATACCAGACCGAGGAATCCCACAAGTCCGAGCAACAAATGCGCCGACATGCCTATCCACTGTCTACGCAGACGATTGCCACGCTGATTGGTTTCGAGTACCCAGCTCTGCAATGTATTGCCCAGTACCATGACCGCCATGGTCGCGAATCGGTAGAGCTTGTCGGCCGAGGTCATCTCTGCAGTCGCTGAGACACCGGCGGCAATAGCCGCCGCCGTCACTGGTGCTGCAGTGTAGAGCCCCCCAGCCAGCTCGATGAGTGCAGGCTGCCCGTTTAACACGAACGCGCGGCGAAAATCACGCAATGCCGGCGGGCCTGAGGGGATCCCTCTGCCCAAGATATGTCTGTGGAAAAGGAGAAGGCCTATTAGCGGGCCTGTTGCTATGCCGACCGGGTACCAGAGCAGATTGCCCGTCAGAACAATCACAACAGCGGAGGCCAACATTGCGAGAACTGTGGGGATCGTCTCAAACTTGAGAATCAGTGAGGGCTTGCCTTCACCGACTGCAAACCAGGCAAAGGACATCCCCGTGATCATCGATGCGACTGTCATCGTGATGCACAGGAGCTTTTCCAGCACCCCATAGTCGAGGTTGAATCCGAGAATGGCACTGCTGACAGCGGCCAGGAGCATCAACAGCAGAGGCCGTGTCAGAAGGCTCTCCTTATAAATGGAGAGCCTGTCGACAGACGTCTTGGCGAGTGCGATTCGCGCACCGCCAACCGTATTCCACCCATAGCTGACAACAATTCCACAGAACGATCCCACGGCCTGCCCCAATCCGATGGCGGCCCATCCGTCGACGCCGCCCATGCGGGAGACAATGGGCAGCAGTACCAACGAGCTCAGTGTGCTGATAAGCGGCAGCGTCGTGAACCCGAGGAATCGTTTCACGATCCCCTGCGCATACTTGCTTTCTGCTGACGCGCTCAATCGCAGATCCTGATGCGCAGCAGCCGGGCATTCCCGACTTGGACGACGGTCTCGGCCACATCGGAGGGGATGTCCTCGATGCCGGGAAAGCGATACCCACCGTTGTTCACCTGCCGAATGCCGAAGTCCAGAACATAGTCGACCCCAGAAGTAGCCACTGCTTCGCATACCTCAGACTTTTCTTGAGGGTTTTGGTCAGCACGGCTCAGACTCTCACGCAGAATCCCCTCATCAGCACTCTCGACAAACAGCACGTGAGCACCCGTGACCTGCCGGTCGGCCAAAGCGTAGGCGAACGCGGCACCTGTTCCAGGGTTCACCATGATGCGAGCATCAGGCGGCGTCACCTCGTCAAGCTGGTCCAGCACGGCTTTTTCGTCAGAATCGAGCACCGAGGAATCAGCTGTTACCTGATAGGTTTTCTGAGCTTCCTGCAGAGGCCGCGCCAGAGCCCAGCTTTGCAGGGCGACACAACCGATGATGATTGTCGCGATTGCTAACCGCACGTGGACGCGGGCGCATAGCGCCGAAAGGCCATATGCGCCGAGCAAGACAGCCGGTAGCACGACGAGGGCTGCCGCCCGGTAGCTGTCGTTGTACAACACCCCACCCACGAAGTCTCGCAATCCGCCCTCGCGAAAGCCCGAGACGATAACGAAGGCAGCTGCGGTCATGAGAAAGAGCAGTGGAGCGAAGAGATCAGCCCCCCTAACAAGCTGCCAACCTCCCACCCACATCAGAACTGAAGCGGCTAGAGCGATTCCCGCACCCATCTGAGCATTAAGTGCGACCTCGCCGAAGGCCTGAGCGACAGTCTGAGTCGGCTCCCAAACAGCGGCAGCTGCCGGTGGCCGCACAATGTTCCAGAGCACGGCAATGACCAGCCACACCGACACGACCGTGACGAAGGCCATCGCCCAGATGCCAATCCCACGACCTCGAGCTGTCTTGCTGCCCCAAGCAAGAGATCTCGTGGAGACCACCACGCCAAAGATGACGAGCTGGTACATCAGCGCATTCGGGTGAGCGACAGCAAGCGAAGACGCTGAAACACCGAGCAGGACAAGTGTCGCGAACCGTGATTCTCGCGAGATCGGGCATCGTTGAGTGAGCAGCAGGCGAACGACAAGGGTAGTTACTGCAGGGATCAGGCTAAATCCGAGCAGATTTGGGTAGAGCACACCGTAGTACAGGAAGCGCAGTGGGAACGACAGGAATGCAACTGCCGCAACCCCCGCGGCCAGTGCAATGTGCTTCTGTGAAGGCCACAGCTGCTGAGCCAGCAGGATCACGCCCATGGGCCAGACCAGGGCAACGATCACGAGGTTCACTGCATTAGCCGCGATGGGAATACTGGATCCTGAAGCCAGAGCGACCACAGACACGACCTCATGCCAAGCCGCGGGATAGAACTGACCGAGATGCTCTTGATCTATGAGCTCCATCACTCTGAAAGGCGATGAAGCTCCCGTATCCAGAATGAAGCGAACCGCATTCAGGTGGAACATGTTGTCGTAAGACTGGGAGAATCCTGTCGGAGAACCGACCAAGTAGAGCATGTAGGCGGTCATAGCGACAGCAGGTATGACTGAAGCTCTGACTAGAGTTCCGAGTGTCAGAGGGAGTGCGACTCTGCTGCGCCATTGCCATCGAGGCAAGATCAGCCACCGGCGCAGCAGCCATCCGATACCCACACCGACGAGCAACAACGCCGTCACTCCCGCGATCACTGACATCAGGTTCCAGCGCACCGTGAACACACCGTATCCCAGAGCGACGAGGACGATCAGTGCCAGAGAAGCTACCGGGGCCAGGGCCACCCCAGCTGCTGACCGTACCCCATAGGCACGGAGAAGAAGCCACCCCGGCAGGTACAGAGCACAAATTGCTATGCCCACGCCCAGTAGCAGCTGCAACCAGTCCGTCATCAAAATTCCCTAGCTCCCAGTGCGTACAGTACACAGACCCGTTCAGCTTATCGAAGTGGCCAGCGCTGATGCTCCTTACTCAGTGGCGGTAGACTCGACCACTGGACGCGAACCAACACTGCGAGGCATAGAACCATGACTTCCCAAGACACTTCCTATACATCTGTAGCTGTCAACCGTGTGATCTTTCCAATTACTGATCAGCACGAAACGGCCCCCCTTTATGCCATACCTTGGCAACCCCGTGTGTCATCCCAGTCTTTCGCCCAAGGGACTAAGCGGGGTCCTGCAGAGAATAGCCCTCTGAGAGCGACAACACCACCGTTCGTCGAGCCCTCAGACGTCTACGAGTTCATCGACAGGCGCTCGATTCGTGTACTCCCTCATCGCCGCCTCTCTTTAGGCACGTATTTCAACGCTTTTCCAGCGAGCTATTGGCAACGCTGGACAGGTTACAATTCCGTCACCTTGACCGTCACAATCAAGGGATCCGGTCAACTGCTTGTCATCCGGTCTTCTGCTCGTGGACGGTATGGGGTCTCCAACAGCCTGTCAGTGGCGGATGAGACCGTGTCAGTCGAGCTTCCTTTGAAGAGCTTCTTCGATGGCGGCTATTACTGGTTCGATGTCATCGCGAACGATGGCGGTGCCGAGATCTCAGATGCTGAGTGGAGCGTCAAGGTACTGAAAACGTTTACTCCCCATACGGTTTCCGTTGCCGTCACAACGTTTAATCGTCCCAGCTACTGCGTCAACCAGATCAAAACGATCGCGCACAGTGCTGATACTCGGGCGGTACTCGATAAGCTCTATGTCATCGACCAAGGAACTGATCATGTGGAAGCTCAGCAGGCTTTCCCTGCCGCCGCCGCTGAGCTCGGGGATCAGCTCGCGCTTATCTACCAGCCCAATCTTGGAGGGTCTGGAGGATTCAGCCGCGGGATGTACGAAACCGTCAAAGCAAGTACGAGCGACTACGTTCTACTTCTCGATGATGACGCGATCTGTGAGCCTGAGTCGATTGTGCGTGCAGTCAACTTCGCACAGTTCTGTTTGAAGCCCACACTGGTTGGAGGTGGGATGCTGCACCTTGACGACCGGCCCGTGCTCTATACTCAGGGCGAGCGCTACGATCCACGTACTGCATGGATGTCCCCGGCAGGTCCAGACGGATACGATCACGATTTCGCAGCGAAGCCTCTGCGAGACTCTCCCCTTCTCCACCGCCGCAATGACGTCGATTTCAATGGCTGGTGGATGACGCTAATCCCGACGCAAGTCATCCGTGAGATTGGCCTGTCGCTGCCTGCGTTCATTAAATGGGATGACCTCGAGTACGCTATTCGAGCCCAAGAACACGGCTATCAGACTGTGTCTCTTCCCGGCGTAGCGGTCTGGCACATGGCGTGGCACGACAAAGATCCCGTTCGCACGTGGGAAGAGTACTTCACCCACCGCAACCGCGTGATTGGCACTCTGATGCACTCACGTGTCCCACGCGGAGGAAAACTCCCACTGCGAAGTCTGCTCGGTGATCTCAAGCTGCTGCTGTCACTCGAATACTCGGCTGTCCATTTGCGTCGACTCGCACTACGCGATGCATTTACCGGTCCTGACGTTCTGAGCAAGACCATCAAGACTCGTCTCCAAGAGATCCGAGAAGAACGGACCAAGTTTTCTGACGCGCAGGTCATTTCCGATGTGCGCAAGATCCCTACCGTCCGTCCTATCGTGCCGGCACGTGCTGATGGAGGGCATCTAATCCCGAGGGCGGCTCTCGCCGTGCGCACTGGACTACGGCATGTGTTGAGAAAGACCTCGACCGAGCGCCTCAGTGCACCTGAGAAATCAATCCAGTCGCAGGACATCCTATGGTGGCGCTTCGCCGAAGTAGACTCAGCTCTTGTTACCACACCGAGTGGAGATGGTGTCGCATGGTTCAAGCGAGACCGTGATACGCTGCGTGAACTCCTCAAGAGCAGCATTGGGTTGAACCTGAAGCTGCGCCGCGAGTGGGATCGTCTTGCTGAGCAGTACGCCCGTGATCTCCCACGAGTCACTTCACTCGAGACTTGGGAGAGAATCTTCGAAATCGCAGAGCAGCCGAACAGTCCAGTCCACACGGCAGATCTGAAGGCTAAGAAGCCGACTCGATAGCTCCGACTCGTCGCCCACTCGGAAAATAGAAAGAGGGATCCGCAAACAGGCAAACCTAGTTGCGGATCCCTCTACCGACCTGATGCTCGCAACAAAATCGACGACCTAGTTGAACCAGCCGCGCACGACGTTGTCGAATCGGCTCAGTGCTGATCCGATCGCCATGTGCATGTCGAGGTACTGATAGGTTCCGAGCCGGCCGCCGAAAAGCACCTGCGGCTCATTATCAGCGAGAGCACGGTAGCCTTGCAGCTTTTCGCGGTCTTCCGGAGTGTTCACCGGGTAGTACGGCTCGTCGCCTTCATCGGCGAAACGCGAGTACTCACGCATGATGAGCGTCTTCTCCGACTGGTAGTTCCGTTCCGGATGGAAATGCCGGAACTCGTGGATGCGCGTGTACGGTACGGTCTCGTCAGAGTAGTTCATCACCGGTGTGCCCTGGAAATCGCCCGTCTGCTTGACCTCTTTCTCGAAGTCCAGCGTGCGCCAGGACAAAGCCCCGAGCTCATCGTCGAAGTACTTGTCAAGCGGTCCGGTGTAGACGATCGGAACTTTGCCGACCATCGCCTTCTTGTTCAGCGGCTGCGACTCGTCGAAGAAGTCGGTGTCGAGTTTGACCTCGATGTTGGGATGGTCTGCCATCTTCTTCAGCCACGGAGTGTAGCCGTCGACCGGCAGACCCTCGTGCGTGTCTTTGAAGTAGTGGTTGTCGTAGGTGTATCGCACCGGCAGACGGTTGATGATGCTCGGGCTGAGCTTCTTCGGATCGGTCTGCCACTGCTTTGCGGTGTAGCCCTTGATGAACGCCTCGTAGAGCGGACGGCCGATCAGCGAGATCGCCTTCTCCTCGAGGTTCTCAGGCTCTTTTCCGTGCAGCTCCGCCGCCTGCTCGGCGACCAGTGCACGAGCCTCATCGGGGCCGTACGCGGCCTGGAAGAACTGGTTGATCGTGCCGAGGTTGATCGGCAGCGGGTAGACGACGCCATCGTGGTTCGCGTAGACACGGTGCTGGTAGTCCGTGAACTTCGTGAACTGATTGACGTACTCCCACACATGCTCGTTCGACGTGTGGAAGAGGTGAGCGCCGTACTTGTGGTACTCGATCCCCGTCTCAGGATCGATCTCGCTGTAGGCGTTGCCGCCGATGTGGCTGCGGCGTTCGATGATGGTCACTTTCAGCCCGAGCTGCGTTGCAGCTCGTTCCGCGATGGTGAGTCCGAAGAACCCAGAGCCGACGATGAGAAGATCCACTGAACGCGTCCAATCTGTGCGAGGTGCAGGCGTCGCAGCCTTAATGAGGGCATACTGCATCCATACTAGCGGCCCCGACTCTGCCGCTGACATTCCAGATTACCGACTGGGCTCACACTGAGAGGGACGAACGGCCGAGGACGACTTGGTAACCTAGAGAGGTTATGCCTTCACCCAAGTACCGCAACGACATCCAAGGTCTGCGTGCCGTTGCAGCACTGCTCGTGGCCGTCTATCACATCTGGTTCCACAGGGTGTCCGGTGCAGTCGACCTCTTTTTCTTCATCTCCGCCTACTTCATGACGACATCGCTGCTGAGACGACTCGACGGCGAGCCTCTGCGAGCGCAGTGGCGGCAGATCTGTCAGTTCTGGGTGAACCTGCTCAAACGCATGCTTCCGCAAGGGTGGGTCGTCTTGGTCGTGGCTGCTCTAGCTGCTTGGTACATCACCCCTATGACCTGGTGGCAGCAGATGATCAGCGAATTCGCTGGCGCTGCGACGTTCACCGTCAACTGGGTGCTCGCGGCTCATGGCAACGACTATCTTCACACCGGAGACGTCCCGTCCCCCGTCCAGCACTACTGGGCGATGGCCGTGCAGTTACAGGTGTACGTGATCTGGCCTGTACTCATCTGGGCGGCAGCGCGCATCGGACGGCACCTGCACCTGACGTCTCCAAGAGCTGTGCTGCTGGTGCTCGGCGTCTTAGGCACTGCCTCTCTCGCCTACTCAGTTTTCCTCACCGGCGTCGATCAACCACTCGCCTACTACGACACGTTCACACGCTTTTGGGAGTTCGCCGCAGGCGGCATCTTCGCAGTCGTTCTGCCGCTCCTTCGAGTTCCGCGGCCGGTGCGGATCGTCTCAGGCTGGATCGGACTGCTCGGTCTGTTGAGCTTCGGCATGCTCGTCAACGTATCTGAGCGCTTCCCCGGGGCCATGGCTTTGGTTCCTCTCGCCTTCGCTGCACTAATCTTCATCTCGACTGAGACCGGCAGCCCCTTCAGTACTGAACGACTGCTCGGCAGCAGGCCACTGGTCTGGCTCGGGGCGAATTCCTACGGCCTCTACCTCTGGCACTGGCCGATCCTCACGCTGTGGCTCGCCAATAATGGGCAGTCTCAGCTCTCGTTTTCACAAGGCATCGTCGCCATCGAATTGGCGGTCCTGCTGGCGTGGCTCACCACCCGGTTTATCGAGGCACCGTTACGTCGCGCAACGAAGCAGCCAGCCACACCACACCATGTCGCTCGAGCACGCGGGCATCGCGTGGCTACACCGCCGACGAAGGCTCTACAGGGCATCGGCACTCTCGGCCTCGTTTTGGCTCTCGTAGTGACTCTCTGGGGTATGCACATCCGCCAGCTGACAAAGGTCGCCAACGAAACAGCCAATCCCGGAGCAGCCGTCCTCACCTCTGGCTATGACGGTCCTCAACTCTTTACCTCGTTGCAGCCATCCCCGGCGGGCTTGGCACAACAATGGCCAGAATGGCCGAGATCTTCGTGTACAGCTCATGCTGAGTACGGCGTGGCTGTTACTGAGTGCATACTCGATGCCCGTCTACAAGCGAGCACGGAGGCCTCCCCTACAATCTTTGTACTGGGCAGCTCCCATACCGATTCATGGACGACGACTCTTGCGCAGGTCGTGCAAGAGCAGCACTGGAGGATGCGAGTTCTCGTTGGTCCAAGCTGCGAGGTTCAGTCATATTCGGATGATCAATTCGAGTTGGCCGAAAAGACTGACTCCGTTTGCGCTGCCATGAACCAAGTCGCTTTGGACGTCATTCGGCAGGATCCGCCCGACGCTATCCTCACTGTGGGCAACCGTTCCGTTGCCGACTCACCCGAGCTCAGTCTCGACTCACGGTTCATTGAGCGGGTTGATGCTTTTCGAGAAATGGGCATTCCTCTCATAATCATTCGCGACAACCCACGATTTAGCCTTCCTCCCAGCACATGCGTTGCAGCGCTGAAAGAACCACTATCGCAACTCAGCAACTGTGACGTCCCACGGGAAGAGGTTCTCTCCCCTGTGCCTTATGAGGATCTCTTCCCGGAACCACTCTCCAGCGACCCGCACGTACAGACCCTCGATCTCTCAGACCTCTTCTGCCCCGATGGCGCGTGCCCTGCAGCAATCGGAGGCGTATTGGTCTACATTGACG
This sequence comes from Pseudoclavibacter sp. CFCC 13611, assembly GCF_008831225.1. NCBI lineage: Bacteria > Bacillati > Actinomycetota > Actinomycetes > Micrococcales > Microbacteriaceae > Pseudoclavibacter > Pseudoclavibacter sp. CFCC 13611. The sequence goes on along the minus strand of NZ_WBKE01000003.1, from coordinate 447,893 downwards.
GCAACCACCCCACGCGCGACTATATGCGCACTGCGACTCCGTTTTTCGCGGAGCGCTTCATTCCAGCCCTCGAGCGCGCAATCTCCACTGTTCAATAGCCCATCGTCTAACCTGTACAGACGATGAACTCCAAGCAAACGAACGGATACAGAACCGACATCCAGGGCCTGCGCGCACTCGCCGCCCTGCTGGTCGCCGCATATCACATCTGGTTTCACCGGGTCTCAGGCGCCGTCGACCTGTTCTTCTTCATCTCGGCGTTCTTCATGACGGCGTCGCTGCTGCGCCGCTTCACCACCGCCACGCCTCGCGAGGGCCTGCGCGAGCTGCGTCGGTTCTGGGGCAACCAGTTCAAACGCCTGCTGCCCCAGGCCTGGACGGTGCTCGCCTTCACCGCGATCGCCAGCATTCTGATCACCCCGATGGCCTGGTGGCGACAGATCGTCGACGAGCTCACCTCGGCGGCGATGTTCACCGTCAACTGGGTGCTCGCCGCGAACAACGTCTCGTACATCCACAACGACGACATCGCGAGCCCCGTGCAGCACTACTGGGCCATGGCCGTGCAGATGCAGGTCTTTCTCGCCTGGCCGCTGCTGATCGGCCTCGCTGTGGTCGTCGCACGCCTGCTGCATCGCAGCCCCAAGAAGTTCGTCGCCGTGGCCCTGTTGCTCGTCGGCGGCGCCTCGCTGGTGTACTCGATCGTCACCACGGGCACGCGCCAGCCCTTCGCCTACTACGACTCGCTGGCCCGCGTCTGGGAGTTCGCAGCCGGCGGCCTGTTCGCCATGGTGCTCCCCTACCTCCGCGTCGCGCGCCCGATCCGTCTCGCGGCCGGCTGGGTGGGCGTGATCGGCTTGTTGGTCTTCGGTCAGATTGCGGATGTCTCCTCAAGTTTTCCGGGAGCCATCGCCGCGGTGCCGCTCACCTTCGCCGCCCTGATCTTCATCTCGAACAAGACCGGTCGCGTTCCCGGCACCTCGAGCCCCTTCGGCACCGACCGTCTGCTCTCGACCAGGCCGCTCACCTGGCTCGGCGGCATCTCCTACGGCATCTACCTCTGGCACTGGCCGCTGATGACGCTCTGGCAGGCGAACACGCGTTCCACTGAGCTCAGCGCGTGGCAGGGCGTCGTGGTCATCGCCGCTGCGATCGGCCTCGCCTGGCTGACGACGACCTTCATCGAGAAGCCGGTTCGCGCCCCGCGCCAGCCAGCGGCGAGCGCGGCAGCACGTGTGCCGTTTCTCACACGGCATCCTCACATCGCCCGTGCGCTTCGTGCCAGCCGCCGCCCCGCCATCCGGGTCGTGGGCATCGCCGCCGTACTGGGCATGGTGGTCGTCGGCTGGCAGGCCGACATCAACCGCATCACCGGGCGCAGTGCGAACGCCGACAATCCCGGCGCCAGCATCCTGACCGCCGACTATCAAGGACCGCAGCTCTTCACCACGCTGCAGCCTGCCGTCACCGGGCTCGACAACGAGTGGGCAGACTGGTCATCACAGTGCGACCCGCTCGACGCACACGGCAGCGAGCTGATCACCTGCGTGAACCAGCCGGCCAATGACCCGACCATGGCCGATGACGCCACCGACCCAGCGACGCTGCCGCATCGCACGATCTTCGTGGCCGGCGACTCGCACATCGACACTTGGATGACCCTGCTCGCCCCACTCGCCGACCGCAACAACTGGACGCTGCGCACGTTCATTCTCGGCGGCTGCCCGGTACAGTCAGAGGGAACCGGCAAATACTGGCCCGATGAGACGCAGCGCATCGCTGACTGCCAGGCCATGAACGACACCATGCTCGACGCCGTCGCGACCGAGCGCCCCGATGCCGTGTTCACCGTCGGCAACGTGTCGGTCGCCGACTCGCCTGACATCCATTTCGAGGATGCTCTGGTGACGCAGGTGCAGCGCATCACGCAGCTGGGCACACCGGTCGTGCTCATGCGCGACAATCCACGCTTCTCGACGGCGCCGAGTCTCTGCGTCTCTCAGGCGCAGGACACGATTCTGGCGGTCGACCAGTGCGCGACGCCGCGCGACCAGGTGCTCGCCGACGTCGATCTCGCCGACGTGCTGCCGCAGCCCCTGGCCGATGACCCCGGCGTGCTCACGCTCGATCTCGCGCACCTGTTCTGCACAGCCGACAGCTGCCCGCCGGCGATCGGCGGCCGGCTGATCTACATCGATGACAATCACCCCACGCGCAGCTACGTGCAGACGCTCGAACAGTGGTTCGATCCGGCAGTTGCCGACGTGCTGGATCAAGCGGTGCAGCACCGCCAAGAGATCGCACGCCTGGCCGCGTAAGCACTGTGCGCAAAATCCGCGGTCAGCGCCATTGCCACCCCAATCAGTCAGATGTTTCACGTGAAACGGGTTCACCGTGGATTCGCGACCATTCACCAAGCCTTACTCGGCGTGAGAACGAGTTCTCTAAGACGTCCCGATGATGCACGGCGGAGATGCGCACGTGCTTCGGCCAGTGAGAAATGGACGTGCGGCACTTCGGCACCCTGCGGAATCGGTGTCAGAAGCCAGCGCACCACGCTCGCCTAATACACGCGCAGTGGGGTGTTCACCTCAGGCACGTGCGCACCTGCTGCCAGCGTGGCCAGGCAGCCAGTGTCTTGGTGAGAGTCTCGCGATACCAAAGATCGGTGCGTCCTGTGCGCACCCCGTGCACCACGTCGCAGTCGACGGCTTCGGCGAGCTTCAGAGCCTGTGCAACATCGTCACCGACGAACTGTCCGTCGCCATCAACGAAGACGATGTAGTCGGGATCGAGGTCGAGGCCGACTCGATAGGCGCGCAGGCCAGCGGGACGATGACCACGATTCTGCTCGGCATGAATGATGTGCACATGGCCATGTGCAGCCGCATACTCGTCGGGCCTGGCCTGCATGTCATTGGTCGAATGGTCGTCAACGACCACGACGTCGAACACACGGGTCGGCGGGCTGAGCACTTCGATCAGTTAGTCGAGGAACCCGACGATGCCGTCCTGCTCGTTGAAAGCCAGCATCACCAGCGCCACATACGGATTCACGCGTGCTCCCCAATTCATTCACCGTCTGTGTGCCATGAATCGGCTTCTCAACAGAACTCGGTGCCTGCCATGTCACATGGCTGCCGACGAGTAATGTTGTCGCAACAACGCCTGTGGGTGCGACGTCATCGAGCCAAGACATAACCTTCACCCGCCAGACCGAGTATCCTGAAACGTATATGTCCGCGTCACCTAGCCCCGCCTCACCACGCTCGAAGGTCGAGACGATCACGAAACCACAATCCGGCATCCGTCGTCTGATCGCGGCCACGTGGCGATTTCTGGCCGTCGGCGCGCTCAGCAGCATCATCGAGATCGCCTCGTTCAACGTGCTGATGTGGCTCGGGCTCGGGCCAGTCTGGGCAAAGGTCGTGGCCACGGCGATCTCGACCGTCAACGCCTACTTCGGCAATCGGCAGTGGGCGTTCAGCTCGCGTGAACACCGTCGACGAGGCGTCGAGATCGCACTGTTTCTCGGTGTGAACGCCGTGTGCCTGGCACTGGGCGCTGGGCTAGTCTGGGTGGGCATCGAACTCACGCAGATCATGCTCGGTCGCACGGTCGGCACGGTCGTGATCAACATCATCAACATCATCAGCATCGGGCTCACCACAATCGTGCGCTTCGGCCTGTACCACTGGCTGGTGTTCCCGAGGCGCGAGCGTAGCCCGCAGGCCGACCCGGCCGATGTCGAGATTCGGCGCTGACCTTTCGCGCGACTTCCGCTGAGGTCGCAGCTCACCCAATCAAAGGCTTCAACGCGGTCTGTTCCTCATCGGTCAGCACCTGTTCGTAGTACCGAAAGATGTTCCCGGTCATCAGTCGACGGGACTCAGTCGGGTCTCCCTGCTTGATCGCCTCAAGCAGACGCCCTGCGTCTTTGGCCGACTGCTGCACCACGCGTTGACGGTCACCGGGCTCATTGAGTCGGCTCTGCGCGATATGCGTGAGCGCGTCGCTCAAGGCCGCACCGCTCACTTCGATGAGACGGTTCTTGGCGGCGGCCCGAATCGCCTGGTGAAAGCGTTTGAGCCACGGCCCGAAGGCTTCTGGCCCGACCTGGCCAGATTCGAGAAGCCGCTGGATCTCATCAGTCACTCGTGCGATCTCGGCGATCGCCTCGTCATCGTGATGTGCGGCGGCAAGCAGGGCCGCCTCACCGTCGATGATGAAACGAAACTGCAGCAGCTCGACCCTGGTGGTGCCGGCCTGCGAAGCCATTCTCTGCAGCGGCCCGTCGAGCACCTCGGCGGTGAACGGCAGCACCACAGGACCACGAGGGTCGCCTGGCCGCGAGTCGACCAGGCCCGTCGCGTGCAGCACCCGCATGGCCTCACGAACCGTCGATCGGCTGACAGAGAAGGTCTCGACGAGTTTGCGCTCGCCGGGAAGCCGGTCGCCGGCCTGCAGCTCGCCCGAGATCACCGCCTGCTCGATCTGCTCGACGATCTGCTCATACGCGTTCACTCGTCGAACCGGGCTGAACTCCATGCTGTCTCCTCACATCGGTGCGGCCTCCCAGCCGGCGTGGGCACCTGTGGCGCTGCAGCTCTCTTCCGGTGACATGGCAGAGTGAGAGAACAGCAGCCAGAGCTGGCCCGACCAGTATTCTACGCGTTCGACGACGAAGGCACCCGACCTCAGCTGGCGGCGCGATCCAGGCTCGGAATGGCCTCCAGCAGACGCTCTGTGTAGTCATGCTTCGGTGCGTCGAACACGGCGTCGACGGGGCCAGCCTCGACGATCTGCCCCGCTCGCATCACGGCAACCGTCTCACACGAGTGGCGCACGACATGCAGATCATGCGACACGAAGACCATGGTCAGGTTCTCTTCGTGCACCAACTCGTCGAGCAGGTTCAGCACCTCGGCCCGCACCGACACATCCAACGCCGATACCGCCTCATCGGCGATCAGCACCTTCGGCTTCATGATCAGGGCCCGAGCTATGGCGATGCGCTGTCGCTGACCGCCTGAGAACTGATGCGGAAAGCGATCAGCCGCCTCTGCGGCAAGCCCCACCCGTTTCAGCAGGGCGACGACCCGCTCGCGGCGCTCCTCGGTCGAGACTCCGCGCAGACCCTCTGAGACGATGTCGAGCACGCGCATCTTGGGATCGAGCGACCCCATTGGGTCTTGAAAGACGATCTGCACCGACTCACGCAGCCATCGCAGACGTGACTCTCTCGTCGATTCGATCTGATTGCCCAGAATCGACACCTCGCCAGACGTGGCATTGTCGAGCCCCGTGAGCAGACGCAGCAGCGTCGACTTGCCACAGCCCGACTCACCGACGATGCCGAACCGCTCGCCTCGCCGCACATCGAAAGAGATGCCGCGCAGCGCTTCAACCGTTCGTTTGCGCCCCAGAGGGCCGCTCGAGGTTCGATAGGTCTTCACCAGATCGCGCACCCGCAGAATCGGCTCGGGCTCTGATGCGGCAACGGCATTAAAGACCTTGTCGGCAGCCGCTTCGCCAGAGGGCTCGAGCCAGGTGTGTGCGGCCGGTGTCAGCTGTGGCCTGGTCGTGCTCGAATCTCTGACAGCGGCCGGCACCTGGGCGGCGCGGTCACGAGCCTGCGAGAGATCGACCACTGTGGCGAGACGCCCGTCTGCACGTGTGCGCAGCTGTGACGCCGCCAGCAGCGCGCGCGTGTAGTGATGCTGCGGCTGGGTGAACACCCGATCGATCGGCCCGGTCTCGACGACGTCTCCTCGCTGCATGATGACGACGCGATCGCAAAGCGACGCAACGACGCCCAAGTCGTGAGTGATGAACAGCAGCGAGGCGTCATGCTGCCGCACCTGTCGACGCATCAGCTCCAGCACCTGTGCCTGCACCGTCGCATCGAGCGCCGTCGTCGGCTCGTCGGCCAGAAGCAGATCGGGGCGATTTGCCATCGCCATCGCCAGCATCACGCGCTGGCGCTGCCCTCCTGACAGCTCGTGAGGGAACGCGGTCGCGGCGCGCGCAGGGTCTGGCAGCTGCACCTCGTCGAGAAGCTCGACCGCTCGGCTTCTGCACGCCGTGCGTGGCAGAGACGAGTGGAGGCCGATGATCTCGGCGACCTGATCGCCGACTTTCATCAGCGGGTTGAGCGCAGTCATGGGCTCCTGAAAGACCATCGAGAGACGATCTCCACGCACCTTCGACCACTCCCCCTCGTCCAGCTGCGACAGGTCTCCGACGCCGTCAAGCGCGATCGTGCCAGTCGAGGTCAGCGGATCGGGCAGCAGCCCGATGATCGACAGGCAGGTCAGCGACTTGCCTGATCCCGACTCTCCGATCAGGCCGATGCGCTCGCCGCGCTGAATCGTCAGATCCAGCCCGTGTACCAGCTCTTTGCGACCGGCGTTGACACGCAGCCCGTCTATCGTCAACAGGGTGTTCATCGTGTTGCCTCCATTCGCGGGTCAAAACGATCTCGCAGGCCATCGCCCAGCAGGTTGAAGCCCAGCACAGTCACCGCGATGGCGAGACCGGGCCAGACGAGAGTGAGCGGCTGCACGTAGAGAAAGCTCTGAGCCTCCTGCAGCATGCGCCCCCACGAAGGTGTCGGTGCCGGTGTGCCCGCACCAAGGTATGACAGCGCTGCCTCGGCCAGAATGGCCACAGCGAATCCGACCGAGGCCTGCACGATGAGCATGCCCCGGATGTTGGGCAGCACGTGCCGGAAGGCGCTGAAGATCGGGCCACGACCCGCAGCACGAGCGGCCATCGAGTATTCGCGACTCAGCACCTGCAGGGTTCCGGAGCGCACGAGCCGGGCGACACCCGGTGCCGCACCGATGCCCAGGGCGATCATGGCCACTGTCGTGCTGCCGCCGAACACGGCGGCCAGAATGATGGCGAGCAGCAGCGGAGGGAATGCCTGAACGATGTCGTTCCACCGCATCATGACGCCGCCGATACGTTTGCCTGACATCGCCGAGGTGATGCCGAAAGGCACTCCCAGCACGAGAGAGATGCAGACCGTCACCGCCCCGACCATCAGCGGCGGTCGAGCGCCGGCCATGATCTGACTGGCGATGTCTCGGCCGAGACCGTCGGTTCCGAGCAGATGAACGGCGCTCGGCCCCTCCAGACGATGGGTGGGGTCTGTCGCCAGCGGATCCATCGGAGTCCATACCAGCGAGACCAGTGCGAGCAGCACCATCAGCGCCACCAGGATGGCACCGACGATCAGCGAGCCGTTCAGCCGCGAACTCTGTCGGCGCACCGCGGCCAGAGAGAGAGCTACGGTATTGACACTCATTCGACACTCCTCAGACGTGGGTCAACCAGCGTGTGGATGACATCGACGATTAGGTTCACCAGCAGCACCAACATGACGATCACCATCACGATGCCCTGGACCTGGATGAGATCTCGGTTGGCCACCGAGCGCAGAAGCAGGCTTCCCATGCCGGGGACGACGAACACCGTCTCGATGACGACCGCCCCGATGATCAGCGCGGGAAACTCGACTCCGGTGACCGTGATCACCGGCACGATCGCGTTGCGCAGACCATGTCGGCGCATGGCCTGCCAGGGCTTGAGTCCCTTCGCCCTCGCGGTGCGCATGAAATCCTCTCGCAGCACATCGAGAACCGATCCGCGCATGTATCGAGAGAGGATCGATCCGCGCACCAGCCCGAGTGCGAGCGCCGGAAGGATGAGATGCTGCAGAAAGCCGACGAAATCCTCACCCGGCGCCGACCATCCGCCAGAGGGCAGCCAGCCGAGCATCACGGCGAAGACCGTCACCAGAATCAGGCCCGCCAGAAAGCTGGGAATCGAGATGCCCACCTGACTCACCGCCGAGTAGAAGGCCCCGTCAATGTGCTTGCGACGTACTGCGGCCAGCGTGCCGAGTGGCAATGCGATGATCAGGGCGACGATGATGCCCGAGAGTACAAGAATCAGAGAGACCTGCAGAGCCTCGAAGATCTGTGGGCCCACGGCGGTGTGACTCGCGTATGAGGTACCGAGGTCACCGCGCAGAAACCCGCCGATCCACTCGAAGTAGCGCACGATCAGTGGACGATCGAGACCGAGCTGCTGCTGCAGCCGCTCGACATCGGCCTCGGTGGCATCCGTGCCCAGCTGCGCTCTGGCCGGATCACCGGGCATGACGCTGAGCAGCAGGAACACCACGACCGACGCCACGATCACCGACGCCACGAACGACAGGACTTTTCGTGACAGGGACACAAGCATGTTGTTCAGTCCTTTCCGACCGAGACAGAGAGGTCAGGTTGCCGGATGGCGGGCAGTCGGGCGCACAGGCCCAGGCTGCCCACCATCCGAGCGCGGCCTACTTGCTGACGGTGACCTGCGAGAAGTCGATGCCCGCTCCGTAGTAATCCGTGGGAAGACCAGTCACCGAGGCCTTGGAGGCCACGATGTTCGGTGTGTTGTACAGCCACACTGCCGCTGCGTCGTCGACGATCTGCTGCTGTGCCTTCTTCATGGCCGCCGTCTTCGCCGAGTCATCGGTGGCTGCCTTCGCCTCTGCGAACGCCGACTGCACGTCGGCATTGTCGTATGACCAGTAGTACTTCGGGTTGCCGAAGTTCGTCATGTTGTGCGCCTCGATGTGGTTGGTCACCGTGAGGTCGTAGTTCTTGCCGGTCATCGTCTTCTCGACCCAGACCGCGGGAAACTCCTGCACCTCGAGGTTCACCTTGATGCCGACCTCCGAGAGGTTCGACTGGATGACCTGAGCGGCTGCCTGCGCATACGGGCGGTTCGGAACGGTGAAGGTCAGCGACAAGTCAGACACCCCGGCCTCTCGCAGCAGCTGCTCAGCCTGATCAGGATCGTGCTTTCCGGCTTCGCCGAACTCCTCGAACCAGGCGTCGGTGGGCACTGACGGGCCGTTGAGCACGGTGCCGTGACCGCTGGTGGCTGCGGCGAGCACGGCATCCTTGTCGATCGCGTGTGTGATCGCCTGGCGCACGCGAACATCCTTCAGCGCCGGGTTCGCCTCGTTCATCGGCATCACGACGACCGATTGCGTCGACCCTTCGGTCACGGTGTACTTCGAATCGGATTTCAGCGCATCGATCTGGTCGTATGCCTCGGCCTGGAAGAGCGCGTCGGTCTCACCCGTGCGCAGCGAGTTCGCTGCGGCCGAGGCGTCGGCGTAGTAGGCCAGGTCGACTTCGGCGTTCTTCGCCGACGTGCCCCAGTAGCTGTCGTTGCGCTTCAGCTTCATCTTGACGCCGGGCTCGTACGACACGAACGTGTAGGGGCCGGTGCCGTTCGCGGTGGTCGACATGGTCGCCACCGAGTTTGGCGCAATCATCGAGCCCAGCACCGTCGTCAGCCAGAACAGCAGATCTGAGTCGGGCTTCGACAGCACCACGTCGGCCTGCGTGGGTGAGACGACTTCGACGTGGTCGATCGCAGCAAGGTTCGACGGGGTGTTCGCCTTCCACTGCGGCACACGCTCAAGCGAAGCCTTCACCACATCCGCATCGAATGCAGTGCCGTCGTGGAATTTGACCCCGTCACGCAGGGTGAACGAGTACCGCAGGCCGTCGTCGCTCACCTTCCAGTCTGTTGCCAGCAGCGGCTGAATCTGACCCCTGTCGTCCAGCTTGACCAGGCCTTCATAGACGTTGCCCGCGAGCGCCTGGAAGATGGCCGCTCCGCCGCTGGTGGTGAAGTCCAGGCCAGCCGGTGACGCGGCCATGCCCACAGTGACGGTGGCCGCGTCATCGGCCGCGCCGGAGCCTCCAGAGCCGCTGCCCCCGGCCGAGCAGGCCGAGAGAGAGATGGCGACTGCTGTCGCGACGAGACCTGCGCCGATGCGGCGCAGAGTAAGTGATCTGTTGACTGACATGCTTGCTCCTCAGGGTTGTGCAGGGGGTTACGGTTCGACTGTGCAGAGCTCGGAATCGGTGGTCATGGAGGTGGATCAGGCCGAGAGTGTCGGCCAGGGACGTACGGCGCTCGCCGGCCGCTCACTCTCGAAGAAGTGCGCGGCCGCCAGAGCGAGACGATCTTCATATCGGGCTGCAGCGATCTGCACACCGACGGGGCTGCCGGCCTCAGTGAATCCTCCGTTGACGCTGACTGCCGGCTGTCCTGACATGTTGTAGGTTACGCAGAATCCGATATGCGACATGGGATCGTTCACATCGTTGCTCGGCATCGGCCACTCTGCAGGGAACGCCGCACCGGGTGAGACCGGCGAGAGGATGACGTCCACATCTGCAGTCGCTGCGATCGTGCGCCGTGCGACGTCCAACTGCGCATCATGCGAGCGCAGAGCATCCTCACCGCTGATGCCGTGGCCTCCACGGCACCACTCGGCGATGAACGGCAGCAGCAGCTTGCGGCGCTCGGGATCCATTCTGCAGTAGTCGTTCCAGTGACCGATGCGCCAGAAGAGGTCGATGAGGTCGATCGTTCCGCTCTCGAGGAAGGGAGGGATCTCGACGATGGTCGCCCCGGCCCGCTCGAAGACCTCTGCCGCCTGTCGCACGACATCCAGCACCTCGGGGTCGGCCGCAGCCCCGTCGCCGACGTCGAGCACGAGGCCGATGCGTCGACCTGCCGGGTCGAACGTGAGATCGGCCCAGTCGATGCGCTGTTTCGGCAGACTGTAGGGGTCACGGTCGTCGGGGCCGGCGAGCGCACCGGTGGCCAACGCGAGGTCGGCGACGCTGCGCCCCATCGGCCCGATGTGCCGACCGAAGTACGGCGGATCGACCGCGATGCGACCGAACGTGGGTTTGAAGCCTGCGACTCCGCACCAAGATGCGGGCAGTCGCACCGAGCCGCCGATGTCTGACCCCAAGTTGATCGGGGCGTAGCCGATCGCCGCCGCAGCGCCGCCGCCGCTGCTCGAACCTCCCGGGCTCCAGGCCAGATTCCACGGATTGCGCACCGTCTCATGCAGTGACGAGACGCCCGATGAGAGCATTCCGAGCTCTGGCATCGTCGTGCGCCCCAGAATGATGGCGCCTTCGCTCTGCAGCCGTTCGATGACGGGAGCGTTCGACTCAGCGGGAACCGGGGTCGTGGCCGCCGAGCCCCATGGCGTCGGGCGGCCTTTGACCTTCTGATTCTCTTTCAGCGTAACGGGCACGCCGTCGAGCGGCCCGAGAGCGTGGCCGCTGGCCCAGCGTCTCGCCGATTCCTGTGCTGCCTCAAGAGCCTCCTCGGGAAAGCTGTCGTATATGGCGTGCAGCGCAGGTTCGCTCTTCTCGATCAGCTCGAAGCTGGCCGAGACGACGGCCTGCGGCTCGAGATCGCCCTCTTTGTAGGCGGCGACCAGTTCGGCAGCCGAAAGCCCGGTCAGGCTGGTGCCGCCGGGTTCTGCGGCCGGGTCATGTGTTGTCGAAGCAGACATCTTTGCGATCAACTCCTCGGTTGTGATGAGTCCATCGTCGGGGTCGTTTGTTACCAGCCAGTGTCAGACAACAGCCAAGTGTGTTACTGATCAGACCAGTAGCACGAGTCCACTGCTCACTGACGCGCTGTTGGTCAAAACCACCCCGCGAGCGCTGTATCGTACGTATATGGCTTCTGTCTCAGTGATCGTGCCTGCAAGCGGGCAGGCTGCACGGCTGCGTCACGTGCTCAAAGACCTCGAGGCGCAGACGCTGCGCCCCATGGAGATCATCGTCGTGACCTCTGCGAATCAGACCGAGCTCGAGCATCAGCTTGACCTCGCCAATCTGCAGGCTCGGGTGATCGGCGTCGCGCACGGAGCCGACGAGGCAGACGCCCTCAACGTCGGCGTGAGTTCGTCACACGGCGATCTCGTCGTCGTGCACCCAGAGAGCGCGTCATGGGCACCCACCGTGCTCGAGTCGGCGACCGACTGGCTGCAGTCACACCCCGCGATGGATGCCGTGGGCGTCTCCGCCTCCACCGGCGAGTCCGCCGTCTCAGGCTCCACTGCCCCACTCGTTTATCGGCGCACGTCACATGCCGTGCTCGGCTACTATCGCGCCCCCGAACACGGCAATGAGACCGTCGCAGAGAACTGGCTCAGGCGCCTGAACGACCGGAACCCCGTGTACGCGCTGCCGAATACGGTCACCGGGCACGGCGAACCACAGCTGCTGCTCGCCGGCGACTCGACGTCTGCCGAAAGCGCTGTGCGCATGGCCAAGCAGGGCTTCGCCCGCGTGCGCAGCCTGATCTCCAAGACCGTGACCGGTCGGCTCTCCCCCGCATCGTTCACGACACGCGATGCCGCCGAAGAGCAGGAAGTCGCGCTGCACTCAGCGGTGCGCATCGGTGCCGTCGCGCTCGGGGCGGTCGCCATTGCCGCGATCGCGCTGACCAGCCGTCGACGCCGTCCGAGCGAGCACGCTGACGCCTGAACCTGTCACACGCGTGCCACGCCGCTCCAGCAGCGCGTGCACGACCAACCCGGCCACGAGCGCCCAGAACGCGGCGCCCACACCGAACACGACAATGCCACTGGCTGCCACCAGCATCGTGACGATCGCCTGCGTCTGCTGCCCGGCTGCTTTGAGCGCTGACGTGAGCGCCCCGCCGAACGCCCCGATCAGAGCCAGACCTGCAACGGCCTCGATGAGCCCCTCAGGCGCAATGGCGACGAGAGTCGTGAGCGCACCCGCCGTCGCAGCGAGCACCAGATAGCTGCATCCACAGGTGACGGCCGCGATCCAACGGCGGCTTCTCAGCGGATGCGCATCGGGCCCCGCCGCCAGCGCTGCGGAGATCGCGGCCAGGTTCACGGCATGCCCTCCCGCCGGAGCGGCGACGGCAGTGGCCACCCCGGTCACCAGCATGCTCTCGCGCCACGGCACATCGAATCCGTTGGCACGCATGACGGCGACGCCCGGCACGTTCTGCGACACCATCGTGACGAGGTAGAGCGGTGCCGCGATACCGAGCACTGCTCCGAGGGTGAAGCTGGGCATGGTGAGCGACACCGAGGGCAGCATCGAGGCGAGGGCGAAGGCGGGGGCGACCGATGCATCCACCGAACGCCCGACGCCCATCGCGAAGGCCACGGCGATCGCCAGCGCAAGCGCGAACGCGGTGGGCACGGCCCACTTGGGTGCGAGTCTCAGCAGCACCAGCCACACCACGATCACCGGTGCGACCGCAAGGGGCGAGACGGTCAGGGCGTGCACAGGGGCAAGGCAGAGCGGCAGCAGCACGCCGGCGAGCATCGCCTGAGCGAGGGCCGCGGGAATGCGCGCGATGAGGTCGCTGAGCCCGCGCCAGAGGCCGGTGAGCAGAATCAGTACGGCGACGACGAGAAAGGCGCCGACTGCCGCTGACCATGCAGCGGGGTCTGCACTGGGGGATGCGCCGGTGAGGCTCGAGCCTGCAGCGCCGGCAAGCAGAGCTGCGCCCGGCGTCGACCAGGCGAGGGTGATCGGGCTGCGGTGTCGCAGCGCGAGCCAGATGATCCCGAGGCCCTGCACAAGGCAGAGCGCGACGAGACCTGAGGTCGCCTGATCGAGGTCGGCGCCCACGGCGCGCAGGCCGGCGATCACGATGGCCGACGAGCTGGTGAAGCCGACCAGAGCCGTGGTGACGCCCGCGAGAATCGGCTGGAGGCTGCCTGAGCCTGTGCCCTCTCGTGTGGCCGCGTGGGACTGTTCCATATATGGAACATAGCGCCACGTCGGCGCACCGCCAAACTCGCAGCCCGGCCAACCTCGCAGCACCGCCGAGCTCGCATCCCTGCCAAGTTCCCAGCACTGGCAACCTGACAGCTCTGGCATACTCACAGCACTGGCGAAGGCGGTGCGCCGACAGCCGGTGCTACTCGCTGACGCGACGCCGCAGCAGCATGACGCAGAGTCCGATCGTCAGCGCGACGCCGGCTGCACCGAGGCAGGGCCACACCCACTCTCCGCTTCCGCCGGTGTGCGCCAACGCATCGTTTGAGGTTTCGGCTGCCGTCTCAGACGGTGCTCCGCCGTGACTCGCCTCGGCCACATCGTTCGCGGGCGTCTGTGCCGGATTCGTGGGAGCCGGGTCTGTCGGAGCCGGGCCTGTGGGTTCCGGGTCTGTGGGCTCCGGGTCTGTGGGCTCCGGATCGACCGGCGTAGGGTCGACCGGCGTGACCGCAGACTCGACCTTGAGCGACACGACGCGCACCGAGGGCCTGGTGTCGTCCCAGGTGAAGAGCGCGGGGGCACCGATTGCGAACTGCACCGTAGTGCTCTGTCGGGCAGGGTCCTCAGTGAGGTCGGCGAACGACCTCCCAAGGTGCTCGCCCGCGCCGGTGCCCATGATCACCGCAGCCCCGGGGACCGCCTCGTCGGCGTTCACAAGATCGGCGGCATTCAGCACACCCGTCGTCGAAGTCGGCAGGGCACCCGTCACCAGTGCGTGCGAATCGAGCGCGACCGCGTATCCGGCGCCGTCCAGATCTCCGCTGGGTGACCCATCCATACCGCCGACCAGCAGCATCGACCGATTCTGCATGCGTGCAGCGCCAACTGCATGACCGAAGTGATCATCAGAGGCGATGCCGTTGAGCCACCAGCCGCGTTGGGTCTGAACGCCCGATTCGTCAGCCGTGCGCACGCTGAATCCCGCAGTCGCTTCCGGGTCGGTCGTGACCGGGGCGTCGGAGTCTGAGCCGAGCACGACGACGGCGCTGCCGGTCTTCGGGGCGTCGGAGTCGCCGCCCAGCATCACATCGTCGAAGCCGTCGGCGTTGATGTCGCCGATGGAGACCGCCGATCCTCCCAACAGGTCATAGCCGCGCTTGGGCCCTTCGATCCGATAGCCGGGCACCGCACCTGCCCCCACCTGCACAGACTGCCGAACGTCAGTCAGCACCCAGTTCACCCCCGTCGCGAAACTCTGCACGCCAGGCATCGACCACGAGGCCGACCCGACCAGCAGATCGTCACGGCCGTCGCCGTTCGCATCACCGGCTGACACCGCAGAGACGAGATCGATGCTGTCGGGATCGCCTGAGATCACCGGGGCGTCGAGCTCGTCGAGTGCACTGGTCTGCGGCAGGCCGTCGGCGCTGAGCACAGTGATTCGGCCCCGCGTGTCAGTGACACCGATTTCATCGAACCCGTCGCCATCGACGTCACCGACGCCAATCGCGCGCGTGATCGATCCGGTCACCGTTCGTCCGCGTTCGCCGAGATCATCGAGTGCCACGTCGCCGAAATCTGCTGCTCCGAAGACGATGCTGAGCGACCTGCCCTGCCGCACCACGGCGAGATCGTCATAGCCGTCTGCATTGACATCACCGGCACAGCGAAGATCCGATCCGGTGCCCCAGTCGCTGTCGTTGATGCGCACGGGGCGGAGGTCGGTCACCGAAGAGCCGCTCTCTGCAGCACTCGCAGTGTCGTCGAGCAGCACGTACGCGGCACTGGACTCGGCGTCGCCGTAGCCGAACATCGCGAAGTTGCCGATGCCCAGGTCTGGCCGGCCATTGCCGTTGACGTCACATCGAACCTGCGACATCGTGGCGCCGAAGCCCGTCGACTCCTGCCCGACAATCGTCGCGTCATGTGTCACGTCGACGGCGGCTGCTGCAGCATATGCCGCCTGCGGCATACTTGCGGGCACTGCGCTGCCGAGCGCCACCGCCAGCGCGGCACAGGTCAGCGTTCGAGCACGCGAACGTGCGGGGATGATAGACGTCTTCGTCATTTGACTGCTCTCTACGGGGGTTCGAGATCTCGCATGGGCGTTGCCTGCAAGCACAAGCACAAGCACAACCGTGAGAGATTAGCATGACCTTGGCAAGGCCGCACTCTCTTTCAACAGGTGACCTCTCTGTGTCTGCCGTCGCTAGACTGCGAGCATGACCTCCCGTGCGACGACCCCTCCGCCGGGCCGTGCGGCGCAGACGCGCATGGTTCCTGCGTCAGGTGGCGCATTGCCGCAGAGCCGTGAACCAGCGGCAGCCGTTCTGCCAGACCTCGCTGCAATCGGCGAACGCATCCGCAGCCTGCGCAGCGAACGCGCGATGTCGCTGCGAGCGCTGGCCGAGGCGTCCGGCGTCGGAGTGGCCTCCCTCTCGCAGCTGGAGAACGGCCAGCGCAACCCGACGCTCGCGACCCTCTATGCGCTCGCGGGTGCGCTGGGAGCTCCGCTTGCCCTGTTGCTGGATGCTCGAGCCGGCTCGTCAGTCGGGGGCCCGGGGGTCTCGGTGCGGCTGCTCGACACTGACGTCATCGGGGTCGACAGCGACAGCAGCGCACAGGTCACGATCGAGGTGTACCGACTGCACCTCGACAGTGGGGCCTCTCGCCGCTCCCCTGCACACGGCCCCGGCGTCGTCGAACACGTGCAGGTGCTCACCGGGATGCTGCGCGCGGGTCGTGAGGGTGAGGAGCGCGAAGCCTCAGCGGGGCAGAACCTGGAGTGGGTCAGCGATTGCCCGCACACCTACCGCGCGGTGAGTGGCCCGGTCGAAGCCGTGCTGGTAATCACCACTCCGCTCGTCTGACCGGGTGTTCCTGCCACGCGCCTTCACCCCACTCGCCGCGCTTGCGGCCCCCTCTGCAGCCGGCCCCCACGCAGCAGCCCAGACCCGAGCGACCACTGCAGCCACCCCAGCCACCGCAGCCACGCATCCGCCTCAGCCGCCCCAGCCGCCTCAGCCGCCGCACCTGTGTAGCGAAATTCGTGGCAAACCAGCGCTCTAACCACAAATGTCGCTGCACAGTCACGCTGCACAGTCACGCTGCGCCGTCACACTACACAGTCACGCTGCGCAGTCGCGTGGTGCCATCGCGCTAGGCCTGGTGCTGGTCGAGAAAGCGCTTCGGCACCTCGGGCTCGCCGAGACCGAGCATCAGCCGGTTCGCCCAGTTGAAGAACGCAGCGCCGTTGATGATGTCGATCACCTGCAGATCGTCGAGACCAGCCGTGCGCAGCACGTCGACATCGGCCTCGCCGAACTCGAGCGGGCTGAGCGTGAGCACCGCCGAGGCGCGCTCGATGGCGTTCCAGAGGTCGTCACCCAGGTCGGTGGCAGCTCCCCCGTTCAGCGCACCGGCCCCCACGCCTCGATCGAGCAGACGCTGCACGTCGGCCTGGCGTGAAGCCCCGGCGGCCTCCGACTCGTGACTGGCCCGGGCCGAATGCACCGAAGCGCAGTAGACACAGCCGTTCACTCGCGAGGTCACCGTCGCCGAGAGCTCGCGCTCGGCCCGGCCGATGCCGTCGTCGACGTTGAAGAAGATGTCCATGTCGGTCAGCGTGCGCGCCTCGAGGGCATCGGGGTCACGCACCAAGAGCCGGAAGTACGGGTTCTTCGCGCGCAGATCCTCCACCAGCGCCTCGCGGTGCCGATCAGTGAGCTCGTCTTCGGCGAGCGGCTCAAGCCACGGCACCCAGCCCAGCGAATGCTGCACGAAGTGCGTCGGCCGAGCGAGCTCGGGATAGATGTGCACCGGCGTACCGACCGTGCCCAGCGTGTCAGCCGGCAGCGATGCGGGCTCGCCCGTGGCATCCACCGCTGCTGCGTGCGCCTCGTCGGTGAGCGCGATCACGTCGGCGTTCTCATCGGTCGCAACCGACCCCGGCGGCGCCGCGTCGGGCGCGATGGCGGATGCCGGAGCCGGAACCGTACCGGCCAGCGCCCGCAGCCCCCATGCGCTGCGCAGCTGGAACGCGAGAAAGGCGATGAGCTGCTCCAGACTGACCAGGTCGGTGGTCGACCATCCGGCCTCGCTGAGCGGCACGAGCATCTCGGGTCGCGAGTCACGCGGGTGCAGTACCAGAATCTGCGCAAGCTGGAAAGCAGTCGACAGACGCGCACCGAGGGCATCGCGCTGCTCGTCGGTCAGACGCAGGTCGGGGCCGGGACGATTCTCGTTCGCCAGCTGCGGCTCGCGATAGATGCCGAACGGCCCCTGCACACGGTTGTTCGTCACGACCTCGTCGATGATGCCCGACAGCCGCTTGACCGCGGTCTCGTCTTCGATCGCGTCAGAGAGCAGATCGCGATAGAAGCTGCTGGCCTCGTCGAAGCCGTGCAGACCAGCCACCAGCGTCGCTACCGCATAGCGCTCGTCGTAGCCGAACGTGCCGGGCTGCTCGGGCTCGAGCAGAGCCGCGAAACTGCGCTGAGCGTTCTCGCGCGCCTGCTGCCGATGGCTGCGCAGCTCGTCGAGAGCGCTGCCGGGCGTGATGCCGGCCAGCTGGTCGATGATGTCGACGTTCGGTTCAGTCATGATCGTTCCTTGTCTCGGGGATGCTGCGGTGCCGGTGCGGCGAAGTCGTGCGCTGGTCTGATGCTGGGTCGTGCTGTGCCGTGGCTCACTCGGGCAGGGTCACAGCGGTCACGCAGCCATGCTCACTCGAGTGTTTCACGTGAAACACTCTTCGTGAAGGGCAGGCGACGTCCTGGGATCGCCGCGATGAGCTGCTGAGTGTACTCGGTCTCGGGATTCGCGAAGATGCGCTCCGTGGTACCGGCCTCGACCTGCCGGCCATGGCTGAGCACGCTCACCGTGTCTGAGATCTGCTGCACGACGGCGAGGTCGTGCGAGATGAAGACATAGGTCAGGGCAAGCTCCTGCTGCAGCTTCGAGAGCAGCCGCAGAATCTGCGCCTGCACAGTGACGTCGAGCGCTGAGACCGCCTCATCGAGCACGATAAGCCGCGGCTGCAGCACTAAGGCACGCGCGATGGCCACGCGCTGCAGCTGGCCGCCGCTGAGCTCGCGCGGGCGGCGTTCGAGGGCGTCCTGAGGCAGCGCCACCAGGTCGAGCTGCTCGGCGGCGCTGCGCCGCCGCGACGCTTTGTCGCCGATGCCGAAGTTGGCCAACGGCTCGGCGATGATGTCGCCGATCGTCTGCTTCGGGTCGAGCGAGCTGTACGGGTTCTGATAGACGAGCTGGATGTCTCGGCGCAGCTGTCGGCGCGCCTTGCGGTCCAGCCCGAGAATGTCAGATCCGTCGAAGAGGATGCTGCCCGAGGTCGGAGCGTTGAAGCCGGCGATGCTGCGGCCCGTCGTGGTCTTGCCCGAGCCGGACTCCCCCACGAGCGCATGCGTGGTGCCCGCCCGCACGGCGAACGACACGTCGTCGACCGCGACGAAGGGCTCCTTGCCACGCCCGCCACCGAACTCTTGACGCAGGTGTTCGACGCGCAGCAGCGGAGCATCCGCCGCCGCGGTCGCCGAGGAATCGGGCGACGTCACAGCCGGACGCTTCCAGTGCACGGCCTCGGTGATGTGCGCGAACGAGGGCGCGTCATCGAGCAGCTGTCGGGTGTAGGCGTGCTGAGGGTTCGAGAGCACCTGCACCGCCGAACCGTGCTCGCGCACTTCGCCGTGCTGCATGACCACGACCTGGTCGGCACGATCACCGGCGACGGCGAGATCATGAGTGATGAAGAGGATGCCGGTGCCGTCCTGCGAACGCAGTTCGTCGAGCAGATCGAGAATGCGCTGCTGCACGGTCACATCGAGCGCGCTGGTGGGCTCGTCGGCGATGATCAGACGCGGCTGCAGCGCGATGGCCGCGGCGATGAGCACACGCTGCTTCATGCCGCCGCTGAGCTCGTGCGGGTATTGTCTCGCGCGCAGATCCGGCTGGTCGATGCCGACGCGCTCAAGCAGCTCGAACACGCGCCGGTTTCGGGCGTCCCGATCCTTCCAGCGGTGGATGCGCAGGGCCTCTGACACCGTCTCGCCGATGCGCTTGACGGGGTTGAGCGAGTTGTTCGGATCCTGCGGAATCAGGCCGATCTGACGCCCGCGCACCGCACGCCATTCGCGCGGCCCGAGGTCGGAGAGCACCGACGACGTCGCACGCACCGCGGCACCGT
This sequence comes from Pseudoclavibacter sp. CFCC 13611, assembly GCF_008831225.1. Classification (NCBI taxonomy): domain Bacteria; kingdom Bacillati; phylum Actinomycetota; class Actinomycetes; order Micrococcales; family Microbacteriaceae; genus Pseudoclavibacter; species Pseudoclavibacter sp. CFCC 13611. The sequence goes on along the minus strand of NZ_WBKE01000003.1, from coordinate 428,087 downwards.
CTTCGGGTCTGTCCATGCTCACCTGATCGCCCACGCGCAGGTCGGGGCCCAGAGTGATGGTGCCGCGCACCAGCTCGGCGTTCGTCGGCAGCAGGCCCATCACGGCCTGCGCCGTGGTCGACTTGCCCGAGCCTGACTCGCCGACGACGGCGGTCACCTCACCGGCGCGCACGCTGAGGTCGATGCCGTGCAGGGCGTCGATGTGTCCGCTGCGAGTGCGGTAGCGCACCGCGAGGTCAGAGATGTTCAGCAGGTCGCTCATTGATCCGCTCCCTTCTGAATGGCCTGGCTCAGTCGGTTGGTGGCCAGCACGACCAGCAGCACGACGATGCCCGGCAGCACGGTGAGCCACCAGGCGGTGGCCACGTAGTTGCGCCCCTCGGCGATCAGCAGCCCCCACTCAGGCGTGGGCGGCGGAGCGCCATAGCCCAGAAAGCCCAGAGTCGAGATCTGCAGAATCGCGCTGCCGAACTGCAGCGCCGCGAGAGCCAGCACCGGGGCCAGCGAGTTGGGCAGAATGTGCCTGAGCAGCACGGTGCCGAAGGTGCCGCCGCTGCCGTAGGCCGCCTCGACGTACTCGCTCGCACGCACCTGCATCACCCGCGAGCGCGCCAGCCGTGCGAACGTGGCCACCGAGGTGACGCCCACCGCGATGGCGGCGTTGGTCGTGCCGAAGCCCAGCAGAATGATCACGCTGAGCGACAGCAGCAGACCCGGAATCGACAGCAGCACGTCGACGATGCGCATGAGCACGGCATCCACCGCCCCGCCGCGGGCACCCGCGAACAGACCGATCAGGCTGCCGACGACGAGGCCGACCAGCACGGCGATCAGCGCACCGCTGAGCGACTGCACGGCGCCGTGCACGACGCGCGTATAGAGATCGCGGCCGGTCTGATCGGTGCCGAACCAGTGCTGGGCGCTGGGGGCCTGCAGCGAGACGCCGGATGCCACGGTCGGGTCACCGGGGGCGAAGAGACCCGGCATGACGGCCCAGAGCACCGCGATGAACAGCACCAGCAGCGAGAGCAGCACTGTGGGTGTGCGCCAGATGCGTTTCATGACCGCACCTCCTTGCGCAGACGAGCGTCGAAGACCGGGTAGAGCAGATCGACGATCAGGTTGATGATCACGAACACGGCTGCCGAGATGATGACCACGGCCATCAGCACCGGAGTGTCTCGGTTGGCGACTGCCTGTGCGGTGATCTGGCCGATGCCGGCGCGACCGAAGACGGTCTCGGTGACGACCGCGCCGCCGATCAGCTCGCCGAAGAGCAGGCCTGCGATGGTCATGGTCGGCAGCAGCGCGTTCTTCGCGACATTGCGCCAGAGCACCCAGCTGGTGCTCGCGCCGCGAGCGCGCACCACAGTGACGAAGGGCTGCACCCTGACCTCGTCGATGCTGCGAATGAGCACCTGCGCGAGCGGGGCGGCGATCGGAATCGACAGGGTGAGCACCGGCATCACCAGCGACTGCGGGCCGCTTGCGCCGATCAGCGGAATCAGCTTGAGCTGGAACGAGAGCACCTGGATGAGGATGATGCCGATCCAGAACACCGGCACCGAGACGAACAGCGGCGGCAGCGTGCGAAAGATGCGGCGCAACCAGGCGAACGCTCCGAACGTCGAGGTGAAGGCGATCGTCACGGCCAGCAGCACGGCGAGCGCGAAGCCCAACAGCGCGAGCAGCAGCGTCGAGGGCAGGGCCTCTGAGAGCATCGTCGTCACCGCCGACCCGGTCTGCACCGAGTAGCCGAGCTGACCGGTCAGAAACCCGCCGAGCGAGATCAGATAGCGCAGCCAGACCGGCTGATCGGCACCGTACGACCCGCGGATGTCAGCCAGCTGTTCGGGCGAGAGCCCGAGTTCGGGGCTGGCGTAGCGGGCCACTACGGCGTCTCCGGGCAGGGCGGCTAGCAGCACGAAGGCCACGGTGTATGCGGCCAGCAGCACCAGCAGCGCCTGCCCGGCACGACGCAGAATGTAACTCATCTGAGGCGATTCACCACTTGTCTGTGTTCAGCTCTACTTGTTCAGCCAGGTGCTGTAGAAGTCCGGTCGGCCCACGGCCTCGGTCTTGAAGCCCTGCACGTACGACTGCAGGCCGAAGACCTGCGGCTCTTCGAAGATGGGCAGCACGTAGGCCTGCTCGCTGAGGTAGTCCTGCACCGCCTGGCTGGCGGCCTCGCGCTCCGGAGCGGTGGGCTTCGACGCGACGTCCTGCAGCAGCTGCTCCAGGTGCGCGTCGCCGTAGCTGCCGTCAGTCTTGTTCAGGTTCAGCAGCGTGTTGCGGTTGTCGCCGGCGAACTGGCTCTTGATCACGTCGTAGTCGGCACGACCGACCATTGAGTGGTACACCTGCACGGTGTCCTGATCGAGCGATGCAGCGGTCTGCGCAGCCTGATCGCCCTGATAGAGCTCAACCTCGATGCCGATCTGCTTGAGCTGCTCCTGAATCTTGGTGACGACCTCTTTCGAGCGCGGCTGCGGCAGCGCCTCATTGAACGTCAGAGACAGGCGCTGGCCGTCTTTCTGACGAATGCCGTCGGCCCCCGGCGCCCAACCGGCCTCGTCGAGCAGCTGCTTCGCCTTGTCCTGGTCGTACACGTAGTTCGACGACTGGTCTTTGTATCCGGCAGCGCTCTTCGCCAGCGACGAGGTCGCCAGCGGGTACGAACCGGTGAACAGCGAATCAACGATGTTCTGACGGTCGATGCCGGCGATGATCGCCTGGCGCACGCGAATGTCGCTCAGACGAGAGTCGCGGAAGCGGAAGTTCAGACCGTTGTTGACTCCGTTCGTGCTGGCGGCAACGAGCTGCAGTCCAGCGCCGGTGATCTGGGCCTCGTCGGGGGCTTCGATCTGGCGGGCGACGTCGGCCTGGCCTGCGACGACCGAGCCGACGCGCACGCTGTCTTCACCGGCGAGCACGAAGTTGATCTGGTCGAGGTATGGGCGACCCTGGTGCTCTGCTGACGGCGGGGCCCAGTTGTAGTCGTCGCGAGCCTTCAGCGTGAGCTGGGTGCCCACTTGCTCGTCTGCGACCACGAAGGGGCCCGATGTGATGATGTCGGTGGCGTGACCAGGGCCGAAATCCTCATTCGATTTGTCGAGTGTGGCGTTGGCGAGCAGACCCGCGTTCAGCGTCGATGTCGCCTGTTCGAAACCGGGAGCCGGCGCGGTGAAGTGGAACTTGACCGTGTGATCGTCGACGACCTCACCATGGTCGTAGTTGTTGATCTGCTCTGACGCCGTCAGTTTGCGCGTCTTGTCGCCCTTACCGAACAGATCGAAGTTCTTCACCACGTTCGCGGCATCGAGCGGAGTGCCGTCGGAGTAGGTCACGCCCTCGCGCAGTTTGAACGTGTACTCGGTGGCGTCGGCGTTGATTTCGGGAAGATCCGTGGCGATCCACGGCTTCAGCTCGAGCGTCTGGGGATCCTGATAGAGCAGACGGTCAGTGATGTTGTTGACGATGCCGCCGTTGGGGTAGAAGCCGGCCGCGGGTGGGTAGAGACCCGTGAACGTCTGCGGCTCGAGATAGGTCAGTGTGCCACCGGTCTTCGGGTCACCGGCTTGCTGAGAGGTCCCAGAGCCACCCGACGAGCATCCGGCGAGCAGTGAGACAGAAGCGGCGACTGCAGCTGATGCGAGCAGTGCGCGACGCAGACGAGAGGTGCGCATGGTGACTCCTTCGATATCGGGGGAACTGACATAGTTCACCCGACAGCGTTCGATCGCGCCACCTTTCACGTCACAAACTGAAACAGTGCGACACTGGGTTTCGACGCGTACGTAAGGTTCTTCAGTGCACACCACGAATCCCCTCCTCTCTTCACGCGCGGCCGAGACTCGCCCGGCCTCCGCCTCTCGCGCATCCATCGCCGTCGTCGGCGTCGGCCCTCGCGGCGTCTCGCTGATCGAGCGTCTGGGTGCCGCCATCAGCGTCGCGCAGAGCGCACACCCGGCAGACACCCCAGCCCCGATCGATCTGCACCTCGTCGACGATCAGCAGCTGGGCGCCGGTCGCATCTGGCGCACCGATCAGACGCGCACACTGTGCATGAACACGCTCGCAGGTGCCGTAACGCTCTTCACCGAGCCCGGCGCGACCGTCGAGGGGCCGGTTCGCGAGGGGCCCACGATGTACGAATGGGTGCTGCTCGCGCTCGACGCCGCACGCCGTGCGGGCATCGCGGCGACCGGGGATGCCACCTCGGCCGACCCCTTCGTCTCGGCGGATGCTGCGGCCGGGTTCGCCGCACACGAACACGATGCGAGCGACACGGGCACGGCGCACGCACCGCATCCGACGCATGCGCTGCACGGTGAGCAGCTCGCACAGATTTCTGAAGCGCATCGACGCGTCTGGGTGGAGCATCCGGCCGATCTGACCGCGCTGTCGCCGGTGCTCGACGAGATGGCCCGCACACGCCCCGAGTCGAACCCGACGCGTGCGCTCTATGGCGAGTACATCCGCTGGTGCCTGGACGTCGCCCTCGCCTGGCTGCCCGACAACGTACAGGTGCACCGCCACCATGCTCGCGTCGTCGGTCTCGCCGCTGCAGGGGCCGAAGCGGCCGGCATCGGTGAAATCGCCGGCGATGACGCCGACATCCTCACGCTCAGCGACGGCGAGCGCATCCGCGCCACGGCGACCGTGATCTCGGGCGGCTGGCTGCGCAACGCGCCCACCGTCGAGGAAGAGGCCCTGCGCCTGGCGACGCACTGGCACCCGGAGCTGGTCTGGATCGCCCCGGACAACCCGATCGACCAGCCGCTCGAGAACGTGCCCGGCGGCGAGACCGCCCTCGTGCGCGGCACGGGCATGGGGTTCTTCGACGCGATGGCGCTGCTCACAATCGAGCGGGGCGGGCGGTTCGAGGTGACCCCCGAGACGCGGTCGGGGCTCACCTACGTGGCCGGCGGCCGCGAGCCGAAGCTGCTCGTCTCGTCGACGCGCGGGTATCCGTTCCTGCCGAAGTCGGAGTACCACTCGCTGCCGCCGAAGGCCGACCTGCATCGGCTCGGCGCGGTCGTCCGTCGGCTCGAGAACGAGGCGGCGGCCGAGGCCCAGACCGGCCGTCTCGTCGGCAGCATCGACTTCGACGCCGAGGTGTGGCCCGCGATCGTGCGCGACGCCTATGAGGCGCACGCCCGCACGCTGGCGCGGGTGCGCCCGCAGGCTCTGCTCGTCGACCTCACCGAGATCGTCCACCTGATCGACACCACCCCGGCCGAGTTCGCCGCGCTCGACGCTGCGCTGGCGCCGGTGATTCCGAACGAAGACGACCGGTTCCATCCGGATCGCCTGATCGCTCCCCTGGCAGGCATCGACACTGCACCACAGGCCAACGCACCACAGACCGAGGCGTCCTCCGCCGACAGGCACGATGTCGCATCCGCCGTCGAAGCGCTCACGCAGCTGATCGGCAATCGTCTGGTCGGCGACCTGCACGAGGCCGAACTCGGCCTGGACAGCCCGATCAAGGCGGGCCTTTGGGCGTTCAGCGCCGCACGCAAGCCCTCGTCGGTGCTCGGTCGCGGTGGGCGCTTCACTTGGGAGTCGCGCTGCGGCCGCTACCACGACCTGATGAGCTTCGGCGGCATGATCGGATCGGGGCCGCCCGCGTTCCGCAGCCGTCAGCTGCTCGCGCTGATCGACGCCGGTCTGGTGCACTTCGTCGGGGCGCACCCCACACTGACGATCGACGAAGGAGGCGACTCGCAGGGGCCCGCGTTCGAGCTGCGCTCGCCCACCACCGGCGGCACGCCTCTTCGCGCCCGCACGCTGATCGACGCGTGGATGCACTCCCCCGACGTGCGCATCTCGGCAGACCCGCTGCTCTCGAGCCTGCGTGCGGATGCTCGCGTGCGCCCGCATGAGCTGCGCCGCGCCGACGGCACTCGTCTTGAAGGCATCGCCCCCGATATCGATGTGGCGACGGGCTTGGTCGTGCATGCCGACGGCGAACTCGATGCGCGGGTGCACGTGGCGGGCATCCCGCTCAACGAGCTGCTCGGCGACGCGGTGATCAGCCCGATGCCCGGCACCGATCCGACGATGCTGCGCGAGACCGATCGCGTGGCTCGCAGTCTGGTGGCACAGGGGCTGTAGGGGCTGCGGGGCTGCGGGTCGGGGGCTCAGGGCTCAGGGCTCAGGGCAAGACTGCCCTGCATCGTTTCGCCGCCGCCAGCACTGTTCCCGGTTCCCGCTGCCGCCAGCGCTGTTCCCGATTCCCGCTGCCGCTAACACCGTTCCCGCCGCCAGCCTCCATCGAGCCATGGCAAATGCTCGGTCACCGCATCCAAACATGGAACTTGGCATGTCTCGATGAGCTACGACGACATTTGCCATGTCTCGACGCCGATGTGCGCACAGGCTGGCCCCTGATCAGCCCATCCGACGGCGCAGACCCCACAGACACACAGACACACAGACCAATGAAACGGCTCAGGCGTCGAAGGCGTCGAGCGTGCGGTCACCGAGCTCGATGCGCGGGCGCACGTCGACATTGGTGATCTGAGTAGATGGCCCGGCATCGACGACGAAACGCACAGCACGAGCAATCTCTGCCGGATCGATGATCTCGTAGACCGGCTTCGGCGCTTTCTCTGCTGCACGGGTCTCAGCACCCGCACTACCTGTGCCACCACGATTCATCTCGTGCAGCATCGGCGTATCGGTCGGGCCCGGGCTCACCGTGGTCACACGCACCCCGGCGTTGGCCTCTTCTTTGCGCAGCGAGTCGACGACGCCGAAGAGCGCGTGCTTCGACATGGCATAGACGGCATTGCCCGGCTGCGGATTCGACCCTGCCCCCGAGTTGATGAACACCGCGATACCGTGACTCGCCCTGAGCTTCGGCAGCAGTGCCGCAGTGAGCGCCGCCGGTGCGCCGACGTTCAGCGAGAAGTGCCGCTGCCACTCTGCGGCCGGCGCGTCAGCCACCGAGTTGCGGCGCGCAATGGCTGCGGCATGCACGACGACATCCACCCGATCGACGACGGTCGCCAGCTCAGCGATCGCGTCGCGTTCGCCTCTCATGCTGTCGGTGCCGCTGCCGCTGCCGTTCGCCTCGGCGCTGGCCACGTCATCGGCTCGGTCTGATGTGCCGCTGGACTCCCGGCCAGCCGCGCCGTCTGCGACATCACGCATCTCGGCTGCGACTCGCGCGTCGAAGACGGCGGCAAGGTCAGCGGCAAACGGCTCGGCCCCGTGCTCGTGAGCAAGCTGCCGCAGGATGCTCTGGTCGCGCCCGACCGCGATCACACGATGGTCGCGGGCCAAGTCAGCGACGATGAGCCTCCCCATGCCTCCGGTGGCTCCGGTGACGATCGCGACCGGGAGGTCAACGCGGATGCTGTTTGTTGCGGTCTCTGCCATCTCTGCGGCCTTTCTCGTCACGCCCGTCTCACCTGCCCCCACGACATCTCGATGCTCGGTGCTGGGCGTCATCAGCGACCTGTCGGCTCACCGGTGCCGCCCGCACTCGAGCCGCCGCCCGAGTTGCCGTCACGGCGTGCGCTGCCACGCTGAGCACCGCGCTCCGCGCCAGACTGATCGTCGCGATGGGTGCCTCGCTGGGCGGCCGCACGATTGCGGGCCTCGTCCAGGCTCTGCGCGACGCGCTGCTCTGTCTGCCCCTCGCGCACGGCATCCTGCGTCAGCAGTGCGGTGCGAATCTCGTCGCCAAGCTGCGAGACTCCGCCGGGGGTACCGGGCAGCAGCACGGTCGTCGCGCCGTTGCGGCCGAGTGTGGTCAGCGTGTCGAAGTACTGCGTCAGCAGAATCAGGTTGATGACGTCAGACTCTTCGATGCCCTCATGTCGCAGCTCGGCGATCGACGCATGCAGACCGTCGATGATCGCCTTGCGCTGATTCGCGATGCCCTCGCCCTGCAGCTGCTTCGCTTCGGCCTCGGCTCGCGCCTCGGTGACCACGCGGATGCGATCGGCCTCGGCGAGATCCTGCGCGGCGACGCGTTCGCGCTGAGCGGCGTTGATGCGGTTCATTGCCGACTTCACGCTGGCGTCGGGATTGATGTCGGTGACCAGCGTCTTGATGATCTGGTAGCCGAACTCCCCCATTTCGCCGGCGAGCGCCGCACCCACGGTCTGCGCGATGTCGTCTTTGCGCTCGAACGCCTCGTCGAGCTGCAGGTTCGGCACAGTGGCCCGCACCGCGTCGAAGACGTAGCTCTTGATCTGAGCCTCGGGATCATCGAGGCGGTACCACGCGTCGGCGACCCGCTGAGGCAGCACCGCGTACTGCACCGACACCAGCACGAGCACGAACACGTTGTCTTTGGTCTTGGTCTCGACCTGCAGGTCGAGCTGCTGCACACGCAACGAGACCACGCCTGCCTTCTTCTCGATGAGTGGGATCTTGACGTTCAGACCCGGTTGTGCGATTCGCACGAAACGGCCGAACCGTTCGATGATGGTGTTGGTCTGCGTCTGCACGGTGAAGAACGTGCCGAAGGCGAGCAGAATCAGGATGACGATGACGACGGCGAGAACGATGATTCCCATGGGATCACTTGCCCTTCAGGCTTCGGTGATGACTGGCCTCGCGCGCCGAGACGCTGCGGACCGCGGTTGCGCACATTGTACCGAAGCCCTCTGACAACGTGCTGGTGCACTGTTCCGATCACAGATGGTGCAGGCCACTCCGACCTTTCGTCCTTTCGTTGCTCAGCTGCCTGCACGGCGACCGCATCCGCATCCGACGCACGAATTCACCACTCACCCAAACGTGACGTTTCACGTGAAACATTCGCAGGCAAGTCGTCACCGATGACAGGGATGTCATGGACACGGATGCGGAACTATCGCGACCGCTGGGGGTCGCCTCAGAGGCTCTCAGCTCCGGCATCAAACCTGCAGCGGGAAGCACAATTCGTCGCCTAGGGGATCTCAGTGGCTGTGGCAGCACAGGCGGCTCCGCGCAGACCGGTCACAGAGCTAAAGTGATCCCATGAGTTCCGAGACATCCGCATCCACATCTCCCATCACCTTCTTCGGTGCCGCCTGGTGCGGTGACTGCAGACGGGCCAAGGCTTTGCTCGATGACCTTCACGTGACCTACGACTATGTCGACCTCGTCGCAACTCCGGAGCGAGCCGAAGACGCGAAACGCATCAGTGGCCGCACCAACATCCCCGTCATCGCCTTCGCCGACGGCACCCACCAGGTCGAGCCGTCGAATGCCGAGCTCGAAGCCAAAGTGCGCGAACTCGGGGTCGTGCCCGAGTAGGGTCGTTGCGTCGCCACGGGGAGCGTTCACCAGCCAGTTGCCCTCCGAAGGCACATTGAATGATGCAGTCACGGGAACGTCGCCGAGTCATGGAGATTGTGACCAGCAGCACCTAGTAGCAAGCCGATGAGTCACGTCATCATCGATGTATCACGGCGCCTATTTCGCCAGACAGACTCATCACGGGTTCACCTCGCGCACACGGGGGGCAAGTGATGTTTGAGGGTCACCGCCGCACATGCGGGGAACTCGGTTGGGCGGGGTGTGGGGTGTGTGCGGCGGCGGGATCCCCCCCGCGCATGCGGGGAACTCCTGCGCTCGGCTGCTCCGGTATTCCACGGTCACGGATCACCCCCGCGCATGCGGGGAACTCGTCGACCTTGCTTCGTTCAGAGGAACGGCACGCGGACCACCCCCGCGCATGCGGGGAACTCCAGCCGGTCCGTGTCGTCGATCGTGATGACACGGGATCACCCCCGCGCATGCGGGGAACTCAACGCGACTAGCATGGCCGTGTCGACCTGCAGCGGATCACCCCCGCGCATGCGGGGAACTCGCGTTCGTCGGACTCAACATCGGTTGAAGCCCGGGATCACCCCCGCGCATGCGGGGAACTCGTCAGACAATTCCTCGACCAAGGCGTCACCGGAGGATCACCCCCGCGCATGCGGGGAACTCATCATCTCAGTGTCAGCGGTGCCGAAGATGCAGGGATCACCCCCGCGCATGCGGGGAACTCGCAGGACCAGCCACACAGGCGAAAGCCCAGGCGGGATCACCCCCGCGCATGCGGGGAACTCCCGGAGAAGGTACGTGACCTGCTGGTAGACGCGGGATCACCCCCGCGCATGCGGGGAACTCGCAGAGGTGATCGAGTGTCATGCTGAGCGGGACGGATCACCCCCGCGCATGCGGGGAACTCCTGCAGGCGGGTGACATAGTGACAGTGAGCGCAGGGATCACCCCCGCGCATGCGGGGAACTCACCGCGACGAACCCGGCGTTGTTGTCGCCATAGGGATCACCCCCGCGCATGCGGGGAACTCGGGTTCGTCGCGGTCGGGGCTGTGGGCACGACGGGATCACCCCCGCGCATGCGGGGAACTCTCCCGCTCTGACCCGGCCCTGGTCGGCCGGCGGGGATCACCCCCGCGCATGCGGGGAACTCCAGGGCTTCGGGCACACGGCGGCAGAGCGCCGCGGATCACCCCCGCGCATGCGGGGAACTCGCGGTCATGCACCATTCAGAGGGTCTACTCCAGGGATCACCCCCGCGCATGCGGGGAACTCACGAACCGACACCACACGTCTGCCGTGCCCTGGGGATCACCCCCGCGCATGCGGGGAACTCGGAGAGCCCGAGGTGTTCTCGCAGGGTCTTGAGGGATCACCCCCGCGCATGCGGGGAACTCCCGGACCAGGACTCGGCCACCACGCAGGAAACCGGATCACCCCCGCGCATGCGGGGAACTCTCCAGCCGCTCGCTGTGTCTAGCCAGCCGCTGGGGATCACCCCCGCGCATGCGGGGAACTCACGGCGCGGGCGGTGCCTGCTGACACGGTGGGAGGATCACCCCCGCGCATGCGGGGAACTCGCTAAGGGCATCACACTTTGGAAAGACGAAGACGGATCACCCCCGCGCATGCGGGGGACTCTGCCCTGGTACTCGCGATAGAACGTCGCGGCGCGGATCACCCCCGCGCATGCGGGGAACTCGGTGTCGGGGCGAAGGGCGCGATCGTCGAGCCGGGATCACCCCCGCGCATGCGGGGAACTCCTGCCCGAAAGCGCGTTGATGTTCGCCTGCAGGGGATCACCCCCGCGCATGCGGGGAACTCTCACAGGCGTGTAGGGGGTAGACGATGGTGGCGGGATCACCCCCGCGCATGCGGGGAACTCCTGCCCGAAAGCGCGTTGATGTTCGCCTGCAGGGGATCACCCCCGCGCATGCGGGGAACTCTCACAGGCGTGTAGGGGGTAGACGATGGTGGCGGGATCACCCCCGCGCATGCGGGGAACTCAGAGCGTGGGGACGCGAGCTTGACCTCGCCGCTGGATCACCCCCGCGCATGCGGGGAACTCGAGCTTCTGGCCCTCACCATCACCGGTGGGGGCGGATCACCCCCGCGCATGCGGGGAACTCTGCACGGCATGGTCGCTCTGTTCCGTCTGGGTGGGATCACCCCCGCGCATGCGGGGAACTCGAGGTCGACGGGTCACCGATCGCGTTCGTCGACGGATCACCCCCGCGCATGCGGGGAACTCGGGTCGTGGGCGCTGGGCTCGACGTTCGCAGACGGATCACCCCCGCGCATGCGGGGAACTCCGACGCGTTCACCCTCATAGATGAACCTTGTCGGGATCACCCCCGCGCATGCGGGGAACTCTCGACGAGCAGCTTGCCGCCCACCTTCTCGACGGGATCACCCCCGCGCATGCGGGGAACTCTTCATCAGGTCGTCGTTCTCCCACTGGGAATCGGGATCACCCCCGCGCATGCGGGGAACTCTACGACGCGCAGAGCCTCGCCAAATGGACGTATGGGATCACCCCCGCGCATGCGGGGAACTCTGCCGCATGCCCCACGGAATGGCCGCATTGTGGGGATCACCCCCGCGCATGCGGGGAACTCGAGGGTCACCGTACTTCAAGTCGGCGGACATGGGGATCACCCCCGCGCATGCGGGGAACTCGTGCAGCCCATCTCAGTTTGGGCAAACCCCGGGGGATCACCCCCGCGCATGCGGGGAACTCACCGGCAACCTCGAAGAAGACGCCGCCAAAGAGGGATCACCCCCGCGCATGCGGGGAACTCTGCCGACGATTCGTCGTTCGTGAACGCCGATGGGGATCACCCCCGCGCATGCGGGGAACTCTCACGCAGGCGCGTCTTCTGTGCCTCGCTGATGGGATCACCCCCGCGCATGCGGGGAACTCCGTCGAGTCCAGCGCTACTCGATCCATCAACAGGGATCACCCCCGCGCATGCGGGGAACTCCGCGACACACCGACCTCGACGCCGACGTTCATCGGATCACCCCCGCGCATGCGGGGAACTCCACCGCGTAGACGGTGTCGTAGCTGACGGTGGCGGATCACCCCCGCGCATGCGGGGAACTCCGGGCGTTGTTGCGCGCGATGGCTTCCAGTTGTGGATCACCCCCGCGCATGCGGGGAACTCGACCTGCGCGCCGTCGCCGCCGTCCACCCCGGGGGATCACCCCCGCGCATGCGGGGAACTCCTCGCTGAGAGGTCGGGGCAGTTCGAGGTCGCGGGATCACCCCCGCGCATGCGGGGAACTCGTGCTGCTCGACGACCTCGGCGATGCTGCCGAGGGATCACCCCCGCGCATGCGGGGAACTCTGGCGCAGTCAGCGTGAACACATGGTGGTGTGGGGATCACCCCCGCGCATGCGGGGAACTCGTGTCCCCACTCAAGAAACTCGCCCTCTGGTACGGATCACCCCCGCGCATGCGGGGAACTCTCTCGACTGGACGCGGCCGGTGCCCTCCGAGCCGGATCACCCCCGCGCATGCGGGGAACTCAAGCACTACTTCTCCGATGCTCGGGCGAAGGACGGATCACCCCCGCGCATGCGGGGAACTCCCCACCGGGTCGCGGCGAGCACGGCACGCACAGGGATCACCCCCGCGCATGCGGGGAACTCCGAGTTCCGGAGCTATGTCTCCATCCCAGACAGGGATCACCCCCGCGCATGCGGGGAACTCCAATGCCCACGTGCTCGATGACGGCAGGTCCACGGATCACCCCCGCGCATGCGGGGAACTCAGCTTCGTGTCGGCCGCCGGCAGCCCTGACTGGGGATCACCCCCGCGCATGCGGGGAACTCCAGGAATCGCCAATGGCAAGGGCAAGGTCATCAGGATCACCCCCGCGCATGCGGGGAACTCCAGGAATCGCCAATGGCAAGGGCAAGGTCATCAGGATCACCCCCGCGCATGCGGGGAACTCTGGCATTCGCAGGCCGTGAGGTCGATTCTCGCGGGATCACCCCCGCGCATGCGGGGAACTCCATGCTGCGATCTCCTTGCCGATCTCGTTGCGGGGATCACCCCCGCGCATGCGGGGAACTCCTCCTTCTTGTTTGGTCTTGGTTGGGCGGTATGGGATCACCCCCGCGCATGCGGGGAACTCAGTGCGAGCTGTACCTTCCAGCTCGTCCAGTCGGGATCACCCCCGCGCATGCGGGGAACTCGCGCCATGTTCATGCGTGACGCCGTCCCGTCACGGATCACCCCCGCGCATGCGGGGAACTCTTGCCCTTGAGCAGCATGTACTCGGGGGTGAACGGATCACCCCCGCGCATGCGGGGAACTCCCGGACGAGAAAAGCCCCGCACAATGGCGAGGCGGATCACCCCCGCGCATGCGGGGAACTCAGCGCCTCGTCAGGCCAGCCCAGGAACTCGGCCGGATCACCCCCGCGCATGCGGGGAACTCCGTTTCTGTTTGCGTGCCTCGGCGCGTTCCCGGGGATCACCCCCGCGCATGCGGGGAACTCGACTACGACGACCTGAAGGCGAAGGCCGGAGAGGGATCACCCCCGCGCATGCGGGGAACTCTCTCCTTGCACAGGTCCAAGGGTTGGGCGCCGAGGATCACCCCCGCGCATGCGGGGAACTCTACTGGATCGAGGCGAGGCGTGCGTGATGTGACGGATCACCCCCGCGCATGCGGGGAACTCGTGTTGCGCGTTGTCGAGTCGCACCCCTCGGCGGGATCACCCCCGCGCATGCGGGGAACTCAGTTGAAGTTTACTGGTGGAGTACTGCTGTGTCTGGCAGGAATACTTTGATTACGACAGTGGCTCAGGCCTACGTACATCTCAACAGAGCGAGCGCAGAGCGTTCAAGCTGAGCTCTAGCATCAACCGTTGAGCACATCCGTAGACTATGGGAGCACACTCGCCTTGCTTTTCGCAGGGGTGACCCCGTAGGCGGTCTGAACCGTGCAGAGTCCTCGCGCGAGCGGGGTTTAGCCATGAGTATGACATCAGAGTCACTCATTGCTGAATGTAGGTGGTCTAATTGACTTACCACTCTCGATGTGTCAGTATGTTCCCAGAGCAGTGATCCAATCAGTTCACGCTCAGGGGGGGGAACAACATGATCGACGCTAACGGCACCCACAGACAGGCCGCCGCCAGTCAGCTCTCCCCCGCTGCGCGCTCAGTGTGGGCAAAGACCAATCTGGGCGATCCGAACGATTCAACTTCCCACCTGCAGCTGTGGCAACATCTGTCTGACACTGCTGAGGTCGCGCAACTGCTCTGGCACGAGTTCATCCCACCTCATGTGCGCCACCACATTTCGCAGGCCCTCTCGCTCGAACCACCTCACGTTGAGGCGCTGTACGTCTTTCTTGCTGGTGTGCACGATGCCGGGAAGAGTTCCCCGGCGTTTGTAATGCAGGCACCCTGCTTCGCACAGGCCTCAGGCGACTGCGGCCTGCCCATCCACATGGAATACAGCGGCAATCCGCTACGCAGCAAGGTTCGCCATGAACTCGTCGGCGAGGTTTCTCTGGCCGCATGGCTACAGAGCCAGGCGACGGTACCCAGACGCACCGCTGACTTTCTGGCCTCCGTACTCGGCGGTCACCACGGCAAAGGCACCACCGACGCACAGATCCAGCTGTGCCGAGAGCAGCCCGCCTTGGTCGGCGACGAGCCGTGGCAACGTGTGCGCAACGAGCTGTTCGCATGGATGGCCGACCTGACTGGCGTGCAAACCGCACTTCGCCATCTCGCTAAGTCGCCCATCCATGAGGCCACAGAAACCAAGACCGCGGTGGTGCTGCTCACCGCGTGCGTCATTCTTGCAGACTGGATCGCCAGCAGCACGTGGCTTTTCCCTCTCAACACGGGCAGCTCCGATGCACTCGCACACGATGCCGAAGAACGCGCACGACACGCATTCCGTCACCTGCATTTTCCAGCCCCATGGCATGCGGCGAGCACCTCAGAGACACTCGATGAGCGCTTCGCCGCGCGCTTCGGCATCACGGGCGCTCACGTGCGACCGACGCAACGCGACGCGGTGCAGGCCGCACAGCAGCTCACCGCCCCTGGGCTGATCATCATTGAGTCGCCGATGGGCGAGGGAAAAACCGAAGCCGCGCTGCTGGCAGCCGAAACCCTCGCTCAGCGCTTCAGGCTCAACGGCGTCTCATTCGCCCTGCCCACACAGGCCACCACCAATGCGATGTTCACCCGTCTGCATTCCTGGGTCGAACAGCTGCCGTCAGACGAGTCACTCACTCTCGCATCCCTAAGCCTCGTGCACGGCAAGAGCGGTCTCAACCCGGAGTTCGCCGCGATGCCCCACTCCTTTGCGCCAGAGACCCTCCCCGAGAAACCTGAAGACCCCCACGCGGCCGAGACCATCGCAATCACTCACCGCTGGCTCGAAGGCCGCAAGCGAGCCACGCTCGCTTCATTCGTCGCCAGCACCTTCGACCAGCTGCTGATGATGGGGCTCAGCAGCAAACACGTCGTGCTGAGACATCTCTCCTTCGCCGGCAAAGTCGTGATCCTCGACGAAGTGCACGCCATCGACGCCTACACCAACGAATTCCTCGAGACCACGCTGGCCTGGCTCGCCGCCGAAGGCGTGCCCGTCATACTGCTCTCAGCCACGCTGCCACCGGCCCGTCGCGAGGCGCTATTATCCGCTTATTCCTCAACGGTTCCAAGCGAACCCGAGTCAGATCACTCGGCCGATGAAGACGATCTCTTCCCACAGCTCGACGCCGACGTAGACACGGCTCTCAACAACGTGACGCCCTCTCAACCGTCGAATGCCGCCGTCGCGGCAGCAGACATCTCGTACCCGCTGATCTCTGCCGTCACTGCCACCGGCGCACGACAGGTCTATCGCCCAGAGCCCTCTGGCCGCGAGACCGAGCTCACCGTCACCGCCATCGCCGACGATGACGACTCTCTCGTCGACGCCATCCGAGACCTCGCCGCACAAGGTGGTGCCGTCGCGGTCATTCGCAACACCGTGGCACGCGCACAGCACGCGCACAAACTACTCAGTGTGGCCTTCCCCGAAGCCGAGATCACCTTGGCGCACTCTCGATTTCTGGCCTTCGACCGCGCTGCACTCGACGCCGCACTCGTTCATGACTTCGGCCCGCACAGCACCGGCTCAGGGCTCCGCATCGTGGTCGGCACCCAGGTGATCGAGCAGTCCCTCGACGTCGACTTCGACCTCATGTTCACCGACCTCGCACCCGTCGACCTCATGCTGCAGCGCGCCGGGCGGCTGCATCGACACGATCGCAACCGACCCCAAGGGCTTGAGACCGCCTGGCTGATCATCACCGGCGTCGATTGGCAGCCACATGTGCCCGCGCCCGCCAGAGGCTCCACGGTCATCTACGGCTCGCACCTGCTGTTGCGCACACTTGCCACGTTGGATGTGCGACCCGGCACCCAGCGCACCGTGCGTCTGCCGAACGACATTCCGGTACTCGTTCAGAAAGTGTATGGCGATGAGGCAGTGGGGCCCTTCTCCTGGAGCACAGCCATGATCGCAGCCGCAGCCGAATGGGCTGAGCGCCGAATCAAGCAGGCTGGCAAGGCTCGCCCCTTCCGGCTCGCCCCGCCGCAAGACGTGGCGATCCCTCCTTCTCTGCGCAACTGGCTCGAAGTCGCGACCGCAGATCCAGACTCACCTGAGGGGCGCGGCAGCCGTTCGAGCGTGCGTGACGGCGACGACTCCTTCGAAGTGCTCGTGCTGGTCAGACGTGGCGAACAGCTGCAGCTTCCGCCCTGGGGAGAGTGGAACGAAGCCGAACGCCGGACTCTTCCAATGGCCAACGCCGTGCCCGACGAAGCACAGATTCACGCCATGCGCAGAAGCACCATCGCCTTGGGCTCAGCTGCGACTGGCGTGTACGACGACCTCGACGCGCTGATCCGTGCACTCGAGGCACATACCGCGAGAGAGATTCCACAGGAGTGGGATCAAGCGACAGCCCTGCGAGGCGAGCTCTACCTCGTCTTCGACGAGCATGACGAATGCCGACTCGACGTTCCCTCTCACCAGGGCCCACCACGTGACCTCACCCTCACCTACAGCCAAACCACCGGATTGGAGCATTCCTGATGCCAGATCAGCCCGCCGACGCCCAGCCCGACACCGTACCTGCAACCTTCAACCTGCTTGACGAAGCATGGCTGCCCGTCGAACGCATTGACGGTTCGCGAGATTCCCTGTCACTTGTCGAGGTCTTCGCGCAGTCCCGACAGATCACACGCTTCGTCGGCGACCTGCCGTTGCAGGACTTCACTCTGCATCGCCTCCTACTGGCTGTGCTCTACGGAGTCATCCCGGGCGGTCCTTCTGCCAAACAATGGCGGTCTCTCTGGCAGAACGGCTTCCCGGGTGCTGTCACCGCATACCTTGAACGGTACCGACACCGCTTCGATCTGCTCGACGACGAGCAGCCGTTCTTTCAAGTCGCTGATCTCACCACGTCGAAAGGTGAGATGACCGGGCTCGAGCGGTTGATCCTCGACGTGCCCAATGGACATCTCTTCTTCACCACCCGCAGCGGTCGCGGTCTCTCCTCGATCAGCTTGGCAGAGGCAGCCCGCTGGCTGGTCACCGTGCAGGCGTACGACCCATCGGGCATCAAGAGCGGCGCCCTCGGCGACGACCGGGTGAAGGGAGGCAAAGGATACCCGATCGGAATCGCGTGGGCAGGCCACCTCGGCGGGCTACTGGTCACGGGCCGCACGCTGCACGAGACACTTCTGCTCAACTTCGCGGGGCAGGAGGTGCAGCCAGACGTGCGCTGGACCGACCGCAGCAGCGGTGTGCTCCACGACGTACCGGTCTGGCAACGTCCACAGCCGACCGCGGCAGCCTCTCTCGGCCTTGATCAGCCGTCAGACGCCATCGGTGGCACGACCTACTTCCATGGCCCGGCGACGCTCTACACGTGGCAGAGCCGTCGCATCCGCCTCGGCGTCTCGGGCGACCGCGTCACGAGCGTACTGCTCGCGAACGGCGATACGCTCAAACCGCAGAACGCCCACCAGTACGAGCCCATGACCGCCTGGCGCAAAAGCGAACCGCAGGCGAAAAAGCTCAAAATGTCGACTGTCTACATGCCGCTCGAACATCAGCCCGATCGTGCCCTTTGGCGAGGCGTCGCACAGTTCCTGCCCGTGAGCCTGCCGCAGGCCGGAGCTGACCGCCTCCCCTCCCTCACCACCAGGTGGCTGAGCCGGCTCCAGGCCGAGCATCTCATCGGCGACGATCAGCTCGTGCGCCTGAAAGCCTTCGGCGTGGAGTACGGCTCGCAGTCCTCGGTGGTCGACGAGGTCATCAGCGATGACCTCGATCTGCCTCTCAGCGTGCTGTCCTCGAGCGATCCCACAGTGAAGGGGCTGCTCGACTCGGCGACTGCTCTGGCTGACTCCGGCGTCGGAGAAGCCACCCGATTCGCCGCGAACATCGCTCAGGCCGCCGGTCAGCCCGTCGAAGGCCCACGCCGTCAAGTGCGAGAACGGGCCTTCGAGCTGCTCGACTCGGCCTTCCGCAAGTGGGTGCAACAGCTGACGGCAGACGCAGCGCAGGACACCACAGCCCTGAGCGCCTGGCAGGATGCCGTGCGCGACATCCTGCGCACGATCGGCGACGAGCTCATCGCGAGCGCCCCCCCGACGGCATGGACAGGCCGGGAAGTCTCATCCGGCCCGAAGGGTGAACGGCAGCAACGAGACCTGCCGCACGCTGACCTCTGGTATCGCGCCGCAGTGCGCAAACTTATCCCGGCAGAGGCCGACCCCAATACTTCCGCAATCGCCTGATCTGAGGAGAAACGCATGACCGAAACGCACACAGAACGCCCGCCACATCCGGAGCTGCGCGCATTCCCGAAGTACATCGACAAGAGAATCACCGCTTTAGTCTTCGGCGACCACGATTTGCTCAGCGGCCCAGGATACCTTCGCAACGGGCCCCAGGCCACAGCGGCACTCGCCCGGCTGCGCCACAACGTCGGCAAGCCCATCGGAGCCGACCCGAGCATCCTCACATGGACCATCGCTGACCTGCCACAGCATCGCCCGGCAGAGGGTGACCAGCCGACCGACCGAGAACTCGCGGCGCACACGGCACTCACCCTCTTCGCCCTGCACCAGCAGTCGAATCACGACACATCTGCGCACCGACTCAGCACATCCTTCGCACGAGCCTGCGCGCTGCTGCGTGCTGGCTCGATCAACGCAAAGGGGATCGAGCGCAGATTCGCCGCTATTCAGACCTCGACCGACTGGGATGAGACCGTGCGACATGCGCGCGGGCTCGTCCAACTGTTGAAGAGCGGCCGACAGCCTCTGGACTACGCGCACTTCGCCGAAGACCTGGTCACTCTGCGCGACCCCGACCGCGCCACCGGTGTGCGACTGCGCTGGGGGCGCGACTTCGTCCGCACAATCACACCACGAACCCCGTCAAGCGCCGCCTGACCTCAACCGACCGCACAGCACACTTCAGACAGGAGACATTATGAACACTCGCACCATCCTCGACATCAGCATCCTCCAGACGGTTCCCCCGAGCAACCTCAACCGAGACGACACCGGCAGCCCGAAGAGCGCGATCTACGGAGGTGTGCCCCGCGCCCGAGTCTCCAGCCAGGCATGGAAACGCCCCACTCGCGAGCGGTTCCGCACGCTGCTCGACTCCGAAAGCCTGGGCATCCGCACCAAACGCGTCGTCGAGGTGCTCGCCGCGCGCATTCTGGAGCGCAGTCCGCAGGTCGACGAAGACGCTGCGGCAGAGCTCGCCGCGGAGATCTTCAAGGCTGGCGGGTTGAAGCTCACTCCCCCTCGCGCACGCAAGAACGGCGCCGCTGACGAAGCCCCGAAGACACTCGACGAGACAGGCTATCTGTTGTTCCTGGGGTCACGACAGTACGATCGACTCGCCGAGCTCGCAGTGACTGCGCTGCAGGCCGACGATCCGAAGGCTGCCGCGACCGCCGAGAAGAAGGCCATCAAGACGATCCTGAAAGAGGACAACGCCGTTGACGTCGGACTCTTCGGACGCATGGTCGCCGACACCACCGACCTGAACATTGATGCGGCGTCTCAGGTCGCCCATGCGATCAGCGTGCACCGGGTGGATGCCGAGGCCGATTACTTCACCGCTGTCGATGATGTGAAGCAGGGATCTGACGACGCGGCGGATGCCGGCGCGGCGATGATCGGCACGGTCGAGTTCAACTCGGCCACACTGTATCGCTACGCCAACGTCGATGCCGACCGTCTTCGAGAGAACCTCGGCAACATCGATGCGACGGCAAAAGCGGTCGAGGCCTTCGTCACAGCCTTCGTCACGAGCATCCCCAGCGGCAAGATCAACACCTTTGCCCACGACACTCTGCCCGACCTCGTCGTGTTGAGCATTCGCGACACCCAGCCGGTGAACCTTGTGGGCGCCTTCGAGAGCCCGGTCACCGGCCCGGACAGAGTGAAGGATGCCGCTGATCGCCTCGTTACACGTGAGCAGCAGATCGATGAGGCTTACGACACCACACCGATCGCCACCTGGGTGGTGCGCATCGGAGAGGCCACCGCCGCAGCCGATCAGCTTGCTCCAGCGACATCGCTCAAGGCAGCCGCTGCCGCCGCACGCTCGCTGGTCGAGCAGCGACTCGCCGACTCTGAGACGAGTAACTGAGATGTCGTACGTGATCACGCTGCGACTGGCAGCGCCCCTCCAGGCATGGGGTGCCTCCAGCCGGTTCTCGCGACGCATGAGCGAACGCGCACCGACGAAGAGCGGCGTCATAGGGTTGATCGCGGCGGCTCTCGGCCTGGCGCGCACGGATTCGCTGGAACGATTCAGCGCGCTGCGCTACGGTGTTCGAGCCGACCAGCCCGGGTCGCTGCTGCGCGATTTTCACACCGCCCATGATGCCTCGGGTGCATCGATGCCGCTCTCCCAGCGGTATTACCTCCAGGACGCAGTGTTCCTCGCCGGGCTCGAGTCAGATGATCGCGAGCTGCTGGAGAGCTTCGCTCGGGCTCTGCGGCATCCACATTTCCCGATCTTCCTTGGGCGGCGCAGCTGCCCTCCTGACGGCCCTATCGTCACTCAGACCGTCGAAGGGGATCTCGAGACGGTGCTGCGCGAAGCTCCGTGGGCAGGCACAGCCCGTCATCTGGCTGTGCGCTGTGCGCGACACGACTGGAGTGCGAGCGCTGGTATCGCTGCCGAGCTGCTTATCGAACCTCGGCAGGACGATCTCTCAGGCGCCACCGCCGAGACTCTTGCCGATGAGCCGGTGAGTTTCGATCCCGAACGACGACGGTATGCGACACGGCGCATCCGACGACTCGCTCCCGTCGAGTTCGCGTCACTGACGCCGACAGATGTGGTCGCAGGCAGCGCAGAGGTCTGTGACCCGTTCGAGACCGTGCTCGAGCTTGAGAGCAGAACCTCGTCTCGCAACAGTCAAGAGGAACAGCAATGACGTATCTCAGCAGAGTGACACTGTCGCCATCCGCACGAAAGACGACACGGGCGCTGGCCTCCCCCGAAGTGCTGCATGCCATCGTCGCCCGAGCCACAGAAGGCTCACCTGATGCAACGTCACCCCGAGGGCGCACACTCTGGCGCCTCGACCGCGGCGCCGATCGGCATCGCCTGTTCATCGTCAGTCCCAGCCAGCCCGACAGGCAGGTCTTGGCCGACGAGCTCTCGGCGGAGCCGAAGGGCTTGGCGACACTCGACTACGCTCCGCTGCTTCGGGCCGTCAAAATGGGTTCTGAATGGCGGTTCCGGCTCAAGGCGAACCCCACGAAGTCGCTGTCGCAGGGCGAGGGGCAGCGTGGCCGACGCGTCGGCCTGGTCAAGACATCCGAACAGCTGGAGTGGCTCACCTCCCGCGCACAGCGACTCGGAATCGAGTTCCCCTCCAACCGGTTCGGGCAGCCCGAGGTGATCGTGCACGACAGTCGCACGGTCGAGTTCCGCCGCGCGTCAGCCACCGTGACCCTGGCGACCACCGTGTTCGATGGTTTTCTCATCGTTCGCGACGCGGCGCTGCTGCAGGATGCCTTGGTGAACGGAGTCGGACGAGCCAAGGGATATGGATACGGCATGCTGACCCTGGCGAAACCAGATGGGCCAAAGACCGATGGCTGATGTTCCCGGGGTTCGGCCGCCTGAGATCTCAGAGGTGTTGCGAGCAAGCGATCGTTTGACGTTCATCTACGTCGAGCACTGTGTCGTCAATCGCGATGCCAACGCCATCACAGCGACGGATGCCCGTGGCACCGTGCACATCCCGGCGGCGACGCTCGGCAGCCTGCTGCTGGGCCCCGGAACCACCGTGACACACGCTGCGATGTCACTGCTCGCCGAGTCGCGTTCGACATGCGTCTGGGTTGGCGAGCAGGGGGTGCGCTACTACTGCCACGGAGCCACTCTTGCCAGATCGACCAAACTGCTCGAGGCACAGGCACACTTGGTCTCGACCAAGCGGTCTCGCATGCGGGTGGCACGCGCGATGTACTCTATGCGGTTCCCTGGTGAAGACACCTCAGGTCTCACCATGCAGCAGTTGCTCGGTAAAGAGGGCACCAGAGTGAGACGCGTCTATGCCCGCGAAGCCCAGCGCACCGGCGTCGACTGGCGTGGCCGATCCTACAAAGTGGCCGACTTCGACAACGCCGATGCGGTGAACCAAGCGCTCAGCGCCGTCAGCACGTCGCTCTACGGGGTGGTACATGCGGTCATCGTCTCGCTGGGATGCTCCCCCGGCCTCGGCTTCGTCCACACTGGCAACGACCGCAGCTTCGTCTACGACATCGCCGACCTCTACAAAGCCGACCTCACGATACCGCTGGCCTTCGACCTTGCCGCTGGCGAGCATCCTGACATCGGCACCGCTGCACGCCGAGCCGTGCGCGATCAGATGCGCTCGAGACGGTTCATGGATCGATGCGTCCGAGACATCCGCCAGCTGCTGCTGCCTGATGCTGAACCGGTCGTCGCGGAATTCGAAGACGACTTGGCCTCCGACACAGGGGCGCTGTGGGCTGGCGGAGCCGGACGCGTCGCCTCAGGTCGAAACTATGGAGCCGCCTCCGTCGTGGATGAGGCCGACCAGTGATCACGCTCGTCGTCACCGCCAGCCCGCCGAAGCTGCGCGGCCATCTCACGCGGTGGCTCATGGAGATCTCACCCGGGGTCTACGTGGGCAGTGTTCCTGCGCGCGTGCGAGACCTGCTCTGGCAACAGGTGCTCGAGAATCTTGCCGACGGTCGCGCAATCATGGCTTACAGCGCTCAGAATGAGCAGGGCCTCGAATTCCGGACCCATGGGCAGGATTGGCAGCCCCTCGACTTCGACGGCGTCACCCTCATGCTGCGGCCCAACACCTCACAAGAACAGCAGCGCAACGGCCGCCGAGCAGGCTTCAGCAAGGTCTCTCGTATGCGCAGGTACGGCAGATGACCCAGACTGCGCCCGTCATCGCCTTCGCCGACGGCACCCACCAGGTCGAGCCGTCGAATGCCGAGCTCGAAGCCAAAGTGCGCGAACTCGGGGTCGTGCCCGAGTAGGCTCGACACATGACGAAGAAACCCGCCTCGCAGGCTGCCACATCCGCATCGAAAACACCTGCGTCGAAACGTGGCCGTGAGATCGCCGTCACCGTCGTCGGCGTCACACAGATCGCTCTCGCGGCCATCGCCGCTGCCGATCTGTCGCATCGGCGCTCAGACGAGGTGCACGGGCCGAAGATGGTCTGGTCGCTCGCGTTGAACATCCCGTGGGCCGGCCCGCTCTCGTACTTCGCGCTCGGCCGCAAAGACCCGACGTCTCTGCCCCGATTCAAGTGACCAGTTCGCTCGGCTAGACCGCGCGTCACGAAACGACGACCCTGGTGTGCTCCCAGTGCGCCACAATAGACGCATGAGCACAGCTGCAACCGCCACCGCATCCAACGACGACGAATCTCGTCGACCCGTCGACGCCTCTCGCTCCGAGAGCAGAGCGCCTGCTGCTGACCCGGCCGGTGCCGGCGGCTCTGTGCGCGACACGACGCCCGGCACCATCGGCACCCCGCTCACCCCGCATGCGACCCGCGCGCTGCTGCTGGGCTCCGGCGAGCTCGGCAAAGAGGTGACCATTGAACTGCAGCGTCTCGGCATCGAGACGGTCGCTGTCGACCGATATGCGAACGCACCGGCGCATCAGGTCGCCCACCGCGCACACGTGATCGACATGCAGGATCCCGCAGCACTGCGCAGCGTGCTCGAGACCGAACGTCCTGACCTGATCATTCCCGAGATCGAGGCCATCGCGACCACCGTGCTCGCCGAGATCGAAGCCGAGCAGCCGTGGCCGGTTCGGGTGGTGCCCACCGCCCGCGCGACCGTGCTCACCATGGACCGCGAGGGCATTCGCCGTCTCGCGGCCGAGACCTTGGGGCTGCCCACCAGCCCGTACCGCTTCGTCGATTCGGTCGACGAGCTGCGCGTGGCCGTCGGCGAGCTCGGTCTGCCTGCGGTCATCAAGCCCGTCATGTCGTCGTCGGGTCATGGCCAGTCGGTGCTGCGCACACTCGACGACGTCGACGCTGCGTGGGATGCCGCCCAGACCGGGTCTCGCGGCCACGCTGCCGAGGGGCATGCTGTGCGCTGCATCGTCGAGGGCTTCGTCGACTTCGACGACGAAATCACCCAGCTCACAGTGCGCCACACCGGTGGCACCACGTTCCTCGACCCTGTGCACCACCTGCAGGTCGACGGCGACTACGCCGAATCATGGCAAATGCCGCATTCCGGCACCTCATCCATGCCAAGTTCCATGCCTCGATCGGTGGGCGACACAATTCCCATGCCTCGATCGGCGAGCGACGCAGACCCCCTTCCCAGCTCAGAGGAGCACGCCGAGAACCGTCCCCGCTACCAG
Source organism: Pseudoclavibacter sp. CFCC 13611 (assembly GCF_008831225.1). NCBI lineage: Bacteria > Bacillati > Actinomycetota > Actinomycetes > Micrococcales > Microbacteriaceae > Pseudoclavibacter > Pseudoclavibacter sp. CFCC 13611. The sequence continues at coordinate 402,857 of NZ_WBKE01000003.1, read as the reverse complement.
GAAGAGGCCGCCCTCAGCGAGGCAATCGTCACCAAGGCCCGCGACGTCGCTCGGCGCATCACCGACGCGCTCGGCGGCTGGGGTCTCTTCGGAGTCGAACTCTTCGTCAAGGGCGACGAGGTCATCTTCAGCGAGGTCTCTCCCCGACCGCACGATACCGGGCTCGTCACGCTCGTCAGCCAGGATCTCAGCGAGTTCGCCCTGCACGCCCGTGCCGTGCTCGGGCTCCCCGTGGCCGAGCCTGAGCGCTTCCCAGGCGCGGCGGCGAGCGTGCCCGTCAAGGTCGCCGGCAGCGGCGTGCCGGTGTTCAAACATGTGGATGCGGCACTCGCCGCCGCCCCGACCGCGCAGCTGCGTCTCTTCGGCAAGCCTCGAGTCGACGGCGAGCGCCGTGTGGCGGTCGCTCTCGCCCGCGGAGCGAACGTCGACGAAGCCCGAGCACGTGCCCATGCGATCGCAGACGCCCTGCAAGTCGATCTCATCTGACCGACGGGCATAGCCGAACAGCGCCCACCGATTCGGCGAGAGAGCTGTGTGCTCAGCATGGCCTCGTCGCCCGAAACGGCACGAGTGCGCATGCCCGAACCCCCGCCGGAGTGACCGCAGAGAGACCCGGACGAGAATGTTTCACGTGAAACATTCGCGAGCACTTGTGAGCATGTCAAGGCGTTTCACGTGAAACGTCTGCAGCGTGTGTGGACTAGAATCGCGCTCCATGACCACACCTACACTCGAACGCAACCTACAGAACAGGCACCTGCAGCTCATCGCCATCGGCGGAGCCATCGGCACAGGCCTGTTCATGGGCAGCGGAAAGACCATCTCGCTGGCCGGCCCCAGCATCCTGCTCGTCTACGCGATCATCGGAACAATGCTGTTCTTCGTGATGCGCGCACTCGGCGAGCTGCTGCTCTCGAATCTGAACTATCGGTCGTTCGCCGACTTCGCCGGCGACCTGCTCGGGCCATGGGCGACGTTCTTCACCGGCTGGACATACTGGCTGTGCTGGGTCGTCACCGGCGTCGCCGACGTCATCGCGATCACCGGCTACACACGCTTCTGGTTTCCAGACATTCCGCTCTGGGTGCCCGCGATCCTGCTGATCGCCCTGCTGCTGGCTCTCAACCTGCCCACCGTGCGCAACTTCGGTGAGATCGAGTTCTGGTTCGCACTCATCAAGATCGTCGCCATCGCCGCACTCGTCATCGTGGGCATCATCATGCTCGTGACGCACTTTCAGACGCCGTCGGGCGACACCGCCTCGATCACGCACCTCTGGGATGAGGGAGGCTTCTTCCCGACAGGTTTCTGGGGCTTTGTCGCCGGATTCCAGATCGCCGTCTTCGCCTTCGTGGGCATCGAGCTCGTCGGCACCGCGGCCGCCGAGACGCAGAACCCTCAGACGACGCTACCGAAGGCCATCAACTCGATTCCCTGGCGCATCGTGCTGTTCTACCTGGGCTCGCTCTTCGTGATTCTGACAGTGAACCCGTGGAACAAGATCGACCCGACACAGTCGCCCTTCGTCAACATGTTCGCGATGGCCGGCATCGGCATCGCCGCACACGTCGTCAACCTGGTCGTGCTCACCTCGGCCGCATCGTCGGCGAACAGCGGCATCTACTCGACCTCGCGCATGGTCTACGGCCTCGCCACCCAAGGCCACGCACCCTTCTGGCTCAGCGCCCTGAGCAAGCGTCGCGTGCCGAAGAACGCGCTGTTCTTCTCATGCACCTTCCTGCTCGCAGGCATCGTGCTGCTCTACGCCGGCGACTCGGTCATCGGTGCGTTCACGGTGATCACGACCATCTCGTCGGTGCTCTTCATCTTCGTCTGGACGATCATCCTCTGCAGCTACCTCGCCTATCGACGCAAACGCCCCGAGCTGCATGAGAAGTCGACCTACAGGCTGCCCGGCGGCATCGTCAGCGTGATCGTCGTGTTCGTCTTCTTCGCGTTCCTGCTCTGGGCGCTGACACAGGAACAGGACACCCTGCAGGCACTCATCGTCACGCCCGTCTGGTTCATTCTGCTGGCGGTCGTCTACTTCTTCATGCGGCACCGCATCAGCACCAACAAGACCGACCTGGCCGAGGTGGGCGTCGACATCACACCTCGCACCGAGCCGGTGCCCGGCACGAACAACGACGTGCCCGCCGACCGACCGGACACATCGACGAAGCGCGACTGACGCATCCGTCGCCCGACGCATCCGTCGCCCGACGCATCCGTCGCCTGACGCGGCGAGGCCCGCACCGCAGAGCGTGACCGCACCGCAGAGCATGAACACACCACAGAGCGTGACCGCACCGCAGGCACCAGGAAAGTGACAGAATCGACGATATGACCAGCTATCAGCCCGAGCCCGGGCACGTCACGATGTTCACCACTCCATGGTGCGGGTACTGCCGCAACCTCAAGGCGCAGATGCAGCGTGCCGAGGTGCCGTTCGAAGAGGTCGACATCGAGCAGCACCCCGACGCTGCCGAGATCGTCAGCAAAGTGAACGGCGGCGACCAGACCGTGCCGACGCTGCTCTTCGCAGACGGCAGCGCGGCGACGAACCCCTCGCTTGCGCTGGTGCGTGAGCGGCTGGGTGCCGCGTAGCGGTCTCACTCTGCGGCGGATGCCGTGGTCGCCCCGCCTCGCGCGGTCAATTCGTGCTGCCCCAACGGGCGACGTAAGATCGTCAGTGGACCGCCTCGCCGACGTCGGTCCGTCTGAGCCACAAGATATTGACGCAAAGGAGCTCATATGGCCGCCAAGAAGGCTGACCTGTCCAGCATCGAACTTCCCGAGGAGTTCTCGGGCATCAGCGTGCAGAAGCTGCAGGATGTCAGCGACGCCCTGCAGAAGGCGGCCGACGCCGCGCTGCTCGCCGCCGAGACCGGCACCGAGCCCGCACAGTGGCGCCGCCTGTCGGTCTCGACGCTGACTTCGACGATCTCGCGCACCGCGATCGAGACGATCATGCGCGTGACGAACATCCACCCCGCCACACTGCGTGCGCAGCTGACCGCTGCCGCTGCGATCAACGCCGAGCAGATCGCACGCGGCGCCGAGCTCGACGCCGCCGAGATCAAGACGTCGGTCGCCGCCTCAGAAGAGGCCCTGCGCCTGCTCGAGGCCGCCATCCAGCACCTCACCGAGGTCATCGGCGACTGAGGCCCCGCTGCCACAGAAGAAGAGGCCCTGCTGCCGCTGCCCCACCGCGAGATACGGTGCGGCGACGACCGCAGGGCCTTTTCGTGTGCCCGAAACGGTTCTGTGGCTCAGCCCTGCTGCTCGGCCCACCAGGCCTGCAGTCGTTTCGTCGCCTCTTCGAGGCCCAGTGGCCCCTCGTCGAGGCGCAGGTCGAGCAGGAACTTGTAGGCCTTGCCCACGACAGGCCCCGGCTCGACGCCCAAGACGCTCATGATCTGCTGCCCGTCGAGCTCAGGGCGCACCGCCGCGAGCTCCTCCTGCTCGTTCAGGTATTCGATGCGCCACTCCAGCTCGTCGTAGGCGGCGCGCAGCCGAGCCGCCTTACGCTGGTTGCGCGTGGTCATGTCTGCTCGCGTCAGGCAGTGCAGACGCTGCAGCAGTGGGCCGGCGTCGCGCACATAGCGCCGCACTGCGGCATCCGACCACTCCTGCTCGCCGTAGCCGAAGAAGCGCATATGCAGCTCGATGAGCCGAGCGACGGGCTTGATCACGTCTTTCTCGAAACGCAGCGCCTTGAGCCGCTTGGTCGCCAGACGGGCGCCCACCAGGTCGTGGTTGTGAAAGGTCACCACGCCGCCGGGTTCAAGACGACGCGTCGCCGGCTTGCCGATGTCGTGCAGCAGCGCTGCGATGCGCAGCACCAGATCCGGCTGATCGCCTTCGAGGTCCATGGCCTGCCTCAGCACGGTGAGCGAGTGCTCATAGACGTCTTTGTGGTGATGGTGTTCGTCGGTCTCGAGGCGCAGGGCGGGCAGCTCGGGCAGCACATGGTCGGCGACCCCGGTGTCGACCAGCAGACGCAGACCGCTGATGGGGTCGTCCGAGAGCATCATCTTGACCAGCTCGTCGCGCACGCGCTCGGCAGAGATCATCGTGATCGTGGCAGAGCGCTCGGCTGCGGCGTCATAGGTCTCAGGGTCGACGGTGAACCCCAGCTGAGCCACGAAACGAGCCAGGCGCATGATGCGCAGCGGATCGTCTGCGAACGAGACCGCGGCTGGCCCGGGCGTGCGCAGCACGCCGGCGAGCAGGTCGCTCACGCCGCCGAAGGGGTCGACCACGGCTCGTGCGGGCAGTCGCACCGCGATCGCGTTGACGGTGAAGTCCCGCCGTTTCAGATCGTCTTCAAGGTTGTCGCCGAACTCCACCGTCGGTTTGCGCGTCTGGTGATCGTAGGAGTCAGCCCGATACGTGGTGACCTCGACCTGCTGACCGTCGATGCGCGCCCCGACCGTGCCGAAGGCCCGGCCGATGTCCCAGTGCGCCGTCGCAAGCGGCTTCAGCACGGCGAGCGCCTCATCCGGGCTCGCACTCGTGGTGAAGTCGAGATCGACCCCCTGATGACCGAGCAGCGCATCGCGCACAGAGCCGCCGACCAAAGAGAGCTCGAAGCCCGCTTTGTCGAAGGCGCGTCCGAGCTTCAGCAGCGTCGGAGAGTCGAGCACCCGATGCATCGCTCCCATCGCCTCGACGATGCTCTTCGGCTGCTGCTGCGACTCGGCCTGCTGGTTCTCGTTCATATCCTGACAATCTTCCCACAGCCTGCCCGGAATCGACCCGGAGCTCGCGCCGGTAGAGTAGAGACGCACAATTCGAAGGGTACTCATGCACGCAGAACGTCGCGGCCGCTCGGCTGGTCAGTCCTCTGCGCCCCTTCGGCCCGCACCGGCGGCAGCACCTGTCCGGCGGTTGGGGGCGATCGGCGGCATCCTGCTGTCAGGCGCCCTGCTCTTCACCGCGACGGCTCCGGCAGCGCATGCCACAGCCACCTCGCCAGCAGCGAGCGCCACGGCAGACGTCACCACGGCATCCGCCGTCACGCCTGCCGGCCGTGACAAAGCCACGACCCAGCCCACTCGGGTCTCAGCCAGCGACGTGCAGCTGAGCATCGACCATCCCCCACGCGCGCTCGATGCGCACAGCCCCTTGAGCATTACGGCGACGGTGACCAACAACGGCGACGAACCGTTGGTGTCTGCGATGGTCGAGTTCTATCTGGGCAACCGACTGATGACCACCACCACGCAGGTGCGCGACTGGTATGACACCGCGAGCGCCACCGGGCCGAGCAACCGTGCGACGAAAGTCGGGGGTCGGCCCATGCAGACCATCGAGCCGGGCACCAGTGCGACCGTGACCTTCGACGCCGACGCCGATCGACTGCCCACCTGGCAGTTCGCCGACGACAAGGGGGTGCTCGGCTACGCGGTGCGCCTCACCTCGAACAGCAGCGACAGCGTCTGGCAGCAGAGCACGCTCGCCTGGAACGTCGCCCAGAGTGACGTGCGGCCGCTCAACGTCATCGTTCCGATCACCGCGCCCGTGGCGGCTGGCCGTTTCTACACGGCCGAACAGCTGGCCCAGCTCACCGGCGCCGACGGCGAGCTCACCACGCAGATCGACGCGCTCGACTCGTTGAACGTCCAGCTGGCCGTCGACCCCAAGATCCTCGCCAGCATCGCGCTGCTGGGCACGAGCGCGCCGGCGGATGCACTGGCGTGGAAGCAGCGGCTCGATGCCTTCCCCGAGATCATGCCGCTCATCTGGAGCGACGCCGACGTGCAGGCGCTCTCCGCGGCAGGAGTGTCTCAGATCGGCGACGACCTGCTCGGCGGCGGCGTGGCAGGCAGCACCGACCAGCCGCTCGTGCTCGCACAGGCGCCTGGCGACCTCTCCGCCTCAGGGCTCAGCGTGGTCAGCGGCCAGCGGCCGCTCATCATCAGCACCGATCGACTGCAGGACACCTCGGCCGATGTGAGTCTGCGCCGACTGCAGGGCACGCCGGTGATCGGGGCCAACCACAACCTCATCGATGCGCTGCACGACAGCCTCGAGAGCGACGGCGCCCAACAGCAACGCGACCTCGACCGCATCACGGCGATGGCGACGACGCTCGGCCTGGCCACACAGGATTTCTCGACGGTCACCACCGTGCTGCCGCGCGGCTGGAGCCAGCAGGCCAAGCAGGCCGGCGACGCGCTCAGATCGGTCGCCGGCTCCGGTGTGCGTTTCCAGCCGGGGGTTCAGATCACCCCGCACCACGACGCACAGAACGGCGGCGACACCGGCGATCAGAGCGACGGGCACGACGCCCCGCAGACCGATCTCGACACCTCGTCGCAGACCGCCGAGCAGGACGACCTCAGCCCGCTGGGCGAGCTGGCTCAGGCCGCCTCGTCGGTCGATCGCCTCGCCTCCGTCTCGGCCGACCCTCAGAGCGTGCACAGCACGTTCCTGCAGCAGACCGCCTCGCTGTGCGGCGCGGGCTGGACCCGCAACGACACCTGGCGCCAGGCGGTCACCGCACAGGCTGCCGAGAGCGCCGCTCAGCTCGATGCCGTCGCAATCACCTCGACGACCAACCTGACCCTGGTCTCGGGCAGCTCGCAGATTCCCGTGGCCGTGCGCAACGACACCGGACAGCCGGTGACCGTCCAGGTGCACATCTCTCCCAGCACCGGCCGCGTCACGACGAAGTCTCCCGTGAGCCTCACCATCGACCCGCACAGCGCAGCCACCGCACAGGTGCCAGTTCGGGCGATCGCCAACGGCAGCGTCGTGCTGAACATCGGCATCACCAACGACCACGGCGACCCGATCGGCGAGACGGTATCGCGGCCGATGGACGTCCAGGCGCAGTGGGAGGGCATCGGTCTCGGCATCGTCGGCGCCGCCGTCACCCTGCTCTTCGGCTTCGGGCTCGTGCGCAGCCTGATTCGGCGCCGACATCGACTGTCGGCCGACGGCGAGCCGCCCGCCGAGCATCCCGACCACACGACGGAGACCCCGACCCGATGACCGCCAAACCCGCCTCTGTGGGGCGCAGCTCGCTCGTGCTCGCCCTCGGCACCGCCGTCTCACGACTGCTCGGCTTCGTGCGCACGTTCCTCATCGTGGCGGCACTCGGCGTCAGCACCACCGCGTCCAACGCCTTCATGACGGGCAATCAGATTCCGTCGCTGCTGTACCAGCTCACCGCAGGCGGCGTGCTCACCGCCGTACTCGTGCCCCAGATCGTGCAGGCGACCCGCGGCGCGGACGGCGGCCGCGGCTATATCAACAAGATCATGACGCTGGTGCTCTCGGCGCTGCTCATGGTCACGCTGCTGCTCACGCTGCTCTCGCCCATGATCACCAAGGCGTTCACCGGAGGCTGGTCGGGAGACAACCTCGCCCTCGCCACCGCGTTCACATACTGGTGCATGCCTCAGGTCTTCTTCTACGGCCTCTATGCGCTGCTCAGCGGCATCTACAACGCCCGTCGGGTCTTCGGCCCGTACACCTGGGCTCCCGTGCTCAACAACGTCGTCTCGATCGCCGGCTTCCTCGTCTTCATCTGGCTCTTCAGCGCCGACCCCCAGGGCAACACCCCGGTCAGCGACTGGACGCCCGGCATGATCTCGACACTGGGACTCTCGGCGACGCTCGGCGTCGCGCTGCAGGCCGCGATCATGTTCGCCTGGTGGCGCAGAGCCGGTCTGAGCTTTCGGCCTGACTTTCAGTGGCGTCACACCGGGCTCAAGCCCACGTTCGTGGCCGCCGTGTGGATTCTGGGCATGGTCGCGCTCGACTGGCTGCACTCCTTCGTGAAGACCGTCGTGGCCAACTCGACCGAGCCGTATCGCACCCCCGGCGACACCACGCTGATGGGCCTCACCAGCTTCGAGACGGCCAGCCTCCTGCAGCTGGTGCCGCACGGCATCATCGCCGTGTCGATCGCCACCGTCTACTTCACGAGGTTCAGCGAGCACGCGGCGTCACACGATCACGTCGCCTTCACGCGCGATCTCTCGGCCAGCCTGCGCCACACCGGGGTGCTCACAGTGTTCGCCGCCGCCGCCATGACCGTCGTCGTCATGCCGATGGCCCGCATCTTCACCACCGGAGACTTCGCCCAGAACCAGGCCTTCGCCCGCGTGCTGCTCGTGCTGATGCCCTTCTTGATCGTGGTGAGCGCCAACCTCTTCGCCATCCGCGCCTTCTATGCCCTGGACGACACCAGAACTCCGTTCTTCGTCGCCCTGGTGCGCATGGCACTGGTGCTGCCCTGCTACTGGCTGACCACCCGCGGAGACCCGCATTCAGTGGTGTTCTTCGAGACCCTGGTCTCCGGCTGCGCCATCGCCTTCGACACCGTGGTGCTCTTCTGGCTGCTGCGCCGCCGTCTCGGCGGCATCGACGGCCGCCATGTCGTGCGCGTGCACGTGCGAATGCTGCTCGGCGCCGTGGTCTCGGCGGCGGTCGGCCTCGGGCTGATGGTGCTGCTCGGCGCATTCGCCCCCGGTGGCTTCGCGCTCGCCTCAAAGGTCACAGCGGTCGTGAGCTGCGTGCTGCTCGCGGTCGTCATGGGCGTCGTCTACATCGTCATGCTGCGTCTGCTTCGTGTGGATGAGCTGGGCACGCTGCTGCGTCCGGTCGGCAAGATCTTGGGTCGCCTTCGCAGCCGCGGATGACCTCACGGCGGGAATAGGCGTCTTCGATCCGAGGTTGACCTGAGATGTGGGTCGAGAGCCGGTCGACACAGCCGTAGGCTGGAGGTCGGCCTGCGATTCAGGCCCCGCAGCCGACGCTCAGCGTGCGGCCGCGGTCACATCACGAGAGCACAGGAGACATTCCACATGAGCGTGCATGACGTCGTCATCATCGGTTCCGGCCCCGCTGGCTGGACCGCAGCCATCTACACCGCCCGTGCCGGTCTGAAGCCTGTGGTGATCGCCAGTTCGGTCGAGACCGGCGGCGAGCTCATGAAGACCACCGCGGTCGAGAACTTCCCAGGCTTTCCCGACGGCGTGCAGGGGCCCGACCTCATGACCCAGATGCAGCAGCAGGCCGAGCGCTTCGGCACCGAAGTCGTCTACGACGACGTGACCGACGTCAAGCTGCTCGGTGACACGAAGGTGCTCACCACAAGCCTCGGCGACACCTACGAGGCCCGTTCTGTCATCATCTCGACCGGTTCGGCCTACCGCCGACTCGACCTGCCGAACGAAGACCGACTCTCTGGGCACGGCGTCTCGTGGTGCGCGACCTGCGACGGCTTCTTCTTCCGAGACAAGGTCATCGCCGTCGTCGGCGGTGGCGACTCGGCGCTCGAAGAGGCCACGTTCCTCACCCGTTTCGCGTCGAAGGTCTACCTGATTCACCGGCGCGACGAGCTGCGCGCATCGAAGATCATGCAGCAGCGCGCTCTGGCCAACGAGAAGATCGAGCCGATCTGGAACTCCCAGGTCGTCGCGATCGAAGGCGAGGATGAGCTGCGCTCGGTCGAGCTGCAGAACACCGTGACCGGCGAACGCAGCACGCTCGACATCGAAGGGCTCTTCATCGCGATCGGCAACGACCCGCGCACCGATCTCTTCGCCGACCAGGTCGACCTGACCACCGAGGGCACCATCGCCGTCGAAGGGCGCAGCTCGCGCACCAGTGTGCCCGGCGTCTTCGCGGCCGGCGACGTGCTCGACGCCACCTACCGCCAGGCGATCACCGCCGCCGGCTCGGGCTGTGTCGCGGCGATCGACTGCGAGCACTACCTCGCCGATCTGGACGACCAGGCCGATGAGGCGGGGGTGCCCATGGCATCCGCCGAAACCGCAGCAGTCTGACCCGAGACCTCAGACCACCACTGAACTCAAAAGGAGCTGACATGACCGTCATCAATGTGAACGAATCCAACTTCAAGCAGCAGGTGCTCGACGCCGACGTGCCCGTGCTCGTCGACTTCTGGGCGGAATGGTGCGGCCCGTGCCGCGCCATGGCGCCGGTGCTCGAAGAGTACGCGAACGACCACGAGGGCAAGGTCGTGATCGCCAAACTGAACGTCGACGAGAACCCGAACCTCGCCGGCCAGTACCGCATCACGTCGATTCCCGCGCTCAAGCTGTTCTCGAAGGGCGAGGTCGCCACCGAGGTCATCGGCGCCCGCCCCAAGGCGCAGCTCGAGAAGGATCTCGCCGAACACGTGGCCTGAGCGAATCGCGCTGACCCCTCTCCCTGCTCCCCGCCGCGCAGGTCTCCACCCCTCGGAGACTCACGCGGCGGGGAGTTCTGTGTCATCGCCACCCGTTCGGAATGTGCGACACGCTCGCCATGCGGGTGCTCTGTGACCTGCGCGACACATGAGGAGGTTATGCTGGTGCAATCTGGAGGTACAACGGTGTCCGATAATGCAATTCCGTCCACGAACTCGTCGCAGAGCTCAATTCGTCTCGACCCTTGGCTCGATCAGTATGCAGAGCGAGCCTCCGGGCTCAGTGCCTCCGAAGTCCGCGCCCTGTTCGCCGTCGCCTCACGCCCTGAGGTGGTATCGCTCGCCGGTGGCATGCCCTTCGTCTCGGCGCTGCCGCAGGAGTACCTCGGCGACGCCGCTCGCATCGCGACCACCACGCGTCGCGGCGAGGCCCTGCAGTACGGCTCGGGGCAGGGCATTCCGCACTTTCGCGAGCAGATCTGCGACATCATGAGTCTGGAGGGCATCCACGCTCACCCCGACGACGTGGTCGTGACCACCGGCTCGCAGCATGCGGTCGACCTCATGTCGCGCATCTTCCTCGACCCTGGCGACGTCGTCATCGCCGAAGGCCCCAGCTATGTCGGCTCGCTCGGCATCTTCCGCTCGTATCAGGCCGAGACCGTGCACGTGCCGATCGACGACGACGGCCTGCAGCCACAGGCGCTGCGTGAGACGATCGCGCGGCTGGAAAAGGCCGGCAGGCGCATCAAGTTCCTGTACACGATTCCCAACTTCCACAACCCTGCGGGTGTGACGCTGACGATGGAGCGTCGACGCGAGGTGCTCGACATCTGCCATCAGCACGGCATCCTCGTGCTCGAAGACAACCCGTACGGGCTCCTCTGGTTCGATCGTGTGCCCCCTGAGGCCATCCGCTCGCTCGACAGCGACGGCGTCGTGTATCTGGGGTCGTTCTCGAAGATCTTCGCCCCGGGCTTTCGCCTGGGATATGTGCTCGCGCCCCATGCGGTGCGCGAAAAGCTCGTGCTCGCCAACGAATCCGCCGTGCTGTCGCCGACGACCTTCGGCCAGGTCATGGTCTCTGAGTACCTCGAGCACAACGACTGGCGCGGGCAGATCGACACCTTCCGCGGCCTGTACCGCGATCGGCGTGATGCGATGATCTCGGCTCTGGACGAGTTTCTGCCGACCCTCGACAAGACGCATCCCAACGGCGGCTTCTACATCTGGCTGTCACTGCCTGAAGGCTTCGACTCCAAAGAGATGCTGCCGCTCGCCGTACACGAGCTCGTCGCCTACACCCCGGGCACGGCCTTCTATGCCGACGGCACCGGCCAGGACAAAATCCGGCTGTCGTTCTGCTACCCGACACCGGCAGAGATTCGCACCGGCATCGAACGACTCAGCCGTGTGGTGCACCGTGAGCAGGATCTGCTCGCCACCTTCGGCACGTCCCGCCCTCGCACCGACGCGCAGCACGGAGTGAGCACTCCCCCGCCAGACACCGTCTGAGTACAGGACACACCCACCCGGACGCGAGCCGAGAGCACGGACCGACCATCGCATCCCACGATGCGATCGTGATGAGACTGAGAGAGGCAGACCGATGACCGCAGAGAACGTCAGCAGCGAGAACGCCACCGCGAGTGACGTCAGTGAGAGCGAGGCCGAGGCGCTGAATGTTCTGGTGCTCGCCGGCGGAATCTCTCACGAGCGCGAGGTCTCAGTGCGCGGCGGCAACCGCGTGGCCGAGGCCATTCGCCGTGCCGGCGCACAGACCCGCGTGCTCGAGCCGAACGCTCGCCTGCTCGATGAGATCACCGCGGCGGCACCCGACGTGATCTGGTCGGTGCTGCACGGCGCAAGCGGCGAGGATGGCGCGCTGCGTGACGTGCTTCGGCTGACCGGAATCCCGTATGTGGGCAGCGGTCCGGCAGCGGCACGCCTGGCGTGGGACAAGCCCACTGCCAAAGAGATCGCCCGTCGTGCCGGCGTGCAGACGCCGGAGTGCGCCGTGTTTCCACGTGAGACGTTCAGCGAGCTCGACGCGCACAGCGTGCTGTCGGCCGTGGCCGATCGCTTCGGGTATCCCCTGGTGCTGAAGCCGGTCAAGGGCGGTTCGGCACAGGGCGTCTCAGTCGTCGAGCACGCCGACGAGCTGCCTCGCGCACTGGTCGACGCGTACAGCTACTCAGACGGGCTGCTCGTCGAACGCCATATTAGCGGCACTGAGGTCGCCGTCAGCATCATCGACACCGGTGACGGCCCAGAGGCTCTGCCCATCGTCGAGATCAGCCCGTTGAAAGGCCGATACACCTACGAGGCGCGCTACACCGCCGGTGACACCGACTTCTATGTGCCCGCACGGCTCACCGAAGAGGTCGCCGACCGGGTGGCCGCCGACGCCGTCACCGTGCACACCGCACTCGGACTCGCCGACTTCAGCCGCATCGATCTGATCGTCGATGCCGAGGGCACGCCCTGGTTCATCGACGCCAACGTCACACCTGGGGCGACTGAGACCTCGCTGGCACCGCTCGCGATTCGTGGCGCGGGTCGCACTGAGGGTGAGGTCTATCTCGACATCGCTCGCGCTGCCATCTCGCGCGCACACGCCTGAGCTGGCGAGCCGACCGTCGCGAGATGTTTCACGTGAAACATCTCGCGAGACACGGTCGTCATCTCTCGATCAGTGCTCGCCGAAGCCCTTCACCCCGAGCGCGCCCACGATGCGGTTCAGATCTCCCACCGTCGCGAAGTCGATGACGATCTGCCCCTTCTTCTTCGACAGAGAGACGCGCACGCGCGTGTCCAGCTGGTCTTCGAGACGCTCCGCGACTTCGTGCAACTGATCCTGGATTCCACCGGCCCGTGCCTTGGCTTTGGCCTGACGTCGTGGCGTGCGCTCACCCAGCTGCTCGGTCTCACGCACGCTCAGACCCTCGTGAATGACCTTGTCTGCCACCTTGTCGATGTCATGAGTCTCGGCCAGAGACAACAGCGCACGGGCATGGCCTGCCGAGAGCACTCCCGCAGCGACCTTCGACTGCACGCCCGTCGGCAGCTTCAGCAGGCGCAGGGTGTTGCTCACCTGAGGGCGTGACCGCCCGATGCGCTGGGCAAGCTGCTCCTGTGTGATGCCGAAGTCCTGCATCAGCTGCTGGTAGGCGCTCGCCTCTTCGAGTGGATTCAGATTCGAACGATGCAGGTTCTCGAGCAGAGCGTCGCGCAGCATGTCTTCGTCGGCAGTCTCACGCACGATGGCCGGAATCGCCTCGAGACCGGCTGCCTTTGAAGCGCGCAGCCGGCGCTCACCCATGATGAGTTCGTACCCGCCTTCTTCACGACGGCGAACCACGATCGGCTGCAGCACCCCGAACTCGCGGACGGAGTGCACCAGCTCATCGAGCGCTTCTTCGTCGAACTCCTTGCGAGGCTGCACCGGGTTCGGCACCACGTCGTGAGGCGAGACTTCGATCAGGGTCAGGCCGGGCACCGCAGCAAGATCTGTCTCTGCCGGTGTCTGCTCCACCGTGTCGACGGATACGCCCTCTGCCGCAGCCGCCTCGTCTGCGGCACGCAGCACTGCCGATGCGGCTGTGTTTCGCTCCTGCTCGACGACTTCGATGCGCACATCGGCCTCGCTGACCTCGACAGCGTCGGGTGCAGGCACAGTCTTCACTGTCTTCTGGCGGCGACTCTTCTTCGAGGCATTCGCGCTGTCAGAACCGCCTGCAACAGACGCATCAGCGCGCTCGCGACGACTGCCGCCGCGACGAGACGCCTCGAAACCGCGTTCTGCAGCCTCTGCGGCCTCGACGTCGGAGTGCGCCTGCCCTCCTGCGGGTGCGCCATCGAAGAAGACATCGACTGGGCGCTTGCGGGCGTCAGAAGCCGTCTCAGGCCGACCGCCACGACGCTGCTCCGTGTGTGTGGGGATCAGCGAGCTGATGCCGCGACCGAGACCACCTTTTCTACCGGCCATGATGCTCCTCTCGCTGGCTGAGCTCTGCAGCCGCTTCGATGTATGAGATCGCTCCCTTTGACCCCGGATCATACGCGATGACGCTCTGCCCATAGCTGGGTGCCTCGGCAATGCGAACCGTACGCGGAATCACCGCTTGCAGCGTCTCTTCGGTGAAGTGTGATCGCACCTCGTCGGCGACCTCTTCAGAGAGCCGTGTGCGGGCGTCGTACATCGTGAGCAGAATCGCACTGAGGCACAGATCCGGATTCAACTGGTCGTTGATCAGCAGAATGTTCTTCAGCAGCTGGCTCAGCCCTTCGAGCGCGTAGTACTCGCACTGAATCGGAATGAGCACTTCGTGCGCCGCCACGAACGCATTCACCGTGAGCAGCCCGAGACTGGGCGGGCAGTCGATGAAGATGAAGTCGAAGTGCGTCTCACGGTCTTGGCTCAGGCTGTCGATGGCCTGCCACAGTCGATACTCGCGCGACGGCAGTGACACCAGCTCGATCTCGGCGCCGGCCAGGTCGATGCTCGACGGCGCACAGTACAGCTGATCGTTCTCTGCGCTGGGAACGATCACCTCGCCGAGCCTGGCATCACCGATCAGCACGTCATAGATGCCCACGCCGCCCTCACGGATGTTCACGCCCAGCGCGCTTGAGGCGTTGCCTTGAGGGTCCAGGTCGATCACCAGCACGCGCATGCCGTTCAGTGCCAGAGCGGCAGCCAGGTTGACGGTCGTCGTCGTCTTGCCGACTCCGCCCTTCTGGTTCGTCACACTGAAGACGCGCGTACGACTGGGCTTTCTGAAGTCGAGTTCGGCCACGGCCTTGCGGCGTCTCGACAGACTGGCCAGTTCTTTGGCCAGCGGTGTCGAGTCATCGAATTCCACGCGTGTTTCACCCTCGCTCGAGATCTAGATCATGCCCGATGCAGATGCCCACCGGGTCATCATTGGACGTGTTCAGTTTAGTGCCCGGTGCCGACATTGACACGACGTCGGTGTTTCACGTGAAACACCCTCACCGACGACGTATCGAGAAAACCGTGCGCCCCGAGCGACGTTTCACGTGAAACATCACTCGGGAGGCGGTCACGACTCTTCGTGCACGCCGGGTGCAGGCATGCCCTCGGCGTCTTCGAGATCGGGAGTCTCGCCGACCGGGTACTCCCGAGGCCAGCCCAATCCGCGGGCGCCGTCTGGCGAGCCGACCGGAGACCCGAGTCCTTTCGCCACATCAGCCGGGATCTCTGGGAGCTGCGTGCTCTCGTCACTCATCACATTCTCCATCCGGGTTCGTGACCGCGCTCACGATGCGACCGCGCTCTATTCGTCTTCGATGGTCGGCAGCGTCGCGCAGACCACCGTGGTCGGCTCGCTCAGGTAGTCGGCGCCGAGATGTTCGACATGGACGTCCTGCAATGCGAACTTGCGAATCGGCTTGCTCGCCGCTTCGATCTCGGCCGCAGCGGAGCGGCCTTTCATCAGCACCAGCGAACCGCCTGGCCGCAGCAGCGGAGCCGTCCAGCCGATCAGCGTCTTCAGCGCGCTGACCGCTCGAGCCGTCACCACGTCGACCATGACCTCGTCGGTGACCTCCTGCGAACGCGCGCGAATCACCCGTACGTTCGTCAGCCCCAGCCGTGCGCTCTCGTCTTCGAGCCATGTGCAGCGCCGCTCCATGGGATCGATCAGGGTGAACTCGGCGTCTGAGCGGATGATCGCCAGCACCAAGCCCGGCAGTCCCGCTCCGCTGCCGACGTCGGCGACACGGGCACCCTCGGGAATGCGCTCTTCGACTGCTGCGCAGTTCAGCAGATGCCGACTCCACAGCCGACCGTACTCGCGCGGCCCCAGCAGACCGAGACGTTCGCCCTGCTCATAGAGATCGTTGGCGAGCTGCACGAGCTGCACACGTGCGACGGGAAAGCGTTCTGCGACGACGTCGGGCTCGTCTTCGAGCTCGCCGATCTGCTGCTGATCGCTCGACATCAGTTCGATGCCTCGTCTGCCGACGACCCCTGCCCGTCTGACTCGTGCTCAGAGGTCGCCTCATCGCCACCGAGTGTCAGCACGACATGGCGACGACGACCCTCACCCTCTGAATCGCTCTCGAGGCCCTCGGCCCGCGCGAAGTCGTGCACAAGCTTTCGCTCGTACGAAGACATGCCGGGCAGCGCCACACGATCGTCACCCGCCTGCAGCCGCTCGGCTGCATCCTGGACGAGCTCTTCGAGTTCGTGCTCACGCTGCTCTCGCGAGCCCTGCACGTCGAGCACCAGGCGACTGAACTCACCCGTCTTCTGCTGCACCGCGAGACGCGTCAGCTCCTGCAGCGCCGACACCACGCGTGGCGACGCCAACGTCGAAAGGTTGGAGTCTTCGTCGTCGGAATTCACCCCGATGTATGCCCGCCCGCTGCGCACCTCGATGTCGATGTCACCGTCGAAATCGGCGATGTCGAGAAACTCCTCGATGTAGTCAGCCGCGATATCGCCCTCGATCTCGAGTGCGCTGCGCGTCTCGCTGCTCTGCTCGTCGCTCATCGCTTGCCCTTTCTCTTGCTCCGGCTCGACTTCGAGCCTTTGCCCTTGCCCTGGCCAGCGTTCTGCTGGCTCCGGTCACCCTGTTGGCTCGTGTTCTCGCCCGGCTGAGCGCCCTGCGGGCTGCTCTGCTTCGAGCCTGATGCGGATGCCGAAGCTGCGCCCGAATGGTCGCTTTCGGTCGACTTCGCATCGGCCGCGCCGTCACGCTGCTGATCGGTCAGCTGCACGCCCTGCTTCTTGGCGCGGCTCTTGCCCACCGGCTGCTGGCGCTGCCCCTGCCCACGCCCTTCATGCTTGGCGAGCTCTTCGCGCTGACGATCGGTCAGCTTGCCTTTGGCCTCAAGACGGCTCTGTCGAGCGAAGTACGCGACGCTGCCCGGCGTTGGCATGCTGCGAATCACGATGGCCTGCTGCACCATGGTCCAGAGGTTCGAGGTGAACCAGTAGATCAGCAGACCGATCGGAAAGGCCACACCTGAGAAGATCATCAGGAACGGCATGCCGTACATGAGCATCTTCTGCTGCCGGAACATCGGAGACGCCTTCGTCTCTTCTGAGATGTTCTTGCCCATGATCTGAATACTCGTGTACAGCTGCGACGAGACCATGAAGATCACCAGCACGACGGCGAGCAGCACGACCTGCCACTGAATCGGATCGGCGTTGATCGAGTTCATCAGCGTGGTCGACAGCTGTGCGCCGAAGATCGAGCCATGCTGAAAGTCATTGGCCAGGTCGCCGTTCAGCACGCCGATGCCGCTGTGCCCCTGCGCGGCCTCATGCAGAACGGTGTACAGACCGAAGAACACCGGCATCTGCACCAGCATCGGCAGACAGCCGGCCATCGGGTTCGTGCCGGCGTCTTTGTACAGAGCCATCTGCTCCTGCGCCATGGCCTGGCGTGACAGCTGGTCTTTCTTACCTTTGTACTTCTGCTGCAGAGCGCGCACCTTCGGGGCGAGCTCCATCGATGCACGGGAAGACTTGATCTGCTTGACGAAGAGCGGGATCATCGCCGCACGCACGATGAGCACAAGACCGATGATCGAGAGCGTCCACGCCCAGCCAGAAGAGGCTCCCAAGCCGAAGATGTTGACCCAGACCCAATGCCAGCTCACGAGCACGAGCTCGATGAGCCACTTGATGGGCCACAGGATGCTACCGATGAGATCCACGTGTTCTTCTTTCGTCTGAAGCGGTCAGCTGGTCTTTAGTGATGTCGGGCACTCAGTGCCACGGCTCAGTGAGGTCACCGCCGATGGTGAACGCCCTCGTCATGCGCGTGATGAGTGTGCTGGGGCTCATGACGACCTGACGGCACGGGATCGACGCCTCCCGCTGAGAACGGCTGACAGCGCAGCAGCCGCCACACCGTGAGCCCCGTGCCGATCACGAACCCTCGACGTTCGAAGGCTTCGAGGGCGTAGGCCGAGCAGGTCGGATAGTAGCGGCAGACGTCTCCATAGAGCGGAGAGATGAATCGGCGGTAGCCACGCAGCACCAAGACGGCAAGACGACGCGGCAGCATCCAGACGAAGACCCCGACCTCGCACAGCAGTGTGGAACAGGGAACAGGACTGACCGTCATGACGCCCTCTTCGTTTCGGTACGACCGATCACGGCATCGCGAACCTCGTGACGCAGTTCGCCATAAGTGGCCCGCGCCGCATTGGGCTTCGCTCGTACGACGATCAGCCATCCTCTGGGAGCCGTCTCGAGCAGTTCGTGAGCGATCTCACGGAGTCTGCGTTTCACGAGATTACGTTGGACGGCATTGCCGACCGCCCGGCTGGTGACAAACCCGATTCTCGTGGTCGTGTCGTCGTCGGTGGCCAGCAGGTGCACCAACAGGTGCCTGGTGCCACGACGACGACCGCGACGACTCACTTTGGAGAAATCAGCGGATGTTCTCAGTCGATGCGGTCGGTCGAGCATGCGTATTACGCAGCGAGCTCTGTGCGCCCCTTGCGACGACGTGCCGACAGAATCGAGCGGCCGGCGCGGGTGCTCATACGAGCGCGGAAGCCGTGCTTCTTGGCGCGACGACGGTTGTTGGGCTGAAACGTTCTCTTGCTCATGATCTCTCCGAAAGATGGTAAAAGGGCATGCCGATATACTCGGGCAACTAGCGGTTAAACCTACCGATCAACCCGGTACAGGTCAAGCCGACAAACATGACAATCCACAATCATGCACACAGAACGAGCCGAACCCGGCTCTGACACGCCGAAATCCGCGCACGAAGATTTGCGAAGAGCATCCGAGCGCGCTAGCGTATCCGGAGCGGCTCAATAGGAGTGGCTTTCCACAGTTATACACATGTGGGTAATCCTGTGCATAACCCTGTGGAATCGTGACAAAGGGCCGGGAGTGCATCATGCCGCAGATCGATGCGACAGCAGACCCGGAGGGCTTCTGGCAGCAGATGGCCGACGCCCTGCAGTCCGACCCTGACATCACCGGACAGCTCTCCGGCTTCATCGGGCTGATCCATCCCAAAGGCGCCATCGGCGACACCATTCTTCTCGAAGTTCCAGACGAACTCGCCCGAGAGATGATCGAACATCGGGCACGCAACGCCATGATGCGTGCGCTCACCACAGTTCAGCCCGATGGCCCCGCCATCACCAGCTTCGCCGTGGTCGTCAACTCGTCGCTGCGTGAGATGGTCAGCAAGCAGACGCCGCAGAAGCCCTCGACCCGGCAGCCGAGTCTGCATGCGCTCGACATCGATCCGCATGCTCCCGCCCCGTCGTCGACGACGGATGCCGCTGCTGCGCCCCAGCCCGGAGCTGCGGCCGCGAGCGTCACCGGCCTCATCACGGCCGACATGCCTGGGACGGAGGCGAGCGGCACATCCGCCACACAGCCCTCGGCGACCACGTCACCGGCAGCGCCGATTCGACCGAGCGTGCCCACCGTGCAGGCGAGCGCACCGAAGCCCACGGCCGGCGGCAACGGGAACCGACTCAACCCGAAGTACACCTTCGACAGCTTCGTGATCGGCGCGTCGAACCGCTTCGCGCACGCGGCTGCCTTCGCCGTCGCCGAGACCCCGGCCAAGGCATACAACCCCCTCTTCATCTATGGCGAGTCCGGACTGGGCAAGACCCATCTGCTGCATGCGATCGGCCACTACGCGATCAGCCTGTTTCCCGACATCCGAGTGCTCTATGTGAGCTCTGAAGAGTTCACCAACGACTTCATCAACTCGATTCAGCGCAACGAGGCGGCCGAGTTCCAGTCGCGCTATCGCGACATCGACGTGCTGCTCATCGACGACATCCAGTTTCTGCAGGGAAAGGACTCCACTCAGGAGGCCTTCTTCCACACCTTCAACAATCTGCACGATCACAACAAGCAGTTGGTGATCACCAGCGATCTGCCGCCCAAACAGCTGACCGGCTTTCAGGAGCGCATGACCTCGAGATTCGAGTGGGGCCTCACAACCGATGTGCAGGCGCCCGATCTCGAGACGCGCATCGCGATTCTGCGCCGCAAGGCCGAGAGCGAACAGATGGAAGTGCCCGGTGACATCCTGGAGCTGATCGCCAGCAAGGTGTCTTCGAACATCCGCGAGCTCGAGGGCACGCTGCTGCGAGTGATCGCCTATGCGAGCATCGAGCAGAAGCCGATCGACTTTCCCCTGGCGCAGACGGCGTTGAAAGACATGATCACGCTGGCAGACGACAACTTGGTCGACCCCGACACGATCATTCAGACCACGGCGACCTATTTCTCATTGAGCGTCAACGACATCGTCGGCACCTCACGCTCACAGCAGATCGCGCTGGCTCGCCAGATCGCGATGTACATCTGCCGTGAGCTCACCAGCCTCTCACTGCCCAAGATCGGGCAGATCTTCGGCAATCGCGATCACACGACCGTGATGTACGCCAACAACAAGATCTCGCGCCTGATGCAAGAGAAACGCAACATCTATACCCAGGTCACCGACATCTCGACCGCTGTGAAGCAGGCGCACCGCTAGACCGCGGGCTGTGCCCGGCTGACGGGTTCGCTCTCCCCTTCCCAGGGCCATCCCTTCCTTCTCAGGGCCATCCCTTCGGCGTCTCAGGGTCATCCCTTCAGCGTCAGAAGATGCGGCCGCCGTCGACCCACAGCGTGCGTGTGCCCTCGCCAGACTGGACGCACATCTCCTCTGGTGCGCCCTCGCTCCAGAACGGCGATCCACGCCTCTCCTATACACACTCCTGCGCATCTGGATGCCCCCCACTGCGCACGGTTCGAGCCGCAGGAGGGCACATTTCGCTGGCCCGGACAGTCTCTCAATCGCACTCTGGACATGGCCGCGAAGGTGAACGACAGGTTTCTGACGAATGATGGAGTTATCCACAATCCACAGGTCAATTCCACAAGTTACACCGGTGTAGTTCTGGGCGGCCGCAACTATCCACGGGTTTGTCCACACCCTGTGGATAACTCGAGAAAACCGCAAATGCATGACTTTATCCACATATCTCTCCACAGATCTGTGGATAACTGGGTGAAACTGGGGAGAAATCGCCGGTTTTTGTGTACAGACGCCGCATCTGGCAAAACCCGCGCTCTTTTCTCCACAGCGCTCTCCACAAGCTGTGCACAAACTACATCGATGTCGTTCCCACGTTTTCTGTGCCCAACAGCAGGTCATGCACGGAATCCACAAGCGTTGTTAACCTTGCAGAGTTACATCTTTCAACAGCGAACTCTCTACGAACCTTCTCTTCCCCACTCGGCAGGCCTGGGAAAGATATGCTCATGAAGAGCGACCCTCGTGGCCGACGCAGCACTGCTCCAGCACATTGCAGAAGAGCAGCTCTGCTGCACGTCTGCTTCAGCCTCGCTTGCTGATTCTCAATAAGAGACGCGTGCTCTGCTCTGATGTTCGTTGTCTCAGCGGCTCTGAGCAGACGGGAACACCTCGAGCCGCACGCTGACACACCAGAATTGTGTCGACGCAGAATTGTGCGAAGATGGTGGGTGCGCTCACGCGCATACCAGTACCTCTGTGCCTGTGATCGGCGACACGCCGCGCACCAGGCCGAACCGTCGATCGTCTCAGTGACGAGACGTCGCGCGGGTGCAGCGGTATGCGCTGACCAAGACAGCAGTTCCGACAGAGAGGCATCCGTGAAACTCCAGATCAATCGTGACCTGCTCGCAGAGGCTGTCTCTTTCGCGGTGAAGCTGCTGCCTCAGCGCACGACCCTGCCGATCCTCGGTGGCATTCTTCTCGAAGCACAGGGCGGCGATCTGCATCTGGCCACCTTCGACTACGAGGTCTCATCGCAGACTGCTGTGGCGGCAGACATCGAGACAGAGGGCAGCGTGCTGGTCAGCGGACGCCTGCTCGCCGACATCTCGTCGAAGCTTCCCGGCGACGACGTCACCCTCTCGCTCGAAGACGGAAAACTGCTCGTCGTCAGCGGCGCAGCACGCTTTGAGCTCTACACCATGCCGCTCGAGGAGTACCCGAGCCTGCCGCAGATCGATCAGTGGGTCGGCACGGTCGACGCCGAGAAGTTCGCCGACGCGATCGCCCAGGTGGCCGTCGCCGCATCACGAGACGACGTCACGCCGGTCATCACCGGCGTGCAGATCGAGATCGACGAGAGCGAACTCACGTTCCTGGCCACCGACCGCTACCGCGTCGCCGTGCGCGGCATCGAGTGGAACAACGACGAACAGGCTGAGGGCAACGCTCTGGTTCCTGCGCGCACACTGAACGAGGTCGCCAAGACCTTCGCCCATCAGGGCAGCGTCAAAGTCGCTCTGATCAAGAACGACGATCGCGAGATCATCGCGTTCAGCGCGAACCGACGCACCGTCACGTCGCTGCTGATCAAAGGCAACTACCCGCCCGTTCGCCGGCTGTTCCCCGAGACCGTCGAGAACTACGCCGTGGTCAACACCGCCGAGCTGATCGAGGCCGTGCGCCGCGTCTCGCTGGTGCTCGATCGCGAGAGCCCGCTGCGCTTCACCTTCAACCTCGACGGCGTCACGCTCGATGCGGCAGGCAACGACCAGGCGCAGGCTCGAGAGCGTGTCGAGGCGTTTCTCACCGGTGACGAGGTCGTCATCTCGATGAAGCCGCAGTTTCTGATCGACGGGCTGAACTCCACTCGCTGCGAGTTCGCCAAGATGGCCTTCACAAAGACGGACAACCCGCACAAGCCCGGTCCCGTGCTGATCACGGGCCAGACCAGCAAAGACGGCGAGCAGCCGGGTGCGTTCAAGTACCTGCTGCAGCCGAACCTGCTGCTGCGCTAGCGAGCCGCTGTGTACGTGCAGTCGCTCCAGGTGCACGACTTTCGCAACTACACGCGCGCCGAGCTCACTCTGGGGCCGCAGATCTGGGTCTTCGCCGGCCGAAACGGCCAGGGCAAGACCAATCTCGTCGAGGCGGTGCGCTATCTTTCGGTGTTCGGCTCGCATCGCGTCTCAAACAATGCTCCGATGGTGCGTGCCGGCCAGCGCCAGGCCGTGGTGCGTGCGACAGTGCTGCACGAGGGCCGTCAGCTGCAGATCGACGCGCAGCTGAATCTCGACAGCCCCAATCGCATCCGCATCAACCGTGCCCCCAAACGCGTGGGCGAGGCGCAGGGCCAATTCTCGACGGTGCTCTTCGCCCCCGAAGATCTCGCCCTGGTCAAAGGCGGCCCAGAGGTGCGGCGGCGTGCTCTCGACGAGCTCTGCGTGGGCACCCGCGCCCGTTTCGCCGAGACGCTCGGCGACTATGAGCGTGTGCTGCGACAGCGCAACACCCTGCTGAAATCGGCGCGGGCGGCACGCACCGCGGCCGCAGGGCTCAACACCCTCGACATCTGGGACGAGCAGCTCGTCGACCTCGGAGCCCAACTGCTCGTGCAGCGCGCCGACCTGGTCGCTCGCCTGGTCGAACCGCTCAACCGCCTCTACGACCTGATCGCCGACACCGACGCCAGAGCCACCGCGCAGCTGGTCACGAACACGGTGGCCGATCGCCCGGGCGACCTCGAGCATGTGCGCTCCGCGTTCGCCGACCGTCTGCGCGCCGCTCGCGACACCGATCTCGACCGCGGCGTCACCACGGTCGGGCCGCACCGTGACGACCTGCTGCTGTCGATCAACGATCTGCCTGCCCGCGAGTATGCGAGTCACGGTGAGAGCTGGTCGCTCGCGCTCGCTCTGCGGCTCGCCGGGGCCGAGGCGCTGCGCCTAGCCTCCCCCGCAGGTGACCCCGTGCTCATTCTCGACGACGTGTTCGCCGAGCTCGACAGCGCCCGCCGCAGCCGACTCATCGAGCTGGCTGCGGGCTACGAGCAGGTACTGATCACCGCCGCGGTGCTTGACGATGTGCCGAGCTTCGGCGATCGTGAGACGAGAACGGTGCACGTGGCTCATGGCGAGCTGACCGGCGACGGGGTCGTCTACGGAAACGTCGAGGGCGCGCCTGCGGACGACGAGCACCCGAACGCAGAGCGAGGTGACGATGGCCGAGATTCGCGATGAGGCATCCCTCGTCTATCTGCGCATGCGCCGCATCTTCGCCCGCCGCGGTGCCCGCACGGGCGCCCGGAACCTTCGCGGCGACGGGTCGGACGAGCCCTTCGCGGCCGGCCGCGACTTTCGCGGCATCGGCCAGGTGCTCGGGCGGCTCGCCCAGGATCGCGGCTGGGAGCCGACGCTCGAGAAGGCGCGGCTGGCGAGCGAATGGCACACCATCGTGGGTGAGGATGTCGCGCAGCGCACCAGCGCGCGGCTGAACGGAACCGTGGTCGAGGTGCGCTGCGAGTCGACGTCGTGGGCGGCCAGTCTGCGGCTGATGAAGAGCCGTCTGATCGGCCGCATCGCCGAGCTGCTGCCCGAGGTCGAGGTCACTGACATGCGATTCATCGGGCCGGATGCGCCCTCGTGGAAGCGAGGCATCCGCTCGGTGAACGGGCGCGGGCCGCGCGACACCTACGGATGACTCTCTGCCTGCCTCTTCGCGGTGGGGTGCGGTCGCGGATCGTACGAGCGGCGTCTGAACGCGAACCCCTTGATCTGGCGTGGGTCTGTACGCGGAGGACTGGTCATTCGCTCTGAGGCGGCAATACGGCCCGTTGAGACGGATTCTTGATAGAATGGGTGAGTTGAGCTGTGACGATTCTGCGTCAGAGTCGGTCACACCACAGAACCAGGAGCACCACGTCGCGATGACTCAAGAGCCGCATTCCTACGATGCCAGTGACATCACCGTTCTCGAAGGCCTGGAGGCGGTTCGCAAGCGCCCCGGCATGTACATCGGATCGACCGGCCCGCGCGGGCTGCACCATCTGGTGTACGAAGTCGTCGACAACGGCGTCGATGAGGCCCTCGCCGGTTTCGCGACGCACATCGAGGTGACGCTGCTGCCCGACAACGGCGTGCGTGTGGTCGACAACGGACGCGGCATTCCGGTCGCTGAGCACCCCACTGAGCACAAGTCGACCGTCGAAGTGGTCATGACGGTGCTGCACGCGGGCGGCAAGTTCGGCGGCGGCGGCTATGCCGTCTCTGGCGGTCTGCACGGCGTGGGCATCTCGGTCGTCAACGCGCTGTCGGTCAGAGTCGAGACCGTCGTCAAACGCGACGGCTACGTGTGGCGTCAGTCGTTCCGCGACGGCGGGCAGCCGGTCGCCGCCCTTGAGCGTGGCGAGGCCACCACAGAGACCGGCACGTCACAGACGTTCTGGGCCGATCCCGAGATCTTCGAGACCGTGGTCTACGACTTCGAGACGCTGCGGCAGCGCTTTCAGCAGATGGCCTTTCTGAACAAGGGACTGACCATCACCCTCACCGACCTGCGCGGCGAAGAGCCGGTCGAGGTCAAGTACCACTACGAACACGGTCTGGTCGACTACGTCGAGTTTCTGAACTCGAGCAAGAAGGCCGAGGTCATCAACGACCCGATCATCGACTTCGAGGCCGAAGACACCGAGAAGCGTCTGTCGCTCGAGGTGGCCATGCAGTGGACGACTGCGTACACCGAGAGCGTGCACACCTACGCCAACACGATCAACACCTATGAGGGCGGCACGCACGAAGAGGGCTTCCGCGCCGCGCTCACCACGCTGATCAACAAGTACGGGCGTGAGAAGGGCATCCTCAAAGACAAAGATGAGAACCTCTCGGGCGACGACGTGCGAGAGGGACTCACCGCCGTCGTCTCGATCAAGCTCGGCGAGCCGCAGTTCGAGGGTCAGACCAAGACCAAGCTCGGCAACACCGAAGCCAAGGCGTTCGTGCAGAAGGTCACCGGAGAGCAGCTCGCCGACTGGTTCGACCGCAACCCGCAGCAGGCCAAAGACATCGTGCGCAAAGGCATGCAGGCCTCGCAGGCACGTCTCGCCGCACGCAAGGCCCGTGAGGCCACCCGGCGCAAGAGCGTGCTCGAGTCGGGCGGCATGCCCGGCAAGCTCAAAGACTGCTCGTCGAAGAACGCTGAGATCTGCGAGATCTTCCTCGTCGAGGGCGACTCGGCAGGCGGCTCTGCGGTGCAGGGCCGAAACCCCGAGACTCAGGCGATTCTGCCGCTGCGAGGCAAGATCCTCAACGTCGAGAAGGCGCGTCTTGACCGCGCACTGCAGAACAACGAGATCCAGGCCATGATCACGGCGTTCGGCGCCGGCATCGGCGAGGAGTTCAACTACGACAAGCTGCGCTACCACAAGATCGTGCTGATGAGCGACGCCGACGTCGACGGCGCACACATCGCGACGCTGCTGCTCACGTTCTTCTTCCGCTACATGCGGCCGCTGATCGAGCAGGGCCACGTCTTTCTCGCCCAGCCGCCGCTGTATCGACTCAAATGGAGCGACCGCGAGCATGAGTTCGCCTACTCCGACGAAGAGCGTGACGAACTGCTCGCCGAGGGCAAGGGCGCGGGTCACCGTCTGCCGAAAGACTCCGGCATCCAGCGGTACAAGGGCCTGGGCGAGATGAACTACGAAGAGCTCTGGGAGACCACCATGAACCCCGAGTCGCGCACGCTGCTGCAGGTGCAGCTCGAAGACGCGGCCCAGGCCGACGAAGTGTTCTCGGTGCTGATGGGTGAAGACGTCGACTCACGACGCACCTTCATCCAGACCAACGCGAAAGACGTGCGATTCCTGGACATCTGACGATCGTGACGCGCTCAGGCGCGTGACCCCAGCATCCGCATCGCACACTCGAATCGCACAGACGAAAGAGACAAGCAGAACATGGCAGACGACACACAGGGCCCCGAGAACCCGGGCACCGACGACCAGAGCACCGGCGTGACGCCGAACTCGGGCGTCTCGTTCGGCAGCGCAGGCAGCACCCACAACCACGGGCACATCTCGCAGGTCGACCTCAACGTCGAGATGCAGAAGTCATACCTGGACTATGCGATGAGCGTCATCGTGGGGCGTGCGCTGCCCGACGTGCGCGACGGTCTGAAGCCGGTGCACCGCCGCGTCATCTACGGCATGTTCGACGGCGGCTACCGACCTGACAAGGCCTTCTCGAAGTGCTCGCGTGTGGTCGGCGAGGTCATGGGCCAGTATCACCCGCACGGCGACTCGGCGATCTACGACACCCTCGTGCGCCTGGTGCAGCCGTGGAGCCTGCGCTATCCGCTCGCGCTCGGCCAGGGCAACTTTGGCTCGCCGGGCAACGATCCCGCCGCCGCGCCGCGATACACCGAGACGAAGATGGCGCCGCTCGCGCTCGAGCTGGTGCGCGACATCGACGAAGACACGGTCGACTTCCAGGACAACTACGACGGCAAGACGCAGGAGCCGGTCGTGCTGCCCAGCCGGTTCCCGAACCTGCTGGTCAACGGCTCGGTGGGCATCGCCGTCGGCATGGCCACGAACATCCCGCCGCACAACCTGCGTGAGGTCGCCGAAGGCGTGCAGTGGTCGCTCGAACACCCGGATGCGTCGCGCCAAGAGCTGCAGGATGCCCTGATTCAGCGCATCAAGGGCCCGGACTTCCCCACCGGCGCGCTCGTGCTGGGCCGCAAAGGCATCGAGCAGGCCTACCGAACCGGTCGCGGGTCGATCACGATGCGCGCTGTGGTGAACATCGAAGAGATCCACAACCGCACCTGTCTCGTGATCACCGAGCTGCCGTACCAGGTGAACCCCGACAACCTGGCGATCAAGATCGCCGAGCTCGTGAAAGACGGACGCGTCTCGGGCATCGCCGACATTCGCGACGAGACCTCGGGCCGCACCGGCCAGCGCCTGGTGATCGTGCTCAAGCGCGACGCGGTGGCCAAGGTCGTGCTGAACAACCTGTACAAGCACACGCAGCTGCAGGACAACTTCGGCGCGAACATGATCGCCCTGGTCGACGGGGTGCCGCGCACCCTCTCGATCGACCAGTTCATCAGCCTGTGGATCACGCACCAGATCGAGGTCATCGTTCGGCGCACCAAGTTCCGTCTGCGCAAGGCCGAGGAACGCGCCCACATCTTGGAGGGCTACCTCAAGGCCCTCGATGCGCTCGACGAGGTCATCGCTCTGATTCGCGCATCCGCCACCGTCGAAGACGCCCGTGAAGGCCTGAAGAAGCTGCTCGGCATCGACGACCTGCAGGCGCGCGCCATTCTGAACATGCAGCTGCGTCAGCTCGCGGCGCTCGAGCGGCAGAAGATCACCGATGAGTACAACGAGCTGCAGGCCAAGATCGCCGAGTACAACGCGATTCTGGCCAGCGAGGCGCGCCAGCGCGAGATCGTCGGCGAGGAGCTCGGCGAGATCGTCGCCAAGTACGGCGACGATCGCCGCACCGCGATCCAGCTCGGCTTCGACGGCGACATGTCGATGGAAGATCTGATTCCCGAAGAAGAGGTCGTCGTCACGATGACCCGCGGCGGGTACATCAAGCGCACCCGCTCGGACAACTACCGTTCGCAGCACCGCGGAGGCAAGGGCATCAAGGGCGCACAGCTGCGGGCTGACGACATCGTCGACCACCTGTTCGTGACCACGACGCACCACTGGCTGCTGTTCTTCACCGACGCCGGGCGGGTCTACCGTGCGAAGGCGTACGAGGTTCCCGAGGCGGGACGCGACTCGAAGGGACAGCACGTCGCGAATCTGCTCGCGCTGAACCCCGACGAGACGGTCACGCAGGTGCTCGACATCTCGGGCTACGACCAGGCGCAGTACTTGGTGCTCGCGACGCGCAACGGTCTGGTCAAGAAGACCCGGCTCGAGGCCTACGACTCACCGCGTTCGGCCGGTCTCATCGCCGTGAACCTGCGTGATGACGACCAGCTCGTCTCGGCGCTGCTGGTGAACGACGACGACGAGATCCTGCTTGTGTCGCGTAAGGGCCTGAGCCTGCGCTTCGTCGCCGACAACGACACGCTGCGCCCGATGGGCCGCGACACCTCGGGGGTGAAGGGCATCACCTTCCGGGCGGGCGACTCGCTGCTGTCGGCGTCGGTGATTCCGGCCGATGCGGATGCCGCGGAGCAGTTCGTCTTCGTGGTCACCGAGGGCGGATATGCGAAGCGCACCGCGGTCGACCAGTATCGCGTGCAGGGTCGAGGCGGCAAGGGCATCAAGGTGGCCAAGCTGAACGACGACCGCGGCGATCTCGCCGGAGCGCTCATCGTCTGCGAGAACGACGAAGTGCTCGTGGTGCTCGCGGGTGGCAAGGTGATTCGCTCGTCGGTCGCGGAGGTGCCGGCCAAGGGACGCGATACGATGGGTGTCGTCTTCGTGCGCGCCGACGGAAAAGACCACGTGATCTCGGTCGCACGCAACGAAGAGCACAGCCTCGATGAGGCTGAGGCCGTGGCTGATGCCGAAGCGGGTGCCGAGGCAGCCGCAGCGGTCGAGCCGTCAACTGAAGACACTGATCAGCCCGCTGTGGCTGAAGAGCAGTGAGAGGAACCCACAATATGAACATGACTCCCCCGCCGGTGGGTGGCTCTGGCCCGAAAGCCTCACGTCGTCTGGTGCACCTGCGCCTGTCTGGCATCAACGCCTGGTCGGCGCTGAAGGTGTCGTTTCTGCTCAGTCTGGCGCTGATGATCGTCGAGCTGGTCTGCTCGTTCGTGCTGTGGCTCTTCGTGGCTCAGCTGGGCATGTTCCAGCCGATCAACGACCTGCTGTCGACGACGACGAGTGACGGTTCTGAGAACGTCGCGCGCATCTTCAGCTTCGGTCGCGTTCTGGGTCTGACTCTGCTGGCCGGTGTCGTGACCGTGATCTTCGGCACGCTCGGCGGCGGGCTGATGGCCGTGATCTACAACGCGGTGGCGCGCATCGTGGGCGGCGTGAAGCTCACGTTCAGCAACGTCAAGTAGCGATTTCACGGGTCGAGATGCCCGCGTGCATCTCGACTTGTGCGCAGCGCCGTTTATACGTTAAGCTTTTCTGGTGCTGTGCATTGGGCCTATAGCTCAGGTGGTTAGAGCGCTTCGCTGATAACGAAGAGGTCCCTGGTTCAAGTCCAGGTAGGCCCACCAATGCGCATACTTGTGGGTTTGGTCGTCTCAGACTCATCCAGACTCACAGGTTGAGCACGCGGGGCCTTAGCTCAATTGGTAGAGCGCCTGCTTTGCAAGCAGGAGGTCGCGGGTTCGATTCCCGCAGGCTCCACGTCAGCAGTACCCCAACGCCCCGTCTTCGGACGGGGCGTTCTTCGTCCTTTCTGGCTTCTTCGTCTCTTCTGTTTTCTTCGTCCTACTGGTTTTGCACGGGATTCTCACACCCCCTGCGTCTGTGTAGCGATTTTCGTGCTCAAAGGTCGATATTTCCGCAAAAAGTGTAGATCGGATTGCTCCCGAGTGCGCTGTGCGCGTGTGCGGGAGGTCACCTCACAATCGCATCCCCGTCGTCTCACAATCGCATCCCTCGTTGAGTCAGCGCGCTGCGCAGCCGCGCAATGGCCAAGGCGGGGCGATTGAAGACGTGGTCGGCGGTGAGCACGATGACGATCCAGCCGGCGGCCTGCAGCTGCTCTCGACGCTCCGCATCGCGCAGAAAGCGCTTGCGGTCTGCGAAGTGGTGGCCACCCTCGTACTCGTAGCAGACGCGAAATCGCTCATACGCGCCGTCGACGCAGGCAATCCAGGCTCCGGTGTCGTCGAAGAGATCCTTGTTGAGCGCAGGTTCTGGGAGACCCGCCTGGACGAGGATGAGCCGAACCCATGACTCCGGTCTGGACCAGGAATCCTCGCGTACGTGTGTCAGTGCGCGGCGCAGCGTGTGGGCGCCCGCTCGGTGGTAGCGGTCGACTGCGTGGCGCAGTTCGGTCAGCGTGGTGAGCGGAGGTCGTTGCAGCGTCCGCCTGACGGGCCACGGCCGACGGTCGATGCGCACGGCAGCGTCTGCGGCCGCGACAAGATCGAAGAGGCCCAGGCTGTCGGCCAGAGATGCCCAAGTGTCGGCGACGTTCACCAGCGGCATCCACTCGCGCACGATGCGCTGAGTGCCCGGCGTCAAGAGGTGGCCTCTGACTCCTTTCACACGGGGCCTCCGGCCGGGGTGCGTCGTCGCCAGGTGGATGTCATGGTGCGAAAGCCGCGGAAGCGGCAGTCCGAAGAGCAGCGCAGCGGTGGAATGGCTGAAGCACTGGTCAGGAGTCAGGAGATAGGAGTATGCGTGCGCAAGTGTGCGGATCAGCTCGTGCTGGCGCTGCACCGACAGCGCCGACGGGTGCTGGTTGGGATGCTGTGGGAGCTGCCAGTGCATGAGCTCAGCAGCCTCGCCCTGAGCGCGGACACCGCGAAACGGCGTGTAGAGATCGGCGCCACGAAGCCGCCAGGGGGAGACGCCGCAGGCCAACGCCTGTGAGACGGAGAATACGTTCGGAAGAACGTCTGGGAGTGGCTTCGCACGGCGGGTCATGCACTCATGGTGAACCAAGCACGGTCAGCCGGTCGACGTGTAGCGATAGATGTGGGAAACCTTGGGGTAAACCACGAATTGTGCGTAGTGGGCTGGTGCTGGTGGTGGTGCTGGTGCTGAGGGTGCGAGATGGTTGGGGCGCTGGTACTGCTCGGGGCGGCAGATGAGTGCGCAGCGACTCAGAACTGGTGCTCGGGGCCGGGGAATGCGCCGGACGCGACCTCTGCGGCATACGCCCGCGCAGCATCCGTCAGAACGCCGCGAACGTCGGCGTACTGCTTGACGAAGCGCGGCATGCGGCCGGCGCGCAGCCCCGCCATATCCTGCCAGACCAGCACCTGAGCGTCGCATTCGGCGCCGGCGCCGATGCCGACGGTCGGTATGTGCAGGGCGGCGGTGACCTCTGCGGCGACGGCCGCGGGCACCATCTCGAGAACGACGGCGAATGCCCCGGCGGCCTCGAGCGCTCGTGCCTCGGCGACGAGGCGGGCGCCGTCGTCTCCCCTGCCCTGCACACGATAGCCTCCGAGCTGATGCTCGGACTGCGGGGTGAAGCCGATGTGCGCCATCACAGGAACGCCGCTGCGCACGAGCTTCTCGACCTGCGGCACGACTTCAAGCCCGCCTTCGAGCTTCACCGCGTGTGCGCCAGCTTCTTTCATGAAGCGTGCAGCGGTGAGGAAGGCCTGCTCGGGCGACGCCTGATACGACCCGAAGGGAAGATCGGCGACGATCAGCGCGCGTTTCGCCGCTCGTGAGACGCCACGAGTGAGCATGATCATTTCGTCGACGGTCACCGGCAGCGAACTCTCGTTGCCCAACACGTTGTTCGACGCGGAGTCACCGACGAGCAGTACGGGTATGCCGGCCTCTTCGAAGATCTGCGCGGTGTACATGTCGTACGCGGTGAGCATCGCCCATCGCTCGCCGCGCTCTTTCATCTGCTGCAGGTGCGGGATGCGCACTCGGCTCGTCGGCTTCGGTGCTGCAGTGCCGTACGGTGCGGGCTGATCGCTCACGCGGATCCTCTGTTCGTCAGTCGGCGCACGAAGGCACGACTCTCAGAAAGCGTCGGTGCTCGTGCGGGGGCCGTGGTTCAGCGTAGTCGTCTGAGAGGCGGGTCGTATATGCCAACAGTGGTATATACGACCCGCCTCTCGATCATGGTCAGTGTGCGTGCACCGACCGCCGTCGTGTCTACTTCTGGTCGAGGCCCTTGCCGGAGGGCGACACCAGGATCTTCACGGCCCTCTCATTGCGATGGATCAGCGTGTCGAAGCCCTCGTCGACCAGGTGATCGAGCGCGATCTTGCCGGTGATGAACGGCTTGAGGTCGATCTTGCCGCTCTCGACGAGCTTGATCGTGGCCGGATGGCTGTTCACGTAGCCGATGGTGCCGCGGATGTCGAGCTCTTTCATCACGATCTTGTGCATGTCGAGCTCGGCCTTCTTGCCCCAAATCGACACGATGACGATGACGCCGGTCGGGCGCACGGCGTCGAGCAGGGTGTCAAGCACGACCTGGACGCTGGTGCACTCGAACGCGACGTCGGCACCCTTGCCGTCGGTGAGCTTGCGGGTCTCTTCGACCACGTCGACCTCGGCCGGGTTGAAGGCGTAGTCGGCGACGCCGGCGTCGAGAGCCTTCTGGCGGCGCAGCGGGCTGAGCTCGGAGATGATGACCTTCACGCCCAGCGCGTGCAGCACGGCTGCGGTCAGCTGACCGATGGGGCCTGCACCGCCGACGATGGCGGTCTGGCCCTCCTGAACGCCGGAGCGCTCGACGGCGTGATAGGCCACGGAGAGCGGCTCGATGAGTGCGGCCTGATCAAGGGGCAGACCTGCATCGATCTTGTGCACCCACCGGCGGCGCACCACGACGTTCTCGGCAAGGCCGCCACCGCGACCGGCGAGGCCGATGAAGTTCATGTCTTTCGAGAGGTGGTAGTCCTTGCTCTCTGGGCCGGTGTAGACGTCGTCGCTGATGATGTACGGCTCGACGACGACGTGATCGCCGACCTTGAGATCGTCGATGCCTTCGCCGACCTCGCTGATGACGCCTGAGAACTCATGCCCGAGGGTGACGGGAGCCGACTCTCCCGAGATGGGATGCGGATGGCCTGCCGGGGGCACGAAGATCGGGCCGTCGAGGAACTCGTGCAGGTCGGTGCCGCAGATGCCGCACCAGGCGACATCGATGCGCACCGTGCCGGGCTTCAGCTGCTGGGGCTCGATGTCTTCGATGCGAATGTCGCCGCGGTCGTAATAGCGTGCTGCCTTCATGGTGTGGTTGTCTCCCTTGCGTGGCGCGACAGCACACGCACGGCGGCTGTCGCAGTGTTGGGTCGACGGATTCCCCCGTCGGCTTAAGTGTATCGGCGGTGAGACGACGACCTCTGAACAGCAGAGAAACAGCCGCGAAGTGTCTTGTTCTGGGACACTTCGCGGCTGTCAGTCAGCAGTGCTGATCGGTGCGGACGAGAGAATCAGAGATCGTCGTCGAACTCGTCGTCGATGCCGATCCAGTGTTCGTCGGCCAGCGTCACCGCACGCACGATGGCGACACCGATGCCGACGACGGCCGCGATGCCCAGCGTCGGCAGCAGCCACCGCCCGGCACCCGCCTTCTTCGGCTCGGTTGCGTCGGCGACCTGCTCGGACACCTCGTGCGTTGCCTGTTTCGCCTTCTTGGCCGCCTTCTTGGCCGCTTTCTTCGTCTGTTTCACCGATTCGACCACAGCATCTTTCACCTCTGCCGCAGTCTGGTCGGCGCTCTGCTTGAGATCGGTCGCCCCGCGGCGCACGTTCTCGGCGACATCGGCGTTGACCGGTGCCTCTTTCAGTGCTTCGAGCACGGCTTTCGCAGTGCCGACGGCCGTGATCGCGGCAGGCACCACATCGCTGTAGAAGCGCTCTTTGGCGACCTGTGTGGTCTGGCCGGCGACCTCTGCGCCTTTCTGCGCCAGGGGTTTGACGGTGTTGTTCGTGAAGTGCTCGAAGTCTCGGATCGCCTTTTCGAGGCGCGTCTTGAGCTGTTCGACGTTCTCAGTTGCCTTGTCTGCCATGGTGTGACCTCCTGTGCCCATTGTGCCATCTCAGGCAGCGGCCGTCAGACATCTGTGACAAACTCAACGCATCTTGCCAGCATCGTCGGTTGTGCGAGAATCGACGCATGACTCAGCACACGCATACTGCGACTCTGCACACGAACCACGGTGACATCGTCATCAACCTCTTCGGCTTTCAGGCACCGAAGACCGTCGAGAACTTCGTCGGTCTCGCCACCGGCGAGAAAGAGTGGAAGCACCCGGGCACCGGCGAGACTCAGACCACTCCCCTGTACCAGAATGTGATCTTCCACCGCGTGATCCCAGGCTTCATGATCCAGGGCGGCGACCCGATCGGCACCGGCACCGGCGGCCCGGGCTACGCCTTCGACGATGAGATTCACCCCGAGCTGCAGTTCACGAAGCCCTATCTGCTCGCGATGGCCAACGCCGGCCAGCGCGGCGGGCATGGCACCAACGGCTCGCAGTTCTTCATCACCGTCGACGCGACCCCATGGCTGAACGGCCACCACACCATCTTCGGCGAGGTTGCTGACGACGCCTCGCGCAAGGTGGTCGACGAAATCGCCGCCGTCGCCACTCAGCCCGGCGATCGCCCGGTCGAAGACGTGGTCATCACCGGTGTCGACGTCGTCAAGGCCTGACGCATGCCGTCATTGAACCAGCGGGTGCGTCGGGCGTTCCAACGTCCCGGCGCACCCGTCGTCAGCTATGTGATCATCGCCCTGTGCGTGCTGGGCTATCTGCTGCAGCTCGTCGTGCCCGGCTTCACCTCGCTGATGCAGTTTCACAGTGCATATGTCGGCACGTTCTTTCTCGCCGGCCCTGAGTCCGGCTTCTCCGGACTGATTCCCTTTGAGCCCTGGCGTGCGGTCACCTACGGCTTCGTGCACTCCACGCTCGGAGTGCTGCCGCTGCATCTGCTGCTGAACATGTACACGCTCTGGATCTTCGGCACCATTCTCGAGCCGATGCTCGGTCGCGGACGCTTCATCACGCTCTACGTCTTCGGTCTCGTGGGCGGCGCACTCGGTGTCTACCTGCTCTCGCCGCAGACAGCGGTGATCGGCGCATCAGGCGCGCTCTTCGCGATGATGGGCGCGCTGCTGGTGATGCAGCGTCGACTGGGTGGTCAGACGACTCAGCTGCTGGTGCTGCTTGCGATCAACTTCTTCTACGGGTTCTTCGCCGGTGGCGTCAGCTGGCAGGCGCACCTCGGCGGTCTCGTCGTGGGGCTGCTCAGCGGGCTCATCCTGGCCGAGACGCGTCAGCCCAAAGACCGCACGCTGCGCATCGTCTACTTCGTCGTGCTCGGCGTGGTCATGGTGGTGCTCTTCGCGATCGCCCCGGGGATGCTCTGGCAGCGCTAGGCGGTGATGTGGTCGTTCACCGGCACCGCGGCCGAGGTCAGCGCCAGCGGGTGGTCATCAAGAAGCCGACCATCAGAATGCCGAAGCCGACGAGGATGTTGCCCTGGCCGAGGGCCGGGATCGGCCACTGGGCGCTGAAGCTAATATAGAAGACAATGATCCAGAGCAGGCCGATGGCCATCAGGCCGAACATGACGAACTTGAACCACGGTGGGTTCGGTTTCGTGTTCTTCGACCGGCCGGCCGTCTCGGTCGAATCCTGCCGGTCGGAGTTCTTTTTCTTGTTGTTCGCCACGGAAGTACAGTGTAGCCCAAGGAGTGCAGACTTGTGAGTGAATCGATGTCGCGCCGAGAGCGCCGCCGCAGCGAGCAGCCGCGCCGCGCACGTCGCTCGGTAGGGTCGGCCATCGTGACGGTGATCGGCGAGCTCATGCTGACTGCGGGTGTGCTCGTGCTGCTCTTCATCGGCTGGAAGATGTCGCTCAACGACTCCAACATCGACCGCTCTCAGGAGAGAGCCGCAGCAGGCATCTCGCAGGGCTGGCAGCAGGAGGCAGCCCCAGGAACGGGCGGGCAGGCCACGTCGACGCCGGGCGACCCGAGCATCCACCCAGAGGGCAACGACATCTTCGGAGTGCTCTACATTCAGAGACTCGGCGACCAATGGCAGCGGCCGATCGCTCGGGGAGTCGAGAAGAAGCCCGTGCTCGACCACATCGGCTTCGGCTGGTATCCCGATACGAACATGCCCGGCCAGGTCGGCAACTTCGCGGTTGCCGCACATCGTGGTGGTCAGGGATCGAGCCTGCGCTACGTCGACAGCCTCACCGTCGGCGACAAGATGGTCATCGAGACCAAAGACGGCTGGTACACCTACACCTACCGCAACACCGAGTACGTCATGGACGTCGACGTGAACGTGCTGAATCCGGTGCCGCAGAGCAGCGTGCAGGCCACTGACCGGCTGCTGACGGTCACGAGCTGCAATCCGTATCCCTTCACGAACGGCGAGCGGATCATCTCGTACGGTGTGCTCGACAACTTCCAGCCGCGCTCGGCCGGGGCACCCGCGTCACTGGACTATCTGCAGAAAGGCTGATCCATGTACGGACTGATCTGGAGAATTCTACCGGGCCCGTGGCCGGTCAAACTGCTGCAGTCGCTGATTCTGGTCGGCGCAGTGCTCGCGTTGCTCAACTGGGTCGTCTTTCCCTGGGTGAACACCCTGGTCGACACCGGCGAAGCGACGGTGGGTTGATGAGCGACATTCTCGTCGTCGACAACTACGACAGCTTCGTCTATACGATCAACGGCTACCTGCAGCAGCTGGGCGCGACGACGACGGTCGTGCGCAACGACGAGCTGCAGACCAGTGATCTCGACGAGGCTCTGGGCCGCGTCGCCGGGCTGCTGATCTCGCCTGGACCGGGAACCCCGGCCGATGCCGGTGTGAGCCCCGATGCCATTCGCTGGGCTGCGGCACATCGCCTGCCCATGCTGGGTGTCTGCCTGGGGCACCAGGCGCTGGCTGAGGTGTACGGAGCCACGGTGTCGAACGCCGAGCAGCTGATGCATGGCCGGCTCTCGAACGTCGTGCACGACGACGTGCCGTTCTTTGCGGGTGTTCCCGAGCGGTTTCAGGCCACGCGATACCACTCACTGGCGGTGGTGGATGCCACGGTGCCGCCCGAGCTGCAGGTGACGGCTCGCACTGATGACGGGGTGATCATGGCGCTCCAGCATCGTGAGCTGCCTCTGTGGGGTGTGCAGTACCACCCGGAGTCGGTGCTGACCGAGCACGGCTACCGTCAGTTCGGAAACTGGCTCGAACTGGCCGGCGTCAAGGGGGCTGCGGAACGCGCCGCCCACCTCAGCCCGCTGATCAACGAGGCGTGAGCCGCCGAGCAGACTACGGAGCCGGCGGTGCTGACGACTCAGGGGCCGGTGCCTCACTCGACGGCGACGGTGGTGGTGCGCACTTCGAGCTGTCAGCCATGTAGTAGTACAGGATGACCTCGGTCGAGGCGTTCGCAGCCAGTTCGGTACCCGGTTTCGGGTCAGAGTACTGCACGGTGTAGGACGAGGCCTGGCAGCGGCGCACCGGCTGTGGCCGGGCAGAGAGCCCGAGGTCGCGCAGCTGGCTGATCGCGTCGTTGATCGGCTTGCCGACAAGATCGTCTGGGATGACGACACGGCCGGAAGAGACCTGCAGGCGCACCGAGGTTCCGGAGCGCACCTGGCTCTGGGCAGTGGGCTCAGAGGCGATCACCTGACCGGTGGGAATGTCGCCGTTGATCACCTGCGTGATCTGACCGATCTGCAGACCGGCATCGGTCAGCTTCTTGGTGGCTTCGTCCTGAGTGAGCTTCGAGACGTCGGGGATGGTGACCATGGGGGCGCCGCTGGAGACCTTCACCTGCACGTCGCTGCCGGCCAGAGCCAGGGCGCCTGCAGGGGGGTCGGTCTCGATGACGCGACCAGGCGAGACCGAGTCGTCGGTCTGATCGACCTTGACCGGATTCAGCCCGCGGTCTTTCAGCTGCTGCTCGGCGGTCTGATAGGTGGCTCCGGCCAGGTTCGGAACGGCGACCTGAGCCCCCTCGGGGCTGGCGATGCGCGGCTGCAGCAAGGCGAGCCAGAGAACGGCGATGACGCCGATGACGCCCACGCCGATCACGATGGCCCAGATGGTGCCGATGCCGCCCTTGCGCAGCTCGCGATCGATGAACCGCGACGAAGGGTCGTCGTCTTCAGGGTCGAGATCGAGCGCGTCGTCGATGGGGGAGTCTTCGAGAATCAGAGTGCTCGCCGCATCGTAGCTCGGGCCGCGAGTGGGCAGACCCTGCGCCAGTCGATCGACGTCGGCTCGGAAGTCTTCGGCGGTCTGGTACCGACGCGTCGGGTCTTTCGCGAGGGCCGACAGAATGACGCGGTCGTCGTTCTCGCCGAGAGCGTCGTTGAGGCTGCTCGGGGTCGGCGCGGTCGCGTTCACATGCTGATAGGCGATCGACGCCGGGCTGTCGCCTTTGAACGGCACACGACCGACGAGCATCTCGTACAGGATGACGCCGACGCTGTAGAGGTCTGAACGACCGTCGACACGGTCGCCGCGAGCCTGTTCAGGTGCGAAGTAGAGTGCGGTGCCGACGACCGAACCGGTCTGGGCGACGGTGCCCTCGCTCTCGCTGAGCGCACGCGCCACGCCGAAGTCCATCACCTTTGCGTCGCCGCTCGAGGTGATCATGATGTTGCCGGGCTTGATGTCGCGGTGGATGATGTTGGCCCGGTGCGAGTACTCGAGGGCACGCAGCACCTGGTCGGTGATCTTCAGCGCCTCGGCGCGGTCGATCGTGCCCTTCGCGAGCTTCTCTTTGAGCGTCTGCCCCTCGACGTATTCCATGACGAGGAACGGCACCTCTTGAGGGCGCGCATTCGGCCCGGTGGCGATCATGTCCTGCCCGGCATCGTACGTGCGCACGATGTACGGGCTGATCATGCGAGCTGCAGCGGTGGTCTCATTGCGAAAGCGCTTCTGGAAGATCGGATCATCTGCCAGCTGAGGTCGAAGCAGTTTAATGGCCACGGTGCGACCAAGTCGGGTATCGGTGCCAAGGTAGACGTCACCCATACCACCGTGCCCGATGAGACGGCCGACTCTGTATCGGCCGCTCAACAACGGCTGTTCACTCATACACCCACCTGTAGACAGTAGATTCCGTCCGCCAGTCTAGCGGAACTGACACGGGAATCCGTGTAGCCCGGCTCAGACGCTGTCGAGAGATCACCTGCCTCAGTGCTTTTGCTGGGTGCTCTGCGTCGGCGTGGGCGTCGGCGTAGCAGTAGGCGTCGGTGTCGGGGTGGTGTACTGGCCCACCGTCACGCTGATGCTCACACCGGGCTGGAAGGTGCCGGCCTCATGGCTGAGCACCTTGCCGTCTTGCGCAGGCGAGTCCACCGACTGCTCGATCTGGTTGACCGAGAGCCCCTTGCTGTTCAGCTGAGCCCGCACAGCGGCGATGTCCTGCCCGACGAACTCGTCTGCGGCGATGGTCACCGTGCTCTGGGTCGGCGTGGGCGTTGGCGTCGGCGTCGGCGTGCGCGTCGGCGTCGGAGACGGCTTCTCAGAGGGAGTCTCTGAGGGCGTCTCAGTCACCGTCGGGCTCGGGGCCGGCGGTTCGGGCTCACTCTGATTGGCCAGCAGCGCCCAGACGCTGCCACCGGCGACGAGCAGGAGCAGTGCGATCAGCGCGACCAGTGGCCACGTCCATTTGTTGCGCTTCTTCTTCGGCTTGCGTTTTTTCGCATCGTCGACCTGGGTTGCGCTGGCGTCGAGCAGCGGCTGCCCGTTCTGTGTGCCGATGATGGCAGTGGCCGGCTGAGTGGCATCTTGTGTGGTGCCGATCAGCGCGGTCTCTTCGAGCGCGGTGGTCTGCTGCCCGGTCGGCGTGACCTGCGGAACCTCCATGGCCGCAGTGCGGATGTCGCCCACGCGCAGTGCCTCAGCAGCTTTGGCCAGATGCGTGGCCGACTGCGGGCGGTCGGCGGGGTTCTTGGCGATGCAGCTCATCACGAGCTTGTTCACCGCGGCAGGCACACTGGTGGGCAGCGGCGGGGGAGTCTCGTTGATTTGAGCCATTGCGATGGCGACCTGGCTCTCGCCG
This sequence comes from Pseudoclavibacter sp. CFCC 13611, assembly GCF_008831225.1. NCBI lineage: Bacteria > Bacillati > Actinomycetota > Actinomycetes > Micrococcales > Microbacteriaceae > Pseudoclavibacter > Pseudoclavibacter sp. CFCC 13611. Next base: position 362,224 of record NZ_WBKE01000003.1, on the reverse strand, counting down.
GTGAAGGGCCGACGACCGGCCAGGCATTCGTAAGCCACGATGCCCAGCGAGTAGATGTCGGTGGCCGGTGACGCCGGGTGACCGCTCGCCTGTTCGGGCGAAAGGTACTGCACAGTGCCCATGACCTGCCCAGTGGCCGTCAGGGGCACCTGATCGGCGATGCGGGCGATGCCGAAATCGGTGATCTTGACATGGTGATCGGGCGTGATGAGCAGGTTGCCCGGTTTCACGTCGCGGTGCACGAGACCCACCTTGTGCGCGGCGGCAAGCGCCTGCGCGGTCTGGGCGACGATGTCGAGCACCTGGTCGACCGGCAGAACGCGCTCGTGTTCGAGCACGTTTGACAGCGGTTCGCCGGGCACGAGCTCCATCACCAGATAGGCGCTGCCCTTCTCTTCGCCGTAGTCGTAGACGCTGGCGATGCCCTCATGGTTCACGAGTGCGGCATGCCGAGCCTCGGCGCGAAAGCGCTCCAAGAACCCGGGGTCGCCCATGTACTCGTCTTTCAGAATCTTGATGGCGACGTCGCGACCGATGACCTCGTCATAGGCCTTCCAGACCTCGCCCATTCCGCCGACCGCGATACGGCTCGTGAGCTTGTATCGTGCGCCGTACGTGAGGCCTTCTGTGGGTCTCATCTGTCTAACACCGCCTTCATGATCTTCTGCGCCATGGGAGCCGCCACCCGGTTCGAGCCCTCTGAGTCACCGTAAGCGCCGCCCTCTTCGACCACGACCGCGACTGCGACCTTGGGATCGTTCGCCGGCGCGAAGCCGGTGAACCAGAGATTGTACTGGCTCTCTTTGGTGGTCTCAGCGGTGCCCGTCTTTCCGGCGACCTCAACCCCGTCTATTCTTGCACCTGAAATCTCGCCCGATGAGACATTGTTCACCATCATCGATGTGAGAGTCTGTGCGTTCTCTGCAGATATGGCCTGGTTGAGCTTCTGCGGAGAGAACTGCTGTGTGACCGACAGATCGCGGCCGCGCACGGCGTCGATCAGCCCGGGCTGCATGCGGGCGCCCTTGTTGCCGATCGTGGCCGAGATCGAGGCGACCTGCAGCGGCGTGACGCGCACATCGTACTGGCCGAAACTGGACAGCTGCAGCTGCGCGGTGCTCATGCCGGTCGGGTATCGACTCGCGGTGACGTCGAGCGGAATCTGCTGGTTCTCGCCGAAACCGAAGTCTTTGGCCGTCGAAGCGACCTTGTCTTCGCCCAGCTGCGGCCCGAGCTCTGCGAACGGGATGTTGCACGAGTACTGCAGCGCGGTCTTCAGCGTGGTCTCAGCGCCGCCGTTGCCGCAGGCGCGCTTGGTGACGTTGTAGATCTGTGTGCTGGTGCCGGTGAGGGTGAGCGAACCGGGGTTGGGGAAGGTGCTCTCGGGCGTGTAGCCGTTCTCGAGTGCGGCCGCCGACATGATCAGCTTGAACGTCGACCCGGGAGGATACGTGTCACCGCCGATCGCGCGGTTCACCAGAGGCTTGTCCTCCGCCGCATTGAGCTGATCGAAGACCTGGTTGGCCTGAGCGGTGTCGTTGTCGGCGAGCTTGGCGGCGTCGAAGCCGGGCTTCGAGACCATTGCGAGGATGCGTCCGGTCGAGGGGTCCATGGCGACCGCTGCGCCCTTGCGATCGCCCAAGGCATCCCACGCGGCCTTCTGTACGGCCGGGTCGATCGTCAGCACCACGTCGGAGCCCCGCGGCTCGGTGCCGTTGATGCGGTCGACGAGCTGGTCGATGGTCTGACCGCGGCTGGTGCCGGTCAGCGTCAGGTTCTCGGCGCTCTCGATGCCGGTCGGAGCCAGACTGTGCGAGTACCAGCCGGTGACGGCCGAGTACATCTCGCCGCCGGGGTAGCTGCGGGTGAACCGGTACTGGTTGTCGACCGGGTCGGACTGCGCGATCACCTGGTTGCCGACCACGATGCTGCCGCGCTGCACTTTGAAGCCGTCGAGAATGGCGCGCGAGTTTCGCGGGTCGCTGTTGAGCTGCTCGCCGAAGATGCCCTGAATCAGGCTCGTCGACACGAAGAGCGAGATGAAGAGCAGGAAGACGACGATCGCGACGCGGCGCAGACGCGTGGTCATGAGTGGGCCTCCTTCTCGGCAGGCGAGCCGACGGCGGATGCCGGGGCAGCGTCCGCCGTGCTGCGCAGGGCCCCGAATCGGTCGGCCTGCGAGCGAATCGAGTCGGTGATGCGCAGCAGCAGGGCCATGATGACCCAGTTCGCCAGCAGGCTCGAGCCGCCGGCTGCGAGGAACGGTGTGGGCAGGCCGGTGAGCGGGATCACCCGCGTCACACCGCCCACGACGATGAACACCTGCAGGCAGAGCACGAACGACAGCCCGGTGGCCAGCAGGCGGCCGAAGTCATCGCTTGCGGTGAAGCCCACCCGCAGGCCGCGGCCGACCAGCAGCAGGAAGAGACAGAGGATCGCGAAGATGCCGATCAGACCGATTTCTTCGCCGATGCTGGTGAAGATGTAGTCAGAGCGTGCGAGCGGCGTCAGCTGAGGGTAGCCGCGGCCCCACCCGGTGCCGAACATGCCGCCGTGCGCCTGACCGAAGAGTCCCTGCACGAGCTGGTAGCTGCCGCCGTACTGCTGGTTGTAGAGCGTGTCGTCGAGCGGGTCGATCCAGGCGTGGATGCGGCCCTGCACGAGCGGAATGAAGCGGTAGGCGGCGAGGCCGCCGGCGACGAACATGAGCAGCCCGATGACCACCCAGCTGGCCAGCCCGGTGGCGACGTAGAGCATCACCAGGAAGAGGCCGAAGTAGAGCAGCGAGGTGCCGAGGTCTTTCTGCACCACCAGCACGGTCATCGCCATCGCCCAGACGCCGAGGATCGGCCCGGAGTCTTTGGGGCGCGGGAAGGTCATGCCGGCGAAGCGGCGGCCGGCGGCGGTGATGCTCTCACCACGCGCGACCAGGTATCCGGCGAAGAAGACCGCGAGCGTGATCTTCGCGTACTCGCTGGGCTGGAAGGTGACCGGCCCCAGCTTGACCCAGAGCTCGGCATTGGTGCCCAGCGATGTGCCGATGCCCGGAATCATGGGCAGGACCAGCAGCACGATGCTCGCCAGCATGAACACGTAGGTGTATCGCTGCAGCACGCGGTGGTTGCGCAGAAAGTACAGCACGACCGCGGCGATGACGACTGCTGCCGTCGCCCAGAGCGCCTGTCGCATCGCGGGGGTCGAACCGGTCGACCCCTGGGCGATGTCGATGCGGTAGATCGCGACGATGCCGATCGAGTTCAGCGTCGCGGCGATGGGCAGGATGATCGGGTCGGCCTTCGACGCCCGCACACGCAGCACGATGTGCAGGGCGAGCACGGCCGCCCAGAAGACGGCGCCGATGACGAACGGGGGAATGTCGAGCGCGCCGAGTGCGCCGAGCTGCACGGCCGCCAGACCGAGTGCCGAGACGATGGCGCCGAGAACGAGCAGCACCAGCTCGATGCCGCGCAGATTCCGGTCGACCAGACGCAGGTTGTGCTGGCGACTCACTGGGCGGCCCCGTTCGTCGTGGCGCGTGGCGACGCGCTGCCGCGTTGGGCGTCTGAGGTGCCGTCAGGATGCGCGGTCAGGGGAGTCTCATCGGGCTCGGCGACCGAGACCGGCCCGGTGCCGTCGTCGGGCTGCGGGCTCTGCGTCGACTGCGGCTGCTCGGTGCTGTCGCGTCGGCGGTGCTCGCTGTTCAGCTCGCCGAGGCGACTGGCGGCCGCGTCGAGCGAGGGGAAGGCCACCGTCTCGCGCACCTGCTGCTGCGTGAGCTCGTCGAGGTCAGACATCGGAATCTGCGGCAGCCGCGAGTCGTCGACGGTGTGACTGAGCCTGAACGGGCCGACCTGCTGATTCACACCCTGGTAGATGACGGCGTAGCCGGCGTCTTCGCCGATGTAGTACTGCGTCTGCGTCCAGCGCCAGCCGAGCCAGGCGCCGAGGCCGATGCCGCCGATGATCAGCACGCTCAGCACGCTGACCACGACCCGGCGCAGAACGGTGCGGCGTCTGGTCTCGGCGATCAGCTCGTCGAGGTATTCGTCGGCCTGCGACTCGAACTGAGTCGGCTCGAGTCGTCGCGGCTTGAGATGGCTGGCCGCCTCACGCAGGGCGTGCAGGCTCTGCGCCTTCTGTGTGCGGATGCGTTCGAGGTGGTCGAAGCGCACCTCGCGTGCCGCCGCGCCCACGATGACCGGATGCCCGGGTGTGCCGTGCGGAGTGGCGTCGGGGTCGGCATCGGGCTCGACCAGCACCACAGTGCAGTTGTCAGGCGCACCATTGCGCAGCGCGAGCTCGAGCAGATGCGCGCAGGTCATATCGGCGCTGTCGCCTCGTGCCAGAGTCTTGGCGATCGCCTCGTCGCCCACCGGCCCGCTCAGACCGTCGGAGCAGATCAGCAGTCGGTCGCCGGGGTTGATCTGCTCGGTGAAGACGTCGATGTCGGGATTGGCCTCGATGTCGCCGAGCACGCGCATGATGACCGACCGTCGGGGGTGCACCAGCGCCTCTTCTGGGGTGATGCGACCGGCGTCGACCAGACGCTGCACGAAGGTGTGGTCTTTGGTCAGCTGGGTGAGCTCGCCGTCGCGCCAGCGATAGATGCGCGAGTCGCCGATGTGCGCGATGACCGCGGAGTCGTCGACGGCGAGAAAGCCCGAGAACGTGGTGCCCATGCCGGTGAGCTCCGGGTAGTCGGCCACGGTCTCGGAGAGCGTCGCGTTCGCCCGCCGCAGCGCCAGCTCGATCGCCTTCGCGGCCTCGTCGACGGTGTCGAAGCGCCGGTCGAGGTCGACCAGTGACTGCACGGTGAGCGCCGAGGCGATGTCGCCGCCGGCGTGTCCGCCCATGCCGTCGGCGACGGCGAACAGGTACTGACCTGCGATGGCCGAATCCTGGTTGTTGCGCCGCACCTTGCCGGTGTGGCTCAGCGCAGTTGCTCTCAGCACGGTCATGAGATCAGCCTCGCAGCTCCATGACGGTGGTGCCGATGGTGATGGGCACTCCGATGCCGACCGGCGTCGGGCGCGAGATGCGCTGACCGCCGACCATGGTGCCGTTCGTCGAGCCGAGGTCTTCGACCATCCAGGTGTCGCCGCGTTTCGACAGGCGGGCATGGTGCGTCGAGGTGTAGTCGTCACGCAGCACGACGCTTGAGTCCACGCTGCGACCGAAGGTCAGGGCATCCTGGCTGAGCGTGAGCTGGCGACCGCGCACCGGACCTGCGGTGAACACGAGGTGGGCGGGCGTGCCTGTCGAGGCTGCGGATGCCGCACGGCGTCCCGAGGCCGCAGGTGCGACAGGCGCAGCGGCAGGGGAGGCCGACGGAGCCGAGCCGGCGCTCGCGGCTGCTCCGCGCATCCGCTTGACCTTCGGGCCGAACAGATCGGAGCGCACGGCCCAGATGACCGAGAAGACGAACAGCCAGAGCAGCACCAGAAACACGGCGCTGATCAGCAGGTAGAGCAGCTCGCCGCTCATCAGCCCACCGCCTTCGGTGCCCGATGGTATGAGATCAGGGTCGAGCCGACCACGAAGTCGAGGGGGCCGGCGAGCTCCAGGGTCGTGATGCGCTGGCCGCCGACCTTGGTGCCGTTGGTCGAGCCGAGGTCGCGCAGCACGACGGTGGTGCCGTCCCAGGTCACACTGGCGTGCTGCTTCGAGACCGCTGAGTCGTTGACGGTGACGTCGCACTCATGGCTGCGCCCGATGGCCGTGACCCCATGGCGCAACGGGTAGGACTGCCCCTGCACCTCGAGCACCGGTACGAGGGTGACGTCGCCGACGGTGGTCGAGCTGGTCACGTCGAGCATGCCGACGCTCTGACTGTCGTCGGGCACGATGGCCACGGTGAGCGGGCCGGGAAACTGATACCCCTGCTGGTGGGCATAGGTGTGCAGGTCGGCGACGAACTGGTTCGCCAGCGAAGAGCCCTGCGCCCTGAGACGGTCGAAGTCGGCCTGGCTGATGCGCACGCGCAGGGCGTTCGGCACCAGAATCGTGTCACGCGAGAGGATGCGCGTGTTCGAGTCGAGCTCTCCCTTCAGCGCAGAGAAGATCTCGAGCGGCTGCAGGCGGGAGCGAAACGTCTTGGCGAAGGCGCCGTTGACAGCACGCTCCAAGCCGCGTTCCACGTTATCGAGTAGTCCCACTCGTCTCCTCACACCGATCTGTCGCAGCTATGGTACCCGGTTCAGCTGTGAGACGAGGAGTCGAGTTGCCGAGCAGCATCGTTTTCATGCTAATCTGTTCCAGTGCAGTCGCGCAGTTCGACCCAGTCGGAGTGTGCAATGCCCGAGTGGCGGAATTGGTAGACGCGCTAGCTTCAGGTGCTAGTGATCGCAAGGTCGTGGGGGTTCAAGTCCCCCCTCGGGCACCAGTGCAAAACCCCCGGAATCTCAACGGTTCCGGGGGTTTTTCTATGCACCGAGAACGGGCCATGTCCCGTCATATGTCCTAAGCGGTTTCGAGGAGGCGCTCGAACGCTGCCACGGCCTCGCGCTGCACCGTCGGCAGAACGTGGCTGTAGAGGTTTAGCGTGATCGTAATCGTCGAGTGGCCGAGGCGTTCCTGCACAACCTTGGGGTGCACGCCGGCCTGCAGCATGAGCGTGGCGTGAGTGTGCCGGACGTCGTGCAGACTGATCTCGTGAGGCGGCGTCTGCTGCCGCTCGACGCAGTACCTGGCGCACCGGTCGACGGCCGAGCGCCAACGCCGGCTGACGTTGTCGGGGTGGCGGGTGCCGTTGTCGTCGAGCCGGCCAAAGACGTTCGCGTTGCGAGCCGTGAACGCGATGTTGACCTGGGCGAGTGTCGACCGCCACTTCTTGAGCGTGATGATCGTGGCTTCGTCGAGGTCGACGACACGGGTGTGCCCTGACTTGGGCTTCTTCACCTCGAGTCGCTCTGGCCTGGTCTTCACGACCACTACTGCACGTCTGACTGAGAGTGTCTTACGGGCGAGGTCTATGTCGCCCCAGCGCAGCGCCAAGAGCTCGCCGCGACGCAGGCCCGTGTGAGCAGCGGTGAACCAGAGGGCAGCGAGATCGTCGTTGTCGGCCGCCCAGGTCGTGAACGCCTGCAGCTCGTCGACTGTCCACGGGTTGATCTCGTCTTTCGCCGCTTCGATCTCGGTCATGGTGGGTGGGTTGGCCGTCTTGCTGCGCGCGACGTTGCGCTGCAGCAGTCCCTCGTCGACAGCGGCTTGCAGTACCGAGCTGATGATCGTGTGCACCTTGCGCACCGAGTTCGGCCCCAGACCTTCGCCCTCATGACCCTTGTCGGCGCGGCCGGAGCGTTCGAGATCTCGATACAGTTTCGCCAGGCGGGCGGCTGTGATGCGGTTGAGCGGTACGGTGCCGATGTTCGGGTATATGTGCGCGTTCAGCTTCTTCTCGTACCCGATCAGTGTTGTCGAGGCGAGGCGGCGGCCGTCCAACCAGGTGCGTGCGTAGTCGCCGAACGTCACGAGGTCGTTGGTCTGCACTGTGCCGGTTTGGCGTCGCTCGCTGACTGCTGCCTGCATCGAGTCTTCGGCGTCCGACATGGTAGAGAAGCCGGCTTTGCCGATGCGCTTCTCGCCTTGCTCTGGGTGCTCGACGTCAATGGGCACGTAGAGGCGCCAGCGCCAGCGTTCGCCTGCAGCGGTCTTGTATCGTGACAGCCCGCCCTTGCCTCGGCGCCGGGTGCGCTTGTCAGTCACGGCCATACTTCTCGATGCCTTGGGCAGTAGTAAGACGCATGGCCTCGACCAAGGCTCCTGCTTCGTCGTCTGTTCCCTCCCACGCTGCTTGTGGCACTGATATGGCGCGTGCATGAATCTGAGGCTTCGCGATGCTCTTGAATCGCAGCGTTTCGATGTTGTCGACCTCGGTGCCACCTGGGAACGAGTGCACTGTCAGCGGTTCGTCGCCTCGGCCCCAGAGCCAAAGCACGTTAGCGCCACGTTCGTTAGCGAAGCCCGTGATCTCGGCCGTTGTCCAAGGATCGCCCTGCTCGGGCAGAAGTAGCGTCAGGGGAGACACATCAAGGGCCACTGCGAGTGCTGTCAGGTCATCAGCGTCAACTCGACGAGCCTCAGCCTCAATACGACGCAGGCCAAGCTCTGGGATGCGGTGGCCGTTCTCTGTGAGCCGCTTCGACAGCGCAGCATATGTCAGGTTCTGGCCGTCACGTAGGCGACGCACATTCTTTGCGACGGTCTGCCCAGTGGGGCCGAGCTCGATCTTCTTCATGCCGGGTTTATCAGTCATGCCGACAGTATGGCAGATCGTTTTGATCTGACTTGAGGTCGGCTTGCGTGCGTGTGCGTTCATGTGCTTAGATGAACTCGGAAGCGTTCAGAATGAACGGCAAGCAGTTCGAAAGGACTTATTATGAGGTCAAAGTCAAAATACCCTTGTGGTGTCAGTCTCGAGGACCTGCAGCGGTCTAGCGCTGCGACGATCACACGAACAGAAGCAGCAGCTGTCATGGGAATCGACCCTCGCACGGTATCCAAGGGCATCGCCGAAGGCACGATCCCGAGTATCAAGATCGGCCGGCTGCAGATGATCCCACGTGAGCGGTTCCTCGCACTGTTCGACTGCGAGGCGGCATAGATGACCACCACAAAGAGAAAGACCCTCGTGGCGGACGGCGCTGCAACGCCTGATGTCACACCCGAGGGCCAGCAGGATCCAACACCTAGCAAGGAGCAGAACCTTATGACCACAGTATATCGAGTAACCGATTGGGCTGATGCCGTGCACTTCGGTACCGCCGAGCAGATCGTCGGCCGTGCAGGCGCGAAGTTCGGCCGCGAGAACAACTACTGGCGCGCCGTCGCCCCGAACCCGCATGAAGACACGATCGACATTCTCGACCGCTACCGAGACGTGACTATCCACGCTTGCCACGAGGACTACTGGATGCAGGCTCTCACGGGCTGGCGTTGGGAGCTTCGCGGTGACGGCTCGATCTGCCTGTACCAGGAGATCAATGAAACGTTCGGGTACGAGTTCACCGTCCTGCTGACCGAGGACAAGCGCGTGATCGCGGGCATGGAGTGCCCGTCGTCGTGGGACTTCGACAACGGCAGCGAACTCGAGGGCATGGCGAACGCCTACACCGACCTGGCCGAGTGGCTCGACTGGCAGGGCACAGCACTCGACGCGATCAAGGCCGTCTTCGAGGGGGCCGACCATGAGTGACTTCGAACCCCGAGACTTCACCTTCAGCGAGGGCACGTACCCGTTGCACCTCAAGATCGACACCATCACCGCCTACACGGGCGACGAGTTGATCCGCATTCACGTCGACCAAAACTACATCCACCTGCACCCAGACCAGCTCGGGCCCGTGCTGCTCGCCCTGATCGACGCCGGCACCTCGATCACCGACGACAAGACGGTGCAGCGGCCGAGTGCGCAGTGTGCTGAACCGCAGCTCGATGGTATCGGGGGTGGGTTGTGAATGCCACGGTTATCGGCCTCGACGGCAAGAAGCACCCGCGTCACAAGACCATCGGCGATGAGAGACTGCGCATCATCGGCACCGAGCACATGCTGTTCCACCAGGGAAAGTCCGTGCGCCAGATTCAGGACATCCTCGCCAAGGGCCTCATCTCCCGTTCTGTCGGCACCATCCACGCAGACCTGACGAAGTGGCAATGCTCCCAGTGTTCAGGTGGCGCATATTGCTCACCTGAACAGCATGACGAGATCGCAGGTGGCCGATGACCGCCCTTATCGCCGCTGGCCTGCTCGGGCTCGCACGTTTCATCTGGTGGCCCGACCAACCCGTGCTCTTGCTGCTCGACTGGGCGCTGTTCGTCGCCGGTATCGCCCACTTTCTGATCCATGATTCGCAGATGACCTCGCAGGAGGAACTTGATGACAACAGCATTCGACCGACTGGTCTCGACGTTCGAGACGGCTGGGCTGAAGGTCAAGCACACTGGGCCGCGTAAGGCGTCGGCGCAGGCGCCCGGACACTCTGGGAAAGACCTCTCCGTGTCGCTTATGGGCATCGACGGCATGGTGCTCGTGCACTCGTTCTCCGATCCGACGGCAGACGTTCTGGCCTCGCTCGGTGTGAAGCCGGCAGACCTGTTCGACGAGCCTCACGGCGCCCGGTACGAGTACCGCACGGCCTCTGGTGCCCTGGCACGCACGGCGTACCGGTCACCGACGAAAGTGTTTCGCCAAGATGTTGTCAACACGGCCGAGACACCGCTCTATCACCTCGACGAGGTGACGGCTGGCGTCAAGGCTGGGCGGCGCATCTGGGTGTGCGAGGGCGAGAAAGACGCCGACGTGCTGCGTTCGCTGGGCGAGGTCGCTACGACAGCGCCGCAGGGTGCACCGTCGTGGGCGAAGGCCGACTACACGCCACTGGCGCATGCGCTCGAGGTCATCATCGCGGCAGACGACGATGAGGCGGGCAAGGCTCGCGCGACCGGCCTGTTCGCTCACCTGCAGCAGGTCTGCGATGGCACTGTACGGGTCGTGCTGCCCGCCGAGGGCAAAGACATCGCCGATCACGTCATGGCCGGCCACGGCCCGGACGAGCTGCGCGAGGTGACGACCAAGCGACCGGCGCGCAGGGTCGCTCTGACCAGGGCATCTGCGGTGACGACGACACACCAGCCGTTCGTCGCTGCCGATCTATGGCCAGAGGACGTACTCTCGCTGGTCGCAGGCCGGGCCGGCGAGGGCAAGTCCACTTGGGTCCTGCACAAGCTCGCCCAGGCTACTCGAGGCGAACTCGAGGGCGACTACAAGGGTCAGCAGCTTACCGTGGCGATCACGGCGACGGAGGACTCGAAACCGCTGCAGCGCATGCGTCTCGAGGCCGCCGGCGCTGATCTCGACCGGGTGCTGTTCCTCGAGGCGATGATCGACGTCGCCGGAGAGGACATCGAGGGCGTGCCGCGCATCCCGGACGATCTGCCACAGATTCGCCGGCAGCTCGAACGGGCCGGTGTGAAGGTCTGGGTGATCGACCCGATCACAGGTCTGATCGCTGGCGACTCGAACCGCCGTGATGACGTGAGGGCGAGCCTCGATCCGCTGGCCGGCCTCGCCCGCGACCTGCATCTGTCCATCGTCGGCGTCGCACACTTCGGCAAGGGCGGCGGCAGGGCGTCAGATAAGGTCAGCGGGTCGCATGCGCTGCGAGATGTCGTGCGATCGCTGATTCTGATCGCAACAGATGACGAGTCCGGTGACCGCGTGCTCACGCTCGATAAAAGCAACTATTCTACCGCAGCGGGCCAGTCCTGGGCGTTCCGTCTCGAGAACACCGAGGTGCCCACCAGCGACGGCACGATCGAGGACATCGCCCACGTCGTCGAGCTCGGCGCCAGCGAGCTGAACGTCTCGGAGATCATCAACCGAGAGCCCGCAGGCGACGAAGACGGTGAAGATCGCAACGCGGCCCAGGCGTTCGTCATCGACTACCTCAAGAATGTCGACAGTGGTGAGGCGAAAGCCGGTGACGTTCTCAAGGCCGGCCGTGCATCTGGGTTCTCTGACACCGAGCTGAAGAATGCGCGCAAACGATCGAAAGACCCGAAGATCGCCTCTCGCAAGTCTGGCTTCGGTGCTGGCTGGGTCTGGGCCATCGAAGAGGCCAGCCTCGAAGGTGTCACGAAGGTGTCCAAGGTGTCACGCTCTCAGAATGCGACACCTTCGACACCTTCGGTGACACCTTCGCAAACTGATCACGTCTCGCTACTGCGCACCGCCACTAAGAAACACACACGCCTGCAGGTCGTCGACGAGCACACCCGACTCTGCCCAGTGCATCACGCACCGCTGAACGGCAACACCTGCGCGCAGTGCCTCGCCCAGGCGAAAGGAGGTCAAGGTGCTTAGAACATGGACGGCACCCGACGGGTCTGTCTGGCCGCTCACCGGCTACTGGTGCCCACAGTGCAGCATGCCGATGGCCGAGGCCGCAGCGACATCGCTTGGCGTGCACCCGTGCTGCATGCCCGACTACCTGCAGCACACCGAGAACCACATCGCCCAGGAGGTGCAGCATGTCTGATCTGCGAGGCGTCTACGCGCAAGCAAGCCAATGGCGAGAACCAGACGGCAGCACCCGAGACTGCATCCGCATCTACTGCGCAGGACGGTTCCTCACTGCGATCGAACCAGACCACGCCTACCGGCTCAGCGACCAACTCGTCGACGCCGCAGAGACCATCGAAGACCGTCACCACACAGAACAGGAGAACCGATCATGATCGGATCGCGTCCAAAGAGGAAAGACCTAGAGACATCGGTCGAGAAGCTCGAAAGAGCTCTTGCCGCTGAACGCCAGGCTCACCGAGAGACCAGGCAGAAGTACCTGCAGAAGATCAGCAACCTGCAGGCCCAACTCATCGACGAAAGGAACAAGTATGACAACCGACGCAAACGAAGCAGTGCAGGACGACGCCCAAACCGCGGCTGAACCAGATGACACGAAACACGCTGCCGAGAGCAAAGGGAACAACGAGGCGGCACGCTACCGGGTACGGCTTCGCGAAGCAGAAGCCCAGCGAGATGCCCTGGTTGTCCAGCTCTCAGCTGCGCGCAGTCAGATCGTGCAGAACTCGACCGCGGCCCAGTACATCGACAAGAGGGCACGCGGTGACGTGTTCACCGATCCAGACCAATTCTTCGACGAGGAAAGCGGCAACCTCGACGAGGTTAAGCTGCGCGAGTTCGTAGAGGGCCTGCGCCAGTCTAAACCGTACATGGCATCGAACGCAGGTGTCGATCACAACCTAGGCCGAGAGCAGTCAGGCGCAGGGCTCGCAGCGAGTTTCGAGAGCGCCATCATGGGCAAACACGAGTAAACTAGCAGGGTAGGGCAGTTAGGCCGGGTGCCAGCTCCCTACCCTGCAGCCCCTGGTGGGTATCGGTCGAGATCCGTGATCTCCCGTGAACAAGCAAACAATCCGTTTCATCCACCAAGGAGAGAACTATGCCTACAACCACTTCTACCAATCAGGGAGCATTCCCCAACGTCAGCTACTTCCCAGCAGAGGACATCGTGGCCGATGCTCTCGTGCTGCAAGTCACAGACCAGGGGCCAGCCGTCGAGGGCGACCAGCCAAGCGTGCGCGTTCCCTACGTCACCGACGTTGCTGCAGGCTTCGTCGCTGAGGGCGCCAACATCGACGAGAGCGACCCAACGCTCGCAGAGATCGTGGTCAACACAGACAAGATCGCAGTGCTGACGAAAGTCTCGAACGAGGCCTACCGAACGGGCGGTGTCGCCGGCCTGCTGACAAACAGCCTGCGCCGCAGCGTCATCACCAAAGCTGACACAGCGTTCCTCACCAACCCATCCAACCCAACCGGCCTCGGCGCCGTCACGGGCATCGTCAATGGCGGAGAGATCACCACCAACCTCGATGCACTCGTCGACGCGATCGCAACCGTCGAAGACAACGGCGCAACGCCAAGCCATATCATCGCCAGCCCGAAAGCATGGGCCGCAGTGCTCAAGCTCAAAGTGGGCAGCGACTACAACACGCCACTACTGGGAGCGACGTCCGACACTGCAGCGCGTCAGCTGCTCGGCATCCCCGTTCTCATCAACAAGGCAGCAGCCGACAACACACTGCTCGTCGTCGATCGTTCGCAGATCGTCTCGAGCGTCGGACAAGTCGCCGTAGCAACCAGCTCAGACCGCTACTTCGACGATGACAGCGTGGGCGTTCGCGTCACGCTGCGCTTCGGCTGGGGAGTGGTACGACCTGACCGGCTTGCCAAGCTGACCATCGCCGAATGAGTCGACACTGACCGACAGCTGGGGTGGGGTGACTCCCTCGCCCTGGCTGTCGGTCAGGCCCGGCGGCATAGTGACTTTTCACACAGGCAGTTCTTACGTCTCTACCAGTTGCAATGGCTCTCTCGCTGCATCTGAGTCTGATGTCCCGACCCATGTCCTACCGACCTGGTAGCTGGGTGTTCTTGGATGTTTCTCAGCTCGAGGGCGCCGGCCGATAGCCCGCTGTTTACGTACGTTCATGCCGATTCGAGTGCTGCCGTGTTGGTCGTGCCATGAGAGTTCAAGTCCCCCCTCGGGCACAGGCTCATCTCAGTGAGATGAGAGAAACCCCCGGAACCTCAACGGTTTCGGGGGTTTCTTCGTCTCTGCGCGTTTCTGCTCAGGCAGGTGGGCCCGCATCGCAGATCGACGACCCTATGAAGGAGACGAAGATGGCACGCAGGGCAGCATGGCGAGCTGGGCACAGCCCGACGATCATCGGGCACCGCGGCGCGAGCAGCGAGGCGCCAGAGAACACGCTCGCGGCGTTCGATGCGGCGGTGGATGCTGCCGCACGCGAATCGGGGCCGGGTGCGCCCGCCTGGATCGAGCTCGATCTGCAGCACACCGCTGACGGCGAGGTGGTGGTGATCCACGACGACGAACTCGATCGCACGACGTCGGGGCAGGGAGCCGTCTCGGCACGCACCTCGGCCGAGCTGCGCACGCTGGACGCCGGCACCTGGTTCGATGCGGCGTTCGCCGGCCAGCGCATCCCCACGCTCGCCGAGCTGGCCGAGTGGATCGCGGCCAACCCGACCGCCCACGTACTGGTCGAGTACAAGGGGGCGTGGTCACCCCAGCAGATCACGCCGACGGTCGCGAGTTTCGAGGCGGCCGGAGTGGGGGAGCGTCTGGTGCTGCAGAGCTTCGACCCGAGGACGGTGCGTTCGCTGCAGCTGCGCGCCGGCGACTACGCCCTCGGGCTGCTGATCGATGAGACCGCGCACTACCCCGAGATCGAGACCGCCGAACTGCTGAGCGTCTCGGCGGTGAACCCGCACTGGAGGCGTGCGCTCGCCGAACCCGACCTGGTGCGGGCGGTGCACGAGCGACTGGGCGCCCAGATGGCGGTGTGGACGCCGGACGAGCCTGTCGACTGGGATGCGCTGGCCGCGGCCGGCGTGGATGCGATCATCACGAATCGTCCGCGCGAGGCTCGCTCGCACCTCGGCTGAAACGGTCGCGTGCAGCGGCGGCCTTCGGCCTGTGCCGGCTCGAGACCGTGGCTGGCCTCGAGCCGGCGCCAGCGCGTCAGTGCTTGTCGCCGTCGGTGTCGAGCGGGTTCGGGTTGCCCGAGGCGATGTTGGCCTCGTGCACCTCGCGGGCGATCGTGACCTCCGGGGCCTCACTGCCCTCTGCCTCGGCGAGCTCGTCGGCCATAGGCCGGCTGGCCACCACGGGGAAGGCGCCGGTGAATCCGATGCGCTCAGTGGCGATGCGCTTGACCTCGGAGCGGCAGGCATACCAGCCGATCACCAGAAGCGGGATCACGATGAGCATCGACGCCAGCGTGTAGGTGCCGGTCGGGTAGTCGAGGCCGATGAGCACGATGACCAGCAGCAGGAACGCGAGTGTGGCGTAGTTCGTATATGGCGCACCCGGCATACGAAACTTCGGCCGTCGGTAGAGACCCTGCTTCGAGAGCTGGTAGTAGCGCAGATGCGCGAGCGTGATCGTGGCCCAGCCCGAGATGATGCCGATCGAGGCGAGGTTCAGCACGATCTCGAAGGCCTGCTCGGGAACGAACATGTTGAGCACGACGCCCATGAGAGTCACGATCGCGGTGAGCAGGATGCCGCCGTAGGGCACGCCCTGAGGCGAGATCTTCTGTGCGAACTTGGGCGCCGAGCCGGCCATCGACATGGAGTGCAGGATGCGTCCGGTCGAATACATGCCGGCGTTGAGCGACGAGAGAGCGGCGGTGAGCACCACCAGCTCCATGATCGGAGCGGCCGCATCGATGCCGATGTGGCTGAAGAAGGTCACGAACGGGCTCTCGCCGGCACTGTATGCGGTGTAGGGGAGCAGCAGCACCAGCAGCAGCACCGAGCCGACGTAGAAGACGGCGATGCGCACGATCACGGTGTTGATCGCCTTCGGGATGACCTTGCGGGCGTCTTTCGTCTCGCCAGAGGTGGTGCCGACGAGTTCGATGCCTGCGTAGGCGAACACGACGCCCTGCATGATCACCAGGGCAGGCAGGATGCCATTGGGGAACATGCCGCCGTTGTCGAAGATCAGCGTGAAACCGCGTGGATCGCCGGTCGGTGTGCCGAAGATGACGAAGATGACGCCGAGTACCAAGAAGAGGACCAGCGCACCGACCTTGATCAGCGCGAACCAGAACTCCATCTCACCGAACACTTTGACCGAGATGAGGTTCATGCCGACCACGATGATGAGTGCCAGCAAAGCGATCGTCCACTGCGGAATCGAGGCGATGAACGGAGAGTACTGCCCGAACCATTTCACGTAGATCGCGATCGCCGTCACGTCGACGATCGAAGTGGTCGCCCAGTTGACCCAGTACATCCAGCCGCTGACGAATGCCGCCTTCTCGCCGAAGAACTCGCGGGCGTACGAGACGAAAGATCCCGAAGAGGGACGGTGAACGACCAACTCGCCGAGCGCTCGCAGAATCAGGTAGGCGAACACGCCACAGAAGGCGTAGATGATCAGCAGAGACGGGCCGGCCTGTGCGAGACGGCCGCCGGCGCCGAGAAAGAGACCCGTGCCGATCGCGCCGCCGATCGCGATCATCTGGAGCTGGCGTGCCCCGAGGCCCTTGTGAAAGCCGGCTTCCTCTTCGATGAAGATGTTCTCTTCGGGTGCAGCGGTGGTGACGGTGCCCGTATTCGGTGAGAGGCCGTCGGGCTTCGAGTGCTGTTGTGTCATCGGTTCTCTCCCTCGTGTGTGTTCGACCGTTCTGTGAGAACGACGTCTTTGACCTGATCGAGATGGAAGCGCATGGCGTCTTCTGCCTCGGTGATCGACCCTTGGGCGATCGCGGCGACGATGCTGCGATGCTCGTGCTCAGAGGGAAGACGGCGGTTGGAGCCGTCGTTCAGCTGGCCGGACTGCAGGGCGAGAGCCGCTTTGATGCTGCGCAGCACGGTGGTGAAGACGCGGTTGCCCGAGGCCTCGGCGATCGCGAGGTGCAGCTCGGTGTCCTGCCTGACCCATTCGTCGGGATCATCAGTGCGCTGCATGCTCTCGATGAGCCCCTGCATATGCTCGAGGTCGTGCTCAGAGCGGCGCACGGCAGCGAGACCTGCGGCCGGAATCTCGATGTGCGGCCTGGCCTCGACGAGGTCAGTGGCGCCGAACCCGGCGAAGTCGACTTGTGAGATGGGTTCGGTCGCGATCACGAAGGTGCCGACCCCGACTCGTGTGGCCGTCGTGCCGCGCACCTCGAGGACGCGCAGTGCTTCGCGCACGACCGAACGGCTGACGCCGAACCGTGCGGCGAGTGCGGCTTCTGAGGGCAGGCGCTGGCCGACCTTCACCACCCCGGCACTGATGGCGTGTTCGAGGTTCTGGCGAACATACTCGGTGGCACCGAGACGGTTGGCCGGTGGCACTCCTGCAGTCTGGCTGTCGGACAGGTTCATGAGAACAAGCTTGAGAGGTCTGCGTTTCCCCGGTGTTACACGGGTGCATCGACCTGGTTGCGTGGTCAGACCACGCAGGAGAAGGCGTGCCGGCCGGCCGACCGACTCGGCGCGCGAGTCAGCGCTTCTTGCCGCCGAAGATGCCGCGGATGACCTCGCGCACCACGGTCTGGAACGTGCGCGACTTGACCACGTCGTCGATCACGTCGGCAACACCGTGCTCTTTGGCGGTTCGGGAGCCTGAGCGCGATGTCGACCGAGACTCGCGCTCGCGGGCGGCCTCATCGCGCTGGCGCTCGCGCTCTGCTCGGTCGGCGGCCTTGGCATCCGCATCGGCCTGCTTGGCGGCCGCCGCGTCAGACGCAGCCTGCGAGGCGGCGTCGATGCGACCCTGCAGCTTCGCGGCGGCGCCCTCGGTCTGCGCAGGCGTGCCGTACTTGGCCTGCAGGGGCGAGGATGCGATGGCCTGGGACATGGCGTCTGCCGGCATCGGATCCATCGAGCCCTGCGGGGCGCGAACACGCGTCCAGGCGACCGGGGTCGGCGCGCCCTTGTCGTTGATGACGGTCACGATCGCCTCGCCGGTGCCCAGCTGCGTGAGCACCTCGCCGAGCTGATACTCGCTGGTCGGGTAGGTCGAGACGGTGGCCTTGAGCGCCTTGGCGTCATCGGGGGTGTGCGCACGAAGGGCATGCTGGATGCGGCTGCCGAGCTGGCCCAGCACGTCTCCGGGCACGTCTTTCGGCGTCTGTGTGACGAAGAAGATGCCGACGCCCTTCGAACGGATCAGGCGCACGGTCTGCGTGATCGTCTCGACGAAGCTCTTCGAGGCTCCCTTGAAGAGCAGGTGCGCCTCGTCGAAGAAGAACACGAGTTTGGGCTTGTCCTGGTCGCCGACCTCGGGCAGCGCACGGAAGAGCTCGGTGAGCAGATACATGAGGAAGGTCGAGAACACCGCGGGGCGATCCTGCACGCCGGGCACCTCGAGCATGCTGACCACGCCGAACTCGGTCGTCGCGCCGTCTGCGCCGGTCACAGATGCGGTGCGCAGAAAGTCGGTGACCTCGACGGCGGGCTGGCCGAAGAACACGTCTGCGCCCTGTCCGGCGAAGTTCACGATCTCGCGCAGGATCACACCGGCGGTCTGCGGCGAGAGACCGCCGATGCCCTTGAGCTCGGCCTTGCCTTCGTCGCCGGTGAGCCAGCTGAGCAGAGTGCGCAGGTCGTCCAGGGTGATCAGGGGCAGGTCGTTCTGCTTCGCGTAGTGGAAGACGAGGCCCAGGCTCGACTCCTGCGTCTCATTGAGGTCGAGCACGCGGGCGAGCAGCGTCGGGCCGAAGCCGTCGACCGTCGCGCGCAGCGGCACGCCCTGGCCGACGCCGCCCAGTGAGAAGAACTCTGTGGGCGTCGCGACGGGGTGCCAGTCCTGGCCGATGCCCTGCGTGCGTGCGGTGAGCTTGTCACTGGGAGTGCCGGCGACGGCGAGGCCGGAGAGATCGCCTTTGATGTCTGCGGCGAAGACGGGCACACCGTTGGCGGCGATCTGCTCGGCCAGGCCCTGCAGTGTCTTGGTCTTGCCGGTGCCGGTGGCGCCTGCGATGAGGCCGTGGCGGTTCAGCATGCCGAGCGGGATGCGCACCTGCACGTCTTTGAGCGGCTCGCCGTTGACGAGTGCCCCGATGTCGAGCGTCGTGCCTTCGAAGGTGTAGCCGGCCTTGACGGCGTCGACGGCCTGCTGCGAGAGCGGGCCGGATGCCGTGGTCGCGCTGGGCTGGGCTGCGGACTGTGCTGCTGGTGCCGCAGCTGTCTGTGCCGCGTCGGTCTGCTCAGTATCGGGCTGAGCTGCTTGCGCGTCTGCGGGCTGGGACGCTGGAACCGGTGCGGCCTCCTCAGTGGATGCGGGTGCGGGTTCTGGTGCTGCAGCGTCTGCGGGCTGCTCCGTGCTCTTCTCGACCATGCAGTAAGTCTACGGCCGGGGCTCAGCTGTTGCCGCTGCAGACACTCTCTGCCATCTGAGGCCAGTGGCAAAGGAGTCGCCGCCACGGATTGCACTTCGCCGCCGCCGACCGCTCGTTGCTGCCACGGATCGCTCGTTGATGCCACGGATCGCTCGAAGTGGGGGCGATTTGGAGCGAACGCGGTGCATCTGGAGCGAACGGCGGCGGCGACGCCGCGGGAGCTTCTTCGGGGCTGTGCCATCGCTGCAGCCGTGTAGCAGTTCTTGTGGCGAGCGAGCGCTTTACCCACAAAAAGTGCTGCAGGAGCGCGATAGGCGGCAACGCGGTGCATCTGGAGCGAACGGTGGTGGGAGTGCGGTCGAAGCCGCTGCAGAGCCAGGCCCTAGTCCAGCGGCGGCATCGGCTTCCAAGAGCGATCGCGGTAGATCTTTCGCGCCCCGCGCATCCCTTTGAACAGCGCCGACAGCCCCGACTTGAACGAATGGTCGACCGTGACGATGCGGATCACCTCTTTCGCGAGCGTCAGCAGCGTGCCGAAGCCGAAGACGAACCGGTTGTAGTCGCCATGCAGGCGAAAGTACCGCGCCATGTAGCCGCGGTTGCGCATGATGTGAAAGCGCACCATGTCGCTGGTGCCGTTGAGCTTGCGGGTGCCGAGATCGAGCCGTTTGATCTCGCGGGTGCGCCGCAGAATGAAGGTGTTGACCAGCGCCGGCGTCGTGACCTTGGAGGTCAGGTAGCCATAGACGGTGTCGTCCCAGTAGATGAAGAAGCGGGGATCGGGCAGCCCGACCTGCCGCACGACGTCGCGATGAAAGAGCCCGCCCTCGAAGCAGACCGTGTTCATCGGCAGCCAGTCTTGGGCGCTGAAGTCGTCTTTGGCCACCGGGTTCGGAATGCCCAGCGGCACGTTGAAGTCGAACTGCCAGTAGAACGGCGACCCGTCGTAGTTGTACCGGCGCCCCTGAATGACCTTGAAACGGTCGGTCCACGGGGTCAGCCGCTCGATCGCCTCGGGCAGCACGGCCACGTCGTCGTCCATCAGCCACAGCCACTCGGCGCCCAGGTCGTAGGCGATCTTCGTACCCGCGCTGAAGCCTCCGGCCCCGCCGGTGTTCTCTTCTTGGGGCGCGTAGACGAGGCGATCGCGGCCGTCGGCGCGTTTGCCCAAGCGCTCGCGGTACGACTCGACGATCTCGCCGGTGTCGTCGTGCGAGGCGTTGTCCACGATCACGATCCATGAGGGCGAGGTCTTGAGCTCAGTGAAGCTGTCGAGCAGCACGCGCAGCAGCTTGGTGCGCTTGTACGTGACGACGACGATGGCGACGTCGAGCGGATGCCGTGGCGCGGGAGTGCCCTCGGCTTGCGGCTGCGACTCAGCGCTCACGTCGACCCGACTCCCGTTCACAGTTCATGGCGGTGGGCCTGGGATTCGAACCCAGGGAGAGTTGCCCCTCACTTGTTTTCAAGACAAGCTCCTTCGGCCGCTCGGACAGCCCACCATGTCGGTCTCGCCGCGCGGCCTGATCAGTCGAGATCAGGATGCGAGAGCAAGAGACAACCAGACCATCATACAAGACAAGGGCCGGCCCCGCGTGGATGCGTCTTCTGGCTCTGTGGCGACGAGAGCGCTCGTCAGCCGACGATCGAATGAATCAGATCGGCGACACCGTCGCCGTCGAGATCGGCCACGACTCGGTTGGCCATCGCTCTGACCTCGGGCAGTGCGTGCCCCATGGCCGCACCGATGCCCTCTTCTGCCGCCCAGGTGATCATCTCGATGTCGTTGAGCCCGTCGCCGACGACCGCGACGCGGTTGCGCGGGATGCCGAGCCGGCGCCGCACCTTCTCGAGCGCCGTGCCTTTGTTCACGCCGAAGGGTGCGATGTCGAGCCAGGCCGACCAGCCCACCGAGTAGCTCACCTGGTGCAGGCCGATGCCCTCGACGATGCGCTGAAACTCGGCGGTGTCATGCGCGGGAGAGAACACGACGACGCGTGTCACAGGGTGTGAGCGCAGGTCGTCGAGCGACACCAGCTCGGCGGGAGCGCTGAAGGTGCCCGCGTTGAACGGGCGGAAGAACCGCCAGCCCTGGTCGGCGTCTTCGACGGCATACTTGGCGTCAGGCAGCGAGGGAACCAAGGCGTCGATGACCGGTGCCGGGTCGAAGAGCGTCATGTCGACGACGCGCCAGTGCCCGGTGCACTCTTCGTGCGGCTCGACGCCGCTGTCGTCGACCGCCCGAGTGCGGATGCCCTGGGCGGCCTGACCTGTCGGCTCGCGCATGCCGCAGACGAGCGCACCGTTCGAGCACACGCTGTATTCGGCGGTGAGGCCCAGTTCGCGGTAGATGCCTGTGACACCCTGAATGGGGCGCCCTGTGGCGATCATCACGACGTGGCCAGCGGCCTGTGCCATGTCGATCGCGCGCTGTACGGCGGCGCTGGCACGGTTGTCTGCGTCAACCGTGGTGCCGTCGAGGTCGAGTGCGATCAGCCAGCGGCCCTCATCATGCACAGGCGGCAGCGGGATGCTGCCGGTCTCGGGAAACGAACCCTTGCCCGGGGCGTGCCAAGGCAGTGCGTTGCCAACCATGTTGCTCCTCTTCGTTCACCCGCACAGTAGCCCATGCCGGTGACACTGTGGCGAACGGAGCGGGGCGTCAGGCGCCCGGCGTGATCGCCTCGATGCCGCCCAGATACGGGCGCAGTGCTGCCGGCACGCGCACCGATCCGTCGGCCTGCTGGTGGTTCTCGAGAATCGCCACGAGCCAGCGCGTGGTCGCGAGAGTGCCGTTCAGGGTGGCGACCGGAGCCGTCTTGCCGCCTTCTTCGGGGCGGTATCTGATGCCCAGGCGGCGTGCCTGATAGGTGGTGCAGTTCGACGTGCTGGTCAGCTCGCGGTAGGTGTGCTGCGTCGGGATCCAGGCTTCGGTGTCGAACTTCTGAGCGGCTGATGAGCCCAGATCGCCGGCGGCGGTGTTGATCACTCGGTACGGCAGCTCGACCTTCTGCAGCATCTGCTCCTCCCAGCTCAGCAGTCGCTGATGCTCGGCGAGAGCCTGATCAGGCGTCGTGTAGACGAACATCTCGAGCTTGTTGAACTGGTGCACGCGCAGGATGCCCCGGGTGTCTTTGCCATGCGAGCCGGCCTCGCGTCGGTAGCAGGTCGACCAGCCGGCGTAGCGCTTCGGCCCGGCTGTGAGGTCGATGATCTCGTCGGAGTGATACCCGGCCAGCGCGACCTCGCTGGTGCCGGTGAGGTACTGGTCGTCTGCGTCGAGGTGGTAGATCTCGTCGGAGTGCTGATCGAGGAAGCCGGTGCCCTGCATGATCTCGGGGTTCACGATCGTGGGTGTGATCATCGGGGTGAAGCCGTTCTCGATCGCCTGGTCGAGTGCGAGGTTCAGCAGGGCGAGCTCCAGCCGAGCGCCCCAGCCGGTGAGGTAGTAGAAGCGCGCGCCGGAGACCTTCGCGCCGCGCTCCAGATCGAACAGCCCGAGGTGCTCGCCGATCGCGACGTGGTCTTTCGGCTCGAAGTCGAACTGCGGGTGCTCGCCGATCTCGCGTTCGACGGTGAAGTCGTCTTCGCCGCCTTCGGGCACCCCCTCGAGCACGAGGTTCTGGATGCCGCGCACGGCGACCGAGAACTGCTCTTCGGCCTTGCGTGCGCGCCCCTCGGCCTGCTTGACCTGGTCGGCCAGCTCTCTGACCTGAGCCACAAGTGCGGCCTTCTCTTCTTTCGGCGCCTTGGCGACCTGCTTGCCGAAGGCGTTCTGCTGAGCACGCAGAGTCTCGAACTCGGTCAGCGACACCCGGCGCGAGGCATCGGCCTCAAGAGCCTGGTCGACAGCACTGACATCGCCTCCACGGGCGCGCTGGCTCTCGCGGAAGAGATCTGGGTTGGTACGCAGCAGTTCGACGTCAATCACCCCACCAGCGTAAACCACCCGCGCAGCACGCGCAGGGCAGCCACAGCAGGCATTCAGAATGCGCGGCTACGATTGAGGGCATGGTCAGATCCCCGGGCGCGAAACGTCGTCGAGCCGCCGTGGTCTACAACCCGGTGAAACTCGACCGTGTGCGCCTGAATCCGATCGTCGAGCGTCAGGCCGAACGCCACGGCTGGGGGTCGACGCTCTGGCTCGAGACCTCGGCCGACGACTCGGGCGCCGCTGCGGCCCGTACTGCGCTCGAACAGGGCGTGCAGCTCATTCTCGTCGCCGGCGGCGACGGCACTGTGCGCGTGGTGGCCGAAGAGGTCGCCGATTCAGGCGTGCCCGTGGCACTGATTCCCGCAGGCACCGGCAACGTCCTCGCGCGCAACCTCGAGCTGCGCCTCGCGAACGTCGAAGACGCGATCGAAGTCGCTTTCACCGGCCAGCCGCGAGCCGTCGACGTCGGCGAGGCCCGCATCCGCCGTGTCGACGGCCAGATCGAGACCAAGGCGTTCGTCGTGATGGCAGGTCTCGGCCTCGACGCCGAGATCATGGTCAGCACCAGCTCACGCGGCAAGCGGCTCTTCGGCTGGGTCGCGTACGTGACCGGTGCGCTGCGCGCGGTCAACCGGGCCGAACGCTTTCGCGCGCGCATCACCGCCGACCGGCGCCGCGACATGCGCACGCGCTCGCACACGGTGCTGATCTGCAACTGCGGCATGCTGCCCGGCAATCTGCTCTTGGTGCCCGACGCCTCGATCGACGACGGCGAGCTCGACGTGCTCGCGATCTCTCCACGGAGGCTCAGCGACTGGTTCGGGCTCTGGCGGCGCATCGTGGTCGAGCATCAGCTGACGCGTTCGCGCACCGGCCAGCGTCTGGTCGAGCTCGGCGGAACCCACCGGCTCACCACGCTCTCGCACACGGTGGGCAAGACCATCGATGTGAGCGTCGAACGGGTGGTGCCGTGCGAGCTGGACGGCGACGTCTTCGGCGAGGCGATCGGTCTCGAAGCGCGGATCAGACGCGGGGCGCTGTTGGTGCAGGTGCCTGCCGGGCTCGCCGACTGACCGCAGCCTGCAGGCGGCCACTCGCGCAGCGCCGCATCAGGGCTTGAGATAGTCTGGCGCGTCGGGCAGCCCGAACACCTTCTCGAGCGTGTGCACGTCGTGCTGTCGCATCCAGCTGGCCAGGGGCACGCCGACGTAGCGGTAGTGCCAGGCCTCTTCCATGTATCCCGTGGTCTGCTCCTGGCCGGTCTCGTAGCGCTGTACGAAGCCGAAACGCCAAGAGTTCTGCTGCAGCCAGGTGCCGAGCCCGGTGTGAGCGAACTCGTTGCACAGCTCGCACGGAGGCTGGGTCTCGTTGATGTCGCAGGCCAGGCCGGTCTGGTGCTCGCTGTGGCCTGGACGTGACGAGTAGCGGTCGGCGGCGGCCTGCCCGTCGCGTCGTTCGTACGTCTCGTAGAGGGCCTGCTGCCGCTGATAGCTGCGGAATCCGCTGATGATCTGGATGCCCTGGCCGAGCTCGCGCTGAGCGGCGGCGTCCATGTCGTGCAGCGCGGCCGCCGCGTCGTGCCGCAGGCGCTCGCCGTCACGGTTCACCGAGACGTTGACGGTGTCGAGATCGTCAGGCTGCCAGTCGATCGGAGAGAGCGGGCGCGCCTTGTTCGTCACGACCCAGATCGAGGAGGGATCGTCGGTGGAGTGCTGGGTGAGGTCGAGATCGGTGTCGAGCGGAGGGAGCGCCGACGTGTCAGACCAGTTGATCTGCTCGTGCGGCTCGGCCGCGGATGACGGCTCGGTGGCGACCTCGTCGCTCTGGGCCGCGGTGGATGCGTCGCCTTCGCCGCGTTCGAGCAGCGGCACCAGCGCGATCATCAGCACGGCCAGCAGCGTCATGGTGATGGTCGCCACACGAATGCGCAGCTGACGGCGATGTTCGGCGATCTGGTGCGGATGTCGCCCCGGGCGCAGCTGGGCGCGGCGACCGGGTGGAGTGGGGAGACGGCGGTCGATCACTGCAGAAGCGCCTCGTACCACTGGGCGGCGTCTTTATAGTCGTCGTTGGTCTGATGCGGCATGGGCTCGCAGGCTTCGCGCGTCGCTCGTGGGTAGGAGCCCAGAAACACGACGTTGGGGCTGAAACGGTGCACACCGCGCAGCGCCTCGGCGACTCGGGCGTCGAGGGCGTGCCCCTCGAGATCGATGTTGAAGCGGTACCGGCCGAGTTCGTCGCCGATGGGGCGCGACTCGATGCGAGTCATGTTGATGCCGCGGGTGCTGAACTGCTCGAGCAGTCTCAGCAGCGCTCCGGCCTCGTCGACCGGCAGCTCGGCGATCAGGCTCGTCTTGTCTGCTCCGGTGGGTGCGGGCAGACCGCGGTCGGGGCCGAGCAGCACGAACCGGGTCACGGCGTTGCGGTTGTCGCCGATGTCACGGGCGAGCACCTCGAGATCATAGTGATCGAGCACCCGTTCGCCGGCGATGGCGGCGTCGATGTTCTGATCGTGCAGCGCGCTCGCTGCCGCTGCGGCGTTCGACGGCGCCGGCAGAAAATCGTGTTCCGGCAGATGGCCGGCCAGCCAGGTGCGGCACTGCGGGTACGACATCGGATGCGTGGTGAGGTGGCGCACCTCGCTCAGGGTCGTGCCAGGTCGGGCCAGCAGATGGAAGGTGATGGGCACCAGGCGTTCGCCGAGGATGCGAACGCCCGGCATCGTGGCCAGGGCGTCGAGCGTGGCGCTGACGCCGCCCTCGATCGAGTTCTCGATGGGGATCACCGCGTGGGTCGACCGGCCCGTGGCGACGTCGTCGATGGCCTGAACCACCGAGGTCACCGGCTGCCACCGACCCAGGTGCTCGGGGTCGACCTGGCGCAGTGCGTCCTCGGTGAAGGTGCCCGCCGGGCCCAGGTAGCTGTAGACGGCCTGCGTCGTGGAATCGGTCATGCACTCATCGCTTTCACCTGTGACTTCAGCCCATCTGAGGCTGAATCGCGCCGTCGGGCGGCTGTGCAGCAGCCCGAACGTCAGCGCAACTCAGTCTACGAGGTCTGGAAGGCTGCGACTGAGCGTCGCCGGTAGACTCCTCGGTGTGCTCTCACCGCTGCTCTCCCGACATCCTCGTGCCCGCGGTCGCGCTGGTGGTCGTCTCCGCCGTGTGCCCCGCGCCGTCGTCACAGGTGCATTCGCTCTGACGCTGAGCGTCGCCGCCAGCGGGTGCACGACGCCCACCGTTCCGCAGACCACGACCGGGCCGCTCGAGGTGCGCATCGCCGCCGGGCTGTCGCTGCCAGACGGTGTCGCCGAACGATTCGAGCAGCAGACCGGCATGTCGCTGTCGGTCGACGACTCGCACAGCGCCGACGATCTGGCGGCACATCTGCATGATGGCGACGCCGATCTCGTCCTGGGTGTGAGCGCCGCGAACTCCTCGGGCATCGACGGCGACGCCGGTCTGGTCTCGTATGTCTCGCCTCGTGCCGGCGACGGGGCCGCAGACTTCGCGCTCGATCGCAGCGACCGGCTCACCGCGGTCAGCTACGACTTGGTCTGTGCGCTGGTCGATGGCTCTGCGGTGGCTGCCAGCGGCAGGCCGGCGCCCACATCGCTGCACGACGTCGTCGCTCAGTCCGACCGCCTGGTGATGCCCGACCCGGCCAGCGACAGCTCGGGCCTGGTGGCGCTCGCAGCCGTCGACCGGCAGAGCAGCGGCACAGACCAGCTGACCGACTCCCTGCGTCAGCTCGGTCAGGCGCAGATCGAACCCACCGAGGCACAGGCGCTGCAGGCCTCGGCAATGGGCGGGGGCGATCGCCCGGTGGTGTTCGCCTCGGCGATGCGCGCCGTCGATATATTCCCTCAGGGGAATATTGATGCGGTGACCTCGACATGCACGCCGCGGGTGCGCTACGCCGCGATCGTGGCGGGCTCCGCACACGTCAACGAGTCGCGCAAGCTCGTCGATCTGCTGCTCGACGATGGGGTGCAGAGCGACATTGCGCGCTCGTGGAGCGCACTGCCGGTGCAGCGCAACGCATCGGTGCCGCAGCAGTATCAGCGCTTCGTCGACGGCTACGCGGCCACGGCATCCGGCGCCGATCTCGCAGTGCTGCAGCAGCAGCTGCCCGCGCTGCTCGACGCGTGGCAGCAGCAGACCCCCGCGGTCAGGCCTCGCTGATCAGATCGTGGTGATCCGGTCGCCCAAGCGCGCTGCGGTCACTTCGACGGCGTCGGGGTTGCGGTCGATCAGCACGAAGCGTCGATCGAGCTGGGCCGCGACTGCTCCGGTGGTGCCTGATCCGCAGAAAAAGTCGAGTACGAGATCGCCCGGCCGACTTGAGGCCTGCACGATGCGACGCAGCACGCCTTCGGGCTTCTGCGTGGGGTAGCCGGTGCGCTCCGACCCGCTGGTGGGCACGATCGTGTGCCACCAGACATCTGTGGGCAGCTTGCCTCGTGCGGCCTTCTCGGGGGTGACCAGACCCGGTGCCATGTACGGTTCTCGGTCGACGCCGGTCGAGTCGAAGAAATAGCGGTCCGGGCGTTTCACGTAGACCAGAATCGTGTCGTGCTTCGCCGGCCAGCGTCGCCGCGACTTGCCTCCGAAGTCGTAAGCCCAGATCAGCTCGTTGAGAAAGCAGTCGCGCCCGAAGACGGCGTCGAGCATCACCTTGGCATAGTGAGCCTCGCGATAGTCGAGGTGCACATAGAGCGTGCCGGTCTCGTCGAGCAGCCGCCAGGCCTCGATCAGCAGCGGCTCGAGAAACCCCCAGTAGTCGTCGAAGCGGTCGTCGTACTCGCGCAGTCGACCGCGCACGGCGCGATACGAGGCGCCCTGAAAGCCGGTGCGCAGCCGGCCGACCGGCTGTGCCGTGGATGCCGTGGTCGCGCCGGCGCGAGAGGCCGCGGCCCCGAATGCGCTCGGCTCCGAGGCGTCACCATCAGCCGGCGCTTGGCCGTCTGACTCGTCGTTCACTCGTCGAGCGGACATGCGCTGCGATGTCTGCCGCCGGCCGGTGTTGAACGGCGGGTCGATGTAGATGAGCTGGCAGCAGCCGTCGTCGAGCATGGGCAGCACGTGGCCGCTCTCGCCCTCGATGAGCAGCCCGTGCCCCGAAGCCAGACCGCGCGCCAGCTCGGTCAGTTCGGATGCCGTCGTGTCAGTCGTGCTGTGGGTCACAGCTGCTGCTCGATCCAGGCGATGATGTCGCTGACCACCTGATCACCGTCGACCTCGTTGAAGATCTCATGCCGCATGCCCTCGTAGAGCTGCACGTCGACGTGCTGCAGACCGACGTCTCGATAGGCCTGCGCGAGTCGTTCGACCGACTTCGGGCTGCCGACCGGGTCATCGGCGCCGTTGGCGATCAGCAGTGGGATGTCGCTGCGGATGCGCGGCGTGGGCCGGGTGAACAGCCGGAGAGCGTCCCAGAAGCCGTGGCTGGAGAGCACGGTGCGGTCGGTGGTCAGGGGATCTGCCGCGAAGGCTCGGCCGACTTCGGGACGACTGCTGAGCCATTCGTAGCCGCTGGCACCAGGGGCGTCCCATCGCCGGTTGAAGCGGCTGGGAGTCACCCACCCGGGCTGGCAGTAGGCGGTTCCTGTGAGCACTGCGGCAGAGTACGTCTGCGAGCGGATGTTCAGCAGGTGCTGGGTGATGAACGAGCCCCAGCTGTGCCCGAAGATGACCGGTGGCCGGCCGTCACCGAGCTCTGCAGCGGCTCGCGAGACGGCGAGCACGGCGAGGATGGTGGCCTCGAGGCCGCCTTTTCCCAGCCGCCCCATCGCTCTGAGCGTGTCGGTCTGTGCGGCCACGGCGGGGTCGTCCTCCGGTACGTCAAGCAGCGCCGCCGCCCCGGTCGCACCGTGGCCGCGATGATCGTCGGCTACGACGTCGAACCCTGCCGCAGTGAGCCGACCTGCGATCGCGACGTAGCGACCGGCGTGCTCGCCGATGCCGTGCACCAGCTGCACCACACCGCGCGACCGCTCGGACTCTGTGCGCCACACATAGTGGTAGTTCGCAACGCCCCAGCGGTCGATCATGGTGTGCACTTCGGCACCCGATCGCCGCAGGTGATCGAGGTACTGTTCGAGCACCTGTGCAGTCGCTGTCATGAGGTTCACTGTAGCGGCATCACTGTTCTGTGCCGACCTGAAACAGATAGGCTGTGAAATCATGCGCAAGGTCCTGCTCTATTACCTTTTCACTCCGGTCGCCGACCCCGAGGCCGTGCGGCTCTGGCAGATCGCGCTGTGCGAGGGGCTCGATCTGCGCGGACGCATCATCGTCTCGGAGCACGGCATCAACGGCACGGTCTGCGGCGACATCGAGTCGTGCCGCGCCTACGTTCGGCGAACACGCGAGTATCAGCCGTTCCACGACCTCGAAGTGAAGTGGTCGTCGGCCGACGAACAGGTCTTTCCGCGCCTCCGTGTCAAGGTTCGCGCCGAGCTGGTCTCGTTCGGCGCTCCCGGAGAGCTCCGGGTCGACGAACACGGCGTCGTGGGCGGCGGGCGGCATCTCAGCCCGGCACAGGTCGATCAGCTGGTCGCCGAACGCGGCGACGAGGTGGTGTTCTTCGACGGGCGCAACGCCTTCGAAGCCGAGGTCGGACACTTTGCTGGTGCCGTCGTGCCGCCAGTCGAGCACACCCGAGACTTCGTCGAGGTGCTCGACCGCGGTGACTACGACGACCTCAAGCACCGGCCGATCGTGACCTACTGCACCGGCGGCATCCGCTGTGAAGTGCTCTCGGCGCTGATGCGCGCTCGTGGGTTCGACGAGGTCTACCAGATCGACGGCGGCATCGTCCGGTACGGCGAGCAGCGTGGCGACGACGGCCTCTGGCAGGGGTCGCTCTATATCTTCGACGACCGCAAGACGATCACATTCAGCGACCACGCAGCGCAGGTGGGCCGCTGTGCGCTGACCGGCGCCCCCACCACGACCTACTACGACCTCGACCGTCTGCCAGACGACCTCGTCACCGCTCTCGGGCATGCGCCCGGCGACGTGGGGCAGGTGCTGCTGTGCGATGACGTCGTCGCCCGCTACGCGAAAGCTCGGTAGGTGATGCTGAACTGGCTGCCTGACGTCAACCTGGTCGACGGCACGCTCGTCTCGACCCTGCGCATCGTCGTGTTCGCCGGCATCGTCGCGCTGCTCGTGTCGATGTGGCGCCGATGGCGAACGCTGCTCGTGGTGATCGGCATCGCCGTGGCGAGCGGCGGCCTGGGATGGTTGGGGGCCTGGCTCGTCTCAGACGTGTTCAACGTGTTCGGCGTCAGCATCGGCGCCGTCGCCATGCGGCGGGTCGGTCTGGGGTTCGCCGAGCTCGGGCTGCTGATCTCTGTGATCGTCGTCGCAGGCAGCTGGCGCAGCTGGCGGCGATGGGTCGCTCTGCTGGTGGCGGTCGCCTCGCTGTGCTTCACCGCTCTGCAGGTGAACTCGACCTTCGGGCAGTACCCGACGCTGCACGCCGCACTGGGCATCTCGAAGTTCGGTCCGGCGAACGACTCGCTGCTGCGCACCTCTGATCTCTCGCTCGGCGACTGGCGCGGTCGGCACCATGACCTGCCCGATCACGGCACGGTCGTCTCGGTGCACATTCCGACGCAGGCTTCGAACTTTCGCCCTCGCGACGGCGTGGTCTACCTGCCGCCCGCAGCCGTCGCCGACGACCCGCCGCAGCTTCCGGTGATCGTGGCCATGACCGGGCAGCCCGGGGCGCCTGACGACATGTTCACCGCCGGCCAGCTGCAGCCGGTGCTCGATGCCTACGCCGCCAAACACGACGGCATCGCCCCCATCGTCGTCGTGCCCGATCAGCTCGGCGACGCCTACCAGAATCCCATCTGCGTCGATTCGCAGCAGATGGGACAGGTCGAGACCTACCTCATGCAGGATGTGCCCGACTGGATCTCGCACCACCTGCCGGTGAGCACCGAGTCGAGTCAGTGGACGCTCGGCGGATTCAGCCAGGGCGCCACCTGCACCATGCAGATGGGGCCCGCGAACACGGCGCGCTTCGGGCACCTCTTTGCGATCTCGAGCGAGATGCAGCCCAACAACGCACCCGAGGCCGAGATGATCGATCAGTACTTCGGGGGCGACCGCAGCGCATTCGTCGCCAAGACTCCGCTCGGGGCGCTCGCACAGCATCCGGCCCAAGGTCAGGACGTTCTTCTGGCCGCCGGCAGCAACGACGCCGACGCGCAGGCCGCGATCGCCAAGTTCGTCCCGGTCGCGAAGCAGTCGGGCCGTGAGGTGCAGACCTTCATCTCGCAGGGCACCGGCCATGACTGGTACACGGTGCGCGCAGTGCTGCCGTCGATCATCGACGTGCTCGGAGTCCAGCTGGGCCTGGCCGATCACGAGGAGCCCGCCCAGACGTGGCCCAACGTCGTGAGGGCGACGCCATGATCGACGAGATGAGACGCCTCCTCGCTGCCGTGCCGCGCTGGCTGCGCGCCCGACCGCTCACCGTGGCGGTGGTGATTCTGCTGATCGCCGCCAACGTGCTGGTGCGGGTGCTCGACCAGGTGCTGGGCACGTCGCTGCGCACCGACCTGTCAAGCGTCAGCGCCATGCAGACGACGACCGGTCGTGCTCTGTGCGTGCCGGCCTCGATGCTGATCAGTGACCGATGGATGCTGGTGGTGGTGCATGTTCTGCTCACGCTGGTGCTGTTGGGCGTTGCGGAGCGCCGGCTGGGCTGGCTGCGCGCACTGGTCGGACTCATCGTCGCCGGCCTCGGCGGCACGGCGATCGGCATGCTGCTGCTGCTCGCCGGGCTGCACGTCAACGAGATGTGGTCGCTGAGTCTGGCCGCGCAGGCGAGCAGCATGATGTGGGCGCCGCTGACCGGCGTGCTGCTGGCGGCGACCGGCGTCATGAACGTGTTCTGGCGTCGTCGGGTGCGTACGGTCGGCTACTCCGTGCTCATCGCGCTGCTGCTCTTCGGTGCGACGCCCGGACACCTCTATGCCCTGCTGGCCGCAGTCATCGGGCAGCTGTTGGGCATGTGGTGGGGCAGAGACCGACACGTGCACGTGGTCGGTCGAAGCTCGCATCATGAGGCTCGTGTGCTGCTGGCGACGCTGGTCGCGGTGTTGGGGGTCGGCCCGGTGCTCACGGTGTTCTCGGCGGTGCCGCTCGGGCCGCTCGCACCGCTCGGTCTGCTGCTCGGCGAAGGCGACATCGACATCAGTGGGTCGGGGCCGAACTCCGACCACTTGGCACGGTGCCTCGCCAGCGACCAGCTCACCGGGTGTCTGCACGAGTTCTCGGTGGCGCGCGTCTCGACGATCAGCGGCATCGTGGTGACCATTCTGCCCACGCTGCTGCTGCTCGTCAGCGCGTATGGCATCCTGCGAGGTCGCCGCGTGGCGGCCTGGATGGCCATCGGCATCAACCTCGCCTACTCGCTGCTCTCACTCTGGTACTTCTTGATCGGGCCGTTCCTGATCGGCGGGCTGTCGCTCAACCATCACCACGGCATCGGTGAGATCACCTTCGTGCTGCTGGCCTCGGCGCTGGCCCCGCTCGTCGTCTCGGCGCTGTTGGTGGGCGGGCTCAGACACCTGCAGCTGCGCCCGTCGCGTCGACGCCTGATCGGCGCGATCACCGCAAGCCTGGGCACCTTTGCGCTGCTCTCGGCGCTGTATCTCGTCGTCGGCGTGGTGCGACCCGGCGACTTCACGCCGCAGACCTCGTTCGGGGCCCTGCTCGCAGACCTGCCCGAGCGGTTTCTGCCGGCCGGGTTCTTGGGGCTGACCAGACCCGGGTTCCTGCCCGCGGGGGCGCTCTCCGGCACGATCTATCACTGGATGGGGCCGCTGACCTGGCTGGTGGTCATCGTGAGTTCGATCTCGCTGCTGCAGGTGGTGCCGCCGCGTTCGGAGCGTGCGGCACGGGCGAAGGTCGACGATCTGCTGCTCAAGGGCGGCCGGTCGCTCTCGTTCATGGCCACCTGGCCGCACAATACGTACTGGTTCTCGTCGACCGGACGAGTCGGCATCGCCTATCGTGCGTCTCACGGCGTTGCGCTCACCGTGGGAGAGCCGTTCGGCGCTGAGAACGAGATCGATGCGGCCACGCTGGAGTTCGTGCGCTTCTGCGACGATCACGCGCTGGTGCCGGTGTTCTACAGCGTGCATGATCACTGCCGCGACCTGCTGGCCGCGCACGGGTGGAGCTCTCAGCCGGTCGGCCTGGAGTCGGTCATCGACCCGGTGCACTGGCAGACGAAGGGCAAGCGCTGGCAGGATGTGCGCACGGCGATCAACCGCGCCAAGCGTGAGGGAGTGACCGACCGCCTGTCGGTGTTCGCCGACCTCTCGCTGGCTACCCAGCTGCAGATCAAGGCCATCAGCGAGGAATGGGTCAGCGAGAAGGCGCTGCCCGAGATGGGCTTCACGCTCGGCGGCGTCGAACAGCTGCGCGACCGCCGGGTGCGCCTGCTGCTGGCCGAGAACGAAGACGGTCAGGTGCTCGCCGTGACCAGCTGGCTGCCGTTCTGGCGCGACGGGCGGGTCGTCGGATGGACGCTCGACTTCATGCGCCGCCACCCCGACAGCTCGAACGGCGTGATGGAGTTTCTGATCGCGCGCATGGCCGAGCGGCTGCAAGAGGAGGGCGAGGCCGAGAGCATGAGCCTCTCAGCGGCACCGCTCGCCGGTCTCGACGAAGACGACGGCTCTGCGCTCTCCCGCCTGCTGGCCGCGATCAGCGGCGCCCTGGAGCCGGTCTACGGCTTTCGCTCGCTGTTCTTCTTCAAGCGCAAGTTCCAGCCCGAAGAGCAGCAGATCTCGGTGGTCTATCCGGATGCCTCGGCGCTGTCGTCGATCGCGCTCGCGGTCACCGAGGCGTACGTTCCGGGCATGCGTCTCGATCAGCTGGTGACCTCGCTTCGGCGCAGCGAGGCGACGAGCGACGTCTCACCCAGTTAGACATCTCTTCACAGGAACGGCTACCATAACCACACGAGGTCATGCACAGCGGTGCCGTACCCCGCGACACCGAAGACGGCTGGCCTCTCGACAGAGAGGAACGACATCATGAGTTTTCTCGGATTCCTTCTGCTCGGCCTCATCGCCGGCGCCATCGCCAAAGCCATTCTGCCCGGCAAGTCTGAGGGTGGCTGGATCTCGACCCTGGTACTCGGCATCATCGGTGCCATGCTCGGCGGCTGGCTGGGCAACGTGCTCTTCGGCGCCGAGATGAACCGCTTCTTCTCGATCGGCTCCTGGGCCCTCGCCATCGGCGGCTCATTGATCGTGCTGCTGATCTGGGGCGCGATCACTCGCAAACGCAGCTGAGCCTGCCGTGGCAGAGACCCGGCGCTCGGAACATATCACCTGCCGCCGTGTGACGGTCGACGGCGGCGAGATCTCGATGCTGCATCTCGCCGCCGTGACCGGTGTGAGCGCATCTCGGCGCTTCGTCGTGCTGCACGGCATCGGCATGGCGGGCAACACCTTCAGCGGCCTGGCCGAGCGGCTCAGCTCTGTAGGAGAGGTCTGGGCACCCGACATGCCCGGCTTCGGCGACTCGCCGGAGCGTCCGACCCCGTTGAACATTCCGCAGACCGCCGACCTGCTCGCCCAATGGATGCGGGTGGCCGGCGTGCCCACCCCGGTCACGCTGGTCGGGCACTCGATGGGCACCCAGGTGGCCGCCGAGATCTGTGTGCGTCACCCTGAGCTCGTCGACCGTCTGGTGCTGATGGCGCCGACGGTCGACGCCTCGGCGCGATCTGCGGCGACACAGGCGCTGCGCATGGCCGACGACCTGCGCGACGACAGCCTGCGCGTGCTGGGCCTCGGTCTGGCGAACTACGTCAAAGTGGGCCCGAAGTGGTTCGCCGACAAGCTCGGCATCATGCTTGACCATCGTATCGAGCAGGTGCTGCCCCAAATCCGTGTCCCGACGCTGGTGCTGCGCGGCAGCGATGACAAAGTCTGCCCCGAGCCCTGGGTGCGGCACTGTGCGCAGCTGACTCCCGGAGCGACGTTCGTGCAGCTGCCCGGCGTGGGGCACGAGACGATGATCGCGGATGCCGACCCGGCTGCCGAGGCCATCCTGGCGTTCCTGCGTGCCTGCGACGCCGATCGGGCGGAGGCCGCGCAGAGGCGTGGCAACGCGCAGGCGTCGCGTCTCACCTGAGGCCAGGGCTGCTGTGCCTGGCGCTGTGGCCAGCCCCGTCGGACTATCCGCGCTGTGTGGTGAGCCGCGAATCCGGGTCCAGACAGCAGCACCCCCGCACAGTGGATGCTGTGCGGGGGTGCTGCTGTCGGCTGGTCAGTCTGTGCTGGTCAGCCGGGTTCTCTCAATGAGAACGTCGGGCGAGACCGATCAGAACGATCCGTCGATGTCGGTGACGACGACGACCTTCTCGTTCACGAACTCCTTGATGCCGAGGTCGATGAGCTCATGGCCGTAGCCCGAGTTCTTGACGCCGCCGAAGGGGATGTCGGCCTTCACGCCGGTGGGCTGGTTGATGTAGACCATGCCGGTGTCGAGACGACGAGCGACATCCTGC
Source organism: Pseudoclavibacter sp. CFCC 13611 (assembly GCF_008831225.1). Taxonomy (NCBI): domain Bacteria; kingdom Bacillati; phylum Actinomycetota; class Actinomycetes; order Micrococcales; family Microbacteriaceae; genus Pseudoclavibacter; species Pseudoclavibacter sp. CFCC 13611. The sequence continues at coordinate 326,355 of NZ_WBKE01000003.1, read as the reverse complement.
GCACGGTGGATGTCCTGGCTGAACACCGAACCGCCCAGGCCGAACGGCGAGTCGTTGGCGATGCGCACGGCGTCGTCTTCGTCTTTCGCGCGGTAGAGCTGCGTCACCGGGCCGAAGAACTCGGTGTGGAACGCATCGGTGTCTTCGTCGATCTCGGTGAGGATGGTCGGCTGGAAGAACGCGCCCTGAGCCGGCACGTCGGCGGCGAGGGTCTCAGCCTTGGCGCCGTCTGCGACGGCCTGCTCGACCTGCGCCTTGAGGTCGTCAGCGGCCTTCTGCGACGACAGCGGGGCCAGAGTGCTCTTGGGATCCATGGGATCGCCGGCGACGAGCTTGGCGACGCCCTCGCGGTAGCGGGCGACGAACTTGTCGTAGACCGCGTCGACCACGATGAGACGCTTCGACGAAACGCAGACCTGACCGCCGTTCCAGTGGCGGCCGAAGACGGCCCAGTCTGCGGCCTTCTCGACGTCGGCATCCTCGAGCACGATGAATGCGTCGGCGCCGCCGAGCTCCAGAGTGCTCTTCTTGAGGTGCTTCGCGGCCAGCCCGGCCACGAGCGAGCCGGCCTTCTCGCTGCCCGTCAGAGCGACGCCGCGCACGCGCGGGTCGGCGATCACTCGCTCGGTCTGATCATGCGGCAGGAACAGGTTGGTCAGCAGGCCTTCAGGGGCACCCGCCTTGGCGAACAGGTCGACCATGGCCAGCGCCGACTGCGGAACGTTCGACGCGTGCTTGAGCACGATGACGTTGCCGGCTGTGACCTGCGGGGCCGTGATGCGGATGACCTGGTAGTAGGGGAAGTTCCAGGGCTCGACGGCGAAGATGACGCCCAGCGGGTCGCTGACCAGCTGCACGTCGGTGTCGCCGAAGCCGGCGGCGGGCAGGAAGCGAGGCTTGAGCGCCTCGGCTCCGAACTTCACGTAGTAGTCGAGCATCTGCGCGCAGAGCTCGACCTCGAGCTCGGCCTCGCCGATGAGCTTGCCCATCTCAAGGGTCAGAATCTCTGCGTACTCGCGTTTGTTGTCGCGCAGAATCTGCGCGGCGCTGGCCAGAATCTCGGCACGGTGCTCGAAGCTGGTCTCGCGCCAGTCGAGGAACGTCTTGTGCGCCTGCTCGAGTGCGGCGTCGACCTCCTGCTCGGTGGCGTTCGGGAACTGCTTGACGACCTCACCCGTGAACGGGTTGGTGGTTGCGTATGCCATGAACCTCTTCTTTCTCGATGCGACGACGAAGACCTCGGGTGCCTTGCGGGCACGAGATCGGCCGGGTGCAGACCCGGATTCGTCGTCGCCGTCGTGTGGCGGTCGGGAACGGCCGCCAGGATGTCCGAATCATTTTAGTGGTCAGGCCACATGATCCGGTTGCCATAGTCATGAACGCTGAGAGGCGGATTGTATTCCGATGCGGCCAGAATGCCAATTGCAACGCTCTGCAACCCGAGCACACCGATCTGCAGGCAGGGCAGTCAGTAGACTGCCGAACGTGAGCGCGCACAACGGAACAGCACAGCAGCCCGATCAGCCCGGCCAGCACGACGACCAGAGCCGACACCGACACGGCGAGTACAAGCTGCCCGGCGGCAAGCTGGTCGTCGTCGATCTGCAGGACGTCGACGGCTTCATTCGTGGATTCCAGCTCTCCGGAGACTTCTTTCTCGAGCCCGACCACGCCCTCGACGCGATCAACGCGGCGGTCGAAGGCATGCCGGCCGACGCATCCGCCCGTGCGCTGCAGCAGCGCATCGAGTCGGCACTGAGCCCAGAGGTGCACCTCGTCGGCGTCACCGTGCCGGGCATCGTCACGGCCCTGCGCCGTGCGATCACGCATGCCACCACCTGGCGCGACCATGAGTGGCAGCTGGTGCGCACCGATCCGCTGCCTCCGCGGGTGCATCTCGCCCTCGACCAGGTGCTCACCGAGGCGGTCGCCGCCGGCGAGCTCAAACCGACTCTGCGCATCTGGAACTGGAACCAGCCCGCGATCGTCATCGGCTCGTTCCAATCGGTGCGCAATGAGGTCGACCTCGAGGCGGCAGCCCGCTTCGACGTGCCGGTGGTGCGCCGCATCTCGGGCGGCGGTGCGATGTTCATGGAGGGCGGCAACGTGGTCACCTACTCGCTGTATGCGCCGGCCAGTCTGGTCGCCGGCCTGAGCTTCGAAGACTCCTACGCCTTTCTCGACTCGTGGGTGGTCACGGCGCTGCGTGAACTCGGCATCGACGCCTATTACAAGCCGCTCAACGACATCGCGAGCACCGCAGGCAAGATCGGCGGCGCCGCGCAGAAGCGCATCTCCGGACGCGGGCGCACCAGCGGCGGCGTGCTGCACCATGTGACCATGAGCTACGACATCGACGCCGACCGCATGGTGCAGGTGCTGCGCATCGGTCGAGAGAAGCTCAGCGACAAGGGCATCCGCTCGGCCAACAAGCGCGTCGACCCGCTGAAGTCGCAGACCGGTCTGCCCCGTGAGGCGATCATCGACCACATGTGCGAGGTGTTCGCCAAAGAGCACGGACTCACAGCCGGCACGCTGTCGCCCGAGCACTTAGCGGCGGCCGAAGAGCTCGCCGCGACGAAGTTCTCGAGCGATGAGTGGCTCTACCGCGTGCCCTGAGCTGACTGCGCTCAGCCGCCGGCCCCGAGAGCTACCGCCGGCTCTGAGCTACCGGCCCCGAGCCGCGCACTCAGCCAGCTGCTCAGTCGCTCAGCAGCACCAGCTCGTCGCTGCCGCGACGCACGCGAGGGGCGACCTCGCGCTCACGGGCGCCCTCGTCGAGCTGGTCTGGAGACGCGTGCCGACCGGCGACGGTCACGGTGAAGACCTGCATCTCGTCTGGCAGCTCGAACTCGTCGTGCAGGCCGCTGGCGTCGATGCCCGAGATCTGGTGGGTGTCATAGCCGTCGTACTGCAGCTGCAGAGTCTGGTTCGCGACGGCGAGGCCCAGATCGTACGCTGCGGTCGGCAGCGTGTGCCCGTCGGCCTCGATGTACGCCGCGTTCACGATGACGAGGCCTGCCCGGTGCACCCAGGCCTGGTTGAAGGCGGTCAGGTGCGGCAGCACGCGGTCGAAGATCGCGCCGCGTCGGCCGTCTTCGCTGCGACGCCCGATGACGAAGCGCCAGGGCTGGCTGTTGAACGCAGAGGGCGCCCAGCGCGCCGCCTCGATCGCTGCGGCGATCGCCGACTTGTCGACGGTCGCGTGTTCGTCGAAGGAGCGCGGACTCCAGCGGGCGGCGATGGCCGGGGCGAGATCGGCGTCTGTGACGGCGTGGCGAGCGGTGGATGCTGTGGTCGAAGACATGTGGCTCCTGCGTGTGTGCGTGGTCGAGAAGGAAAGTGCCTGCACAGCGCAGTGTAGGCCCTGCGGCTGGTCGGCTCCATATACTCCTATCATGACGTCACGACGAGGCAGCAGACAGCGCCTCACGCGCAATCTGATCCTGCTGGCCCTTGTGGCGGTGCTCGCGATCTGGGTGTTCGTGCAGCGCGGTCTCGACGCGAACGAAGCCACCAGCCCTGCTGCGCACGATGCCGGGGCGCACACCTCGGCATCCGCCGCACCGAACGAGAGCGGAGTATCGCGCGCCAAGCCGAGCGAGGCCGCCCCGAAAGACACCTCGCTCGACGCCCCGGGGGCGCACGCCGGCAGCTCGGGCGACATCAGCGGGCTCAGCCGGCTGCAGGGCACCGACCATTTCACCCGCAACGCGCTCACCCATATTTTCTCTGGTGAGATCAGCCGTGCAGGCAAAGCGGTCGGCTATCACTCGCAGGCGTTCACCGGAACGAAGGGCGCGGTGGTCGGCGGCACCGAGACCCCTCCCGACACGCAGGGGGTCTACACCGCCCAAGTGACGGTCGACGGGCGGGCCAAAGCGGGCAACCGCGGTTTCTCGACGTTCTACCCGACCTCGATGAGCGCGCAGCAGGTGGTCGACGCGATCAATGAGGCGTATGACAGTCGTCGCGCGCAGGGTGACGCGTTCGTCGGGCGCGGCGGCGGGCTCACGATACAGATGGCGCTCGACGACCGAGGGCGCATCATCACGGCGTACCCGGTGCAGCGATGAGTCACGCCCACGAGTCAGCAGACGATGCGCTGCAGCAGCGCGATCTGCGCCATGAATTCGCCGAGATCCGCTTTGACGACGGCACGGTGGTGCCTGAGATCCGCTTCGACGACCCCCGGGCCCGACTGGTCGGGCGTCTGCTGATGAACGACCTGCAGGGGCGCGACGCACAGGGAGCGCTCGACCTGATCGACCGGGTGCTGGCCGGCAGGCTGCCGGTGGCCGAGATCGCGGGCAACACGACTCGTGCCGTGGTCGGCCCGCAGACGACCCGACTGATCGATGACATCGGGAGCCCGGCCGACGGGGCCAATCGGCTGCAGACTGACGTCGCTACCTCTTCTTTGCGCGCGATCATCGTAGAGTGGTTCGGGTATGCCGCCCGCACGCGCGCGCGGCACGCACAGGCCCTTGAGCCAGAGGAGACCGAATACGATCGTGCACTCGGTTCTGCGTCTCGCGGTCGGCCCTCGTGCGATCACGAAGCAGGGGAAGAGCACGGAGCATGACTCGTCGACGCAGTGACCTGCTCGCGCAGGGGGGTGCCGCAGCGCTGAAACCTGCGCGCGGCATCGGGTGGCCCATCACGGTCGTCGTCGCCTCGATTCTGCTGTCGCTCGCGGCGTGGGTGGCGTGGGGGCCGCTGCCGGTGCAGTCGGCGAGCATCGCCTTCGCCGATACCTCGCTGCAGCAGGTGGATGCCGGCGCAGAGTCCGCAGACACCGCGGCGGTCGGCGGCGGTGCGGGCGCTGGTGCTGATCAGCCTGCCGATGCCCAGCTGGCCTGGCCGTCGACCGGAGCCGGAGCGTTCGTGCTGCGCAGCCTCGGCGATCAGCCTGCGGCGAGCCAGGTGAGCGTCTCGATGACGCACGGCGAGCAGAAGGCCTACTCGATCGCGAGCGTGACGAAGCTCGTCACCGCGCTGCGCGTGCTCGATCGTCGGCCGCTGCAGGTCGGCGACCAAGGGCCGTCGATCACGATGACGCAGGCCGACGAAGACCTCATGAAGAGCTACGTGGAGCAGAACGGTTCGGTCGAGCCGGTGACCGTCGGCGCGTCGATCAGCCAGTTCCAAATGCTCGAGCTGTCGCTGCTGCCGTCGAGCAACAACTACACCACCAGCTTGGCGACTTGGGCGTTCGGCAGCGTCGACGACTATCTGGAGAGCACCCCGGCCTGGCTGGAGGAGAACGGCTTGGGCGGCATGACGATCGCCGACCCGACCGGAATCGACGAGCGCAACCAAGCGACCCCAGAGCAGATCGTGCACTTGGGCGAGCTCGCGCTGGCGAACCCGGTGGTGCGTCAGATCGTCTCGACGCAGACAGCTGACATCCCAGGGGTCGGCGAGATAAAGAACCACAACTCCCTGCTCGGCCAACAGGGTGTCGACGGGCTGAAGACCGGCAGCCTGGCCGACGTGTTCAATCTCGCCTACTCCGCCCATTTCACCGTTGACGGGGTTCCGTTCGAGCTGATCGGAGCCGCCCTCGGCAGCACCGAAGACCATGCGAAGCTGCAGCCTGAGGTCGATCAGCTCATTCAGTCGATCAGGCAGTCGATCATCTCGCGTGATGTGCTCGTCGCCGGTGAGTCGGCAGGAACGCTGACCACGTCGTGGGGGGCGTCGGCTGATGCGCAGTCTGCGGCCACGGTGCACGTGCTGAGCTGGCAGGGCACGCCGGTCACGGGGCGGTTCGTCGGCGCATCGGTGCAGGCTGGGGCGCGATCAGGATCACAGGTGGGCACGGTGCTGATCGAGCGAGCAGGCGAACAGGTCGGCTCTGCGCCGGTGCTGATCTCTCAGTCGATCGACGACCCGGGGCTCGACTGGCGCATCGCCAATATCGGGCTGCTGCCCGGCCCGGCCTGGTCGATGATCACCGGCCAGACCGGGTCATAGCTCGGCGGCGTTCATTCGGCGAGAATCACCAGATGCGAACGCGCTCGTCGCTGCCCAGCCACAGTCGATCGTCTGCGACGACCGAGAACACCTCGTGAAAGGCGTCCAGGTTGCGGGGAATCTGATTCGCGCGCAGATCGTTGGGCGAGTGCGGGTCGATGGTGAGCAGACGCACTGCCTCTTCCGGGCGACGCTTCTCGGCCCAGACCTGCGACCACGACAGAAAGAACCGCTGCGGGCCGGTGAGATCGTCGATGACCGGCGCCTGACGTGCGGCCTGGGCCACGGCATCTGCCGCTGACTGCGCAGGGTCGACGCCCAGCGACAGCAGGTATGCCTGCCAGGCGATCGAGAGGCCGCTGAGGTCGGCGATGTTCTCACCCAGCGTGAGGGCGCCGTTGACTTTGTGGCCGGGGGCGTCGAGCGGCTCGAGCGCGTTGTACTGCGCGACGAGCGCGGCGGTGAGCTTCTCGAAGGCCTCGCGGTCGGTCGCGCTCCACCAGTCGACCAGTCGACCGTCGCCGTCGTACTTCGACCCCTGGTCGTCGAAGCCGTGGCTGATCTCGTGGCCGATCACGGCGCCGATGCCGCCATAGTTCGCGGCGTCGTCGGCCTCGGCGTTGAAGAAGGGCGGCTGCAGAATCGCAGCCGGGAACACGATCTCGTTGAAGCCGGGGTTGTAGTAGGCGTTCACGGTCTGCGGGGTCATGAACCACTCGTCGCGGTCGATCGGACGACCGATCTTGCCCAGCTCCCGCGCCTGCTCGTAGCGCCCGATCGCACGCACGTTGCCGACCAGGTCGTCGCGGTCGATCTCGAGCGTGGAGTAGTCGCGCCACTTCACGGGGTAGCCGATCTTCGGAGTGAACTTCGCGAGCTTCTCGAGAGCCAGACGCTTGGTGTCGTCGCCGAGCCAGGTCAGCGAGTCGACCGAGCGGCGGTAGGCCTCGATGAGGTTCGCGACGAGCTCGTCCATGCGGTGCTTCGCCATCGGAGGGAAGTGCTGCGCGACGTACTCGCGCCCGACGGCCTCGCCCAAGCCCCCCTGCACGAGCGAGACGCCGCGCTTCCAGCGGGGGCGCAGCTCGGGGGTGCCGCTCAGTGTGCGGCCGTAGAAGTCGAAGTTGATCTCGACGAAGTCGTGCGAGAGGTAGGGGGCGGCACCGCGGATGACGTTGACGGCGAGCCATGATCGCCATGCCGGCAGCCGGTCTTCGGTGAGCAGGGCGGCGAGACCCTCAAGTGCCGACGGCTGTGCGACGACGACCTCGGCGAGCACCTTCGGGTCGACCTGCGCGGCCTCGAGATAGGCGCTCCAGTCGATGTTCGGCGTCGCGGCGACGAGCTGGTCGAACGTGCGCAGATTGTAGGTCTTCTCGATCTCGCGGCTCGCGACGACGTCCCAGTGTGCGGCCGCGATGTCGGTCTCGAGCTGCAGCACGTCGTGGGCTCGCTCGGCGGCGGCGTCGACGCCGGCGAGCTCAAGCAGCACCTGCAGGTAGATCAGGTACTTGCCTCGCACGTCGGCGAACTGCTCTTCGCGGTAGTACGACTCGTCGGGCAGGCCGATGCCGCCCTGCATGACGAAGGGCACATAACGGTCGGGCTGCCCCGGGTCGTTGTCGACGTAGAGCCCGAAGAATCCGCTCGAGCCGCGCTCCTCGGCGCGGCCGACCGCGGTCACGAACTCGGTGACGGTCTGCGGTGCCAGCGCGGCGGCGATGTCGTCGGCGATCGGAGAAGCGCCCAGCTGCTCGGCGCGGTCTTCGTCCATGAAGCTCGCGTAGAGATCGCCGATCTTGCGGCGGTCGGCGGTCGAGGCGTCGTCTGCGTTCGCGTCGGCCTCGGCGTCGGCCTCGATGATCGTGCGAATCGCGTCTTCGGCCGCCTCGGCGAGCTGCAGGAATGCACCATAGCGCGACTTGTCGGCCGGAATCTCGGTGCGTTCGAGCCAGCGTCCGTCGACGTGCAGGTAGAGGTCGTCCTGCGGGCGCACCGCAGGGTCGAGGTCGGTGACGCGGATGCCAGATGAGAGGTCGGCGGGCTGAGAGTCGCGAGAGGCAGCAGAAGTCATGCCCACAGCATAGTTGTCGACGTGGCGGTGTCCGCCTGTCTGCCCGCACCCGGTCGATTTCCCTCGCATGCGGCCGCAGAGTGTGCCTAGCATGGAACATGGTCAACCCTTACGATGAACTGCCACAGGTTCCCTCATTCACGCTCACCAGCGACGACGTCGTCGACGGTCAGACGCTGAAGTCGGCCCAAGTCGGGGTCGGCGCCGGCGGAGAAGGCCGGTCTCCGCAGCTGTCGTGGTCGGGCTTCCCCGCCGGCACGAAGAGCTTCGCGATCACGGCCTACGACCCCGACGCCCCCACCGCGAGCGGCTACTGGCATTGGGCGGTCTATGACGTACCTGCCTCGGTGACCTCGCTGGATGCCGGCGCCGGCAACGCCTCGACCGGCGGCGGATCGCTGCCCGCGGGTGCGATCGCCCTGACGAACGACTCGCTCGGTCGCGACTTCGTCGGCGCCGCACCGCCCGTCGGGCACAAGCCGCACCACTACTACTTCGTGGTGCACGCCGTCGACGTCGACCATCTCGATCTGCCAGAGAACGCGACGCCGGCCGTGCTGGGGTTCAACCTCTTCTCGCACACGCTCGCGCGCGCGACGCTGGTCGGCGTCTACCAGCGCTAGCGCGATCGAGGCGCTGCCCCGGCGACGTGTCAGGCGTCGCCGCTAGAGTGCCTGTATGACCGAACCGCGGCACAGCCTCGACCGGCGCATCACGGCCCTCGCGGTTCCGGCGCTCGGCGCGCTCGTCGCCGAGCCGGTGTTCACGCTGATCGACTCGGCGATGATCGGCCACTTGGGCGCTGCTCCGCTGGCCGGGCTCGCAGCCGCGGCGAGCATCCTGCAGACGGCGGTCGGCCTGATGGTCTTTCTCGCCTATGCGGCCACGCCCCTCGTCGCACGTCGCCTGGGCCAGGGACGGCCCACCGAAGCGCTCGCCGCCGGCATAGACGGGCTCTGGCTCGCACTCCTCACCGGCGTCGCGCTCGCGGTCGTGGGGTGGTGTGCCGCCGACCCGCTTGTGGCGATGCTCACCCCTGACGCCGAGGTGGCCTCCCACGCTCATGCGTATCTGCGCGTCTCGCTGTTCGGCCTGCCGGCGATGCTCGTCGTGCTCGCAGCGACCGGCGTGCTGCGCGGTCTGCAAGACACCAAGACGCCGCTGGTGGTGGTCGCAGCAGGCATGGGCGCGAACGTCGGACTGAACGCGTTCTTCATCTACGGGCTGGGCTGGGGCGTCGCAGGCTCGGCGCTGGGCACCGTCGTCGTTCAGTGCGGCATGGGCTTCGTGCTGGCCGGCATCGTCGTGCGGCGCGCCCGTGCCGTCGGTGCTGGCCTGCGGCCGGAGTGGGCGGGTGTGGGCCGCTCGATGCGCGAAGGCGGCTGGCTGTTTCTGCGCACGGCGACGCTGCGCGTGGCACTGCTCGCGACGGTCTGGCTCGCCGCGCGTCTCGGCACCGACACCCTCGCCGGCTACCAGGTGCTCTTCTCGCTGTTCAGTGCGTTGGGCATGGCCTTCGACGCGCTCGCCGTCGCCGGTCAGGCGCTGGTCGGGCTCGAACTCGGCGAGCGTGAGCGGCAGCGACGAGAGTCGGCAGACGCCAGAGCCCCGAAGGGCTCTCCGACGGCCCCCTTCGGCGTGCGCGTGGTGAGCCGACGGCTGCAGCAGTGGGGCGTTCTGGTCGGGGCAGCGCTGACCGTCGTCTTCGTGGCTGCCTCGCCGTGGGCCGGGCGAGCGTTCACGAGCGACCTGGGTGTGCTGTCGATGCTGACCCCGGGGCTGATCGCGATGGGGGTGACGCTGCCGCTCGCCGGGTACGTGTTCGTGCTCGACGGCATCCTGATCGGCGCCGGCGACGGACGCTATCTGGCGCTGGCCGGGCTGCTCAACTTGGCCGGCATGGCTGTGTGGATGGCGGCGGTGCTCTGGCTGCTCGACGGCGCCATGGTCGCCGATCAGTGGAAGCTCGTCGCGGTGTGGTCGTGCTTCGGCGGCGGGCTGATGATCATGCGCGCCCTCACTCTCGGGCTGCGTCTGCGGGGCGACCGCTGGGTGCAGCGCGCCTAGAACAGCCGCTCGTCGGCGTCGTCGGTGCCGCGCATGGCCTCGTAGTCGAGCACGAGGCAGCGGATGCCGCGGTCCTCGGCCAGGGTGCGCGCCTGCGGTTTGATCTCCTGTGCGGCGAAGACGCCCTGCACGGGGGAGAGCAGCGGGTCGCGGTTCAGCAGCTCGAGGTAGCGGGTGAGCTGCTCCACCCCGTCGATGTCACCTCGACGTTTGAGCTCGACCGCGATGTGCTCCCCGTTCACCCCGCGGGCCATGATGTCGACCGGCCCGATCGCGGTGGCGTACTCTCGGCGCACGAGTTCGCATCCCTCGCCCAGCAGCTCGATCTGTGCCGCGAGCAGCTCCTGCAGGTGCGCCTCGACCCCGTCTTTGATCAGTCCGGGGTCGGTGCCGAGCTCGTGCGAGGTGTCGCTGAGAATCTCGTGGATGCCCACGATCAGCTGGTCTGACGTCTTGCGCTGGGTGACGCGCCAGACTTCGGTGACGCCGACCTTGCGCTGGTCGTCGTCGGGCTCGTCGACGGTCAGGCTGCAGGGCGGTGACATCCAGTTCAGCGGCTTGTACGAGCCGCCGTCGGCGTGCACGAGCAGCGAGCCGTCGGCTTTGAGCATGAGCACACGGGTGCCGAGGGGCAGGTGAGACGTGAGCCGCCCGGCGTAATCCACCGTGCAGCGAGCAATGACGAGACGCACATCGGCATTGTAGACGGGCAGACAGGCGTTTCACATGAAACATCGGCACACTAGTAGAGTTTGTAGATCAGACTGACCTGGCGAAAGGGGCCTTGATGGCGCAGTCGCGACGAGAGCGACGTGAGGTTGAACGTCGCCTGGCGAAGGCGTCCTCCGCTGCGAACGACAACCGCTTCACCGCGGTCGCACGCCACGGTGCGCTCGCGCCGGCCGGAGGCGGCCCCAAGGCGATCTTCAAGTGGCTCGCCCTCTGCGTGACCATGGTCATCGTCGGAGGCATCGCACTCGCCGGGCTGATGGTCTGGTCGGTGCAGAAAGACATCGGCTACTTCGACTTCACGAACGTGGACGGCAGCCCGCAGGTCGCCACCGTCGACGGCCCGGTCAACTTTCTGCTGATCGGCTCTGACACCCGCAAAGACCAGGGTGAGGGCTTCACGGCCGAAGACAAAGACGCCGACCTGGCCGACGTCATCATGCTGCTGCACGTCTCGGCCGACCATCAGACGGCGACCGCAGTGAGCTTTCCGCGAGATCTGATGGTCTCGATGCCCGCGTGCCCCAAGACCGACGGCAGCGGTGGCACCTACCCGGCGCAGAGCCGGGTGCAGATCAACTCGACCATCTCGTACGGCGGGCCGAGCTGCACGGCGCTCACCATCGAGAAGCTCACCGGCGTCGACATCGGCTTCGTCGGAAAGATCGACTTCAAGGGCGTCATTGAGATGTCGAACGCGATCGGCGGCGTGCCCGTCTGCGTGACGAACGACATCAACGACAACGACTCCGGTCTGCACCTGACGGCCGGCGAGCACACGATCCAGGGGTCGGACGCTCTGGCGTTCCTGCGCAATCGCCACGGCGTGGGCGATGGCAGCGACCTCGGGCGCATCAGTTCGCAGCAGGTCTATCTCTCGTCGCTGGTGCGCACGATTCAGACTCAGGGTGCGCTCACGAACCCGGTGCGGCTCTACGACCTCGCCTCTGCCGCAGCCCGCAACATGGAGTTCTCGTCGAACCTGAAAGACACCGGCATGCTGGTCTCATTGGGTGCGACGGCGGCTGGCATCTCGCTCGACAACGTCGCTTTCGTCCAGGCCCCAGTGACCGAAGACCCCCGCGACCGTAACCGCGTCGTGCTCGATCCGACGCTGTCGACGCCGCTCTTCCAGGCGATCGCCTCGGGCGAGGGCGTGCGGCTGAACGAGAACAGCAAGACGGGCATCGGATCAGAGACGGTGGGTGAGGCGCCTGACGCCGCCGCCTCGCAGCCGGCAGATGCCGCGCCGTCGACGTCAGCGCAGCCCTCGCCCGCCTCGGGGTCGCCTGCGCCGGAGGCCTCGCAGCCGGCGACGGTGCTTCCAGAGGGCATCGTCGGGCAGACTGCCCGAGACCAGACCTGTGCGGTGGCCAACCGGTAGGTCTGCGCTTGAGCGGTGTGGCGCGCCCGTGCGAATCCGCTATGATGACATGGTGCCTTTCGCGGGCACATCTGGAGACGTCGCATAGTCTGGCCTAGTGCACCACCCTGCTAAGGTGGAGTCCCGAATTTCGGGACCGAGGGTTCAAATCCCTCCGTCTCCGCGCTGAGTCGAAGGCCCTGCATCCCACAGAATCACCGGGATGCGGGGCCTTTGTTATCGTGTCTTCAGAAACGTGAGAGCCATCTGTTCGCTGCCGCTGCTAACCTGTCTTCGAGGCCTGAATGCCGGCCTGCGGACGAGGGAGCAGTACCCGCATACGACAAGACTGACTCGTAGGAGGGTCACGTCGTGGCATGGATCATACTCATCGCATCAGGTCTGCTTGAGACCGTCTGGGCGGCAGCGCTCGCGGCGTCGCGAGGTTTTCGCAGACTCTGGCCCAGCATCCTCTTCGTCGTCGCGTTCAGCGCGAGCATGGCCGGCCTCGCATATGCAATGTCGGTGATCCCGACCGGCACGGCCTATGCCGTCTGGGTGGGCATCGGCGCATGTCTCACGGTGGTCTGGTCGATGGTGAGCGGTCGAGAACGCGCCTCGATCGCGCGTGTGCTGCTGCTCGTGCTGCTCGTCGCATCCGTCATCGGCCTGAAGGTGGTGAGCTGATGCCGTGGGTCATCCTCGTCGTGAGCGGCGTGCTCGAAGCTGTCTGGGCGACCGCGCTCGGAAGCTCCCAGGGGTTCACGCAGCCGGTCGCGGTCATCGTCTTCTTCGTCGCACTGGTGATCAGCATGGCTGGTCTGAGTCGTGCGGCTCGTACGATCCCGATCGGCACCGCCTACTCGGTCTGGGTGGGCATCGGTGCGGTGCTGACGGTGGTCTTCGCGATGGCGACGGGTGCCGAGTCGTTCTCATGGCCCAAGGCGGCCTGCGTCGGCGGTGTCGTCGTGGCGGTGATCGGGTTGAAACTGGTGCGGTCGGATGCGGTGATTGCGAAAGACGCGGAGCCGTCGCCTAAAGAGTGAAGGTCAGCGCGTAGAGCGCGGCGAAGATCACCGCGGGCAGATAGAGCAGGATGCCCAGCGCCCACGAGACGAACACCTTGGTCGAGCGGGAGCTCCACGACCCGGCCCCAATGACAATGTGCAGCGCGATGCCGAGCACGAGCACGACCGGAAAGCCGTAGACGAGCACCACCAAGAAGATCAGCGGGGCGTATGGGCCGGGAGAGGTGACGGCCACCAGGGCGTACCAGATCGACGCGACTGCCAGCGGTAAGAGTGGCAGTGCGATGCTCAGGCGCCGTGCCCACTGCTCTCTGCGGTTGAGCCGGGGGCTGGCGGGGTTCTCAGCAGTCATCTTCAGTCGAGTCTATCGGACAGCATCCATATGAGGCGTGCTTCGGCGCCATTCCGGGGCTCGCGGGGGCGGTGACTGCAGTCGTCGAATGTCAGAGGGTGTGTGTTGAATCAGGACATGGAAGCCACAACGCACCTCGCGCAGCCCTCGCAGCCAGACCCGCTGCAGGCCTTGATCGCGCTCGGTCGCGTGGCCGGCGCGGTCGGTGCGCAGACCGGAGCGCCTGTGGCGGCATCTGGGCCTGCGTCGACGTCTGGTGCTGTGTCGGGGGCCGAGCATGCTGACACGAGTGGGCCCGGCTCGCGCTGGGGCGACCTGACAGGGGATGCCTTGGTCGCGGCCGTCGAACTCGTCGAGCACGCAGGGCGCGCCATAGATTCGCTGCGTGTGCAGGTGGCCGGTGAGGTGGCTCAGCGGTGCGCGGCGTGTGACAGCGACGAGCGTCTGTCGACGAAGTACGGACAGCGCACTGCGGCAGAACTCATCGAGTACGTGGCCGGAGTCTCGGCTCGGGAGGCACGCCGTCGGGTGCGGCTCAGCGAGCAGCTGCTCGGGCGAACGAGTGACACCGGCCTACCGTTGCCTCCGCTCTTCGCGCAGGCTGGTGCGGCGCTTGCGGCCGGTGACCTCGGCGTCGAAGCGGCCGAGGCCATCGTGAGCGAACTGGGCAAAGCGGCTCCCCGGGCTGATCTTGAGCTGCTGGATGCAGCCGAGTGCGCGCTCGTCGACGGGGCGTGCCCGCAGCGCGAGTCTGAGCAGACGAATGTCGGCTCACCGAATGCTGCAGGCGACGACGATCATGGTGAGTCGGGATACCTGCAGCGTGTGCCCGGCCTTTCCGCAGATCTGGTTCGGGTGCAGGCGCGAGCTTGGCGAGAGGCGCTCGACCCCGATGGGGTGCAGCCACGAGAAGACGAGGCGGTCAATCGACGCGACTTCTGGATTTCATCTCGGGCTCGCAACGGGCTGCATGCTGTGCGGGGTACGATCCCAGCTGATGTCGCAGCTCGTGCGCTCGCGGTCTTCGACGCCTGTCTCAGTGCGAAGACCCCGCCGCGGTTTCTGCGTGACGTCGTCGGCGGTGCAGATGCGACAGGTGATGAACACCGAGATGGCGTGAGCGGCAGTCGACCGACCGAGACGCGCACGCTCGGCCAACAGCGCGCCGACGTCTTCGCCGCCATGGTCGCCGCGCTCACCGGCAGCCCAGAGTTCCATATGCCGCCTGCGGTGATCGTGACGATCCCGGCTGCGGATCACTCTGCCAGTGGTTCTGCCAGTGGCTCTGGCTCATCTTCTGCAGAGGCCGCTCTCTCTGGCAGATGCTGTGGCATCGGACCGGTCGCCGAGACCGGCAGCATCTCGGGCGTCGACGACCCGGTCGCCGCGCAGACGATCGGTCGAATGGCCTGTGACGGCGGCGACCAGCTTGCACGGCTCGACGCACAGGGAGCCCTCGTCTCGCTCACGACGACGCAACGGGTGTTCAGCACGCACCAGCGGCGGGCGATCGCGGCTCGAGACGGTCACCAGTGCGCGATTCCGGGCTGTCGCATCCCTGCTCATGCGTGTGAGGAACACCATGTCGTGCCCTGGCAGCAGGGCGGTAAGACGCATGTCGGCAATGGCGTGCTGCTGTGCTGGTGGCACCACCGTCACATCGACAACGGAGCCTGGCAGATCACGATGTGCGAAGGCAGACCGCAGATCCGGCCGCCGCAGATTCGTTCGCTGCTGCATCAGACCGCACGTCGAAGGCGATGAAGAGGGCATGTTCACAGCGTCCGCTCAGCTCAAGTCATTGCACACCGGGCAAACTTGCACGTAGGGTAATTTCATGCCCGTCTCTTCTGCACCACAATCAGCGTCGCGTCCCGACGCTGTGCGTGAGCCTGGCCGACGCGAGCTCAATCGCGCGGCCACCCGAGCGGCAATCATCGATGCCGCCATCAGCCTGGTGCTCGAGCATGGGCGCGATCACGTGAACGTCGAGCAGATCGCCGAGCATGCAGGGGTCTCACGACGTACCTTCTTCAACTACTTTCCCGGCATCGACGCAGCGCTCAATGCGCCCACCGAAGACCTGCTGGTCAAGGCCCGACAGCAGATCGAGAATCGTCCCGCTGACGAATCCGTCATCGATGTCGTGATGCAGGTCTTCTCCAGCAGCGTCACGTCCAGCTATCTGCAGCAGTGCCTCGAACTGGCTGCTGCCCTCGACGGGCACGCCGAATTCCTGCAGTACGAACTGATGGCGTGGGATGAGGCGGAATCCCGGTTCGTCACCGCGCTGCAGCAGCGCGCGCCTGAGGGGATGCCACGCATACGCCTGGTGGTGTTCGTCGCGTCGGTGCTGGCGAGCTGCCGTGCGACCATCAACGTCTGGCTCGGCGAGCGACATCAGGGCGCAGCGGCAATCGGTGCCGCTGACTCGTCTCGTACGCACGTGCCTTTCGCAGGCGCTGCGCTCACCGACGCCGACCTCATCAACCTCAAAGACCAGCTGCTCGAAGCAGTCAAGACCGTGCGCGATGGATATCAGGATCTCTGATGCTGACCCCCTACCCGCAGACCGCGCTCTAGCCCGCCCCCACACGAAGGAATCTCTCCATGGCCTCACTGCTCTACCGACTCGGGCGCTTCAGCGCGGCGCACCGGCGCATGGTCGCATCGATCTGGCTGATCATCATGATCGCGGTGGGCGGGGCGGTCGCCGCCTTCGCCGGCACGACCAGCAACAACTTCACGATCCCGGGCACCCAGTCACAGACGCTGATCGACCGACTCTCCGATCGCATCCCCGCGGCATCGGGCGGCACCGGCAGCATCGTCTTCGATGCGGGCGAGGGAATGCAGTTCACCGACGAGCAGAAGGCGGCCATCGGGCGTGCGCTCGCCGACGTGAAGCAGCAGGACGCCGTCGCCACTGTGATCGACCCGTTCGAGACGCAGCAGCAGCTTGAGTCCGGCCGTCAGCAGATCGATCAGGGCAAACCCCAGCTCGACGCCGCAAAGGCGCAGCTTGACGCCGGTCAGCAGCAGCTGGATGCGGCGAAGAGCCCCCTCACTCAGCTCGAGCAGGCCCGCGACGCCGCGCAGCAGGCGGCGCAGCAGGCTGCTGATGCCGGGCAGTCCGCTGCAGCCGCGCAGGCCACCGCGCAGGCCGACGCCCTGACTGCGCAGCTCGAGGCCGCGCAGCAGCAGCTGGCGCCCCAGCAAGAGAAAATCGACGCCGGTCGCGCCGAACTCGACCGACAGCAGGCCGAACTTACTCGTGCCGAGCGCTCTCTCGATGCCGCATCCGGGGTGCAGCTGGTCTCAGACAACGGCCGCATCGCACAGGCGCAGGTGACCTTCACGACTTCGTCCGACAACGTCTCGGCCGAAGACAAAGAAGCCGTCGTCGAAGCCGTCAACCAGGCTCTCGACGGCTCTGGCGTGACGCCTCAGTACAGCACCGAGATCGCGTCGAGCATCTCAGGCCTGTTCGGCCCGGGCGAGGCGATCGGAATCCTGGTCGCCGCGATCGTGCTCGTCATCATGCTCGGCACGCTGATCGGTGCCGGTCTGCCGCTGCTCATGGCGATCGTCGGAGTGGTCGTCGGAGTCGGCACGACCTTCGCCCTCACCGGTGTGATCGAGATGACCTCGGTCTCGCCGATGCTCGCGCTGATGCTCGGCCTCGCCGTCGGCATCGACTACTCCCTCTTCATCGTCAATCGCCATCGCATCCAGCTGAAACAGGGCATGCCGATGCACGAGTCCATCGCACATGCCTCGGGCACGTCGGGCAACGCCGTGCTCTTCGCCGGGCTCACCGTGGTCATCGCGCTCGCCGCACTGGCCGTTCCCGGGCTGCCGTTCCTGACCGTGATGGGTCTCGCCGGTGCCGGCACGATCATCGTCGCCGTGCTCGTCGCGCTCACGCTGACGCCGGCCATGCTCGGCTTCGTGGGGATGCGCATCCTGAGCCGCCGGGAGCGGCGTGCGCTGCAGAGCTCCAGCGTCGACCCTGCCGCTGAAACGGCAGACGCAGCGGCAGAGCAGGCACCGAAGGCCTCGTCGCAGGCTGCCGCACCGTCCGCCTCGAAACGTTCGTCCAAGGCGGGCCCGCGCTGGGGGCGCATCGTGACTGCGCATCCGTGGCTGGCGCTTCTCGCCGGAGTCATCATCGCCGGGGTGCTTGCGCTGCCCGCCGGCCAGCTGCGGCTCGGGCTGCCCGACGGCAGCTCCGAAGAGCCCAGCAGCACGGCGTACAAGTCGTACCAGCTGATCAGTGAGAACTTCGGGGCCGGCTCGAACGGACCGCTGGTCGTCGTGGCAGAGCTGCCCGAGAGCGTCACCACGGCCGAGCAGCAGGAGGATGCCTCACTCGACCTGGCCGATCATCTGCGTTCGATCGACGGGGTCGCTGCCGCGGTGCCCGGCGGAGCGAGCGACGATCACCGCACCGCTGTGCTGCAGGTCGTCTCGAACGACGGCCCGTCGACGGAGCAGACCGAGCAGCTCGTCGAGCGCATTCGCGCCGATGCCGCCGAGATCGAGCAGCAGACCGGCGCGCAGGTCGGGGTGACCGGGCTCACCGCAGCGAACATCGACGTGTCGAAGAAGCTCGGTGACGCCCTGCCGCCGTATCTTGCGATCGTGGTCGGGCTCTCGCTCGTGCTGATGATTCTGGTGTTCAGGTCGGTGCTGCTGCCGGTGCTCGCGACGCTGGGATTCCTGCTCTCACTGGCCGCCAGCCTCGGAGCGGTCGTGGCGATCTACCAGTGGGGATGGCTGGGCTCTGTCTTCGGGGTGCACGACCCGGCCGCGGTGCTGAGCTTCCTGCCGATCATCCTGATCGGCGTGCTCTTCGGCCTGGCCATGGACTACCAGATGTTTCTGGGGTCAGGCATGCGCGAGAGCTTCGCACACGGGGCGACCCCGCGCCAGGCAGTGCTGCACGGCTACAAAGTCGGCGGTCGCGTGGTCGCGGCTGCGGCCATCATCATGATCAGCGTCTTCGCCGGGTTCGTCTTCTCGGAGCTGACCATGATTCGCCCGATCGGCTTCGCGCTCGCGTTCGGCGTGCTGATCGACGCGTTCCTGGTGCGCATGACGATCGTGCCTGCGGCGCTGTACCTGCTGCGGCGCTCGGCCTGGTGGATTCCCAAGTGGCTCGACCGCATTCTGCCCGACGTCGATGTGGAGGGCGCGAAACTCGATGCGCTGAAGTCGTCGTCGAAGCCGGCGCGGTGAGTCGTCAGCCGCGCTCCAGGGTGCCCAGCACGTCGCCGGCGTCGTCGAAGGCCGTCATCCGGTCGCCCTCGACGCTGACTTCGCGCGTCTTGTCAAGCCAGTCGAGAATGACGCTGCATCCGCGCAGCGTGTGCATGTCAAAGCGGAGCGTCGTGCGATCCTCGCCGCTTGGCGAGAAGCTGCCAGAGAGATTGTTGCAGTTGTCCGATCCGATGAACGTTCCGTCGTCGGAGAACGTCAGATAGGCACCCGTCGGGTCGTCTTTCCACGAGCCGATGAGGGAGGCCTGGAGGTCGGGAATCGCAGACGAAGCGACAGGTTCGTCAGCAGCAGAATCTGACGAGGTGGGTGTGGGGTCAGACCCCGAGGAGCCGCAGCCTGCGGCTGAGAATGCGATGGCGGTCACGAGTGTGACGGTGGCGAGATGATGCAGGCGCATGATGAACCCTCTCAGTCGAAGAAGCTGGGTCTTGCTGTGATTGTTGCACAGAGTTGACTAGAAATTCACAGCCATCTGATAGTCTCGCGTCGGCTGTTGAAATAGACGGCTGTCAAGACAACGACATGCTTTGCGCTGACTGGGGGGAACGCAGAGACGCTGTCCTCGGGCAGTGTTTGCTCCCGCGTCGCAATGAAGCTGACGAGAGGAACCAATGAAGTCGAGCTGGCTGAAGAAGTCGGTGGCCGCAGTCGGGGCGCCACTGGCGGCCCTGACTGTCACAGGCGTGTTCGCCACGTCTGTGGCCGCTCAAGAGAACACCACATCTGACACTCCGGGGAGCGCAGAGGCGCTGATCTCCGAGGTGCAGAACCAAGGGCCTGAGAAGGCCGAGCTGCTGCAGGGTGCGGCAACCAAGGCCGACGGCAAACTCATCGCGATCGTGAACACGGGCGACGACCAGAAGCTGAACCAGGCCGTAGAGCTCAAGACGCAGCTGGAAGACAAAGGCGTCGAGGTTTTGACCTCAGAGAAGGGTCTCACCGCGCTCGCGGGCGACGACCTGGTCGGCGGCGCAGGCTTCGCCACACCTGGTGCTCCGACGGCTGAAGGGCTGCCGTACGGGCTCTGCTCAGTCGGCTTCTCAGCGTGGTCCCCGAAGGGCGACCCGGCCTTCATCACTGCTGGTCATTGCTTCCCCAATACCTATGGCGACACGGTCTACCGGACTGATCCTCGGCATGACGAGGCGTTCGCCGGTGCAGGCAGCGCAGCGTCCGCAGACTTTGCCGGCGTGGCTCTCGGAACCAAGAAGTTTGCCCAGTTCGGCGGCCCGAACGGGACTGCCGGGGCGGAAGGCGACAAGAACTCGATCGACATCGCCGCTGTCGATGTGACTGATCCCTCCGCACGGACGCTCCCCGAAGTCACCGATTGGAGCACCGCATCCACTGGCGATCTCTCGGGCAGCACGTCAGTCGTGACCTCAGTGGGTGCAGCTCAGATCGGACAGTCGGCGACGCGCTCAGGGCGTACGACGAAGCCGAGCACGGGTGCCGTCTCAGCTGTGGACGGATGGATGCAGGTCGACAACAAGTTTGTGCACGGCTTCATGTTGGATGCATCGGCTGATCACGGTGACTCTGGCGGGTCGATCGTCCAAGGCACCAAGGCAGTCGGCGTGGTCTCAGGCGGAGGCGACGTCACCTACAGCGACGGCACGAAGAAGACCATCGTCTGGGGCGCATCTCTCGTCGACTCGCTGCCTGCGACCGGTGGATACAGCATCGCGCTGCATCTCGACGCGCCGAAGGTCACGACTCCGGCAGGTGCGAAGGTCGAACTCGGGTCGCCGATCACCGGCACCGCCCCGGCCAACACCAAGCTCGTCGTGGAGAACGGCGGCAAGACCACGAGTGTCGACGTCGACGGCAACGGCAACTGGTCGTTCCCGGTTCAGGCCCCGGCAGGAAAGCAGAGCTTCACCCTGCATGTCACTGACAAGGACAAGGGCTTCAACAAGTCGGCCACGGTCGAGACCTCGGTCGAGGCCGTCGTGCCCGCACCGGCCATCACGACACCGGCTGACGGCTCCACCGTCGCCGGGCCGCTGAGCGTGATCGAGGGCACCGGCGTCGCCGGAGCCACCGTCACCCTGACCGGCGACGTCACGCAGACGACAACGGTGGGTGCAGACGGCAAGTGGAGCGTCAAGCTCGACAACGCCCTGGACTACAGCAACGATCAGTACACCGTGAATGCCGTGCAGAAGCTCGGCGAGGTCGCCTCTGAGCAGGCAGCCACCTCGAAGTTCAAGGTGGTTCCCGCAGCTCCAGTCATCGAGAACCCGATCAACGGCACGGAGTTCGCCCACGATCAGCTGCCGACCACGATCAGCGGCACCGGCATCGCCGGAGCCGAACTCGCTGTGACCGTGCGCTCCGAACCACAGACCGTCACCACTGAGGTCGGCGAAGACGGCAAATGGAGCATCGCCGTCCCCGCTGGTCTCGAGGCCGGTCAGCACAGCATCACCGCAGTGCAGACCGTCGACGCAGTCGCGTCGCTTGAGGCTCAGGCAGCCTTCAGCATCCAGTCTGCACCGACGCCGGGCGGCACGGATCAGCCCGGTGGCGACCAGCAGCCTGCCGGCGACAAAAAGCCGGCCGCTCCTGCCGCCGAGGAGCCGGTGAAAGACGGCACGCTCGCACACACCGGTGCCGAGGCCGGGCAGTTCGGTCTGCTCGCCGCCGGCGCGGCCGCCATCGCGCTGGCAGGCGCAGGCGTGCTGCTGGCTCGTCGTCGCAGCTCGCAGCGATGAGTCTGACCCTCGACTGAGGGTCGCAGCACGATGACATCGCATCGGTGAGAGGGCCCCACCATTGGTGGGGCCCTCTTCTGCTTCCTGCCTGGGCTGCAGTTCGCGCCGGGGCCTCGAGCTTGAGTCGGGGCTTCGAGTTTGAGCCGGACCTCATGCGTCTGGCATACTGATGCAGCTGCGCTGTCATCCCCCAACGCGACACGCATCTGTTCCTGCACCTCCGACAATGCGAACACCCGTTCGCACCACACCGCGACGCTCCTGACAACGCTCAAGGCGACGCGCTGCGCGACCACCTGAGCCAGCATCCCCAGCCGATTTCGCAGTCGGGACGGCAGGCCACACATCGCGAGGCGTGCACCACCGAGTCGAGAGCGCTCGCAGAGGCTCAGGGCCGATGTGCTCGCCGGGCCGCTGACGTGTCCCCGCAGCAGAGAGACGCTCATGACTCTGCTCAGACTGCTGACCGCATTCACGAAGCGCTACTGGCCCTGGGTCGTGGCGGTCTTCGTGCTCCAGCTCGTCTCGACGCTGGCTGCGCTGTACCTGCCCAGCCTGAACGCCGAGATCATCGACGACGGCGTGAGCCAGGGCGACACCGATCTGATCTGGTCGATCGGCGCGAGGATGCTCCTGGTCTGCTTCGTCCAGGTGGTCACCGCCGTCGGTGGCATCTGGTTCGGTGCGCGCACCGCCATGGCCGTGGGGCGCGACCTGCGTGCCGGTGTGTTCGACACCGTCACGTCGATGAGCGCGCAGCAGGTGAGCGGACTCGGTGCCGCCACGCTGATCACCCGAGGCACGAACGACGTGCAGCAGGTGCAGATGCTGCTGCTCATGACCCTGAACTTCATGGTGTCGACCCCGATCATGTGCATCGGCGGCATCGTCATGGCCGTGCGCGAAGACGTCGGGCTGTCGTGGCTGGTCTGGGCGTCGGTGCCGCTGCTGCTGGTCATCGTGGGCTTTCTGGTCGCCCGACTCATGCCGCTCTTCCGCGGCATGCAGGATCGCATCGACGACATCAACGGCGTGCTGCGCGAACAGATCATCGGCATCCGCGTTGTGCGGGCGTTCGTGCGCGAACCGCATGAGACCACACGTTTCGCCGGCGCGAATCGACGTCTCACCGACGTCTCACTGAGAGTCGGCGCCATCTTCGTGCTCATGTTCCCCGTGATCGGCATGGTGCTGCACCTCGCGACCGCAGCAGTGCTGTGGTTCGGCGGCCACCGGGTTGACGCAGGCGAGATGCAGGTCGGTTCGCTCACCGCATTTCTGCAGTACCTGCTGCAGATTCTGATGGCCGTGATGATGGGCACTTTCATGGTCATGATGATTCCGCGCGCCGTCGTGTGCGCCGAGCGCATCGACGAAGTGCTGAGCACTGAGCCCGATCAGACCGAGCCCGAGCACGAACGCGAGGTGCCGCGCATCGGCGTGGTCGAGTTCGACGGCGCGGGCTTTCGCTACCCGGGTGCCGAGCAGCCGGTGCTCGCAGACCTGACCTTCACCGCGCGTCCCGGCGAGACGGTTGCGATCATCGGCTCGACGGGGTCGGGCAAGACCACGCTGCTCAGCCTGATTCCGCGACTGATGCAGGCGACCGCCGGCGAGGTTCGCATCGATGGCGTGCCGGTCGACGAGCTCTCGCGCCGTCAGCTCGCCGAGCGGGTGAGCCTGGTCACACAGCGGCCGTTTCTGTTCTCGGGCACGATCGCGAGCAACCTGCGCTTCGGGCGCGAGGACGCAACCGACGACCAGCTCTGGCAGGCGCTCGAGGTCGCACAGGCGGCCGATTTCGTGCGCGAGCATCCCGACGGCCTCGAACGCCGCATCTCGCAGGGCGGCACCAACGTCTCGGGCGGCCAGCGGCAGCGACTCTGCATCGCGCGCACGCTGGTCGCGCACCCCGACGTCTACCTCTTCGACGACTCGTTCTCAGCTCTCGACGTGGCGACGGATGCGCGGCTGCGGCGCGCCCTGAAGCCTGCGCTGGCCGGGTCGACGGCGATCATCGTGGCGCAGCGCGTCGCGACGATTCGCGAGGCGGATCGCATCCTCGTGCTCGACGACGGACGCATCGTCGGTCAGGGCACGCACGATGAGCTGCTCGCCTCGAACGAGACCTATCAACAGATCGTCAGATCGCAGCTGTCGGCAGAGGAGGTGGCGTGATGAGCGAACGCGCAGACAAGCGAGACGCGGCACAGACGAAGGCCGCGGCCTCACACGTGCACGAACCCGATGACGAGGACTTCACACCGACGCCCGGCGACGGCGACATGTTCGGAGACGCCCCAGCGGTCACCAAGGCCCAGCACTTCTGGCCGTCGGTGCGACGCCTCTTCGGCCTGCTCGCGCCGCACAAGCTGCCGCTCGTGCTGGTGCTGCTGTTCGTCACCTGCTCGGTGGTGCTGAACGTCTGGGCGCCCAAGGTGCTGGGGCAGGCGATGGACACCATCTTCAACGGCGTCGTCGGCAGCCAGCTGCCGCAGGGCGTCAGCCGAGATCAGCTCGTCGAGCAGATGCGTGCCCAGGGCAACACGCAGATGGCCGACATGCTCGCCAACATGGACGTGGTGCCCGGCATGGGCATCGACTTCACCCGACTCGGCGTCATCATCGTCATCGTGCTGGGCATGTATGTGATCTCGTCGGCGTTCATGTGGGCGCAGGGCGAGGTGCTCAACCGCATCACCATGCAGGCCGTCAGCAAGCTGCGCTCTCGGGTCGAAGACAAACTCAACGCGCTGCCTTTGAGCTATTTCGACACTCGCAAACGCGGCGATCTGCTCTCGCGCGTCACCAACGACGTCGACAACGTGCAGAACGCCCTGCAGCAGGCCTTCGCCCAGCTCGTGCAGTCGGCGCTGAGCGTCATCGGCGTCACGGTGATGATGTTCGTCGTCTCGTGGCAGCTTGCGCTGGTCGCCCTGCTCGCGCTGCCGCTCGCCGCTGTGATCACGGGCGTGATCGGCGTGCGCTCGCAGAAGCTCTTCGCGGCTCAGTGGAAAGAGACCGGCCAGCTCAACGGCACCATCGAGGAGTCGTTCTCAGGGCACGACCTGGTGACCATCTTCGGGCGCAGCGACCGCATGGAGCAGGCTTTCACCGAGCAGAACGGCCGCCTCTACCAGGCGTCGGCGGGCGCGCAGTTCGTCTCGGGCATGATCATGCCGGTGATGCAGTTCGTCTCGTACCTGTCGTATGTGGGCATCGCGGTGCTCGGCGGGCTGAAGGTCGCCTCGGGCACGATGACGCTGGGCGACGCGACCGCGTTCATCCAGTACTCGCGCGAGTTCACTCAGCCGCTCGCACAGATGTCGGGCATGGCCAACATGCTGCAGTCGGGCGTCGCCTCGGCCGAGCGCATCTTCGAGCTGCTCGACGCTGACGAACAGGATCCCGACACCGTCACCGAGGAGCTTCCCGAGCATCCGACCGGGCGCGTCACCTTCGACGACGTGAGCTTCAGCTACGACCCGGAGGAGTCGCTCATCGAGCACCTCTCGTTCGAGGCGCAGCCGGGCCAGACGATCGCGATCGTCGGCCCGACCGGGGCAGGCAAGACCACTCTGGTCAATCTGCTGATGCGGTTCTACGAACTCACCTCGGGGCGCATCCTGCTCGACGGCGTCGACATCACAGACATCTCACGCGCCGACCTGCGCTCGCAGACCGGCATGGTGCTGCAGGACACCTGGCTGTTCAAGGGCAGCATCCTCGAGAACATCCGTTACGGCCGACTCGATGCGACCGACGACGAGGTCGTGGCCGCGGCACAGGCCACCTTCGTCGATCGCTTCGTGCGCCAGCTGCCTGATGGCTACGACACCGTCATCGACGAAGAGAACGGCAGCATCTCGGCCGGCGAACGTCAGCTGATCACCATCGCGCGAGCGTTCCTCGCCCGACCGACGCTGCTGATCCTGGACGAGGCGACCTCTGCGGTCGACACCCGCACCGAGGCGCTGGTGCAGCACGCGATGGCTACCCTGCGCACCGATCGCACCTCGTTCGTGATCGCCCACCGACTCTCCACGATTCGTGACGCCGACACGATTCTGGTCATGGAGCACGGCAGCATCGTCGAGCAGGGCAGTCATGACGAGCTGCTCGAACAGCACGGCGCCTATCGTCGCCTCTATGAGAGTCAGTTCAGCGGCGCGGCCGAGTGAGCGGGACTCAGCCGCTGCTCGCGCGGCTGTGACGCCCTTCGGCTGACGACTCGGGCGAAGCGGCAGGGTAACGTTGAGGCGAGCATCGCCGCCGACATGAGGAGCCCACCACCGTGAACGCCCTGCAGATCAACGCCGCTCTCGCCACTGACGTCGGTCTGCGGCGCAGGCTGAACGAAGACTCCGGCATCGCCGAGCGACCGGTCTATGCGGTCGCCGACGGCATGGGCGGGCACGACTCGGGCGAGGTCGCGAGCGAGCTGGTGGTCGAACGGCTGGGTGCGCTGGCAGCGGCTTCGACCGGTGGTGCGACATCGGCGGATGCGGTGGCGGATGCTCTGCGGCAGGCCCAGCGCGAGGTTGCCGAGCTCTCGGCGAGTCGCCCCCATGGGGCAGGGTCGACCGTCAGCGGCGTCGCGCTGGTCGAGTCGGCAGGCGAGCCGCACTGGCTGGTCTTCAACGTGGGCGACTCGCGCGTGTACCGGTCGCGCAATGGGTCTCTGGTGCAGTGGACGCGCGACCACTCGCAGCTGCAGCAGTGGCTCGACGCCGGTCGCATCACGCCCGAGCAGGCCGCAGAGAGCTCACGAAGCAACGAGATCACGAAGGCGGTCGGGGGCGACGACTCCGATCCCGACTTCTTTCTGGCGCCGGTCGTCACCGGCGAGCGGCTGCTCATCTGCTCTGACGGGCTGCACGGTCTGGTCAGCGCCGAGGCGCTGCGGGCCTCGCTCGTGATGGGCGGCACTCCCCAGACCACGGCCGACTCGCTCGTGGAGCGTGCGCTGATCGCCGGGGGCACCGACAACGTCACGGTGATCGTGGTCGACGTGGTGTCTGGCGGGCTGCTCAGCGATCCGGAGTCGCCCAGCGAAAGCCTCGCCTCACGGGCCGACGCGGCGCTGGTGCACAACAAGCGTCGAAGCGCGGCTCATCATGAAGTCGAGCACTCCGCAGAGACCGGCGACACCCGCTATGTCTCTCGATCGAGCCGACGGGCGCGAATCCTCACTGAGGCAGACGAGACCGTGCTGATCACTCCCAGTGAGTCCGGCGACGACCTCGACGACGACCTCGACGACGACACCGTCGTGATCAGGCGCGGGCCGACTGCTGTCCCAGACGAGTGTGTCGTCGAACACATCGACGACACAGTGCCGGTCGGCCGGGCCTCCGACGGGGCCGACACCAGGCCGATTCGCCGCGAGCGGCGTGCGCGAGCATCCGTCGAACGTTCGCAATAGTCATTTCGACGTGTGTCTTCGCCCTCCTGTGCCTTAGAATCGCTAGAGACTTCGGGAGGGTGACATGGGCAAAAGACTGCCGTCCGCTCCTCCTGCGCTTTCCGGCTGCACCTATGTGCGTCCACTGGGAACCGGCGGCTTCGCCGATGTCTTCCTGTTCGAACAGGACATGCCCCGTCGCCCCGTCGCAGTGAAAGTGCTGCTCTCCGACGTCGTCGACGAAGACGTCGTGCGCATGTTCAACGCCGAAGCCGACGTCATGGCGCGGCTCAGCTCGCATCCCGCGATTCTCAACGTCTATCAGGCGAGCATCGCACCCGACGGTCGCCCCTACCTGGTCATGGAATACTGCCCGACGGGCGTCTCCCCGGCCTACCGCGAACAGGTGCTGCCGCTGCCGACGGTGCTCGACATCGCGGTGCGCATGGGCAGCGCGCTCGAGACCGCACACCGGGCGGGGGTGCTGCATCGCGACATCAAGCCTTCGAACATCCTCTTCACCTCGTTCGGCACGCCGGTGCTCGCCGACTTCGGCATCGCGACCTCGCTCTCCGGCCGCCACGCGACCGATCTGTTCGCCATGTCGGTGCCATGGAGTGCCCCGGAGGTCGTGCGCGAGCAGACGAGAGGCACGGTCGCCACCGAGGTGTACTCACTGGCCGCGACCGTCTACACCCTGCTGGCCGGGCATTCGCCGTTCGAGATACCGGGCTCTGGGCGCAACTCGGCAGACCGGCTCAAGGCGCGCATCGTCAAAGGCCGCATCACGCCGATCAACCGCGAAGACGTGCCGCCCGTGCTGCAGCAGCTGCTGCAGCGATCGCTGTCGACCAATCCTGCCGAGCGGCCGGCGACCGCGCTCGAGTTCGCCCGCGCGATCCAGCAGATTCAGCAGCAGATCGGCGTCGTGCCCACGCAGCTCGAAGTGGCTTCGTCAGAGTGGGCGGGCGCCGGGTCGGTGCTCGGGTTCGATGACGCGGCGCTGCGCGGACCGAAACGTGCGGCTGTGCCGGTGGCCTCGGGCCGGCGGCGGCACGGGCGCAGCGTGCGCGAGCTGGCGACGCAGACCGAGGTGGTCGATGAGGCCCGAGGCGCTTCGGGGCGGGGCCGACTGTGGCTCTGGTCGGGCGTGACCGCTGCGCTCGTCGTGATCGCGGTGGCCGTCACCGTCTGGGTGGTCGGGCAGTGAGCCCGGCGGGGGAAGGCGCGGTCGGCGTCGCAGGTGCGAACGCCGGCCTGCAGCGCCTGCTGCGCAGCCGGTGGACGCGGTGGATCGCGCTGTTGGTGATCGTCTCGCTGGCAGCGGTGGGCGTCATCGTCTGGCGCGGAGTGCCCACCCAGCAGGCCGACTTGGGAAACCCCACAGTGTGGTCGGTCAACGGTCGGGGTCCGCTCTACGGGCAGGTCAACACCGACGTCACCGAATTGGGGGCGATTCACGCGGGTGACCCGAGCGCGTTCAAGATCAGCGGTGTGCTGCAGAGCGGCTCCGACGTCGTGCTCTACAGCGATCAGCAGAAGCTGAAGACGGTCGACCCGACGAATCCGGTGAGTGTCGACGACCCGCAGGATGTCACGGCGGCGCCCTTCGACGCCGATGTGATCGTGCCCTCCGGCGGCTACGTCGCCTTTCTGAACCGCAAGACCGGCACGCTGGGCGCGGAGTCGATCGGTGATCTGGCCAGAGGAGTCTCGCCGTCGCCGATCAATCGGCGTGAGGGCGATGAGACCGAACGCTTCGTGGCCGGTGCCGTCACCGAGCGGGGGCGCCTCTTCGGGCTGAGCAGCGCGGGAGACCTCGTCGAGTTCGACGTCACCAGCGACAAAGAGGTCGCTCGCCGGTCGACCGACGGACCGACGTCGGGTGACAAAGTCGAGATGACGGTCTTCGGCGAGCATTGGGCCGCCCTCGACCACAGCGACAGCGGTGCGACGCTGTGGATCGACGGCACCCAGGTGGATGCTCAGCTCGGCGCGGGTGCACGGCTGGCCGTCGCCGATGCAGAAGCCGACCAGCTTGCGACATCCGACGAATCGGGGCTGCGCACCTTCGACGCGCACGGCGCTCACGGCGACATCAGCGTCGATGCGCAGGGCGCTCCCGCCGCCCCGGTCTGGGAGGCCGGCTGTCTGCATGCCGCCTGGGGGTCGGGCAGCGCGATGTCGGTCTCGGACTGCGGCGGTGATTCGCAGTCGCTCGACGTGCCGACTCAGGCGGCTGTGAGCGCGAGCCAGCCGGTGTTCCGACGCAACAACGGCGGCTTCGTGCTCAACGACGTCGCCTCCGGGCTGATCTGGCAGCGTTCGGGCGACGACTGGACACTGGTGCCGTCGTCGGTCGCCTGGCAGCGTGATGACGACCAAGAAGAGACCAGCGACGCGCAGCAGAACCAGGACGCCCGGCAGAATGAGTGCCCGATTCCGGCCAGCGGCGCCAACGCCGAGTTCGGCGTGCGGCCCGGGCAGCTCACCACGATTCCCGTTCTGGTGTCGGCACTCGATCCGAATCCGCAGGACACGATCTCGATCGTGCCGTCGGCCGACAGCCCGAAGTGGAATGCGGGCGGTCTCGGCGATCTGTCGGCGGTCAACGACGATCAGGCCGTCGCGCTCGCGCCGACGGCCGCCGAGGGCAGCGGCACGATCGGCTTCGTCATCACCGACGGCTCCGACTGCCGGGTGAACGCCGAGGCCAAAGTCACCGTGCACCCGATGAGCGAGAACAGCGCACCGGAGTATCGCGCGGTCAACGACCAGTCTTTGGCCAACCTGCAGGTCGCTCCCGGCGGCTCACTGCGGTTCAACGGGCTGAACGGATGGGTCGATCCCGACGGCGACCCGGTCTACGTGACGCAGGCCACCGCATCCGTCGGCACCGCCGCAGCCACGCCGTCGGGCATGATCGCCTACAAGGCCGACGACGACCAGCCCGCCGGACGCGTCGTGATCACCGTCGAGGTCTCCGACGGCCGCGGCGGCGTCGCGACGCGAGACGTGCCGGTGACCGTCGCCGACTCCCCGCTGCTCAAGGCGCGCTCGTTCTCGCGCACGGTCACTGTCGGCACCTCGCCGTCGATCGACCTCAGCGAGTTCGTCAGCGGTGTCTCGGGTGGTGGCGTCGAGGGCAGCCGCGTCGAACTCAGCCGCGCCACCGTCGACGAGAGCCTGCAGTCGAAGGTGCGCGTGCAGCCCAGCAGCGACTCGCTCTCGGTGAGCGTTATGGCGAGCGAGGCCGGAGTCTACCCGGTGACGTATGAGGTGAAGTCGGGGGCCAGCCAGGCGACCGCGACGATGCTGATCACGGCCAGTGCCGCCGAGAACAAGATGAGCACCCCGCCCATCAGCGTGTTCCTGCGGCCCGACGAAGACGTCACTGTTGATCCGCTGCAGCCGGTGAGCAACCCCGGCGGGCGAGTGCTGATGGTCGGCGACGGCCAGCAGTACTCGTTGGCCGACCCGAGGTCGTCGCTCAATGCGGCGGCCGTCGGCGGAAGCTCGCTGCGGGTCAGCGGGCAGACTCCCGACAAGCTCCCTGGCCGCATCGGCACGTTCACCTACGCGGTGACCGACGGGGCGCAGACGATCACCGGTCAGGCGACGGTCTTCCAGCTCGACGAGAGCCTGTCGACGAAGCCGGTCGCCGTCGCCGATCAGGTGACGGTGCGGGCGGGCGATCAGATCGACATCCCGGTGCTCGACAACGACGTCGCCCCGGCGGGAGGCACTCTGATGCTCGACCCGCGGCAGACCACCGACGATCTGCCGGGTCTTGCCTTCCCCTCTGGCTCAGTGCTGCGCTATCTGGCGAGTGACACGCCGGGCAGCTATACGATCGACTACCGGACGTATTCCGCGGGACACCCGGGAGAGGGTTCGATCGGCCGAGTGAACGTGCGGGTGACCACCGAGGACGGCAACCAGCCGCCGACCCCCAAGAACATCGACGCTCGTGTCGAGGCGCGCAGCAGCACGATGATCAGCGTGCCGAGCTTCGGCGTGGATGCCGATGGCGACGACGTCAGCGTGGTCTCGGTCACGCAGCCGGGACAGGGTGGGTCGGCGCAGGTGCTCGCGGACGGGCGGGTGCAGGTCAGCAGCACCGATGACGCCGGGCCGATCGAGTTCGACTACACCGTCGCCGATTCGCGCGGAGCGACCGGTACCGCGCACATGCGGGTCGGTGTCATCACGAACACCACGCTGGCTCCCATCGCCTACAACGACTACGTCGAAGCCGCTCCCGGCACCGATGCCGTGACGATCGATCCGACGCTCAACGACACCCGCGTCGGCGACGAGAAGCTCGAACTGCAGTCGGCCGACGAAGTGGTGTCAGCGGCGGCAGAGGGTGACGCGGCGCGATCGCCGGTCGAGGTCTCTGACAACACGGTCACGCTGCACCCCGGTCGGTCCGTCGGCAAGACCGTCTTCACATACACGGTGCAGAGCGCAGGCGGCAGCACCGCCACTGGAAGCATCGTGCTGAACGTCACCAACGACGCCCTGCCGCAGTACCCGGTGCTGGTCGACACAGTGATCGGCGCCGGAGAGATCGACGGCGACTCGTTCGGCGCCGACGTCATCGCCAACAAGCTGGTCTGGTCGGGCCCTGACCTCTCGATCGAACTGCGCGGATCTCCCGACGGCATGCGTCTCGACGGCGATCGGGTGCAGGGGTCGCTGAGCGACCACCGGCAGATCGTGCCGATTTCGGTCACGGCGCCCAAAGGCGACGCCGAACAGGCCCCGCAGACGTGGGCGTTCGTCCGCGTGCCGAAGAAAGACGCCCTCCGGCCGCAGCTCAAAGACCCGACCAAGGTGTACGAGGTGCGCGAGCAGCAGCAGGTCTCGGTGAATCTCGTCGATGAGATCGGCCGGCTCAGCGGTCGCACGCTGCAGGTCAACGCGGCCCGGGCATCCGGCGCACGTTCGCAGGCGACCTGCTCGTCATCCGGCACCACGGTCACCTATGCGGCCGGCGGCGACAGCCAGGTCGAGCGTGACACGTGCAGCGTCGAGGTGCAGTGGGCCGGCGACGACGGCACCCGCAGCACTGTCGCTCTGCCGATGAGGATCACACTCGACAACCCGCCGCCCGAGATGCGCGCGCAGCAGATCGCGGTCGTCGCGCCGGCCGAGTCCAAGACCGTCTCGCTGACCGACTCGGTGCAGTGGACCGACGACAAAGGCAAACTCGGCTTCCAGTGCGGGCCGGCGTCTGGCGCGCCCGGTGTCACGGTGACCTGCAGCGGCTCTTCGGCGACGATCACGGTCGCCGCCGACGCGCAGCAGGGGTCAGTGGCCGGCTTCGACGCGAAGATCGTGTCGCCGTCGTTCGCCCCGCAGCCCGGTGCGAGGCTCAGCGTGCAGGTCGGCACGCTGCCGCCGCAGACGCTGTCGGCGGCCGGCCTGTCGATCGATGTCTCGGAGGGCGACGGCGGCGCGGCTTCGGGCAGCGTCGACGCGCTGGCTCCGAACGGTTCGATCAGCAAATATCGCCCGGTCGAGCTGACCGGTGTGAGCTTTGCCGGCGCCGCAGGAGTGACCGCTTCGATCAGCGGCTCGAACATCTCGGTGCAGGTCGCGGCGAACTCCCCCGGCGGCGTGAAGAGCGGCACCTACCAGGTCAGAGACGCGCAGGGGAACACCGGTCAGGGGCGCATCGAGGTCAACTACCAGGCGCGGCCGAACAGGCCGAGCGTCAGACTCGACACGGTCGGTGACGGCACGGTCACACTGGCGATCGCCCAGAGCGAGACGCTGAGCGTGCCGGCCGTGACCGGCTTCAACGTGACCTACGGCGGCGGCTCGAAGAACTGTGCCGTCGGCGGCACCTGCACCATCGGCGGCCTCAAGAACTTCGAGAACCAGACCTTCACCGTCGCTGCGGTCAACGACGTCGGGTCGTCGCGTGAGACGGCGTCGGTGTCGGGCTTCGCGTACAAGGCGCCGTCGACGCCCAGCATCGGCACCGTCGCACCCTCTGGCGACCGCCAAGCGAGGATCGAGGTCAGCATGCCCGACGACAGCGCCTCGACCATCACCCTGACCAGTGAGAGCGGCAGCTCCTCCGGGCTGGGAGGCTCGGGAGGAACCACCACCATCGGCGTGAACAATGCGCCGACAGGAGTCACCGTCACCGCATCCGCCCGCGACGTGCCGACCGGACTCCGCCAGGCGCCCGCAACCACCGCAGGCACCGCGACGACCTCTGCCTACGGCGTCGGCAAGCCGGGCATCTCCGGCGTCTCTGCGTCGGCCCAGAACGGTTCGGTCTCGGTCACCGGCGACATCAGCGCCCAAGGCGGTCAGACCAAATACTGCTGGATCGTCAACGGAGAATGCAGACGTGAGGGGTCTGGCGGCAACGCGGCGACCACGTTCGGCCCGAGTGACCTGAAAAAGAACATGCCGAACACCTTCGTGCTGCAGGCCGAAGGTCTCGACGCTGAGGGCAGAAGCGTCGGGTGGGACACGACATCGCAGTCGAACAGTGTCTCTGCGACACCGATCACATTCCCCTCGAGTGCAGGCAGAGTCAAGTATCGGGTGAACAACGACGGCACGTTCGGCGGTCTGGCCGACAGCGAAGACGACGGCTTCACTGCCGTGGGCGAGGGCCCGCTCCCGAGCGCATCGAATCAGAGCTACACGATTCGATGGAGATTCTCCGACGGCACGACCGACAGCCAGACCTACACCGTCGGCCCAGCCGGCAAGCCGCAGTACCCCTTCTCCATCGGGGAGTCGAGCGGCTGGCAGAGCGGCACCGTGGAGCACACCTTCACCAGTGCGGCAGAGTGGACCTTCACGCTGCCTGCGATGCCGACCGTCAATGCCTCGAGCGGTGACTACGAGGTCACGGTGCAGTACCGCAAAGGCGGCGGGAGCTGGCAAGAGCTGGAGGCAGGCACCACATCTGTCAAGCTGCCCGAGGGCACGGCGACCTACACGTTCCAGTGGTCCGTGAAGTTCAAGAACCAATTGGAGAATCCGAATTCAGCCGAGCGGCAATTCACCCTGAAGACGCAGGCCTATGAGCCGCCTGCCCCTGCCCCGGAGCCTGAGCCTGAGCCTGAGCCTGGAGGCGGCGAGGGCGGCAGACCCGCGACCACCCCGTGACGCTCGTGATCGCCACACGCGGTCAGCGCGAGGTCACCAAGCATCCATCGAAACAGGAGAACGCATGAGCAGCAGCATCACCGCCGGGCAGTCGGCGTGGTTCGGCGACACCTTCGGGCGCCTCGTCGACAACGTCGAGCAGGCGATCGTGGGCAAACGCCACGTCATCGAGCTCGCCTTCACCGCGCTGCTCACCCGCGGGCACCTGCTGCTCGAAGACGTTCCGGGCACCGGCAAGACCGCGCTTGCCCGGGCGCTCTCGCGCACCGTGCAGGGCACTTCGTCGCGGGTGCAGTTCACCCCGGATCTGCTGCCTGGCGACATCACCGGCATCAGCGTGTACGACCAGAAGCGCGGTGAGTTCGAGTTTCACAAGGGCCCGATCTTCGCGAACATCGTGCTCGCCGACGAGATCAACCGCGCCTCGCCGAAGACCCAGTCGGCGCTGCTCGAGGTCATGGAAGAAGGGCAGGTCACCGTCGACGGCGTCACCCGGCCGCTCGACAGGCCGTTCATGGTGATCGCGACGCAGAACCCGATCGAGCAGGCAGGCACCTACCGCCTGCCCGAGGCGCAGCTCGACCGCTTTCTGATGAAGACCTCGCTGGGCTACCCCGACTCGGCGTCGACCCGTCGCATCCTCGAAGGCGCCGCCGTCACCACCGATCAGATTCCCGGCATCATTCTGCCCAAGGCCGTCAACGACATGATCGCGCTCACCGCCGGTGTGTTCATCGAACCGGTGCTCATCGACTACATCACACGGCTGGTCGAAGCGACGCGTGACGCGGCGCAGACGAGGCTGGGCGCCAGTGTGCGCGGCGCTCTCGCACTGGCCAACGTGTCGCGCACCTGGGCGCTCGCACACGGGCGCAACTTCGTCACGCCAGACGACATCAAGGCGCTGGCTCTGCCGGTGCTCGGGCACCGCATCATCCTCGACCCCGAAGCCGAGTTCGACGGCGTCACCGCCGACCAAGTCATCGGGCAGGTTCTGCTCGACACCGCTCCGCCGACGCAGGGGGCTGCCCAGTCGTGACCTTCGACCCCAGCACTCGCACCTCGACGCGCACCGAGACCGTCACCAGCTTCGCGCAGGGCAGCGTCTCGACGCGTGCTCGCGCACGGCTGAGCGTGTTCGGCGCGCGTTCCGTGCGCAGGGCCCGGCGGTGGATGCGGCATGCCGTCCGGTGGCTCGGCGAGACCGTGACGGCGGCGGGGTGGGTCGCCGTCGCGGTCGCCGTTCTGGCGACGCTGCTGGGGCTGAGCCTGGGGATCGTCGAGTGGCTGGTCGCCGGGCTCGCCGCATTGGTGCTGCTGCTGATCGGATCGGTGTTCCTCTTCGGGGCGAACGCCTACCAGATCGACCTCGGTGTGCTGGAGGATCACGTCGTCGCCGGTGACGAGGTGACCGGCGACATCACCGTCACGAACGTCTCGCGGCGGCCTGTTCTGCCGGGGCGTCTGGAGATTCCCATCGGCGCCGCCCTGGCCGAGACGCACGTGCCCCTGCTGCTGGCGGGAGCCACGCATGCGCAGCGCATCGGCATCCCCGCCCAGCGTCGCGGCGTCATCGCCGTCGGGCCGGTTCGCTCGGTGCGCGCCGACCCCATCGGACTGCTGCACCGTGACATTCAGTGGACCAAGAGGCACACGCTCTTCGTGCACCCGAAGACCGTGTCGCTGCCGACGACCGCCAGCGGCTTCGTGCGCGACCTCGAAGGAACGCCCTCATCGGTGCTGGTCAGCGACGACATCTCGTTTCACGCCGTTCGCGAGTACATGCCGGGAGACGCCCCGCGCAACATCCACTGGAAGTCGACGGCCAAGACCGGCACGCTCATGGTGCGTCAATACGAAGAGACGCGTCGTTCGAAGGTCGGCGTCGTGCTCGGCATGGCAGCTGACGACTTCGCCGCCGACGATGAGTTCGAGCTCGCGGTGAGCGCCGCGGCGTCGATCGGCGTGCGTCTCATTCGTGACCGGCGAGATCTCGACGTGGTGGTCAGCGCAGAGGTGCCCGAGTCGGCCCGGCGAGTCATCCGGTCGGCACGTCGGCTCAGCACGTTCACGCCGATCACTCTGCTCAACGACTTCAGCGGGGTCGACCGCAGCGCCCAGATGATGCGCCTCGACGAGGTGGCCACGCTGACCGCCCAGCAGATCGACGGGCTGTCGCTGGTGTTCATGGTGTGCGGCTCGTCCCTCTCACTGCACGATCTGCAGACGGCAGCGCACCGATTCGGTCTCGACACCGCGGTGGTCGTGGTGCGCGTCGACCTCGACACCGAGCCCGGGGTGCAGCGCATCGGCGACATCACCGTCTTCACGCTGGGCGTGCTCGACGACCTTCGGCATCTGATGGCGAGGGTGGTGCAGTCATGAGTGACGTGGGTCAGGCGCGGGCCGTCTCACGTGCACAGCTGGTCGCCACTCTGGTGTTCACCAGCGTCGTGCTGGCGCTCGTGATCATCGGTTCCTGGCCGATCTATCGCAAACCCACCCTCTTTGTGGCCGGCGCAGCGGCGCTCGTCGCAGGTCTGGCCGTCGGACTCATCATCGTGCGGCGGCGCCTGCGGGCACTGCCGGCACTGGCACTCGCGCTGGCGACCTACGCCGTCGTCGGGCTGCTGGCAGCGGTGCCGTCGACGTGGTCGGCGCTGCCGGCCACCTTGGGTGACGGCGCGCTCGAGGTGCTGACCGCTCCGGTCACGGGCTGGAAGAACCTGCTCACGATCACGATTCCGGTCGGCGACTTTCAGGGCATGCAGCTGCCGCTCTTTCTGGTCGTCTACGTTGCGGCCCTGCTCTCTGTGCTCTTCTCGCTGCGTCTGGTGCGGTTCTGGGGGCTCGCTCTGGCGGCGCTCGCGGTGGCGCTGCTCTTTCCGACGGTCTTCGGCGCGCGCGCCGCCGCCGAGACGGTGACGGTGCCGCTGCTCTCCCTGCGTGCACCGGTGCACCTGATCTGCGGCCTGCTGGGCCTC
The DNA here is from genome assembly GCF_008831225.1 of Pseudoclavibacter sp. CFCC 13611. Taxonomy (NCBI): domain Bacteria; kingdom Bacillati; phylum Actinomycetota; class Actinomycetes; order Micrococcales; family Microbacteriaceae; genus Pseudoclavibacter; species Pseudoclavibacter sp. CFCC 13611. Next base: position 289,232 of record NZ_WBKE01000003.1, on the reverse strand, counting down.
GGCCTTCTGCTGGCCTGGCCGATCGTGCGGCAGCGACGGCAGCGCCTGGCCGCTCGCGTCGCCTACGTCAGCGATGTGCTCGGGGATGCCGAGGGCGAGACCGCTCGAAAGTCGACCGATGCCGCGAAGGTCGCCGTCGCGTCCTCAGGCAGGCGCGCCGCACGACTGCGACGGATCGCTCTGGCCGTCGGCATGGCCGTCGTCGCCGCGGTGGTGGCCGGAACGGTCAGCGGCCCGCTGCTCGGCGACCGCGATCGCATCGTCGGCCGCAGCGTCGTCGAACCCGAGACGCAGGTTCCGCCGCTGAACAGCCCGCTGGCGGCCTTCCGCCGCAACTTCACCGCGGCGCATCTGAACCAGACGCTGCTCAGCGTCAGCGGCGACGCACCGCAGCGGCTGCGGTTCGCGACTCTCGGCGAATACGACGGGCAGGTCTTCCGCACGGCAGATCCCGAGCAGAGCAACAGCGCCGACACCGCGTTTCGCCGGGTGCCGTTCGTTCTTGACACCGCTGGCGCGACGCGCGACGCGACGGTCACGGTCGGTGACTACCAGTCTGTGTGGGTGCCCCTCGGCGAGCAGCTCGAGCAGCTGCACTTCGACGGCGGCGACCAGCGGTCGCTCGGCAGCCGGTTCTTCTTCAGCGACCGTCTGCAGTCGGGCCTCCAGCTCGCCGATCGGGCGGGCCAGCAGGGTCTTCGCTCGGGCGACGAGTACACGTTCTCGTTCGCCCCGAACGACGAGCAGCCGTCGTCTGAGGTGGGCCCGGGAGTCGGCTCGGTCGACGGGGTCAGCGCCGATCTGATGCCCGCGCTCAACGAGTGGGTCGCCCAGAAGCGCGAGGGCGGGGCCACGCTCGGCGAGGTGCAGCGGCTGAATCGGCTGCTCATCCAGCGCAGCTATCTGGGGCACAGCAAGGATGATCCGGGCCACGATGAGAACAGCTGGCTGCCTCGGGACTATCAGTTTCGCAGCAGCGACGCCGGGCATACGCGTGCACGTATCGACGGGCTGTTCGCCTCTATGCTCGATAGCCGCTATCTCGACTGCTCGAGCACGGTGTCGCAGTGCGCGGCCACGGTCGGCGACCAAGAGCAGTATGCGACGGCGACCGCGCTCGTCGCGCGGGTGGTCGGCTTTCCGTCTCGGGTCGTCTACGGGGCGAAGGTCGACGACGACGGCCAAGTGCGGGGCCGGGATGTCACGGCCTGGGCAGAGGTGCTCACCAGCGACGGTCGGTGGGTCGCCATCGACGCCGACCCGCGCACCGACAACCGCTTCGTCGAGAACCCAGACCAGAACGCGTTCAAACGGTACAGCCCGACGACGGCTCAGCAGAACGCAGGGCAGGTGCCGCCGCCGGACAAAGACCCGTCGGGGGGAGACCTCGGGTCGGATGTGGCCAGCGGCAGCCAGACACTCGCTCAGGTGCTCGCGATCGTGCGCCTCGCCACGACGGTGCTCTTCTGGGCTGCGCTGATCACGCTGCCGCTCTGGGGAGTGCTGCTGCTCAAGCTTCTGCGACGTCGCCGTCGTCGTACTCGGGGCACCGCTGACCAGCGCGTCGTCGCCGGCTGGGACGAACACGTCGACAACATCGTCGACGCCGGGGGCAGCGCGCCGATTCGGGCCACGCGACGCGAGATCGCCGAGCCGTTGAGCAGCGAGAGCCGACAGCTCGCCGACCTCGCCGACTGGGCGGCGTTCTCTGGAGTCGCACTGAGCACCGAGCAGGCAGCGGAGTACTGGCGACTCGTCGACGCCGAGCGTGCTCGGATGGTGGCGGGCAGAACCCGCTGGCAGCGGTGGAAGGCGCGGTTGTCGCCCAAATCGCTGACAGGATATGTTAGACGCGTGCGCATTCTCGCACAGGTGCCCCAACGTTTCCGCTTGGGGCTGGGAAGAGGAAAGACAAGATGACGAATCCGCAGTTTCCCTCGTACGGATCCAACGACTGGACCGGTGGTCCTTCCCTCGCCCAGCAGGCGGCCGATCCGGCCACCTCGCCGGAGCAGATGCGCGTCATCATCCAGCAGGATCCCTCGCTCTCCGCGGTCGTGGCGGTGAACCCGAGCGTCGATGACGCGCTGCGAACCTGGCTGTGGGAGTACGGCGGCGACGACGTGCGCCAGGCCATGACCGATCAGTACGAGCAGGCTCTGCAGGCGCAGCAGACACTCGCGACGCAGGCGACGGCCGACGACGGCTTCGGTCAGCAGGAGGTCGTGGTCGAGCAGGTCGTGCAGGCAGCGCAGGCCCAGGCGCAGACGGACTCGTGGTACCAGGAGTCGGCCCCGGTGATCGACTCGGTGCCCGGGTTCACGGCTGCGCAACCGCCAGCCGATGGGGCTTTCGGCACGCCGCAGGCACCGGCACAGGCATTCGCGGCAGAACAGCAGGCGCCGTTCGCCGAGCCCCAGCATGCGCTCGAGCCACAGCCCGCTGCACAGCAGGAGTCCCCGATCTTCGGCGGTGCTGAGAGCTTCGGCTCGACGGGCTTCGGCACCGCCTCCGACGTCGAAGACGACGACGTCGAGAAGACTGTGCTGGTGCGCCGCAATCATCGTCCGGTCAGCCGCCTGCTGCTGGAGTCTGGTGACAGCGTCGAGATCGAGGCCGATGTGGCGATTCTGGGACGCAACCCACGAGGTGAGTTCAGCCGACGTGATCAGATCGTGCGCATCCCCGATTCGCACAAGACGATCTCGAAGACGCACGCCAAGCTGGAATGGGTCGACGGCGGCTGGTTCATCACCGATCTCGAGTCGACGAACGGCGTGACGCTGGGCACGGCCGACGATGAGGTCGAGATCACCCCGAACACCGCGACTCCGCTCGACGGCCCGTTCGCGCTCGGGCTCTACCGTATGGAGCTCAAAGTCGATCGCTGATCGCGGCCAGGCGCCAGCCGATCAGAGCTTGTGCGACGGGTGTGCAGTGTGTATAGTGATTCTTCGGACATGCGCCCGTAGCTCAGCTGGATAGAGCGTCTGACTACGGATCAGAAGGCCGGGGGTTCGAATCCCTTCGGGCGCACCACCGAAAAGGCTCCGCTGCGGCGGGGCCTTTTTCATACCCGTGCGATGAACATGGACGCGAGAGAACATGAGCGCGAAGTGAACACCGAGCAGCTGAATCAGGTGCGTGCGCTGCTCACACAAGCGGTCGAGTCGCTGCGTGCGGCCGGAGCCGACGATGAGGCGCTGGCCCGTTATGTGGCGCCGCGTCGACGATGGATGTTCACCCGCCGCGCCCGTCTCGAACCCGTCTGCCGTGTCTGGCGCATCGGAACGCTCCTGGTCGACGAGGCAGGCGACGCGTGGATCGTCGGCACGACGACTCGGGCGGTCGAACCGGCGTGGCCGCGCAACACGGCGCTCGCGATCGAAGAGCGCCGACAGCTGCAGGAACTCGCCTGGAATGGCCCCTTCGAACCCGGCGACACGGTGAACTTCGAAGCTGTGCCGATCGACCTGAACAGCAGCGGGCACGGTGAGACCGAGGCGTGCCCCTTCGTCGAGGTCGACGGCGAGATCATGGTTCGGTGGGATCCCCACACGACGGGCACACGGCTGCAGCCGCTGGCAGAGTACCTGGCCGAGCAGGTTCGCCTGCGCATCGACCCGTTCAGTTAGACGGCAGTCCGAGATTGCGCAGGGCGTCACGCAGTCGTTCGCGCCCGTAGAAGTCGGCGTAGTCGGCGAAGTGCTCGGTGATGTAGCTCTCCCAGTCGAACTCGCGCCCGTAGTCGGCGAAGAAGCCGTTGATGCGCTCGGCATAGGCGTCCAGTCCGGGCAGCACGTCGGCGTCGTACTGCTCTTGATGCACGACGACCTCGGGCAGCGGGCGCGGGCGAATCTTCGCGCGGTCGGTCGGACTCGGCCACCCCAGCGTCATGCCGAAGGCGACGGCTGCGTGCGACGGCAGTGCGAGGGCGGCTGCAGTCTCTTCGGGGTGATTCCTGGCTCCGCCGATGTACGTGATGCCCAGGCCCAGAGACTCGGCTGCGACCGCGGCATTCTGTGCGGCGAGCGCGGCGTCGATGAACGCGACCAGCGTGGCCTCGAGCAGTGCGCCGCCGACGAACGGCTGTTCGGCGCGTTCGGCCAGCGCCGCAGAACGGTGCAGGTCGGCGATCCAGAACAGCAGCACAGGCGCCTTGTCGATGAAGGGCTGGTTGCCGATCAGCGGCTTCAGCTGCTCTTTGCGAGCCTGGTCGCGCACGACGATGACGCTCCACGAGTGCTGATTCGAGCTGGTGGATGCGGCCTGTGCGGCGGTGAGAATCGCGCGCAGTTCGTCGTCGGTGACGTCGCGGTCGCTGAACCTGCGCACCGACCGATGCTGCAGCTGTCGCAGAATCGTCGGGTTCACGGCGTCGAACGTCGGCGCACCGTCACCTCCGAAGCGCACGCGCAGCGCCTCGACGAGCTCGTCGCGCGTCGGCTGGTGCAGGTCGGGATTCTGACTGGTCGTTGCGTCTGCGGCTTCGCTCATGCAGTCATGCTATCTGGCTGAGCCGATGCTTGCGCATGTCTCAGCGCGACGCGGCGTTCACCGCGTCGCCGATGCGCTTGAAGATCTCGGTGAGAATCGGCAGTGGCGTGGCGAAGTTGATGCGGATGAAGTCGGCTGCGCTCGGGCCGGTGGCGGCTCCGTCGGTGACCGCGACGCCGGCCTGCTCGAGAATGAAGTCTCCGAGCGGCCGCGGCAGACCATAGTCGCGCAGATCGATCCAGGCGAGAAAGGTTCCTTCGGGGCGACGGTAGTGCGCTCGAGGCAGGTGTGTGGCCACCAGCTCGTCGACCACGCTGCGATTGCGGTCGAGATAGGCGATGAGGTCGCCGAGCCATCCGCGGCTCTCATTGTAGGCGACGGTGTTCGCGACGACTCCCAGCGGGCTTGCCGCGTCTTCGGGCCAGTAGCGCACCTGTTGCCAGATGCGCAGGTCGTCGTCGTTCGAGAAGATCACCTGGGCGGTCTTGAGGCCCGCGAGGTTCCAGGCTTTCGATGCACTGGTCACTGTGATCGTGTGAGAAGCCGCGGCCTCGTTCACCGAGGCGTAGGGCACGTGACGCCTGGGGGCATAGACCAAGGGAGCATGGATCTCGTCTGCGAACACCCTGCCACCGTGGTGTTCGACGACCTCGCTGATGGCGACGAGCTCGTCGCGTGTGTAGACGTGCCCGGTCGGGTTCTGCGGGTTGACCAGCACGAGCACCTCGCCGCCTGCGCGGAAGGCCCGATCGAGCGCGTCCGGGTCGAGGCTCCCGTCGGCCTCGAGCGGCACCTGCACCGTGTCACGCTGCCAGGCCTGCTCGGGCAGAAAGAGGAAGGGCATATACGCCGGGGTCGGCAGAATCACCTTGCTGTCCGACCTGCGCGTGAAGTGCTGCAGCGTCACCTCGAGACCGCTGACCACGTCGGAGAGCCGGCCCACATGGTCGGCGTCGAGCTTCCATCCGTAGGCATCGCCGTGCCACTTCGCAGTGGCCTCCTGCAGGGCCAGCGCCTGCTGCGGCACCAGGTAACCGAAGCGGCCCTCGCGCACCCAGCGCTCGAGCGCCGCGGTGATCTCGGGCGCTGCGCCGAAGTCCGACTCGGCGATGAACGCCCCCACGGCATTCGGATAGTGTGCCCACTTGCGGCCGCCGACGGCGCGCAGTTGGTCGATCGTGATGGCGTCCCAGCTCGTTGCGAGCTCGTCGAAGGCGGATGCGTCGGTCATGTGGTTCCTCTCGGGTGCAGCGCTCGATTGGCTGCGAATTCCAGTACGGTACAGGTTCAATGATGCGCTCGACACGGTGTGAGAGGGGTCGCCGCTGTGGGATGAGCCAGCTGCCCCAGGGGAAGAGGGCAGCCGGCCCGCACTCAGAAGAGTGCTGCGCCACAGCAGGCGCTGTGCGTTTCCGCACGCCCACAGCACTTGCAGATCGTGGTGTGGGCCCCTACAAAGATACCGATCGGCGGGGCGTCAGAGCAAGCGACTCAGTCGGCTTTGACGGCCACGTCGGCGTGTCGGTCGAAGCGGTAGCCGATGCCGCGCACGGTGCGCACGATCTCTTGGTAGTCGCCCAGCTTCGCGCGCAGGCGGCGCACGTGCACGTCGATGGTGCGCTCGTTCGGCACGCCCTCGGCCTCTTCGTCCCAGAGGTCGGCGAGCAGGTCGTTGCGGTGCACGGTCTCGCCCTCATGCTCGACGAGGTGCCCGAGCAGGTGGAACTCCTTGTAGGTCAGTGCGACCTCCTGGCCGTCGACGAGCACACGCTGGCGAGAGAAGTCGATGACGACACCGCGGCGATGCGTCTGGCGTTCCTGCTGCCGTGCGCGCTGGGCCGCAGGGTCGCGCAGAGCCAGCCGCACGACATCCACATCGCGGCCGCCCGCGCCGCGCGGTGCGATCGCGAGCGTCGCGTGCGTCTTGATGTCGGGCACCAGCGCCTCGGCGGTCTCTTTGAGAGCGGCGACGAGCTGCTGCAGGCTGACGCCGCTGGCGGCTGCGCTGACCTCGTCGAAGCCGACGTAGAGTGCGAAGCCGCGAGCTTCGACGTTCTCGTCGCGGCGGGCGTGCGGATGCTGCCCGTGGTCTGTCTGACGGGAGGCCGGTCGCGTGGTGTGCGCGCTCTGGGTGTGTGCGCTGCGGGCGCCGTTGCCGGTCTGCACGTCTTCGGTGAGGCTGCGCTGATCGTATGAAGTGGTCATGAGTGAGTCCTTGGTGTCGTGAGCGATGTCTGTGTGCGGATGCTCGCGCGCTGCCGTCTGATCGGACGCGGGATGCTCCGCGGGGTGAGCGCCGGTATGGTTCGACCGGTGAGGCTGCGGAGTGTCTGACAGTGGGTCAGTGTGCGCTTCGAACCGGTCTGGCTGCTCGGAGGGGTGTCGGGTCAACGACACATTCGGGACGCTTCGGCCGCCATGCGCATCATCGAGCGGCGGCTCACTGCCACCTCGATGCGTGCTGCGCTGGTGTGGTCGAAAATGCTCATAGCGTCCAGTCTGCGATACCGAAGGGGATGAGTCAAGGCGGGTCGTCGGATGTGACGAACAATGACGATTGTGACGCTGGGGTAAGTTGGACGTGGCGCTGCACAGCCGATCCGTGAGTGAGGAACCTTTCGTGAACATGCCTGTCTCCCCCGTTTTCGAGCAGTGGATGGATGCCGCACTCGAGGAGTCGCGAGGCGCGCTCGAGACCGGAGACGTCCCGGTCGGGGCGATCATGCTCGACGCGCTCGGCAACGTCATCTCGGTGGCGCACAATGAGCGCGAGAAGCTCGAAGACCCGACCGCTCACGCCGAGGTGCTGGCGATTCGCCGTGCGGCGAGGGCGTGGAACAGCTGGCAGCTGCCGAATACGACCCTGGTCGTGACGCTTGAGCCCTGCGTGCTGTGCGCAGGTGCGATTCTCTCGGCCCGCATCCCGCGCGTCATCTTCGGCGCCTGGGACGACAAAGCGGGTGCTGCCGGGTCGGTCTACGACCTGCTGCGTGATCGACGGCTCAATCACCAGGTCGAAGTCATCGGCGGCGTGCGCGAGCAGCAGAGCACTGCGCTGCTGCAGGAGTTCTTTCAATCTCGGCGCTGATCTCCGATCGTTTATCTTTGCGACACAGCCTCAATGCCGAGGCGGAAACAGGTAGCCTGAGAGTGAAGGCGGGGGCAGTTGGCTCCGCCGAACCTTGAGGAGGCAGGCCAGAATGACCAAGAAGATCGTGATCGGTGTCGACGGCTCAGAACCGGCTCGCGCAGCGCTGCGCTGGGGTGTCGGTTACGCCCAGCGCGCGAAGACCGAGGTCGAGCTGTTCTACGTGATCGACCTCACCCCGTTCTCTGACACGCCGGTGTTCGAGAGCGAGGCTCTTGCTGAAGGGCAGAAGCTGCTCGATCAGGAGGTCGCATATGCGAAGTCCGTCGCACCCGATGTCACTTACACCACCAACCTCGCTCCCGGCACGCCCACTGCGGTGTTCGAAGAGGAGTCGAAGGGCGCCGAGCTGATGGTCGTCGGCACACACAAGGGCAGCAAGCTGCCGAACGTGATCTTCGGGTCGAAGCCGATCCGCCTGGCCGCGTCTGCGCATTCGCCCGTCGCCGTCGTGCCCACCTATGATCTGGGCGAGCGCCACGGGGTCTACGTCGCTGTCGACGGCAGCCCCACGGGCAATGTCGCCCTCGAATATGCGGCTCGGGCTGCGGATTCGCTCGGCGAGACGCTGCACATCATCTCGGCATGGACGATTCCCGCCATGCCGGCCACCGATGTCGCATGGAGCGCGCAGATCATCGAAGAGGTGCGCAACGAGTCGCGCGCCGTGCTGCAGGGTGCGAAAGATCTCGTATCGGGCATGCTGCCCGACCTGAAGATCGAGACGCAGCTCATCGAGGCCGAGCCGGTGCGCGGCATCGTCGAGACCGCCAAGCATGCTGCGCTGCTCGTCGTGGGCAACCGCGGGCGCAAGGGCCTCACACGTCTCTTTCTCGGGTCTGTCAGCCACGGTGTGCTGAACAACATTCCGTCGCCGGTCATCATCGTCCGGGCCGACGAGAACCTCGAGAAGTAGGCGCTCACTTGCGTCTCAGCGTCGACTGGTAGAGGTCAGCTGAGAGAACGGGCCGCCCCACAGCTGTGGGGCGGCCCGTTCTGCGTCTGGTGTTGAGCGGTCTTCAGCTCTCTGCCGCCGTGTCGAGTGACTGGCGTGTGAGGTCGATGAAGGCGCGGGCAGCCGGAGTCAGCGTACGAGCCGTGCTCCATGCGAGTCCGATGGCGCCGTCGATGCGAGGTGTGATCGCTCTCACGGTGAGGTCGTCACCTCGGTATCGCAGGATGACCGATTCCGGCACGACGGCCGTACCGAGTCTGGCGAGGGCGAGGCGCAGCAGGAGGTCGGGGTCACCTGATTCGAAGGCGATGTGCGGCCGGGCTCCGATACCTGCGAATGCCGTGTCGAGGCGATCTCGGAGTCCGGTTCCGGTGCTGGGAACGATGAGCGGCTGATCGACGAGCGCGTTCAGCGGCACTGACAGCTGTGCGGGCAGGGGAGAGCCGCAGCTGACGGCGACGAGCTGTTCACGGGCGAGCTCCAGCGTCGCAGTTTTGTCCCCGGGCAGGGCGGATCCCAGCCCGACGAGCCCGACTTCCGGGCGCGCATGGCTCAATCCGTCGAGGAGTCGGGCGCTGGTCAGCTCGCGGAGTGTGATGTCGACATCGGGGTGTTCGGCACGGAAGGCGGCAAGCAGCGCGGGCAGGTCGACGGAGGCGGAGCTGATGGTCGAGATCGTCCCGATGGTGAGGTGCCCCGTGACCAGACCGGCGACGGCAGAGACGCTCGCAGCGCCGGATTCCGCAGCATCGAGAGCGGCCTGCGCATAAGGCAGGAAGGCTTCGCCTGCGGCGGTGAGGCGGACTCCGCGTGACACTCGATCGAGCAATGGCTGGCCGAGCTCACGTTCGAGCTGGCGCAGCTGGGCGCTGACTCCGGGCTGAGTCACATGCAGCTTTGCGGCCGCACGAGTCACATTTCCCTCGGCCGCGGTGGTCACGAAGTATCGCAGATGACGCAGCTCCATAACTGTGCATTATATCTATGAGACAATATGAGTATTGGAAGTATTCGCTGGGTGGGCCGACCATTGTCAGCATGACTGTTGGACACTCTCGCAAAGGGCTTCAAACGACCCTGATCTTCCTGGCCGTTCTCTCGACTTCCGTCGCGAGCCTGGGCACACCGCTGCTGCCGGCGGTTCAGGAACACTACGGCGTCTCGTTGTCGGAGTCACAGTGGGCGCTGACGATCACGTTGCTCGTCGGTGCAGTCGTCACGCCGGTGATCGGGAGGCTGGGGTCGGGTCCGGCGCACAGAGCCACCACAATCGGCGCGGTTGCCGGCATGACCGTCGGCTGTGTGCTCGGAGCTCTTCCAGCAGGATTCCCCGTTTTCCTGCTCGGGCGGGCGATCCAAGGGCTCGGGCTCGGGCTCGTGCCGCTGGCGCTTGCGACCGCTCGCAATGATCTTCCCGTGGAACGTCGGGCGAGGTCGATCGCCGCGATCGGCGTCACGACTGCGGCGGGCATCGGCATCGGATACCCGGTCGTGGGTGCGCTCGCCGAACTCGGCGGTGTGGCTGCGCCGTTCTGGTTCGTTGCCGCACTCAGTGCGGTCTGTCTGGTCGCGGTCATCCGTGTGCTTCCCGCCACGACGGCCGGACAGAGCCATGTGGGACTCGTCAGCTCTGCTCTGCTTGGCACAGGACTGACCCTGACGCTGGTGGCGCTCTCTGAGGGAGCCGAGTGGGGGTGGGCATCTGCGCCGGTCATCATGCTGGCGATCGTCGCTCTGGCTCTGCTGGCGGTCTGGGCGCTCTGGGAGCTGCGCGCCGCGCATCCTCTGATCGATCTGAGGATGCTCAGACGCCCGGCTGTGGCCAGTGCGAATGTCACCGTATTCTTGGTCGCGATCGGGTTCTACCCACTGGCGCCCCTGGTGGTCCGGCTGGTGCAGGCTCCGAAGTCGACCGGCTACGGATTCGGAGCGTCGATCCTGACAGCAGGGCTGCTGCTTCTGCCGTTCTCGCTGGCGAGCTTCGCGGCCTCACGCCTCGTGCCCATGCTGACCAGACATCTCTCGTACGAGATCATCGTCGCGCTGGGCTGCCTGTTCCCGCTGTCATCGTATGTGGTCTTTCTCTTCGCGCGCTCCACGTATCCGGAGCTGATCATCGCGATGGCGCTCAACGGACTCGGCGTCGGACTCGTCTACGCGATCAATCCGCTGCAGATCGCCGATGGGGTTCCGCCTGCAGAGACCAGCAGCGCGATGAGCACATATCAGCTGAACCGCAGTGTCGCGTATGCCGTGGGCAGTGCGCTCAGCGCCACTTTTCTCATCATGGCGACGGCGAATGGAGAGAGCTTCGCGCAGCCCTCCGGCTATGACGGCTCGGCGGAGTTCAGCATCGCCGTGCTGGCCTTGGCCTTCGTCGCCAGCGTGGCGTTCGCGCTGAGCGCTCGTCGACGGCGCCGAACCTCTTCTGTTGCGTCTCGGTGAGACTGATGGAACCTGCCGAAAGACGCCGGAACGGCTGGGCGCTACGCAGCCGTGCGCAGGACGTCGGGCTCGATGAAGATCGTCGTGGCGATCGGCACCTGTGCGCGAATGCGCTCCTCGATCGCATCGATGGCCTGAGCCAGCTCGCGCGCCGACTCCGTCGGAGGCACCGCGACCTTCATCGCGACGAGCAGCGCATCGGGCCCGAGGTAGAGCGTACGCAGATGAATGATCTGATCGACATCGTCACCGGCCAGCACGGCGGTGCGAATGCGGTTCAGGTCGGCGTCGGTCGCGCCTTCGCCGATGAGCAGGCTGCGGGTCTCGGCACCGAGCACGAGCGCCACCACGATGAGCAGGACGCCGATGGCGATCGTTCCCACGCCGTCCCAGACGCCGTTGCCGGTGAGCACAGTGAGCCCGACGCCGAACAGGGCGAGAACCAGCCCGGTCAGAGCGGCGGTGTCCTCCAAAATGACCACGGGCAGCTCCGGGGCCTTCGCACGCCGGACGAACTCCAAGACGCTGCTGTCGCCGCGTGCGGCCTTCGACTCGCGCAGTGCGGTGCGCAGCGAGAGTGACTCCAAGACGATCGACACCACGAGCACCGCGATCGGCAGCCACCAGTTGTCGAGCGGATGCGGATGCATGATCTTCTCGTAGCCCTCATAGACGGCGAAGAGACCGCCGAGGCTGAACAGCACGATCGACACTACGAATGCGGCGACGTAACGTTCGCGCCCGAAGCCGAACGGATGCTCAGGCGTGGGCTCGCGGCGCGCCTTACGCCCGCCGACGAGCAGCAGCAGCTGGTTGCCGGTGTCAGCCAGGGAATGCACTGACTCGGCGAGCATCGAGCTGGACATCGAGATCAGGTAGGCGACGAACTTTGTGACGGCGATGCCCAAGTTAGCCAGCAGCGCTGCGATGATCGCGCCGGTGCCCTCCTGCCGTTGCTCGGGTGTGCTGGCAGGAACGGGTGTCGCTGCTGACGCGTTCGTTGTCATCCCTTCAGAATACTCGTCGCGCTGCGTTGCGGGCCCGCAACGCTACTACACTGACCACCATGACTGAGAGCGCATCTGAGAACCTGCATCCGACATCCGCTGTCGCAGCTGACGCCGGCTCGCCGTCGGCGGCTGCACCGAACGCGTTTCCTGCGATCGCCTTTCTCGGCGTCGGCTCGATGAACGGCGCGATTCTGCACGGCCTGATCGCCTCGGGCATCCCCGTGGCCGACGGAGCCGACGACGGCATCCGTGCGACCAATCGCTCTGCGGCGAAGGCCGACGCCCTGGCCAGCGAGTACAGCGGCCGCGTGCATGCGCTCAGCGGCGAACGCGAGGCCGACGCCAACTCGGCGGCGGTGCGCGGGGCGGGCATCGTCGTGCTGGGCGTGAAGCCGTACCAGGTCTCAGAGGTGCTCCGTGACATTCGCGGCGATCTCGCGCCGGGGGCGATCGTGGTGAGCGTTGCCGCGGGCGTGACCATCGCCTCCATGGTCGGCGCGCTGCCTTCGGGCACGCCGGTCTTTCGCGCAATGCCGAACACCCCGGCCCGAGTGGGCGCTGGGGTGACGGGGCTGGCCGCCGGACCCGGCGCCACCGAAGAACAGCGGATGCTGGTGAAGTCGCTGTTTGAGACGGTGGGTGCGGTGCTCGAGATTCCCGAGTCGCGCATCGACGACCTGGCCGCGGTGTCGGGGTCGGGGCCGGCCTACCTGTTCGCGTTCGTCGAGCAGTTCGAGCAGGCGGCGCAGAACATCGGCTTCACCGCCGACGAGGCCAGGCTGCTCGCCGATCAGACTGTGATCGGTGCCGCACGTCTGCTCGACGAGAGCGGGCAGACCGCCGAACAGCTGCGCATCGCGGTGACCAGCCCGGGCGGCACGACGCAGGAGGCGCTCGCAGTGATCTCGCGGGGCGGTCAGGTCGAGAACCTCACCGAGGCGCTGCATGCGGCGATCGATCGGGCGCAGGAGATGGCGGCTGAGAACGCCTGACGCCCGCCGAGGCTCGTGCCTGGAGCCGGGCCGAGCTGTGTGGGGTCGGGCTCAGCGGTCGAGGTTGGCGAAGCGCTCGATGTCTGCGACGCGGCCTGAGACGATCACCAGGTCGTGATTCGTGATCACGGTGTTCTCGGTCGCATAGGTGAACTCTTTGCCCGGTGACTTCACGCCGACGACGGTCACATGGTACTTCGACCGCACGATCGAGCGCCCCAGCGGCTTGTCGCGGATGATCTTCGGGGGGTACAGCTTCACGATCGCGAAGTCGTCGTCGAACTGGATGAAGTCGAGGAGTCGGCCGCTGACCAGATGCGCGACGCGATTGCCCGCCTGCGCCTCGGGGTAGACGACGTGGTTGGCGCCGATGCGCGCGAGGATCTTGCCGTGCGACTGCGTCGACGCCTTGGCCCAGATCTGCGGCACCTTCAGGTCGACGAGGTTCGCGGTGATCAGCACGCTCGCCTCGAGCGTGCCGACGGCGACCACAACGATCTGAAAGTGCCCGATGCCGATCTGCTTGAGCGCCTCGGGGTTGCGGGCGTCGGCCTCGACGGTGTGCGTGACGCGCTCCGACCACTTCTGCACCAGAGACGGGTTCGTGTCGACCGCCAAGACCTCGCGATCGAGTCGGTTGAGCTGACCGGCGGTGGCGGCTCCGAACCGCCCCAGACCGATCACGGCCACTGGTGCGTCGACGGCGATTCTCTCAACCAACGATCGGCCTCTCTTCTGGGTGCTTGTACAGCTGGCGACGCGATGAAGACGCGATCGCCGCCGCCAACGTCACTGTACCAACACGGCCGGCCCACATCGTCGCAGAGAGCACCACGATCGCGGGGGTGGGCAGCTCTTGGGTCACGCCGGTGGAGAGACCGCAGGTCGCGAACGCCGAGATGACGTCGAAGAGCACGTCGGCCAGCGGCCGATCGGTGAACGGCAGAATCGCGATGGTCGAGGCCAGGACGATCGTCGTGCCCCAGAGCACGATGCTCACGGCGACGCGCAGCACGTCGTTGGGGATGCGGCGGTCGAAGGCCTGGATCTCGCCCTGACCGCGCGCCTCGGCCAGGGCCGCGAGCAGCAGCACGGCGACGGTGGTCACCTTGATGCCGCCGGCCGTTGAGGCCGAGCCGCCGCCGATGAACATGAAGAGCTGACTCATCAGCAGGCTGGAGTCGTTCAGCTCGGCCGGGTCGAAGAGTGCGAAGCCGCCCGAGCGGGTCATGGTGGTGTAGAACAGCGCTTCGAAGGGTCGACTCCATGCGACGCTGTCGCCGAACGTCTCAGGGTTGTTCCACTCTGAGAGCGAGAACGCCAGCGTGCCGAGCAGCGCCATGGCCGCCGTGGCGACCAGGGTGAGCCGCACGTGCAGGCTCCAGTGCGGGTGACGGGTGCTGCGCTTCAGCACAGCCCGAAGGTTGCGCATGATGGTGTACACGACCGGGTATCCCAGCGAGCCGGCGAACACGCCGAACACCAGCATCCCCATCAGCCACGAATTCGACTCGTGAGCGGCCAGACCCTCGGGAAAGGGCGTGTACCCCACGTTGTTGAACGCGCTCACCGAGAGATAGACGCTGTCATAGACCGCCGTGCCGAACGAGGCGCCGCCGATGAGCAGATTCGGCAGGATGCCGACGAACAGCACGAACTCGACGATCAGCGACGTGAAGAGCACGGTGGTGAGCAGCCCGCCGACCTCGCCGAGACGGATGGCCTGACCCTCGCTGACCGGGCCGGCGTGCGTGCGCAGCGGGTTGGTGTCGCTCGCCGCGATGAGCCGCTGGCGCAGGCTGAGGCGCCGCGTGACCACCATGCCGAGCATCGAGGCCATCGTCAGCACACCGATGCCGCCGATCTGTGCGCCGATCAGGATCACCGCATTGCCGAACGGCGACCAGTGCGTGGCCATGTCGACGACCGCGAGCCCGGTGACGCAGACGGTGCTCGTCGCCGTGAAGAGCGACTCGTGCAGAGGAGTCCACGTGCCGTTCGCGCTGGCCATCGGCGTGCTGAGCACGAGTGTGACGATGAAGATGATCGAGGTGAACGCCAGAATCGCGAAACGCGAGGGAGAGCGCCCCGCATAGGTCTTGAGACGGTCGGTCAGGCGACGCAGACGTGTCTGCCCCGCACCGATGCCGACTTCAGCGGCCATTTCTGCTCCCGTGGTTCGTGATCGGCCGCACTTCGCCGATGCCCTCAAGCCTATCTCTCATGCTGGGGTGCGTGCCTCCTGCACGGTCGGCGGTGCTGCCGCGTCGGGTCTTCGCGCAGACCGGTGTCGCAAGCGCGGCCGATTGGCTAGCCTAGAGGGCATGAGCTCGGTATTCGAAGCCGTCAGCGAGCAGACTCGCCGACGCATCCTCCAAGCCCTCCACGATGCGGGAGCGGAGCTGAGCGTCTCCGAGCTGGTCGACCAGCTCGAGGTCAGCCAGCCGACGGTCTCGAAACACCTCAGAGTGCTGCGCGACCACGACCTCGTCGAGGTGCGCGAAGACGGCCAGCGGCGGCTGTACCGCATCAATGTCACAGCGCTCGATCCGGTGCGCGAGTGGATCGACGAGTTCTACCCCGAACCCGAGCCCACGGGCCTGGCCACGGTGACCGTCGGGGCGACCGGCGGCAGCGAGGGGGCATCCCCATGCCCGAACGACGGCGCACAGTTCAAAGACGACGACCCGCTGGCCGCGCGTCTCGGCACACCAGAGCACCCGATCGAACGCGGGGTGGCGCAGACGCTCGGTCAGGTCGCCGCAGCGGTCGCGCGGCCGTTCATCGCCGGTGCGCGGCGGGTCGGCCGGGCGTTCGGCCGCCGCTGAGGTAGTGCCGGCGTGCAGCTGCTGGTAGAATAACCGGGTTGAGCAAAAGGTCGGCACCCGACCAGAACATTCAGTGAGGTTTCCCTATGGGTTCAGTGATCAAGAAGCGCCGCAAGAGGATGGCTAAGAAGAAGCATCGTAAGCTTCTGCGCAAGACGCGCCACCAGCGTCGCAACAAGAAGTAGGTCGCAGGGTTCGCGAACGGTCTTCGACCGCGCGAACGCGTGTTGACCAGGGCGTCAGGATTCCTTCCTGGCGCCCTTCTTCGTGCCCTGTTCGTGTGTGTCGGGGTGTGCGTGCCCGGTCACGCGTCAGGGCGCTGGCGTCGGGTGAAGCGGCGGATGCTCCATCCGTTCTGCAGAGCCAGCGTGCGCAGCTGCGCATCTGGGTTCACCGCGACCGGATGCCCGACCAGCTCGAGCAGGGCGCGGTCGTTGATCGAGTCGGTGTAGGCATACGAGTCGGCGAGGTCGTAGCCGTGGGCCTCGGCAAGTGCGCGCACGGCGACCGCCTTCTGCCCGCCGTGACGCACCGGGCCGGCGAAGCGTCCGGTGAGCTCGCCCGTCGGCGTGAGCTCGAGCTGCGAGGCGATGGCGCCGGTGCAGCCGAGGCGTTCGGCGATGTAGTCGGCGATGAGCGAGGGGGATGCCGTGGCGATCCAGACGTCGCGACCTGCCGCCCGGTGGCGTGCGATCAGGCCGGGAATCTGCGGCCAGATGCGCTTGGCGATGTAACGGCCGTAGATCGACGGCATGAGCGCACGCAGGTCGTCGAGACGGTGCCCTGCGGCGATGCCCAGCGCGCGATCCTGGATGTCGGTGAGCTTGCCGGTGTTCTCGCCGCGGTGCGAGAAGCGAAACTGCTGCCAGGCGAACGACCAGATGTCGCGATAGCGGATGACACCCTGCTTGACGGCACCCTGCCCGAAGTGGAAGACAGCGGAGCCGCGCACGATGGTGTTGTCGAGGTCGAAGACGGCGATCTCGGCAGAAGGGGAGGCGGATGACATCACCGCATATCCTACCTGCCCGCGCCGAGATGAGACGTGTCGGAGCCTCGATGACTCGCCGAGATTCCTAGAATCGAGACATGACCATCGATGTGCTGCTGCTGGGCAAACCCGGATGTCACCTCTGTGACGACGCTCGAAGGATCGTCGCAGAGGTGATTGCCCAAGCGCGAGAGGCAGGCGAGCCGGTCACGCTGCGCGAGCGGAGCATCCTCGATGACGCAGACCTGCAGAGGCGCTTCGGCGAGCTGATCCCGGTCGTCTTCATCGGCGACCGACAGGTCGCGCAGTGGCATGTCGACCCGGCGCGGCTGCGGTCGCAGATCGATCAGACGGTCTCAGAAGACTGAATGTCCAGGGTCTTGCGCAGCGGCCGGTTCGGAATGAACAGCACTGCGATGACGGTGAGCACCGACAGGCAGGCAGAGATCAGAAAGATGCGGCCGGTGGCGTCGCCATAGGCGCTGGTGACGATGTCGCGGGCGAAGTCGGGCAGTTGGGAGAGGTCGAGCCCGGACGGCGCGCCTGATGTCGCCTCTGCCGCCTGAGCGCCGGGCCCTAACGCGGCGAAGCCGCTGCTGACCAGATCGCCGACTCGGTTCGACAGCACGGTGCCCAAGACGGCGACACCGGTCGCACCGGCGAAGGTGCGGATGAACGCGACCATGCTGCTGGCCGCACCGACGTCGCGCACGCTCACGGTGTTCTGCACGACGAGCACGAGGTTCTGCATCAGCATGCCCATGCCGAGGCCGAGCACCGCGATGCGGCATCCGGTCTGCCACATCGGCGTCTCGTGCGTGGTGAAGGTGAGCATCGTGAGCGCGGTCGTCACCAAGAGGCTGCCGACGACGAGGAACACCTTCCAGTGGCCGGTTCGGCTGATCAGCACGCCGGTGCTGATGCTCGCGGTGATCATGCCGATGACCATCGGCAGCTGCAGCAGGCCGGCGGCTGTGGGGGTCTGCTGCAGCGCGATCTGAAAGTACTCGCCCAGATAGGTCGATGCGCTGAACAGTGCGACGCCGATCGGAATCGATGCGATCAGCACCAGCGCCGTGGTCCGGTCACGCAGCAGCCCGAGAGGGATGATCGGCTCGGCGACCCTCGACTCGACGAAGAGCGTGGCGACCAGCAGCAGCACACCGCCGATGACCATGGCGAACGAGGCCGGCGAGACCCAGTCGAACGAACCCCGAGGGCCGGCGAACGAGACCCAGATGAGCAGCACGCTGACGCCTGAGGTGAGCAGCAGCGAGCCGGCCCAGTCGATGTGCACCGGGCCGGTGCGCACACTCGGCACTTTCAGCGTGAACTGCAGCAGCACCAACGAAGCGATCGCGAAGGGCACGCAGACGAAGAACGTCCAGCGCCAGCCGAGCGCGCTGTCCACGATGAGACCGCCGACGAGGGGGCCGCTGGTCTGCGCGACGGCGATGACCGCGCCGATGAGACCGGTGTAGCGGCCGCGGTCGCGCGGAGGGGTGATCGTGGCGATGATCGCCTGGGCGAGGGCCATCAGACCGCCCATGCCGAGGCCCTGCAGCACGCGCGCGCCGATCAGCCAGGGCATTCCGTGGGCGAACCCGCAGGCGACCGAACCGATCGTGAAGATGATGATCGCGAGCTGCACCAGCGTCTTCTTGTTCAGCAGATCGGCGAGTTTGCCCCAGATCGGAGTCGAAGCGGCGTTTGCGAGCAGAGCTGCGGTGATGACCCATCCGTACTGAGACTGCGAGCCGTGCAGGTCTCCGACGATCTGCGGCAGCGCGTTGGCCACGATGGTCGTGCTGAGCATCGCCGTGAACAGCGCGAGCAGCAGACCGACGATGACCTTCGCGACCTGCCTGAACGTCAGATTCTGGGTGGCGCTGTCGGGCACTGGGATGGCTGCAGAGCTGTCAGGTGTGTTGGATGCGGGGGACAAACAGGCCTCGGTTCAAAGGTACGTGGTGGATGGTGGGGCGGCGGGGCGAATCAGCTGCCGCCAGCTGGCTGTGCGTCGTCGTCTGGGCGTGCGTCTGCGGCGCCTCGTTCGAGGCGGTCGCTGAGCAGGCCGAGTGCCTGCACCGCCTCGGCAGCCTGCACCTCGTCCCAGACGCCGATGCGGTCGATCAGCCGTCGCGCTCTGAGCTGCTGTGACTCGTGCAGGCGCTTTCGGCCGTGCTCGGTGATCGTCACGATACGTGCACGAGCGTCGTCTGGGTCGGCGACGCGTTCGACGAGACCGTGCTCTTCGAGCTCGGCGATGTGCCTGCTCAACACCGACGGGGTGAAGCCGATCTGCTCGCCGACCTGCGCGGCACGGCAGCTGCCGTGATTCAGCAGTGCCTCGAGCACCAGACTGAGCGGAACGTTCAGCGCGCCTGCCTTCGTGGCCTCGAACGACACCGCACGGGCGTTGCGGATGAATCGAGCGGTCTCACTCACGAGCTGGATGGCGGTCTGGTCTTGCACGAACATCAGTATAGATAGTTGGTTGCGGAATGCAACTAATTACCGCGGTAGGTCTCACGTCGCCGTGTCACCTCTGTTTCAGCAGGTCTCACGGCGCCCGCGTCGCCTCAGAGCGGGCGTGCCGCGCTCAGGGTCGTGTGACCGCTGCGCTGTCGGCGAGCGTGAAGTACTGTCGATCGCGATACATCAGCGGCCCGGACTCTGGGCCTTCGTGCACGTCGAGCACTTCGGCCACGATGAGCTGCGATCGCCCGACAGTGAGCGTGTCGAGTGCTCGGCTGCGCAGGGCCACTGGGGCATCGAGCAGCAGGGGCTCGCCGGTGGGCAGAGTGCCCCAGTGCTGCTCGGGAGTGAAGCGGGGTTCGCCGCTGCGCGCGAAGGCGTCGGCCACGTCAGCCTGACCCTCGCCCAGCAGGTGCACGACGAAGGAGTCGGCGCCGATGATCTGCCCGGCCGACCCGCTCGACTTCGTCACCGAGAACACGAGGGCCACCGGGTCGACCGAGACCGAGGCGACGCTTGAGACGGTCAGCCCGAAGCGTCCGTCGGCCGATTCGGCGGCGACGATGGCGACACCGGCGGGATGCCGGCGAAAGGCGTTCTTGAACCCCTGGACGAGGTCGGTCATGAGTGGCTCCTTCGTAACACGTCTGCCTGCTGTGGCGAACGGCTGCTCTGCCGTGCCCGGGCTCATGCCATCTGATCGGCACAGTACTCGCTGACCGCACAGCGCGAAAGAGCCGAAGCGGAACGTCTCTGTCACGAGACGCAACGCTCCGGCCCTGCGGCGCTGCTCGGCCGCGGTCTCGACGTCAGTGGCTATTCTGCGACAGCCGACTTCTGATCGGGCTGCTGCGCGTCGCCCTTCTTCTCTGGCTTCGCGTCGACGCCGGCCTCCTTGCGCTGCTGCGCAGAGATCGGGGCCGGGGCGCCGGTCAGCGGATCCTGGCCGTTGCCCGACTTCGGGAACGCGATGACGTCGCGAATCGAATCGGTGCGCGAGAGCAGGGCGTTGATGCGGTCCCACCCGAAGGCGATGCCCGCGTGCGGCGGAGCCCCGAACTTGAAGGCGTTGAGCAGGAAGCCGAACTTCTCCTGGGCGTCTTCGGCCGAGATGCCGAGGAACTCGAAGATGCGCTCCTGCACGTCGGTGCGGTGGATGCGCTCGGAGCCTCCGCCGATCTCGTTGCCGTTGCAGACGATGTCGTAGGCGGTCGAGAGCGCGTGCTCAGGATCTTCTTCGAAGCGGTCGATCCACTCAGGGGTCGGCTTCGTGAAGGGGTGATGCTCACTCGTCCAGGCACCGGCGCCGACGGCTACGTCGTCATCGCCCTCTTCGCCGACGCGCTTGAACATCGGGAAGTCGACGATCCAAACGAACGAGAACTCGTCGTCGTTCAGCAGGCCGTTGCGGCGGGCGATCTCGACACGAGCCGCGCCGAGCAGCTCCTGCGAGGGCTTGACCGATCCGGCGGCGAAGAAGACCGCGTCGCCGGGCTTCGCGCCGACGGCAGCGGCGAGACCGTCGCGCTCCGACTCCGAGATGTTCTTGGCCACGGGGCCGGCCAGGGTGCCGTCTTCTTTGAACGTCACGTAGGCGAGGCCGCGCGCACCGCGCGAACGGGCCCAATCCTGCCAGGCGTCGAACTGGCGACGCGGCAGCGACGCGCCGCCCTCGTAGACCACGGCACCCACATACGGGGCCTGGAAGACGCGGAACGGGGTGTCTGCGAAGAAGTCGGTCAGCTCGGTGATCGGGTTGCCGAAGCGCAGGTCGGGCTTGTCCGAACCATAGAGGCGCATGGCGTCGGCATAGGGCAGGCGAGGAATCGGTCGAGGAATCTCGACGCCGATCTCGGCCCAGACTGCGGTCAGCACGTCTTCGGCCAGAGCGATGACGTCTTCTTGCCCGCCGAAGCTCAGCTCGGCGTCGAGCTGGGTGAACTCGGGCTGGCGGTCGGCGCGAAAGTCTTCGTCGCGGTAGCAGCGGGCGATCTGGTAGTAGCGCTCGAGACCGGCGACCATCAGCAGCTGCTTGTACAGCTGAGGCGACTGCGGCAGGGCGTACCAGCTGCCCGGCGACAGACGTGCGGGAACCACGAAGTCGCGAGCGCCTTCAGGCGTCGACCTCGTCAGGGTGGGGGTCTCGACCTCGACGAAACCGTGCGCGTCGAACACGCTGCGGGCGGCGCGGCTGACCGCGGCGCGCAGGCGCAGGGCCTTCGCCGGTGCCGGACGACGCAGGTCGAGGTAGCGGTACTTGAGCCGCACATCGGAGCTGACGCTCTCGGTCTCTTCGGTGCCGGCCAGGGCGGTGGAGACCTGGAAGGGGAGGGCGGCGGAGGGTGCGAGCACCTCGACCTCGGTGGCGACGACCTCGACCTCGCCGGTGGCGAGCTTCTCGTTCGCGTTGCCTTCGGGGCGCAGGCGCACATCGCCGACGACCTTGACCACGAACTCGCTGCGCAGCGGGTGTGCGACGGCCTCGTCATAAATGACGACCTGAGCGATGCCGGTCGAATCACGCAGATCGATGAATGCGACGCCGCCGTGGTCGCGCCGACGATCGACCCACCCTGCCAGCGTGACGGTCTTTCCTACCAAGTCTTTGCCGAGCGACCCGGCCTCGTGCGTACGCAGCACAGATGTCCTTCCGAAGAATGTGATGTCCCGTCGATTCTACTGTGCCGAGCCGTGCCCGGCTCGGCATCATCTGCGCGGATTGGACTTCGCCGCCGCGGATTGGACTGCGCCGCCATGGATTGGACTGAATCGCTCGGTCTGCGCGAGATCGGTGCAGGCAGCTGCGATCCCCGCAGGTGACGCGGCTCGCCGACTCGCACGCGCGCGCAGGGTTGCGTAGAATGCCGCATATGTCTCCCAGACGCATCCATTTGGTGCGCCACGGCGAAGTCTTCAACCCCGACGGCGTGCTCTACGGGCGGCTGCCCGGGTTCCGGCTGTCCGACCGCGGCGAGCTGATGGCGAAGACCACAGCCCGGGCGCTCGTCGACGACGGCCGCCCGATCGCTGCGCTCTATGCATCGCCGCTGCAGCGCGCGCAGGAGTCTGCCGCGCCGTTCGTCGACCTCACCGGTCTGCCGCTGCAGACCGACGATCGCCTCATCGAAGCCGGCAATCAGTATGAGGGCACGGCTCGCAAACCGGGCCTGCACCTGCTGCGAGACCCCAAAGAGTGGCGTCGGGTCTACAACCCCTTCCGCCCGAGCTGGGGCGAGCCCTACCGGCACATCGCCAATCGCATGATCGACGTGATGCGCGCCGCCTGGCTTGCGCGCCAACGTGAGGTTGACGACCATCGGGCGCAGGATGCCGGTCTGGACGCCGACCCCGATGCCGACATCGTGATGGTCAGCCATCAGTCGCCCATCTGGATGGCGCATCGGGCGATCGCCGGCGACGCACTCTTTCACAACCCCGCACACCGCCGCTGCGCGCTCTCGAGCGTGACCAGCTTCGAGTACGACCCAGAGCACGACGTGTTCCACGAGGTCGCCTACTGCGATCCGGCGGCGGATGTGCCCAGCATCGACCAGGGAGCCGTATGACCCCGGGCATCCGTCACCACGACAGCCGTTCCGCGCAGAGCCGTTCCGCACAGAACCTCTCCACAACGCACGCCGCCCAGCAGCGCGCAGACCGACCGCAGGCACGCCGAGCGGCCGGCCGCGGCATCCGCCGTCTGGTCGCCGCTGCGCTCGCAGCAGGCGTCGCCCTCTCGCTGGCTGCGTGCTCGAACGCAGACCCGCTCGCCGAACAGCAGTACGGCGACTCGGCCGACAAGGGCTACATCTCGGGCACCGGCGCGGTGAAAGAGTTCGCCGCCGACCAGCGCCCGGCACCCGTCACCTTCTCGGGCACGACCGAAGACGGTCGGCAGATCACCCAAGACGAGCTCTCGGGCAAAGTCTCGGTGGTGAATTTCTGGTACGCGGCCTGCCCGCCGTGCCGTGCTGAGGCCGGTGACCTGAAGACGCTGCACAGCGAATTCGAATCGCAGGGCGTGGAGTTCTTGGGCGTGAACGTTCGCGACGGCGGCGAGACCGCGCAGGCCTTCGAACGCAACTACGGCATCGACTATCCCTCGGTGCTCGACGCCGAGGCGGCCGGAGGAACCGTTCAGGCCGCCTTCGCCGCGGCCGGCGTGCCGCCGAAGGCCGTTCCGACGACCGTGGTGATCGGTCGCGACGGCCGGGTCACCGCGACGATTCTCGGGCAGCTCGACGCCGGCACGCTGCGGGCGCTGATCAAGACTGCCGTGGCCGAGTAGATGGGCGGCTCTCTCGCCGAGATCGTGCTCTCTGGGTCGCTGTGGGCGGGCGTGCCGATTGCGCTGCTCGCGGGGCTGGTCAGCTTTCTGTCTCCGTGCGTGCTGCCGCTGATCCCGGGATACCTCGCCTATGTGGGGGCGGTGACGCCGGGGCAGCAGGTCTCGGCTCGGCCCTCGACTTCTGCCTCGACATCCCCCGCGACTCAGACCGCGACTCAGCCGCTGACATCACCCAGCCGCTCGCGCACTCTCGTGGGAGCGCTGCTCTTCGTGCTCGGCTTCGCCCTGGTCTTCGTGATCGTGGGCGGGGCGATCGGCACGCTCGGCATGTTCCTGCTCTCGTACGAGAAGATCGTGACTCGGGTGCTCGGCGTGCTGGTGATGGCGCTCGGTCTGGTCTTCGTCGGACGATTCGGATTCATGCAGCGCACGATCAAGCCCGGCTGGCAGCCGCGGCTCGGTCTGATCGGCGCGCCCCTGCTCGGCATCGTGTTCGGGCTCGGCTGGACGCCGTGCATGGGCCCGGTGCTCGCCGCGATCCAGACGCTCAGCTTCACCAGCGGCGACGCCTGGGTCGGCGCCGTGCTCAGCTTCGCGTTCGCGCTGGGCCTCGGCGTGCCCTTTCTGCTGATCGCCGCCGGGTGGGGGTGGGCCAACCGTTCGCTGGGCTGGGCCCGTCGACACGTGCGCGCGATCAATCTGGCAGGCGGTGCGCTGCTGATCGTGCTCGGCCTCGCTCTCGCCACCGGCCTGTGGACCGCGTGGATAAACACTCTGCAAGGATGGATCGGTGCATATGTCACGCTCATCTGAGAACTCCGCCGAGGCCGAGCAGGCCGAGGCCGCGAAGAAGGCCTCCGCCGCCGACCGCGCTCGAGCCGAGGCCGACGCCCGGGCGACCACGCTGTCGACCGGCCGGCAGACCGAGGCACTGCCGCAGGATGTCAAACTCGGCTTCGGCGGCTGGCTGCGGTTTCTCTGGCGACAGCTGACCAGCATGCGCATCGCCCTGCTGCTCCTGCTGCTGCTGGCGATCGCATCGGTGCCCGGCTCGATCGTGCCGCAGCGCGGCGCCGACCCCAACGGCGTCACCAAGTACTTCAACGAGCATCCCGACCTCGCGCCGGTGCTCGACAAGCTGAGCCTCTTCGACGTGTACGCGTCGCCGTGGTACTCGGCGATCTACCTGCTGCTGTTCATCTCGCTGATCGGCTGCATCGTGCCGCGCATTAAGCTGCACGCCAAGGCGCTCTTCTCGAAGCCGCCGAAGACGCCGGTGCGGCTGGGTCGTCTGGCCGGCTACCAGCGCGTCGAGCTGCCGTCGACGGCGGATGCCGTGGCCGCGACGCCGGAGCAGGTGATCGCCACAGCAGATCGGCTGCTGGCCGGGCGCCACTATCGTCGTGCCCGCTATGACCGGCCCGAGTCGAAGCGCTGGCCCGCCGCAGTGAGCGTGAGCGCCGAGCGCGGCTATCTGCGCGAGACCGGCAACCTGCTCTTTCACGTCGCCCTCGTCGGCGTGCTGATCGCCGTCGGCATCGGCGGCGGCATCTCGTATCACGGACAGCGTGTGATCGTGCAGGGCGGCACCTTTCCGAACACGCTGAGCAGCTACGACTCGTTCAGCCCAGGCCGCTGGTTCTCTTCGGAGCGGCTGAAGCCCTTCGCCATCACCCTGGACTCGTTCGAGACGAAGTACGCCGAGACGATGACCGACATCAAGAGCGGTGCCTACGGACAGCCGCTCGACTACACCGCAGACGTGACCGTGCACCACGCCGACGGCAGCGAGGCGCCCGGCCAGATCAAGGTCAACCAGCCGCTGAACGTCGACGGCACCGACGTCTTTCTGCTCGGCAACGGCTATGCGCCCAAGATCACCGTGCGCGACCCACAGGGCCAGGTCGTGTTCTCCGACCCCGTTCCGTTCCTGCCGCAGGATTCCAACCTCACCTCGATGGGTGTGGTGAAGGTCACCGACGTGGCTCCGCAGCAGATCGGCATGCTCGGCTATTTCTATCCCACTGAGGCGTCGGCGCACGAGGGCATGTCGATGTCGGTCTACCCGGCGCTGGACAACCCGGTGCTCAGCCTCAATGTCTACGTGGGCGACCTCGGCGTGGACCAGGGCGAACCCAAATCGGTCTACACCCTCGACCCCGACGGTCTCGAACAGATCGCCGGCGGGCCGAACTCCGGCGACGGCGGCAGCGTGGCGAAGTCGCTGCGGCTGACACCCGGGCAGACCGTCGACCTGCCGGGCGGCCGTGGCACGGTCACCTTCGACGAGGTGCGGCCATACGTCAGCCTCGAGATGCGTCACGATGCGAGCCAGGTGTGGGTGCTCGGCTTCGCGCTCCTCGCGGCCGCTGGGCTCATCGCCTCGCTCTTCGTGCCCCGTCGCCGCATCTGGGTGCGCGCGTGGAGCGAACCCGTGCCCGCAGCCGGGCCGAACCCGGCAGGCGAAGGCGAGACGGCATCCGCCGACGGCACGCGCACGGTCTTCGAGATCGGCGGCCTCGCTCGCGGCGACGACCACCTGCTCGAAGACGCGGTGCGCAGCATCGCCGCCCGTCTCGCGCGGGCGCACGACGACACGAACGACAATCGGCCCCAGGCCGGCGACGCGGTGAAGAAGGGCTAGGCTAAGCAACCATGGATCTGGCGCAACTCGAGGAATGGTCGATGACCGCGGTCGTCACCGCCGGCATCATCTTCGGCCTCGCATTCATCTTCTATGCGTACGACTTCGCGGTGCGTACGGCGGGGCGGGCATCGGCGCGCACACACAAGAGCCTGCGCATCGGCACATCGCTGTCATGGCTCGGGTTCGTCGTCATCGTAGCGGCGGTCGTGCTGCGCGGCGTCGCGGCACAGCGTGTGCCCTGGTCGAACATGCACGAGTTCTCGATCACTGCGGTCGCGATCATCGCAGGCGTCTATCTGTTCGTGAATCTCTGGCGCGACGTCAGCTTCACCGGCATGTTCGTCACCGGGTTTCTCGTGATCGTGCTGCTGCTCGCGACGACCATCTGGTACACCGCGGTCAAACCGCTGATGCCCGCACTGGAGTCGGCCTGGATCGTGATCCACGTGCTGGTGGCCATTCTCGGCACCGGCTTCTTCGCGGTGGGCGCCGCACTGAGCGCACTGCAGCTCGTGCAGGCCCGACGTGAGGCCAAACCCAAAGACCGGCGCCGAAAGAACGCCTACCTCGATGCGCTGCCGTCCAGCGAGAAGCTCGAGCAGCTCTCGTTCACGGTGATCATCATCGGCTTCGTGCTCTGGACGTTCACGCTGATCTTCGGCGCGATCTGGGCGCAGAAGGCCTGGGGACGCTACTGGGGCTGGGACGTCAAAGAGACCTGGACGCTCATCATCTGGGTGGTCTACGCGGGCTACCTGCATGCCCGCGCGACGCGCGGCTGGCGCGGCACTCGCGCGGCGGTGCTGGCCATCATCGGGTTCGCCTGCGTGCTCTTCAACTTCGGCGTGGTGAACACGCTGTTCAAGGGCCTGCACGCCTACTCCGGGCTCGGCTGACCCGCTCGGGCAAGGCCTCTGGCTCAGCCGGCGTCGGGTGAATCGCGCGTGAGCTGCGCGTAGCAGTCAGCGATCCGCTCGCGCCACCATCCGGTGCGTGCCGTGCCGGCGTCGAGCTGGCGCAGCGCATCCGCATCGACTTCGGGCCACCCCGGGGCGATCGCGAAGTCGTGCACCAGCGGGCCGGCCACGACATCCCGATCGAAGAACGCACCGGTGCCGAGCCCGCAGGCGTGCTCAAGTGTCGGCAGTGCGGCCGCTACGCGCGCGCCGAAGGCGATGCCGACCGCCGTGTCGAGCGCCGACGAGACGACCGCGGGAAGCCCGGTCTCTCGCACGATGTCGAGCACTCGGCGTGCGCCGCCGAGCGGCTGGGCCTTCACAATGATGAGGTCGGCGGCACCGAGAGCGGCGACCCGCATCGGGTCTTCGGCCTTGCGGATGCTCTCGTCGGCCGCGATCGGCACAGCGACTGCGGCGCTCGCGAGCATCTCGCGCAGCCGGGCGAGCTCTTCGACTGTCGCGACCGGCTGTTCGGCGTACTCGAGCCCGAAGCGCTCGAGCTGGGTGAGCGCTGCGAAGGCCTCGTCGAGCGACCAGCGCCCGTTGACGTCGATGCGGATGCGCACGTCGTCGCCGACGACCTCGCGAACGGCTCGCAGGCGGGCCCGGTCGTCTTCGAGGGCCTCGCCGAGCGCGGCCACTTTCACCTTGACCGTGTGCAGCCCGGCGAGATCGCCGTAGCGCGCCATGACCTCGGGCACCTGTGAGGCTGGCACGGCAGGCATCGTGGCGTTGACCGGCACGCTGTGCCGCACCGGCTCGGGCTGCGTCTGCCAGCCGGCGTCGAGCGCGGCGGCCAGCCATGTGCTCGCCTCGGCGGTCTCGTACTCCAGAAACGGCGAGAACTCGACCCAGCCGCCGGGCGCCTCGAAGAGGGCGGCCTCACGCACCGTGACGTTGCGAAAAGGCGTGTTCATGGGCAGCGAGACGACTCGCAGCGTGTCGAGCAGCTCGTCGAGCGGGGGCAGTGTGCTCATGTGCCCACGTTACTCCACGGCGTCTGTGACGTTCTGCGTGCCAGGCGCTCAGCGTCAGCGCGGTGCTTCGATCGCGGTGCACCGATCTCGGTGCGTGCAGGGGTCATCTGAAGAGACATGAGTGTATTTGGCATGGAGTATTCGAAGTGGAGTATGCTCGCATCTGTCGCGCTGAGAGGTGCTGCGACACACATGCCGCAGCACACAGCACGTTCCAGCTTGATGCCGACAGGAGTGACGCATGCCCAGAGACCGGCCACTGAGCTCGATGGCGATCATGGTCATCGCTCTGCTCGAAGAGCAAGGGGCGACGCACCCGTACGAGCTGCAGCAGGTGATGCTCAGCCGTGGGGCCGACCGATATATGCGTCTCACCACCGGCACGCTCTACCACACAGTGAATCGCCTGGCCGAACAGCAGCTGATCCGTGCGGTCGGCACGCAGTGCGAGGGCAACCGGCCCGAACGCACCGCGTACGAGGCCACCGAAGCGGGCATCGAGGCTCTGCGCGATCGCGTCGCCGACCTGCTGAAGACGCCGGCTGACGAACACCCGGTGTTCGCCGTGGCGATCGCCGAAGCCCATCATCTGCCTGCGCCGCTGATCGTCGAGCTGCTGCAGCGTCGAGTCGAGCATCTCAGCGAGATCGAGGCGCTCATCGATTCGAACCTCGCCAGCGCCGAGGCCGCCGGTGCCGCACGCCGCTATCTGCTCGGCGCCCACTATCGAAAAGCCCTCGTGACAGCAGACCTGACCTGGACCCGTCAGCTGATCCACGACATCCGCACCGAGCACCTCGAATGGGAGAACAAGTGAACACCGCAAAACCGTCTGACCACGACGTCATGACGCCCCCCGAGACCCCACACGGCCCGTGGCCGGCGCTGTGGGCGCTGATCATCGGCTTCTTCATGATCCTGATCGACACGACCATCGTGTCGGTCGCGAACCCGAGCATTCAGCACGGGTTGGGCATCGACGTCAATGAGGTGATCTGGGTCACCTCTGCATACCTGCTCGCCTATTCGGTGCCGATGCTGGTGGCTGGTCGTCTCGGCGATCGTTTCGGCCCGAAGCGGGTCTACCTGGTCGGGCTGGTGATCTTCACTCTCGCTTCGCTGTGGTGCGGTCTCTCCGGCTGGCTGCCGGGCAGCGGCTTCGTCAACATCATCCTGGCGCGAACGATCCAGGGGTTTGGTGGGGCGCTCATGACGCCGCAGACCATGGCCGTGGTGCAGCGGGTGTTTCCGCCGCATCGCCGTGGCAGCGCCATGGCGGTCTGGGGCTCGGTCGCGGGTCTGGCCACGCTGGTCGGGCCGCTGTTGGGCGGTCTGCTGGTCGACAGTCTGGGCTGGGAGTGGATCTTCGTCGTCAACGTGCCGATCGGCGTCATCGGCTTCGTGCTGGCCGTCTGGCTGGTGCCCGACCTCAAGTCGCATCGCGAGAGCTTCGACTGGTTCGGCGTCGCACTCTCGGCGGTCGGCGTGTTCCTGCTGGTCTTCGGCATTCAGGAGGGCAACCGCTACGACTGGAACCTGTGGGTGATGCTGTCGATCATCGGCGGTGTGGTCTTCCTGATCGCATTCGTGCTGTGGCAGCGCGCAGAGCGCGTCGCTCCGTTGGTGCCGCTGCAGCTCTTTCGCGATCGCAACTTCTCGGTCTCGAGTACCACCATCACCTTGATCGGTCTGAGCATCACTGCGATGTTCATTCCGTTGGTCTACTACTTTCAGATCGTCCGAGGCCTCACTCCGACTCAGTCAGCGCTGATGACCCTGCCCGCCTCGGTGCTCGGCATGCTGTTGGCCCCTATCTCGGGGCGGCTGACCGACCGGGTGCACCCGCGCCTCCTCGCGGCGACGGGCACGCTGTGCTCGGCGCTGGGCATGTGGGCCTACCTGCTCGTCATGCACACAGACACGCCGTGGCAGCTGCTGCTCGTGCCGTCGATGATTCTCGGTCTCGGCAACGCCTTCATGTGGGGGCCGGTCAGCGCCACCGCCACCAGAAACCTGCCGATGAAGCTGGCGGGAGCGGCATCCGGCGTCTTCAACACGGCTCGCCAGATGGGCGGCGTCATCGGCGCTGCGGCGATCGCCGCCGTGATGACATCGCGACTCGATCACTACCTGCCCGGTGCGTCTGGGGCTGCCAGCGCCGGAGGCTCCGCAGGCTCGCTGCCCGAGATCGTCGCCACTGGCTTCACCAGTGCGATGTCAGACTCCATAATCCTGCCCGCGGTCGCTCTGACGGTGGCCGGGCTGGTTGCCCTGCTCTATCAGCGGCCGAACCACTTCGGCGACCGGGGCACGCCGAGCGTCGAGACCGACGGCAGTCCCGCCGCAGCGGCTGCTGCCCGGCAGACCGACTAACGTCGATCTGCGCGCTGACTGATCGCGGCCCAGATGCCCCCGATGATCAGCAGCGCGCCGAAGCCGATCAGCACCGAGATGATCGCGATGGTTGGGTCGATCGTGAACGGCAGTGTGAGCGAGGCGACCACGAGCACAGCCGCCACGATGACGATCAGCCCCCAGACGACGGTGCCGATGCGCGGGCCGGGGCGTCCCGGCGCCTGCACCGGCGCCTGCTCGGGTGTCTGCACCTGAGTCGGTGCGTCGGCGGGCGCAGCGGGCGCACCAGCCTCAGGGGGCGCTCCAGCTGCGGCGGATGCCGTGGTCGCGCCGAGCGGCTCGTGCAGCGGCTCGTGCAGCGGCAGGGTGTCGTGCATGTCTTCGGCGTTCGTCTTCGGCTGCTGGTCGGGATCGCGCGGTTCGGGTGTGGTGGGAAGTGACATCGGAATGACCTTTCGAGAAGAGGATCGGGGAGCGGGCTCAGCGCGTTCGTGCGGGTGGCCGAGGGTCATCGTGCCGGCTGCAGGCTCATCGTCGAGGCGATCAGATGCGCGTTGACGGTCACGCCCGCAGAATCGTCGGTGTCGCCTGAAACGACCCGACCGTCGCGCACCACGGTGATCGAGCTGAAGCCGAGACCCGAGCGCTGCTCGGACTCACCTCCGGGCAGCGCGTCTTGGTTCAGCGTGCTGACGGTGGCCGTCGTCACGATGCGGAACGTGCCCGAATCGGGAATCATCAGAGACAGCGTGCCGGCCGTGCTTGAGACGTCGATCGGCGCCGGGGTGTGCGAAGCGTCGTCGAGCGCCCGAAGATCGAGCCGGCCGGTCGAGGCGACCATGGAGAACGACGGTGCCGACGCCTCGTCGACCAGGTCGCTCGGCTGCACACTCCAGTGCGCGTCGCCGGCGACCGTTACGGGTCCGGTGCGCACGACGGTCAGCGGGCTGAGCGTCAGCGTGGCGGCAGCGGCGACCACGGCGAGAAAGCTCAGCACGCCGCCGCGTCGACCCATCAGCCCGAGAACCGTGATCGTGACGCCGAGCACGAGCAGTGCTGCGGCGAATCCGAGTGCGACGGCGGTGAGCGCGCTGATCTCCGAGCTGATCATCGGCGCGAGACCGCCGACCGCCCCGCCGACGACGAGCGCGATGCCGAAGCCGATCGAGACGGCCGCGCTGCCCGGCCGGCTGCGTTCATGCGAGAGACGTGCGCGTTCCGCTGCCGCCTGACCCTGCATCCGCGCCTGCTGGGCCTGCTGCCGCCCGCGTGCTCGGGCCTCTTCGTGCGCTGCTCTCGCCTGCGCACGACCTTGGGCGTTCGCGGCGGCGAACGCGGCCTTCGACTGCTGTGCGGCGTCAGAGAAGGCGTCACGGGTCTGCTGCGCAGCGTCGTCGTATGCGGTGGGCTGAGGGCCGCCGCCCGACCGGCTCGCGCGCCGGATCAGCCAGACCACCAGCCAGATCAGCGCGGCGGTGACGGCGATCGTCCAGATCACGCGCAGGGCGATGGCGAGGCCCGACAGGTGCAGCACATCGTCATCCCAGAACCAGCCGATGCCGAACCCGTGACCGCCGATCGGGGTGAGCAGCAGCAGTACGACGGCGCCGAGACCCACCCACACCCCGGTGCTCGCGCGGCCCTGCAGCGCCTCTTCGAGATGGATGCGACCGTCGGCCGCCGGCAGCAGCAGCCAGGCCGTGAGGTAGGTGAGCACGCCGATGCCGCCGACGAAGAACAGTGCGACGGCGATGCCGCGTACGATCAGCGGGTCGATGCCGAAGCGATGCGCGATGCCGGAGCACACGCCCGCGAACCATCGGTCTTCGCCACGGGGCACCCCGAGGCCGCGCAGCCAGGGGAAGAAGCCGGTCTGCCGGCTCTGGTCGCCGTGGTCGGTCTGGGCTCCATGGTCTGTCTGGGCGCCGTCGCCGGAGTGACCGGCGTCGGCAGGGCCTTCGGGCGCTGGAGGTGTGGGGTGAGCGTTCATGTTCACCAGTGTGCGTGCCGGGTCGGGGCCGCCGCTATCAGGGATCACCCTGATTTCTGCTCAGGGCACTCTCCCCTGCGGGGATCGCTCCCTGCCACCACGGATCGCTCCGAAACGGCCGTTGACGAGCGATCGCGGTAGAGACCGAGCGCTCCCCGCAGGCGTCCGTGGTTGGATGGAGGCATGAGCCCACCCGTCTCGCAGCGCCGGATGCTGCGCACGCGCCCGCGTGTGCTCGGCGGCGTGTGCGCGGGGCTCGCGGAGCATCTGCACGTCTCGGTGCAGGCTGTGCGCATCGGCATGGTGGTCGCGGCCCTCTTCGGCGGCGCCGGCATCGTGCTCTATTTCTGGCTGTGGCTGCTGGTGCCGGACGCCGACGACCCGGCACGTCAGCCACCCGCCGCCTCGGTCGCGGGCAGCATCCTGCAGCGACCGGGCGATGCAGCTCGGACAACGTCGGATCCCGCACCTTCCACCAGCCGTCGTTTCAACCCGGCCGTGCCGCTGCTGATCGGCGGCGGGCTGCTCGCGCTCGCCATCGCCGTGGCGACCGGCAGCGTGCCGCTGCAGATTCTGATTCCCGCCGCGATCGCCGTCGTGGGCCTGGTGCTGGCCTGGCGTCGGCTCATCAGCGACGGCGCAGCCGGAACGCGGGAGGTGACCTGGCAGGTCATCGGCGGCGCGGCGCTCGTCGTGGTCGGTGTGATCCTGCTCGTGCTGCCGGGCGGCGAGGGGCGACCCACCGGCGTGCTGGGCGGCGCGCTCGCGGTGCTGGCAGGTGCCGGCGTCGCACTGGCGCCGTGGGTCGTCAAAGTGATGCGCACGCTGGCCAACGAGCGGGCGGAGCGTGCTCGGGCGAACGAGCGAGCCGACATCGCCGCGCATCTGCATGACTCGGTGCTGCAGTCGCTGGCGCTGATCCGGCAGAAGTCTGCCCCGGACAGCGACGTCGCACGCATCGCCCGACGCCAGGAACGCGAACTGCGCGACTGGCTGTTCGTGCGCGACACCGGGCTCACAGACGAGGAGCGCGCCGAACCGAGCGACGTCGGCGCACGGCTGCGCGCGATCGCAGAGCGGCTGGATGAGGAGCACGGCTGCACCTTCGACGTGGTGACGATCGGGGATGTCGTGGTCACCGGGGCGCTGCGCGGGAGCGGCGGTGCCGACGCCCTGGTGGCAGCCGCAAACGAGGCGATGACGAATGCCGCCCGGCACGCCGGCGGGCGCATCTCGGTGCTGGTCGAGGGCGGCGTCGACGCGGGAGCGGCGGCTGCGGATGCGATGCCACGTCGCC
Organism: Pseudoclavibacter sp. CFCC 13611; assembly: GCF_008831225.1. Classification (NCBI taxonomy): domain Bacteria; kingdom Bacillati; phylum Actinomycetota; class Actinomycetes; order Micrococcales; family Microbacteriaceae; genus Pseudoclavibacter; species Pseudoclavibacter sp. CFCC 13611. The sequence continues at coordinate 255,375 of NZ_WBKE01000003.1, read as the reverse complement.
GGCTGAGCGTGACGGTGACCGATCGCGGCCCGGGGGTCGATCTCGGTGCGATTCCCGATGACCGACATGGCATCCGCTCGTCGATCATCGCGCGCATGCGGCGGTCTGGCGGGCAGGCGCGCATCACCGCAGGCCCGGGCGGTCACGGTACGCGCGTGGTGCTCACCCTCGACGAGCAGGACGCGATGACGACGGAGCGGGGCGGCAGATGAACGAGACGGACGAAGCACGCATCAGCGTCGTGCTGGTCGAAGACCACTCGATCTTTCGGGCGGGGCTGCGCGAGTCGCTCGCCGACGACCTGGCAGTGGTCGGCGAGGCTCCCGACGTCGACGCCGCCGTGCGGGTGATCGACGAGGCCCAGCCGCAGATCGTGCTGCTCGACGTGCATCTGCCCGGTGGTCAGGGCGGTGGCGGAGCAGAGGTGATCGAGCGCTCGCAGCGTTCGGCGCCGCACACGCGCTTTCTCGCGCTGAGCGTCTCGGACTCGGCCGAAGACGTCGTGCGAGTGATTCGCGCCGGTGCTCGCGGCTACATCACGAAGAGCTCCTCGGCCGAAGAAGTCTCTGACGCGGTACGGCGGGTGGCCGACGACGACGCGGTCTTCTCGCCGCACCTCGCCGGGTTCGTGCTCGACGCGTTCGGAGCCGCCAGCGGCGAGACCGCGCAGGCCGACGACGAACTTGACCGGCTCACCCGGCGCGAGCAGCAGGTGCTGCGCCTGATCGCACAGGGCTACACCTACAGAGAGATCGCGGCCGACCTCTTCATCTCGGTCAAGACCGTCGAGACGCATGTCTCGTCGGTGCTGCGCAAGCTGCAGATGTCGTCGCGGCACGAGCTGACCGCGTGGGCGCTCGCCCGCCGGCTGCTCTGACCGAGCGCGACCGGTGGCATGCGGTTCAGCCCACGGGGTCGGCATGATGCGCCAGGGTGAACTCCGCATCCTGCCACGGGCTCGCACCGGTGAGTGCCAGATCGGCGAGGGCCTGACCCCAGACGGGAGCGAACTTGAAGCCGTTGCCCGACATGCCGGCGGCGATCGAGATCCGTCCCTCGCCGATGGTGTCGATGATCGGCCGGCTGTCGGGGCTCTGAGAGTCGGGGTGCACCGACCACCGGACGGGCTCGGGATCGAGACTCGGGAAGATGCGCTGCGCCTGAGTGCCGAGCCAGCGCAGCTGCTCTCGCGAGAGAGTCATCGGACGACGGGCCGGATTGGCCACCGTCGGCAGGTGCAGGTGCGGGCTGACCTTCACGCTGAAGCCGTCGATGCTCGGCGCGCCGAAGGCGTGCATGTCGCCGAAGTCGCGCATGAACCCCGGCAGCCTCGCGGGCAGAAAGGCCGAGATGTCGGCGGGCATGAACCAGGCCAGTGCAAAGTTCGCGACCGTCAGCATCCGGCTCAGGCCCGGCACCAGACGAGCCGTCCACGGGCCGGCCGTCACGATCACGTGACCGGCTTCGACCGCGCCGGCAGAGGTCTCGATGCGAACCCCGGTGCCCGTCGGACTCAGCGAGGTCACGACGGTGTTGTACAGCACCTCGGCGCCGTCGGCCTGGGCCTGTCGTGAGGCCGCGAAGACCGCGCTCTCCGGGCGCACGACGCCGGCCAGCTCGTCGAGGAAGCCCTCGTCGCCGTGGTCGACTGCGAACTGAGGGTACTGGCGTCGCAGGTCGTCGGCGTCGAAGTGTCGATGGGGCAGGTCGAACTCCTCGGCGGCGCTCAAGGCCGCGTGAAGATCCGGGTGCCCGCTGGGAGCGATGTGGATGGCACCAGCCGGAATGAGGAGATCGCGAGCTGCGAGTCGCCCGAGCTCGAGCCACCGGGTGCGCGCTTCGAGCAGCGCCGGGGTGAGATGACGTCCCTCTTTGGCGGCGACGCGGAACAGTCGGGACTCTCCGGTGAAGGCGCCGTGGGTGTGCACCGTGCCGTACTGCTCGATGCCGAGCACGCGCAGCGTGCTCGCGGATCGCCGTCGTGCTGTGGAGAGCGCCCAGAGCGCCATGGAGCCGATCGTGCCGACGCCGACCACGGCGACGTCGACGACTCTGGCAGCTGGTGTGGAGTGCTTGCTCATCCGGGTGCCGGCCTTTCGCCGGGGTTCGGCACGCTGCCGTCTCCGCTCCATCGCCGGGTCGGCTGCAACGGCACATGAAGGGCGGACAACGCCATTGTGAACCTCTTCTGCCGAACGGGAGGTGAAGCCGTGTCGCTCGAACCTGCACGGAATAAGAACCCACCATTGTTATACGAACGTATTGTTTCGGCGCTCTTCCAAGCATGTTTCCACTGGGAAACACTGCGGCTCTGCCAGACCGACCGCTAGAATCGGCGTCGTGAGCGACGCGAACAACTCGACCCCGGCATCCACCCCAGAACATTCGGCAGAACACGCGGCCGCATCGGTCTCTGAGACCTTCGACGCGACGCAGTGGCGCGCAGTCGCGGGCTTCGAAGACTTCGCCGACGTCACCTACCACCACGACGTCAGCGGCCGCATCGCGCGTGTGGCGATCGACCGGCCCGAGGTGCGCAACGCGTTTCGCCCCCGCACCGTCGACGAGCTCTATCGTGCGCTCGACGACGCGCGCTGCAACCCGCGCATCGGCGTCGTGCTGCTGACCGGCAACGGCCCCAGCCCGAAAGACGGCGGATGGGCGTTCTCGTCGGGAGGCGACCAGCGCATCCGCGGCCGCGACGGCTACAAATACTCAGACGACGAGACGCACGTCGACGCCGCCGACCAGGCCCGCTCGGGGCGCCTGCACATTCTCGAAGTGCAGCGGCTGATCCGGTTCATGCCCAAAGTCGTCATCGCGGTGGTCGGCGGCTGGGCAGCCGGCGGCGGCCACTCGCTGCACGTGGTCTGCGACCTCAGCATCGCGAGCCGCCAGCACGCGCGCTTCATGCAGACCGACGCCAACGTGGGGTCGTTCGACGCCGGCTACGGGTCGGCCCTGCTCGCCCGGCAGGTGGGGCAGAAGAACGCCCGCAGCATCTTCTTCCTGGCCGAGGAGTACGACGCGCAGCGCGCCTATGAGATGGGTGCGGTGGACACCGTCGTCGATCACGACCAGATCGAGGTCGAGGCGCTGCGACAGGCGCGGGTGATCCTGACCAAGTCGCCGACGGCCATCCGCATGCTCAAATTCGCGTTCAACGCCGCAGACGACGGCATGGTCGGTCAGCAGATCTTCGCCGGCGAGGCCACGCGCCTCGCCTATGGCACCGATGAGGCCGTCGAGGGCCGCGACTCGTTCCTGCAGAAGCGCGACCCCGACTGGAGCCCGTTCTCGTGGCAGTTCTGACCCCGCTCGAGGTGGCGTCGGCACCGGGGCTGGCGCGACCGCTGGTCGTGGTCGACGCCGACCCGATGTCGCTGTTCACCGCGCTGCCCGACGTGCTGGCCGGGCAGGGGCCGGCGCTGCTGCCGTCGCCCGCTGAGACGGCGGATGCCGAGCGTGCGTTCGTCGAGCAGGCCGGCGGTCTCGAGGGTATGGAGGTCGCCGTCGACCCCGACGTCGCCGTCGTCATTCGCACCTCGGGGTCGACGGGGCGTCCCAAGCGCGTGGGGCTCTCGGCGCAGGCCTTGGTGTCGAGCGCGCGGGGCACGAACGAGATTCTTGGAGAAGGGCACTGGCTGCTCGCCCTGCCGGCACACTATATCGCCGGGCTGCAGGTGCTCGTGCGGTCGCTCGCAGCAGGCACCACCCCGGTCGTCGCACACCACCTGCGCAGTGATTGCGTCGACCGGCACTTCACCCCAGAGGCGTTCGTCGCGGCGACCGACGAGCTGGCGGCGCAGGCCGCTGCCGAGGCGCAGCCGAACGCGTCCGCGCGGGCAGACGCCCCCAGCGCATCCGCCGCACACCTGCTCACCGCGCTGGTGCCGACACAGCTGCATGTGCTGCTCGAAGACGCCGCCGCGCACCCGGCGACGCTCGACGCCCTGCGTCGATATGCGCACATCATGGTCGGCGGGCAGCGTTCGGCGCCCGGTCTGCTGCAGGCCGCCCGCGACGCCGGCATCGACGTGGTCACCACGTACGGCAGCTCCGAGACGGCCGGCGGCTGCGTCTACACGCTCGCCGATGGTTCGCAGCGGCGGGTGGGTGACACTACACTTGCAGTCAGAGACGGCAGCGTCTTCGTCTCGGGGTCTGTGCTTGCCAGCGGCTATATCGCCGACCCCGAGCGCACTGCACAGACCTTCGTCGAGCACGGCGGCAGCCGGTGGCTGGCCACCGGCGACCTCGGCGACCTGACTAAGGGAGTGTTGACCGTGACCGGACGCGACGATCAGACCATCATCACGGGTGGAGTCAAACTCGACCTCAACGAGGTGCACGACGTGCTGCACAGCCTGCCCGGCCTGGACGATGCCGTCGCGGTTCCCTTCGACGACGAGAAGTGGGGCACCCGCTTCGCCGTCTACGCCGACGGGCGCAACCGGGTCAAGCGCATGACGCGAGAAGAGCTGAACCTCGTGCTGCGCGAGCGTCTCGGGCGCCATGCCGGTGCCGCCGCCATCACATACTTCCCCTTCGGGCTGCCTCGGCTGTCGAGCGGCAAGGTCGATCTGCGCTCGCTGCACGAGACGGCAGAGGCGCTGGCGGGTTCGGCGCTCGCAGCTCAGCGCCCCTCTCCCAAAGACTCCATCTGACCGCAACGACCGGCCGCCTCATGGCTGATCGATGACGAATTGACGAGAAAGACCCCCGCTGCATGAACTTTCAGGATCCCTCCGGTTCCCTGACCCGCCGAGCCACGTTCGGCGACTGGCTCGAAGGCGCGAGACTGCGCACGCTGCCCCTGGCGATCGCCCCGGTCGTGGCCGGGTCTGGCGTCGCCGGCCACTACGGCCGATTCAACCTGCTCTTCGCGGTGCTCGCGCTCGCGGTGGCGCTGCTGCTGCAGATCGGGGTGAACTACGCCAACGACTACTCCGACGGCATTCGCGGCACCGATGAGCATCGAGTCGGTCCGGCCCGTCTGACCGGCGGCAAGCTGGCGAAGCCCCTGGTGGTCAAGGCGGCGGCCTTCGTCTGCTTCGGGCTGGCGGCAGTGCTCGGCCTGTGGCTGTCGCTCGCCTCGGGGTTCTGGTGGTTTCCGATCATCGGGCTGGTGGCCATCGTCGCGGCCTGGTTCTATACCGGCGGCTCGCACCCGTACGGCTACGCAGGGCTCGGAGAGGTCGCCGTCTTCGTCTTCTTCGGTCTGGTCGCGACGATGGGCACCGAGGTCGTGCAGACCGGCGCGCCCAGCTGGGTCGGCGTGTGGGCCGCCGTGGCCATGGGGCTGTTCTCGTGCGCGGTGCTGATGATCAACAACATCCGAGACATCGAGACCGACCGCGTGGCCGGCAAGCACACGCTCGCGGCCCGTCTCGGTCGTCGCAATGCGAACATCGCCTACCTGCTGATGTGCGGGCTGCCCTTCGTCATCGCAGCGGTCGCACTGCATCCGGATGCGTCACTCGGGTGGATCTCGCTGGCTGCGGTGGTGCCGGTCGCCTTCGCTGTGGTGCGTGGGCTGCACCCGCGTTCGCCGCGAGACCAGATCGCCTCGCTCAAATTCACCAGCCTCGGAGCGCTGGCCTTCGCGGTGCTGCTCGCCGTCGGCCTGCAGTTCTGAGCTCAGGCGTCGGGCTTCGCAGCGTCGTCAGGCTTCGCAGCGTCGTTGGGCTTCGCCGGCCGGTCTGCACGGCCATCGGCCTGCCGCTCGGCCTCGTCGAGTTGGGCGTCTTCGATGTCGTCGGCCACACGACCGAGGCGACGCTTCGCCCGCACCTCTTCAGGGTGAGCCTTGCGGCGGGCGAGCTCGTCGCTGAACGCCTGACGCTGTTTGCCGAGCACGAGGTATGAGACCAAGAGGCCGACGACGACGGCGATCAGGGCGGCGACGAACGGGTTGAATCCCAGAAGCAGCAGAATGATGAGCGCGACCAGCACGATGCCGACGCGCAGCAGAGTGTAGACGAGCCAGGCGGGAAGCTTTTTCACGCCCTTGAGTCTAGAGGCTCCGCTCATGACGAGCCTGTGCGGGCACGTCGCGAGATTCGAGATCAGATACGTCACCCAGCTCGCTGACAGCGGTCTCGCGTACGATAGACGGCATGGTACGCATCGGAATCGTCGTCGCTCTCGTGGCTCTGGCCGCCATGGTGGTGGCGTTCATCGATGCCGCCCTGACGCCTCGCGGCACCACCGGCGTGATGCCGAAATGGGCGTGGATGATCGTGATCGTGCTGCTGCCGGTCATCGGGGCGGTGCTCTGGTGGTACGCGGGTCGTCCGCGCGCATCGGTGACCGCCGAGGGCTCATCGTCTGCACAGCAGGGTCGGCCCGGTGGTGCGGGCTCGTCGCACGACGATGCCGGCGGCGTGCGCCCGACAGTCGAGCTTCCCAGCGAGAGCGCGATGCACGGCATGACGGCAGACGAGCGCATCGCCTGGCTCGAGCAGCAGCTGTCCGACCTCGAAGAAGAGAACGATCGGCCGAACGGCGGAGACAAATCCTCGAAGGGCGATCAGTGACCGCCGCTGTGGCGGCATCCAGCGAATTCGCAACGGCCCTGCTGCTGGCGCTCGTCGAGCGCGGCGTCAAGCACGTCGTCGTGAGCCCGGGGTCGCGGTCTCAGGCGCTCGCACTCGCCGCGGCAGAGCTCGAGGCCGTTGGCCTGCTTCACCTGCACGTGCGCATCGACGAGCGAGATGCGGCGTTTCTGGCGCTCGGCATCGGCATGGCCACACGACGCCCGGCGGCCGTGATCACGACCTCGGGCAGCGCTGTCGGCAATCTGGTGCCTGCCGCGATGGAGGCCGCTCGCGCACAGGTGCCGATGCTGCTGCTCACCGCAGACCGGCCGGCCGAGCTGCGCGGCACCGGAGCCAACCAGACCACTCGACAGGCGAACATTCTCGGTGATCTGGCGACGCTCGACCACGACCTCGCTGAGGGAGACTACGCGCACGACCCAGTGGGTCTCGCGGTTCGACTCGCCTGCGAGGTGCTGCCGTTCGCCGAGCTCAACCGACCCGGCATCGATGACGGACACATCTCGCTGCGCGGGCCCGTACAGGTCAACGTGCAGTTCGTCGAGCCGCTGTCGGGGCGCCACACCGAGACGAGCGCGCTGCAGGCGCTGGTGCGCCGTCGTATCGACGACGAGCGGCCACAGCATCCGCTGCTGAACGCGACGCGCAAAGAGACGGCCACCGTGCCGGCGCGTGGCGCCGTGCTGGTCGCCGGGTTGGGCGCCAACGTCGATCTGGTGCGAGCGGCTCGTGACGCCGGCGTGCCGGTCATCGCCGAGATCACGTCGGGAGCCCGGCAGTGGCACACCGTCAAGGGCTACCGAGAGTGGCTCGATCACGGAGCCGACGGCGCGTGCAGGATGATCGTCACCGGCCTGCCGTCACTCTCGCGGCAGGTGTGGCACTTCGCCGAACGCGCCGACGTGCAGGTGATCGCGGTGGCTCCGGCCGGGCGTGAGCACTTCTCTCCGGGGCATCGGGCGCGTCGCGTCGACCTGCTGCGGTTCGAAGCGAGCGCGCAGGGGGGTGACGCACACGGCGACGGCGCAGCGGATGCCCCCGGTGCGCCGGTCTTCGCCGATGCGTCGCCGACCGGTGAGGCCCTCACCCGCGAAGCGGTCATCGACGCGGTCTGGCGGCACAGCCGCATCGATGCCCCGAGCGCCGATGCGATCTATCTCGCCTCGTCGCACATGGTGCGCGTGGCCGACGAACGAGTGGGTGCGAGCGCCGTTCCCGTATTCGGGCATCGAGGTCTCGCCGGCATCGACGGCACGATCTCGGCAGCCTCGGGCGTCGCTGACGCACGGCGCACAGCCGGTGCCGGCGCGCTCACGCGCCTGGTCATCGGCGATCTCGCCTTCGCGCACGATGTGGGCGGCCTGCTGCGCCCGGAGTGCGAGGCCGCACCGCCGCTGCAGATCATCGTCGTCAACGACCACGGTGGCAGCATCTTCGCCGGCCTCGAGGTCGCGACCGCAGACCCGGCGCTCTATGAACGGGTCGTGCGCACGCCGCAGCCGCTGCGCGTGCGAGAGACCGCCGCGGCCTACGGATGGGCCTACCGTCAGGCGCGCGACGTCGCCGAGCTCGACGGTCTGGTGGCGGCCGGAGAGCCGGGCATCGTCGAGGTCGTGATCGACGCGTGACTGCGGCCGCCGAGCCCGATGTCGTGCGCGTCGGGGTGCTGCTCGCCGGGGGAGTGGGCGCTCGCGTGGGCGCCGGCCTGCCGAAGCAGCTGGCCGAGGTCGCCAGGCGGCCGCTCATCGAGCACACCATCGCGGCGTTCGAGCGCAGCGGCCTGTTCGACGAGCTGCTCGTCGTGATGCATCCCGACCATGTGGATGCGGTGCGCGCGCTGGTCGGCGACGACGGGTCGGGCGTTCGTCGGCATCCGCTGGTGCGCGCGGTGATTCCCGGCGGTGCCGAGCGCAGCGACTCGTCCCGTCTCGCCCTCGAGCATCTGGCCGGTCGGCTGCCTGACGACGCGCGCGTCTTTCTGCACGATGCCGCACGTCCGTTCGTGAGCGCCGAGGTGCTCAGGCGAGTCGACGCCGGCCTCGAACGTGCAGACGCGGTGGTCACTGCGGTGCCGAGCGCCGACACCGTGATCGAAGTGCGCGACGAAGAGGTCGGCGGGCGCCGTTCAGAGGTGCTGGCGGTGACGCCGCCGCGGTCGCACATGAGACTGGTGCAGACCCCGCAGGCGTTTCGTCTCGGGGTGATCCTCGACGCGCATCGACGTGTGCGTAACGACCCGGAGTTCGCTCCCACCGACGACGGCTCAGTGGTGCGACATGCCCGACCCGACGTCGCGGTGCTGGTCGTCGCCGGCGACGCGGCGAACGGCAAAATCACCACGGCGGCCGATCTGGCCGAGGCGCGTCGTCGTCTCGCTGATCCCGAGGGCTGAACCTGCTCAGCCGGCGAGAGCCTGCCGAATCGGCTGCAGCTTGGCGCTGGTCTCGGCGAACTCCTGCTCGGGCACAGACCCGGCCACGATGCCGCCACCCGCCCAGGCCGTGATCGTCGAGCCGATGCGCTGTGCCGAGCGCAGCCCGATGGCCCATTCGCCGTCGCCACTCGCATCGATCCAGCCGACCGGGCCGGCATAGCGTCCCCGATTCACGCCTTCGATCTCGCTGATCGTCTGCAGCGAGGCCTCACGCGGAACGCCGGCGACCGCAGCCGTCGGGTGCACTGCGGCGATCAGAGTGAGCACGTCTGCGCCGTCGGCGAGCTCGGCGTCGACGTCGGTGGCCAGGTGCAGCACATTGGGCAGCTCGAGAACGAAAGGGCCGTCGGCCCCGAGATCGCGCACATGCGGGGCCAGCGTGTCGAGCAGGCTCTGCGCGGCGAGCGCGTGCTCGTGCTGGTCCTTGGACGACGTCAGCAGGTCGCGGGCGAGGTCGTCGACGGCGGGGTTCGCGTCACGCGGTCGCGTGCCGGCGAGCACCCGCGCATGCACCCGTCCGCGATGCGCTTCGACGAGCGTCTCGGGGCTGGCGCCGAAGAACCCGTCGACGCAGAAGTTCCAGCATGAGGGGTAGGCGGCCTCGAGCCGCTGCAGCACGGTCGGCAGATCGAAGCCCGCCGGCAGGCTCGCGCGCTCTGACCGCGCGACGACCACCTTCTGCAGCGTGCCGTGCTCGATCAGGTCGAGTGCCCGGCGAACTGCGTGCGCGTGCCGTTCGGGCGCGTCGGCATCGGCGTGCAGCGTCGCGACCGAGTCGGCGGCGAGGTCGGCTGCTCGGTGTGCGCGGCGGTCGGCGGATGCGGCCAGCAGATGGTCGACCTCGGCTCTGATGCGATCGGGGTCGAGCCGGTCGTCGACGGAGGCTCCCGCACTCGATTCGATCACCCGGGTGGCCCAGGTGCGCCCGCCGCGCTGTGTGATCAGCAGGCTCGGCACCACGAGCACGCTGGGCACGGCTGCGGCGTCGTCGAAGGCGAACGCTCCGAAGGTGGCCAGACCGGTTCCCGGCTCTGCTGCGGCACCCAGCTGGTGGGCCGAGTCGGCCACTGACTTCCAGACGCGACGGGCCTGATCGAAGCGCTCCGGGCCCGAGAACGTGAGGGTCAGCGCGCGGCCGATGCCCAGCATCCCCTCGCCGTCTCGCCACCAGAGCAGGGGGTCTGCGGCGTCGAGCAGAGGGAAGGGAGTGTCGAAGGCGTGCACCTGGACTGTGCGGGTGGTGAGTTGGAACACGTGCAAGATCCTAGCCCGGAGCCGTCCGCTGTCGGCGATATGACGAGACGCCGTCGTGCCCTGCTCGGGGAAAGTCAGTACACTGGGGCGTTGTGACGAGCGCAGATCTCAGCAAACGACCCGAAGAGGTCTCGGCGATGTTCGACCAGGTCGCGCCGGGATATGACCGCACCAACACGGTGATGACGTTCGGGCAGGTCGGGCAGTGGCGACAGGCCACGACGCGTGCCGTCGCCCCGAGGCCGGGAGAACGTGTTCTCGACCTCGCGGCAGGCACCGGCACGTCGAGCGTGCCCTTTCATCAGGCCGGCGCCGATGTGGTCTCGGCAGACTTCTCCGAAGGCATGCTCGCCGAGGGCCGCCGCCGCTACCCGTTCCTGACGTTCGAGTGGGCCGACGCCACGGCGCTGCCCTTCGACGATGACAGCTTCGACGCGGTGACCATCTCGTACGGGCTGCGCAACGTGGTCGACATGGACAAAGCGATGAGCGAGGCGCTGCGAGTGCTGAAGCCAGGCGGCCGATACGTCATCTGTGAGTTCTCGACGCCGACGTGGCGTCCGTTCGCCAAAGTCTACGACTGGTGGCTCGGCAACGTTCTGCCTCGTCTGGCACAGCTGGCCAGCACCAACGACGCTGCCTACCCGTATCTGAGCGAGTCGATCGAGGCCTGGCCCGATCAGCGCTCGCTCGCCCGGCATCTGCGCGCTGCCGGGTTCGAGCATGTGCAGTGGCGCAATCTCAGCGGCGGCATCGTGGCCCTGCATCGTGCATGGAAGCCGGCGGCGAAGGACGAAGACTGATGGAACGCGGCAACGACACCACCCGACTGGTCAGCGGACCCAAACGGTTCTTTCTGCGCTCCGAGGATCGCCAGCTGGTCGGCCGCATGGAGCAGGGGCTCGAAGACGTCGAGCGGCGCATCGTCAAGGAGTCGACCTCGGCCGACTCGGTGACCAATGCCGCCACCCGGTACCTGGTCGAGGCAGGCGGCAAACGCGTGCGGCCGCTGCTCGCGCTGCTCGCCTCGGAGCTCGGCGAGGGTGTGAACGACGGCGTGCTCGAAGCGGCCACCGGAGTCGAGCTGACCCACGTGGCGAGCCTGTACCACGATGACGTCATGGACGAGGCCGACACCCGCCGCTCGGTCACCAGCGCCCACCGCATTTGGGGCAACAACGCCGCCATTCTGGCCGGAGACATCCTGTTCGCACGCGCGTCGATGATCGTCAGCGAGCTGGGCCAGCAGGCGATCATGATCCAGGCGCACACCTTCGAGCGCCTGTGCCTCGGGCAGCTGCATGAGACGCTCGGCCCGGACGAGGGCGCTGACCCCATCGAGCACTATCTGCAGGTGCTCGCCGACAAGACCGGGTCGCTGATCGCCGCCGCCGGCGAGCTCGGCGTGCTGCTCGGCGGCGCCCCAGACGAGTACCGCGTCGCGGTGCGTCGTTTCGGCGAGTGCATCGGCGTGGCCTTCCAACTCGTCGACGACGTGATCGATCTGCGCAGCACGAGCGACGAGCTCGGCAAGACGCCGGGAACCGATCTGCGCGAGGGCGTGCCGACGCTGCCGTGGCTGCTGCTGCAGCGACAGGCTGAGACCGACCCCGAGGCCGCGGCCGTGCGAGACGAGGTGAAGCGTCTGCTCGCCGACGACGACACGCTTGACCAGGCTCTCGCGACGCTCGCCTCGCATCCGGTCACCGATGAGGCGCTCACACAGGCGAAGGCCTGGGCGAAAGACGCGACCGACGCGCTCAAGGCGCTGCCCGCAGGCCATGTGCGCGACCTGTTCGTACGGCTGGCCGACTACATCGTCAGCAGAAGTCACTGAGATCCCAGATTCAGCAAGGAGCATCGCGCATGTCAGAGTCGTCAGCGAGACAGCCGGCGCGCATCCGGGTCGCCGTCATCGGCGCCGGGCCGGCCGGCATCTATGCATCCGACATCCTGCTGAAGGCCGAGCGCGACTTCGACGTGTCGATCGATCTGTTCGAGCGGCTGCCCGCCCCGTACGGGCTGGTGCGCTACGGCGTGGCCCCCGACCACCCGCGCATCAAAGGCATCATCAACGCGCTGCGTGAGACGCTCGACCGCGGCGACATCCGCATCTTCGACAATGTCGACTTCGGGCGCGACATCACGCTCGACGACCTGCGCTCGCATTACCACGCGGTGATCTTCGCGACCGGTGCGGTCGAGGATGCGCCCCTGCGCATTCCGGGCATCGACCTGCCCGGGTCGTATGGTGCTGCCCGTTTCGTCAACTGGTACGACGGGCACCCCGACTTTCCTCGGGAATGGTCGCTGGACGCGCCCCATGTCGGTGTGGTGGGCAACGGCAACGTCGCGCTCGATGTGGCGCGCATGCTCGCCAAGCACGCCGACGATCTGCTGCCCACCGAGATTCCGGCGAACGTCTATGCTGGGCTCAAAGCCTCGAAGATCACCGACGTGCACGTCTTCGGGCGACGCGGCCCCGCCGACGTGAAGTTCACGCCGCTTGAGCTGCGCGAACTGGGCGAGGTTCCCGACGTCGACATCGTGCTCGACCCGGCCGACTTCGTCTACACCGAGGCCGACGAGGCCGCGATCGCGAAGAACAACCAGAAGAAGGTCATCCGGCGCATCTTCGACAAGTGGCTGCAGCGTGAGCCGGGCACGGCATCGCGACGGCTGCACCTGCACTTCTGGCAGCGCCCGGTCGAGGTGCTCGGCGTCGAGCGCGTCGAGGGGCTGCGCCTCGAGCGCACGCAGGTCGACGCCGAGGGGTGTGTGGTCGGCACCGGTGAGACGCACGACGTCGAGCTCGGTCAGCTCTACCGTGCGGTCGGCTACTACTCGTCGCCGCTCGAGCAGGTGCCCTTCGACGAGGTGCACGGCGTGATTCCGAACGAGGGCGGTCGCGTCGTCGATGAGGGTCAGACCGTACTCGGCGAATACTCGACCGGCTGGATCAAACGCGGCCCGGTGGGGCTGATCGGCTCGACCAAGTCAGATGCGCTCGAGACGGTCACCAACCTGATCGAAGACGTGCATGCCGGTCGCATCTGGCAGCCGACCGTCGCTGCCGAAGAGACCATTCCGGAGCTGCTCGGTGAGCGTGGCGTCGACTTCACTACCCTGGAGGGCTGGCACAACCTCGATGCCGCTGAGCGTGCGCTGGGCGAGGCAGCAGACCGCGAACGTGTGAAGATCGTCTCGCGTCAGGGCATGCTCGATGCGAGCCGAACTGCGAAGAGCTCTGACTCGATCGAGTGACCGCAGGCCTCAGTAGCTGTATGAGGCAGTGCTCGCGACGATGATGAAGATGAACGCGAGCCAGAGCAGCGTCAGTCCGAGACTGGCGTAGCTCACGATCAGCCCGGCGAGGGCGAGACCTCTGCCGCCTTCGCCACGAGTCTTGATCTGGTTCAGCGCGATGTGCCCGAAGACGACGCCCAGCACGTTGAACACGAATGCGAAGATCAACGAGAGAATCGCCATCGTATTGGTCGGCGGTGCCGGCGTGTAGCCGTACTGCCCCTGGCCCGCCGGTGCGGCAGGATACGCCGGTGAAGCAGGATACGCCGGTGCTGCGGGGTAGCCCGGAGCGGCAGGATAGGTCGGCGTGCCTGGGTACGTGGGAGCGCCGTTGGAGACCGGCGGCGCGTCGTATGCGGGAGGATTCTGCGGCGGCGTGCCGTAGGCCTCGGGGCCAGTCTGGTACCGGTGCTCATTCGGGTTCGGGGTGGACGGATCGGGCATGTCTGCTCCTCGTTCAAACGATCAGCTGGTTCTCTGACTGTAACGTGTGTGGCGGCCTGTGCCCGCATCAGGGGTGCCTGTCGTCAGTTGGCCGCCCCGGCTAGGCTTGAGCTGCACGCCCGAACACCTGAGGTCAGGAGAGAACGATGAACGCCCCCAGCCCGCAGGATCCCAATCCCGCTCAGCAGCCTCCTCTGCCACCTGTGGAACCGCGCTCTGCAGGCGCAGAGCCGCAGGCATCGGCGCCGCCTTCGGGCCCCTATCCGACGGCTGCCGGTTTCGGAGAGGCGCTGCGGCCGCGATCCAATCGCGTGGCTCAGAAGATCCCGACGAACCTCTGGATCGCCATCGGCGCGCTCATCGCCGTCACACTCTTCGTGATCGTGTCGCTGTTCTTCGGAGACGTTCCGGCCAAGGGCGGCAAGGTCACGGTCACGGTGATCTATTTCGCGGCGTTCATCGGCATCACGATCGGCGAACTGAGCATCGCCGACCGAGATCGCTTCTATCCCGTGCCGCTGGCGATCGTGAGCAGTGTCTACGTCGTGGCATTCGGCGTGATGCTCACCTGGATAGAGCCGGCGCGTCAGATCAGCGACGTCTACTCCTACCGAAGCAGCGTCTCGACCGCCGGGCAGAACGCTGCGCTGGCGCTCGGGCTGCTCATCCCCTTGATCATCGCGGCCAAGGCACCGGTCGCCGCGGCTCGGTTCACGTTCAAGCAGGCCGGTGAGAACGCTGTGCTGAAGTTTCTCGCCGTCGCCTCGGCGGGGCTGTTCTCGCTGCTGGCCGTGATCCTGTTTCTGCCGACGCTGCTGCAGCGTTCGTTCCGTGTCGACGCAGGCGAATGGTTCGGGCGTCTCATCGTGATCGTCCTGATGCTCGCGTTCCTGGCGATCAGCGTGTTCATTCTGCTGTCTTGGACGTTCAACGCAGACGAACGGCGTGCCCGCCGCCTGGAACGTCAGCAGCGTCTGGCTCAGTCCCGGCAGCGGCCATACGGCTCAGAGACGGCTCAGTGGGCCGCTGAGAGCGCTCCCATCGCGCCGGTCGCCATGCCTGCAGCCGCACCAGAGGCGCCTGCGTACCCAGCGGCTTCTGTGTACCCAGCGGCTTCTGTCCACCCCGAGCCCGTCGTCTCACCGGCCGCTACCGAGGAGCCCACGCCGCATCTGCCGTGGCCCGTCTTCGAAGACGGCATCACTCCGCTGCCGGTGGGAGCCGATGGCCGGCCGGCGTTCAGTGTGCTGCAGCCCTTTCCCGGGCGCACCGAGCCGGTGGTCGAGGGGTCGCCTGAGGCTGATGCGGCGATCGAACGCGCACGGCAGACGCATCCCGGGTACTGAGGCGGCAGGGGCCGCGTCGGTGCGCTGATCAGCGCCGGCGCTGGGCCCCTTTGCCGTTCTTGCCGTCTTGATCGTCTTTGACCTTCGACGGCTGAATGACGAGTCCGCTGATCAGGCCGATGCCCACGCCGACCAGTGAGTAGAGCCATTCGCCGGTGATCGCGAACATGATCAGCCCGACGATCGCGCCGATGATCAGCCCGCGGATGATCTGCCGCTTGCCGAGCGCGCGCTCTTTCGCGGTGGGCTTCGCCGCCGGCTGTCTGTTCTTGCCCTGGCTCATTTCGCTCCTCGGTTCTTCGAACCGTCGTCGGCATCCGCGTCGGGTTTCGAGTGCTTCGGCGTCGCGGTCGACGCGTGGTCGTCTCGCAGATCACGGCGGCGCACCGGTGCAGACGCCCGGCGGCCGGTTCGGCGAGCGGCCCGCTGAGGGTCGGCGTGACTGGCGGATGCCGTGGCCGACGGGTCTTGGTCACAGGCGGGCCCGCCCGGTGCAGACCGACGAGAGGTGACATCCATCGACTGCAGGCGCAGGTCGCGACGACGCAGGGTCGCGCGCACCCGGTCGGTCGGATCGGTCTGGGGCGGCACCGAGTCTGACGGCTTGGGCGGCTGACGCAGCTCAGCGGGCATTCCGAGGAGGCCCAAGGCCATGTCGACGACTTCGTCGTGCCGCCCGAGGTCGGCGAGCGTACGCACCTTGAGAGCGGCGAACCAGCGGCCGGGCTCTTCGCCGGGATACTCGGCGAGACCGAAGTCGAGCCAGCGCAGAGCGTCCTCTCCGCGGCCGAGCGAGCGCAGCGAATCGGCCATCTGCAGGATGGCCAGCGGGCGGTTCTCTTCGCTGAGACCGCGCTTGATCACGAACTCGAGAAAGAGCTGCGCCTTGAAATGGTTGTTGGCGTAGTAGTACGCGCTGGCGAGCTGGAAGACATCGTCAGGATCCTGGGCGTCCATGAAGGGCACGAGCTCTTCGAACAGGCGCACGGTCGACTCGGGGTCTGAGTCTTTCGCGACGTTCCACGCCTGTTCGGCGATGCGCCTCCACAGATGCTCCGTCGGCTCACTATGCATATACAGGAACCCCTAGCGGTAGTTCGTGAACTGCAGGGCGACGTCGAGATCGGCACCCTTCAGCAGCGCGATGACCTCTTGCAGGTTGTCGCGACTCTTCGACGACACTCTCAGCTCATCGCCTTGGATCTGCGCTTTCACGCCTTTGGGGCCGTCATCGCGAATGAGCTTCGCAATCTTCTTCGCCTGGTCTTGGGCGATGCCTTCGACGAACGAGCCCTGGATGCGGTATTCCTTGCCGCTCGCAGCAGGCTCGCCAGCGGTAAAGGCTTTGAGCGAGATGCCGCGTTTGATCAGCTTCGTCTGAAAGACGTCGAGCACCGCGCTGGCGCGCTCTTCGCTGTTGGCGATGATGAGCACGTCTTCGCCGCTCCAGGCGATGGATGCTCCGGTGCCACGAAAGTCATAGCGCTGCGAAATCTCTTTTGCCGCCTGATTCAGGGCGTTGTCGGCCTCTTGACGGTCGATGGAACTGACGATGTCGAAAGAGGAGTCTGCCATGTGACCGATCATACAGAGAAGAACTGTGGATTTGTTTTGCGAGCGGTCGATACTGCTAGTATCCTTATCTGGTTGCGGTCTTCTTGAAACACTGCAGCACGGCGGGTTACCCGAGCGGCCAAAGGGAGCTGACTGTAAATCAGCCGGCACAGCCTTCGCAGGTTCGAATCCTGCACCCGCCACGCCGAGCAGCGAATTCGGCATGCACGACGCAGTCGCGCAGTCGATTCGCCGCTCGCACTCCGGTTTGTCGACCGGGGCCCTGAAGATGTTATTGTCTTATGGTGCCTCGGCCGGTCGGTCAGAGTGCATGCCTCGATAGCTCAGTGGTAGAGCACTTCCATGGTAAGGAAGGGGTCGCGAGTTCAATCCTCGCTCGAGGCTCTCCGGTTCTTCCTCTCTCTTCTTTTCTCCTCAGTCTGCTGCGGCCACCTCATGCACTGAAGGCGGCCATGACTAGCGCATCCTTCCCTCTTCTCACGGCCAGGAATCCGCACGATTCTCGCGTTCTTTCGTCTTCAGGGTGACTCGGCGAGGTGAAAGAGGTCTCACAGCCCCAGAACATGTCTCTGACAGATGATCGTGCCTCTTTCGGTGCATAGGCTGTTGTAGCCGGTGTGCTGTCTGCGCCCCGGGTTCGCACATACATAAGAGATATGAGGATGGTTATGCAGAATCCATCGTTGTTCTCTGGGGGGATCGTCACCGAGCCGTCCCAGAGCAAGACGCGGTTCCGCTGGAGGAGTTCGCTCGCCGTACTGGTCAGCGGCGCTCTGGCGCTGGGAGGTCTTCCTGCCGCAGCCACTGCTGCCAGTGCCGACAGCACGGCCAAGATGACGTATACGACGACATCGACCAGCAAAGACGACGCAGTCAGCACCGGCGGGCGGCTCAGCTACGAGCTTCGGGTCGAATGCTCGAACATGATTCCCGGTGACTGCGCGCAGCCGGTCATCTCGTTCCCCGCGCCCAAGAACGACGACGGCTCGGTCGTGGCGCACACTCCGGTCGTGAGCTCGCCGGCGGTCAAGTCGCAGAACTACGACGAGAAGACCGGTCTGCTCACGGTCGCCCTCAACGACATGAAACCGGGTGAGTCGCAGCAGCTCAGCATCAGCTGGGCCGTCGACAACTTCACGGTCAAGCCCGGCGAAGAGCTTAAGACCGATCCCACCGTGGTGTTCAAGGCCGACGGCACCGACACGCAGGCTGCCAAGGTCGGTGACGATCCCGCACCGATCGTGACCAAGACCTCTCCGCAGATCTCGGTCACCAAGACGCTCGTCTCGCCGAAGGTCGTCAGCGGAACCGGTTTCGACGACCAGGGCAACCTGCCCGCCGTCTACGATCTCTCCGTCTGCGTGCCCGGCAACACCGAGGGCATGGAGAACCTCTCACATGTGACGATCACCGATACCGTGACCGACTCGAAGAAGCGCATCACGGCTGACACGATCAAGGTCGAAGACCTCTCGAAGCAGGCCGGTGACACGGTCACACAGCCGTCCGTCATCCAGCTCGACGGGCAGAATGCCGTACAGATGAAGTACGACATCGATCTTGACGGCCAGACCCTCACTCGCTGCGGGCAGTCGTCTGAGCCGGTGACGCGGCGTGTGCAGGTCACCTACTCGAACGATATTCTGGCGCCGGCGAGCCAGGATGACCCCAACCCAACCAATGACGTCACCAACACCCTGGATGCGACTGCGCAGACGATCAGCGGCACGATGATCAGCGGCCAGTCGGCTCTGAAGCACGCCTTCGCTCGGCCCGGCGGTGGCTCATATGGTCAGCTGATCGCTGTCACGTGGAAGCGCACGAACGACGAAGCAGGGGCCGGTACCGACTCGAACAACACGACCGTCGGCAAGGTCCCCACGACGAGTACCACCAAAGAGTGGGGCTGGACGATGGCCGGCTCATGGCAGGGCGACTCCAAGGTCTACCCTGACTACGATAAGGAGCTTCGGTGGGTAAGCGATATGGATCGCCTTCCCTGCCTGGCCCCCGACCAGAACGGCAACACCGAGGCGAAGTCACCTCTCGGCAAAAAGGGCAACGAGTCGCTCGCCTACGCCTGGGGCGGTGACACCTACCAGAGCCCCTATAACTTCGGCGCCGACGGCAGACTGACGCCGTGGGGCATGCCAGACAAAGATGCCGACGCCCCGTTGTGCAACAACCCCTCGTACAGACTCGACCGCATCTTCTTCCGTAACAGCACGTTGCAGCCCGAGTCGATCTCGAACGTCGCAGCGGTCGAGATCACCTATCTCGAGAACGGCCAGCACAAGTCGAAGATCGAGTACTTCGATCAGGGGCTGTCGCAGCAGGGCACAGTCAACGTCGGAGACAGCGGCAGCAAAGGCTACGCATATCTCTACATGTACGGCAGCACGGCTGCGCAGGGTGCGCCCTCCTTCGGACTCGCCGATGACGCAATCGTGACCGACTTCGTGGTGCACTACCGCAATCAGCCGAACAACATGGGTGGTAATAACTACTCGCTGTGGGGCACCAGCACGTCTGCGTTCGCGCAGTCCGGGCTCAAGGCGCAGACGAACACCGAATCGGTGATTGCGTCGAACGATCCGCAGAAGATGACTGACGCATCTGACCCAGCTTCGGCCAAGGGGCAGAACCCCGTCGGCAACGGCAAGACTTCGGCCGGCTCCGAGCCTCGAGTGCAGCAGTTCGACGATGCCACTGTCGACATGCAGATCAGCAAGTCGGCTCAGGGCGACGTCTCGAAGCTCGCGATCGGCGACACCGTGACCTGGAAGATCGATGCCAGCGTCAATGCGACCATTCCCGAAGACCGCAAGATCAAGCCCGGCATCACCGATGTGCTGCCAGCAGGGCTCGACTACGTTCCCGGCAGCACAAAGTGGGCATCAGTGCCCGCGGGGGTGACCGCGCCCGGCGAGCCAGAGATCGGTCAGAAGACGGTCAACGGCCAGCAGCGCACCACGCTTTCATGGAAGTTCGACAGCGATTTCCCGACTCAAGAGACGGCATCGCTGACGTTTGACACCAAGGTGAGCGTGGCGGCTTCGGCCGGTGCCCACTCTGCCGAAGACGCGCAGTATGTCGCGCTCTACGACCAGAATGCGTCCATCTCAAACGGCGGCAACGACAACGACAAGTACGACGTGAACGGCGACGGTCAGACGTCCGACAGAGTGGCTGCCTCGACGACCACCTGGACGGTTCAGGCGACCAGCGGAGCCACGATTCAGAAGCAGGTCAAGGGCACCGTCGGCGAGGACCACGGCATCGACAACCAGCCTTCGGGCCAGGACTGGTCGAGCGCAGCGGTCTCAGCCGCCAGCACTGACAACTCGGGCACCGCGGTCGACTATCGCCTCAAGGTGAACAATGGCGGAACCACTCCTCTGCAGAACACGGTCGTCTACGACGTGCTTCCGTACGCAGGTGACAAGGCCATCGGCAGCACCCTGGCAGGTCAGGATCGCGGCTCGCAGTTCGACGTGAAGTTCCGCGAGCTCACCGGTCAGCTTCCGGCTGGTGTGAAAGTGCAGTACTCTACGTCGAACAACCCGACTCGTCCAGAGCTCGGGGTCTCAGGCGGCGATGACAACTGGAGCGACCAGCTGCCCGCCAACCCTGCTGACGTTCGTGCTCTGAAGTACACGATCGATGAGCTGACACCGGGTCAGGAGCTCAATCTCGACTACCGGGCTGACATTCCTCAGTTCCAGTTCGGGGTTCCGCATCCTGCGCAGCAGACGGGCAGCGACACCGAGTACGCATGGAACAACCTCGCCTTCCGCACCAGCACGAGCGAACGTGATCTGCTGCCTGCAGAGGCACCCAAGGTCTCCATTCGCTCTGTGCTCGGCGAGATCGGTGACTACGCCTGGTACGACGCGAACCGCGACGGCATCCAGGATGCCGGCGAGAAGCCGGTCGAGGGTGTGAAGTTCCAGCTGCTCGACGGCAACGGCAACGAGGTGAAAGACGTCGACGGCAACCCCGTCACGGCCACGACCGACTCGAACGGTCTGTACAAGTTCGAGGTTCCGGTCGGCGACTGGAAGGTGAAGGTTGTCGAGGGTCCTGAGGGCTACGTCACGACCAAGGCTGACCAGGGCGGTGACAACGAGAAAGACTCAGATGTTCCCGGCTTGAACGTGCCGTCTGAGACGGTCAAGATCACGGCCGACCACCTCGTCGATCACAGCCTTGACGCCGGATTCGTCAAGCCGGCTGTCTCAGTGGGTGACTACGTCTGGTTCGACCAGAACGGCGATGGCATCCAGAACGACGGCGAGAAGGGGATCCCCGGAGTCAAGCTGACCATCACCGACCAAGACGGCAACGCCGTCAAGGACGTGAACGGCAAGGATGTCTCCGAGGTCACGACTGATGCCAACGGCGCCTACGACTTCAGCCTGCTGCCGGTCCTGACCGACGGCAAGAAGTACCAGGTGCACGTCGACAATGCGCAGGACGCATTGAAGGCCTACCAGCCGACGAAGAAGGCAGTCGGAGACGACCGCGCCAAGGATTCGTCCACGGCACAGGCGACCACAGGCGAAGACGGCCAGCCCGCGCTCGACCAGAACGAGCAGCGTGACTCGTCGCTCGACTTCGGGTTCGTCGGCAGCGTCAGCGTCGGTGACTATGTCTGGCAGGATGACAACCGCGACGGTCTGCAGACCGAGGGTGAGCCGGGCATTCCCGGCGTGCTCATCGAGCTGTTCGTCGAGGGGCCTGACGGCACGCTGATTCCGGCCACGTACCCTGACGGAACCCCGGTCGCTGCGCAGCGCACAGACGACAAGGGTGCCTACCTCTTCCCGAACCTGCCGAGCCTGCCGTCACCGGCTGGCAAATACGTCACGAAGATCAAGTCCGACGACGAGCAGACGAAGTCCGTCCTCGACAAGTACCTTCCCACCAAACCAGGTGCGGGGTCAGACCGTGAGAAAGACTCATCGACGGGCCAGGCCTCTTCGATCAAGGATCTCTCGACGCCGGGCGCCGAAGATCGCAGCCTTGACTTCGGCTTCATGCCCAAGGTCAAGGTCGGTGACTACGTCTGGTTCGACGCCGACAAGAACGGCAAGCAGGACGAAGGCGAGAAGGGCATTCCGAACGTCACCCTGACGTTGGTCGGCCCTGACGGCAAGCAGGTGACTGACGTCAACGGCAACCCGGTCGGTCCGGTCAAGACGAATGACGACGGGTACTACGAGTTCGCGAATCTTCCGACGCTCGCTCCAGGCCAGCACTACACTGTGGTGCTCGACAAGGACGGACAGCCAGAGACGCTGGGCAAGTACTCACCGACGCAGCCCGACGCTGCCGGCACTGATCGCGCTGACGACTCCTCGACAGGGTCTGCTTCTTCAGAGGGTCTGAACGCCCCCGGCGACGAAGACCTCACACTCGACTTCGGTTTCGTCCCGACGACGCCGACCGTCGAGATCAAGAAGTACGACGTCAACGGTAACGACGCAGACACAGCCCAAGACGCTGCTGCTCTGCCGAGCGGAGACACCGACCTGCGCTTCACCATCACCAACACCGGTGACGAAGAGCTGGTCAACCTGAAGATCTCTGACGCCATCACCCAGGGAGATGCGACCGTGACCGACTTGGTCTGCACCTTCCCCGATGGCACACAGGGAACCTCATGGGCCGGGCCGCTGAAGGTCGGCGAGAAGTTCGACTGCACGGCAAAGCTCTCGGGAGTCAAATCGGGTGACGATCACGCAGACGCGGCGACCGTCGTGGGCGACGGCCGTTGGTCGGGCGTGCCCGTGACCGATGTGAACGAGTACCACGCTCGCACGCCGAAGCCGAGCATCGATCTTGAGAAGACCGATACCGACGGCAACGACGCAGACACCGAGTCTGACAAGGTGATCGTGAACGCAGACACGCGCGACCTGAAGTTCACGGTGACGAACAACGGCGACGAGGGCCTGAAAGATGTGAAGCTCTCTGACTCGGTCATCAAGGGCGGCGCGAAGGTTCAGAACATCGTCTGCACCTTCCCCGACGGCAGCACTGGCACCTCGTGGGCCGGCGTCTTCGAGGTTCGTGCATCGTTCGAGTGCCGCGGGCAGATCACCGGTCTTGTCGCCGGCGACCTGCACGCTGACAGCGCTACCGTGACGGGAGTCGGCGTGATCACCGGTCAGACGGTGACTGACGAGGATCCCTTCTATGCAGAGCGTCAGCAGTCAGGGCTCGCACGTACGGGTCTTGACGGCATCGGCGGCATCGCTGGCATGATCCTGCTGCTGCTGGGCGGCGGAGTCGTGGCGTTGGCACGGCGCAATCGCAGCAAGTCGGCCAACTGAGCGGTATCCAGCAGGTGAGTCTGTGAGCTGATCGCAGACAGCGTGGGGCCGGTTCCGTCCAGGAACCGGCCCCACATCTGTGATGTGCCTGGCCGAGCTTTCTGAGTGTGGGTCGGCGCTCTGCGGCGGCAGAGTTCGCTGCTCGCCAAGGGGCCCAGACTTGCCTGCACTGAAAGCCGAATGCTAGAGTACTTTGGTTGCGATCAGGCGTGTCATCGTGCCGCTGAGATCACCGTATCCATGGCTGGGTAGCTCAGATGGTAAGAGCGCACGACTCATAATCGTGAGGTCGAGGGTTCGATCCCCTCCCCAGCTACAACACATGCAAGGCCCTGCACCCCGCAGAATCACTGGGGAGCAGGGCCTTCGTCATTCCCCGCAGAAAGCGACGCCACAACACTGGGCACAACATTTGCGGAAATTATGGCCGCGTTCATGGCATCAGAAACGGCGTCGAGGTCGTCATCGAACAGGTCGGCGTACACATCGAGCGTCACCGCCGCCGAGCTGTGCCCGAGCATCCGCTGCACCGCCTTCACGTTCGCGCCGGCCGAGATCGCCAAGCTAGCCGCAGTATGCCGCAGGTCGTGAATCGTCATCGACGGAAGGCCCGCCTTCGCAAGCGCCGTCTTATACCAAGACCGATCCTTCGCGCTCGTGCCAGGCCGTCGCAGGAAGTGGCCCCATCGGTTCGGGAAGAGTAGCGCCTCATCATCGAGGCCTTCGGCACGTCGCTGGATAGCCTGCAGGATCGCAGCAGGCACCGGCACCGAACGATTCTCGTACGTCTTTGGTGAACCGACGTAGATATTCGCGCCGACCTCGACCGCGTTGCGAGTCACCTGGATGCGGCCACGATCGAAGTCCACGTCTGACGGGCGCAGCGCGATAGCCTCGCCCCAGCGCAGCCCGCAGTAGGCGAGCACCAACAGCAGCAGGGTGTGCTCACCGCCAGCAGCGGCCAGCGCGCCGACCTGCTCATGCGTCAGATAGACGTGCTTGCGTCTGATCTTCTTCGGCAGGCTCACACGGGCCGCAGGATCGGCGCTGAGCCGCTTGTCGAGCACCGCAGTGGTGATGATGCCATGCAGCACACCGAAGGCCCGCAGAACGACCGTTGGTGACCGCCTGGACGCCAGCTCAGAGACCCAGGACTGTATCGCCGAGTGCTCAAGATCCATCAGCCGCACGTCACCCCAGACCGGTTCGACATGCGTACGCCATGACGATTCGAGCGGCTTGTACGCCGAGATCTTCAGATACTTCTTGCCGGCCAACCAGTCGGGGCCGAGCTGCCCGATCGTGATCCGGCCGCGCTCGACCGGAATGAACTTCCCCGTGGCCTTGTCCACGACGACACTCGCCTCGAAGGCCACCGCGTCAGCCTTGCGCTTGAACCCGTACTTCGACTGCTGTTTATGATCCGGCTTGCGGTAGACGACCCGGTACCGTTTCGAGCCGTCGGTCAAGGTGTAGGAGTAGATCGGCATTAGTCGTGGTGTGGGGTGCGCTTGCTTGCAATGTACTCGTCAGTTCGTTCTTGGAGGTGTTTTTCGATTTCGTAGGCCCCCAAGAGGCGTTTGCGGTAGATGAAGGGAGCTTTTCGTCTCTGGCCATCGGACATCGTGTGGCGCAGTAGATCAAGAAATTTGTCGACTTCGGATGAGGCGATCATGGATGGAGTAACCACTGTCGCTTCTCGATAGATCCTCTCAGCTTCTTCCTCAGTCACTTCGTCGTGCAGCAAGTAGACATCCAAAGCGGAAGCAAGAGTCAGTTCATCCTGAAAGAGCTGTTGCAAGGCATCGCTCACGGCGCCATGATGCCGTCGTACCTCGGATGCCGCGTACTTGAGGGCGACGATCGCTTCGGATGCTGTGAGATCCTGCACAGACTTCCCCAAGATTGCTGTCGCGTCTTCGGCCTCGGATAGCCGCAGGGGGCGCTCTCCCTTTTCAATGGCCCATACGGTCGCCTGCGACCAGCGATACCCACGATCTCGCATCGCTTTCGCAAGCCCTTCTTGCGATACATTCCCGCGCAAACGCGCCAAGTTTGCGCCTATCTTGTCGTCTCTCGTGGTCATAAATCGAGTCTAGGCGAAATCTAGTTGCCGCTCACCAGAAAAGATGTATGCTAGTGATCGTCCACTAGGAAAGAATCTAGTGGCTGTCCACTTGGAGGGAATATGAACGACCGACTACTGACACCGAAAGCGCTCTGTGAATTGGTACCGGGCACCACGCCGAACTATTGGGCGGGTCTGCGGTTCAAGGGGCAGGGGCCGGCATTCCTGAAGCCGTCACCGAAGCGCGTGCTGTACCGGGAATCGAAGGTCTGGGAATGGCTGGAGAGCACCGAACGTCACGGCACCGCCGAGGGGGCCGCATGACTAACGAGGCAGAGAAAAACCCCGGCGCTGCAAGAGCAGCAGGTGCGCCAACACCTAAAACCGGGGCAGAGATCGAAACACCTAGAGAGGGCAACAATCCAATGACCACAGTATATCGCAGTGTCGAACTCGTGCCAGAAGAGATCAGTGCACACTACAGTTCACTGCTCAAGAGCGCGCGTCGCGCCTACGCGCAGCTGAACGGCGACTTCCGGCCTAACAGCCTCGAGCGTGCAGAGCTTGAGGAAGCGCTCACGAATGCAGGCATGGGCTTCACCGATGGTGAGCCGCCAGTCGCAGCGCTACGCAAGGCATATCGGCAGTACGTCTGGACTCCACTCGACACCACGCAACCATGGATCGGCGACCTTCCGGCCTGGGCTGAGCAGGCCGACGTGTCGTTCGACATCGTTGGTGGTGAAGCCACCGTGGTGTTCTGGTATGGCCGTGGAACCGGTATCGAAACGTCGCAGTCACTCTCATTCCACGTTGGCACTGGCGTCGTGACTGACAAGGGTGAGATGACCACGTGGGTGCACCATGATGATCGAGACGGGGAGATGACAACCGCTGATCTGCACAACCTCGTGGACGCGCTCACGGATCATCTCGAACGCATCGACCAAGAGGACGCCCCGACCACTCGAGTACGCAGATCCACGGACTACTGCGCCGAACCCCAGCACGACGGCATAGGCGGTGGACTGTGACACGCGAACGTATCGACGAGAAGTACACGGACGAGGAACGCGCCGAACTCAGCCAAGGCGTGCAGAACCTCCAGGCACTCATGGCCAAGTACGGGGCGAACACCATCGGCGACCTGTACCGGGCTATCGCAGCTGAACGTGCAGGCGGTGGTGCCGAGTGAGACGCCTGCTGATCCTCGTCGCCGTCCTGGCCGTCCTGACCATCATCCGAGTGGTGGCCGTCATCCCGATCGCCGAGACCGCAGCAGTCATCGTGTTCATCATCGCCGGTGCGCAAGCACTGCACCTCAACGCCCAGCAGTAACCCCGGAGGGTGTCCGCTCAATGGACACCCTCCACCAGTACCAGAAAGGAGGCACGCCATGGCAGATGCGAGATTTCCAGATCGCTGGCTCATGGACCGACGCGTCATGGCTCTGCCTGCCGAGGGCTTCAGGGACTTCGTGACCTCGCTGACCTGGGCGGTGTCGAACATGACTGACGGGAAGATCACCCGAGCCGACCTCATGTTCGTGCCGGGCTTCAACCAGACCAGCATCAGAACGCTCGTCATCAGTGATCTCTGGGAAGAACTCGACGACAACTCGTGGCAGATCATCGACTTCGCCAAGACGCAGAGCAGCAAAGCCGAGCTCGAGGCCTACTTCTCACGCAAGGCGAACGATCGTGACCGCAAGGCGAGACAGCGTGCGAGAGAACGTGCACAGGAGTCACGGGACATGTCACGTGACATGTCTGCGGAATCCCCTAGGCAAGGCGAGGCGAGGCAAGGCAAGGACAGGCAAGGACGAAAGAGAGATGCAGACAACGTGGTTCCACTGCACGCAAACACCTACGTGAACGCTGAGACCGGTGAGCAGATCTCGCAGGAGCAGTACGACAAAGCGTGGCCGGAAGAGCAGGAACAGTATCAGCCGATGGATGGGAGCGCATCGTGAAGTCGAAGAAGGCCGCGCCATTCTTCACGACGATCAAGGGCAAGCGAGTGATGCTGCACGTCGGCACGACGATCATGCACATGACACCAGACCAAGCACGCTACGTCGCCGACCTGCTGCACGACACCGCCGACAAGATCGAAGCCAAGGAGCGCACAACATGTTGAAGACCTGCGCAGTCTGTGGCGAACCCACCGAGCACGCACGCTGCTCAGACCACCAACTACCAGCACGACACCGAGACAAAGCACCACGAGAACAACGAGGCTACGACTCAGCCTGGCAACGCCTATCTAAACGAGCCCGCAAACTGCAGCCCTGGTGCTCCCACTGTGGAACACACCACGACCTCACAACAGACCACCTGCACTGGCCCGCAAGGACACTCGAAGACGTCGACGTGCTCTGCCGCAGCTGCAACGCGAAGAAGGGCAAAGCCGACGGCCGAGACGACTGGAAACAACGACACGGCACCGGTGCCGCCAGCTACCCAGGGGGGATGACCCTCGACCCCGACCCCACCACCCCCCGCGCGCAGGCTTCTTCATCTACACAATTTGTAGATACAACCATTCGTGAGGAGGTGCGACATGGCAAGGGCAGGCGCTAAGGGCGCGATCTCGGCTGATCCGCTGGACTTTGCGGGCTGGCCGGGGCCTGGCTGGCGTCGTTTGGTGCGGTTCGCGCAGGAGTTCGTGGTGGTGCCGAAGGGTGCGGGGGCTGGCGAGCCGTTCAAGTTGCGGCCGTGGCAGGTGGAGATCGTGAAGGGGCTGTTTCCGTACCGTGGGGGCCGGCCTCGGACTGGCCTGGTGTCTTTGCCTCGCGGCAATGGGAAGACGACGCTGGCGGCTGTTCTGGCGCTGTATGAGCTGTTCGCTTCTGAGACGGTGAGCCCGCAGGTGATGGTCGCTGCGGGTACGGAGCAGGTGGCTCGGCATACGTTGAAGATCGCGCAGCGCATGATCGAGTTGTCGCCGGAGTTGGCCGCGCGTGCTCATCTGCTGCAGCATTCGATCAAGGTTCCGCACACCGGTGGGGAGATGGTCACGGCGGCGTCGACGGTTGCTGCGTTGCAGGGCTATGACCCGTCGTTGCTGATCGTGGATGAGTTGCACACGGTCTCGACTGAGGACTGGGAGGCGGCCACGTCGGTGGCTGGTAAGCGCCCGCAGTCTCTGACGTTGGCGATTTCGACGCCGTCTGATTCGCAGGAGTCGGTGATGTGGGAGCTGGTGCAGCACGGCCGCAAGGGCGATGATCCGCAGTTCTACTTCAGGGAGTTCGCGGCTGATACCGGGTGCGACATTCTCGACCATGACCAGTGGGCGAAGGCGAACCCGGCGCTGGGTGACTTCTTGACCGCTGATGGTCTGTTGTCGGTGGCGAAGACGATGCGCGAGGCCGCTTTCAGACGGTACCGGCTGGGGCAGTGGGTTGGTGCTGCTGACACGTGGCTGCCGTTCGGGGTGTGGGACAAGCTGGCGGTCGATCGGCAGCTGCAGCCAGGGGAGAAGATCACTCTGGGTTTCGATGGTTCGGCGTCTGGTGATTCGACCGCGCTGGTGGCGTGCACGATGGATGGTTTCGTGGCGCCGATCGCGGTCTGGTCGAACCCGAACGATCCGGGTTGGCGTGTTCCTCGCCATGAGGTGACGGAGACGGTTGCGGAGTGCTTCGAACGCTACGACGTGGTGGAGCTGGCCGCTGACCCGTGGGGCTGGCGTTCAGAGCTGGAGGACTGGGCGAAGAAGTTCGGCGAGCGGCACGTCATTGAGTACAACACCGCGTACAAGGCACGTATGGCACCGGCCTCTGACCGCTTCTACGCGGCTGTGATGGACGGCCTGATACACCACGACGGCGACCGCACACTGTCGGCTCACATGGGCCATGTCGTCGCCGAGCAGACCGCTGTGGGCGCGATCATCCGCAAGGACAAACGCAACAGCCCACGCAAGATCGACGCCGCTGTGACGGCGGTCATCGCGTTCGACCGAGCGCAATTCCATAGCAAGAAGAAGAAACGGAGGGTTGCTGCATGGTGACCACGCTGGAGAAGTTGAGAGAGAAGCTGCAGGCAGCCCAGGGAGGGCTGGCACAGCTCGATATGTACTATGCGGGCCGGCAGCCGCAGGCGTTCCTGTCGCCGGACTCGAAGGCGGCTCTGGGCAACCGTCTGCGCACGCTGGGGGTGAACTTCCCGAAGCTGGCGGTGACGTCGATCGCGGAGCGCCTGCAGGTGGCGGGTTTCCAAGCGTTCGGCTCTGACGAGGCAGACAAGGATCTCTGGCGCGTCTGGCAGGCGAACGATCTCGAGGAGCAGGCGCATCTGGCGCACGTCGACGCGCTGACCTACGGCCGCAGTTACGTGATCGTCTGGGTAGACGACGCTGGTGACCCGCTGGTGACGGTGGAGAGCCCGCAGCAGGTGACCGCGATCCACGACCCGGCCACGGGGCGGCTGCAGGCCGCTCTGAAGCTCTGGAAGGAAGACGACGGCGTCACCACGAACGCGGTGCTGTACGCGGCCGACACGATTACCAGGCTGCGCGGCAAGGAGTATTCGCTGCAGGTCGTGGAGCGCATCCCGAACCCGCTGGGCGAGCCGCCCGTGGTGCAGATCACGAACAAGACTCGGCTGCTGGATCTCGAGGGCGTCTCGGAGATGGCCGACATTCTGGATCTCGCCGACGCCTTGAACAAGATCATGTCCGATTCGATGGTGTCTTCCGAGTACTTCGCCCGGCCACGCCGCTGGGTGACGGGGCTGGAGATCGCCGAAGACGAGGACGGCAACCCGATCAACCCGTTCAGCAACGAGCAGAACCGTGTCTGGCAGTCTGAGTCGCCCGATACGAAGTTCGGGCAGTTCGACCCGGCGAGCCTGTCGTCGTACACGCAGCTGGTCGCCACGATCACGCAGCAGATCGGTGCGATCTCCGGTCTGCCGCCGCACTATCTCGGCTTGAACGGTGACCAGCCGCCGTCGGCTGACTCGATCCGGTCGGCTGAGGCGTCACTGGTGGCGAAGGTTATCGGCAGGCAGCGCACGTTCGGCCGCTCATGGGCGAAGGTCGCCGATCTGATCCGCAAGGTGCAGGGCGCGGCAGTGGTCGACTACGAGACGATCTGGGCGGCCCCTGACACCCGTACGCCGGCGCAGGTCGCTGACGCGGCCGCGAAGCTCCAGGGCATCGGTGTGCCGCTTGAGGCGGTGCTTGCCGATCCGATGGGGTACACGCCCTCGCAGATCGAGAAGATCCACCAGGCACGCCTCGCCGAGGCTGCCCTGACACAACCGACAACACCTGACGATGAAAGGAACGCAGCATGAGCGAGATCACCAAGCCAGATGAAGGGGGCGCAGAAGTGTGTACCCCTGAACAGGATGAGGTACGCCAGGCGTATCCCACGCAAGGGGGTGGCGATTCACTACCCCCTGACGTCGGTGCTGCCGATCCCACCGATGAGGTGGCCGATCACCATCCCACCGACGATGCCCTCATTTCAGATGAGGGCACAGAGCCTGATACGTTCCCGCGAGCCTACGTCGAGGATCTCCGCAAGGAAGCCGCCGGCTACCGCGACAAGGCCAAAGACCGTGACGAGATCGCCCAACGCCTGCAGGAGGCTCTGGTGGCCGCCACGGGGCGTCTGCAAGACCCCACAGACCTGCCGTTCGACGAGGCCCTCCTGGCCGACCCGGACGCGCTCACGGCAGCTATCGACGCGCTGCTGGAGAAGAAGCCGCACCTCGCGTCACGCAAGCCCCAGGGCAGCATCGGGCAGGGCGTGTCAGCGGGTGCAGATAGTGTCAGCCTATCCGGGCTGCTGAAGAGAGGAGCATAACCATGAGTGACGTTGAGGATGATCTGCGCGTGGTGCTGCGCAACCAGAAGAGAATCGAGTCGAAGATAGACGCGATCGGGCGAGACTTGCAGTTCCTCGTCTGCACGGCCAAGCTCGACCCGGAGAAAGTCGCGCACTACTATGACGACCCCGAAGAAGGCCTTGGCGAGAAGGTGCAGGACTGGTGGGGGCCGGGCGAAGACCCGAAGCCTGGTCAGGTGCGCGGCTACGCCTGACTCACCTGCGAGAGATCTCGCACCTGATGCCCGCCGTGGTGGTATCATATTGATACCCCGGTGGGTATTCTCGTTTGAGGGCCTGGCGTCCTGACGTATCTGACACATCACCATTCGCGCACTACTGCGCACTTCAGACCGTTAGGACAATCATCATGGCTGGATCCACCACCCTTCACCCAGAGCTGACCGCTGAGCAGGTTCAGAAGATCCTCGTCGAGCCCCTCGAGGCCGCGAGCGTCTTCCTCGCCTCCGGCCCTCGTGTCTTCGACACTGCAGGCGGCAACCAGATCCGCATCCCGAAGCTCACCGGCACCACCGACCCGAGCTGGCACGGTGAGAACGAACAGATCGACGAGGTCGACGTCGACTTCGGCGAACTGATCCTGCTGCCCTCGACCATCAAGAGCCTGAAGACGCTGACACGGTACTCGAACGAACTGGCGCGCCAGTCGCTGCTCTCCCTCGACTCGATCCTCAAGGATCGCCTCGTGAAGGACGTGGCTGCGAAGCTCGACCACCAGCTGTTCGCCGGCACCGGTGACGTCGTGGGCGGTCATCGCACCACCCCGATCGGCCTGCTCAACTACGAAGACGTCCAGGAGATCGACAGCGTCGGCGCGATCGGCTTCGACGTGCTGCTCGACGCCTGGGGCAAGCTCCTCGCAGCGAACGTGAACACTGCCGCCGCCAAATGGTTCGTGCGGCCCGAGACGTTCGTCGCCCTGCGCAAGATCAAGGACAAGCAGGACCGCTACCAGCTGCAGCCAGACCCCACGCAGGACGGCGTGTTCCGACTGTTCGGCACACCAGTCGTCGTGACCGACCGCATCCCGAAGACCACCGGTGAGAACCCGACCACGCAGGCCGTGCTCGCCGACTTCTCACAGATCGCCGTCGCCCGCGACCAGGAACCGGCCGTGAAGATCCTCGATCAGACGTTCGGCGACTACGACCAGCAGGCGATCCGCGTGACCGCACGCTACGACGCCGCACCGCTGAACCCAGAGGCGATCGTGCGCCTCGACGGCATCACGGTGGCCTGATGGCAGCCCCGACCGCAGACCAGGTGGCGGCGTTCCTCGGCGAGCCCGACGACCAGCGGCTGAAAGCCGCAGCTGCAGTGCACCTGCCCATCGTGGCCGAGCTGATCCGCGAGTACACGCGCGGTCGGGGCTTCACCCGCAACCAGGCAACGCAGCTCGACGAACCCACCGACGGCATCGCGGCAGTGATCGTCTCAGCGACCGCCAGGCTCACCCAGAACCCGCAGGGCATCATCACCCAGTCGGTGAACGGGGCGTCGATCCGGCAGACGGTGTTCGAGGGGCTGAGCCTGTTCGAGCAGACCGTGCTGAACAACTACCGCAGGCGGGCCTCGTGAGGTTCCCGCGCGCAGAGGTATTCACCCGGCTGCGGGCCGGCCTCCTGACCGACCCGTACGACCCCGAGACGGTCATCGGCATGGACTGGGCGCACCCTGACGAGCTCGAGGTCTACGGCTTCTTCGCCTCGCAGCAGAGCCTGGAGCAATCCGACCCTGTGCGCGCGCAGATCATCACCACGAAACAGCTGGTGCTGGAGAGCCCCGACGCTGACGTGCAGGCCGGTGACCGCATTCGCAAGGGTGACCAGACCTGGTCGGTGACTGGTGAGCCCGCTGCTGACATAAACCCGTGGTCTGGCTGGCGTCCGTCTCGAGTCGTGAACCTCGAGAACGTGACCGGCTGACCACTCAAGCCGGGGCGGAGGGTTCCCGCCTCGTAACGGCCCCGACGTGATCTTCACTCCTTTCTGCACGTCGGGGCCACTCTCTGCCTGCTTCACGCGCGCGGGGCGGGTGGTTGATAGCTCTAGTTCCCGGGAACAGAAGCTATGCCTGCTTCACGCGCGCGGAGACCATTTTGCGCGACCCCGCAAAATGATCATCTGGCCTGCTTCACGCGCGCGGAGAGATCTCTCTCCGCCATGGGGTGTGGATTGAATACACCCCCTGACCCTCGCGCGCGCGGAGCCGACTGGGGAAATTCCCCACGTCGAGACACGCACTGATCCTGACCCTCGCGCGCGCGGGCGCGAGCCCCATCACTTCTGTTCCCGGGAACAGAAGTGTCACTGACCCCCGCGCGCGCGGGCGCGAGAATCAGTTGCGCTAACCGCAACTGATCCGGCTACACTGACCCCCGCGCGCGCGGGCGCGAGCCCTCGTGCCACAACAATTCCGCAACATCTAATCGGAATTACCGTGTCTCACCGTGATCGTCAGAAATCGAAGATCCGCCTAAACACTGGGCTATAGCGGTCTCGTTGAATGGCACCAGATCGCGCATTGGTTTCGATCCCCTCCCCAGCTACAGCACATGCAAGGCCCTGCACCCCGCAGAATCACTGGGGAGCAGGGCCTTCGTCATTCCCATCAGATCCGCCCGTGACAACGCTGCGGCAACATCTGCCGAAGACGCAGACGGCGCTCACACCCGATGTCCGCTGACACGAGCGAAGCCCTCGCGGGCCAGGCCCATCACGATCATCGCGGCGATCGGCGGCAGCCAGAGCAGCGGTGACAGTGGCGCGGTGCCGAAGAAAGCGCCGACGAACGGTACGTAGACGATCACGAGCATCACGGCGATCGCGAGCAGGCATGACAGCCAGAACCATCGGTTGGTCAGCTGGTGTCGGCTGAAGATGCCGTGCACGCTGCGACGATGCATGATGTTGACCAGCTGCGTGAGCAGAATCGTGGCGTAGGTCACCGTTGTGGCCGCAGCGATCTGCGTCGCGCTGCCCTCGCCGAGTCCGAGGCCCTGCAGCGGGTAGGCGACCAGATAGGCGAGCGCGGCGAGCACGCCCATGACCGTGCCGCTGAACACGACATCGGTGATCGAGTGCCCCTGCAGAATGCGGGCCTTCGGGTCGCGCGGCGGCCGGCGCATGTTCTCGCCCTCGGCGCGGTCGGAGCCGAGCGCCGAGATCGGGATGATCTCGCCGAGCACGTCGACTGCCAGGATCTGCAGCACGTTGATCGCGAGCGGCATGCCCAGCAGCGTCGTCAGCGCCAGGCTGATCATGTTGACCACGAACTCGCCCACGTTCGAGGTGAGGCAGCTGAGCACGCCGCGAGAGATGTTCGTGTAGATCGTGCGTCCCTGCCCGATGGCGTGCACGAGGGTGGCGAAGCTGTCGTCGAGCAGCACGACCTCGGCCGCCTGCTTGGCAACGTCGGTGCCGGTGCGTCCCATGGCCACCCCGATGTTGGCGCTGCGCAGTGCGGGCGCGTCGTTGATGCCGTCGCCGGTCACCGCGACCACGTGACCGCTGTCGCGCACCAGGTTCACGATGCGCATCTTGTCTTCGGGAGCCACCCGGCTGAACACCACGCCTCCACCCAGTGCGTGCCGCAGCACCTCGGCGTCGGGCATGGCGTGCAGCTGGTCTCCGGTCACCACGGCGAGGTGGCCGGCCTGGTCGGCGAGTCCGGCCATCTTGGCGATCGCGCCGGCAGTGAGCGCCGAGTCGCCGGTCACGATGCTCACATTGATGCCGGCGGCTCGTGTCTCGGCCATCGCGTCGGGCACCTCGTCGCGCAGCGGGTCTCGCATGCTCACGAACCCGAGCAGCAGCAGGTCGTGCTCGATGTCGTCGATGCCGAGCGTCGAGAGCGTCGAGTCGGCTGAGTCGGCTGAGTCGGCCGGGTCGGCGGATGCCGCTGCGACGAGCGAGGTCACGTCGCGCACGGCGAAGGCCAGGTTGCGCAGCGCCTGCCCGGCGGCCTGACGCTGAGCGTCGAGAAAACGACGCCGATCGTCGTCGGTGATCGGGCGCACGGTGTCGCCGTCGAGCACCCGCGTGCACACGTCGAGCATCGACTCCGGCGCGCCCTTGACGTAGGCGATGTGGCGGGTCGGGCTCGCCCCGACCACGCGACGCACCGAGGTCATCCGTTTGCGTTCTGAGTCGAAGGGCAGCTCGTGCTCTTCGACGCGGTCGTGCTGCAGCTGGTCGAGGTCGACACCGGCCTTGACGGCGAAGGGCAGCAGCGCGCCCTCGGTGGGGTCGCCGAGCACGTGCCAGTCGGGATGCTCGTCATCGGGCGGCAGCAGGCGAGCGTTGCTGGCCAGCACGCCGGTCTCGGCGAACGTGCGCTGCCAATGCGTCGGGGTGAGACGGGCGCCGTGCGCGTCGTGGACCTCGCCGGTGGGCGCGTAGCCGCTGCCGGTGACCGTGAACGGCGCGAAGCCGATCTCGGCGCTGACCACGGTCATCTCGTTGCGGGTCAGCGTCCCGGTCTTGTCCGTGCAGATGACGTGCGTCGCGCCCAGCGTCTCGACCGCGCTGAGCTTCTTGACCAGCGCACGGCGACGCGCGAGCACCTCTGAGGCCTGCGCAAGGGCTGTGTTCACCTCGGCGGGCAGACCCTGTGGCACGAGCGCACAGGCGAGCCCCACGGCGAACAGCAGCGCCTCGCGAAAGGGCATCTGTGCGATCACGGCGAAGACCAGCAGCACGGCTGCGAGTACGGCGACCGTGATTCCGATCACGCGTGCGATCGTCGACATCTCACGCTGCAGCGGGCTGGGGGTCGTCGGAGCCTGATCGCTCAGCTGGGCGATGCGTCCGAGTTCGGTGCGCATGCCGGTGGCGGTCACGACGCCGAACACCTCGCCGGTGCCGATGTCGGTGCCCGTGAAGAGCAGGTTGCGCCGGTCGGCCAGCGGCACCGGATACTCCAGTGTGGCGACGGTCTTGCGTGTGGGATTGCTCTCGCCGGTCAGTGCGAACTCGTTGGCGCTGACCGCCTGCGCCTCGATCACCCGCATGTCTGCGGGTACGGAGTCGCCCTCGGCCAGATGTACGACGTCGCCGGGCACCAGCGTGGCCGTGTCGACCTCGGTGATGCGCCCGTCGCGCAGCACGTCGGCCGTGGGCGTCACCAGTGCTTCGAGCGCCTGCATGGTGCGTTCGGCGCGAGCCTCTTGGGCGAACCCGATCGTGGTGTTGATGAGCACCAGCACCACCAGCACGGCGGCGGTCGACCAGTCGCCCAGGTAGCTCACGACGACGGCGCATGCGAGCAGCAGCAGCACGAGCCAGTCGCGAAACTGGGCGAGATAGCGCATGACCGGGCTGACGCGACCAACCTGAGCGATGCGGTTGGGGCCGTTCTCGGCCAGCCGGCCGGATGCCTCGGTCGAACTGAGCCCGGAACGCGACGTGTCGAGCGTCTGCAGCGCCGCGTCGGCAGAGATCGTGGAGAAATCGGTGGGTGCGGCGGTCATCGTGCCGACCGTTGGGGAATCGTTGTTGCCCATCGAACAGAACCTCTTTCCCAAGTGTCCTCTTCTCATGCTAGTGAGCCGAATGACGTATTCTGCAACGATGGTCAGTACACAGACGGCGCATCCCCCGTCGCGTCGATCGATACGCGGCACCTGGCGTCGAGAGCCGAGCACCCATGTGCGCACCGGAACGACGGCGCCGCCGACCGTACCCGGCTCGTTCACGATTCTCGCTGAGACCGAGGTGGCGCACTCTCCCCAGGAATGGGCCCCGCACTCCCACCCCCACCACGAGCTGGTCTGGAGTCACGGCGGCACGGTGACGGCACGTGTCGGCGACGCCATGTTCACGGTGTCGGAGGGCTGCGGGTTGTGGATTCCGGCCGGTATGGTGCACGCCGGGCGGCTGACCGCCGAGGTGGAGTTTCACGATGCCTTCTTCGCCGCAGGGCGCACCCCCGTGGCGTTCGCAGAGCCGACGGTGATCGAGATGAGCCCGCTGCTGCACGCCCTGCTGTCACACCTGGTGAGTCCCGGTCTGACCGAGGCGGCGCGGGCCCGGGCAGAGGCAGTGGTGTTCGACGTGCTGCGACCGGCGAGTCGACAGCTCACCCTGCGCCTGCCGGCCGACGAGAGGATCGCCCCAGTCGCCGAGGTGCTGCTGCACGACCCCGCCGACGGGCGCTCGCTCGGGGAATGGGCGCTCGCACTGAACATGAGCGTGCGCACGCTCTCGCGCGCCTTTCGCGCCTCGACCGGGCTGTCGTTCGGCCAGTGGCGGCAGTCGCTGCGCATCCATCATGCGCTCGCGCTGCTCGACGAGGGGCACGACGTGCAGCGGGTGTCGGCCCGACTCGGGTATGCGCAGCCGAGCACCTTCATCGCGACGTTCCGTCGTCTGATGGGGGTGACGCCGGGCGTCTACGTGGCCGAAAAGCCGTACTCGCTGTCGTGAAGTCCTGATTGCGGCCAGCTCTTCGCCGTCTCTATTCTTTTGTGCGTGCAGGCAACCCTTACCTCCCTCAGATGCAACCACGTTGCGGCTGTGATCTGCGGATGAGGCCAGCGAGGAGCCTGCAGGGCGATCGACTCGTGCTGCAGTACGGCCGTTCGGTCGCGGTGCACGGCGTCTCGGTGCGGCTGCGGCCGGGCCTGGTCACCGCGTTCGTCGGCCCGAACGGCAGCGGCAAGTCGACGCTGCTGCGCTCGCTGGCCCGGCTGCACGACGTCGCAGAGGGGCAGGTGCTGCTCGGTGACGAGGATGCGCCGGGCACCCCCGTCTCGCTGCTCACCCGTCGCGACTTCGCCCGTGA
The DNA here is from genome assembly GCF_008831225.1 of Pseudoclavibacter sp. CFCC 13611. NCBI lineage: Bacteria > Bacillati > Actinomycetota > Actinomycetes > Micrococcales > Microbacteriaceae > Pseudoclavibacter > Pseudoclavibacter sp. CFCC 13611. Next base: position 217,404 of record NZ_WBKE01000003.1, on the reverse strand, counting down.
GGTGACGCTCTTCGCGCAGACCCATGCCGCCCCGGAAGGGCTCAGCGTCGCCGAGATCGTGGCTTTGGGCAGGCACCCGTACCGCCGCCGACTCGGTGGACTGAGCGATGACGACCGGCGGGCGATCGACCATGCCATGCAGGTGACCGGGCTGCAGGGCAAGGCGGGTCGCGCCGCTGCAGAGCTCTCGGGCGGCGAGATGCAGCGTGTCTGGCTGGCCGCGTGTCTGGCGCAGAGCACCGGTGTGGTGCTGCTCGACGAACCCACCAACCACCTCGACCTGCGCTATCAGGTCGAGACGCTCGATCTGATGCGTGAGCTCGCCGAAGCGCATGACGTGGCCGTCGGCGTCGTGCTGCACGACCTTGAGCAGGCGGCGAGCGTGGCCGACGAGCTGCTGCTGCTCGACCACGGGCGGGTGCATGCCGAAGGCGAGCCCGACGAGGTGCTCACCGCCGAGCACATCCAGGCGGTCTACGGCATCCCCGTCGACGTCGGCGTCGACCCGGGCAGCGGTGCGCTGCACATCGATCCGGTCTCCAGACGCCGTCGGCGTCGTGCCTCCATCCCCCGAGAAGAAACCCGAAAGGATCACGAATGATCTCCGCCCCCAGAATCGCCGCTGCGGCGGCAGCGCTGATCGCGGTGTCGCTCACCGCGGCCGGCTGCGGCACCACGACGGTCGATCAGAGCGACGCAGCCGCGTCTCCAACCTCGCAGAGCTGCGCCGACGACACGACCACGACATCCACCGGCCCCGTCGATCTGACCGACGGCGTCGGCCGTCAGGTGCACCTCGACAAGCCCGCCGAACGCGTCGCCGTGCTCGAATGGCAGCAGACCGAAGACCTGCTGAGCCTGTGCGCCTCGCCCGTCGCGGTCTCAGACCCGGACGGCTACAAGACCTATGTGAGCGCCGAGAAGCTGCCCGACCAGGTGACCGACATCGGCGAGCGAGGTGAGCCCGACCTCGACGCGCTCTACGGGGCGAACCCCGATCTGATCGTGATCGAGGCGTTCAGCGCCGACGACGAGCTGATCGGCAAGCTCGAGCAGCGCGGTGTGCCCGTGCTCGCGACACTGGGCGCCGACGCGGCAGACCCGATCGGCAACATGAAGAAGGTGTTCTCGCAGATCGGCGAGGCCACCGGGCGCACGGAGCGCGCCGACCAGGTGATCAAGGAGTTCGACGACCACCTCGCTGCGGCGAAAGACAAAGTGGCCGACGTCGATCTGCCCACCAAGAGCTTCCTCTTCTTCGACGGCTGGATCGAGGGCGGCAACGTCGCGATCCGCCCCTACGGCAAGGGCGCGCTCTTCACCGCACTCGGCCAGCAGCTGGGCCTCGAGCCTGCCTGGACAGACGAGATCAACGCGGCCTACGGCAGCGGCGGCGTCGACCCGGCCTACGGCCTGGCCCAGACCGACATCGAAGGCCTCACCGCCGTGGGCGACGCGAACCTGTTCTACTCCAGTGACGACACGCCTGACAGCTATGTGACCGAGCTCGAGAAGAGCCCCATCTGGTCGTCGCTGCCCGCCGTGCAGCAGCACCGTTCGCATGCCTTCCCCTCGGGCGTCTGGGGCGCCGGAGGGCCGCGCTCGAACGAGCAGGCGATCGACGCCTTCGTCGACGCGATCACCCAGGGGTGACCGAGCCGCGTCAGCACACGACGACCCCGTCCGGCATCGCCGGCGGGGTCGTCGTGCTGGGCGGGCTCGCCGTCGCGGTCATGGCGGTCGGCGTCTGGCACCTGACCCAGGGCACCTCGGGTGTCGGCGCCTGGGAACTGCTGCGGGCGCTCGCCGGGTCTGGCGAGACGGTCGGCGGGGTGCCGCTCGTCGACGTGCTCACCGGGTCGCGCCTGCCCCGACTCTTCGCCGGCATCGCGGTGGGCTTCGCGCTCGGCGTCGCCGGCGCGCTGCTGCAGTCGATCACCCGCAACGCGCTCGCCTCGCCTGACACCCTTGCGGTGACCGCAGGCTCGTACTTCGCGCTCGCCGTCGTCGCCGCATTCGGCATCGCCGTGCCGCTGTGGGCCTCGGGGCTGGTCGCATTCACCGGCGGGCTGCTGGCTGCGGCAGTCGTGCTCGGGCTGGCCGGCAGCGCGTCGGGCGCGGCGACCACACGGCTCATTCTGGCCGGATCGGCCATCGCCATGGCCCTCGACGCCGCGACCGGCATGCTGCTGATCCTCTTCAAAGAGAGCACGACCGGGCTCTTCGCATGGGGGAGCGGCTCGCTGGCGCAGCTGAATCTCGACGCCGCGATGCGTGCGATGCCGATGATCGTCGTCGTGCTCGTCGCTGCGCTGCTGCTCGCTCGGCGCCTCGACGTGCTGCGGCTGGGTGACGACACCGCCGCGTCGCTCGGCGTCTCGGTGCGTGGCACGCGCAGCGTCGCAGTGGTCTGCGCCGTGCTGCTCACCGCTGTGGCCGTCACGCTCGCCGGCCCGATCGCCTTCGTCGGTTTGGGGGCGCCGGTGGTCGCGCGGCTGATCTCGAGCCGGATGCCGACGTTGCGTCGACACGCGCTGCTGCTGCCCGCCTCGGGGCTGCTCGGCGCGTTCCTGCTGCTCGCAGCCGATGCGCTGCTGCGGGCCTTGATGGGGGCCCAGGCGGCGGCCTCGATCCCGACCGGCGTGCCCACCGCACTGCTGGGAGCGGTGGTGATCGTCGTGCTCGCGCTGCGGCTGCGCGATGCCGGTGCCTCACGGCCGCATCAGCGTGCTCGCTCCGGGCTGTGCAGCAGCCGGCGGTTCGCAGCGGTCATGGTCGGCAGCCTGGTGCTGCTGGTCGTGGTGGCGGTCGTCGGGCTGCTGGCCGGCAGCCTCTGGCTTCGGCTGGGCGACTTGGTGCTCTGGGCCCAGGGAGCCGCACCCGATCTGATCGAGCGCGCGCTCGACGAGCGGTTGCCCCGGGTGGCCGCAGCAGTGCTGGCCGGCGCCGCCCTCGCGCTCTCGGGGTCGGTCGTGCAGGCCACCGTGCGCAACCCGCTCGCCGAACCCGGCATCCTCGGCATCACCGCCGGTGCCGGGCTGGGCGCGGTCTGGGTCGTGACCAGCGGCGCCGGCGGCCGACCGCTGCTGATCGGCATGGCCGTGCTCAGTGGTCTGGCCACGTTCGCACTCATCGCCGTGCTGGCCTGGCGCGGCGGTCTGCGCCCCGATCGGTTCGTGCTGATCGGCATCGGCTGCGGCTACGGACTGACCGCGATCACCACGTTCCTGCTGCTGCGGGCGGATCCCTGGGACACCCCGCGCATCTTCACCTGGCTCTCGGGCACGACCTACGGGCGCACGCTCGTCGACGTGCTGCCGGTCGCGATCGCACTGGTGCTGCTGACGCCGGTGCTCTTCGCCATGCGTCGGCAGCTTGACGTCGTGTCGATCGACGACGACACTCCCCGTCTGCTCGGCATCGGGCTCGAACGAACGCGCCTGACGCTGCTCACGATGGCTGCGGTGCTCGCGGCCGTCAGCGTGGTCTCGATCGGCGTGGTGGGATTCGTCGGTCTGGTGGCGCCGCATCTGGCGCGCTCGATCGTGGGCGCGCGGCATGGCCGCATCATTCCCGTGACGATGGTCTTCGGGGCACTGCTGGTCGCGATCGCAGACACGCTCGGTCGCTCGCTGATCGCCCCTTCGCAGATTCCGGCGGGGCTCATGATCGCGCTGGTCGGAGCGCCCTACTTCGCCTGGCTGATGCGTCGGTCGCGCTGAGCGACGCGCTGGGCGGAGGAGCGGGGCCGCAGGCTCAGCGCTCGTGCAGAAAGTCGCCGATGACCGTGCTGATCAGCTCGGGGCGTTCGGCGACCAGCGCATGTGTGGCTCCCGGCACGATGCACAGCTGGGCGCCGGGAATCGACTTCGCGATCAGCAGGGTGTGCTCGACGGGAACGGCATCGCGATCTGCGGCCATGACGAGTGTCGGGGCAGTGACGGCGCCGAGGTCGGCCGCAGCGATGTGCGGCTCGGTGCTCCAGAGCTCCATGAGCTTGTCGAGCACCACGTCGACGTGCTCCGGGCCGTCTGGCGAGAGCCGCTGATACCAGTCGCGCTCGCTGCCCGGTTCGACCGTCGGCTGCTCAGGCTGCGCTTCTGGCTCTGGCTCTGGTTCTGGTTCTGGCCCTGGCTGTGACTCTGGCTCTGGCGACGAGCCCGCCTCGTCGCCCATATGGAAGGCCGAGGGGTCGAGGTTCGCGCTGATGGCCACGAGCGAGCGCACCCGCTGCGGATGCCGCATCGCGAGCAGCAGCCCGATGATCGCGCCGTCGCTGTAGCCGACGACATGCGCTTGGTCGACGCCCATCGCATTGAGATAGGCGAGCACGTCGTCCACGCCTCGGTCGTAGTCGAACGCTTCGGCAACATCGGCGCTTCGGCCGTGACCGGGCCGCTCGAACGCGAGCACGCGATGTTCCGCGGCCAGAGCATCCGCTTGTGGGCGCAGCGATTCGAGCGAGCAGAACCCGCCATGCAGCAGAAGCACCGGGGCGCGCTCGGCAGAACCGGCGTCTTCACCCTCGACGTCGTGCGGGCGGGTGTCTTCGGCATACATCTCGCGGCCGTTGATCGTGAGATGGCCGCTTGTCGTGCGAGCCGCTCGAACGAGCTTTCCGGGCATAGCCATGCTCCGAAGTCTAACGGTCACATTCCCAGCCAGAGCCGCAGCAGCGCCGCGACCGCCGCACCTGCGACCACGACCACGATGAAGGGCGCTCGCATCCACAGCAGCAGCGCGGCGACGCCGAGGGCGACCACGCGCGCGTCGAACACCACCGCACCGTTCGTGGTGAACGCCTGCACGGCGACCAGTGCACCCAAGAGCGCCACGGTGACGCCGCCGAGCACCGACTGCACACGCGGCGACGAGAGCACTCCGGCCGGAATCAGATAGCCGGTCAGCTTGAGCCCGAAGGCGATCACGGCCGAGACGAGGATGATGACCCAGGCGATGCTCATCGTGTCATGCCCCGATCTGTCTGTCGGTCACGCGGTCGGCGTCGAGGGTTGACGCGTCGCGCCTCGCCGATGGAGGCGATGGCGAGCCCGACCGCGGCGGCGACGAGCACGGGGATGCCGGCGGGGGTCGTCGGCGTGAGCACCAGCGCGACGACTGCGGCGGCGATCGCGATCGCAATCGGTTCGCGTCCGCGAAGGCGCGGCCAGAGCAGCCCGAGGAAGGCCGCGGCCGCGGCCGCGTCGAGACCCCAGACGCGGGGGTCGGGAATCTGTTCGCCGATCAGTGCGCCGACCAGCGTCATGGCCGCCCAGCCGAGGTAGACGCCGACGGCGGTCACCCAGAACCCGAGGCGTTTCGCCGCCTTCGTCGGCTGCGCGAGTGCGACGGCGGCCGTCTCGTCGATGGTGAACTGCGCGGCGGCGAGACGACGGAGCCCGGGCAGATCGAGGATCGGCGCCAGCTGCAGACCGTAGAGGCTGTGCCGCATGGCGAGCAGCGACGAGCTCGCGACGGCGCTCACCGCGCTGGCCGGGGTGAACCCGCCGGTGGTCACGACGCCCACGATCGCGTACTGCGAGCCGCCGGTGAAGAGCAGCAGACTCATCACGAGCGACTGCACCGTGGTGAATCCCGCGGCCACCGAGAGCGCTCCGAAGCTGATGCCGTAGAGGGCCGTGGCGATCGACACAGACAGTCCCATGCGCCACGCCTCGCGGCGATCGTCGGCCCCGGAACGACTGGGGCGCTCGTCGGTGAGCGGGTCGTGTTCGGGCATGGCGACCATTATCGCGTGCCGGGCCGGCATCGGTACACTGAAGGCGTGGTGAATCTCAACATTGCCGGCAAGACGTATCCGGCCACAGAGCCCTATCTGGTGGCACGCGAGAAGGTGCGCGAGTTCGCCTCCGCGGTGTTCTCGAACAGCGCGCTGAGTCGTGATCCGCGGGTCGCCCTCGACAGCGGATACGGCGGGGTCGTCGCACCGCCGACCTTCGCTGTGATCATCTCGCAGCGTGCCGAACAGCGCCTGCTCTTCGACCCCGACGCGGGCATCGACTTCACCCGTCTGGTGCACGGCGACCAGCGCTTCATCCACGAGCGGCCGATCGTCGCCGGCGACGAGCTGACCGCTCAGCTCACCGTCACCGCGGTGCGCAGGCTCGGCCACAACGCCATGGTCACGACGGTCACCAAGATTCGAGACCGTGACCAGCAGCTGGTGTCGACTGCCATCGCGACCTTCGTGATTCGCGAGGAGCCGGCCGAGGCCGCGCCTGAGACAGCACCCGAGACGGTGCCTGAGCCGGCGCAGGGCAGCAAGGAGGACGCACGATGAGCGACGCAGAGCAGACACCTCAGGTCGAGCCGCACACAGAGTCGCAGCTTGCCGCAGACACCCGCGATCTGCCTGCGGTCGAGGTCGGCGCGGAGTTCGGCCCGAGAACCGTGCACCTCACGCGAGACAGCCTGGTGCGCTATGCCGGGGCGTCCGGTGACTTCAACCCGATTCACTACCGTGACGATGCGGCCAAGCAGGCAGGCATGCCCAGCGTGCTGGCCCACGGCATGCTCACCATGGGTCTCGCGATTCAGCCGGTCGTCGACTGGGTCGCCGCGGGCGATCCCAGCCGCGTCTTCGACTATCAGGCGCGGTTCACCCGCCCGGTGCTCGTCGACGTCGAGACGGGTGCCGACGTGCAGGTGAGCGCCAAAGTCACGGCGATCGAGACGATCGAGCAGGGCGTGCACACCGGAAAGCGTGCCGCGAAGGTCACGATCACCGCGACCTTCGAAGGTCGCACGGTGCTCGGCAAGGCGCTGGCGCAGGTGCTGCTGTGACGTTCCGCTTCGCCGACGAGACCACGATGGGCGTCGGCGGCGGGGTCGAGCGTGTCTTCGACATCACCACACCGGCCGAGGCTCTGGAGGCACTCGGCGAGGTCGACGGCGTGCATGACGAATTCGTGGTGCTCGGCGGCGGGTCGAATCTGGTCGTCGCCGATGAGGGTTTCGAGGGGGCCGTGCTTCGGGTGCGCAACGAGGGCACTGACGTTCGCGTGCACGCCGAGGGCGTGCTCGACCTGCATGTGGCCGCCGGCGAGGTCTGGGACGACCTCGTGGCCCGAACGGTTGAGTCCGGCCTGGGCGGCATCGAGGCGCTGAGCGGTGTTCCCGGCCGCGTCGGGGCGGCGGTGATTCAGAACATCGGCGCCTACGGGCACGAGGTGGGTGAGGCACTGGTCTCTGTCGACTTCGCCGATGCCGCCACCGGTGAGCTGCGTACGATCTCAGCCTCCGACCTGGGGCTCGGCTACCGCACCAGTGCCTTCAAACGCGGAGAGCTCGAAGGCGTCGTGACAGCGATCACCCTGCGGCTGTACGGCGACGGGCTCTCGGCCCCGGTGCAGTATGCCCAGCTGGCAGCGGCACTCGGTGTCGAGGTCGGGCATCGCGCACCGGTGCAGCAGGTGCGTGACACGGTGCTGAGCCTGCGTCGCGGCAAGGGCATGGTCTACGACCCGGCAGACATCGACTCGCACGGCTGCGGGTCGTTCTTCACGAACCCGATCGTGCACGCCTCGTTCGCGAACGGGCTGCCGGCGGATGCCCCGCGCTGGCCCGTCTCGGAAGAAGCGCTGAACGGGCAATCGTCGACCGGCTCGTCGAGCGCCCCTGCGAACGACGCGGGGGATGCCGCTGTCGCAGCGGTGATCCCGCTCGATCGCTTTCGCGGCGACGAGCTGTACGCAGCCGGTCAGCAGGGACGACAGAGCAGTCGGCGTCTGGTCAAGCTGAGTGCCGGATGGCTGATCGAGCACGCAGGAGTGCACCGCAGCTTCGCGCTGCCAGGGTCACAGGCGGGTATCAGCTCTCGGCACACGCTGGCGATCACTAATCGCGGTGGCGCGACCGCCCGACAGGTCGTCGAGCTCGCCACGTTCGTGCAGACGCGGGTGGCCAACGAGTTCGGCATCGCGCTGCAGCCGGAGCCGATTCTGCTGGGATTCGGCGAGAACTGAGTCGGTCTCAGCGGCGGCGGAAGATCCGCGCTGCCAGCAGCACGCCCAACGCCGAGCTGCCGACGATCGCTGCGGTCTTGCCGAAGCGCTTCAGCTTGCGCGAGTACTCTGACGGATTCGCACGAGCAGTGAGTTCGGTGATGTCTGCCGAGAGCAGACGCTGGGTGTGCTCGATCTTCGCCTGAATGCGCTCGATCTCTGAGAGTCCCTGGCCGAGGTCGGTGTTGCTCATCGCTCGCTCCTGTTCGGGGTGATGGTGCTGACGATGCCGCGCACCGACTCGACGGTCTTCGGTGCGCCTTTGACCTTCTTGAACCGCTTGACGCCGATGAGCACGGCGAGTCCTGCGACGATCAGCCAGAACACCCCGAGGATCAGTCCCGACCAGCCGTTGCCGACCAGCAGCCCGAGTCCCCACCAGGCGCCGAGCGACAGAAAGAGCAGAGCGAAGACGACGATGGCGCCCGCACCGATGAACAGCGCGCCGCCGATGCCGGCGTTGCGACCTGAGTCGCGGAGTTCGGCCTTCGCCAGCTCGATCTCCTGGTGAACGAGATCCTGCACGCCGGTCGAGATGTCTCCCAACAGAGTGCTGATCGGGCGTCTCTCAGTCATGATCGTGTCGCCTTCCTTGAGTCCGGCCCTCAGTCTACGCTGAAGAATCGCTGCAGGCGGTGCACGCCCTCGAGCAGCGACTCGTCGTCGAGCGCGTATGAGAGACGCAGGTAGCCGCTGCGCCCGAAGGCCTCGCCCGGCACGACCGCGACGTCGGTCTGATCGAGCAGCAGATCGGCCAGCTCGAGCGTCGTGGTGGGAGTCACGCCGTGCCATTCGCGGCCGAGCACTCCGGTCACATCTGGGTAGGCGTAGAACGCACCCTCGGGCACCGGAACGACGAATCCGTCGATCTTCGACAGCTCGTCGACGATGAGGCGGCGGCGGCGGTCGAACGCCGCGCGCATCTCGGCCACGGCATCCTGCGGGCCGGTCAGGGCCTCGACGGCCGCGCGCTGCGACACGTTCGAAACGTTCGATGTGAGGTGCGACTGCAGGTTCGAGACGGCCTTGGCCACCCGCTGCGGGCCGACCAGCCAGCCGACTCGCCAGCCGGTCATCGCGTAGGTCTTGGCGACGCCGTTGACCAGCACGGTGTTGTCGGCGGCCTCGGGAATGACTGAGGCGATGCTGGTCGCGGTCACTCCGTCGTAGGTCAGGTTCTGATAGATCTCGTCGGCGAGAATCCAGATGTCGTGCTCGACCGCCCAGCGTGCGATCGCCTCGGTCTGCTCTCGCGTGTACACCGCGCCCGTGGGGTTCGAGGGCGAGACGAAGAGCACGAGTCGGGTGCGCTCAGTGCGGGCCGCTTCGAGCTGGTCGACCGTTACGCGATAGCCCTGGTCTGCGCCGGCGAAGACCTCGACCGGGGTGCCGCCGGCGAGACGGATCGCCTCGGGGTAGGTCGTCCAGTAGGGCGCCGGAAGGATGACTTCGTCACCCTCGCCGACGAGCGCAGCGAACGCCTCATAGACTGCCTGCTTGCCGCCGTTGGTGATGACCACCTGTGCGGGGTCGACCGTCAGGCCGCTGTCGCGCTGCGTCTTCGCCACGACTGCTCTGCGCAGATCGGGCAGACCGGCCGCGGGCGTGTAGCGAAAGTTGCCGGGGTCGTCGAGTGCGCGACGTGCGGCGTCGACGATGTTGGCCGGTGTCGAGAAGTCTGGCTCGCCGGCTCCGTAGCTGATCACCGGTCGGCCGGATGCCTTCAGGGCCTTCGCCTTTGCGTCGACCTTCAGAGTGGCTGATTCGTTGATGGCCAGGATGCGTGGGGAGAGAGGAAGTTCAGTGCTCACGGCCTCCAGTGTACGAGCAGGTGGTCGGTCGCGGCCACAGTCGACGCGCGCAGAATGCGCTGAGTTGCAGAATGCACTTGAGTTTCTGCGCGCACCGTCGTCGGGTGCGCGCGATGGCATACCTGGTGAGAGAGGGAGCGTCCATGAGAGAATGTCCCAACCTCGTGGCGGCGTCGCTCCTGGCCTCGCCGCACAGCGCGAGGCGAAGCAGCACACAGAAGACAAATGAAGACTCTGAGCAGGTGAGGGTCAACAGCGTTCAGTCGAACGCTGACAGCCAGAGGAGCAGCCATGAGAAACCGATTCATCCAGACCGGCGCCGCCGCCGCTGTCGCGCTCGCAGCCGTGCTCTCGCTGAGCGCCTGCAGCACGGCGCAGTCGAAAGACGACGCCTGCACGCAGCTGCGCAACATCGACGGCAGCGACATTCAGACGCCGAGCGCGTCAGAAGTGCGCTCCGGTGCGGCCAAAGATGCGCTCTCCGATGTGGCGAGCACGCTGGAGAACGCTGCCTCCGGCATCAGCAACGAAGAGGTCAAACCGTTGGTCGACGACGCTGCGACTTCGGCTCGCGGTGTCTCGGACTACTATTCCGAGAACTTCGCGAACGGCATCGACACCAATGTCACTGACCTCGAGGCAGCGAAGCAGCTGCAGACCAAGGCGACTGAGTTCAGCGACAAGACGAAAGACTTCACCGACAAGCTCAAGACTCTTCGCGACACCTGCCAACTCTGAGCAGCGCAACGGGTGAGCGGGCTGCGGCACAGTCGATCGGAAGTGCGACCCACCCCACGGCAGAGGCCGGAGCAGCCGTATGGACATGATGCGCGCAGCCCGCTACACTGGCAGACGGTATTGACAGATACCAAGCTGAACTGTGCCTTCGACGTCAGCGCACCGCGTGTCGGTGAAGATCGAGGGCCTCACGTGTGAACCACGTGAAGGGCGGTGGCTCAATTGGTAGAGCAGCGGTCTCCAAAACCGCAGGTTGCAGGTTCGAGTCCTGTCCGCCCTGCACATCTCGTGTGAACGGGGTGCTGTGCACACCGGCACGGTTGATGAGAGGGATGGAACCACATGGCTGCAGCGTCGAGCGACGAGCTGAACGCGCACCTGGTCGAGAACGCTGAGACTGACCGGGCCAAGGCTCGGGGCATCTTCGGGCGTCTCTTCCTGTTCTTTCGTCAGGTCTTCGGCGAGCTGAGAAAAGTCACCACACCGACTCGCAAAGAGCTCACCAACCAGACGCTGGTCGTGCTCGTGTTCGTGCTGATCATGATGGCCATCATCACTCTGCTGGACTTCGTCTTCGGCATGGGCGTGGGCTTCCTGTTCGAACGCAGCGCCTGAGCGCCTGTCGTCTGACAGCACCGGCACATCCATAGCAGCAAATCGAGGAAGACGAACGTGGCAGAAGAAGAGACTGAACAGGCCGTGACCGAGACTCCGCAGGTCGACGAGGCGACAGCCGAGACCGCGGCGACGGCTGACGCTGCTGAGGCGACTTCTGCCGATGAGACGGCGGCTGTCGAACCGGCCGAAGCGGATGCCGCCGAGGTCAGCGACGAGGAACGCGTCCTGGCTGACTTCCGTCGTGAGCTGCGGCGTGCCGCAGGCGACTGGTACGTCATTCACTCGTACGCAGGCTATGAGAAGAGCGTCAAGAACTCGATTCTGAAGCGCCGTGAGTCGCAGGCCGGTGGCGACGACGTGCTCGAGGTGCAGGTGCCGATCGAGACCGTGCGCGAGGTTCGCAACGGCCAGTACAAGCTCGTCAAGCGCGTGCGCATCCCCGGCTACGTGCTCGTCCGCATGTTCCTCAACGAAGACTCATGGGAGCTGGTGCGCCGCACTCCGGGCGTGACCGGCTTCGTGGGCAACGCGCATGACCCGCTGCCGCTGCGCCGCAAAGAGGTCTTCGACATGCTGAAGACCACTGTGGTGCAGGAGGCGCAGGCCGAGGCAGAGAAGGCCGCCGAAGCCGAACAGGGCGCCGCACCCAAGTCGAAGAAGTCGAAGGCACAGCCCGCTCGGGTCATCCCGGTCGACGTCGACTTCGAGATCGGTGAGACCATCACCATTAAAGAAGGCTCGTTCGCGGGCCTGCCCGGTACGATCAGCGAGATCAACACGACCAGCGGCAAGCTCACCGTGCTCGTCTCGCTCTTCGAGCGCGAGACTCCGGTCGAGCTTTCGTTCGACCAGGTCACCAAACAGCTCTGAGACGGCGCAAACGCGGCGCATCCTGATGCGTCGTCGCCGACTCGTCACAGACTTTCCGTGCAGAACGCGGAGAGAACATAGGTAAGAAGGAAAGAAAATGGCACCGAAGAAGAAAGCGGTGGGTTTCATCAAGCTTCAGATCGAAGCTGGTGCAGCGAACCCCGCACCGCCCATCGGCCCGGCACTGGGTCAGCATGGCGTGAACATCATGGATTTCTGCAAGGCCTACAACGCCGCGACTGAGTCTCAGCGCGGCAATGTGGTCCCGGTCGAGATCACCGTGTACGAAGACCGTTCGTTCACGTTCGAGCTCAAGACCCCGCCTGCAGCGAAGCTGATCCTCAAGGCAGCAGGCGTGCCCAAGGGCTCCGGCGTGCCGCACACCGACAAGGTGGGCTCGATCACGCACGAGCAGGCCAAAGAGATCGCTCAGACCAAGTTCGACGACCTCAACGCGAACGACATCGAGAACGCGGCGAAGATCATCGAGGGCACAGCGCGCTCGATGGGCATCACCATCAAGAAGTAGTTCCCACCGCCGTCGGCTCTCGACGGCGCACCAGACAGGAGTGGGAGGGTCACGCCGACCCGATGAACCACGACTGCACCAAACACTGCAACGGGGAGCCATCCCCGAGACATACAGGAGAAGCAGATGACCAGGCGTTCAAAAGCCTATGTGGCCGCGGCCGAGAAGATCGAGCCCGGCAAGTTCTACACTCCGGCGGAGGCTGTCGCCCTCGCCCGTGAGACCGGATCGGCCAAGACCGATTCAACCGTCGAGGTGGCGCTGAAGCTCAGCGTCGATCCTCGCAAAGCCGACCAGCTGGTGCGTGGCACCGTCAGCCTGCCGAACGGCACTGGTAAGACCGCCCGCGTGATCGTGTTCGCCAACGGCGACGCGGCCGACGCAGCTGCAGCCGCCGGCGCCGACGAGGTCGGCAGCGACGAGCTCATCGCCAAGGTGCAGGGAGGCTGGACCGACTTCGACGCGGCCGTCGCAACCCCTGACCTGATGGGCAAGGTCGGTCGCCTCGGTAAGGTGCTCGGCCCCCGCGGTCTGATGCCGAACCCCAAGACCGGTACGGTCACCACCGACCCGGCGAAGGCCGTCACCGACATCAAGGGCGGCAAGATCGAGTTCCGCACCGACAAGCACGCCAACGTGCACTTCATCGTCGGCAAGGCGTCGTTCACCCCCGAGGCGCTGACGCAGAACATCCAGGCCGCACTCGACGAGATCATTCGTCTGAAGCCGTCGGCTGCCAAGGGCCGCTATGTGACCAAGGGCGTCGTCTCGACGACCTTCGGCCCGGGCATCCCACTCGACGTCAACGCACTGGTCGTTCCGGCCAAGTAGTCGCACCGGTCGTCCTGACCTGCGCATTCGCAGAAAGCCCCGCACCCTCACTGAGTGTGCGGGGCTTTCTCGATGATGTGCGCCGGATGCGTCCTGGCATCGTCGGCCCGCATCTCGTCAGCCGTTCGTGGGCGCGGATGCATCGAGACTCTCTGCACGCTGCGAGTGGGCAGACCTCGTCGACTTCGCCATACTTGAGGTGGGGGGACAGCATTACTGGGCCCTCCCAATCGCATGGAACGCTCCAGAGGGCGTTCTGCAGTTTGATCCAGAGCACGATCCATAGGAGGATCCAGTCATGAGTGACACCACCACACTTCCCGCGCCGAAGCTCGGCAATCAGCTCGGTGCGGAGTTTCTCGGCACGTTTCTGCTCGTCTTCGGAGGCACCGGCGCAGCCGTGCTGGCGGCGACGGTCGACCACGGCATCGGCTATCTCGGTGTGGCCCTGGCGTTCGGCCTGACCGTAGTGGTCGGCGCCTACGCCTTCGGCCCGGTCTCCGGCGGCCACTTCAACCCGGCGGTCACCATCGGTCTCGCCGCAGCCGGCCGATTCTCCTGGAAGCATGTGCTGCCCTACGTCGCCGCCCAGATCGTCGGAGGCATCGTCGGTTCGGCCGTGCTGCTCGTGATCGCTTCGGGCCGCGCCGGCTTCAGCCTGAGCGACGGCTTCGCCACCAACGGGTACGGAGCGCATTCGCCTGAGGGGTATGGCATGCTGCCGGCGTTCGTGATCGAGTTCGTACTCACCGCGATCTTCCTCTACGTGATCATCGGCGTGACCGGAAAGCGCGCAGCGGCAGGATTCGCACCGCTGGCCATCGGCCTGACGCTCGCCCTCATCCACCTGATCTCGATCCCGGTGACCAACACCTCGGTCAACCCCGCGCGTTCGATCGCTCCGGCGATCTTCGTGGGCGGTGACGCACTGGTGCAGCTCTGGCTGTTCATCCTGGCACCTGTTCTCGGTGCGATCTTCGCCGGTGTGACCTACGCGCTGGTCACCGGCGAGCGCAAGTAGCGGTCAGACGAAGTCGGGCTCTGGCACGGCGTCGAGCCGGGCCAGAGTCTCGTCAGCGAGCTGCACGAGCTTCGCGATCTGCTGATCGTCTCGATCGACCCAGCGGGTGACCGGGTCGCCCAAGGGGCGGAAGTCCTCGTGCTGCTCCCAGACCAGCAGCGTGCGCTGGGCGCCCATCACGTACTGCTGCCACCAGATCTGACGCAGGTAGGTGCGGGGCAGCTTCTCGATCGGCTTCGTGCTGGTCTTGATCTCGGCCAGCAGCAGGTCGCTGCATCCGCTGCATTCGTTGATGCCGTCCGGCGTCGCCAGATGGCGGGCGTTGCCGTCCGAGCGAAAGAGCACCGTGCTGGTGTGCAGCCCGAAGTTCTGGCGCATCCACTCGGCGATCACCGGCTCGCGTTCGCGACCGTAGTCGGTGTAGGCGTTCCCCGAGAACCCGTGCGGGTCGCACTTCGACCGCACCACTCCATCCACCGATCGCGGGGTCGCGAGGTGCGCTGCGTCGGTCGCGGTGATGCCGAAGCTGCGGGCCTTGAGCCAGCTGATGCGATCGTGGCTGTCGGCGAGCACGCGGGAGCGCAGAAAGTCGGGAACGTGAGTCACGCCCTCCAGCCTAGCCACCGCTCTCGCAGACTGACGCAGAACCGGCGCACTGGCACAGATCGGCGCACTGACGCAGAACCGGCGCACCGGCACGGAACCGGTCAGCCCAGGCCGCGCAGGCTGAACACGGTGTACCACGAGGTTCCAGGCGTAGCCGGCGCCTCCTGTACGCCGTGGGCTCGGCAGAGCACCATCGCTGCGGCAGAGATCGCCTGCGCTTCTCTGTGGCTGCAGGGCAGCGGCTGCCGCAGAAGTCGAGCCCAGTCGTCGCAGTGCGCCCAGCGGGCGATCCGCTCGCTGACCTGGGTCGACGCGCAGGAGAAGCCCAGGGCCGACCCCCAACAGAAGACGCCCTGGGCGGCCCGATAGAGCCCGATGACCTGCGCGGGTGCTCGGAACCTTCGAGCGTCGTCGAACCACCAGGTCAGCTGCCCGGTGGCGATGTCGAACTCGACGTGACGCTCACCCCCGATGCCCCAGCGCATCAGGTGCGCACGCGATGCACGGTCGAGATGTCTGAGCCCGATCTGTGCCAGCCGATTCAACGACAACGAGCTCGCCTCGGGAGCGGGGCAACCTCGCTCATGCGCACTCAGCGGCAGATGGCAGCGTGGACAATAGGCATTGATCATCAGCGTTCCCCCCTAAGCCGCGTCCGCGGCTCCACTGGCCGTCAGAGTGACCAGACCAGAACGGGTCGGCTCCTTTGACGACCGCGTCAGTCCCATTCCACCGGAGTTCGTGCAGACTGCAACTGGAATCAGACGACTGTGGATAACTTCCCTTGCTCACAAGGGTAGGGGTATGCGCTCTTGTGTCGGTACGTGCGTGCGGCGGAGTGCTCTCATCGATACGAGGATCGAGCGTCTGGGGAAACGCCGGTCGAAGACCCGCTTGTGTCGACTCCTGACAACCGGTAGGCTAGTCGACGGCCAAAGACCGCCGGTTCCTGTCTAGTGACAGGCGAAGGTCACGAGAGTGACGACCTGCGTAGGTGAACGAACAACATGCACGACCGTGTCGAACGCGCCGTGCATCGAGCTCCGACATCTACGTCGGAGCTTTTTTCATTCTTGTGGGCATCGGGCCGCCGGCATGACATCACGAGGAGTGCAATGGCGAACAAGGAAGCTGCAGTCGCCGAGCTGACGGAGGAATTCCGTAGCTCAAGCGCAGTGCTGCTGACCGAGTATCGCGGCCTCACGGTTGCAGATCTGAAGAAGATCCGCGATTCAATCCGTGAGAATGCCACGTTCTCTGTGGTGAAGAACACGCTCGCGAAGATCGCCGCGAAGGAGGCGGGCATCGACGCATTCGACGATGCTCTCGCCGGCCCGAGCGCGCTGGTGTTCGTGCACGGCGACGTGGTCCCTGTGGCCAAGGCGCTGCGTGACTTCAGCAAAGAGAATCCTCTTCTGGTGCTCAAGAACGGCTACTTCGATGGCGCCGCTCTGACTCCCGAAGACGTGCAGAAGCTTGCCGATCTCGAGACCCGCGAAGTGCTGCTGGCAAAGCTGGCCGGCGCGTTCAAGGCCTCGCTGTTCGGTGCCGCATACCTGTTCAACGCACCGCTGTCGCAGGCCGCTCGCGCGGTCGACGCGCTGCGTCAGAAGAAAGAAGAGGCCGAGGCGTAAGACCTCTTCGGTCTTCACTACGGTTTCATCCGCAAACCACACATCAGACATCTGAGATAAAGGAACCATCATGGCAAAGCTGTCAACTGAAGAGCTCATCGCGGCCTTCAAGGAGCTCACCCTCATCGAGCTCAACGATTTCGTCAAGGCATTCGAGGAGACCTTCGAGGTCACCGCTGCCGCTCCCGTCGCCGTGGCTGCTGCCCCGGCTGCCGGCGGCGACGCCGAGGCTGCCGAAGAGAAGACTGAGTTCGACGTCGTTCTCGAGGCTGCTGGCGACAAGAAGATCCAGGTCATCAAGGCTGTTCGCGCCCTGACCAGCCTGGGCCTGGGCGAGGCCAAGGCTCTCGTCGACGGCGCTCCTGCGACCGTTCTCGAGGCTGCCAACAAGGAGACCGCCGAGAAGGCCAAGGCCGACATCGAGGCTGCAGGCGGCAAGGTCACCCTGAAGTGAGTCGATCGCTCGACTGAGTGAGCGGCCGACTTCGGTCGCCTGCACACAGCGAGCATCGGTGACGAGCCGGGGCTGACCCCGTTCCGAGCCGAGTCTCTGAAAGACCGCCAGGACTGTCATTCGTGACAGCCCTGGCGGTCTTCTCTGTCTCTGGGCGCAACTGCGCCCAAACGGTTCAGTCACCGGTAACATCCCCCTCGACCGGCCTAGACTGGCAGGGCACGATCTTCCGAGCACAGGAGCGCAGATGGCACAGCACGCTGAGGGATTCTTCGACAATCGCGAACGATTCCGAGACGCCGACATGGCGACGCGCGCTGTGCACGTGGGGCTCGACCCCGACAAAGAGACTGGGTCGGTGGTGCCGCCCATCTACCAGACGTCGACCTATGTGCAGGACGGCATCGGGCACGGACGCCACGGCTATGAGTACGGCCGCATGAGCAACCCGACTCGCGACGCCCTGCAGGTGAGCCTCGCTTCGCTCGAGAACGGAGCAGCGGCGTTGAGCTTCAGCTCTGGTCTGGCAGCCGAAGACGCCCTGCTGCGCACTCTGCTGAAACCCGGCGACACCGTGGTCAGCGGCAACGACGTCTACGGAGGCACGCATCGTCTGATCTCGAAGATCTGGGGCGAATGGGGTGTGCACTCAGTCGAGACCGATCTCTCTGACGTCGACCTCGCCCGCGGCGTGATCGAAGAGGCCCAGCCGCGCGTGGTCTGGATCGAGACACCCACGAACCCCATGATGCAGATCAGCGATGTCGCCGCACTCGCCGAGATCGCCCATCAGTCGGGCGCTCTGGTGGTCGTCGACAACACCTTCGCATCGCCGGTGCTGCAGCAGCCCATCAGCCTGGGCGCCGACTTCGTCGTGCACTCCACGACGAAGTACCTGGGCGGGCACTCCGACGTGGTCGGAGGTGCGGTGGTTCTCGCCACGGACGAATACGAAGACCGGCTCTGGTTCAGCCAGTACGCTCTGGGTGCGATCTCGTCGCCCTTCGACTGCTGGCTCACGCTGCGCGGCATCAAGACGCTCGGCCTGCGTGTGCAGCGCCACTCCGAGAACGCGCAGCAGCTCGCCGAATGGCTCTCATCGCATCCCAAGATCGAGCAGGCTTTCTATCCGGGGCTACCCAGCCACCCCGGCCACGACGTCGCGGCGAAACAGATGCACGGAGGCTTCGGCGGCATGGTCTCGGTGGCCGTCGCCGGCGGCGAGCAGGCCGCCCGCACCTTCGCCGAGAGCACGAAGCTGTTCGTGCTCGGCGAGAGTCTCGGCGGTGTCGAGTCGCTGATCAACTACCCGTCAGAGATGACCCATGCCTCAGTCAAGGGCACGCCCCTCGCGGTGCCGCTGAATGTCGTGCGCCTCTCGGTCGGCATCGAGGGCGTCGACGACCTGCAGGCTGATCTCTCCCAGGCGCTCGATCAGATCTGATCGGCTCGAGCCTGGTCTCAACTGCCGTCTCTACCGTCGCCGCCGCACATCAGGCAGCGCAGACAGTGCGATGGCGCCGAACGTGAGCACGGCGCCGCCGATCGCTGCGAACGAGACACCGGCCGTCGACGTCGGCCAGACCCAGTCGAGCAGCAGCGAGCCGAGCAGCTGCCCGCCGATCGCGGCGATGGTGAAGCGCAGCACGCCGATGCGTGGCACCATATGCGCACCGGTGAAGATGAAGACGATGCCCATGGCACCGCCGAGATACATCCACCACACGCCTGGCAGCTGCGGCACGATTGCCAGCCCGCGCGAGGTGCGTTCGATCAGCGTGACGACGAGCAGGGCGACGCTGCCGGCCACGAAGTTCATGTAGGTCGCGCTGAAAGGTGCTCTGGCGATCGTGGCGATGCGCCCGTTCATGGCCTGCTGGAACCCGCTGAGAATGCCGGCGCTCAGCGGCAGCAGCGCGGTGAGCAGCATCGTGCCGACGGCGAGCCCGGCGGGAATGCTGCCCGACACCGACCACACCACCGCCACGATGGTGACGGCGGCAGAGATGACTCGCAGTGGCGTCAGGGGCTGCCTCCGGTCGGACAGAAAGCCGAGTCGGTCGACGAGCAGCCCGCTCACGGTCTGCCCCGCGATCAGAGAGATCATGAACAGCGCCACGCCGAACACCCCCACGCTGATGCTCTGCGCGATCACCAGCCACGCACCCAGCGCGCCGGCCACGATGAGCCACGGCTGCATCCGTCGACTGCGGATCGCCGCCCACAGCGCACTGAGCGCACGCCGGTTGCCGGGCAGCACCAGCAGCACCGTCAGCAGCACGAATCCCGACCCGAAGCTCACGAACGCCGCGAAGACGGGGTCGCTGATCTCGCTGGCCAGGGCGCCGTTCATGCGGGACTGCACGGGCATGGTCAGGCCTGCGGCAACGGTGATCAGGGCGTCGAGAACCAGCCGTGCTCGCGATGGTGCGGCGGGCGGCGTGGATGATGGCTTACCGAGGGATGCCATGGGAGCTCCTGTTCACTGCGTCGGGGCGCCGTGAAGAACGCTCGCAGTCTCGTGCCCGGCGGCACGTGGCCGCGGGGACGTTGATACGGTCGTGGTCAGCGTGCGACGTGCACCCTGGTGAAGAGCACGAGCCCGACCAGCAGCACTGCCGCGATGCCCAAGATACCCCAGATCTGCGCACCGAGCAGTGCGACGGTCACACTGAACGCGGCCGGTGCCAGAAAGCTCACCGCGCGGCCGGTGGTGGCGTAGAGCCCGAAGATCTCGCCGTGGCGCCCGGCCGGGGTGATCGAGGTGAGGAACGACCGCGACGCCGACTGCACCGGCCCCACGAACACGCACATCAGCATGCCGAAGATCCAGAAGAAGGTCTTGCCGCCGCCCGAGGTCAGCAGTGTGAGCAGCGCCGCGGCGATCATGCCGATCAGCGAGACCGTGATGAGCACGCGTGGGCCGACGCGGTCGTCGACCATTCCCAGCAGCATCGTGGCGATGCCAGAGACTACATTTGCGGCGATCGCGAAGACGATAACCTCGCTGCTCGAGAAGCCGAATGTGCCGGCCGCGAGCACGCCGCCGAAGGTGAAGACCCCGGCGAGGCCGTCGCGGTAGACGGCGCTCGCGATGAGAAAGACGAGAGTGCTGCGCGCGCTGCGCCAGAGCCGTGCGATGGTGCGGCCGAGCTCGCGGTAGACGCCGAAGAACGAGGTGCGCGGGCCGGATGCACGGGCCGGCTCGGGCAGCCCGTCTCTCTGCAGCAGCGTGGGCAGCGCGAAGACGGCGAACCACAGCGCGGCGAGCAGCGCGACGGCGCGGTAGCGGGTGCCGTTCTCGTCGCCGACGCCGAACCAGCCGACCGCCGGGTTGATGAAACCGACCAGCACGATGGCGAGCAGCACGATGCCGCCGATGTAGCCCATGCCCCAGCCGATGCCCGACACCCGGCCCACGTCTTTGTGCGACGAGACGCCGGGCAGCAGCGCGTTGTACTCGGCACTGGCCAGCTCGAAGAAGATGTTGCCGACGGCGATCAGCGCGATGCCGAAGAACAGCCAGTCGGGGTCGGGCTGCACGAACCACATGGCGATCATGCAGACCACCGTGCCGAAGGTCATGATACCGAGGTTGCGGCGGCGATTGCCCGACTCATCGGAGCGATGCCCGAGCACCGGCGCGAGCAGGGCGACGATCAGCCCGGCCAGAGACAGTCCCAGACCGAGCCAGGAGGAGTGCTGCGCCAGAATGGCCTCGACCTGGTCGATGGCGGGACTCGACGTGAGACCGGCGGCTCTGTCGGCGTTGCGCTGGTCGACGAGCGCATGGTCGCCGATGAAGGCGGTGCTGGTCAGCCAGACGGTGTACACGAAGGTCGTGGTCACCGCGTTGAACGCTGCGGAGCCCCAATCCCACGACGCCCAGCGCAGGATGCGACCTCGCGTCGGCGGGATCGTTGCGGTTGCGGTTGCGGCCGCGTTGCCGTCGGCGCGGTGCAGATCGTTCGACATCACTGCAGACTATTCGCCCGAGGTGAACGAGAGATGACCATGGTGACCGTGTCACCCGGATCGAGTGAGAGTTCGGCGTGCCAGCCCGAGACGGCGATCGTCGTCGTGCGTCGCTCGCGGGCGTCGCTGGCGATGATCAGGACGAGCGAGTCGTCGGGGTTCTGAAAGGCGGCGTTGAGCGTGTACCCGGTCTCGTGCCCGGTGGAGGTGAGGCATCGGGCCCCGGGCCGTACGGCGCTGAGGTGGGCGAGGCTGTAGTAGCCCACGTTGCGTCGAACGGTCGTCTGTCTGTTGCCTGCCGGGTTCGTCTGCGGGGAGGCGATCACATCGACCACACCCTCCATCTGCGAGCCGTGGCGTCTGCCGGGAACCGCGCCCGGCCCCAGGAACGGGCCGCCGTGGCCGTCCAGCGCAAGGTTCCAGTAAGTGATCGACTCCGCCCAGTTGCGCGTCGCCCCGAGGGCGATCATCCGCATGTGCCAGCGCAGGTCGTGCGCGATCGGCTGGGCGAGCAGCGTCTTCGGATCGCGAAACGAGGTGATCTCGGTCAGATGGGCGCTGCGCTTGGGGAACGCACGGTGCACGACGCTCTGCGCGTCGGGTTCGCCTTTGTACCCGTGCCAGGCCGTGCCGTCGAGAAAGCGGCCGGCCGCCGGGTCGCCGAGCAGTCGCAGCACCTTGGAAGCGGCATCCCAGTTGTGGTCGTGGGCGAGCAGCCGGGTGTGCACCGACGAGGCGGCCAGCGCCGGCCCGAGGTGGTCGGCGATGAGCCGAATCTGATCGTGCACGCTCATCACCATGCCGGGATACCCCGGTGCCAGGCCGGGCTCGTTCTGCAGAGTCAGTAGGTCGACGGGATGCCCCAGCTCGGCCATGCGCTCGCAGTAGCGCACGAGGTAGTTCGCATAGTCGCCGAAGTGGCGGCGATCAAGTCGGCTGCGCCGTCCGAGCCAGGTGAGCCATGGGCGTGCGGTGCGTCTGGCGAGTCCCGGACCCAACCGACCGAACATGGTGGGTCGGGTCTTCATCCACGGTGGTGCCGACCAGGGCGATGCGATCAGGCGCAGGTCGGGCTGGATGCTGCGGATCTCGTCGAGCAGCGGCACGATCCGCCGTTCGTCGTGCTGCAGAGTGAACGCGCCGGGGCGCGGTTCGTAGTTGTAGATGCTGTTTGAGAAGTCGCTCGACCCGATGGTGAGTCGCAGTGTGGTGAGCCCCAGCGTCGGGATGTCCTGCGTGGCACCCTCCAGCGCGGTGGCCTCCCGCCTGGAGAGATCCCGCGTGGCGAAGAGTTCGTGCAGCAGCGCGCTGCGATGGCTGCTGGGCATGCTCAGCAGCACCTCGGCCGAAGCGTCGGTCAGCGCCGCGCCGAATCCGAGGATGCGCTGGCGTGGCGAGTCGGCGTCGATGACGATCGCGTGGTCGGGAACGAACGCGCCACGCTGCCAGCGCAGGTCGGCGGCGATGCCGGCGGTGGCATCCGCATACAGGCGTGTGCCGTCGCCGGAGGACACTCGCGCCGCGAGCAGCTCGGGCGGCTGGTCTGGGAGCATGAGTCTCAGCGTAGTCTGGCAGAGTGCTGAACATCGATCTTCATCCCGATCTCACGTTGGTCGTCTCGGAGGTGCGTGACGGCACCATGAAAGCCGCAGCCCCCGGGGCGAACGGCGACGACGCCCAGACGTGGGCTGAGGCGCGGCGAAATCGACGTGCGCTGCTGCGTCAGGCCGGTCTCGACCCCGAGCGCGCGGCCTACGTGCGCATCTCCTACGATCGATCCGACTTCTGCGAGTACCGCGAGGTCGACGAGGTGACTGCCGACGGGGCAGACGACGGTGCAGCCGACGGCGCGGGCGACGAACGAGACGCGACCCGCCACGAGACGATCAGCGCTCGGTTCGCGGATGACGCGTCCACCGCCTGCGACGCGCTCGCCACCGGACTGCCGGGCACACCGCTGCTGCTGCCGGTCGCCGATTGTATGCCGGTCGTGGCATATGACCCTGAGCATAAGGTGGTCGCGCTGACGCATCTCGGTCGTCACAGCGTCGAGCAGCTGGGCGGGCAGCGCACGGTCGAGTGGATGCAGCGGCGGTTCCGCAGCGACCCTGCTCAGCTGGTCGTGTGGCTGGGGCCGTCGCCGAACGGTCAGAGCTATCCGCTGCACGCGCTGGGTGATCGGTCGTTCGCCGAAGTGGTGCCGCAGCAGCTGCGCGATGCCGGGTTGAAGCGGCGCCATATCGTCGAGAGCGGCATCGACACGGTGAGCGATGCGCGGTTCTTCTCGCACAGCGAGTTTCTGGCCGGGCGGCAGCCGGTGGATGGACGCTATGCGGTGGCCGTCGCGCTGCACGGCAGGTCGGTGTCCGGGAGCATCGGAGATGGGCAGTCTGGGCAAGCCGGGCATTTCGGGCAGCTTGGGCGATCCGCGCAGTCTGGGCGATCCGGGCGGCCTGCGGAAGGTGCGTCGGAGGTCTCTCAGCCGCCGGCTGCCGAGCCGCACCGGGTCACGACCGTCGTCTCCGATGTGCTTGTCGAGGAGGGCGTGATCAGGGCGGGGGAGTGCACGGCGCTCAGCGGCCTCTCGGCTGACCCGGCGCATCCCGGGCTGCTCTATGCGGTGAACGACGACTCGGTCGGACTCACTCGTGTGTTCACGCTTGACGCGACCAAGACTCCCGTCGAGGCCGTCGCGGCGCTGACCGTGACGCAGGCTGACGGGTCGCCGGCGCATCTCGACGTCGAGGGCGTCTTCGCACGGCCGCAGGGCGGGTTCTGGCTCGCCGACGAAGGCGCGACCGGGCCGGGCAACGCCGTGCACAGAGTCGATGCCTCGGGGCGCATCCGTGCGACGGTGCGTCTGCCCGAGGCGGTCTCGCGTCACCTGGGCAAATGGGGGTTCGAGGGCGTCACGGCGTTCACCGACCCGCGCGGTCAGGAGTGGCTGTTCGTCGTGATTCAGCGGCCGCTCTGGAAAGACCCGGCGGCGAAGCCTCGTGAGGCGGGCGTCGACGGCCCCGACGTGATCCGCATCGGCTGCCTTCGTGTGGATGCTGCGCTGGGCGGCCCAGGCGGCGCGGGTGATGACGCTGGCGGCGTGGGCGATGACGGTGGCGTGAGCGATGAGAGAGGTTCGTCGGACGCCGCATGGAGCTGGCACGGCTACGGTCTCGACCCGGCGTCGGATCGCAAGAACGACTGGGTCGGCGTCTCCGAGATCTCGGTTGCCACGGTCACCGGCGAGGGAGGGTTTTCTGACGATCCCGGCTGTCGTGTCACGCTCGTGCTCGCCGAACGCGACAAACAGGAAGGCGACCGCGCGCGCACGAAACGCATCTATGCGGTCGATCTGGAGCATCCGGGGCAGGTGACGACCGACAGCGCCGGCAGCCTGGTGCCGATCACCGTGCCGGTGCCGAAGCGGCTCGTGGCCGATCTGCTGCCGTGGCTGCGCGAACCGGGTGGACAGGTGCAGGAGAAGCTCGAGGGCGTCACGGTCGATGCTCGCGGGCGGCTCTTCGCGCTGACCGACAACGCAGGCGACAGTCATGCGCCCTGCGCGACGGTGTTCGTCGATCTGGGGGTGCGTGACTTTGGCTGAGCGCGGCTGTGGCTGACCGCGACTTTGGCTGACCGCGGCTTTGGCGTGTGGGGCAGGGCTCGGTCAGGCCGGTGCCGCAATGTCGGTGGGTGCTGTCAGACTCTGACCATGCACACGAGAAGCCAGATTCCCAGCGCAGCGGCACTTGCCGATCTGGTTGAGTCTGCGTGCTCGGGGCAGCGCGACCTTTTCGCCGCCGAAGGCAGGCAGGCCGCCGAGCTCGTCGCCGTGCACGCTGCGTCAGTCGATGCGGCGCGGCAGCATCGGGTCGACCCTGGCGTCTACCTGCGCGGAGTCTACGCAGACATCGGTACGCGCCTGGGCTGGTCTGAGCGCACGGTATCGCGGCTCATGAATCTGGCCGAGAGCCTGCAGCGTCAGCTGCCCGCCACCCTCGAAGCCTGGCAGCGAGGCGAGCTCGGGCGTCAGCACGCCGAGGTGTTCAACGCCGAGCTCGGCGGCCTCGACGAAGACCGGCGCCGTGAGACAGAGCAGGCCCTGTTGCAGCGCATGGTCGATCGGCCGATGCCT
The DNA here is from genome assembly GCF_008831225.1 of Pseudoclavibacter sp. CFCC 13611. Classification (NCBI taxonomy): domain Bacteria; kingdom Bacillati; phylum Actinomycetota; class Actinomycetes; order Micrococcales; family Microbacteriaceae; genus Pseudoclavibacter; species Pseudoclavibacter sp. CFCC 13611. Next base: position 192,161 of record NZ_WBKE01000003.1, on the reverse strand, counting down.
CCGGCGCGACTGCGCGATCTGGCTCGCCGCCTGGCCGAGACGTTCGAGCCTGAGACCATGGCCGAGCGTCATCGTGCCGCCCGAGCAGAGCGCTTCGTGACGATCGAGCCCGACCGTGACGGCATGGCCTGGTTGAGCGTGCGTCTGCCTGCGGTAGATGCAGTGGCCGCCCACCAGCGCACTCGCGCGATCGCCCGTGGTCTGCAGGCGGCGGCCAAGACGATGCCACAGGGCGATCAGACGCAGGCCGCGCCCACTGTCGACCGGCGCACATTCTCGCAGCTGCACGCCGATGTGGTGCGCGACCTGCTGGTGCACGGCACCTGTGGCGCTGAGGCAGCCGAAGGCGGTTCCGTCGCTCTGGGCACGACAGGCCGGGATGCCAGCGGCGCGAACCGAGACCCCGGCAGTTCGGGTCGAGACTCTGGTAGTTTAGCTCGAGACTCTGGCAGAGCCCATGAGCTGCCGCGACTGGGCGAGGGTGTGCGCGCGCAGGTGCAGGTGGTCGTTCCGGTCGATCTGCTGATCGACGAGATCGCCGGCCACCCCGTCATCAGCTCGGGCGCGATGGCAGAGCTGCGCGGCTACGGTGCGATCGACCCGGTGACCGCACTCGAACTTGCCGCCTCCGCTGATGGTCTCGGCCGCATCCTCACTGACCCGGCCACAGGGCAGGTGCTCGAAGCCGGGCGCACGGTCTATCGGCCGCCGGCGGCGCTCGCGAGGTTCGTGCGCGAGCGTGACCAGACCTGTCGATTTCCGGGATGTGCGGTGCCGGGGCAGAACTGTGAGATCGATCACACGCTCGACTGGCAGTGGGGTGGGCCGACCGACGCGAGCAACCTGGCGTGTCTGTGCCGGCGGCATCATGTGATGAAGCATCATTCCGGCTGGAACGTGATGCATGTCAACGACGATGCCGACCTGCTGTGGACGAGCCCGACCGGCGCGGTCCACCAGACCTTCGCGCCGTGCACCGGGCCCATTCGCCACGGGCCGGGCTTCGAGACGCCGCCTCAAGACATCGATGTCGAGAGCCTGGTCGACCTTGACCCGCCAGATCTGCTTGATCTGTCTGACCCGCCAGACGTGCCAGATTTGGGTGCGCCCGCGCCGTTCTAGAAGGCTGTCGGGAGATCCTCAGCACCGGTTTCATGGTCAAGGCCGAGGTTCGGAGCACAGCATGACGGCTGCGTCATCCACCTGCGCCGTACGCTGAGACTTCTCGGCCAGATGATCTCGGCCAGATGATCTCAGCCAAAGGATCTCAGTCAGAGGCGCCCGCAGTGAGACCGCGACGTTTCAGCAGCGGCTCGATCGCAGCATCCGTCCCCCGAAACTCGACGTAGGTCTTCTTGGTGTCCTGGCTGCCGCCACGTGTGAGCAGCTCGCGACGGTAGTGTTCGCCGGCAGAACGCGACAGACCGCCGTGTTCGGCGAACCACTGTTCGGTGTCGGCGTCGAGCACCTCGCTCCAGATGTAGGAGTAGTACCCGGCCGAGTAGCCGCCCGAGAAGATGTGCTGAAAGAAGCTCGTGCGGTAGCGCGGCAGTACGAGCTTCGAGGCCAGCCCCCGCTGCAGCAGGGCCTGCTGCTCGAAACGCGACACGATCTCGCCTTCTGACGTTGAGTCGACGCCGTCGCCACCCTCTGCAGCGGGCTCGACCAGCGCATCCGCCTCAGCGGTCGACAGCGAGTGCCATGCCAGGTCGATGACCGAAGCCTGCAGATACTCTGTGGTCTCGTAGCCCTGGTTGAACGTGCTGGCCGCCTTCAGACGGTCGATCAGCTCCTGCGGAATCACCTCGCCGGTGCGCACGTGCTTCGCATAGTGCGGCAGCACCGCAGGATGCAGTGCCCACGTCTCGTTGAACTGGCTCGGCAGCTCGACGAAGTCACGCGGCACGTTGGTGCCCGAGAACTGCGGGTAGCGCACGTCGCTCAGCAGGCCGTGCAGCCCGTGTCCGAACTCGTGGAAGAGCGTGTGCACCTCGTCGAGCGTCAGCAGCGTCGGCTCGCCCGTCGGCGGCTTCACCAGATTCAGCACGTTCACCACGATCGCACGCTCGTCTAGCAGTCGTGACTGGTCGACGAATGAGCTCATCCACGCACCGCCGCGTTTGGTCGGTCGGGCATAGAGATCGAGCAGGAAGAGGCCGACCGCCTCGCGCTGCGGAGCATCGCCGGCTTCAGCGACGGGCGTGCGCGAGACCTCGAACACACGAACGTCGGGGTGATAGCCGTGCAGGTCGGGCCGCTCTTCGAGATGCACGCCGTACAGCTGCTCGGCCGCGTAGAACACGCCGTCGCGCAGTACCCGCTCCACCTCGAAGTACTCGCTCAGGGCCTCGGCGTCGATGTCGAACTCTCGTTTTCGACGCAGCTCGGTGTAGTACGGCCAGTCCCAGGCCTGAAGCGTGAACCCCTCGCCTCGCTCGGCAGACGCGGTCTCGGCGGCACCGTTCGCCTCGCCGCTCTCACTCTCTTCGTCGATCAGCTTCTGCAGCTCACGTGCTTCGTCCTGGGCGTTCGCCATTGCTGCCGGAGCGAGCCGCTGCAGCAGGGTGTCGGCAGCCTCCAGGCTGCCCGCTGTCTCGTCGGCGAGCACGTACTCGGCATGATTCGCATAGCCGAGCAGCTCGGCACGATGTGCCCTGAGCTGAGCGATGCGCACCGCAATCGTCCGGGTGTCGTTGGGGCCGCCATGTGCGCCGCGTTCGAGAGAGGCCCGCAGAATGCGCTCGCGCGTCGCACGCACCGTGAGCTTCGACAGCCATGGATGCCCGCTCGGCAGCACGAGGGTCACCATGTGCTTGCCGTGGTAGCCCGCCTCGTCGGCGGCGGCGGATGCCGCGGCCAGTTCCGTCGCATTCAGGCCGTCGAGCTCGGCCGGGTCATCGAACACCACGCCGAGTGCATTGGAATCGTCGAGCAGCCTCGCGCCGAAGCGCGTGCTCAGCGTCGAGAGCTCGGTGTTGATCTCGCGCAGGCGCTGTTGCGCCTCAGGCTCCAGCCCCGCACCCGCACGCACGAACCCGAGATGTGTGCGCTCGATCAGCCAGCGCGATTCGGCATCCAGAGACAGCTCGTCGCGCTGGTCGTAGACCGCCTGCACCCGCTCGAAGAGACGCGGGTTCAGTGAAATCGCGTCGTAGTGCTCGCTGAGCACGCCCGAGATGCGCTCTTCGAGCTCGAGCAGTGCCGGGGTGCCGTCGGTGCTCGTCAGGTTGAAGAACACCGAGAGCACCCGATCGAGAGCCCACCCGCTGCGCTCGAGCGCCACGATCGTGTTCTCGAACGTCGCAGGTTCGTCGCTGTCGGCGATGTGCACGATCTCGCGGTCGTGCTGCACGAGCGCGTCGGCAATCGCCGGCTCGTAGTCGTCTTCGCCGATCGTGGCGAAGTCGGGCAGTCCGTAGGGAAGACCGGTGTGCAGCAGTCGCTGTGAGAGCAGGTCAGACGAAGGATGCGATGCGTGCGAAGTCATGCGGCCAGCGTACCGCGCCGGGCAGGTCGAGAGGTCCTGCCCGGCGTTCGGCGGCCGTCACCGGGTCTGCATGATCACTGAGTCCGGGCTACCAGGTCTGGTTGCCGTCGCCCTTCGGGCCGCCCTTGTGCCCGTCGCGGCGGTCGCTCTTGTATGCCGGGCGGTAGCTCTTGCCCTTGCCGCCGCGGCCGTTGTCCCGGCTGTCGCGGGCGGCGCGGTCGTCAGCCGTCCAACGACGTTTGGGCCCGCTGTGACCGTCGCGCCTGAAGTCGCCCTCGCCGCGATTGTCGCGATGCTCATGCCGGCCGCCGTTATCGCGGTTGTCGCGTCGGTCGTCACGGTTCCAGTCCCGACGGCCGCCGTCATGCCGGTCGTCGCGGTTCCAGCCTCCGCGGCCGCCGTCACGTCGGTCGTCGCGTCGGTTGTCGAAACGGTCGCCGTCGCGCCGGTTCCCTTTGTACCCGCCGCGGTCATTGCGATCATTGCGGTCGTTCCGGTCATTCCGATCGTTGCGCCAGCCCCCGCGTCCGCCGCGGTCGTTGCGATCACCGCGACCGTTTCGGTCGCCACGCTCGCTGCGATCGCCACGGTACCCACCGCGGTTGTCGTGCCCGCCCTGGTAGCCTCCGCGGCCGCCCTTGTTGTAGCCGCCCTTGTTGTAGCCGCCCTGACGGTCGTCGCGGTTGCGGTGCGGCACGGCCTCAAGGTGATCGCGCTCGGGATCGAGCAGCAGCGGGCGATCGCCCTGGGCGACCAGAGCCAGCGCCGCGGCGACGTCGGCCTCGGGCACGTCGTTGTGACGCACATAGTGGTCGATCACATCGCGCAGTTCGCTGATCTCAGACTCGCGTTCGAGCGCCTCGGTGATGCCGTCGTCGAAGCGGCTCAGCCGCGACTCGTTGACCTCGTCGACGCTCGGCAGCGACATGCGGTCCATCTTCTGACGAGTGGTGCGCTCGATCTGCTCCTGCAGACGGCGCTCGCGCGGGGTGATGAAGCTGATCGCAGCCCCCGTGCGCCCGGCACGACCGGTGCGCCCGATGCGGTGCACGTACGACTCCGGGTCGCTCGGGATGTCGTAGTTGATCACGTGTGTGATGCGTTCGACGTCCAGCCCGCGAGCGGCGACATCGGTGGCGACGAGCACGTCGATCTGGCCGTTCTTGAGCTGCTCGACGGTGCGCTCACGCTGTGCCTGCGGCACGTCGCCGTTGATCGCGGCGGCCGAGAAGCCGCGTGCGCGCAGCCGCTCGCTGACCGTCTCGGTGTCGCCGCGGGTGCGCACGAACACGATCACGCCGTCGCTGCCCTCGACCTCGAGCACGCGTGCGAGCACGTCGAGCTTCTGGCGGCCGGCGACCACGAGAAAACGCTGCGACACATTGGTGTTGGTCTGCGTCTTGGTCTTGACCGTGATCTCTGCCGGGTCATGCAGGTGCGTCTTGGCGAGACGACGGATCTGCTGCGGCATGGTCGCCGAGAACAGTGCGATCTGTCGGGTGTCGGGGGTGCTGGCGAGAATCGTCTCGACGTCGTCGACGAAGCCCATCTGCAGCATCTCGTCGGCTTCGTCGAGCACGAGCATGCGCAGCTGCGACAGGTCGAGGGTGCCGCGCTTCATGTGGTCCATGATGCGTCCCGGGGTGCCGACGACGATGTGCACGCCCTTGCGCAGTGCTGAGAGCTGCATGCCGTAGGCCTGGCCGCCGTAGACCGGCAGGATGCGCACGCCGGGCATCTTCTGCGCGAACCGCTCGACGGCCTCGCAGACCTGGAGCGCCAGCTCGCGGGTGGGTGCGAGCACCAGCGCCTGAGGTGCGTTCACCTGTGGGTCGACGGATGCCAGCATCGGAAGTGCGTAGGCCGCGGTCTTGCCGGTGCCGGTCTGCGCCTGGCCGACGACGTCGCGTCCGGCGAGCAGAGTCGGAATGGTGGCCGACTGGATCGGCGAGGGAGTCTCGTAGCCGATGGCGTCGAGCGCGTCGAGCAGCGGCTTGGGCAGCCCGAGATCGGCGAACGCGTTGTCCGTCGTCTCGTCGGTCTTGGCCTCAGCTTTGGTCTCGGTGACCGTTTCGGTGGCAGGCTCAGCAGACTCGGACTCAGCAGGGCGTTCGGAAGGGGTGTTCACAGGGGTGTGCTCCTCAGCTGCTGGCGTGTGCTCGGCAGCGGTGTCGATGGCAGCTGACGCGTCGCTCGCGTCAGCAGATGGTGCAGAAGAAGATGAAGAAGATGTGGGAGAAGACGAAGAACCAGCGGCAGAATCAGAAGTCACCAATTGATCGTAGTCGCTGGCAGGGTGTCGCGTCCACAGCGCAGGGTAGTCCTCTGCCACGACACATGCTATCAGCATCCACTGATGTTCGTCACAGTGAGGGCTCCCTCTGCTCCTTACGCGCCCCGGGTGGCGGAGGGGATGGTCCCGGGTGGCGGCATGGGGAGGGTAGCGGCGCGTGATGAGTTCCCAAGTATTGACCAGTGGATAAACAAGCCTTCGCCAGCGGCTTCACTGACCTTAGACTGGAAGTCGGACATCACGCGCCGGCGAGTGCACAGGGAACCTCCCGAGCTGCAGACTGGTGCGACGTTGAGAGGAACCTCATGTCAAACAGCATCGATTCAGATCTCGTCAAGAAGGGCATCGGGTCGATTCGTACCGCACTCGGCATCAGCGGTGTGCTGACACTGCTCGCCGGTATCGCCATCACGTTCTGGCCAGGGCGCAGCGCCGAACTCGCCGTGGCGATCGTCGCGATCTACACGATCATCGGCGGTCTCGTCTACGGCGCGATCTCGATCTTCGGCAAACTGCAGTCGGGCTGGGGCCGAGTCGGCGACATCCTGCTGGCCGTGTTCATGATCATCGTCGGCATCGTGGCGTTCGCGAACCTGGGCTCGGCCGCTGCAGCCTTCGGCATCGTGCTGGGCATTCTCGTCGGCATCGCCTGGTTCGTCGAGGGCATCGTAGCCCTCGCCTTCGTCGGAGACTCCGACTCGAAGGCCTGGAGCATCATCTTCGCCGTGCTCAGCATCATCGCCGGCATCACGCTGCTGTTCTCTCCGCTGTGGGGCGCCGCCGTGCTCTGGCTGCTGCTGGGCGTCTCGGCGATCGTGCTCGGCGTCGCGCAGATCATTCGCGCGTTCCAGTTCGGCAAGTCGCTGCGCTGAGCGGATGCCTGCGACTGACAGCGCGGGCGGCACCTGAACGTTCGGGTGCGACATGAAAGAAGCCCCCGAGAAGATCGTGAGACCTTCTCGGGGGCTTTCTGTCGGGGTAGCGGGATTTGAACCCACGACCTCCTCGTCCCGAACGAGGCGCGCTACCAAGCTGCGCTATACCCCGTCGCTGAGAATCAGCGGCAACTGCTATAGCTTAGTCCATTCTGAGGCCCAGTTTCAATGTGCGGTTGTCGCATCCTCGTCTCGCGCCACCAGAGTGAGGAGCGTGGCCTCGGGACGGCAGTTGAAACGCACCGGTGCATAGATCGAGGTGCCCAACCCGGCACTGACGTGCAGCCACGAGCTGCGATCGCCGGTCGTCCACTCGTGCAGCCCCTTCACAAAAGGCCGCGGCAGGTCGCAGTTGGTCGTCAGCGCGCCGAAGAACGGCACGCACACCTGGCCGCCATGCGTGTGGCCGGCGAGCATGAGCTCGGCACCCATCGAGGTGAAACCGTCGAGCACGCGCTGGTAGGGGGCATGCGTCACACCGAGCGTCAGATCGACGTCTGCAGGCATTCCGGCGATGCGTCGGCGCAGCCCTTCGGGATCATCGTTACCGAGGTGTGCGTCGCCGGTGCCGACCAGACCGATCCGGCTGCCGTTCACGGTCAGCTGCGCGGTTCGATTGTTCAGGTTGCGCCAGCCGGCTTCGACGAGACGGTGGGTGAGTGCGGCGGTGTCGATATCCGGCGTCTCACGTCGGACGCGGCTGGAGTGCAGCAGGTACGAGAGCGGATTCTTCGGAGTCGGTGTGAAGAAGTCGTTCGACCCGTAGACGAAGGCGCCAGGTACGTCCAGCAGTGGCTCCAGGGCGTCCAGAATCGCCGGCAGTGCCTCCGCATGGCCGTAGTTGTCTCCGGTGTTGATGACCAGATCGGGCTTCAGCGAGGCCAGATCACGGGTCCACGCGACGCGCGCACGCTGCCAAGGCGCCAGATGCAGGTCGGCGACGTGCAGCATCCGCAGAGGCCGACTGCCCTCGGGCAGCACAGGCACCGTGAACTGACGCAGCGCGAAGCTGTTGCGTTCGATCAGCGAGCCGTACGCGAGCGCGCCGACCCCAGCCAGCGCGGCGATGCCGAGCGAGGATGCGAACGTGCGCAGACCAGGCAGCCTCGCGTCGTTCTCTGCGCTGGGCGCAGACGACCCTGATGCCGCAGCAGTCATCACTGTGCTGACGGACTCGGCGAGGCACCCGACCCGTCTGCGGGGGCGTTCGATGCGCCTTCCTTGCCAGAGCTGAGGTAGATGGTCACCAGTGCCCCAGCGTCGGCCGAGCCGGCAGCGGGATCAGTGGTCACGACCTGACCCGCAGGCACGGAGTCGGAGGGCCGACGTTCAGGCGAGATGGCCACTTGGAAGCCGGCGCCCTCGAGCTGCTGCTGCGCCTCTTCGGGCGTCTTGCCGGTCACATCGGGCAAATCGGTGCTGCGGAAGGTCAGCGAGGTGTCGTCGGGAGCCGGGAACGATGCCGCGCCCGGGTACCTGCTGTGCACGCCGCGCTGGATGTCCTTCCACATGGAGTAACGGACGTTCCAGCCGGCCACGCCCTTGATGCGGTAGTACCGGAGGTCGGCCTTGTTGTTGGTCGTGCCGGTGTTGCCGATCCAGGTCGCCTGCACCGTCGAAGTGGTGTAGCCGACCAGCCAGGTCTGATGGTAGCTGTCGGTCGAACCGGTCTTGCCAGCGACCGCCGAACCGTCGAAGGGATTCGCCTGACCGGCGGTGCCGTCGCGATCGAACACCCCTTGCAGTGCAGAAGTGGCGGTGCGGGCGACCGTCGGCGTCACTGCTTCGGAGCACTGGGAGGCCGGTGTCGGGCGCTCGCTGCCGTTGTTGCCGTCGACGACGCTCAGAATCGCCTTGGGCGTGCAGTATGTGCCGTCGTTCGAGATGCCGGCGTAGGCGCCTGCGATCTGGATCGGTGCGATGGTGTTCGCCGAACCGCCGATGATGCTGGTCGGCACGTGGTCGAGGTCTTTGCCGTTGGCCGACTTCGTGATGCCGAATGAGACCGCGGTGTCTTTGATGTCGCAGAGGTCGAGCTGCTGCGCCATCGCGGCGAAACCGGTGTTCACCGAGTTCTTCGTGGCGTAGCGCACGTCGAACGACGAGGGCATGTTCGACACAGCGTTGTCGAGCTGCCAGGTGCCGACATAGCCGCCGGGCTGGCATCGATCGGGAAAGTCTTTCTGCCTCAGCGTGGCCGGCGCGGGTGCGTTCAGTCGCTCATTGAGAGAATGGCCCTGTTTCAGCCAGTCGAGCAGGGTGAACACTTTGTATGTCGAACCAGGCTGGAAGCCTGATGACCCGCCTTCGTCTTTCGTGGTGCTGTAGTTGATCGCGGTTCGGCTGGTGTCGCCGGCGGTGTCATCCGTCTGCGAGAAGGTGCGGTTCTGCGCCATGGCCAGCACATTACTGGTACCGACCTGCAGAACCGTGGTGGCCGCCCCGATCTTGTCGTTGCGGTTGATGCTCTTGTCGATGGCTGCCTGGGTGTCGTCCTGCAGCCCGAGGTCGATGCTGGTGTGAATCTGCAGGCCTCCGCGGCGCAGCAGAGCCGTGCGGTCTTCGGGAGTGTCGCCGTACGCAGAGTCGTTGCGAATCAGGTTCACGACGTAGTCGCAGAAGTAGCTTGCGTTGTGGGTGGCCGCCTCACAGCCTCGAGGCTGTTGAGTGATGTGCGGCTCGATCGGGGTCGCGATCGCCGCATCGGCGGTCGGCTGGTCGATGTAGCCGTGTTCGACCATACGGTTCAGCACGAGATCACGGCGGGCCTTGGCGCGATCGAGGTTCTCAGGCGCGTCGACACGGTAGGCGTTGGGCGAGGGAAAGACGCTGACGAGCTGGGCCGCCTCGGGCAGCGTCAGGTCTGAAGCGTTCTTGCCGTAGTAGTACTGAGCCGCGGCGCCGATGCCGTAGACGTTGCCGCCGAACGAGGCGTAGTTCAGATAGCTGGTGAGGATCTGCTCTTTCGAGTAGTTCTGCTCGAGGCCGATCGCGTAGCGCATCTCGAGCAGCTTGCGCGAGGCGCTCTCTTCACGGGCCTCGTTGATGGCCGACTCGTCGTTCTCCCACTCGGCTGCCTCGATGCGCAGGTTGCGCACCAGCTGCATGGTGATCGTCGAAGCGCCTGACTGAGTCGAGCCGCTCGACTGGTTCTGCAGCACCGCACGGGCGACGGCGGCGAAGTCCACGCCGCCGTGGTCGTAGAAGCGCGGGTCTTCGATCGAGACGACCGCATTCTTCACGAGGTCAGGCATCTGGTCTGCGGTCAGCGGGATGCGGTTCTTCTCGTAGAACGTGGCGAAGGCCACGTCTTGGCCATCGAGCTTGCCGTACAGGGTCGACGGGCTCTGCAGCTCGACGTTTGCGAGTGAGGCGGGCAGGGTTTTCGCGATGTTGACCGCGTCGGCGCCGAACACGCTGGCGATGGCCAGAGCAGGTGTCGACATGCCGACTGCGACGAGGCCGAGGGCGGCGGACGCGGCGATGAACCGCACGATCGCGCGGCTGGAACGTCGCCGGTTTGCGGGCAGGTGAGAAGACATAGGCTAGATGCTACGCGATTATCCTATGAATGGAGCAGCCATGGTCAAGTGGGAGTACTTCACCGCCCCTCTCATCATCCACAACACCCAGCAGATTCTCAACAACTTCGGATCCGAAGGGTGGGAGCTGATCCAGATCGTCGAGGGGCCCACCGGCGGCCTCGTCGGCTACTTCAAACGACCCATCGAGGAGCAGGCATGAGTTTCACCAGCAGGCTGAACGAGCTGGGCATCACCCTTCCCGCGGTCGCAGCCCCGGTCGCCGACTACGTGCCGGCGCTGCGCATCGGCAGCCTGGTGCACACCTCGGGGCAGCTGCCCTTCATCGACGGCGAGCTGCCGGCGACGGGCAAGGTCGGCGTCGGCGAGGGGCTGGTGCCGCCTGAAGAGGCGAAGACCCTGGCGCGCACGGCAGGTCTGAACGCGATCGCGGCGGCGGCGGATGCCGCGGGCGGCATCGACCGCATCGCTCGCGTCGTGAAAGTGGTCGGCTTCGTCTCGTCGGCACCCGATTTCACCGGTCAGCCCGGCGTGATCAACGGCGTCAGCGAGCTGCTCGGCGAGGTCTTTGGCGAGGCCGGAGCGCACGCACGCAGCGCCGTCGGCGTCGCGGTGCTGCCGCTCGACTCCCCGGTCGAGGTAGAGATCACGGTCGAGCTCGTCGCCGACTGATCTCTGCTGGCTGGTCTTGATCTCTGCCAGCTGGTCTGCGTCGACTGATCTGTGTTGCCTGACCTGTGCACAGGCTCATCTGCGCACAGACTGTTTCATGCCGTGAGGCTGTGCACAGGTCGCCTTCGTCTGTGGCGGACGCGGTCAGACCACTGCACGATGGGCGCATGCCGCACAGACACAGAGTCTCTCTCACCGCCTCAGCAGCACGTGGGCAGATGGCGGAACTCGCGACCACAGCGCTCCCGTCGCCGTCGCCGACGCAGCCAGCCGCATCCGCCGCCTGCGATGCCGAGACGCTCGGCGCGTTCGGTCCGCTGCGCACGCTGATCACCCGCGCCGGAGTGACCGACGTGCTCGTCACCGCTCCCGATGAGATCTGGATCGATCGGGGCAAGGGCGTCGAGCGGGTGCCTCTGCGTCTCAGCGGTCAGCGTCAGCTGCGGGCGCTCGCGGTCTCGCTCATCGCCGCGGGAGGTCGGCATCTCGACGATGCGACACCCTTCGTCGACGTGCGGTTGGGCGAGCTGCGCGTGCACGCGGTGCTGCCGCCCGTGGCGGTCGGCGGCGTCCAGCTCTCGGTGCGTGTGCCCCAGCGAGGGCTGCACGACTTCGGCTCGCTGCTTGGCACCGGCATGATCGTCGCCGGGCACGAAAGGCTGCTGCGCGACGCCATCGAGTCAGGGGCCAATCTGCTCATCACGGGGGCGACCGCCAGCGGCAAGACGACGCTGCTGCGGGCGCTGCTGCAGCTGGTCGAGCCTGATCAGCGCATCATCTGCGTCGAAGACGTCGCCGAGCTCGATGTGCGGCACCCGCACGTCGTGCAGCTCGAGACGCGGCAGCCCAATGCCGACGGTCTCGGCACAGTCGGCCTCGACGTCCTGCTGCGCCAGGCGCTGCGTATGCGTCCCGACCGCATCGTCGTCGGCGAGTGCCGTGGGCCCGAGCTGATGCTGCTGATGACCGCGCTGAACACGGGGCATCGAGGTGGGGCGGGCACGCTGCATGCCAACTCGGTCGCCGACGTGCCGGCTCGGCTCGAGGCACTGGCGCTGATGAGCGGCATCAGCGAACGGGCCTTGGCGCGTCAGGCGGCCAGCGCCTTCGACCTCGTCCTGCACCTCGGGCGCAGTGCCGGTGTGCGGCGTCTCGAACAGGTCGGGCGCCTCGAAGTCGACGCAGACGGGCTGCTCGTCGCACGGGTCCTGACCGTCGACTCTGAACATCCGGGCGTTCACCGGCGTCCGTGGGCCACTGACCGCATCACGCACGCACCGGGCCGATGACCGAGTCGCTCGGCAGCACGGCAGAGTCGCTCAGCGCACTCTCTGCTCTTGTTGATGCCGGGGTCGCCCCGCAGCGGGCGCTCGAGCTCGTGGCTGACGGCGTCGGCGGTCTCGACGGCGAAGTGCTCGCCGAGGCTCTGCCCCGAGTGCGACAGCACGGGGTCTCGGCGTCGCTGCTCGATGCGGCGGCGCGGCTGTCCTTTGTGCCACGCCGGTTCGGCGAGCAGCGGGGAAGAGCACTGCAGCAGTCGGTTCGCAGCTGGCGTCGCATCGCGGCCGTCTGGGGCATCGCCGAACGGGCCGGGGCCCCGCTGGCCGATGCGCTGCGTCGCATGTCCGGCATGCTCGAACAGCTTGAGCGCATCGAGATTGAGTCTCGCATCGCCGCATCCGGTCCGACGTCCACAGCGCGGCTGCTGCAGGCGATGCCGTTGGTGGGCGTGCTGCTGGGGGCGCTGCTCGGCGTCGATTCGCTCGGAGTGCTCTTCGGCACGCCGTTCGGGTGGGGCTGCCTCGTCGTGGCGCTGGTGCTGATGCTGGTGGGCGCTCGCTGGCAGAAGAAGCTGCTCGCTTCGCTGCAGCCTCCCGACGACTCTGACGGCATGCTCCTGCTAATGGTGTCGCTGGGGGTTCGTGCGGGGCATGCCGCCGACAGCGCGATCGACCTGAGCGAGCGGATGCTGACTCGCGCCGGTCTTGACGCCGACCGCGACGACGAGCGCGCGAGACTGGATCGTCTGGTCGCACTCTGGCAGCGCTCCGGCGTGCCGCTGTTGGGGCTGCTCGACGGTCAGCTCGATGACGTGGCACGCATGCGTGCGGCCGCATTGCGAGTGCGTGCCGCCCGGCTCGAGACGCTGCTGCTGCTGCCACTGAGCGTCTGCTCACTGCCGGCCTTCATCGTGGTCACCGTGCTGCCGATGATCGCATCGATTCTGTTCTCCACATTTGTCGATCTGCGCTGATCTGTGCACAGCGGTCACGTATCCCAACGCTCTCTCCTCGGTTTCCGCGACGCTGAAAGCACAGCCAGGGTCATCCCTGACAGAGCAGAGAAAAGCACATCGAAGAAAAGAGGACACCATGCCGACGATCACCACAGTGACTGACCCCTCAGAGCCGCATGGCCGCCGAGCTCTGCACGCGGTCGCCAGCGCGCTGCTGCTGCGCGTGTCGCTGGCCGTCACCGACGTCGCGGCCGCGGCGGCTGCGCTGGCGCTCCAGCGTCTGAACGAGCTCCGGGCGCGCCCGCAGGAAAGCGGGGCCGCCACTGCTGAGTACGCCATTGCGATGCTGGCCGCCGTGGGCTTCGCCGGCGTGCTCGTGGTCATCCTGCGCGGCGACGAGGTGCGCGGGGTGCTCACCAACCTTGTGCGCAACGCGCTCAATGCGGCGCCTTAGAACGGCACCCGAGAATATGACTGTGCGCAGCACCAGAGGCGAGCGTGCCGAAGGCGCCGTCTGCGGCAGGGCTTGGGATGCCTGCGAGCAGGAGCGTGGGTCGGCCACCGCAGAACTGGCCGTCGTGCTGCCCGTCGTCGTGCTGGTGCTGGGCCTCGTGCTCGGCACCGGCGCGGCGTCGGCGCGCATCACCACGACCACAGAGGCCGCTGCGGCCGCCGCGCGCAGCCTGGGCCGCGGCGAGTCTCAGGCACAGGCGCGCAGCCTCGCCGCAGCGGTGCAGCCAGACGCGAAGCTGCAGATCTCTGACCAAGGCGATCTGGTCTGTGTGCGCGCGAACTCTGCCCAGCGTCTGCTCGGTGCGCTGCCGCTCGATATCACCCAACGTGTGTGCGTGCCGCGCGAAGGCCGCTGAGGGGCGTTGCGCCGCCGCCAGCGCGTGCTGACACGCCGGGTTGCGTCGAACACCCGATTCGCCGCGAGCGCACAGAGCTCCCGGCCCACATGCGAACAGTCGCAGAGAAGAGGAACGAACGGTGACGAACGACTCAGAACGGGGCAGCATGACCGTCGGCATCGTCGTGCTGGTCGCCGCTGTGGCGCTGCTGGCTGCGCTGGCAGGCGTCATCGCCGCACAGAGTCAGCACGACCAGGTGCGAGCGGCTGCAGGCATCGCCGCGCTGCAGGCCGCTGACGCACAGCGTGGGCTGATCGCAGACGTTCCGTGCTCACGAGCCGAACGAGTCGCCGTCGCTCACTCGGCGACAGTGGCGTCGTGCGGCGAGACTGACCGCGGCATGCTCGTCACGCTGACTCGTGACACGCTGCTTGGCCGGGCGGCCGCCACAGCGCATGCCGGCCGCAGCGATGAAGATTAGATACCGAATCGCTCAGGCGCTGCACAGCTTGTCGCAGGCCTCGTCTTTGTCGAGCTGCGGGCGTCGTCTTTGTAGAACCGAGAGCGCTCCCCTATATTGTGGAACGACGAGTCACAACTGGCGGAAGACTGAATCTCAAGGTCGCCGGGCGAGCTGTGACCGCAGGAACACCGCTAGTGCGCGGGGTGAGGAATCTCAAGTGGCACATACGAAGAGGCTGGTCATCGTCGAGTCTCCGGCCAAGGCGAAGACCATCGGCAAGTATCTCGGCGAAGACTACACAGTGCTCGCCTCGGTCGGTCACGTGCGTGACCTCATCGAGCCCAAGAACCTTCCGCCAGAGCTGAAGAAGGGCTCGCTCGGCAAATTCTCGGTCGACGTCGACCACGGGTTCGAGCCGTACTACGAGGTCAGCAGCTCGAAGAAGAAGACCGTCGCCGAGCTGCGCCGAGCGTTGAAAGGTGCCGACGAGCTCTATCTCGCAACTGATGAGGACCGCGAGGGGGAGGCCATCGCGTGGCACCTGCTGCAGGTGCTCAAGCCGAAGGTTCCCGTGCGGCGCATGGTGTTTCACGAGATCACCAAAGAGGCGATCACCAAGGCGAAAGAGACCACCCGAGATCTGAACACCGCGCTGGTCGATGCGCAGGAGACCCGACGCATCCTCGACCGTCTCTACGGCTACGAGATCTCGCCCGTGCTCTGGCGCAAGGTCGGGCCGGGGCTTTCGGCAGGGCGAGTGCAGTCGGCGGCGACCCGTCTGGTGGTCGACCGTGAGCGCGAGCGCATCGCCTTCCGATCGGCCGAGTATTGGGACGTCGTCGTCGAGGCCAAGGCCGATGAAGACGCGACCGAGTTCGAGGCCCGACTGGTCAGCTACAACGGTGTGAAGATCGCGACGGGGCGAGACTTCAGCGACCGAGGTGAGCTGAAGACCGCTGCGCATGTGCTCACCGGCGACGAGGCCAAGGCGCTCGCGACCGCACTCGAATCAGCGCGGCTCGAGGTCGCATCCGTCGAATCGAAGCCGTATCGTCGTCGTCCGGCAGCACCGTTCACCACCTCGACGCTGCAGCAGGAGGCCGCACGCAAGCTGCGCTTCTCGGCGCGACAGACGATGAGCCTGGCGCAGGGGCTGTACGAGAACGGCTACATCACCTATATGCGAACCGACTCGCCGATTCTGTCGCATCAGGCGGTCACCGCCGCCCGGGCGCAGGCGAAGTCGCTCTACGGTGAGAGCTCGGTTCCTGAGAAGCCTCGTGTCTACACCGGCAAGTCGAAGAACGCGCAGGAGGCCCACGAGGCGATCCGTCCGTCGGGCGACCACTTTCGGCTGCCCAGCGATCTGCGCTCGAACCTGCGCGCCGACGAGCTGAAGCTCTACGACCTGATCTGGAAGCGCACCGTCGCCTCGCAGATGGCCGATGCGACCGGTTCGACCGCCACAGCCACGCTGCGCTACGACGGCAAGGGCATGAAGAGCGAGTTCACCGCCTCGGGCACCGTCATCACGTTCCGCGGCTTTCTCGACGCCTACGAAGAGGGGCGCGACGCCGACCGCCATGCGACCGCAGAGCGCGCCGCCAAAGAGCATCGGCTTCCGGCGCTCGCGCAGGGGCAGTTCGTCTCGGTGATCGAACCCGAGTCGAAGCAGCACGAGACGCTGCCTCCGCCGCGCTACACCGAGGCGAGCCTGGTCAAGACCCTCGAAGAGCTGGGCATCGGGCGCCCGTCGACGTACGCGGCGATCATCTCGACCATCGTCGATCGCGGCTATGTGACACCCAAGGGGCAGTCACTCGTGCCGACGTGGGTCGCGTTCTCAGTGGTGCGTCTGCTCGAACAGCACTTCACGTCGCTGGTCGACTACGACTTCACCGCAGGCATGGAGGGCGACCTCGACCGCATCGCGGCCGGTCAGGAAGACCGCCGCCACTGGCTCAGTCAGTTCTACTTCGGCGAAGGCGATCACCCCGGCCTGCGCTCGGTCATCGACAACCTGGGCGAGATCGACGCCCGCGGCATCAACTCGACGCCGATCACCGACGCGATCACGCTGCGCATGGGCAAGTTCGGCCCGTATCTCGAGCAGCAGGTCGACGGAGAGGAGACCCCGAAACGGGTGAGCCTGCCCGACGGCCTCGAACCCGACGAGCTCACCGCTGCGAAGGCCGTCGAGATCATGGATCGCCCGAGCGGTGATCGCGAACTCGGCGTGAACCCCGACACCGGGCACGCCGTCGTCGTCAAGGCTGGCCGTTTCGGGCCGTACGTCACCGAGACGCTGCCCGAGGGCGAGGAGTGGCCCAAGGGGGTCAAACCGCCGACGGCGTCGCTGTTCCGCAGCATGGAGCCGGCGACGGTCGATCTGGCCACAGCCCTGAAGCTGCTCTCGCTGCCGCGCGTGGTCGGCGAGGTCGACGACGTGCCGGTCGAGGCGCTCAACGGCCGCTACGGGCCGTACCTCAAACACGGCAAAGAGACGCGTTCGCTGCCCGACGAGGATGCGATCTTCTCGATCGACCTCGAGAAGGCGAAAGAGCTGCTCGCTCAGCCGAAGTACGGCGGTCGTCGCGCGGCGGCTCCGCCGCTGCGCGAGTTTGACAAGCCCGACCCTGTCAGTGAGAAGCCGATCGTCGTGAAGAACGGCCGCTTCGGGCCGTACGTCACCGACGGTGAGATCAACGCGACCGTGCCCAAGGCCGAGAACGCCGAAGAGCTCACCTACGAGCGCGCCGTCGAACTGCTCGCCATCAAGCGAGAGAAGGGGCCGGCCAAGAAGCGCACTCGTAAGGCTCCCGCGAAGAAGGCGCCGGCGAAGAAGACGACCGCGAAGAAGTCGACTGCTCGCAAGACCGCGGCGAAGAAGACCCCGGCGGCGAAGACGTCCACAGCCAAGAAGACGACCCCGGCGAAGAAGGCCCCGTCGAAGAAGGCGACAACGGCCAAGACGACCACGGCAGCGAAGCCCGCGACCGCAGGTGACGGCGAGAGCACCGGCCAGTGACCGAGAAGGCTGAACGGCATGGCCTCTTCGTCACCATCGAAGGCATCGATGGGGCCGGCAAATCGACACAGCTGACCCTGCTGCGAGACTGGCTGACAGATGCCGGCCGTGAAGTCGTCTCGACCTTCGAACCGGGTGCGACGCCGCTCGGCGTCAGTCTGCGAGAGCTGCTGCTGCATACTGAGGGTCCCGTCTCCGAGCGCGCTGAGGCGCTGCTCTATGCCGCCGACCGCGCCCAGCACGCCGATCAAGTCGTGCGGCCCGCTCTCGAACGCGGCGCGGTCGTGATCTCTGACCGCTATCTCGATTCGTCGATCGCCTATCAGGGCGCCGGGCGACGCCTGCTCGCGAACGAGATCCGTGATCTGTCGCTCTGGGCGACCGACGGGCTGCTGCCCGATCTGACCGTACTGCTCGATCTGCCGGTTGCGCAGGCTGCGTCGAGGGTGGATGCCGAGCCCGGCGAACGAGATCGTCTCGAGAGCGAGCGGGCAGACTTCCACCAGCGCGTGCGCAGCGGCTTTCTCGCGCTGGCAGCCGCCGACCCCCAGCGCTTCGAGATCATCGACGCCCGACTGGCGGTCGACGAGATCGCCGAGCGCATCCGCCGCGCCGTCATGCAGCGAATGACTGGGCAGATCGCGGCCGACGACTCTGTCAGCGAGCCTGCGAACCCTGATGTCAGCGGCGAACGCTAGGCTCCACACATGAACGCACCCGCAGCATCCGCATCACTGAGTCGGCGACTCGTCGGCCAGCCGCAGGTCGTCGCCCAGCTCGAGCACACCATCGCGCACGCCGACGACCCCAAAGTGATGACGCACGCCTGGCTGTTCACCGGCCCGCCCGGGTCGGGCCGGTCGGTCGCCGCGCTCGCCTTTGCCGCCGAGCTGCAGGCGACCGGAGCCAGCGATCCCGAGCACCAGCGGGTCATGGTCGAAGCGGGCACGCACCCCGACGTGCAGGTGGTGCGCACCGACAAGGTCATCATCAGCATCGACGAGGTGCGCGACATCGTGCGCCAGTCGCAGCTGTCGCCGTCGGTGGGGCGCTGGCGCATCCAGGTGATCGAAGACGCCGACCGCATGAGCGAGCACACCTCGAACGTGCTGCTCAAATCGCTCGAAGAGCCGCCCGACCGCACCGTGTGGATTCTCTGCGCACCGGGCGAGGCCGATCTGCTGCCGACCATCCGCTCGCGCGTGCGCATCGTGCGGCTTGGCACGCCCTCTCCAGACGCCATCGCCGATCTGCTCACGAGCGAGTCGAACGTGAGTCGCGACCTGGCGCTGCTGGCTGCACGCGCCTCGCAATCGCACATCGGCATGGCGCGGCGTCTGGCCACCGACGCGGCGGCGCGGGAACGGCGCCGCTCATCACTCACCGGCATTCTGAGCATCGACAGTCTCAGCCGTGCCATGGCCGTCTCGCGCCAGCTGCTGCAGATCGCCAAAGACGATGCCACCGCGCTGGTCGGCGACGAAGAGCAGCAGGAACGCGCCAAGCTGATGCGTCAGATGGGGCTCGGCCCCGACGACCGGGTGCCGCCGAAGCTGCGCTCGCAGCTTCGCGAGGCCGAAGACAACTGGAAGCGTCGCTCGAAACGTGCGCTGGCCGACGGCGTCGACCGGGTGCTCACCGATGCGCAGGCGCTGCTGCGAGACGCGCTGCTGTCGAAGCTGGGCAGCGGGCAGCAGCTGATCAACGGCGACCTGATCGACGAGCTGCAGAACTTCGCACGGCGCTACACCGAGGCTCAGCTGCTGCACGGCATCGACGCCACCGAGCAGGCGAGAGGCCAGCTGGCGCACAACGTCTCGCCGGCCCTCGTGCTCGACGCGTATCTGGCGAGTCTCGTTCCGGGGGTGCTGCAGTGAGCGGGGCGGGCCGGTCGGCTCGAACGAGACCGCTGCTGGCCGCGCTCGCCGGTCTCGTCGCGCTGGCGCTCTCTCTTGGCGGATGCGCCCTCGGTCCGGTCGTCTCGGGATCGGACCCGAACTCCGGTGTGGCCGACGACTTCGACCCGACGCAGGGTGTGCCCGCCGAGCTGCAGCAGTTCTACGGCCAGCAGCTCGACTGGTCAGACTGCGGCGACGGCGCAGACTGCGCGGCGCTCACGCTGCCGCTCGACTGGTCGCAGCCGCAGGGCGATACCGTTTCGGTCGCTCTCGCCCGAAAAGCTGCCGACGGCAGCGGGCATCACCGGGCACTGGTGATGAACCCCGGTGGCCCAGGGGCTCCAGCCCTGCAGTACGCCACCGACAAGTCGTACCGCGACTACTTCTTCGGGTCTGCGCTGCAGCGTGAGTTCGACATCGTGACCTTCGACCCGCGAGGCGTCGCAGGCAAGTCCACACCGGTGCGCTGCGTCGATGCGCAGCAGATGGACCACTACCTCTACGACCTGCCGGCCGCGCCGCGAGGCACCCCGGCCTACATCGCCGAGGCAGAGGCGAGTTCGAAGGCGTTCGGTGCGGCCTGCCAGGCCAACACCGGCCCGCTGCTCGGGCATGTCGACACGGCGAGCGTCGCCCGTGACCTCGACGTGCTCCGCGCCGCCTTGGGGCAGCCGCAGCTCGACTACCTCGGCTACTCGTACGGCACGCGCATCGGCGCTACATACGCCGATCTCTTCCCTGATCGCGTCGGGGCGTTCGTGCTCGATGGGGCCGTCGACCCGTCGCTGTCGGCCGAAGACATGCTCGTCGAACAGGTCGGCGGGTTCGAATCGGCGGCGCGGTCATTCCTGCAGAACTGCGTCTCGAACGCCTCCTGCCCCTTCACCGGCACTGCAGACGAAGCCGCCACACAGCTGGCCGCACTGATCGGCGGTCTCGACCAGCATCCGCTGTCAGTTCCAGACGGCCGTCAGCTGGGCAGTGACACCATGGTGACCGCGATCAGTTCGGCGCTGTACTCGCGCTCGCAGTGGGGCGCGCTGGCTCGGGCGATCACCAGCGTGAGTCAGGGCGACGCCCGAGGTGCGATGGCTTTGGCCGACCAGTACAACTCGCGCTCGGCCGACGGCACATACGAAGACAACTCCACCGAAGTGCTCACTGCGGTCAACTGCATCGACCTGCCCGCCGACCAGACCCCAGAAGGCGTGCAGCGGCTGAACGAGCGCATCCGGGCGGCGGGGCCGGTGTTCGGGCAGTTCCAGGCAAATGGCACGGCGATGTGCAGTGGGTGGCCGGTGCCGCCCACGGCAGCGCCGCACAAGGTCAGCGCGACCGGCTCGGCGCCCATCATGGTGATCGGCACGACCGGCGACCCAGCGACGCCGTATGCCTGGGCGCAGTCGCTGGCGGACCAGCTCGATCACGGTTTTCTCGTCACGAACGTGGGTGAGGGGCACACCGCCTACAACAGCATGGCATCGGTCTGCATCACGCGTGCGGTCGAGCGCTTTCTCGTCGCCGGTGAGCAGCCGGCCGACGGGCTGCGCTGCGAGTAGTGCGCAAGCCGCGCCGCAAGTTGTGCTGTGCGTCGTGCTGCGAATGGTGAATCCGGCTGAACTTCTGGTAGTCTGTTCGGCGGTGCCGCGAGGCATTGGCCACCTTAGCTCAGTCGGTAGAGCACTTCACTCGTAATGAAGGGGTCGCGAGTTCGATTCTCGCAGGTGGCTCTCGAATCTTCTCTGTGTTTCCTTTCTGCCTGCCAGGTAGGCTGAATCCATGAACCCCGCTTGACACGCCGGCTGGCCTGCAGTGCACGGTGATTGCTCCGCATTCTTTTCTCCCTATCCTCGGCCATGCAGAGGTCTGCCCTGCCAGGGGCACCGTCGGGCTGCCCTTCCATCTCGAGCTGCTGTGAACGAACGACAGCATGGATCTCGGCCCGTTGCTGCTGCCTGCACGAACGGCGGCTGCTGTCTTCACGAACGCTGGTTGCCCCAGTGAGAACCCTTCGGCTCGGGCAGCTTGCCCGTCTGTTTGACAGCAGTGATGGCACTTCGGTGGACATGTACTTGTAGGACAGCTTCGTACGCTCAGAAGTGTTGCCTATGAGTCACATTTGTGATTAGATGAACGCGTCGTTGACCGCATGCGGGTTCTCGTATTGAGCATGCGGGAATTCCATGAGGGGGGAATGTGCGAAGCAAAGTCAAGCATGCGGGCGGGCTGGTTGGGGTCGCTGCACTGGCCAGTGTCTTGCTTGTCGGTTGCTCGAGCACCACCACCAGCACCAGCGGCACAAATGATGCAGTGCAGGAATCGGCGCAGCAAGATGCGAACGGCTCGAATGTCGAACCTGCCCCCGACACTGCGATCTACGAATATGACTCTGCGGATTCTCTGCCTGTTCGGGCCAAGACGATCACGGTCCGGCTGCCTACTGCTTTGGAGGCCAGGCTTCTCGCAGACGGGCTGCCTCGCCCAGAATTCGAGTCATACACTTTCGCCGCTGCGGCGGCGGATCCGCAGAATGACTCATCGAGGGATCTGTGCACGCTCAAGGCGAAGGCGGTCAGATCTGATGGGTCTGGTGATGAAGACGAAGCCCTTCGCCTTGCCTGTGGGAAGCCAGATCAATCTCTCAACGGCAGAAAGGGAGCCGTGTCGTACACCTTCCAAGTGGATCTGTCTCAAGTGCCAGCGTCGACTCTGTCGAAGCTGGGATTCGCTGACAAGGGCTTATCCACCGGCGGTGATCGTGGTGGAGCTGTCGTCGCATCAGTAACAGTCGCACCGATGAATGACGGCACCGTTGAGGTCGTCGGCGACCTTGATGGTCAAGTGGGGACGAAAGTCGACAAAGAGATGTACGTCATGGATCAGGGCGGCAACTGGGTGCCGAAACGGCCTCTGTGATGAGGAATGACACAGACGGGATCACAAAGCACATGATGAGGGCAGGCATGTTTCGGAAGACCTATCTCACGAACTCCCAAGACGGGGCAACTGTGAACCATGCGGGTACCGGCGCGCGAGTGGCGACGCTTCTCATCGCGGTGAGCGTGCTCGCAACCGGTTGCGCTACGTCTTCTGGCGGCTCGCAGAACGAGAGCAGTGCCTCATCGCCCGCCGACAGTGATACGACCTCAGGCTCTCAGGAGGGCACCGACGCTACCGCGGCCGATGTGCCGGATTCATTGACGTATGCCTATGACCCGTCCCAGCAGCTGCCTCTCCGTGCGAAGAAGATCACGATATCTCTGCCCGACTCGTTGAAACAGAAGCTGACCGCTGATGGAGTGCCCCTTCCAAAAATAGAGTCGTTCACGTTTACGGGGCTTGGTGAGAAGGCGACTTCCACGGGCGGCACGTCTGGGCAGTGCTCCATTCAGCAGTCGGCTTCGCCTGCAGGAGACGGAGCATATCCAGACGGCACACAGGATGTCTCCTGCGCATCGCCGATCAGAGGGGGTGGGACGCCTCTGCAGGTGCGGTTTGTCGCTCAGATGGACGGCGTCTCATCGACACGCCTGGCAGAGCTCGGTCTCGGTGATTCCTGGGCCGTTGGCTCTGCGACCGTTGTGTCGCTCCCAGACGGGAGCGTCATGCTCCTAGAGAAGACTCCAGACGGAGGCCGTACAGAGCTGTCATCAAACTATGTGCGGAATGCGAGTGGGGACTGGGTTGTGAATGTCCCAGAAGGCTCACGGTGATCGGCGATCAGCTCGGGGAGCCCATCTCTTCAAGGTATCGGGCCTCGGCTGGGCAGAAGGGGCATTTGAGCGTGGGGGAGTCCGAGCCTGGTGCGGCGGCGCTGCTGCGGCCTGCGACCCAGTCTGGCTGCCCGCGGAGTCGATGAATGAGGTTGGTGAAGCCAGACTGTCGTAGTACTCACCGAAGAGCGCCCTTGGGGGTATCTGAAGCGCTTGGGCCAGTTTGACAATCGTGTCCAAGGTTGGATTTCGGCGGCCGCGTTCTATCCCAGACACGTACGTGCGGTCTAACCCTGCATGGAGGGCGAAGGCCTCCTGCGACGTCCACCCCGCGGAGCGACGGAGCCTTCGGAGCTGCCGTCCGAATGCAAGTCGATGAGCTGGAGTATCCACCCATCAACCTTGTAGACGAAGGGCTGATAAGTCCACGGACAATGAGTCACACAGGTCTGCGCTGACGGCCTGACGAGCAGGGACGCCATGGGGCGGACTGCGAGGCATGACCGAGAGGGGCAATGTGACGAAGTCTGAGGGATGCGGGCATGAAGAGAATTCGATCGTGATTGAGGGGGTGTGGAGTTTGTGAAAGACGCAAAACTGATCAGCGTTCTCATTCCGGTGTACAACGAAGCTGAAGTGCTCCAGAAGTTGTACAGCAAACTGCAGAACATGGCTGAGGGTTTGAATGCCTACCGCTTTGAGTTTCTCTTTGTCGATGACGGAAGTGCTGATGCGAGCATGAGCATCATCCGCGACCTGGCCGCAACAGACGCACGCATTGCGTGGGTGAGCCTGTCTCGCAACTTTGGCAAGGAGCTTGCCATGCTTGCAGGGCTGGATAACGTCCGTGGCGACGCCACCGTGGTGATAGACGCAGATCTCCAGGACCCTCCAGAGCTCATTCCTCGCATGATCGAACAGTGGGAGCGCGGGTTCGATGATGTCTATGCTCGTCGAAGAACGCGCAGCGGAGAGTCTTGGCTGAAGAAGTCCACGTCAAAGCTCTACTACAGAATTCTGCAGCGAACGACCCGTGTGCAGCTGCAGATGGACACCGGAGACTTCAGGCTTCTTGACCGCAAATGTGTGGAAGCCCTTCGTCAGTTGAGGGAGTCGGAACGGTATACAAAGGGGATGTTCAGCTGGATAGGGTTTCGCAAGGTCGAAGTGGTCTACGATCGCCCGGCTCGGCAAGGGGGCATCACGAAATGGAACTACGGCCAACTGGTCCATCTTGCCATTGACGGGCTGACATCCTGCACGACGGCTCCTCTGCGGTTCTCCAGCTTCATGGGAGCCGTCATCTCGATCGCCGCTTTCGCCTATCTGCTCGTCATCGTCGTGAGAACGCTGATGTGGGGCAACACAGCTGTTGGGTACCCATCGCTCATGGCGGTGATGCTGTTTCTTGGTGGGGTGCAGCTGCTGAGTCTTGGCATCATCGGCGAGTACATCGGTCGCATCTTCATGGAGTCGAAACGCCGACCGGCATATCTCGTTCAGTCGATGCATGAGAGCAGGCCGGAATGACCAGAATGGCGTCAAGCTGGCAGAGATGGTTGGCTGTGGACTGGGCTCTGGCCGCTGTCACCTCGGTTGGCGTATTCTTTCTCGCGCTATGGCTGGCTGCCGGGCAGTCGATCTGGTACGACGAGGCCTACTCTGTACTGGTCGCTCAGAGCCCTGTTGACGACCTGTTTGCGCTGACCGCGGTGGATGCCCACCCGCCCTTCTACTACCTCTTGGTCAAAGCATGGGCGGGAGTGTTCGGGTGGAGTGAGCTGTCGCTTCGCAGTCTGAGTGCATTGGCGGCAGGTGCGACCGTCTTCGTCATGTTCTGCATCGTGCGAAGGATGTTCTCGTCGAGAATCGCGCTTATGACGTTGCCCTTCGTCTCACTGTCGGCGTACTCCCTTCGGTACTCATATGAAGTTCGAATGTATGCGATCGCCGGATTGATCTGTGCGTTGGCAACTCTGTGCCTGGTGAGCGTCGTGCTGTCGGAGAACACGCGGCGCCAGACAATTTTCAAGTGGTCTGCCTACAGCCTTCTGGTCGTACTCGGCATGTACACCATGTACATGTGTGCCGTTGTCTGGGTTGCGCATGCGATCTGGCTTGCAGCGCGATGGCACCGACTGCGAACGGGGCCGCTTGTCAAGCAACCGTGGCTCCTCGCGTTCGGAGCGGCCGCTCTGCTGTTCGCGGCGTATGTCCCGGTGGTCATGAACCAGCTGAGAGACAGTGCGTCTTCGGGGATCGAATCAGCGGTCACGGTCGAGAAGGCTGTCAACTTCTTCACAATGAGTCTGACGTACACCCCGATCTGGCGGGCGGGCGCATGGCTTTCGTGCCTGATTCTTGTGGCAGTGCTGCTCGTGCTCTACTCATTGCGTCATGTCGTGATCGAGCAGAGCCACCGTGACGCGATCAGCCTCTTGACCCTTCTCTCCATGGTGCCGATGCTGTTCGAGATGTGCGTCTCACTGCCTCCGCTGTCACCACATTTCGTCAATAGGTACATCTCTCACACGGTTGTCTATCCGCTTGCGCTCCTTCCTGTTCTGCTCTGGTTGGTCTGGAGGCGAAATGGCAGGAAGCAGCGTTGGGTCGCGATCATCAGCGCCTGCAGCGTCGTCGCGCTCCAGATCGTGGGCGTGACCACGCTGAAAGCCACCGGCAACTTCAACTTCGATAATCTGACCACGAATCATGCCCGCGAAGTGCGTGATTCGGTCGAATGCAGTCCACAGAACACTGTTGTCGCCGACACGCCGTTGGAAGGGATCGGATTCAGCTACTACTTTGCGGACTGTCCGCTGTACTTCGCCAGCAATGACGAGGTGGCCTTTCACGGTGGATACGCTCCACTTCACGGGAGTGACCGGCGAATTTCCTCATCATCGTCTATCGGCACACCTGAGCTGACGGTGCTGCGGATGGAAGAAGCAGGGAAGCTATTGGTCGATGACCGCTACGAGCTGGTCAGAACTGACCGCATTGGCAGCGCGATCGTCGACCATTATGCGCTGCGCCCGTGAGAGCGCGTCTGGCTGGGCACACCTCTCAGCGGCATGAGCTGACTTGACTCTGGGCACAGAGACCGGCCCGACTCAACATCCCCCGAAGTGAGCCGGGCCGGCGTGGTTCGCGCTGAAGTCGGCCCTGCAGTGCACCGGTCACGGTGTGCAGCCGATCTGGGCGGTGCAGCGCCCGATGCCTGACCAGGGGCACGGGCATGCGCCGACTTCAACGCAGTCAGTGGGCGATCAGGCGGTCTCCTTCTCGCGTTCGTAGTTGTGCACGGCGATCTGCACGAGCGTCAGCGTGGCCGTGTCTTCGATGGTCGGCGGAACGATCAGCTTCTCGCCGTTGACGATCTGTCGCAGGTTCTTGCGCAGGATCTTGCCGGAGCGCGTCTTGGGCAGCCCCTCGACGACGACCACGTCTTTGAACGCCGCGACGGCGCCGAGCTCTTTGCGCACCTTCTGCACGAGCTCTTTGCGCAGCACCTCTTCGGTGCTGTCGAACCCGTGCTTGAGCACGACGAACCCGAACGGCTTCTCTCCTTTGAGCGCATCGGCGGCCCCGATGACCGCCGCCTCGGCGACAGCCGGATGCGCACCCAGAATGCCTTCCATCTGACCGGTGCTGAGGCGGTGGCCGGCGACGTTGATCACGTCGTCGGTGCGGCCCATCACGTAGACGTAGCCTTCACGGTCGATGTACCCGGAATCCCCGGTGAGGTAGTATCCCGGGAACGGCTTCAGGTAGCAGCGCTGGTAGCGCTTGTGACGGCGCCAGAGCGTGGTCAGCGTTCCCGGCGGCATCGGCTGCTTGATGACGATGTTGCCTTCGCCCATGTTCGGCACAGGGTTGCCCTCGTCGTCGACGATCTGCACGTTGTAGCCGGGGGTGGGCAGCCCGGACGATCCCGGCCGAGACTCGACCGGCTGCAGACCGATGAAGTTGCCGGTGATCGCCCAGCCCGTCTCAGTCTGCCACCAGTGGTCGACCACTTTCGGGTGGATGTTGGCGACCGCCCAGTGATAGGTGTCGGGATCGGTGCGCTCGCCGGCGAGAAAGAGCGCCTGCAGCGACGAGATGTCGAACTGCTTCACGAGCTCGGCCTTCGGATCCTCCTTGCGCACGGCGCGGATGGCTGTGGGCGCAGTGAAGAACGAACGCACTTTGTGACGTTCGATGATGCGCCAGAACTGGCCGGCATCCGGCGTGCCGACGGGCTTGCCCTCGTAGACGACGGTGGTCGCACCGACCAGCAGCGGGCCGTAGATGATGTAGCTGTGCCCGACGACCCAGCCGACGTCCGACGCCGTCCACATGACCTGACCGGCCTCGATGTTGTAGAGGTTCTTCATCGTCCAAGCCAGCGACACGGCGTAGCCGCCGGTGTCACGGACGACGCCCTTCGGCGCGCCGGTGGTGCCCGAGGTGTAGAGAATGTACAGCGGATGCGTCGAGACGACCGGCACCGGTTTGTGCGGTGCCGCATGGGCCATTTCGTCGTCCCAGTCGTACCACTCGGTCTCGATGAGGTCGGCGACCCAGTCGGTGCCGTCCTTCGCGCCGCCGGGAATCTCTGGGCGGTCTTTGACGATGATCGAGTCGACGAAGTGGTCGCAGAGGGCGATGGCCTCGGCGACGATCGGCAGGTACTCGACGATGCGGTTCGGCTCGATGCCGCCGTCGGCGGTCACGAGCACCTTCGGCTTCGCGTCGTTGATGCGGGTGGCGAGCTCCTTGGCAGCGAACCCGCCGAAGACGACGGAGTGCACGGCTCCGAGTCGAGCACAGGCGAGCGAGGCGATCAGCGCCTCGGGGATCATCGGCATGTAGATGACGACGCGGTCGCCGAGGCCGACGCCGTGGGAGGCCAGCACGCCGGCGAAGCGAGCGACCTCGTCCCGCAGTTCGTTGTAGGTGTACGTGCGCGACTTGTCTGTGACCGCCGATTCGTAGATCAGCGCCTTCTGGTCGCCGCGGCCCGCCTCGATGTGTCGGTCGAGCGCGTTGTAGGCGACGTTCAGCGTGCCGTTCGGAAACCACTGGTATTCCGGATCGTTGGACGAATCGAGCGCCTGTGTGGGCTCTGAATGCCAGTCGATGGCCTTGGCGGCGTCGAGCCAGAACGACTCTGGATCCTGGATGCTCTGCTGGTACGCCTGCCCGTAGGCTCCCTCACGCACCTGGTCACGCGTGATGTTCATCGTGTCCTCCTCATTGAGTACCTCCCGAGGATGCCGACACGACGGCTCTGTGGCGCCTCATCCTCGAAGCATGGGATCAATATACCGACGTTGTATACACAGATGCAAACATCAACAATGAACTGCAGATGCAATGTGCCAAATACGGCGCTTGATCGCAGGAGATGACGGTCTTCTGCGAAATTGTGTATACATTGACGTGTGATTTGTGTATACACTGATGGCGATCGATCGACGATGACCGAAGGAGGGGATCATGCGCGCAGGTGACCGGGCGTATCAGACTCTCCGTGAAGAGATCACCAACGGCGATCTGCCCGCGGGCACGGTGCTGGGCGAGGTTGAGCAGGCAGTGCGCCTCGGCATCTCCCGCACCCCGGTTCGCGAGGCCCTGCGGCAGCTGATCAGCGAGGGTTTGGCAGTGCAGCGGCCGCGCGGCGTCGAGGTCTCAGAGGTCTCGTTCGAGAACATCAGCGAGCTCTATGACGTGCGCCTGGCCCTGGAATGCCAGGCTGCTCGACTCGCCGCACGCAATCGTGACGTCGACGTGTTCCGAGCGCTGCTCGTGGACTTCCAGCACGTCAGCGACCTGCTCAACACCCGTGACCGCAACCGGCACGACTACTACGAACTCGTCAACCGCCTCGACGACGCCCTCGACCAGGCCGTGCGGAATCCCTACCTGGTCTCGGCGATGGCGACGGTGCGCACGCATCTCGCTCGCATCCGCCACATGGCGCGCAGCGATCGCGCCCGACTCATGGACGCCGCCCGCGAGCACGCGCTCATCGTGCAGGCGATCATCGACGGCGACGGCGATCTCGCTGCGCACGCCACGCATGTGCACCTCTACAACAGTCTTTCCCACCGACTGGCGAAGGCCGCCAGTCTCGAGACCCACTCCGCTGACGCCGTCAGCCCAGATGAAGGAGATGCTCGTGAGACAGCATGACGTCCGTGTGTACAAGAGCGAAGAGAACCTGGCTCGCAAGGATCAGCTCGCCTGGAAGATCGCCGAGGTCGCCGCTGACCCCGTCGAGGTCAGCCAGGAGGTGACCGACGAGGTCATCAACCGTGTGATCGACAACGCCTCGGTGGCCGCGGCATCGCTGCTGCGCGCCCCGATCGTCTCCGCTCGCGCACAGGCAAAGGCTCACCCGTTCACGCGGGGCGGCTCGACGGTCTTCGGCCTGCCCATTCCCAAACGCTACTCGCCAGAGTGGGCCACCTGGGCCAACGGCGTCGCCGTGCGCGAGCTCGACTATCACGACACCTTCCTCGCGGCTGAGTACTCGCACCCCGGCGACAACATCCCCGCGATGATCGCCGTGGCCCAGCACGTCACCGGCACCCGCAGCGCACAGGTCTCCGGCCACGACGTCGTGCGCGGCATCGCCACCGGCTACGAGATCCAGGTCGACCTGGTGCGCGCGATCAGCCTGCACAAACACAAGATCGACCATGTGGCCCACCTCGGCCCGTCGATCGCCGCCGGCCTCGGTACGCTGCTGCATCTCGATCCCGAGGTGATCTTCCAGGCGATCGGCCAGGCACTGCACACCACCACCGCGACGCGTCAGTCTCGCAAGGGGCAGATCTCGACCTGGAAGGCGCATGCCCCGGCATTCGCCGCGAAGATGGCTGTCGAGGCGGTCGACCGCGCGATGCGCGGCCAGACCAGCCCCGAACCCATCTACGAAGGCGAGGACGGCGTGATCGCGTGGATGCTGGACGGCCCCGACGCGCATTACTCGGTTCCGCTTCCCGAGCGCGGTGAGGTCAAGCGCGGCATTCTCGACACCTACACCAAGGAGCACTCAGCCGAGTACCAGGCGCAGGCCTGGATCGATCTCGCCCGTAAGCTGCACAACGAGCACCCGGAACTGGCGAACCCCGCAAACGTCAAGTCGATCGTGCTGCACACCTCGCACCACACGCACTACGTGATCGGCTCGGGCGCGAACGACCCGCAGAAGTACGACCCGACCGCGAGCCGTGAGACGCTCGACCACTCGATTCCGTACATCTTCGCAGTCGCACTGCAGGACGGACGCTGGCACCACGTCGACTCCTACGCTCCCGAGCGGGCCGGTCGGTCTGACACCGTGCAGCTGTGGCACAAGATCACCACTGAAGAGGATGCCGAGTGGACCCGTCGCTACCATTCGATCGATCCTGAAGAGAAGGCCTTCGGCGGCCGTGCCGAGATCGAGCTCGCCGACGGTTCGCACATCACGGCAGAGATCGCCGTCGCCGACGCGCACCCGCTGGGCGCACGCCCGTTCCAGCGAGAGAACTACATCCAGAAGTTCAAGACCCTCGCCGAGCCCGTGCTCGAACCCAGCGAGATCGAGCGCTTCCTTGATGTCGCTCAGCGCCTTGACACCCTGACCGCCGACGAGTTGGGCGAGCTGACCATCGTGGCCCGGCCCGGCCTGCTCGAGAGTGTCAACGACCCGAAGGGAATCTTCTGATGCTGTACTCGAAAGTCACCCCCGAGGCGAAGCGCCGAGCTTTTCGCGACGGGCTGGCCAGCGGACGACTGCAGCGGCTGCCAGGCGCGTTCAACGCGCTCTCGGCGCGGCTGATCGAGCGCAAAGGCTTCGAAGGGGTCTACGCGTCGGGCGGCGTGCTGGCCAACGATCTCGGCTTTCCCGACATCGGCCTGACGACGCTCACCGAGGTCGCCGGTCGCGTGCACACCTATGCGCGCTCGACCGATCTGCCGGTGCTCGTCGACGCCGACACCGGCTTCGGTGAGCCCATGAACGTGGCCCGCACGGTTCAGGAGCTCGAAGATGCGGGCGTCGCCGGCATCCACATCGAAGATCAGATCAACCCGAAGCGATGCGGCCACCTTGACGGCAAAGCCGTCGTCGATCAGGCGACGGCGGTCAATCGAATCCACGCCGCCGTCGAGGCGCGCCGCGACGAGAACCTGGTGATCCTGGCGCGCACCGACATCAGAGGGTCTGAGGGGCTCGAGGCGGCCATCGACCGGGCGAAGGCCCTGGTCGACGCGGGCGCCGACGGCATCTTTCCCGAGGCACTGCGCGATCTGGGCGAGTTCGAGGCGTTCCGCAGGGCGATCGACGTGCCGCTGCTGGCGAATATGACCGAGTTCGGCAAGAGCGAGCTGTTCACGAACCGGCAGCTGCAGGATCTCGGGTTCAACCTCGTGATCTACCCGGTCTCGCTGCAGCGACTGGCGATGGGCGCTGCCGAGCGCGGTCTTGACGCGATCATCAGCGAGGGCAGCCTGAGCTCGCAGGTCGAGCACATGCAGACCCGAGCCGATCTCTACGAGCTGGTCGACTACCCGGCGTACAGCGAGTTCGACACCTCGGTGTTCAACTTCGACGTCGAGCGCGACAACTACCACTGATCCGCATTCCGAAAGAGACAATCATGACTGAGATCTACAAGGGCCTGGCCGGTGTGCCCGTCGACTACACCGCCATCTCGAAGGTGAACCCCGAGACGAACTCGCTGCTCTACCGCGGTTACCCCGTGCAGGAGCTCGCTGCGACGCAGTCGTTCGAGGCCGTCGCCTATCTGCTCTGGCACGGTGAGCTGCCCAACGACGAGCAGCTCGCCGAGTTCGTGTCGACCGAGCGCTCGCTGCGCGGTCTCGATGCGAACGTCAAAGCCGTCATCGACTCGCTGCCGACTGACTCGCATCCGATGGATGTCGTGCGCACGGCCGTCAGCGTGATCGGTGCGAACGACCCCAAGACGGCTGACGAGTCGCCCGAGGCCGAGCTCGAGAAGGCGGTGAACCTCTTCGCGAAGCTGCCGTCGATCGTCTCGTACGATCAGCGTCGCCGCCGCGGCGAGGCATACGTCGAGCCGAACGCCGACCTCGACTATTCGGCGAACTTCCTCTGGCAGACCTTCGGCAAGGAGCCCGACGACTTCGAGGTCGACGCATTCAGGGTGTCGCTGATTCTGTACGCAGAGCACTCGTTCAACGCGTCGACCTTCACCGCCCGCGTCATCACCTCGACGCTCAGCGACCTCTACTCGGCGGTCACCGGCGCGATCGGCGCGCTGAAGGGGCCGCTGCACGGCGGAGCGAACGAGGCGGTGCTGCACATCTTCAACGAGATCAACGCGCAGGCCGAGCAGCAGGGCGTCGAGATCGAGCAGGCCGCGCATGACTGGCTGACTCAGGCGTTCTCCGAAAAGCGCAAGGTCATGGGCTTCGGGCACCGCGTCTACAAGAAGGGCGACTCGCGTGTGCCGACCATGCAGCAGTCGACGCTCGAGCTGATCGAGCGCTACGACCGCGACGACCTGAAGCGTCTCTACGACGCGCTGGCCAAAGAGGTCGACGAGGCCAAGGGCATCAAACCGAACCTCGACTACCCGGCCGGCCCAGCGTACTTTCTGCTCGGGTTCGACATTCCGACGTTCACGCCGATCTTCGTGGCGGCCCGCGTCACCGGCTGGACGGCGCACATCATCGAGCAGCGCGCGAGCAACGCGCTGATTCGCCCGCTCTCGCTGTACAACGGCGTCGATGAGCGGCACGTGCCGGGCTTCGAGGGCTAGGCTTGCACTGCGGCACCCGAATCGGACGGGGCCGCGACTCACAGACCGGCGTCACTTGGGCATGAGCGTGGGTGGCGTCTACAGACGGGCGGGATGCGGAATCGGGGGATGCCGCATCCCGCCCTTTCCTGTCTGCTTGGGCGTCTGGCGCTTGGGCGCCTGGCTACTCGGGTGCCTGGCGCTTGGTGCTTAGCTGCTTGGTGCCTGGCTGCTTGACACCTGTCAGCTGGGTGCCTGTCTGGCTGGGGTCCTGTCTGCCTGAGGCAGTGCCCACGGCATGGCATTCGTCGTCTGCTGCCGGCCTCACGTCCCCCGGATGCAGTGCTCTGCAGCCCGACGTGTTCGTTCCGGGCTTTGCCCCATCGAGACATGACAAATGACTGTCCTCCCCATCGAGACATGCCAACTTCCATGCCTGGATGCTTCAGAAGGACATCTGCCATGTCTCGATGCCTCGGCGGGTGTTCGTTCTGCACACATGAGCTGAACACGCTGCAGACAGACGAAAAGGCCGGGTCAGACATCATTCGTTGATGTCAGACCCGGCCTGTGTCATGCCCGGCTGCCGCAGCTCCAACGTCCGGCGGCAGCTCAGAGGGAGCTACCTTCGATCGAACCGTACGCCCTCGGGCTTGGAGTCGAGGGCGAGCAGCACGATCACGATGATGCCGCCGGCGAACGGGATCAGTGACAGGAAGTAGAAGGCGCCCGACTTGTCGGTGTCATGGAAGCGGCGCCAGACGAGTCCGAGCGTGGGCAGCAGCACGGCCAGGCTGTAAAGCACCAGAATCACGGCGACAGCGATGCCGAACGGCCCGGGCACGGACTGCTGGGTGGTCATGAGCTGGTCGCCGACGCGCACGGTCGAGACCTCGGTGCGTGAGCCGACCCCGGTCAGCACGCTCAGCACGAACGAGATCACGGCGTTGACCAGCATGACCCACCAGAACTCGCTGCGGCTGGCACGCCCTGAGAAGTTCACGTAGTTCTTGAGCCAGCGGACGACCGCCTGCTTGATCGTCGCACCGTAGAGCGGGAGCGTGAGGTCGTCGGGATCGCTTGCGCCGAGCGGCCCCGAGGGCTGGCCGTATCCCTGCGGGCCTCCGTACTGCGGCGGCTGTGGCGGCTGCTGCGGAGGCTGACCGTACTGGCCCGGTGCACCGTACTGCGGCTGCTGGGGGCCTCCGGCCTGGGGAGGCTGGGGCGCGGCATACTGCGGTGGCTGCGGTGGCTGCGGGGGACGCGGTGGCTGTGGCGGCTGCTGGCCGCTGCCATCGGTCGGCTTGGGGCCGTTTGGCGACGCCGGAGGCTCATAGGGAGGAGGAATGGTCATGTCAGTGCCTTTCTCAGGTATCAGCCAGTCGTTGCCCAGCAGCCTAACAGCGAGCGGGCGGGGGAGACCAGTGACCGGCCGTGATCGCGAGGAGTCGGTGTGGCATCGGGGCGATCCGGTGATCACTGCCGAACACTGATCACACCTGCAGCTCGGCCCCCATGACAACAGTGCGCTCTGGCGGCAGGTGAAATGCCTGCGTGCGGTTCGTCGACAGTCGCTCAAGCGCACGAAAGAGGCGGCGCTGCCACCGAGGCCAGTGCGCGACGTGCTCTGTCGCACCGGGCTCGATGCGGAACACGGAGAGCACGTAGGTCGCCGTCGACGGATCGATCTCGAGCTCGGGCGAGAGACCACGGGACTGCTCAAGCGCAGCAGGGATGTTCTGCGAATCGTTGAAACCGACTTGGTAGCGCAGCTGTACGATGCCGTCCTCTGTGTCGGTGAGATTGTCTACGACGATCCGCTGGTCGACCGGCACATGCGGAACGCCCAGGCTGCGCACGCAGACGATGACGACATGCTCGTGCAGCACGTGCGTGAAGTCGATGTTCGCGCGCAGAGCCAGCGGCGTGGTCGCGATGTCGCCATGTGGGTAGACGGCCACTCCGGGCACGCGATCGATGCCGCCGCAGCGCACCTCGTCGACGAGGTCGCCGATCGGCCCCTCCATATCGTGCCGTCGGCCGAAGGCGATCTTCGAGCCGCGGCTCCAGGTGAACATGATGACGACGAAGATCGCTGAGATCGTGAGCGGCAGCCATCCGCCGGTGATCACTTTCAGCGAGTTCGCCGCCAGCAGCAGCATCTCGAGCCCGCCGATGAGCACCGCCATCGTTGCGATGACCGGCCACGACCACTGCCAGACCGTGCGGGCGAAGACCAAGAAGAGCGTCAGCTCGAGCACCAGGGTGCCGGTCACCGCGAGCCCGTAGGCAGAGGCGAGCCGTTCGGAAGACCCAAATCCGAGCACTAAGGCGAGCACGCCGACCAGCAGCAGCGCATTGACCGCCGGCAGATAGATCTGTCCGGCGTTGCTGCGTGAGGTCTGCACGATCTTGAGCCTCGGCAGCAGGCTCAGACGAACAGCCTGGCGCACGATCGAGAAGGCGCCCGAGATCACGGCCTGCGACGCGATCACCGTCGCCAGCGTTGCCAGCACGACGATCGGCACCAGCGCCCAGCTCGGCGCCATGCGGAAGAACGGACTGCTGAGCGCGTCAGGATCATGAAGCAGCATCGCACCCTGGCCGAGGTAGTTCAGCAGCAGTGCCGGGAAGGCGAACATCAGCCAGCCGAGCACGATCGGGCGTCGGCCGAAGTGCCCGAGGTCGGCGTAGAGCGCCTCGGCGCCTGTGACGGCGAGCACAGCCGCTCCGAGAGCCATGAACGCGACCCATGGGTGAGCGGCTGCGAAGGAGAGCGCGTACGTCGGGGAGAGCGCTCGCAGCACGCTGGGGTCGGTGGCGAGCCAGCCGACACCGAGCACGGCGAGCACGACGAACCACAACGCCATGATCGGGCCGAAGGCCTTGCCGATGCGCCCGGTGCCCCGAGGCTGCACGAGAAACAGCAGAGCCAGAATCACCACTGAGATCGGCACGACCCAGGATCCGAAGTCGGGGTCTGCCACCGAAAGCCCCTCCGACGCGCTCATCACGGAGATGGCCGGGGTGATCATGGAGTCGCCCAGAAAGAGCGCGGCGCCGACCACTGCGACTGCGATCGCGAACCCGGAGACGCGAGCACCGCGTCCGTTTTTGCGTCGAATCATGGCGGCGAGTGAGATGATGCCGCCCTCGCCCTGGTTGTCGGCTCGGGTGATGATGCCGACGTATGTCACTGTGACTATGACGATCAGGCACCAAATGATCATCGAGATGACGCCGAGCACGCTCTGCTCGTTGATGTCGGCGTCGGAGTGAGAGCGCAGCACCGTGCGCAGCGTGTACAGCGGGCTCGTGCCGATGTCGCCGAACACGATGCCGATGGCGCCGAGGGTGAGCGCAGCGATTGGACCGCGCTTCGATGCCGTCAGGGCGGTCATCTGCGTCGTGACCGGGCCGGTGTACGGATGACTCTCACCGGTGTTTCTGCGCGAGGCGAACATGATCGCCATCATGCCACTGGCGGGGTACGTCGTCTGCATCGCACGGCGTGTCACGGATACGACACTGAACGCTGTTTCGCGCAGCAGGCCGGACGAATTGGGCGGATGTCGGGCGGCTTCTCGTGGCACACCGCTCGGCCAAGAGTGCGCCGGGTGCGAAAGAAGGCCCCTCTCCCGTGTAAACACTGGGGAGGGGAGCCTTCGTGACGTGCCCCCCGAGAGTTTCGATCTCTCTACCCGCGGAGAACATAACCAGCCCTCGAAGCGGTTTCGGGCGGTTGCCCGAGGGTCGCACTGCCCTCGTGAAAAGCGGCCAGACCGTCTCACCTGTTGCGGCCGTCTGCCCTCCGGTCTCATCCAAAGCGCGGGAAAAGTGCGGGAGTCTTCCGCCCGTCATGGCCTGCTCGTGTTCCACTTGCGCACAAGGGCATGTCAGCGCCCGAGCACTGTCACGATCAGACACATGGACCTGCACAACGACCTCGCCAGCACCGACGCCCAGATCGCCGGCCTTGAGTCACAGCTCGACGAGTGAGAGCAAACGGTGAGGATCGCTTGTTGCGGCCAACGAGCACAGAGCCGTGAGATTTCTGTTTGGACGTCCGTGACAGGCCTCTAGCTGGACTAACGCGATTTTTCAGTTACGAAGCTGAACTGCAAAGTTAGATCGTGGCCGTGCGTGTGTGGCCACAGCTGGTCATGCCACAGCCTCCCAACGACGACACCTGGACTGACCCCGATCTCGCTGGCCAACGCCCTGACCTGTTCCTTACTCTTCAGCTTCGGGAGCTCAACGGCATACGAAGATGGGATGAGCACCTCTTGGGCATAACTATCTGCCTCGATTTCAGCAGCATTATCAGACCGACTGGCGACTTCGTTGATATGCGCAACCGACTTATTGTGCTTCAGTACATGGCCAATTTCGTGAAATAACGTGAACCAGAATTGCCCGTCATCTTTGCCTCGGAGCGTCAAACCTATAACCGGGCGCCCCTCATGCCAGAATGTGCCCCCATATGCACGCGCTCCATCGACGCCGGGCTCAAAAATGAGCTGCACTCCAGCACTTGCTAGTAATGAGACTAAACGTTCCTGGGCATCATCGGGGCCGCTGAGAAACTCGCGCGACAGAGCGCGAATTTGGGGAACAGCAAGCTCTAACGCCTGCTTTGAATACGGTGAACCGCCTCCCCACGAGGCCTCTGCTTGCAACTCGCATAGACGAACCCACGTAGCCATTGCGTAGGTCTGAGGTCTCAGCACAACCTGCTGGCGCGGTAAGGCGAGCTGACGTTCCGCCAGCTCCGTGAGAACTGAGAAGTTGGCAACTCGAAAGAACGCACAAAGCTCCCGGGCAACCAAGGCGGGCCTTCTAAGCGTGGCTGTAACGTAATTATGCTTTCGCAGAGTAGACAGAGGAAAGCGTGCTAGAACGTCTTTAGACGGGACAACGGATTCCAATTCTGACAGTCGAGCCATGTCTGCGCGGTACAACGCTTCCCAAGTCAGCCATGTGGCTGCTGGCACACCTGTGACGAGAGCTACGCCATTAGCCACTGAGGGAGAAAGAGAGGCCCCGCCAATTAATTTAGACACGTGCTTTCCTGATACCCCAAGACGTCGGGCAAGCTCCGCTTGCGACATCTGATGATCGTCGAGCCACTCTTCGAGGTAGCTCCCTGGGGGCACCGCATAATCAGGTTCTTGTGTAAACATGCTGCCCTCCTTCAGTGGTAGTCATCTATATCGTGCACGATGCCCTCGACGGTGCCGTCAGAGAACTCGGATAGCTGGACAACTAGCCGCCAATTCTTGGTAATCGAGCCAGCTCTCCCAATAGGGGGCACTTCCCCATATGGATGCCATTTACCGAGACCACCGGCAAGCTCCTGCAGAGTGTTCGCAGCTCGCAGTTCGTTGAGACGGTTTTTTATGCCTCGCTGCATCCTTGGATCGGAATAGGCTTTTCTCATGGCCTTTTCGTCCGTACAAATCTGCATGATGCGCTTCGTCTGGTAGCTAAGTCTCAAGAGACAACACCGTTACCTATTTGGTTATAGTACATGGAAAGCCGGCGCGCCGCACCCCTCCACTGCCCCCAATTTTGCATAGGCCTCATAGTAACTCAACGTAAGATGCCGGCCCCGATGTACGCATAGCTTCCCTTCGTGCGTCCGGCACCGACCAGCACCAGCGCCGTGCTCATCGCCTGCTGGACAGACTCAGAACGGCCCAGAGGTGTCTCTCTCCACCGGTGCCATGTGCGCGCGCTGCAGCAGCAGCCGTGGCGCCCCGTGGACGCGCCGCCGGTTCCACAGCGTCGCCCGGCCCAGGCCCGTAGCGTCGGCGATTACCGACCACGGCACACCCGCCTCGCGAGCCTCACCGACCAGCGTGTCGAACGACGCGGCCAGGCGCTTGTACTCGGCCAAGTCCTGCAACGCTGGCACCGACTCGTGCCAGTCCTCCGACGTCGGCTCCTGCTTGTGCTTGGCCGCCGACATGCGCCACTGACGCCACGTGATCCGCCGCGCCTGCTGATCCTCCTCGACCCAGCGCACGAACTCCTCCGAATACCAGCCACCCGCCTTGAGTGTCTCCCACGGCCCCGACCAGCCCTGCAGAACCTCGTCAGTGTTCAGCCACCTCGGCAACGGCCGGCCGACACGGTGAGCCCAAGCAGTCTTCCTGCGTGACAGCACCTCGGCGTTCGTCTCCCGACGGAACTGCTCGAACCGGGCAGCCACCCAACCCTCGAACGTCTCCCGCTCACGCTCCCAGAAACCGATCACAACCACTCCTATTGCGTACACGAAACACCACGAAATGCCCTACTTATAGTGTACAGAATATGGCCCTTTCGAAAACCCCCCAGACTCGTACAGATAGCGAGCAACAGACGCGGGGCGGTCACTTGTGATTCCTGGGGTGGGGGGACCCCAGGCCGGGGGTGCCCTTGCAGATTATGGGGTTTCGGCGTGTTTTTGGTGCTCGAAAACCCTGCAGTTCTTTGATCGAAGTTGTGCAATCGGTCGTGTGTGTTTGTGTATCGCGTTCGTTTGTGTGTAGTGTGTGGTCATCGGGTTCGAGACGAAGGAGTGGAACATGAGTGATTACACGGTTGAGTGCCAGGCAGACTTCGGCGCTGTGATGGCTGGGCTGGCTGAGCGAGTGGCGGCATGAGCACGCGCAGGTTCTTGTCGCGTGCTGAGGCTGCGGCTGCGTTGGGCATCTCGAAGTCCACGTTCGTGGCTGCGTTGCGGGCTGGGAAGTTGCTTGAGCCCGATGCTGTGATCGGTGAGGTCGAGGGTTGGTCTCGGGCGAGTGTTGAGCGTATGGCTGAGATGCGTGCCCGGTCTGCGAAGGTGCAGGCGTGGGCTGCGAAGAAGGGCGAGTGACATGGGGCTGTTCAAGGGTTTGATCGTGGGGCTGCCTGTGGTGGCGTTGCAGGTGTTCGGCCGTGTGCTGGCTGGGCTGTTCGGTCTGGCTGCTGTGGGCGTGGTCGCGGCTGTCCGTGCGGGCGGTGCGGCTCGGGCTCGGCGTGCCCACGGTGCGGTCGTGGGGGCGTCTGGTGTGCCTGCTGTGGGCTGGTATCCAGATGCGTGGCAGTCGGGCTGGTGGCGGTACTGGGACGGCGTGTGCTGGTCGCAGTCTGTGCCGCCGCAGGGGCCGGCCGAAACGAAGGTCGAGCACGGTGAGGTGCGTGGTGAGACGGTCGCTCGGCAGGTGGCTGCGGCGTTCGCCGACTATCGAGGGCCGGCCGCTGGTCTGCGGGCTGGTTTCGCCTGGGGGTGATCTGCAGAACGGCCCCGGCAGCGTGATGCGTGTCGGGGCCGTTCGGGTGAGGCTTGGGACGGGCCCCAGCGGTTGCGGTAACCGCCGGGGCGCTGCCGGGCGTGTCAGTGGGTGATAGCAGTCCGCACTTGGATTAGTCATGCCCGGTCGTCGTATCGAGTCTACTGCGCTGATTCTCGGCGAACCTTTGCGGCTGCGTCGCGTAGCTGGACGGCCGTTGGTGCCCACAGTCGTGCGCCGGTCTGCGCGATAACCCGCAGGACTTCTCCGGTGCCGACGCCGACCTGTGCGAGCTTGGTCAGATTGTCGGGGTGCACGATGGTGAGGTGGTTGTCCGGCACGGACTGTCGGGAGGTGCCCAGGAGCTCCCGAGATGCACGGTGCAGGGTCTCGAACTCCTCGACGAGTTCTGGGAGCAGGCGTGCGCCCTTGGGGACTGGCAGGTCGTACTGTTCGGCGATCTGCCGTTTGATGGCGTTCGGGACGGCGTCGACGATGATCTGCAAATGTTCGAGCACGTAGGACTGAATCTCGGTTGTGTGTTCCTGCACCCAGGCGGAGACTGCACCGTCGTGGGCGCGGCGCGCTTGGGCGAGTTCTTGCTCGAACACTTTGTGTCGTGCTTGGGCGCGTTCGGCGTCTTCGAGGATCCTCGTTGCCTCTACCGGGGTCTTCGCGTTGAGCAGCGCGTCGGTGATGACCGGCTGGTTGTACTCCGGCACGCACGCGGCGAACGAGGTGATTCGCTCGGCGCGTTCCTGCAGGTCTTCGATGCCGGGCAGGGCTTGCAGGATGGTCTCGACGGCTGGGCTGCGCCAGTCGCCTCTGTCGATGAGGTGCCCGACGAGCAGTGGCTTCTTCGTTGCGTGTGACATGGTGTGTCTCTCTTTCGTTGGGGTCAGTTGTTGATCGGGTTGTTGGCGAGTAAGTTCTGGTCGTCGAGGTCGAGCTCTGCCTGCTCGATCTGCTCTGGCGTGAACTGGAAGACTTCGCGCCAGATCGTCTTGAGTGGGAGCACGGCGGCGAGCTGTGAAGCGGATTGGGCGCGCTCTGCCAGGGAGGTCGACTCGAATGGTTCCCATCCGATTCGCACTCGGCCGGCGACCGGTGTGCCTTGTGCCGCCGCTGTGGCTGCGATGCCCTCGCCGATGACGCTGCCGGCGCGTGTCGCCAGCTGTCTGGTCTTGGCAACGAGTGTTTCGCGTGCGATCGCCGCACCTGTCGCCGAGCCTTGTACTGCGTCGGGGACGAGCATGTAGAGCGGCGTGCCTGTCACGGCCGCGACGTTCTTGAGCTCCTGCTGAATGGCCGCTGTGAACTGTGTCGTATCCGTCGGCTGCAGCTCTTTGAGTTCGACGTTCGCGGGCAGACGAATCATGGCCGCCGGCCCGTACTGGAAGATCGCGTTGTAGTCGATCTCCTCACCCTCGTTCGGGTGGCCCTTGGGGTAGTACTGCGGCAGGTTGCCCGAGAGGTAGCGTTGCCGGAACGCTTGCATCGTCATGATGACCGTGCGGTTGAAGACCAACGTGTTGAGCCGGTCCAGCGAGGACTTGTGCGCTTCGAACTGTCCACGTCCGCCCGGTGCGAGGGCTCGGAGTACGGGCACTGTTGTCGCCCAGGGCACGCTCTTCGCGGCGCCCGCCCATTCCCAAGACGCGAGCTGCCGCCACGAGTCCGGTGATGGTGCTGCTGCGACTGCTCGACGCACGACGATCTTGCCGTCGGGTAGCTCACGGTACAGGTCGACGTATTCGAGGCCAGCAGTGTCGTCACGGCCGAGTACGATCGCTGCGCGCGCTTCCCACGGCCGGTCGGCGGCTGGTTCGACTGCTACCGCCCACGGGTCGAGGCGGCGTAGGCCTTCGACACCGGCCAGCAGGTAGCCGGCACCGTAGACGCACATGTCCGTGAACACTGCTGGCAGCTGGTCGGCGAGGTGTGACGCGTCGTACACACCCTGGACGATCCGGTCAGCGGCATCGTCTCCGGCAGTCGATGAGCGCACGGTGCGTACGCGCATCCGCGACGCCGGCGCGCTGACGATCAGCTGGGCGATGTTCGTGCGGGACGCCTCCTTGAACGCCTCCCACGCTCGCTGCTCCGGCG
The DNA here is from genome assembly GCF_008831225.1 of Pseudoclavibacter sp. CFCC 13611. Taxonomy (NCBI): domain Bacteria; kingdom Bacillati; phylum Actinomycetota; class Actinomycetes; order Micrococcales; family Microbacteriaceae; genus Pseudoclavibacter; species Pseudoclavibacter sp. CFCC 13611. Next base: position 149,911 of record NZ_WBKE01000003.1, on the reverse strand, counting down.
AGTGCTCCTGCAGACTATCGCCAGATCGTACGGGCGGCTCGCCTGCGAAGTGATCTCGCAACGGGATCATCCGCCGGCGGTCGTTCTCGCGCTGGTCGAGCAACCGGTGCAGCCACCAGTCGTCGGTTCCCGGCTCGAATCTAGTTTTCGCGATGGTCATGGTTGGTCTCCTTCGTGGCGGGCGGCTCTTCGGCCGGCCCGGTGGTCTGTTCGCGGGTCTTCTCTTCATGGGCTCTCCTGCGTTTCGCGAGCTCGATGCGTTCGGCGCCGTCGACGAGGTCGTCAGCGAGCCGGATCGCGTGCCACGGGTTCGCCCAGGCGATCACCTGGCCGTCGCGCAGCACCTCGAGCACCCGTCGCCCGAACCGCCTGCTCTCACGCACTTCAAACGGGCCCTTGTTACGCGCCATCAGTTCGCCTCCTGCAGTTCGAGAGCGCGCTTCGCGATCGCGTTGGCGATCGGGGCGCCGGTGTCGGTCAACTGCCCGTCGAGCACCTCGTTCGCAGCGCGGATGATGTGCTGGTACCCGATGCGCGGCGAGATGGTCTTCACGGCGTTTGCCGGCGTCAGCATGACCCCGTCGCCGTTTGAGACCGGCACGAACCGTCCTGTGCGACCGCCTGCGTCCGTCTGAGACTCGAATACGGCCGCGACGCACCATTCGCCCACCTTGGCGCCCATCGCCCTCACTGCCCCTCTACGGTCTGCTCTGACACGGAGCATCGCCCGGTGACCGGACATCTGCTCCGCCCGCAGACGAGAGCCCGACACCGACGCGCCCAGCCCGCCACGACCGAACACCGCAGGCTCGTCACCGTCACACACGTCGAGACCGATCACGGCCGCCCCAGTACCAGCGAACGCCTCAAGGACAAGGCGCAGCGACTCCGACCAGCCGTCCTGGGGTGATCCACCCATCAGACCCGGCATCGACCCCAGCGACCCCACAAGCACAACGCTCGGGTGCCAGCTCCCGGCATCTTCCACGACTCGCAACAGCTCGCCACGGTCAGCGGGCTGCGCGAACCGGAACCGGTCACGGCTACACAGCGCGGCAGTCGACACGCCCAGCCCGTCGAGCACGTCCAGCAGCGGCCACGGGTCGTTGCCGTCGACGTCAACGACCAGAACACTGCCGCCCGTCTCAAGCATCTGCGCGGCCACGACCGCCGAGATCAACCAGCCGACCTCAGCGCGCCCCTCAAGGACGTTCACCGCCCCCGCATAGAACAAGCCGCAGCCATCCTGCCGGAGCCCCACAGACCCCGGCTGCGTGTGCGGGTCGAACAGCATCCTCCCCACGTCAGCGAACAGGTCACTCATCGTCGCCCCCTTCCAACGGCCCGTACAGGCCAGGCGCGAGACGACGGATCAGCCCGAACTCAGCAGCCCTCGCCATCCGGTTCTGCACCGTGCTCCGCCGCACCTCCGGCCAGCATGAACACAGCTCCGCCGGCGTCACCCCCTCGGGATGCTTCGCAACCTCGGCCGCCACCGCGCGGCCAACAGTGCTGCCCCGAACCGGGGCCATCGGTTTGCGATCCTCAACAATCGACAACGCCGACTCAAGAGCCCGCAACCGGCCCATATCTCTCGGCGCCGCCCCAGCAAGAAGCTCGCCCTGCTCAGCGATGATGGTGCGCTGCACCTCGACCACCGCCAACAACGTTCGTATATCTGTCAACGTGTTTCCCTTCGTCGTCAAAGCTCTGATCGAGCCCAAGTTGTCCACCCCCTCCATGCGTTCGTCGTCTGTCACTGCGTCAACGCCTCGATCACGCCCGCGCCCCCGCACTCGAGCCTCAGCTCGTCATCGGGTGCGAAGCCCACGGTCTCGCCTGAGGAGAACGACACGTCGACACGACCGGCCGTGATCACCAGACGAACGATCTCCCCACGCTCCGCGTCGATACGGCCAACGTCGAACACAGTCAGCGCGCGAGCATGTTTCGCCCGCACACGAGGCACAATCCGCTGACCAGGAACCGCCGGCCGACATATCAGACACGCGTGATACCTGCTCCGCATCGTCTGCAGGTCGGTGACGCTCACACGCCGGTCAACGACTCTCGGGCCTTGGCTGCCCTCTTCAAGTGCACGGCCGTCTGAGTACAAGCGGCGCAGACAGCCGCAGTCCAACCGGTGAACCGTGCGAGTCGAGGTGAGTACGAACACCTTCTCGGCTCTCTTGGTAGCTTCTTTTGACTTCAATGGAATCTCCTGCTCTGGTTATGTCGTCGTCATCTCGGTTCTCAGCGAGAATCGAGGCAGATACCTTCACGAGATACCTTCACGAGATACCTTCTGAGATAGGGCGTACTGAGTAAGGGTCGAAAGTGAACTCAGTCAGTGTGGTCAGTGAACTCAGTAAGGGTGGTCACTGAACTCAGTTCACCCCGGCACACTTACTCAGTACGGGTCGTCGTCTAAGGCGGGCTCCCGACGAACTGCGGCTCAACGTCATCGAGCGGGTCGCCGTTCCTGTCACGGGCGGCCATCCATGGGTCATCCTTCGCCCGTATATCGTTCGGCACCTTCGGCAGGTAGTAACGGTTGTTGGCGTGTTCCGCCCGCCCGTACTTCTCTTTAGCGATGCGCACCCAGCCGATCTCGGCGAACATGTTGACTACACGGCGGGCGTACTCGGGTGTGCAGCACGCCTTCTCGCCGAGCTGCTGCAGCGTTGGGTAGGCGTACCCGAGTTCGATGTTCTCGAGGTCGGCGATCACGAGCAGAACGAGCTTCTCTGCCGGCGACATCTTCCGGATGAAACCACCCTTCTTCGACGGCTTCTCGGTCGGCGTCACTGGCCGCGCGATCAACGACATCGCCCAGATGCGCGCGCTCAGACTCACCTCGTCACGCCCCTCCCGGACACCTCGCCCAGGACGATCTGCACGCCGCCGACGACGAACAGCGCGGTCGCAACGGTTGTGAGGGCCGGGCACAGTGCGAAGATGTTGCCGACGCTGACGGCGGCCGACGCGATGATGCACCGCATCAGAGCCCACCTCCGACGCCGTCTTGCTGCGGTTCGGCCGCGTAGTCGAGCGGCCGCCGCACCTCGCGGCCCTCAGCGATCTCCCTGCCGACACGGAGCAATTCGAGTACGACCGGGCCGATCTCGCCGGGGTCGAGGCTGAACTGACCGTCATCGTGGCTAACCTGCAACACTGGCTGACCGTCCTGGTCGGCGGCTTCTTCGATGTCTATGGTGCAGAGGCGGTTGAACAGAGTGCTCATCGTTGGACCCCCTCGTTCTCGGCAGCCTCACGCTGCGCTGCCAGCTTGAGCAGACCCAGACCGAGCGCGCGCGCCTCAGCGGTCGTGTGCACCTCGACGTCACCGCCACGGGTCGCGATGCAGAACGAAACCTCTGTCTTCGCGTTCGGGAACCGGATGCCGTCCAGCCATGCCTTCGTGCGGCCTTCACCAACCGAATCGCTGACGTACAGCGTCGTGCCGTCGGGAGCCTCGGTCGTTCGCGTCGACCATGCGGGCGCACCATCGGCACCAGCACGCCCCTCAGCGCGAGCCTCGATCAGATCGACCAGACCAGCCGCACCAGCAAGATCGCCTGCCAGAACAAGAGCCGCCTCAGACGAGCTGATGTCGATGATCGAAGCACCGGTACCGGCGAGCTCACCGCCACGCAACCGGATCGACATCATGTCGGCCATCGTGCTGCCGTCAGCGAGCCGGTACAAGGGCTGCTCGACCCGCACGCTTGCGTCACCGTCCAGGTTGCTCTCATCCGTGGTCGCCAGCATCTCAATCTCGTCGCCGGGCAGCGCGGCCGGCTGCATCGACGTCGCCCACCAGGGCTGCGTGGGAAGGTCGTCTGCTGTAACGTTGTGTGAAGTCATCTTCGATCCTGTCGTTTCGAACTCGGTTGGTTTGTTGATGCTGGCCTCGTGCGCACTCCAATGCGCCGGGGCCTCTTTTCGTTCGTCGGTCATTTCGCCTCCTCGAGTTGCGATTCCATCCACGCGGCGACGTCAGCCGGCCGCCATCTCAGCTGTTGGCCGATCTTGAACGCCCGTGGGAGCGAAGCCCCCTCGCTGCGCATGCGATAGATCGTCGCGGTCGCGACGCCGAGCTCTTCGGCGAGTCGGTGAATGTCCCAGACCCGTTCTGCCGTAGGTGATGCAGTGGTCATCTTGCCCTCCTGTTGCTAGTAATACGAGCAGCTGTGCTCTGGTAACGACCATAAGTGTTCCGATGGGAGAATGTCAAGATCACTAGCAACTTCTGTCGATAGACTTGCAGAATGGAGATTGAGCTCAAGCAAATCGGCTGGCGTATCCGTAACTACCGCCGACTCAATGGATGGTCGCAGCAACAGCTCGCTGACCTAGTCCCTGGGTTGAGCCGGGGGACTCTTTCGCAGATTGAGTCTCAGAAGAGCAGCAGCGAAACGGCGCGCAAGACGCTCGACTTCAGCCTGCTCCTCGGCATCGCGTGGGCCTTGAGGGTCCCGCCTGTGGCCTTGGTGGTCGACGTGACTAAACCCGATCAGACCGTGACGGTGAATGACCGGGTTTTCAATCGCGTATCCCAGTCCTGGGAACTGCGCCCTACGGAGCGATCAACGTGGGATGTCATTGTTTGGTTCATGGGATGGTCAGATCACGTAGGTGAGCTCTCTGCAGACAACACAGCTGCGCGCGGCGAGACCTATCAGCAGCTCGGACTTCTGCAGGGCATAGCTCGCGCTGAGCAGTCCGAGTATCAGACGAAGGTCGACAACCTCGACTATCCTCCTGCGGCTGACTACGAGGCTGAGGGTGAGGCCGCGGCTCTCGTCGACAGACTCAAATCAGAAGCACGGGCTCTCGGTATTGAGTTTGGCGGCGACACGGATGCCTAGGGCTCGTCTGGTGCCGGGAACGGCTGGGTCGATCGCGGTACACCAAGTCGATGACAACACGTGGGAAGCCCGCGGCCGATACCGAACATGGGACGGCCGTCGCACCCAGATACAACGCCGCGCCGAGACCGAAGCACAAGCCCGCCGCCTCGCGACGATCGCCATACGAGACGTGCTCAAATCGGGCACCGGTGTGGACACGACTACGGCCACGACCGTCGCTAATCTCGTCGACCGGTTCACCGAGCGCAAACGTCAAGACGCCGACACCGCACAAGCAACCATCCGCAGCTACGACTCAGTAGCCGGCGTCATCACTGGGCCCGACGGCTGTGGCGAGCTGACGCTACTCGAGGCCACGCCTGGACGCATTGTGAAGTGGCTGCGCGCCACCGCGACAACCAGGGGAGCGGGCATCGCGAAGACCGCGAGATCGGTGCTCTCAGGTGCGTTGGACATCGCAATCGAAGACGGCGCGCTCAACCAGAACCCCATGCGCATGCTGCCAAAGATGAAACGACCACGCCCCGTCGGCGCACAAGCAATCCCGCCAGACGAAGTACCAGCACTGCGCACAGCGATCGCCACGAACAAACTCGTCGCCGAACGCGACCTCACAGACCTGCTGTTGCTCCTGCTCGCCACAGGGCTGCGTGTAGGTGAAGCGTGCGCACTCCGGTGGGATGACATCGACCTCGACGCCGGGACTCTCACAGTGGCCGCTACAGCCGCCCGCGTGCCAGGCGAGGGCATGATCCGACAAGACCGGCCGAAGACCGACCAGAGCCGCCGCACGATCACCCTGCCAGCCGACGCCGTGAAACTCCTGGCCGACCGGGTCGTGCTCTCAGACCTCGTGTTCCCAGCCAGCCACGACAAACCACGAGACCCATCTCTCGTGAACAAGCAGCTCCGGGCGTGTCGCGCCGCCCTCGGATACCCAGAACTCACGACACACGCGTTCAGAAAGACCGTCGCGACCGCGCTCGACGCCGCCGGTCTCAGCGCCAGAGCCATCGCCGACTACCTCGGACACGCACGGCCGAGCATGACCGAAGACGTGTATTTGCGCAGGAAACTCGATACCTCGGCTGCTGCCGCAGCGCTGCAGGTCGCGATGCAAAGTGGGGGAAAAGCGCGGGATCACGCGAAAAGTAGCGATGCTGAGGGCGCTACTCCCGCGTGATCCCGGGCCAAACGTGCCCCCCGAGAGTTTCGATCTCTCTACCCGCGGATTAAAAGTCCGCTGCTCTTCCGATTGAGCTAGAGGGGCCCAGTGCGCTTTGCGGCGCACCGCCCATCATTCTGCCACAATCGCCGAACCTTTCGCTACCAGCGCTCCTATTTACTTAGGCTAACTAATTGTCTAGTGTTGTAGCCAACATGAGTGTCTCTTCTACCTCTGAACCTGTCTCCCGATCACAGCCCCAGTCGACTCCGCCGGCTCCGGCGATCGCTGACGGCTCTGACCCCGCCTCGCTCCGCACGATCGCCGACCTCGCCGAAGAGCTGCGCACTGCGGTGGCTCGTATCAACCGGCGGCTGCGCTCAGAGAACCCCGGCGGCGTCACTCCGGCCCAGCTGACCGTGCTGCTCACCCTCGACCGCAGCGGCGAGCAGACGCTGGGGTCGCTGGCCGAGATCGTCATGGTCAGCCCTCCGTCGATGAACCGCACTGTGTCGCATCTGGTCGAGGCCGGTCTCGTCGAGCGCGAGCAGTCGCAGACCGACCGTCGCGTGACGCGACTGCGCATCACGGCATCCGGCCGAGTCGAAGCCGACCGCACCCGGGCTCACCGCGACGAATGGCTCGGGCGGCAGCTCGCGGCTCTCACCGCCGAGCAGCGCGCCGAGCTCGGCCGCGCCGCCGCATACCTCAGCGAGGTCGCCGCCCGATGATCTCGACCTTTCGCTCGCTCGCGGTGCGCAACTATCGCTGCTGGTTCGCCGGCGCGCTGGTCTCGAACGTCGGCATGTGGATGCAGCGCACGGCCCAAGACTGGATCGTTCTGACCCAGCTCACCGACCACGACGCGGCTGCCGTCGGCGTCATCACGGCGCTGCAGTTCGGCCCGCAGCTCCTGCTGACGCCGCTGGCCGGAATGGTGTGCGACCGGTTCCAGCGTCGTCGTGTGCTGTTGGTGACCCAGATCGTCATGGGGCTGCTCGGCTTCGCCTTGGGCGCTTGGGTGCTGCTCGGCAGCCCCGATCTGCTGCACATCTATGCCTTCGCCCTTGCCCTCGGCGTGGTCAGTGCGTTCGACACCCCGGCCCGTCAGGTGTTCGTCAGCGACCTGGTTCCCCGTGGAGCGGTCGGCAACGCGGTCGCGCTCAACTCCACGTCGTTCAACCTCTCGCGCATGGCCGGCCCGGCCGTCGCCGGTGTGCTCATCGCCATCGTCGGCGCGGGCTGGGTGTTCGTGATCAACGGATTCACCTTCGTCGGGGTGATCGCGGCGCTGCTGCTGATTCGTCCTCGCGACTACTACGGCGAACCCGTCGCGACCACGCCCAAGACGGCGCGCACCAGCGGCATCCTCGAGGGCATCCGCTACGTGCGCGGACGCTCCGATCTGCAGCTCGTGATGCTGATGATCTTTTTGATCGGCACGTTCGGCATGAACTTTCCTGTTCTGCTCTCGGCGATGGTCACCGTCACGTATCAGCAGGGGGCGCAGGAGTACGGCGTCATCTCGTCGGTGCTCGGCATCGGCTCGCTCGTCGGTGCGCTCATCAGCGCCTCTCTCGAACGGCCTCGGCTGCGCAGCGTGATGCTCGGCGCCGTCGGTTTCGGCTTCGTCATGCTCGGAGCCGCCTTCGCCCCGACGCTGCTCACCTTCGCGATCGCACTGGTCGCGCTGGGGCTGTGCACGCAGACCATTCTGGCAAGCGCCAACGGCTACGTGCAGCTGACCAGTGCCCCCACCGTGCGCGGCCGCGTGATGGCGCTCTACATGGCGCTGCTGATGGGCGGAACCCCGTTCGGCGCACCGCTGGTCGGCTGGGTGGCGAACACGTTCGGCCCCCGCTGGTCGTTGGTCGTCGCCGCAGCCTCGGGTCTGGTAGCAGCAGGAGCGGCTGCCTGGTGGCTCTTTCTCACGCACCATGGCCGTCTGCACCGAAACCCCGACGGCGGGCTGCGTCATGCCTTCGTCATCGAGCTCGACGGGGGTGAGGCTCGCACACCGGCGGATGTCGATCTTGCGGCCGCCTCGAAGCCCAGAGCTGGGCACGCGGGGGCCGGTGGCGACAGCGATCGGCAGCCTGTCACTCAGCCGGTCTCGACCGTGACGACCGAGATCGCCGTGATCGACGTCGACAGGCTCGGACGGCGTCGCCGAGTGCAGCGGCGGCAGAGGCCTCCGCATACACTGGAGCGGTGAGAGAACACCACAGACCCGTGCTCTTCGGCGACGGGGAGTTCGAAAGAATCGAAGGCGCAGCCGACCCGGCGGCGGTCTACCGCCTAGCTCATGAGACCGCCCGAACTCTGATGGCTCGGGCTCGAGGCATGGACGATGAGAACGTGCTCAAACGACTGTCTCACTACACCGACGAGCACGGCGTCGAAACGATCACGGAGCTTTGGGCGACCGCCTCTGCCGAGAGTCTGCCCGGCGTGCTCTGGCGCATCTATCTGCTGCGCAGCCTGATCATGGCGTCGACCGAAGAGGTGACCGCGCTCTACGACCTCGGGGCCCGGCGGCTGAGCACCGCAGACCCGATCGTCACCGGGCTAGACACGCCCGCACAGGTGCTCGAGGTGCAGCGACTCAGCGAACGCATCCTGCGCGGCGTCTTCAGCGGCGACTTCCACCTGGCTCTGATGCAGGCGGCGGCGTTCTGCAGCGTTCTCGCGGCCGGCTGCCTGGCACACGTCGACGTGATCGAGCTCGCCGAGCCGGATGCGGCTGCACGACTCACCCGCCAGGCCGGGACGCTCACCGACATGGTCGTGGTCTTTCGCAGGGGGGCTGTGCTCTGGACGCAGGATGCCCTAGACTGACATGGCTCTCGGCAACGGGAGCTGGCCAGGTCGTGTAACCCCGGGCTCCAACTTTTGCCGCTTCGAGCGGCCTTCCGCCGAGAGGCGTTCGCGGCCTGGCCACACCACTTCTGATCGAGGGCGATGACGTGCCGATCGGCTGCCTCCCCGAGAGAGACAGGATCCGACATGCTCGACCGCCAGCGCATCCGCCATGACCTCAGAGTTCGCGAGGTGACGGTCAGCGCCGTCTCGCAGGTCTCGCCTTCCATGCGGCGAATTACTTTCTCGTCGCCGACGCTCGACGACTTTCTCGCCCCCGGACCAGCCGATCACGTCAAGCTCTTCCTGCCTGACGAGCACGGGGTGATCAACGCGCCCGCCGTCGATGCCGAGGGCCGCCTGCGACGCCCTGATGCGCCGCTGACCAGCCGTGACTACACCCCACGCGCATGGCGTGCCGCCGAGAGCGGGCACGAGGCGCAGATCGACATCGACTTCGCGCTGCACGAAGGCGGACCGGCGACCAGCTGGGCGCGTGCGGCGGCCGTCGGAGACCACTTGGTGATCGCGGGCCCGCGTGGATCGCGCACGGCTCCGCTTGAAGCCGCTCGCGCCGTGCTGATCGCGGATGTGACCGCGCTGCCCGCCTTGGCCCGCTGGCTCGAGGCGCTGCCGGGTCGCACGGTGATCGACGTGATCGTGTGGGGCACCTACGAGGCCGATGCCGAGTATCTCGACGCGCGGCTGCGAGCCCGCATCGCCAGTCTGAACTGGGTGCCCGCGGATGCGCCGTCATCGGCTCTCGAGGATGCTGTCGCCGGGATCGACTTTGCGGCGGGCACGTTCGTGTGGGCAGCCGGCGAGGCGTCGGCGCTGATTCCGGTGCGGCGTCATCTGCGCGGTCTTGAGACGCTCGACCGCCGTGATCTTGACGTCCAGGGATACTGGAAGCGGGGCGTGGTGGCACTTGACCATCACGCCCCGCTTGATCCCAGCGATCCGGAGTGACCCGGCACTGACGCCGTCGGCTTCCCCCTCCGAAGCCGACGGCAGGCCGGTGTTCGCTTTACCCGAAGCGACCCGAGATGTAGTCCTCGGTCTCTTTCTCGGTCGGGTTGGCGAAGATCTTGCGCGTGTCGTCGTACTCGATGAGGCGACCCGGCTTGCCGGTGCCCTCGATGTTGAAGAACGCGGTCTTGTCCGAGACGCGTGAGGCCTGCTGCATGTTGTGCGTCACGATCACGATCGTGTACTGCAGCTTCAGCTCTTCGATCAGGTCTTCGATGGCCAGCGTCGAGATCGGGTCGAGGGCCGAGCAGGGCTCGTCCATCAGCACCACGTCGGGTTTCACCGCGATCGTGCGCGCGATGCAGAGACGCTGCTGCTGACCACCCGAGAGACCCGATCCCGGGGCATCGAGTCGGTCTTTGACCTCGTTCCAGAGGTTTGCTCCCCGCAGCGACTTCTCGACGAGCTCGTCGGCGTCGCTGCGCGAGATGCGCTTGTTGTTCAGAGTGACGCCGGCCAGCACGTTCTCGCGAATCGACATGGTCGGGAACGGGTTCGGGCGTTGGAACACCATGCCCACCTGGCGGCGCACGAGCACCGGGTCAACGCCCGGGCCGTAGAGGTTCTCGCCATCGAGCAGCACTTCGCCCTCGACGCGGGCGCCGGGGATGACCTCGTGCATGCGGTTGAGCGTGCGCAGGAACGTCGACTTGCCACAGCCTGAGGGGCCGATGAAGGCGGTCACTGACTTCGGCTCGATGTCCATGTTGACATCGGCGACGGCCAGAAACTTGCTGTAGTAGACGTTGAGATCCTTGGCGACGATGCGTTTTGACATGTTCTGTGAATCCTTACGATGTGGGTCTGCGAGTCAAAGATGATCGGTGGGTGCTAGCGCGACTTCGGCGAGAAGATCTTGGCGATGATGCGCGCCGCGAGGTTCAGCACCATGACGATGAGCACCAGGGTCAGCGCACCGGCCCAGGCTCGCGCATAGTACGGGTCGGCGTCGATGCCGGGGTTCTGGTACTGGTTGTACACGAACACCGGCAGGGTCGTCATGCGCTCTGAGAACGCGTTGTAGTTCATGTTCGAAGCGAGCCCAGCGGTGACCAGCAGCGGGGCTGTCTCACCGATGACGCGGGCGAGGGCGAGCATGACACCGGTCATGATACCGGCCACCGAGGTGCGCAGCACGACCTTGACGATGGTGAGCCACTTCGGCACGCCGAGGGCGTACGAGGCCTCTCGCAGCTCGTTTGGCACCAGGCGAAGCATCTCTTCGGTCGAGCGCACGACCACCGGGATCATGAGCACCGACAGTGCGACTGCACCGGTGATGCCCATCTTCGCGTCGGCGCCGAAGAAGATCACGAACACTGAGAAGGCGAACAGGCCGGCGACGATCGAGGGGATGCCGGTCATCACGTCGACGAAGAACGTGATCGACTTGGCGAGCTTGCCGTGGCCGTACTCGACGAGGTACACGGCAGTCATCAGACCGATCGGCACTGAGATCAGCGCCGTCCAGCCGGTCACGATGAGCGTGCCCATGATGGCGTGGATCGCGCCGCCGGGAGCGCCCAAGGGCACCTGCATCGAGCTGCTGAAGAACTCGCCGTCGAAACGCGAGAGACCCTTCGAGATCACGACCCACAGGAGTGAGATGAGCGGAATCAGCGCGATGATGAATGCGCCCCAGACGACCACGCGCATCGAGACGTCTTTGGTCTTGCGCCGTCGGCTGTTGCCGGCCAACGCCGAAGAGGCAGAGAGGGTGTTGACTGTGCTCATCAGTTGGCTCCTGAGAATTCCTTGCGGCGGTTGACGATCCAGCGTGCGCCGAGGTTGGCGGCGATGCTGATCACGAAGAGCACGAGACCGCCGAAGATCAGCACGCTGATCTTGGTGCCTGAGGCCTCGGGAAAGTTCTGCGCGATAGCGGCGGCGATAGTGTTCGGGTTCTGACCCTGCAAGAGAGCAAAGCTGACCAGCCCGGGCGTAGCCGAGAGCACCATGGCGACAGCCATGGTCTCGCCGAGCGCGCGGCCGAGGCCGAGCATCGCACCTGAGATGATGCCCGGGCGTGCGAAGGGCAGCACGGCCATCTTGATCATCTCCCAGTGCGTGGCGCCGAGAGCGAGGGCGGCCTCTTCGTGCAGCGCAGGAGTCTGCAGAAAGACCTCACGGTTCATGGCAGTCATGATCGGCAGGATCATGATCGCCAGCACGATGGCTGCGGTCAGTACCGAGGTGGCTGGGTTGGCGACCGGGCCGGCGAACAGCGGGATCCATCCGAGGTAGGTCGACAGCCAGTCGTAGAAGGGCTTGATGGCCGGCGCGAGCACTGCGATGCCCCAAAGGCCGAAGACGACTGAGGGGATGGCGGCCAGGAGGTCGATGACGTAGCCGAGAACCTGAGCGAACTTGCGGTTCGCGTAGTGCGAGATGAACAGGCCGATGCCGATCGAGAACGGAAAGGCGATCAGGAGGGCGATCAGGGCGACCCACAGCGTGCCGAAGGCGAGCGGCCCGACGTACTCCCAGACGTTGTCGCCTGCCGTGCCGGGAATGTCGCCGTTCGCCCGCGATGCTCCGAACGCGGGCAGTGCCTGCCCGACCAGGAAGATCGCGACGCCGGCGAGGATGACCAGGATCAGCACGCCGGCGATGAGCGAGGTGCGCGAGAAGATGATGTCGCCAGGGCGCTGTTTCGCCCGCGGAGCGACTTGAGGGCTTGCGGTAGTGCTCATGATTCCCATCGGGTCAGAACGTAGAGGAGCGTGGAAGAGAACTGCTGAAAGACGACTGAGGCGGAGCGACGAAGGAATGTCGCTCCGCCTCAGCGAGGCTCGCGATGGGCGAGCCGGGTGTTTCGGACTACTTGATCGCGTTGACCGCGGTCTTGGCCTTCTCAGTGACGGCGTCGCTCAGCGGAGCAGAACCGGCATGGTCGGCAGCCTGCTTCTGGCCGTCGGCGCTGATGACGTACTCGAAGTACGCCTTGACGAGTTCGCCCTTGCCCTCGGTCTGGTACTCCTGGCAGCCGATCAGGTAACTGACGAGCACGATCGGGTAGGCGCCCTCGACGCTGTAGTCGAGCTTGTACGCCAGGTCGGCGTCGCCACGGCCGTCGACGAGCTTCGAGTGCTCGACGATCTTGGCGGCAGCGTCGGCCGAGTACTTGACGCCGTTGACGGCGACAGTGCCGAGGTCGCCGGCCTGAGAGGCGTCGAGGTAGCCGATGGCACCCTCTGCGCTGCTCAGCGCCTGCTTGACACCCTGGGTCTTCTGAGCCGACTGTGCGTTCGGGTTTGAGGCGAAGGGGAAGGTCTCGCCGACCTCTGCGCCGCCGAAGGCGTCAGCGGCCTCTGACTTCAGGTAGTTCAGGAAGTTCTTAGTGGTGCCCGACTCGTCGCCGCGGAAGATCACCTTGATGGTGGTGTCGGGCAGGTCGACGCCCGAGTTGAGGTCGGCGATGGCCGGATCGTTCCACTTGGTGATCTGACCGGCGAAGATCTTGGTGATCGTCGGAGCGTCCAAGCTCAGCGAGTCGATACCGTTGAGCTTGAAGGCCACGGCGATGGGCGAGATGTACGCGGGAATCTCGACGATGTCACTGGTCTTGCAGGCGGCGAACTTGCCGGCCAGCTCATCGGTGCTGACAGCGGCGTCACTGCCCGCGAAGTCGGCGGTGCCGCCGATGAACGCCTTTCGGCCTGCGCCCGAGCCCTCGGGGTCGTAGTTGACGGTCACGCCCGAGTTCGCAGCGGTGAAGCCGGCCTTCCATGCCTCCTGCGCGCCGCTCTGGCTCGAAGCTCCCGAGCCGCTGATCTGACCGCTCAGCGAAGAGGTCGATGAGCTGCTGCCGCTCTCGTTGCTGGCGCAGGCCGACAGCGAGATAGCGGCGACGCCGAGCAGTGCGGCGGCCTGGATGAGGCGAGTCTTCTTCACGATGTACCCTTTCAGGTTTCTTGCATGCGGCCGCAGTGAGAAGCGGCCCGGTTCGACTCTCAACCTACGGAGGCTCGGTGTCGGGATTCTCACCAGCGTCTTAACGGGAGGTGAACGACGGTGGGCCGTTCAGGTCGTCGAGTAACTCTGTGCAGAGAGCAGTCTGCCCGGGTCATCTCGTGGAGGGATGCCCCGGGCAGGTTGCCGTGCTCGCTCAGCGGCCAGGCAGGTCAGCTCTCATTCTCTTCGTCGAAGGGAGCGTAGGTCGCCACCGTGACGAGTTCGAACGGGTGCTCGGCGTCGCCCGTCTGGGCGATCTGCGCGATCACCAGCTCTGCTGGTGCCAGCGTGGCGTGTGAGAGCAGCAGGGCGCGGGCCGGTTCGTCGATGAGCGCGCCGACTGCTGAGAGTACGCCCGGAAGCACCGGCCGGTGGGTGCAGAAGAGAGCCGAACGCCCCTGCGAGACGACGTCGGTGACCAGATGCTCCGAGGCCTCGGGGTCGGTGGCATAGTCGGTCTCGGTGAGTTCGCTGGCACGACGCACGCGCGTTCCGCAGGCTGTCGCATACGGCTGCACTGTCGACAGACAGCGCTGCCACGGGCTCGTCACGATCTGCTGGAACGCTCCCCAGCACTGCAGCAGCGCAGTCAGGTGTGTGGACTGGGACTGTCCGTGCGAGGTCAGCGGGCGGCTGGCCTCGCCTTTGCTCCAGTCGACACGGGATGTGGCCTTGGCGTGTCGCAGCACCCCCACCGTGAGGATCGGGCGGTCGAGTGTGGGCAGCTGACCCTCGAGTCGAGTGAGCAGCTCGCGGTCGAAGTCGTAGGTCAGCAGTCGCTGCGCTTCTGCGAAGGGCAGCCAGAGCAGCTCGTCGACCTCATGATTCGGCGAGAAGTGCTTCGCACTGTCTTTGACCTGCTCGGCAGAGATCTGAGAGGTCCAGTAGTGCACGACCTTGGGCTTGCCCCCGACGTGATAGTGCACGGCGTCGAGATACGGCCCGAGAGCGGCCCGAATCCGGCTCTCTTCGCGCAGCTCGCGAATGGCCGTCTCAGGCACGCTCTCGCCTGGGTCCTGTTTGCCCTTGGGAAACGAGTAGTCATCATGGGCAGCGCGGTGGATGACCAGAATGTAGGGCTCGCCGGCGATGCGTCGCCAGCAGAGCACTCCGGCGGCGACGATCATTTGCGCTTCGCCCGGGCCCGAGCCTTGCGCGTCGCGGCGATGCGCAGGAGCTCCTCCTGCACATCGAGCAGCCGGTTGCCGTGATCGTCGAGGTAGTGACGTTTCCAGCTGCCGTCTGCGCTGAGGTGCCATGACGAGGTAGTGTCGGCGACACCCATCGCGAGCAGATCGGTGAGCTCTGAGATCTGGTCGGGGTCGACCAGCCGCACGAGCGCCTCGACACGACGATCGAGGTTGCGATGCATCATGTCGGCGCTGCCGATGTACACGATCGGGTCGCCCTCGTTCGCGAACCAGAAGATTCGCGAGTGCTCGAGAAAGCGACCGAGCACCGAGCGCACGGTGATGTTCTCGCTGAGCCCCGGCTCGCCCGGCTTGAGTGCGCAGATGCCGCGCACCCAGACCTCGACGGGAACGCCGGCCTGGCTGGCACGATAGAGCGAATCGATGATCTGCTCGTCGACCAGCGAGTTGACCTTGATCTTGATGCCGCTCGTCTTGCCTGCGCGTGCATGCGCGATCTCTTGGTCGACCAGATCGATCAGGCCCGTGCGAATGGTCTTGGGGGCGACCAGCAGACGGTTGTAGTCCGACTCGGCCGAGTATCCCGAGAGGTGATTGAACAGCCGGCCCAGGTCGGCTCCGACCTCCTCGGAGGCGGTGAGCAGGCCGAGGTCTTCGTAGAGACGTGCGGTCTTCGGGTTGTAGTTTCCGGTGCCGACGTGGCTGTAGCGCACCAGACGGCCCTCTTCTTCGCGCACGGCGAGCGAGAGCTTGCAGTGCGTCTTCAGCCCGACCAGACCGTAGACGACGTGCACGCCTGCGCGTTCGAGCTTGCGCGCCCACGAGATGTTGTTGGCCTCGTCGAAGCGTGCTTTGATCTCGACGAGGGCAAGCACCTGCTTGCCTGCGTCAGCCGCGTCGATCAGTGCCTGCACGATCGGGCTGTCGCCCGAGGTTCGGTACAGCGTCTGCTTGATGGCGAGCACGGTCGGGTCAGCCGCAGCATGCTCCAGGAACGCCTGCACGCTGGTCGCGAACGACTCGTAGGGGTGATGCAGCAGGATGTCCTGCTTGCGAATCGCCCCGAAGAACTCGGTGTGCTGATGCGGCTCGATGTCCTGCAGAAAGCGATTGGTGACGGGAACGGCGACAGGGTAGTGCAGCTCGGGTCTGTTCAGCCCCGAGATGGCGAACAGGCCGGTGAGGTCGAGCGGCTCGCGCAGCTTGTAGACGTCTTCGTTCTGCACGCCCAGTTCGCTGACCAGCAGCTCGAGGATCGTCGGGTTGATGTCGCTGGCCACCTCGAGGCGAACCGGCGGGCCGAAACGGCGGCGCAGAAGCTCTTTCTCAAGTGCCTGCAGCAGATTCTCCGCCTCGTCTTCGTCAACCTCGAGGTCTTCGTTGCGAGTGACGCGGAAGGCGTGCGACTCGACAACCTCCATGCCGGGGAAGAGCTGGTCGAGATGCGCAGAGATGAGCTCTTCCAACGGGACGAAATGCGTCTGTGCGTCGCCGATCTCGCCGACGCGAATGAAGCGGGGCAGTGACTGCGGCACTTTGACGCGGGCGAACTCGCGCTTGTTTGTCGTGGGGTTGCGCACGATCACGGCCAAGTTGAGCGAGAGGCCGGAGATGTACGGGAAGGGATGCGCCGAATCGACCGCCAACGGGGTCAGGATCGGAAAGACCTTCTCATCGAAGTAGGTGCGCAGACGAGCGCGGTCGGCCTGATCGAGGTCGTCGAAGTGCGAGATGCCGATGCCGACCTTCTCGAGCTCTGGCAGAACGTGCTCGTGCAGGATGCTCGACTGACGCTCCTGCAGACGGTGTGCCTCTTTCGAGATCGCGCTGAGCAGCTCGAGCGGGGCGTAGCCCGAAACGGCGGGAACGGCGATGCCGAGTGCCACGCGGCGCTTCAGGCCGGCGACGCGCACCATGAAGAACTCGTCGAGGTTGTTTGCGAAGATGGCCAGAAACGAAGCTCGCTCGAGCAGCTGCAGTCCGGGGTCTGCGGCCAGCTCCAGCACGCGCTCGTTGAACCCCAGCCACGAGAGCTCTCGATCCAGATAGCGGTCAGGTGGCAGCTGTGCGCTCTTCGGCTCTGCTGCGGCCGTGGGCGAAGGCTCTGTGACGGTGCTCTTCCCCTGGCTGTTCTTCGTCTTAGTCTGCTGTGACGGTTCGCTCATTCCTCAATCATCTCACCTGCCAATGAATATCTCGTGAACGCTCTTCGAAACCGAGTCGCCGGTACAGCGCGAGGGCAGGCGCATTGTCTGCTTCGACATACAGCGACACGTCGGCGACGCTCTCTGCCAGATGGCGAAGGCCGTGCTCCATGAGCACCCGTCCGAGACCGCGTCCGCTGTGGTCGGGGCTCACCGCGATCGCGTAGATCTCGCCCTCGGGTCTGCCGTCGGGGCCGGGGGCTATCTTCGTCCAGTTGAACCCGACAAGTTCGTCAGCCTGCCAGAGCAGCAGCACGTCGTCGGGCGAGTACCAGCTCTCGCGCTGCAGCGCGGCGAGATCGTCAGCGGTGATCTGGCCCTGCTCTGGATGCGCTGCGAAGGCCCGCGCATTCAGATCGAGCCAGGCCTGCTCGTCGCGGCCGGTCTGCATGGTCCGCAGCTCGAGCCCGTCTGGCAGCGTCCGGGTAGGTGCGTCGGAATCGGTCAGCTCCAGCAGCGCATGGTGCGGCAGCTGCATCAGCAGCAGCTCGCGAATCGCGACGGCGCCGCATGCCGTGGCGAGCGCCCGAGCCTCGTCAAGCCCCCCGTGGGCCCAGACGAGGCGTCCGCCGGCGCCGACCGCTGCCTGCCACAGTCGCCTGCCGAGCCCCTGTCGGCGCGCGTCAGGGGCGACCACGAGCTCGAATTCGTCGCCGGTGACGACTGCGGCGGCAGCCAGCGTCTTCTCGTCGGCGTGTATCAGTGCCACGCGGGCCTGACCCTCGCTCAGCTGGCTCCATGAGTGGTCGTTGAAGGGCTGGGCTCCGTCAGCCTGGAACGCTCGTGCGGCGAGGTCGCGCAGCGCTCGCAGGTCGGCGTGGCGCACCGGCCGTGGCCCGTCGATCGCCGAGACGATCACAAGCCCGCTCCGCTGGCGCCGTTCGCCGCGGCTATGGGGCGCTCTTGATCGACCGGGTTGAAGCGATAGCCCACGTTGCGCACGGTGCCGATCAGCGAGTCGAGCTCGCCGAGCTTGGCGCGCAGACGACGCACGTGCACGTCCACTGTTCGCGTACCGCCGAAGTAGTCGTAGCCCCAGACTTCGCTGAGCAGTTGCTCGCGGGTGAACACTCGGCCGGGGCGGCCGGCGAGAAAGCGCAGCAGCTCGAACTCTTTGTACGTGAGATCGAGCGGTTTGCCGTTGATGCGCGCCGAGTAGCTGGCTTCGTCGATGGTGAGCCCGGCAGCGCGGATGACCGAGGGGCCGTCCTGCTCGACGGCTGCGCTGATGCGCCGGGCCAGACGTATGCGAGCGTCGATTTCGGCCGGCCCGGCGGTCGACAGAATGAAGTCGGATGCGCCCCAGTCGCGGCTGATCGCGGCGAGTCCGCCTTCGGTCACGACCAGAATGACCGCGACATCGAGATGAGAGGCGGCCATCAGCGAGCAGAACTGTCTCGCGGCAGGCAGGTCGGCCCGAGCGTCGACGAGAACGACGTCGGCGTCGATGCATGACATGACGCTGCTGCTCGACGGCTGCACGGTCGTGACCTGGTGGCTGAGCAGGGTGAGAGCGGGCAGCACGCCGTCTTTCATGCTGGTGAGAACGACGAGCTTCGACACTGGGGGCCTTCCTGGGGAAAGTTGACCTCATCATAGTCGAGGCTGGGGCGATCGGCGTCAGCGCCGCGTCTCAGCCGCATCCATACCCCTGCTCGGGACGTGCGCGAGGGGGTGCGGAACGGGTTAGACTGCTGGCATGGACGGAATCGTTGCACTTGAGATTTTCTTCGTCGGCCTGCTCGCACTGGCCAGCCTCGCGATCGCCTTCGTGTCGGTGACCGTGCTGGTCAAGCTCTTCAAGGGTCAGCGCTGAGCGTGTTTGACATCCCAGAGGGGCTGCCCGCCGAGGTCAACCCGCTCAGCTGGCTGATCGGCGTGTGGGAGGGCACTGGCGTCGTCAGCTACGGGGTCGACGAAGACCACGTCGAATACGAATTTGGGCAGCGTGTCAGCTTCACCAATGAGGGCCTGGCTGACCTGCACTACAACTCGTACTACTGGCTGCTCGACGATGAGCGCACCCCGCTGACGGCAGAAACCGGTTACTGGCGCCTGGCCGCGCCCGAGCGGCCTGCTGATCACGGGCCTGCGCTGCTGCCCGGAGCCGACGGTGCCGCACGCACCATCGACGACGTCGACGAGCTGCGCTCTGAGACCGGGTTTCCGCTCGAGGTGAGCGTGCTGCACCCTGACGGCATCAGCGAGCTCTATGTCGGCACCATCAACGGGCCCCGCGTGCAGATCGGCACTGATGCCGTGCTGCGCCCGGCAGAGTCGCGTCTCTATACCGCCGCCGAACGCATGTACGGCCTGGTCGACGGCCAGCTGATGTGGGCGTGGGACATCGCCGCGTTCGGCCGGCCGATGGCCTCGATGGCCTCGGGTGTGCTGGCTCGACGCAGTGCCTCCGGGGCAGATGCGGGAGCCGCTGAGTGACCTCCCGCGCACCGCTCGAGCCCCGACAGCTCGGTGACCCCCTCGGCGAGCAGCATCGGCTGATCACGGGGCGGGCGGTGCTGAGCATCCCCACGCGTGACGTCGTTCACGTGACCGGCGCCGATCGCGAGCGCTTTCTCAACGTGCTGCTCTCTCGTGACGTCGGATCCCTGCCCGCAGGCGCCAGCGATGAGGCTCTGCTGCTCGATGCCGCCGGCCATGTGCAGTTCGCCGTCGGTGCCGTCGGCGGCGCCGATGACGACATCTGGCTGCTGCCCGAGCGCGGTGGTGCCGAGCGCGTGGTCGAGTGGGTGCGCAAGATGCGCTTCATGCTGCGGGTCGATGCCGAGGATGCCACCTCGCGTTTTGCGCAGGTCGGCTGGTTCGCCGTCAACGGCCGTGACTGGCAGCCGGCGCTCGAACAGCTCGCCGACTTCGTCTGGTGCGACCCGTGGGCGCACCTGGCTGTCGGAGGCTGGCAGTACGCCGACGCTGAGACAGTCGAGTATGAGACGTGGACCTGGCGCATCGCCTTCGTCGACGGCAGCCGGCGTGCCGAGGCGAAGACGCTGCTCGACGACGCCGAAGTGCGCCGTTCCGGCGGCGACGCCTGGCAGGCGCTGCGCATCGCGGCTGCCCGCCCGCGTGAGGCCGACGAAGTCGACGACCGCACGATTCCGCATGAGCTCGACTGGCTGCGCAGCGCAGTGCATCTCGACAAAGGCTGCTATCCGGGTCAGGAGACGATCGCCAAGGTGCACAATCTGGGTCACCCGCCGCGGCGGCTCGTGCTGCTGCAGCTCGACGGCAGTGACACCTGGGTCGAACACGGCGACGCCGTGCTGGCAGGAGACCAGCAGGTCGGCACGGTCACGACCGGCGGCATGCACTGGGAGATGGGGCCCGTCGCGCTCGCGGTGGTGCGACGCGGGCTCGCTCTCGACGCCGAGCTGACCGTGCAGCACGGCGACGAGACGATGGTCGCTCGTCAAGAGGCGATCGTGCCGGCGGATGCCGGAGGACTGGCCGCCTCTGCCGTACGCGATCTGCGTCGGGCGCGTCGCCGGGCGCACTGACCTACGACGTCGAGGCGCGACGTTCGAGCGGCGTTAGGAGCGGGCCGGCCGGGTAGACTTGTCGCATGACTCAAGAGACGCGCACGTTGGTGCTGCTGCGCCACGGCAACAGTGAATGGAACAAGCTGAATCTCTTCTGCGGGTGGGTCGACGCCGACCTGTCCGAGAAGGGTGTCGAAGAGGGACGGCACGCAGGCGAGCTGCTCGCCGAGGCGGGTGTGCTGCCTGACGTCGTGCATACGTCTGTGCTCAAACGTGCGATCAAGACGGCGAATCTCGCGCTGGAGGCAGCGGATCGTCACTGGATCGACGTGCGCCGTTCCTGGCGTCTGAACGAGCGCCACTATGGCGCGCTGCAGGGCAAGAACAAGAGTGAGACCCTCGAGAAGTACGGCGAAGAGAAGTTCATGACCTGGCGCCGCTCGTACGACATCGCGCCTCCTGAGATCGCCGAAGACGACGAGTACGCCCAGACGAACGATCCCCGCTACGGGCTGCTCGAGCGCGTGCCGCGATCGGAGTGCCTCAAAGACGTGCTGGGGCGACTGGTGCCGTACTGGCAGGATGCCATCGTGCCCGATCTCGCAGCCGGCCGCACCGTGCTGGTCACGGCGCACGGCAATTCGCTGCGTGCGCTCGTCAAGCACCTTGATCAGGTGCCTGACGACGAGATCGCCAAGCTGAACATTCCGACGGGCATCCCTCTGGTCTACCGTCTGAACGAGGAGCTGCGCCCCCTCGTGCCGGGCGGCGAGTATCTCGACCCCGAAGCCGCCGCGGCCGGTGCTGCCGCCGTTGCCGCTCAGGGGCGCAAACAGCAGTGACCAGCTGAGCTGTCAGAAGAGGGCCCCGACACTGTACTGAGCAGTGTCGGGGCCCTCTTCTGACTGTCGCCTCTGGGCGAGGCGATCAGAGCGTGCTGCTGTCGCTCTCGTCGCCCTCGTTCGCCCAGTCGCCTGTGGCCAGATAGATGACCATGTTGGCGATGTTGACCGCGTGGTCGGCGAAGCGCTCATGGTAGCGGCTGGCGAGGGTCACGTCGACGGTGTCGAGCGCAGCGTTCTTCCACTCGTCAGAGAGCACGGTGTCGAACACATGCTTGTGCAGTGCGTCGACCTCGTCGTCGGCCTGACGGATCGCCTCGGCGAGCTCGAGATCCTGGGTGGCCAGGAGCTCCGGCACCTTCTTGGCGATGGCGACGTCGAGTGCGCCGAGGCGCATGAAGGTGTCGCGCAGATCGCCGGGAACGACGCGATCGGGAAAGCGGTACCTGGCCAGCTGGGCGACGTGCGCGGCGAGGTCGCCCATGCGTTCGACCGATGCGGTGATGCGCAGAGTGCTCACGATGGTGCGAAGATCTCGCGCAACCGGCTGCTGCTTGGCGAGGATCATGATTGAGAGCTCGGTGAGATCGGAGGCGAGCTCGTCGATGCGGTCGTCGTTGTCGATGACCTCTTCGGCGAGATGCACATTCGACTCGTTGAATGCGGTGACGGCCTTCTCGATGGCCTCGGAGACGAGTGTCGAGATCTCGACGAGCTTGCCCTGGACCTCTTCGAGCTCCTGCTGGAAAACGATGCGCACGGGATTCCTAACGACGTGACGGGTCAGCGATGCTGAACAACGCTGCTGATCATCTCGGAGTGAAGTGAACAACCGGTGAAGTGACGCTGAACACGAACGAACCGGCAGCTTACCATGCGACGGCCGTGACGATTCTGCGCCAACCTCCTTGCCTAGAATGGTGCCCATGGGTCTTTGGACGGTCGTTCTCGCCGCAATGGTCGGCGCGCTCGTGGCGACGACCGTCGGGCTGCTGCTCTTTCGCTCGTATCAGAAGGGCGAACGCGGTCGGTATATGGTCGCTCAGATTCTGCCCGACGGCGTCGTGCAGTCGCTGGAGGCTCTGCCCTTTCCCGCCTTCGTCGTGAACGCGTCGAACGAGGTACTGCTGACCACTCCGTCACTCAAGCCGTTGGGCATCGTCTCCGGCCGACGTGTGGTGCTCGACGAGATCACCCATGACATCGACCAGGTCAGAGAGACCGGTACCGCAGTGCAGCAGGAGCTCGTGCTGCGCCGCGGCCGCGGCGATCGGGCAGACAGCCACGTCACCACGCACGTCTCGGTGCTGGGCAACCGGTACATTCTCGTCGTCGTCGAAGACCGCACCCAAGAGGTGCTGGTCGAGGCCATGCGCCGCGACTTCACGACAAACGTCAGTCACGAGCTGAAGACGCCCATCGCCGCGGTGCTGCTGCTCAGCGAGGCTCTCGCCGATTCTGCGGACGACCCTGAGATGGTGGGTCGGTTCGCCCGGCAGCTGCGTTCCGAGACGCAGCGACTGAGCGACATGGTCGGAGACATCCTCTCGTTGAGTCGCATCGAGAGCGAGCTCGATCAGCGTACGCAGTTCTCCGACGTCAATCTGGCGGCGGTGGTCGACGCGGCAATAGCCACTGCGCAGGTGACGGCACAGCGCAAAGGGGTCAGCCTCTCCGCGCGCACAGAGGGCGATCTCAGCATCGAGGGCGACGAGAAGTCCCTGGTCTCTGCGGTCGCCAATCTGCTCACGAACGCCATCGAGTACTCGCCCCAGGGGAGTGACGTCGGTGTGCTGGCCTCAGGTCGTGATGATGGCGTCTCGATCGTCGTCACCGACAAAGGCGAGGGCATCTCGAAGGCGCAGCAGTCACGCATCTTCGAACGCTTCTATCGAGTCGACCCTGCGCGGGTGCGCTCCACCGGCACAGGGGGCACCGGTCTGGGGCTCAGCATCGTCAAGCATGTCGCCCGCACCCACGGTGGCACGGTCAGTGTCTGGTCCAGGGTCGGCATCGGCTCGAGCTTCACCCTGAATCTTCCGCGCAGCGGAGACCTGACCGGGCAGGTGATCGGCACCGATCGCGAGACGCCCACAGCTGCTCCCGTGGTGGTGCGGCGGCCGTGACCTCTGACATCCGCCCCCTGTTCAACAGATGCCAGAGCCAGTTCTGGCAAGATGGCGGCCTGCTGCCGCCGCGCGACGAGAGGAAGACACGTTGACGCACCTGCTGCTAGTCGAGGACGCACCGTCGATCAGCGAGCCCCTGACATACCTGCTGCGACGCGAGGGCTATGAGGTCACGGTCGCGCACGACGGTCTCAAGGCTCTCGAGGCCTTCGCCCAAGTCGAGCCGGATCTCATTCTGCTCGACCTCATGCTGCCGGGCATGAACGGTCTCGACGTCTGTCGGCAGATCCGCCAGACCTCGGACGTCCCCGTCATCATGCTCACCGCGAAAGACACCGAGCTCGACACGGTGCTCGGCCTGGAGGTCGGCGCAGACGACTATGTGACCAAGCCCTACTCATCTCAGGAACTGCTGGCTCGCGTGCGCGCAGTGCTGCGGCGCAGCGGCGGGGCCGACGTCGGCGGCGATGAGATCACGGTCATCGAGGCCGGCGGCATTCGCATCGACCTTGATTCGCATGTGGTCAGCGTCGAGGGCGGCGAGGTCTATCTGCCGCTGAAGGAGTTCGAGCTGTTGGCCTACCTCGCTGAGAACGTGGGCCGTGTGCTGACTCGAGGCCAGCTGATCGACCAGGTGTGGGGGCCCGACTACTTCGGCGACACCAAGACCTTGGACGTGCATGTCAAGCGCATCCGCTCGAAGATAGAGAAAGACCCCAAACACCCGCAGCGTCTGGTGACGGTTCGGGGTTTGGGGTACAAACTCGAGGCGTGACGTCTCGCGCGCCCGCCGGCGATGAGCCGGTCAGTGCGTTGTGTGCGACGGCGTCGCGGCTTCGTTCGGCGCGGTGGATGCGGTGCTCCCGTTCGGCGACGGCGTCTCGGACGACGAGATCGCAGCAGGCGAGCTGGGCTCGCTGCTCGGCACCAATGACGAGTACTCCTTGAGGTGCCCGGCGATGACCGGAATGGTCTTCTGATCTTCGGTCTGGCCGTCAGCGGTCGCCTTCGCGCGCAGCGTGGCGCCGGGCTTGGCGCCGAGATCGGTGAGCACGTGCTCGTTCTCGGTGGTCTCGAGATCGATCGGCTGGTTCGGCTCGACGTTCCAGCTGATCGGCTGCTGGCCTTCGATGGTCAGCGTGACGCTGGCCGCTTTGGTTCCAGAGGTGGCCACCTGGCCGATGAGTCGGGCCTGGCTGCCTTCGTCATCAGAGATCAGAGCGATGTTGCTCAGGGTGACGTCGCCGACGCCGATCACGATGCCGTCAGAGGCGTTGTAGGTGCGCTCGGTGGCGACTGGCGTCGCGTACGAGCAGCCGGCCGCTCCGACCGAGACCAGCGCGACGACGAGGGCGGCCAAAGATGCTCTGCGAATGCTCACGTTTCCTCCGCGGTAGTGCCCGCCCACGGCCGCGGGCGGTGAAATACTAGACGTACTCGGTCAGTCTACCGCGAATTCTGTGCGTCTCTCGTCACTCTGGGCGGGCACGGCGGAACGGACATATGAATATGGTATCCTTGCGGCCTACGGAGGGCGTTATTCAATGCGTTTTGAAGTCGGCGAAGTCGTCGTTTACCCCCATCACGGGGCAGCCAAGATCACTGAGGTCAAGAAGCGTGCCGTGCGTGGCGAAGAGAAGCTCTATCTCACGCTCGAGGTCGCACAGGGAGACCTGACGATTCAGGTTCCTGCAGACAGCGTCGAAGAGGTCGGCGTTCGTGACGTGATCGACAAGAAGGGCCTCGAGACCGTCTTCGCCGTGCTCCGCGAACCCTTCACCGAAGAGCCCACCAACTGGTCGCGTCGGTACAAGGCCAATGTCGAGAAGCTGGCCTCCGGCGACGTCATCAAGGTCAGCGAAGTCGTGCGCGACCTGTGGCGCCGCGACCAGGATCGCGGCCTGTCGGCGGGTGAGAAGCGCATGCTCGTCAAAGCTCGTCAGATTCTCATCTCAGAGCTCGCCCTGGCCGAGAAGACCGACGAAGACAGCGCCGGCGAGATGCTCGACAAAGTTCTGGCCTCCTGAGGCCGCAGCCTCTGAACTTCCCTCGATGACCACTCCGCCCGAGGCTCCGTCTTCCGCGACGCGAACCGGCATCGCCAGCGATGTCCATGCGTTCGGCGACTCCGGCATCCTGCGCCTCGCGGCTCTCGACTGGGCCGACACCCCTGCGCTCACCGGGCACAGCGACGGCGACGCGGTCGTGCACGCCATCTGCGACGCGCTGCTCTCTGCAGCGGGCCTGGGTGATATGGGCGAGCACTTCGGCACCGATCGGCCCGAGTATGCAGGTGCCCGAAGCGAGGTCTTTCTGCACGAGACGCTGCAGCTGGTCGCACAGGCCGGCTGGAGGGTCGAACACGTCGCCGTGCAGGTGATGACTCAGCGGCCTCGGATCTCGCCCCGCCGTCGTGAGGCCGAGCAGCGTCTCACCGAGCTGGTCGGGGCCCCGGTGTCGTTCGCGGCGACGACCGCAGACCGGCTCGGAGTCATCGGGGCGGGTGCCGGGCTGCTGGCCCAGGCGGTCGCGACGCTGCGACGATGACCTGGTCTTCGATCTGAGCCTTCGACGTAGACTTGCCCTGTGACGATTCACCTTTTTGACACCAAGAGCCGTGCCCTGCGCGAGCTGCGGCCGGTGCACCCCGGCCAGGTCGGCATCTACGTCTGCGGCCCCACGGTGCAGTCTGCGCCGCACATCGGGCACCTGCGATCGGCGCTGATCTACGACATCATGCGGCGGTGGGCCACGGCATGCGGACTCGAGGTCACACTGATTCGCAACGTCACCGACATCGACGACAAGATCCTCTCGGGCGCCGAGCAGACCGGCGAACCCTGGTGGGCGCTGGCCTATCGGGTCGAGCGGCTGTTCAACGACGCATATGACCGGCTGCGCGTGCAGCCGCCGACGTACGAGCCGCGTGCCACGGCCAACATCCAGCGCATGCAGCAGATCATCGCACGGCTGATCGAGCGCGGTCATGCCTATGCAGCCGAAGACGGCAGCGGCGATGTGTACTTCGACACGAAGTCCTGGCCGGCCTACGGCGAGCTCACCCACCAACGCCTCGAAGACATGGCCGACGCGGCAGACGCAGATCCGCGGGGCAAACGTGATCCCAGAGACTTCGCGCTGTGGAAGGGGCACAAGGCCGGTGAGCCCGAGACCGCCGCATGGGATTCCCCATGGGGGCGCGGTCGTCCTGGCTGGCACATCGAGTGCTCGGCGATGTCGACCCAGTATCTGGGCGAGACCTTCGACATCCACGGCGGCGGGCTCGACCTGCGCTTCCCCCATCACGAGAACGAGCTGGCCCAGTCGACCGCCGCCGGCTTCGAGTTCGCCCGCATCTGGGTGCACAACGGTCTGGTCGCCGTCGGCGACCAGAAGATGAGCAAGTCGCTCGGCAACTCGGTCTTCGCAGCCGATCTGCTCGATGCCGCCCCGGCGCAGGCCGTGCGATACTTTCTCAGCTCTGCGCACTACCGCTCGACGCTCGAGTACTCGCCGAGTGCCCTGGACGAGGCAGCTGCTGCTGTCGGACGCATCAACGGGTTCGTGCAGCGTCTGCATGAGACCGTCGAGGGCGTGGACGACGGCGCAGACCCCTGGGCCGCACTGCCGACGGCGTTCGTCGAGGCGATGGACGACGACCTCGGTGTGCCGCAGGGACTCGCCGTGCTGCACGAACAGGTGCGCCGCGGCAACGCAGCTCTGGCTGATGGCGATGCGGCGACGGCGCTCCAGGCCGGCGCTGCAGTCGAAGCCATGCTGCGGGTTCTGGGGCTGCACCCCGACGACTTCGCCGCTGAGACCGGCGGTGACGATGCGGCTGAACGCGTGCTCGACCATCTGGTGGCAGAGCGCCTCAAAGCGCGTGCGACGGCACGGAATGAACGGGACTTCTCGGCTGCGGATCGCATCCGTGACGAGCTGATCGCAGCCGGGCTGCAGATCGAAGACACCCCCAACGGGGCGAAATGGAGTGTGGAGTGATGGCAGAACGTCGTCGCGCGGGAGCCGTGCGCAAACACAAGAAGGGCGCGCAGGCCGGCTCGGGCGGTCAGGGGCGCAAGAAGCTCGAAGGCCGTGGGCCGACGCCGAAGGCTGAGGATCGGCCGTATCACCCCAAAGCCAAGGCGAAGGCCCGAGCCGAGCGCTCCGCCTCCGGTGCACAGCCCTACCGCGGCCATCAGAGCAGTCGCGCCGGTCGGCCGACCGTGCACAAGCAGCGCGACACCGAACTGATCGGTGGCCGCAACTCGGTCGTCGAGGCCCTGGTCGCCAAAGTGCCCGCCACCGCCCTCTATGTGGCCGAGCACATCGACGCCGACGACCGCGTTCGCGACGCGCTCGCTCGCGCGACCGGGCGCGGCATCCCTGTGACGACCGTCACCCGAGACGAACTCGACCGCCTGGTCGGCGAGGGTGCAGTGCATCAGGGCATCGCACTGCAGGTGCCGCCCTACCGGTATGCGAAGCTCGACGACCTGCTCTCGCAGGCCAGCGACCATGCGCCCCTCATCGTCGCGCTCGACGGTGTGACCGATCCGAGGAATCTCGGTGCGATCATCCGTTCGGTCGCAGCCTTCGGGGCTGACGGCGTCATCATCCCCGAGCGCCGCAGCGCCGGCGTGACGGCATCGGCCTGGAAGACCTCGGCGGGTGCCGCACTGCGCACGCATGTGGCGATGGTGCCCAACCTCACTCAGACACTGCGCCAGCTCAAGAAAGACGGCCTGTTCGTCGTCGGTCTCGACGGGGGCGGAGACGTGTCGCTGCCCGAGCTCAACCTCGCCACCGATCCGCTGGTGATCGTTGTGGGCTCGGAGGGCAAAGGGCTGTCACGTCTGGTGCGCGAGACGTGCGACGAAATCGTGTCGATTCCGATCACGAGCGGCGTCGAGAGCCTGAACGCCGGCATCGCCGCCGCTGTTGCGATGTATGCGGTCTCAACCGCGCGCAGCGGGAGCGGCGAGTAGTCGTCCGCTGTCGGCGTGGAACACCCATGCGAGCTCGACGGCGACGGCTAGACGCACGCGGTCACCGGGCTGCAGCCTGACGCCGTCGGTGCGCATCTGACACTCGCTGCGGTCGCGGTCGGCCAAGCGCAGGGTGAGTGTGTGCCCGCCGTTGGGCCCCGGTGCGATGTGTTCGACCGTGCCGCCGAGATCTTCGCGCTGGTCGCTCAGCGTCATGTGTCGCGAGGCGATCGCGAGCACCACCGGGCCGTCTGCTCCCGGAACGATGCGGCACTGATCGCCGACGCAGATCGTGCCGTCTTCGGCGGAGGCCGTCCAGCAGGTGAGCGGCTCGTCGATGACGGTCTGGGCGACGGTGAGATCCTCTGGTCGGCTGCGCAGATGTGCGAGCGAACCGATCTGGTGCAGCCGGCCGTCGTCGAGCACGGCGATGGGCTCGTCGAGCAACGCCGCCTCTGAGAGATCTCTGGTCGCGTAGAGCGTGGTGACGCCGAGTCGCGCAGCCAGAGTGCGGATGCTGCTGAGCAGTGGATGGCGCACATCGGCGGGCAGGCTGGTGAAGGGCTCGTCGAGCAGCAGTAGATCGGGGATGCGAGCGAGCGCCCGCCCCACGGCGACGCGCTGGCGCTCGCGGCCGGAGAGCTCGTGCGGTGACGAACTCAGCAGATCGTCGAGATCGAGGCCGTCGGCGACCACGCTGACGCGGCGATCACGTTCGGTCTGGTCGACGCCGGCGACTTTCAGCGCGAACGCGATGTTGTCGCGCACTGACATCTGCGGGTACAGCGCGTAGTTCTGAAACACCATGGCGACGTTGCGGTGTTTCGGGGGCAGGCGTGTGACCTCTCGCCCGTCGATGCGCACAGTGCCCGAGGCGGTCTCTTCGAGGCCGGCGATCATGCGCAGCAGCGTCGACTTGCCTGAGCCGCTCTGGCCCAAGAGGGTGAGAAAGGCTCCGTCGTCGACAGACAGCGACATGTCGCGCACCGCGGGATCGGCCGCGCCCGGATAGACGCAGGAGGCGCGTTCCAAAACCAGAGAGGGCATAGTCTCATTATGCGCGATTCTCGGGGACGCCAGGCAGTGGGTGACGCGGTATCCTCGGTGAGAGCTGTGAGACCACGCGATCCGGCCTGCTGTGTGGCATGCTGGTATGCGCAATCCATTGTAGGTGCAACTTATTTGGCCGAATCGACCAGAGGGAGATCATGGCAGGCAGCACATCAGGCGGCAATCCGCAGAGCCGCCCGACAAAGAACCAG
Source organism: Pseudoclavibacter sp. CFCC 13611 (assembly GCF_008831225.1). Lineage (NCBI taxonomy): Bacteria > Bacillati > Actinomycetota > Actinomycetes > Micrococcales > Microbacteriaceae > Pseudoclavibacter > Pseudoclavibacter sp. CFCC 13611. The sequence continues at coordinate 119,957 of NZ_WBKE01000003.1, read as the reverse complement.
CGCCGTGAGGCGGCGCGTGAGAAAGCCCGCCAGTTTCGCGAGCAGCAGGAGCGGCAGCGCAAGCGCAAGCGACTGCTCATTCAGATCGGCGTGATCGTCGCTGTGGTCGCTGTGGTCCTCGGAGGCTGGCTCATCATTCAGAGCGTGCAGAAGCACGAGCAGGCAGCGGCTTCGGTCATGCCGGCGAACATGCCCAACGACGGTGTGGTGATCTCTGAAGGTCTTGCGGTGCAGAAGGCCGAGCCACGTGCCGCCGACGTGCAGCCGGAACGTCAGACCTCGCCAGACGGGCGTCTCGTCGTAGAGATCTACGCCGATTTCATGTGCCCGATCTGCGGTCAGTTCGAGCAGACGTATGGACAGATGCTCAGCGAGCAGGCGCAGGCGGGCAACATCGACTTGGTCATCCACCCGGTGTCGATCTTGGATCAGGCGTCTCAGGGCACCAAGTACTCGACGCGGTCTGCCGCAGCCGCTGCCTCGGTCGCGACGTATGCGCCCGACAGCTTTCTGAACTACTTCACCACGCTGCTGCAGCCCGGCGTGCAGGCGAACGAGAGCACGAGCGGGCTGAGCGATGACCGGCTCGTCGAGCTGGCTCGCCAGGTGATCGGCGACGACCACCCCGAGCAGCAGGATCAGGTCGAGAAATCGATCCGTGACGGCGAGTTCAAGAAGTGGGTCAAACGGTCGACGGACGCGGCGAACCTCACCGGCACGCCTACGGTCTACATCGATGGACAGTCGCTTGACGACCTCAGCAAGGTCAGTGACACCCTGCAGCAGAAGCTCAAAGATCGCGGCATCGACATGACGCAGACCGGTGCCGGCGCTTCTGAAGGTCAGTGAGCGCCAGGCTGATCTGAGCATGATCGTGCGGACGGCCCGAATCACCCGCTAAGATGGGTTCGGCCGTTCGCGCGGTCGATGCCGACTTAGCTCATCTGGTAGAGCACCTGTCTTGTAAACAGGAGGTGGCGGGTTCGAGCCCCGCAGTCGGCTCAAGTGGAACAGCCCGGAATCACGGGCGAGTAGAGGCCTCAGAGCCCGCTTCGAACGTGAGCGCCACCGAGTTCATGCAGTAGCGCTGTCCCGTCGGCGTCTGGGGAGCATCCTCGAACACATGCCCCAAGTGCGAGCCGCACTTCGCGCAGCGCACCTCGGTGCGCACCATGCCGTGGGAGTCGTCCCTGACCAGCGTCACGGCGTCGGTGTCGCGCGGATCGTAGAAGCTGGGCCATCCGCAGCCTGACTCGAACTTCGTCGTCGAGGTGAAGAGCTCGGCGCCGCAGGCGCGGCAACGGTAGACACCGACGCGATGCTCGTCGAGCAGCTCGCCCGTCCACGGGCGCTCAGTGGCCGCCTCGCGCAGCACCGCGTACTCGATGGGGTCGAGCCTCTGCCGCCATTGCGGCTCGGTGACCGTCGCCGGGTCAGAGGCCGTGTCTGCATCGTGCGCGGGTGAATCGTGCTGATCTGTCATTGGATTGACCTCCGTGCCTCACCGCAGTCTGCGCAACGGCGAATCGTGCCTGAACGCCCCCACACTCATAGCGTAGACTCCCATACCATGTGCACGGGCGGGCTCACCTCACTGCAGCGTGACGTGCTGCGCTGCGAGATGGAGCTGCAGAACCTGCGACAGGGGCGCAGCCGGGCGATTCGCGACAGACTCGGCCTCAGTGCCGTGCGCTACGAGCAGATTCTGCGATCACTGGTCGGCGTGCCTGCCGCGGTGGCGTTCGCCCCCGACGTCATGCATCGCGTCGAGCGTCGACTGCACCGTCAGGAGCCTCGCGACCCACGTGCGCAGAAGTGAGAGAGAATTGAGACATGGCTGAGAAGTTCCCGAAAGACGAGTTCGACGACCTGCCCGTATCGCGCAAGGTCGGCGCGCATCGTGCGGTCGAACGTGGCTGGCGCACGCTGCGCATCGTGATCGGCGCGCTGGTCGCCACGGCTCTCGTGGTCGGCATCGTCTACGGAGTCATGCAGATCACTCGCAGTCAGAGCGTCTTCGATGACTATTCGGCCGCACCGCAGCAGAGCGAGAGCTCTGAGCCAGCGGAGTCTGAGAGTGCGTCGGCTGAACCTGCCGAACCGTCTGAAGAGCCCAGCGAGCCGGCTCCGTCGCCCAGTCCGTCGGCCCCGACCGTCAACCCGCACTCGCTCCAGGTCACTGTCTTCAACGCACAGGGAGCCAACGCGCAGAGCGGCCTGGCCGCACGCACCGGTGCGAAGCTCACGGCGAACGGCTGGAAGGTCGGGCAGGTGACCAACGCTCCTGCCAGCTTTGGCACACACCGCACCACGGTCGTGTACTACACCGATGAGCGCTACGCTGACGCCGCCAAACAGCTCAGCAGCGATCTGCAGCTTTCCAGCTCGCCGCAGCTCAATCAGACGCTGTCAGTGCCGCTCACGGTGGCGATCGGCAGCGACTATTCGACTCGCCGCTGACCGTTCGGCCGCCCTGCACCGGCCACGTCGCCGAACCGCACCACGAAGGAGACCCCATGAACAGCATCCGCACGCGAACCGCTCGTCGAGGCACGGCGGTGATCGGTGGTCTGCTGGCCCTGGGGCTGGGGGCTGCGGGGTTCGCCGGCTGCGCGAAGCACGAGCCGGAGCCAGATCCGGTCTCAGAGTCGCCGAGCCCGTCGGCCCCGGCTCTGGCTCCGCTCACCGGCGAAGAGATGCCCGACGTCGATCTGAACCATGCCGCGGTCACCGTGAAAGTGCCGAACGCGAACGACGGCGCTCGCCCGCAGGTCAACCTCAACTCGGCCGACCTCGTCTACGAAGAGCAGGTCGAAGGTGGCATCACCCGGTATGTGGCCGTCTACCACTCGCAGCTGCCGAGTCTCGTAGGGCCGGTGCGTTCGGCCCGCCCCACTGACACCAGTCTCGTGTCGCCCATTGGTGGAGCCTTCGTCTACTCGGGGTCGCACAGCGCTTTCGACGACGTGCTCGGATCGATGGCGGCCACCCGAATCGACGAGAGCCATGGTGATGTGCTCACTCGTGACGACAGCTGGGGGCGAGGCGCTCCGAACAACCTGTTCGCGCATCCGCAGGCCGCGCTCGATGCGCTCGACGACGGAGCGCGGACGACGCAGCCGGCCGCCCAGTTCGCCTACGCCGCGAAAGACCAGCCCGCGTCGGCCGCGCAGAGCGGCGACGCGCTGACGGGGCTGTCGGTCTCGGTCGGGGCGGATGCCCCGCGTCGTTGGACGTGGGATGCTGCGCAGAACCGGTGGGTGCGTTCGACGGCCAACGGCCAGGTCGACAGCACGCTGCAGGGCGAGTCTGCCAGCGCTGCCCAGTCGCAGCAGATCGCAGCAGACAACGTCGTGGTCATCAAATCGGTGCTCGGAAAGCCCTACGACCTGGGGCCGAAAGGCCTCTCGCCGCGCTACCAGCTCGACGGTGCCAACGGGCAGGGGTACGTGCTCTCGAACGGACGTGTGCTCGACGTCTCGTGGAGCAAGGCCGATGCCGCGTCGCCGTTCGTGCTGACCACGACCGACGGTGCCGGCGAGGTTCGTCTGCAGCCGGGATCGAGCTGGATAGAGCTGGTGCCCGACGGCAGCGGACAGGCCACGCCGGAGGGGCGGACCGCCGCCTGACGAACTTCGTCGTGTGACTTGCACTCTCATGGTGCGAGTGCTAATCATGTATTGGCACTCGTGAATGCCGAGTGCTAACGAAGCTGACACTTCCGAGAGTCCAGAAGGGACGATTTCACATGGCTAAGATCATTGCCTTTGAAGAGGAGGCCCGTCGTGGCCTCGAGCGCGGTCTGAACACCCTGGCAGACACGGTGAAAGTGACGCTGGGCCCGCGCGGTCGCAACGTCGTGCTCGAGAAGAAGTGGGGCGCCCCCACGATCACGAACGACGGTGTGTCTATCGCCAAAGAGATCGAGCTCGAAGATCCGTACGAGAAGATCGGCGCCGAGCTGGTCAAAGAGGTCGCAAAGAAGACCGATGACGTCGCTGGTGACGGCACCACGACCGCAACCGTGCTGGCACAGTCGCTGGTCAAAGAGGGCCTGCGCAACGTGGCCGCCGGAGCCGATCCGGTGGGGCTGCGTCGCGGCATCGACAAGGCGACCGCTGCAGTCGTGAAGCAGCTGCTCGAGACCGCCAAAGAGGTCGAGACCGAAGAAGAGACCGCTGCGACCGCATCGATCTCAGCCGGCGACCCCGAGATCGGCAAGATCATCGCCAAGGCGATTCACACGGTCTCGAAAGAGGGCGTCGTCACCGTCGAGGAGTCGAACACCTTCGGCATCGATCTTGAGATCACCGAGGGCCTGCGTTTCGACAAGGGCGTGCTCTCGCAGTACTTCATCACCGATCCGGAGCGTCAGGAGGCCGTGCTCGACGACCCCTACATCCTGATCGTCAACGGCAAGATCTCGGCGATCAACGACCTCGTTCCCGTGCTGAACAAGGTGCGCGAGGCAGGCAAAGAGCTGCTGATCATCGCTGAGGACGTCGACGGCGAAGCGCTGGCCACTCTCGTGGTCAACAAGATCCGCGGCATCTTCAAGTCTGTTGCCGTGAAGGCTCCGGGCTTCGGCGATCGTCGCAAGGCCATGCTGCAGGACATCGCCATCCTGACCGGCGGTCAGGTCATCGCCGAAGAGGTCGGCCTCAAGCTCGAGAACACCGACCTCAGCCTGCTGGGCCGTGCCCGCAAGGTCGTCGTGACCAAAGACGAGACCACCATCGTCGAGGGCGCTGGCGACAAGGCTCAGATCGACGGTCGTGCCGCGCAGATCCGCGCTGAGATCGAGAAGACCGACTCGGACTACGACCGCGAGAAGCTGCAGGAGCGCCTGGCGAAGATCTCGGGCGGCGTCGCCGTCATCAAGGTCGGCGCTGCGACCGAGCCCGAGCTCAAGGAGCGCAAGGCCCGTATCGAAGACGCTGTGCGCAACGCCAAGGCTGCTGCTGAAGAGGGCATCGTCGCAGGCGGCGGCGTGGCGCTGATCCAGGCCTCGCACGTCATCGACACCCTCGACCTCGAGGGCGACGAGGCGACCGGTGCACAGATCGTGCGCAAGGGCGTCACCGCACCGCTGAAGCAGATCGCACTGAACGCAGGGCTCGAGCCCGGCGTCGTCGCTGAGAAGGTCTCGACTCTGAAGCCCGGCGAGGGCCTCAACGCCGCGACCGGCGAGTACGTGAACCTGCTCGAGGCCGGCATCGCCGACCCGGTCAAGGTCACCCGCTCAGCTCTGCAGAACGCCGCGTCGATCGCCGGCCTGTTCCTGACCACCGAGGCAGTCGTCGCCGAGAAGCCCGAGAAGGCTGCTCCGGCTGCTCCCGCTGACCCGTCTGCAGGAATGGACTTCTGATCGGCTGACCTGTTCGGCTGACTGGTCTGGTTGATCTGTTCAGCTGACCGGTTTAACTGATCTGGTCACAAAAGCCCTGGCTGCGTTTCGCAGTCAGGGCTTTTGTCTGTCTGCGCGGCTGTGCCGCTGGTGCTGGTGCTGGTGCCGTGGGCTGTGCTGCTGCTCCGCCACGGATTGGGCGGCTTCGTCGCGGATTGGCAGGAATCGACCGACTTCCTGCGATCGGCGGTGGTGTTCTGAAATCGGTGCAGGTGCAGGTGCAGGTGCTGGTGCTGGTGCTGGTGCTGGTGCTGGTGCTGGTGCTGGTGCTGGTGCTGGTACAGGCGCAGGTGTAGGTGCAGGTGCTGGGCGTTGCTGCAGGTGCTGGCGCTCAGCACAGGCGCAGCGGCAGAACGCAGCTGCGACAGTCGCCAGCTCAGGCGGGGATGCTCACCGGCAGGTCTTCGGCGTCGACGATGCGGTACGAGTAGCCCTGCTCGCTCAGAAAGCGCTGCCGAGACAGCGCGTAGTCCTGGTCGACGGTGTCAGCCACCACGATCGAGTAGAAGATCGAGCGTGAGCCGTCGCTGTTCGGGCGGATGATGCGCCCGAGTCGCTGCGCCTCCTCCTGCCGCGAGCCGAACGCTCCCGAGATCTGGATCGCGACGCGCGCATCCGGCAGATCGACCGAGAAATTGGCGACCTTCGAGACGATCAGGGCCCGCTGCTCACCGGTGCGGAACGCCGCGAAGAGCCGTTCTCGCTCCGGGGTCGGCGTCTTGCCCGTGATCAGCGGCAGTCCGGTGCGCTCAGCGACGAGTTCGAGCTGGTCGAGGTACTGCCCGATGACCAGAGTCTGATCGTCGGCGTGCTCGTCGAGCAGCTCGGCCACCGTGTCGAGCTTCGCCTCGGCCAGCGCCGTCGCGTGGTAGCGCTCGGCATCGGCGAGCATCGCATAGCGTGCCTGCTCGTCTTCAGTGAACTCGACTCGCACTTCGACGCAGTCGGCCGGTGAGATGAATCCCTGTGCCTCGATGTCGCGCCAGGGAGCCTCGTAGCGCTTCGGCCCGATCAGTGAGAACACGTCGGACTCTTTGCCGTCTTCGCGCACCAGTGTGGCGGTCAGCCCCAGACGGCGGCGCGCCTGCAGCTCAGCCGTCAGTTTGAAGATGGGCGCCGGCAGCAGGTGCACCTCGTCATAGACGATGAGGCCCCAGTTCTCGGCGTCGAGCAGACTGAGGTGCGTGTACTTCTTGCTGCGACGAGCGGTGAGCATCTGATAGGTCGCGATGGTCACCGGCGCGATGATCTTGGCCTCGCCCGAGTACTCGCCGATCTGCTCGTCGGTGAGCCGGGTGCGTCGCAGCAGCTCGTCACGCCACTGGTGCGCCGCGAGCGTGTTCGTGACCAGAATCAGGGTCTTGCGGCTGAGCGCGGCCATCGCCCCCGCCCCGACGATGGTCTTGCCGGCGCCGCACGGCAGCACGACGACGCCGGAGCCCCCGGCGACGAACGAGTCGACGGCCTGCTGCTGGTAGGGGCGCAGGTGCCAGTCGTCCTCGTTCAGGTCGATCTCGTACGGGTCTCCGTCGGTGTAGCCGGCATGGTCTTCGGCCGGCCAGCCGATGCGCAGCAGCTCCTGTTTGAGCTGGCCGCGGGCCCACTCCTGCACGATCCAGGTGCGCTGGTCGACCTGCTCGGTCAGCAGCGCGGCGACGCGCTTGTGATTGGCCACGTCGGTCAGCAGGCGGGCATCGTCGGCGGTGAGCACCAGCCGGCCTTCACTGTCACGGATGATGTCGAGGCGGCCGTAGCGGTCGATCGCATCGGTGATGGTGCGCACGACGGTGTCGGGCACCGCGAACTTCGCATAGGTGTTCAGGGCGCTGATGATCTCGTCGGCGGTGACCCCGGCTGCAGCGGCATTCCAGAGCCCCATGCGGGTGATGCGATAGGTGTGCACGTGCTCGGGAGCGCGCTCCAGCTCGGCGAAGCCGCCGATCGCCTGCCGTGCGGCGTTGGCGTCGGGATGGTCGAGTTCGAGCAGCACCGTACGGTCGCTCTGCACGATCAGTGGTCCCATGAGGTCTCCTTCGTGATCGGATGCACTTCGGCGATGGCCTTCAGCGGCAGCGTGCGCTCGATCTCGGCACCGGGCTCGCGCCCGCGCAGGCGCGTCGCGCCCATGCCGATGACTTCGAGTACGACGGTGCGCAGGGCGTCACCGACGCGCACCGTGATCGAGATCGGAGCATGCTCGCGCAGCGCCGTCTCGAGCAGCAGGCGGATGCGTGCGTCTGGCGAATCGCGGAACTCACCGACCAGCGCACGTGCTCGGCTGACCGGGTCGCGGTCGTCGGCGGACTCCATCGTAATGCTCGGTGTGCTGCTTGGAGAGGTGCGGGGCGCAGCATGAGTCGATGCGGCTGCGGTGTCTGGCCGGCTGGGGCTGACGACGGCTTGGGGCGACTCGGCGAAGGAGCGCAGCAGATACTGCAGCGGCTGGCTCAGATCGCCGCGCAGCAGCGTCTTGAGAAAGTCGCGGATCTCGCCCACCGATTCGCCATGACCCACTGCTGCGGCGATCGTCTGCTCGCTGATCTGGTAGGTGTGCGTCTCGACGAGTCGCGTCGGCGTCGCGATCCGTCGCAGCTGCCTGGCGAGCTGCGGCGTGAGCAGTCCGGGCACCAGCAGCTCGAGGTGGTTGTAGAGATAGCCGTACTCGGTCGGAGCGGGCCACTGTTCGGCCAGGCTCTGCTGCCGTTCGTCGTCGTGGGCGCCCCACGCCTCACCGAGATCGGTCAGCTGGCCTGCCGCATCGATGACCGCAAGAACTCGCCAGTCGTGAAGCAGACGCTGCAGCCGGGCGGCGAGGTGCTCGTGTGCCAGCGGCCAGCGCGTGTTCGCCGCGTCGATCAGTCGATCAGACATCGACTGTGCGGTCTCGGCACCGTGCAGAACCGCCTGCTCGACGACAGGCGCGAGGTCTTTCGGGACTGTCGCGTCGGCGAGCGTGCGCCAGGCATCGAGCAGTGAGAGGCCGAGCCAGCTCTCGGCTTCTGCTTCGGCAGAGATGTGGTCGTCATCGGTGTGGAACAGGCCTGCGGTCGTGGCGATTGAGATGAGCGCGCTCACCGTGCTGGGCTCGATGTCGAGGATGTGCCCCAGATCGGTCAGTGCGGAGACCGGCACATGGCCGGTCGCGGTCAGCGGCAGGGAAGAGTTCTCGGCCTGCAGCACGACGGTCTGCACTGCGACGACGGAGTGCCACGGCGCGGGTGCATCGAGAGCCGGTATGGCCGACACCTCTGGGCGCGGCAAGCCACGCATCGCCGCGATGCGATCTGCGACTCCGGGAAGAGGATGCCCGGCGCCATCAGCCAGCAGCAGTGCAGTGGCTGCCGCGCTGGGGGTGTCGGCTGCGAGCAGCGCGCGCAGGTCTTCGTCGGTGAGCACCGCGAGTCGGCGGTCGATCGAGTCAGGGTGGGCCAGCCGCGAGCTCAGATCGTAGAGATCGGCGATGCGCAGTCTGGGCAGGTGCGAGAGCGAGACGACGGTGTCGAGATCGGTGTCGGAGAGTGCGACCACGGCATCGGAGTAGGCGATGGTCTGTGACATTCACATCACGACTGTTCGCGACGGCGCTGGCGGATGATGACTGTGGTCAGCACCGCGATGAGCACGATTCCGATGGGGAGGCCGATGAGCGGCACGGTCTCGACAATGCGTGCGAACGTGCCGAGTTCGCTCTGCCTGGAGAGGAAGAAGATGGTGATCAGCGCACAGACTGAGGAAAGCACGAGGATGCCGATCGTGATCGCTCCGAGCACGTTCACCGCTCGCGAACGGCGGGGTGTGTCTTGTTGGATCATCCTTATAGAATACTTGTCGTGCGCGATCCGCGCGACGGAGTATCTTGCGCAGATGTCGCGAGACCGTGAGTGAACTCGAAAGAGATGTGCGATGCCAACCGGAAAAGTGAAGTTCTTCGACGAGGAGAAAGGGTTCGGCTTCATCACCGCTGATGACGGCCAACAGGTCTTTCTGCATACCTCGGCACTGCCCGCCGGGGTGACCTCGCTGCACCCGGGAACCCGTCTGGAGTTCGGTGTGGCCGAGGGCAAGCGAGGGGCGCAGGCGCTCTCGGTTCGCGTGCTGACGGCGCCGCCGAGCGTCGCGAAATCGCGTCGACGTGCGGCCGAAGACATGTCTGTCGTGGTCGAAGACCTGATCAAGCTGCTCGACGGCATCGGAGGCGGCCTGAAGCACGGCCGTTACCCGTCTGACGCACATGCGCGCAAGGTCGCTGCGGTGCTGCGAAAGGTGGCGGACGAACTCGATGTCTGACCCGACTGTGTCTGATCCCGCCGAGTTCCTGGCTCAAGAGGCAGCTGCGCGCTCGGCTTTGGCCGAAATCGCACCACGCCGGCAGATCGGGGCGCTGCTGCGGGCAGACCCCGAACCCGACGAGAACGTGTTCACTCTGCGGTTCGCCTCTGACGTTCCCGGCTACCCGCACTGGGAATGGGCCGCCGTGCTGGGCCGCGTCGACGCCGAATCGACTCCTACGGTGCTCGAAGTCGGGCTCATGCCCGGCGAGGGCGCGCTTGTTCCGCCCGCCTGGGTGCCGTGGTCCGAGCGCTTCGCCGAGTACAAGGCGCAGCATGATGACGACTCTGACGACTCTGACGACTCTGACGACGTCGACGACGCGGACAGCCGTGACGACGCCGACGAAGATTCGACGGCCGATGCCGAATCGCAGTCTGACGGTGACGCCGAGTCCGAGTCTGCGGATGAGCCGATGAGCGAGGAAACATCTGAGACGACGTCTGAGGCGACGGCTGAGGCCGAGGGGTCACCCGCGCAGGAGTGACCCCGGCGGCATCACATGCGGTCGAGCACGTAGGTGACCGACTCGATGAGGCGCTGCACCTCAGCCGGCTCCACCGCGACGAACGTGCCGATGCGCAGCTGGTTGCGGCCGAGCTTGCGATAGCCGTTCACGTCGACGATGCCGTTCTCGCGCAGCGCTGCCGTGACATCGGCGGCGTGGATGCTCTCGTCGAGATCAATCGTCGTCACGACCTGTGATCGCACGGCCGGATCGCTGACGAACGGCGTGAGCCGCGTGTCGGCCTCTGCCCAGTCGTAGACGAGCTGTGACGACTCTTTCGTGCGAGCGTCGGCCCATGCCAGGCCCCCGTTGGCGAGCAGCCACTGCACCTGCTGATCGAGCAGAAAGAGCGTGGCGATCGCCGGAGTGTTGATCGTCTGATGCTTGCGCGAGTTCGTGATCGCACCCTGCAGCGAGAGGGCGGCAGGGATGAAGCGATCGCCGTCGGCGATGCGCGCAGCCCGTTCGATCGCAGCTGGTGACATCAGCGCGATCCAGAGGCCGCCCTCCGAACCGAGGTTCTTCTGCGGCGAGAAGTAGTAGACGTCGAACTGGGCGGGATCGACGAATGTGCCGCCTGCTGCGCTGGTGCCGTCGACGACGCTCAACGCGCCCATGGCATCCACTCGGCGAACCGGCAGCTGTACGCCGGTCGACGTCTCGTTATGCGGCCACGCATAGAGATCGACGCCAGAAGTCGGCACGTTGGCGGTCGCCTCACCGAACGCCGCCTCACGCAGGTCGGGCGCCTGCAGCCACGGTGCGCTCGCGGCCTTGGCGAACTTGGCGCTGAACTCGCCGATGACCACATGCTGACTGCGCTGCTCGATGAGCCCAGCGGCTGCAGTGTCCCAGAACACGCTCGCACCGCCGAGGCCGAGCACGACTTCGTAGCCGTCGGGCAGACCGTAGAGCTCGGTGAGATGCTGCTGCAGATCGGCGACGAGCTGTTTGACCGGAGCAGCTCGGTGTGAGGTGCCGATCAGGGCGCGTCCGGCGGTGTTGAGAGCGTCGAGCTGTTCGTCTCGCACCCGGCTCGGGCCAGAGCCGAAGCGGCCGTCACGGGGAAGCAGGGTCTGGGGAATCTCGATGGAAGCCATGCGTCAATGCTAGCTGCCGACATGACCGGACATCGGGACGATCATTGACGATCGTGCGCCGAGTCGACCAAATAATTAGGCTAGACTAACTTGGCGTGACGGCCGTGCGGGCGTCGGCCGAAGGAGGACTGCTCGGTGACTGATCTCATTGACACGACAGAGATGTATCTGCGAACCATTCTCGAGCTGGAAGAAGAGGGAATCGTGCCGCTCCGTGCACGGATCTCAGAGCGACTCGGTCATTCGGGTCCCACGGTCTCTCAGACGGTCTCCCGCATGGAGCGTGACGGACTGGTCGTGGTCAGCGGAGACCGTCACTTGGAGCTCACGGCAGAAGGGCGGGCAAAGGCCGTCCGCGTCATGCGCAAGCATCGCCTTGCCGAGCGTCTGCTCTCAGACGTGATCAAGCTGGACTGGGAGCTGGTGCACGACGAGGCCTGCCGCTGGGAACACGTGATGAGTGAAGACGTCGAGCGCCGCATCATCCCGCTCATCTCGCGGCTGGACGAGAGCCCGTACGGAAACCCGATTCCGGGGCTGGACGAGCTGGACGAACAGAGCAACGTGGAGTTTCTGCACGGCGTGGTCGACGTGCACACGCTGGCACGCACGGCCAAGGGGTCGCTGCAGCGCGCGGTGCGCCGAATGGGCGAGCCGGTGCAGCTCGATCCCGACCTGCTCAAACAGTTCCGCGAGGTCGGCATCGTGCCCGGCGCCGAGGTCACGATCCAGGCAGTGGGTGACTACACGCGCGTCAAAGTCGAGGGGCGCGACGAAGGGCTCGAGCTGGCACCCGAGATCGCGACGCACATCTTCGTGGACGACCACTGAGCCCGAGCCTGCGTGGGGGCGACGGGCGCAATGGTGACAAGAAGAGCGGGGCAAAGTAAGCTGGTTCACTGAGTATGTTCGCCCAAGAGAGGAATTCGCACGCGAATGCAGAGCGACAGTGACGCGGCTCGAGCCGAGACGCCCGCAGAGCAGCCGCTGACTCGACGTCAGATGCGTGAGATCTGGGCAGCTCAGGATCGTCTTGCCGAACAGCGCGCTCAGGACTCGTCGACATCTGAGACGCATGCCCTGCTTCCGGTGGCGATTCCCGGACACCTGCCTGTGTCAGAGCGGATGCCACGTCGGCAGCAGCTGCCCGATGGCGGAACGATTCGTCGTCGGCGTTCGCTCTCGCTGCCGTTCTCCTCACGCCGTATGCGCAGCACGCTCATCTTCTCTGTGGCGATGGGGCTGAGCTTCACCGCTGCGGTTCCCGCTTACGCGGTCTCGCCGTCGGTCTCGGCAACCGTCGACATGACTCGCACGTCACCGCAGGATCTCGTCCGGCATGAGGCCGAGCTCGTCGACAACGGCCACCTGCAGTCGGGTGCACTGCTCGCCTCTTCGGCGAGTGCCGTCGGGCAGCCCGGAGACGAACTGCTGACGGCTGAGGCTCGATCGGCTGCGCGCCTCACTGTGAACAACGTCTGCGAATTGGGGCAGAGCCCCTATACCGACGACGTCCAGTTCTCCATTCCGGTGCCGCAGGGCTCGTACACCGTGAGCTCCAGACTCGGCGAACGCTGGGGGCGCATGCACAAGGGCGTTGACTTCGCTGCGCCGATCGGAACCACCATCGCTGCGGCGATGTCGGGCACGATCACCAACGTCGGATTCACCGGAGTGAACCCGTATGTCCAGCTGACCAGTCGACTGCCTGACGGCACGAAGATCGACACTCTGTATCTGCACATGCCGCTCGACTCGGTGCGCGTTCAGGTCGGTGACCAGGTGAAGACCGGTCAGCCGATCGCCGAGGTCGGCAACGAGGGCAACTCACAGGGTGCCCATCTGCACTTCGAACTGCACATCAACGGCGGGGCCGATGTGACCTACGGGGCGGGTGAGGGCACGATCGTCGACGGGCTTGACTGGCTGCAAGCCCACGATGCCGCGACTCTGCCGGGTTGCACGGCCTGAGTCAGGGCTGTGCGCCTCTGACCTTTGTGGCAGCTGAGGCTTCGGCTGCCTGGGTTGAGTCAGCAGACCACTGCCTGTACTCTGAAACATATGGCTCTTTTCCACGTTCGTCAGCTTGTCCAGCCGCTGGCCACCGCAGCAGTAGTAGGTGGGATTCTCTTCTCGACGGCGGTTCCGGCTCAGGCCCAAGAGGTCTCAGCAGCCGTCGATCAGACGATTGAGGCTCAGGCGTTCAGGCAGAGCGTCGGCGCGATACGAGAGCCGCTCGACGAGACGCAGCAGGAGTTCGTGCATGCGGCGCTGGCGAATCCAGAACCGCTGACGACCGCAGATGACGATCGCGTCGCTCCGTCGCCGACCGCCACGACGGCCGTTGGGGCACAGTCGGCTGTCGCGGCGTCTGACAGCTCGCCCAGGGCGACCGTCGTCGGCAGCAGCATCACAGACACCGCTCTGCGGTACCTCGGCGTTCCCTATGTCTGGGGCGGGGCAAGCCCTGCAGGTTTCGACTGCTCGGGGTTCACCTCGTTCGTGTATGGGCTGCACGGCAAGTCGCTGCCGCACTCCTCATCGGCTCAGCGTGCTCTCGGCACAGTCGTTTCAGAGAGCAGTGCGCAGCCGGGTGATCTGGTCTGGTGGCCGGGACACATCGCGATCTACCTCGGCAACGGCAAGATCGTGCATGCGCTCGAACCTGGTTCCACCGTCGTCGTCGGTGCCGTCGGAGACCTTCGGGGCAGCGCCCCCACGTACCTGCGTTTCTGAGTCATGACCTGCTCAGCGCGCGCTACCGTAAAGACGATGTGCCAGTGGCACAGACAGAACTCGATATTCGTGAGTGCGTTAGGATGAATGAATGCTGATCAGACTCAACTCTTCGACGCTCACCGGGACCCTTGCTACGTTGGCGGTCTCAGGAGGCCTCGTCTTCGCTACGGCCGTACCCTCGCAGGCAGCAGAGGTGAGCCTCACACAGCAGTCGGGTGAGTCGCAGTTCGTGCGTCAAGAGATGCAGCGTCAGCAGGTGGTCTCGGCGTCAACGGGAGTGGACGCTGCTGGAACAGACGTTGTCTCACTCACGGCGTCCGTGCCCACACCGGAGCCGGCAGCACCCGCCGTCACTCCTGCGGCCACAACCGTGCTCACGCCGGGTGCAGGTGCGGCTGCGGCCGCCGCCACTGCCGGTGCCACAGCGACTGCCGCGGCGCCAGCGCGCCCGCAGGTGGTCGTTGGCTCGAGCATCATCGCCACCGCGTCGCAGTTCATCGGGTACCCGTATGTTTCGGGTGGCAACAGGCCTGAGACGGGCTTCGACTGCTCTGGACTGGTTCAGTATGTCTACGGGCTGCACGGGATCAGCCTTCCGCGCACTGACGCGGCTCAGAAGGCCGCAGGCACGGTCATCAGCGAGGCCGAGGCGCAGCCCGGCGATCTGGTCTGGTGGCCCGGGCACATCGGCTTCTACGCCGGAAACCATCAGGTCCTCGACGCTGGCAACCCGCGAGTCGGCGTGTCTCAGCGTGCGATCTGGGGGTCGCCGACCTTCATTCGCATCTGACCCGGTCGCGCAGCCTCTTCCATCGACTCCATCAGAGATCAGCGATGGTCGTCGTTGGTCTGCCTGCCGCCGTAGCTCAGTGGATAGAGCGACAGTTTCCTAAACTGTGCGTCGCGAGTTCGATTCTCGCCGGTGGCACTTGTCGGTCGAGCAGTCGGCATGTCACCGGCTGTCTCGCAGACAGTTTTGTCTCGCTCGCAAACGGCGGCAGACAAGTAAGCTGAGAGATGGAGTGCAACCGGATTTCGGAGGAGTTCGTGTGACTGCAGAATCAGATCAGCGCAGCGCCGCCTGGGCGGGGTGGCGCGATCGACTCACAGCAGTCGGCGAAAGCGCCCGCAGAGGCACCGAACGCTCGGCGATCCTCGATCTCAGCACCGCGCATCCCGGCGGCATCGCCCGACTCTTCAGCGGGCGAGTCACCCGTCTCTCGACGCTCATTCGCGATGAGAAGGCGCGCGCACGTTCGATGCGGGTCGCTCGGCAGATCGAGCACAAGGCGGCCGAACTGGCCGAAGACCGAGGCATCGACGCGGTGCACCTGCTCGCCGGCGAGATGCTCTGGCACGGCAGCAGAGGGCGCTCCGGACACCTGCCTCTGATCGTTCAGCCAGCCGCGATTCAGGCCGTGCCCGGAGACTTCGAGCTGCTCATCACCGGTCGTTCGCTGATCAATCCCGAGGTCGTCTCGCTGCTGGAACGCCGATTCTCCTCAGAGATCGACGTCGACGGCATCGTTGCGGCCGTGCATGACGAGAACGGCTTTCACCCGGATGAGGCGCTGCACCGTCTCGATCGCGAGTTCCACTTCGTCGACGGCGTCGACTTCCAGAGCCGACTCGTCATGGGAACGTACAGCACCGCGGCGAGCGGTCTCTCGACGCGGGCGGCCACGCGCATCCACCCCATTCTGGATGCGGTCGCCGGTGTGCCGGGCGCGGCCGATTCGCTGCAGGAACGGGCCCGGCTCGTCACTGTAAACAGCGCCGACGAACGCTCTGCGCTGTCGGATGCGCTGATACTCGATGCGAGCGCCGAGCAGGAGCGCGTCGTCGCCCAGGCCAGCACCGGCACATCGTTCGTCGTGCGCACAGTGCCGGGGTCAGGGGTTGCCCAGGCGGTGTCGAACATCTTGGCCACCCTGGTGCCGGTCGGGCGTCGGGTCGCGGTGGTCGCCTCGTCGCGCGCGACGCTGGATGCCGTGGCGGCGAAGCTGGCATCGCGCGGACTGGCCGGCATGGCGGTGACGGCGCAGCACCTGCGCCAGGATGTGGTGCACGCGATCTCGCGCAACGAGCGTGCGCAGGCGCCCCAAGACCGTGAGGAGCGCGCTGGGGCCTACGCCCGCATCCGCGACGCGCTGCTGGGCTACCGGCGCAGTCTGGGGCAGGTCAGTCAGACGTATGGCGTCTCGGTCGAGCAGGCGCTGAGCGAGCTGGCTCGTCTGTCGCTGCTGCCCGACCCGCCGCACACCAAGGTGCGTCTGCACTCGACCGTTCTCGAGGCGCTGGCCGTTGACCGCACCTCGGCAGCGGCTCTGCTGCGCAAGGCCGCTGATCTCGGCCAGTTCGACTTCGGGCCTGACGACTCGTCATGGTACGGGGCCGAGTTCGACACCCCGCAAGACGCTGAGAACATCTATCTGCTCGCCAAACGGCTGGCGGGCAATGACCTGCAGGTACTGGTCGAGAAGTCTCGGCGGGTGTTCCAAGACGCCGGTCTGCGCCGCCCCACGAATCTCACCGAGATCGGTGAGGGGCTCGCTCTGCTGCTGCGCGTGCGCAGCACTCTCGACCGTTTTCAGCCGGTGGTCTACGACCGGTCGCTCGAAGAGCTCATCATCGCGACGGCTCCGCGTCGCGAACAGGATATGCCGGTCGGCTCGCGCCGTCGCCTGCGTCAGCTGGCCAAGGAGTATCAGCGGCCGGGTGCCCACGTCAACGACGTGCACCAGGCGCTGCAGGAGATCCAGGAGGAGCGCATCCTCTGGGGGCAGCTGGTGGCCGACCACCGACCGCCCAACGTGCCGGTCGGCCTCGGCGACGTGAACATCATGTACACCGCGCTGACCGCCGACCTGCAAGAGCTGCAGCGGCCGCTCGACCGTGAGCGCATCGGCGATCTGATGCGTGTGCCGATCGAGCGGGTGCAGGAGGTGCTCGATTCCCTGTCGCGCGACGTCGGTGCGTTGGAGCACCTGCACGAGCGCGCCGAGCTGCTGGCAGCGCTCGAACGCGAGGGGCTCTCTGAGCTCGTCGACGACTTCGCCCGACGGCATGTGACGGCCGAGCACGCCGCTGACGAGCTCGAACTCGCATGGTGGCAGTCGGTGCTCGAACTGCTGCTCGAGCGCGACGGTTCGCTGCTCAACGCCAACACGCAGGTGCTGGCGCGGCTGGAGCGCGATTTCGTGCTCGAAGACCGCCGCGTGGTCGACGATCACGCCCAAGAGCTCGCAGCCACGCTCGCGAGCCGCTGGCGTGAGGCCATCGACGTGCATCCGGACGAGGCGGCCGAACTGCGGCAGCGTCTGCTCGACGACGCCGTCACGCCATCGACGCTCATGCAGCGTCTGCCTGTCGTCGGGCGGGCCATCGCACCGGTCTGGCTGTTCTCGCCGTACCAGTTCGGATCTGATGTGCCTGATCGAGCACATTTCGACACGGTGATTCTGCTCGATGCGGCGAGTATGGCGCTGTCTGAGGCGGTGCTGCCGATCGCCCAGTCCGAGCAGGTCATCGCCATCGGCGACCCGGTGCTCGGCACGCCCAGCCGGTTCAGCATCGATCCGAACGACCCCGAGGTGGTGCCGATCACCGACGAGCCGTCGGCGTTCGCAGCGCTTCGCGGGCTGCTGCCCGAGTTCACCCTCGACTTCAGCTATCGATCCGGCGGCCGTGCCCTGGCGTCGCTGGTGAATCGTCGCTGGTACGACCTGCAGATTCGCGCGCTGCCCTCGGCAGCCGAGTTCGCCGGACAGCGAGCCTACGACGTCGTGCAGGTCGACGCTCCTGGACGCGGCACGCCCGACCCCGACAGCGGCAACGTCGAGGCGCTGCCCGCTGAGGTGGCCAAGGTCGTCGATCTGGCCTTCGCCACTGCGGTCTGGCACCCGGACGACTCGCTCATGGTGGTCACGCCCAGCGAGGCCATGGCACAGCAGGTGCGTGCGGCGCTGCGCTCCGAGCTGGCTACGCGGCAGGCGCTGCAGACGTTCTTCGATCCGCGGCAGCCAGAGCCGTTCTTAGTGCTCACGGTCGCACAGGCTGCGGCGCGCAGTCGCGATCGCGTGATCTTCGCGCTCGGATACGGTCGCACGCCGCACGGCCGGATGCTGTCGGCGTTCGGGGCGATCACCCCAGACCCCAGCGGGATGCGCTGGCTGGGGGTGGCGCTCACCCGCGCTCGTCGTCATCTCACGCTGGTGGCAGCGCTGCAGCCGAGAGGCAATGAACTGGAACGGCTGACCGGAGCCCCGCGGGTGCTCTTCGACCTGCTCGGCGGAGAGCGCGACCCTGCTCCAGAGCGCCGCTTCTTCTCAGCACAGGCACTGCTCGTCGATCTCGGACGTCGGCTGCACCGCAAGGGGCTCAAAGTGAACGATCACTTCGACGACGACCTGGGGCTGGCGGTCGACGACGGCACCACGCAGATGATCATCGAGACAGACTCCGACTACAACCGCGACACGCTTCGAGAGGTGCTGCGCCTGCACCCGACGCTGCTCACCAAGCTCGGCTGGAAGTTTCGCCGGGTCTACTCGTTCGAGCTCTTCGCGAACCCGCAGCGCATCGCCGACGAGATCGCGGCCGAGCTCGATCAGCATCGCGCTGCGGCCGAGCGACAGCAGCGCGAGTACGCGCGTCGAGGGCAGCAGTGACCGAACGCATCCGTCGCATCGGCAGTCGGCGCGTGGTCTATGGCGAGGTGCCCGACGAACACGACGTGCAGGCCGAACGTGCGCTGACCCGGCGTGATCAGACCCTGGCCGCGGACGCATCCGCTGAGCACGGGGAGTGGGGAGATCAGACGGCCGAAGCCGAAGAGGACCGCTGGCTCAAAGCACAGCGGCCTCCGCACTGGGGCTGAGCCGGCGCGATCGGCTCCTGCCGCTCAGCAGACAGACAGAGCCCCGCTGCCACGCCGATAGGGCGATGGCAGCGGGGCTCTGTCATGACACGGTTCTGTCACGACACAGTTCGCCGGGGCCCAGCGGAAGGACGCCCGACCACCGGTCATTTCTGCGCGTGAGCGCCGGAACCGGTGGAGCCGTTCTGCGCCTGCAGAGCCTCCTGGATCTCTTTGAGCACATCGAGCTCGGTGCGGGGGTCTACCGGTGCCTCGGGCTTCTTGGCGCTGTGCTTGACCTGGTACTCGCGCAGCTTGTTGAACGGCAGCACGATGCAGAAGTACAGTGCCAGCGCGATCAGCAGGAAGTTCACGATGGCAGTGATCACTGCGCCGACCGAGAAGTCAGCGCCGTTGATCGTGAAGTTGCCGACTGAGTCGAAGTCGGGCTTGCCGAAGATCGCCGCGATCAGCGGCATGATGAGCTTCTCGACCAGTGCGTTGACCAGCCCGGTGAAAGCCGAGCCGATGACCACACCGACGGCCAGCTCGATCGCGTTGCCTTTTGAGATGAAGTCTCGGAATCCGGCGAAGACCTGTTTCATTGCGTTTGCTCCTGAATCATGTGATTGCACGCATGGCGCGTTGAGGGGCGCCCCGTGCGCCTGTGCAGCGTCTGTGGAACGCCGCCACTCTCTACTGTATAGGCGTCGGCGGAGTCACGGCGAGGATTCGCCGATCGGTGACGATCCAGTCGACCGGTCGGTCGTGCGCTTCGATCGGGAGATCGGCGATCACCTCGTCGTCGAAGACGGCGGCGACCACTGGGGCGGTGAGCGCCCGGTCGGCCAGCGTGCGGTCGTAGAAGCCGCCGCCCTGCCCGAGACGTGCCCCGGTTTCAGAGGCGGCCAGCGCAGGAACGACGATGACCGACGCTTCACGCAGCGCACCCTCAGGCAGTGCGGCAGCATCCGCTTCGGGCACGCCGAGGCCGCTGTCGCGCTCGCCCGCCCCAGCGGCGTCGGCCCAGTCCAGGCCGCCGTCGACCCTGACCTGCGGCAGCAGAACACGGTGCCCGGCCTCTTGCGCGGCCGCGATGAACCCGCGCGTCTGCGGTTCACTTCGGGAGGCCAGATAGCAGGCGACGGTTGCCGGGATGTCACTGGTCAGCTGGCTGAGCAGGCGCAGCAGATTGGGGGTGAGGTCTCGAGTCGGTGATGGAGGCTGGCGCCTCGCTGCGCGGATGCGCTGACGCAGCGCTGCCTTGCGGGCTGTCGACGGCTCGGCCGCGGCGGTGCCCGGCGACGTGTCTGGAATCGGGTCAGCGGCCATCGGCATCAGTCTAATCCCGTGAGCGCGCACGGGTGCCGGTAAGCTGAGGCGTATGACTGCAGAGAATCAGGGTGGTACGCAACAGCATCGTGCGGTGAAGGCGGTGGTGCCGGTTGCGGGTTTGGGGACGCGTTTTTTGCCGGCGACGAAGGCGGTGCCGAAGGAGATGCTGCCGGTGGTTGATCGTCCGGCGATTCAGTATGTGTTGGAGGAGGCTTCGGGTGCGGGGCTTTCTGATGTGTTGTTGGTGACTGGGTCGGGCAAGGGTGCGATCGAGGATCATTTTGATGCGGCGCCGTATTTGGAGTCTCGTTTGGCTGCTGATGGCAAGGATGCTTTGTTGGCGTCGGTGCGTGAGGCGACTGGGGTGGCTGATGTGCATTCGGTGCGTCAGGGTGTGCCGCGTGGTTTGGGGCATGCGGTGTTGTGTGGGCGTGAGCATGTGGGGGATGAGCCGTTCGCGGTGTTGTTGGGTGATGACCTGATTGATGCTGATGAGGATTTGCTGAGCCGGATGTTGGATGTGCAGGCGGCGCGGGGGGCGTCGGTGGTGGCGTTGTTGGAGGTGCCGGCTGATCGTACGCATTTGTATGGTGTGGCCGAGGTTGAGGCGACGGGTGAGGCTGATGTGGTGCGGATCACGGGTCTGGTGGAGAAGCCGGAGCCGGGGACGTCGCCGTCGAATCTTGCGGTGATTGGTCGGTATGTGTTGCAGCCGGGTGTGTTCGATGTGTTGGCGCGCACGGCTCCGGGTCGGGGTAATGAGATTCAGTTGACGGATGCGTTGGAGACGTTGGCGGCGGATGAGTCGATTGCTGGCCCTGTGTTGGGTGTGGTGTTTCGTGGTCGTCGTTTCGATACGGGTGACAAGCTCGAGTATCTGAAGACCGTGGTCACGCTGGCCAGCGAGCGCGACGATCTCGGGCCCGCATTCCGCACCTGGCTCAACGACTTCAGCAAGACGCTGTGAACCTGCCGCTGCATCGGTGCGTCTGGGGCGAGGTCGCCATTCGCCCGGTGCGGCAGCGTGACTGGCGGGCGCTCGACGCCGAGCTGAGAGCCGGCCGGGCCTGGCTGCAGCAGTGGGAGGCCACGCTGCCCGGTCAGCCGGCGGGAATGCCGGACACCCGACGTCAGGTGCGATCGATGATCGTCAGCATGCGCGAGGGCCTCTCGGTCACCTGCGTCATCGAATGGCGCGGCGAGATCGTCGGTCAGGTCAGCGTGGCGCAGATCGCCTGGGGAGCGATGAACTCGTGCTCGATCGGCTATTGGGTCGCCGAGCGTGTGGCCGGTCGCGGCATCGCACCGACGGCGACTGCCCTGATCTGCGATCTGCTGTTTCGGGAGTGGGGCATGCACCGGATCGAGATCTGTATGCTACCCGAGAATGCGGCTTCCCGCCGCGTGCCCGAGAAGCTCGGCTTTCGCCCCGAGGGGCTGCGTCGTGGCTACATCCACATCGGTGACCGCTGGCGCGATCACCTGGTGTTCGCGCTGTTGGCCGAAGACACTCCTCGTGACGGCCTGATCGCGCACCTCGCGGCCGACGGCGGATGCTCGCCACACCGTGGCGAATCATCGCTAAACGACTCTGCCGAACGTAGGTTAATGCCATGAGTGGACTTCTCGGGCAGATCGGCGGCGCCATGCTGGTGCTCTGCATCGTGGGGCTGTGGCTCGCCGTGCTCACTCCAGGCTGGATCGAGCGACGCAATCTGCGCACCACCGCTCGCAACGCCACGCGTGTGCAGCGTGCTGTCAACGTCATCGCTCGCAACCAGGAACTCCCAGACGAATACGAAGAAGAAGTGAGCGCCCGCCGCGCAGCGGTGCTCGCGAGAGAGGCACGCCGAATGGAACGTGAGAGACAGCGTGCCCAGCGTAGCGAAGCTCGCCGCGAAGCCGGTCTGCCGCCGAAACTGCGGGCTGCCGTGCGAGGACAGCGAGTCGGCTCGACACTGAGCCTGATCGCTCTCGGCCTCGTCATCATCGGGGCGCTGCAGGTCACAAATCGTGCGAGCGGGTGGCTCTGGCTCGGCTGCGGCCTGGTCATCGGTGTGCTGGGGCTGGCCATGCGGGCGCGGGCGACTCGAGTCGTGCGCCATCAGCGTCGTCGGCTCGCGGCCGAGCAGACGGCGCAGCAGGTTCCCGCACAGCAGACACCGGTCTATGACGTCGCCGACGATCTCGACGCCGATGCCCGGCGTCAGGCAGCTGCAGAGGGTGTCCAAGCGGACCACACCTGGACGCCGAACCCGCTGCCGAAGCCGCTGGGCGTCACCCGCGACGAAGTCGTCGCGGCAGCCCTCGCTGAGGCAGCACGCATCGGTGACGACTCGGTTCCCGGCCTTCGGCCCGCGACGCCGAACCGCGCTGCAGGCGAGCAGCAGGCAGACGTGCGCCAGCTCCCGGTCGTGACTCCGCAGGCGGACGCCGCGGGCGCATCCGCCGCAGAGCCAGCGCACAGCCGTGACGCGCAGCCAGCCGCAGAGGCGGTCGCCGAAGAGATCGAGGCATCGCTCGGCGAGCACGACGAATACGACTGGATCGACGATCGTGCCGGGGTCGACGCGAGCTTCGACTCGGGGCGCCTCGACGACATTCTGAATCGGCGCCGCAACGTCGGATGAGCACGTGCTCATCGTCTGAGCGTCAGAGTGATTTGTCTTGTTCGTAATTTTGAGTTCATCAAAATATTGCTAGACTGTGGGCATGAGCGTTCATGTCTCCATCGCTCCCGAATCGTGGGGTGAACAGCTGCGTGAAAGCGGACTGCGCGTCACTGCCGGACGCCTGGCGACGCTGCAGTACCTCGACGAGCACCCGCACAGCTCGGCCGCAGACATTCTCGCGGGACTGAGCGACGACATGCCGAGCATCTCGGCGCAGTCGGTGCACAACATCGTGCACGATCTCACCCGCCACGAGCTCGTGCGGCGC
This sequence comes from Pseudoclavibacter sp. CFCC 13611, assembly GCF_008831225.1. NCBI lineage: Bacteria > Bacillati > Actinomycetota > Actinomycetes > Micrococcales > Microbacteriaceae > Pseudoclavibacter > Pseudoclavibacter sp. CFCC 13611. The sequence continues at coordinate 96,741 of NZ_WBKE01000003.1, read as the reverse complement.
ATCGATCTGCCAGACTCCGGCAGTGCGCGATACGAGACGCGCACTCACGACAACCATCATCATGTGCAGTGCGTGGTCTGCGGACGCATCGAAGACGTCGACTGCGTCGTGGGGCATGCCCCCTGCCTGACGCCTGACGACGTGCACGGCATGCGCGTGCTGACCGCCGACATCACTTTTCGCGGCGTCTGTCCCGAATGCGAGCAGAAGCTGCGCGACCATGACCCCCAGTACTGAACACAGGGGCGATGTTGCCCTGTGACACGCAGAATCACAACCACAGCACGGAAGGAAGCACACATGTCTGAATCAAAGTGCCCCATCGACCACGAGACCGGAGCACCGGTCAGCGGCGATGCCACCGGGGTCACCATGCCCGGAATCCCTCAGAAAGAGCTGCCGCATCCCACGCAGGGCGACGCCAGCTTCGCCTGGTGGCCGAAGCACTTGAACGTCGGGCTGCTCGATGAGAATCCCCGTGAGCGCAACCCCGAAGAAGACGGCTTCGACTACAAAGCGGCTTTCGAGGCGCTCGATCTCGACCAGGTCAAGAAAGACATCGCCGAGGTGCTCACCACCTCGCAGCCCTGGTGGCCGGCCGACTTCGGGAACTACGGTCCGCTGATCATCCGTGTGGCCTGGCACAGCGCCGGCACCTATCGTCAGTTCGACGGACGAGGCGGTGCGGGCACCGGGCAGCAGCGTTTTCTGCCGACCGAGGCCTGGCCCGACAACGTGAGCACTGACAAAGGCCGTCGTCTGCTCTGGCCGGTGAAGCAGAAGTACGGTCGCAGCATCTCGTGGGGCGACCTGATCGTGCTCGCCGGCAATGTCGCACTCGAGATCATGGGGCTGCCGACTGCCGGCTACGGCGGCGGGCGCATCGACGCGTGGGAGCCCGAGAACGTCTACTGGGGCTCAGAGCCGCAGTGGAAGGGCACTGAAGACCGCATCACTGACAAGCAGCGGCGCGATCTCGAGAAGCCGCTCGGCGCGACAGTGATGGGGCTCATCTACGTCGACCCCGAGGGCCCTGAGGGACAGCCCGATCCGGCCCGCGCTGCGCATGACATCCGTGAGACCTTCGACCGCATGGGCATGAACGATCGCGAGACGCTCGCGCTGATCGCCGGTGGGCACACCTTCGGCAAATCGCACGGTGCCGCACCCGACGGAGAGCACGTGCACGGCAGTCCGGCTGAGGCCGGCATCCAGGATCAGGGCCTCGGCTGGAAGAACGACTTCAAGAGCGGCATCGGCGACGACACCATCACCTCGGGCCTCGAAGTGACGTGGACGTATCACCCCACTCGTTGGGACAACGAGTACCTGCACATTCTCTTCTCATACGAGTGGGAGTGCTACAAGGGTGAGGGCGGCCACTGGCAGTGGCGGCCGAAGGACGGCGCCGGGCAGGACATGGTGCCGCTCGCACACTCCGATGGCCGGCGCGAGCCGCGCATGTTCACCACAGACCTCGCACTGCGCGTCGACCCTGAGTACGAACGCATCGGTCGTGAGTTCCTCGGCGATCAGAAGCTCTTCGAGCAGGAGTTCGCCAAGGCCTGGTACAAGCTGGTGCACCGCGACATGGGCCCGAAGTCGCGTTACCTCGGCAAAGAGGTGCCCGCGGCCGACTACATCTGGCAGGATCCGCTGCCCGCAGCGACCGGTGAGCCGGTGCTGGCCGCCGACATCAACGAACTCAAGCGGCAGATTCTCGCCTCGGGCCTGAGCCGACAGCAGCTGGTCAAGACCGCCTGGGCATCAGCCTCGACGTTCCGCGCGACCGACTATCGCGGCGGCGCAAACGGCGCGCGCATCCGTCTGGAGCCGCAGCGCCACTGGGAGGTCAACGAGCCCGAGCAGCTTGACCAGGTGCTCTCGGTCTACGAGAAGATCCAGAGCGATTTCAACGAGCAGAACGCGCCGCGCCACATCTCGCTGGCAGACCTGATCGTGCTCGGCGGCTCCGCTGCGATCGAGCAGGCCGCTCACGAGGGCGGCGTCGACATCGAGGTGCCGTTCACACCGGGTCGTGTCGACGCCACTCAGGACGACACCGACCCCGAGACGTTCGCATACCTCGAGCCGACCAACGACGGGTTCCGCAACTATCTGCGCCCCGGGCACTCGCTGCCGGCTGAGAACCTGCTGATCGACCGTGCTCAGCTGCTCGGACTGCGTGTGCCTGAGCTGACGGCGCTGATCGGCGGGCTGCGCGTACTGGGGACGGGCTATGAGGGCACCGACCTCGGCCTGCTGACCGATCGTCCCGGCGTGCTGAGCAACGACTGGTATCGCAACCTGCTCGAGAACGGCAACGTGTGGAACTCGACCGACGAGACGCAGAACACCTTCGAGATGCGCCACTACGGCGAAGACGAGGTCGTGTGGCGGGCCAGCCGCTTCGACCTGGTCTTCTCGGCCAACTCGGAGCTGCGCGCCGTCGCCGAGTACTACGCCTCAGACGATGCTCGTGACATCTTCGTGCGCGATTTCGTGGCCGCCTGGAACAAGGTGATGAACGCGGATCGCTACGATCTGCGCTGAACGGTGCGCAGCCGCTGAACGAAGCGCTGCATCCTGAGCGAAAGGGCCCCGTCCACGATCATTCCGTGGACGGGGCCCTTGCACGTCGCGAGCGCTGGCAGCGTCAGCGCTCAGACGATCGGCAGATCATCTCAGTTCGTCGGAAAGCCCAACTCGATCTGGCTTTCGCTGGGGTGCGGCCAACGCGAGGTCACGACCTTGCGGCGAGTGTAGAAGTTGAACGACTCCGGCCCGTACATGTGGGTGTCGCCGAAGAGAGAGCTCTTCCAGCCGCCGAACGAGAACGAGCCGACCGGCACCGGAATCGGCACGTTCACACCCACCATGCCCACCTCGATGTCGAACTGGAACTCACGGGCGGTCTTGCCGTCACGGGTGAAGATCGCGGTGCCGTTCGCATACTGATTGGAGTTGATCAGGTCGACGGCCTCGTCATAGCTGTCGACGCGCACCACTGCCAGCACCGGGCCGAAGATCTCGTCGTCGTACACGCGCATGCCGGGGCGCACGTGGTCAATCAGAGAGACGCCGATGAAGTAGCCGTCGCCCTCGAAGTGCTGCTCGCGCCCGTCGACGACGACCGTCGCACCTTCGCCAGCGGCAGAGCCGACGTACTCGGCGACGCGCTCCTGAGCCTGCCGGGTGATCAGCGGCCCCATCTCCGAATCCGGGTCGAAGCCGTCGCCGATGCGCAGATCGGCGATGCGGGCCGCGACCTTCTCGATGAGCGGGTCGGCCGTGTCGCCGACGGCGACCAACACCGAGACCGCCATGCAGCGCTCGCCGGCAGAGCCGTATGCCGCTGAGACCGCAGCGTCCGCAGCCGAGTCGAGGTCGGCATCCGGCATGACCACCATATGATTCTTGGCGCCGCCCAGCGCCTGCACGCGTTTGCCCGCGTGCGCCGCCGTCTCGTAGACATAGCGTGCGATCGGCGTCGAGCCGACGAAGGCCGCGCCGGCGATGCCGGGGTTGGTCAGCAGCTCGTCGACGACCTCTTTGTCGCCGTGCACGACATTGAGGATGCCATCGGGCAGACCGGCCTCGCGGAACGCCTCGGCGATCCAGACTGATGCGGAGGGGTCACGCTCAGAGGGCTTCAGGATGACGGCGTTGCCTGCTGCGATCGCAGTCGTCACCATCCACAGCGGCACCATGGCCGGAAAGTTGAAGGGCGTGATGCAGGCGACGACGCCGAGTGGCTGGCGCAGCTGATGCACGTCGATGCCGGTGGCGACCTGCTCGGCGAATTCGCCCTTGAGATGGTGTGTGAGCCCGGCGCAGAACTCGACGTTCTCGAGCCCGCGCGCGATCTCGCCGCGTGCATCGGGGACGGTCTTGCCGTGCTCGGCGGTGATGATGCGGGCGAGTTCGTCTGCGCGCTCGTTGATGATGTGCACGAGGCGGAAGAAGACCTGCGAACGCTTCGCGAGGCCGACGCGACGCCAGGCCCGCTGGGCCTCAGCAGCCTGCGCGATGGCGGCATCGACCTGTGCGGCACTGGCGAGCGGCACCTCGGCGGTCTGCCGCCCGGTGGCCGGGTTGAAGACCGGGCCGTACCGTTCTGCTTCGTCCGTCTGCTGACCGCCGATGACGTGCGGGATGCGAGTGAGCGTCTGCGTCGTGCTGGTGGTGGTGTTCATCTGAGCTCCTGTAGCTGCGAATCTGGTGTTTGTGATGAGCGGTGGGGGCGGCGCATGCGCATGATCAGGGCTGCCAGCCGCGCAGGGTGCCGTCAGGTGTGGCGTACTTGGCGACCAGGGTGCAGTCTTTGCCGCCGAGCCCTTCGTCGATCAGCCGCTGCAGCTGATCGGCCGCCAGCGTCGCCGCCGGGAGATGCACGCCGGTCTGTCGGCCGGCCTCAAGCGCCAGACCGATGTCTTTGTTCGCGAGGTCTGCGGTGAAGGTCGCGTCGAAGTTGTGGTCTGCTGCCGAGGTCGGAATCACGCCGGGCACTGGGTACCAGGTCTGCTGGGCCCAGGAACGGCCGGATGACGCGCTCGCGATCTGCCAGAAGACCTTGGGGTCGAGCCCGAGCTCCTCGGCCAGCTGCGAGCCCTCGGAATTCGCGAGCACGTCGATCAGCAGCATCATGTTGTTGACGATCTTGGCGGCGATGCCCATGGTCGGGCCTCCGGCGACGATGGTGCTGCCGCTCATCGGCTCGATGTACTCGGCGGCGCGAGCGGTGTCGGCCGGGTCTCCGCCGAGCATGAAGGCGAGTGTGCCGTCGGCGGCTCCGCTGATGCCGCCGCTGACCGGCGCGTCGACGAAATGGTGTCCGCTGACCTCTGACTGCTCGTGCAGATAGCGCGACGTCTCGACGTCGATCGTCGAGCAGTCGATCAGCAGCGTCGACGTGGCGGCATGCGCCCACACGCCGTCGGCACCCTCATAGACGCTGCGCACATGCTGCCCCTTCGGCAGACTGGTGAACAGCGCATCGGCGCCGTCGAGTGCTGCGGCGATGCTGTCGACGATGGTCACGCCCTCGGCCTGAGCCGCGGCAGTCGCCGCCGGGTTCAGGTCGTAGCCCAGCACGGTGTGGCCGGCACGCACGAGATGGCCGGTCATCCGACCGCCCATGTTGCCCAACCCGATCCAGCCCAAAGTTGCCATGATGATTCTCCTCGGCTCCGTTGTCGAAAAGTCGTATGTGTGATGACAGGCTAAGTCGCCGGTTCTGTGCGTGGCAATCTCTGAGAGACGTCATTTGTGCACCAGAGCTGTGCATTCATGCACAGCTCATGACGCGGATGCGGCACAATGGGGCCATGGAACACAGACTTGACGAGACGCACCTGCAGGGCCTGATGACGTTGCTCGCTGTTGCTCGTTCAGGACGCTTCACCGCCGCAGCGAAAGCGCTCGGAGTGAACCATTCGACGGTGTCGCGCAGAATCGGGCAGCTCGACGAGGCTTTGGGCGGACGCGTGCTGGTGCGGGGTGCGACGGGGTGGGAGCTCACCGTGCTCGGCACGAGAGCGATGCAGGCGGCTGAGCGCATCGAACGCTCCGTGCACGATCTGGTCTCAGACAAGCCCCATGATGCCGTTCGGGGCCTCGTGCGCGTGGGAGCACCGGATGCGTATGCGGTCTTCATCGCCATGCCGGCCTTGGCCTGGCTGCAGCGCAGGCATCCCGCACTCGACCTTGAGGTCGTCGCGGCGACGCAACAGGCTCGACAGCGCCGCTCAGGCGTCGACATCGAAGTGGTCGTCGGTCGGCCACAGGTCAACCGAGCGGTCACCGTCGAGCTGTTCTCATACCAGCTGCGGCTGTACGCGACTGCGGAGTATCTGTCGCGGATGGGTCGGCCTGCGAAGATCGCCGATCTGACCGAGCACCGTCTCAACTACTACATCGAATCGGCGCTGCAGGTCGACGATCTCGACGTTGCACTGCAGCTGCTGCCGCGGATGCGCGAGGCCATCAGCTCGACGAGCGTCTTTGCACACGTCGCTGCTACGCGTGCGGGGGCAGGCATCGGACTGCTGCCGGACTATGTGGCGCAGCGGTACGACGACTTGACCGTGGTGCTCGAACACGAGTTCTCTCACGGTGTCTCGTACTGGGCCGCGCTGCGCGAAGAGAACGACCGCAATCCGGCGGTCGGGGCCTGCCTGTCGGCAATGGTCTCCTACGCCCAGAGCAGCGACTTCGTGAAATGAGTCTGGCGGGCGGCCGAGAGGTCTCTCCTCGGCCGCCCGCCAGACTGTGACGGATGCGTTCAGGCTCCCGGTGTCGCTTCTGCGCGTGTGCTCTGCATCAACGGGGCGATGTGTCGTTCGTGGTCGCGCCGGTCGATCTCTTCGAGGGTGATTCCCTTGGTCTCGCGCAGTGAGACTGCGGCGATCAGGGTGATCAGTGCGGCTCCGACGAGGTAGAGCGCAATCGGCACCCACGAGGAGAATTGTCCGAGCAGCGCAGTCGCGATGATGGGCGCGACGGAGCCTGCCACGATCGAGGTCACCTGGTAGCCGAACGAGACGCCGGCATAGCGCATGCGCGTCGGGAACATCTCGGACATGATCGCAGGCTGGCCGGCATACATCAGGCCGTGCACGAACAGTCCGAGGATGATCGCCAGAATCACCATCAGCGGCGCAGCCGTGTTGAACATCGGGAAGGCGACGAACGGCCAGACACCGGTGAGCACGGCCCCGGCGATGTAGACGGGTTTGCGGCCGACCCGGTCAGTGAGCGCGCCGGTCAGTGGCACGATCACGAACTGGAAGACATGTGCGAAGAACATCAGCCCCAGAATGCTGCTGGTGTCCATCTTGACCCAGACCGACAGATACGTGATCGAGAACGTCACGACCATGTAGTAGAGGATGTTCTCGGCGAAGCGCAGACCCATCGCAGTGAGCACGCCACGCGGGTAGCGTTTGAGCACCTCGAAGACGCCGTAGCGCACCTCGTCCTCCTGCTCGATCTTTCGCTGCGTCTCTTGGAAGATCGGCGCATCAGAGATCTTCGTGCGCACGTAGTAGCCCACGGCCACGATGACGACCGACAGCCAGAAGCCGATGCGCCAGCCCCAGCTCAGGAACGCTTCGGGGGAAAGCGACGCCGAGAGCACCAACAGCACGATCGTCGCCAGCAGGTTGCCGAGAGGCAGGGCGGCCTGCGGCCAGCTGGCCCAGAAGCCGCGTGACTTCGCCGGTGCGTGCTCTGCGACGAGGAGCACCGCTCCGCCCCATTCCCCGCCGACGGCGATGCCCTGGATGAACCTCAGCGCGACGAGCAGCGCGGGCGCCCAGTACCCGACCGTGGCGAAGGTCGGCAGGCATCCCATCAGGAACGTCGAGGCTCCCACCATGATGATCGCCACCTGGAGCAGATGCTTACGGCCGTAGCGGTCGCCGAAGTGTGCGAAGACGATTCCTCCGAGCGGTCGAGCGACGAAGCCGACGGCGTAGGTGACGAATGCGGCGATGATCGGCGCATAGGGGTCTTCGCTGGGCGGAAAGAAGACCTTGTTGAAGACCAGGGTCGCGGCCGTCGCGTAGAGAAAGAACTCGTACCATTCGACGATGGTGCCCGCCATTGACGCGAGCACGACCTGTCGCAGGCCCTTCTTCGGGGCTGCCGGGGCGGACACAGACATCTGCTACCTCCTTGTAGTCAGGGATCTGAGAACATCCTGCAAGAGTTGGTGTGTCATGTCTATGCACCGGCGCTGGTGATTGCGCACAGTGCCTGTGCATATACGCACAGGCACTGTGACCTCGCCAGACATGCAGCGAGCCGGGGTCTCCGTCGTGATGATAGAGGCCCCGGCTCGCGGGAATCGTATACGGAGTCAGTCGCTCACTTGTGCGATTCGGTGCGGTTCAGCTCGTCGTGCAGGTCTTCTGGAGACAGGTTGGCCTCTTCGAACGCCTCGGTGCGCGGCAGCGACAGACGCAGGTCTGTTCCGAGGCAGACCTCGACGGTGCCCTTGGCCATCTGGAAGTCGAGCACATGCCCGCCCATGGTGCGTTCATCGTCGATGAAGTGCACGTGGCAGCCGGGCACCGAGATGCCCTGCTCATACACCGGCGTGCGGAAACCGCCGACGACGCCTGACACATTCTCGAAGCGCAGCGTCGGCTCGTCGTTGGTCGCATCGACCATGCGCGGGTAGGGCTTGCTCTGCAGCTGCACCGTGCGGGTCTTGACCCAGTCGAACTCACCGGTGATGCGCAGCGCGTACAGATAGTTCGGCGACACCGTCAGCGAGTCGACCAGCGCCGAGACGTCTTCACGGCTGGAGTGCCGTTTGACCTCGGCACTCAGGCTGGTCACGAAGTTGGTGACCACGGCGAACGGCGTGCGCGCGTCGAGTGGTGCGGGCTGCACTGAGCCGTCGACGCGCATCTGCCAGCAGTGACCATCGAGAATGATCATCTCGCCGTCGAGCCCGTCGAAGGTGCCCAGACCGAAACTGCCCTGGCCGAGCAGCTCCGCGATGGTCATCTCGCCGTCATAGATGCCGTCGAGCAGTGCGCTCATCAGCGAGGTCTGAAAGACCTCGTGGCGGACGATGTGGTTCGAGACCCGTTTGGCGGCGGGTGCCGACGTCGAATCGGTAATGTCGGATGATGTGGTCATGACAGAACTCCCTCTCTGAGATCACCGGCGAGACCCGCGAGGTTGTCGCGGTAGTCGACCGGTACGTCGATGATGGTCGGGCCCGACTCGGCGAGCCCTGCGCGCACCTCGGTGACGAGTTCTTCGAGCGAGGTGGCGCGGCGGCCGTGGGCGCCGAACGACTCGGCGTACGCAGCCAGATCCGGGTGCCCCAGGGTGATGCCAGAGGTGCGCCCGTACTTCTTCATCTGCTGGAAGGCGACCATGTCGTAGGTGCCGTCGTTGAAGATGACGTGGGTGAAGTTCGCTCCGCGGCGCACGGCTGTGTCCAGCTCCATGGCCGAGAACAGGAAGCCGCCGTCGCCCGACACCGAGAGCACCGGCTCGTCGGGGCGAACCATGGTGGTGGCGATGGCCCACGGCAGCGCGACGCCGAGCGTCTGCTGGCCGTTCGAGAACAGCAGCCGACGCGGGCGGTAGGTGCGGAAGTAGCGGGCCATGTAGATGTAGTGCGAGCCGACGTCTGAGATCACTGTGGTGTCATCGCTGACGAGGTCTCGCAGGGTGAGCGTCACGGCCACGGGGTCGAGTCCGAACTTGTCGTCGTGCTCTTCGCTCGGGCGTGCCTTCTCGGCGAGACGGGCGAGCTGTGAGTCGACGACCTCGCGAGCCGCGCTCTCGAGCTTCAATCCCTGCAGCCGGTCGGCGAGAGCCGAGACCGTGGTGGGAATGTCGCCGCGCAGCTCGAGCGCGGGCGCATAGCTTGCGTCGATGTCGGCTGCGATCTCGTCGAGGTTGATGATGCGACGCGAGCTGTCGTGATTCCACATCTTCGCGTCGTACTCGACCGGGTCGTAACCGATCGCAAGCACCACATCGGCGTGATCGAGGATGACGTCGCCGGGCTGGTTGCGGAAGAGCCCGACGCGACCGAGGTAGTGATCTTCGAGATCGCGTGAGACGAGCCCCGCGGCCTGGAAAGTCTCGACGACCGGCAGCTCGGTGGCCTTCAACAGCTGGTGCAGTGCCTCGGCCCCAGAGGTGCAGGCTGAGCGCACGCCGGCCAGGATGACCGGGAACTTGGCATTGCGCAGCAGATCTGCTGCCGCATCCAGCGACTTCTGAGAAGCCGGACCGAGGTCGGGCACCGGCTGCACAGGAGGCAGCGGCACTGAGGTGTGCTCCGCCATCACGTCAGAGGGCAGCACCAGTGAGGCGGCGCCCCGCGGCATCACCTCAGCCTGGCGGAAGGCGTTCACGATCGCCTCGGGAACGTTGTCTGCGGAGTCGACCTCGCCGGCGAACTTCGAGACGGTCGACAGCAGGCCCACGGCATCCATCGACTGGTGAGTGCGCTTCAGGCGGTCGCCGCGCGGCACGGCGCCGCACAGCGCGATCATCGGATCACCCTCGGTGGTCGCCGTCACCAGTCCGGTGGCGAGGTTGCTGGTGCCGGGCCCTGAGGTGACCAGTGCGACGCCGGGGTGACCGGTCAGACGACCGACGGCGGCGGCCATGAATGCCGCATTCTGCTCGTGTCGGCAGACGACGACCTCGATGGGGGAATCCTCCAGAGCGTCGAAGACCTGATCGACCTTCGCGCCGGGAACGCCGAAGACCCATTTCACGCCTGCCGCCTCGAGTGCTTCGACGATGCGGTTCGCGCTGCGCACCGATTCTGCGCTGCTGTTCATTGCTGCTCCTGAACTGTGCGGTCGCCAGCTGGTGCCGGCGACCGGGATGTGTGTGATGGAAACCTGTGGGAAAGTGTGGACGAGCGGGTCGGTCTCGTCATGGCGCCTGCCGCTCTGTGAGGGAGCGGCAGCATCGCTGTGACGCTGAACCGACTGGCTCGAGAACACCCCGCGTCTTTGAGGTGGACTCACCGTATACAACATAGATACTAGATCTCTTTGGGGCTGAGCGCGAATCTGTTTCAGAAGAGCTCATCGGGACGAAGGCGATAGCTGTGGTCGTGCGGCGGTTGGGGCTGATGTGGGTGGTCAGCCGGGCGACTGTTCGGCCGGCCGGACGGATGATATGCGAAAAGTGTGGTCTACCCGAAGGTAGACCACACTTTTCGCTCGTCAGCTTTGTGCGCTGTTGCTACTGGCTCATCACGCTACTGGTTCAGCGGAATGCCCAGCGCGTCGAGCGTCGCCTCATGCATCGTCTCAGAGAGCGTCGGGTGTGCGAAGACCACATGCTCAAGGTCTTCGGCGGTGCCCTCGAGAGCTCGCAGCACGCTGAACCCGGGCAACAGCTCGGTCACGTTCGGGCCGACCAGGTGTGCGCCGAGCAGCTCGCCCGAGGCCGCATCGTAGATCACCTTGACGAAGCCCTCGGTGTCGTCGATGCCGATGGCGCGGCCGTTCGCGACGAAGGGCATATGCCCCACGTTGAGCTCATGACCCGCCGCACGAGCCTGCGGCTCGGTCATGCCCAGACTGGCGACCTCGGGATGCGTGTACGTCGCCCCCGGGATCCAGTCGCGGTCGACGGGCTGCGCACTGCGCACGCCGGCCAGGTGCTCGACCGTCGCGACACCCTCATGCGCGGCCTTGTGCGCGAGGCACGGCGGGCCCGCCACGTCGCCGATGGCGTACAGCCCCGCGACGTTAGTGCGCCCCCATTCATCGACCGCGATGAAGTGACCGCGATCGGTCAGCTCGCAGCCGAGGGGTTCGAGGCCGAGCCCCTCGGTGTTGGGCTGCACGCCGGCGGCGATCAGCAGACGATCGGCACGCACCTCGGTGCGTGAACCGTCGCCCGACACCAGTACCGCCGTGACCACGTCGGCCGTCGACTCGACCTGCTCGAGATGCGAACCGGTGTGCACCTCGATGCCGCGACGCTCGAACGAGCGACGCACCACGGCCGAGACCTCGGGGTCTTCGACCGGCAGATTCTGATCGGCGAGCTCGACGATCGTCACGCGGGCACCGAGATCGCGGTACAGACTTGCGAACTCGGAGCCGATCGCCCCCGAACCGACGATGAGCAGGTGCTCGGGCACATCGGTGGGAATCAGCGCCTCGGCGCTCGTCCAGATGCGCTCACGGTCGGGAACGATGCCCGGCAGTGCTCGCGGTCGTGCGCCGGTGGCCACGATCACGTGGTCGGCGGTGAACGTCTGGTCGGCGGCAGAAACCTCCGACGCCTTGCCCGCGACCGGGGTGACGGACACCTCGCCCTTGCCGGTGAGCGCGGCCTCGCCGGCGATGACCCGCACGCCATTCTTGCGCATGAGGCCGGCGACGCCCTGTGACAGGCGATCGGCGACATCGCGGCTGTAGCGCACCAGAGCAGACAGATCGATGCCGAGCTCACCGGTGGTGAATCCGAGTCGGCCGGCCTGCGTGATGCTGCGCAGCGTGTCGGCTCCATGCAACAGTGCCTTGGTGGGGATGCAGCCCCAGTTCAGGCACACGCCGCCGAGCTCGGCCCGCTCGACGAGCACGGTGTCGAGACCGAGCTGCGCCGAGCGGATCGCTGCGGTGTAGCCGCCGGGCCCGCCGCCGATGATGAGCACATCTGCATGTTCGTTCTGTGTCGTCATCTCAGCCCCTCACGCCAGCAGCAGTTCGGGCGACTCGATGATCTTCGCCAGCTCGGCGAGGAATCGGGCGGCGAGTGCGCCATCGATCACCCGGTGATCGCTCGACATCGTCAGCGCCAGAATGCTGCGGCCGATGACCTGCCCATCTGCGTCGAACACGGGTCGACGCTGAGCGGCGCCGACGGCGAGGATCGCCGCCTGGGGTGGGTTGATGATCGCATCGAACTGCGTGACTCCGAACATGCCGAGGTTCGAGATGGTGAAGCTGCCGCCCTGGAACTCGTCCGGGGTCAGCGTGCCTGCCTTCGCCTTGGTCGCGAGCAGACGAGTCGCATCGCTGATCTCGGCCAGCGACTTGACGTCGGCCTCGCGCACGATCGGCGTGATCAGCCCGTTGGGCGTCGCCACGGCGATCGCGATGTCGGCGTGCCGGAACTGCAGAATGCTCTGGCTCGCTTCGTCGAACTGCACGTTGACCTCGGGCACCGTGACCAATGCCTGTGCCACCGCTTTGACGATGACGTCGTTGACCGAGAGGTGCACTCCGGGCAGCTTGTCGTTGAGTGAGGCGCGCAGTTTCAGCAGCGCGTCGACCTCGACCTCGTGCGTCACCCGGTAGTGGGGCGCGTTCTGCTTCGAGGCCTGCAGTCGCTGCGCGATGACCCGCCGCACCGAGGTGAACGGAATCGTCTCGAACGCCGGCTCGGCGAGCTGCTCCGGCGTCACTCCCGAGGCTTCGGCCTCGACGGCAATGCGCAGACGGTGTGCGGCCTCTTCGACGTCGGCCTTCGTCACACGACCGGCGCGACCGGTCGCCTTGGCGTCGTGCAGGTTGACGCGCAGCTCTTTCGCCACCCGACGAGCGACCGGCGTGGCAGGCACGGTCGAGTCGTCCTCGGTCGACCGCAGCACGACGCCGCGACCGCGAACGGGTTCGGGTACGGAGCCTCCTGCGGAGAGGACGGCTTTGCGCACGTCTTCGACGCTCACGCGACCGTAGCGATCAGTGCCGGTCACCTTCGACAGATCGATGCCTTCACCGTCAGCCAGTCGTCGTGCGTGCACCGTCGCTGCGACATCGGCATCGGTGCTGCCCGAAAGCGCCGCCGGAATGCGGTACTCCTGGTCGGCGGCCGATTGCGCCGGCGCGCCCGAGGGCACGCTGACCGTCGCTGCGAAGGGCGATGCTGCGGCGGATGCCGGAATCGCCGCCGCTGGCACAGGTGCGCTGGCCGTCGGTGCCGGTGCGCTCACGGCCGCAGCGGCCGGGGCGGAGGCGACCGGCGCATCCGACGATGCTGCTGCCGCCGGAGCCTCGCCGAAGCGAACCGCGTCTTCGGCCTTGCGCTGCTCGATGAACGCGTCGATCTCGTCGTCGGGAACGCTCGGATCAGCGCTCACGCCGATGATGGCGCCCACGGGGCGCACATCACCCGAGTCGGCGACGATGCGCCGCAGCGTGCCGTCGAACGGCGCCTCAAGGTCGTTGGTGATCTTGGTCGACTCGACGGTGACGATGGGGTCGCCCTGTTTGAAGGAGTCGCCGACCTTGATGTTCCACGAGTCGATCGCCCCCTCTTCCATGGTCATGCCCCAGTTGGGAATCTCAAGGGCCTTGATCTCTGCCATGGTCATGCCTCCATGAGTTTGCGCACCGACGCCTCGATGCGCTCTGCCGAGGGCACCCAGTGCTTCTCGAGTGCGGGGGAGAACGGCACCGGGGTCAGCGGCGGGGTGATGAGCTCGACCGGTGCCTTCAGGCTGTTGAAGGCCTTGATCGACACCAGTGCGGCGACGTCCTGGCCGAACCCGCAGCGTGCGGACGACTCGTCGACGACCACGACGCGGCCGGTCGACTCGGCTGACTCGACGATCGCGGCCTCGTCGAGCGGCGAGGTCGTGCGCGGGTCGACCACCTCGACCGAGATGCCCTCGGCGCCGAGCTTGTCGGCGACCTCGTTGGCGGTGTTGACCAGCTTCGACAGCGCGATGATGGTCACATCGGTGCCTTCACGGGTGTAGTTCGCGACGCCCAGAGGAATCGTGTACGGCTCATCGGGCACCTCGCCCTTGATGTCGTAGAGCGCCTTGTGCTCGCAGAACATGACCGGGTCGTCGTCGCGGATCGAGGCCAGCAGCAGCCCCTTCGCATCGTATGGGTTCGACGGGGCCACGACCTTCACCCCGGCGGTCGAGGTGAACACGTTGTAGGGCGAGTTCGAGTGCTGCGCCGCAGCGCCCACCCCGGCGCCGATGATGCCGCGCACGGTGAGAGGTGTCTTGGCCTTGCCGCCGAACATGTAGCGGAACTTGGCCGCCTGGTTGTAGATCTCGTCGTAGCAGACGCCGAAGAAGTCCATGAACATCAGCTCGGCGACCGGGCGCAGACCGGTGACGGCCGCACCGGCGGCGAGCCCGAGGATGGCCGACTCACTGATCGGGGTGTCGACGACGCGCTCGTCGCCGAATTCCGTCCACAGGCCGCCGGTCACGTTGAACACGCCGCCGAAGGCCTCGACGGTCTTGTCCGGGTTCGTGCCGCCTTTACCGCCTCTGAGGTCTTCGCCGACCAGAAAGACGTTCTCATCTTCGCGCAGGGCATCGGCGAGTGCTTCGCGGATGGCCTCTCTATAGCTTTTCTTGCTCATTGCCGTTCGTCTCCCCAGTTCTTCAGTAGCTTGCGTACACGTCGGTGGTCAGCTCGTCAGCGCTGGGCCATGGCGATTTGCGGGCGTACTCGACCGCGTCGTCGACCTGCTGCTTGACTTCGGCTTCGATGGCGTCGAGCTCTTTGGCTGTGACCTTGCGACCGACCTTCTCACGGAAGATGCGCAGCGGGTCGTTGGCCTTTTTGATCTCGTCGAGCTGCTCTTTGGTGCGGTAGAGCCCCGGATCGCCCTCAAAGTGGCCGTACCAGCGGTAGGCCTTCGCCTCGATCACCGAGGGGCCCTCGCCGGCGCGCGCACGGGCGATGGCTTTGCTGGCAGCCTCGTGCACGGCGAAGAAGTCGGTGCCGTCGACCTTCTCGGCGGGCAGACCGAAACCTGCGGCACGAGCGGCGATGTCGCCACTGCCAACCGCGAAATCAGCGCCGGTCGCTTCGCCGAAGCCGTTGTTCTCGAAGATGAACAGCGCCGGCAGCTTGAGCACGACGGCCATGTTCATGGCTTCGAAGACGGTGCCCTGGTTCGAGCCGCCGTCGCCGCTGAATGCGACGCCGATGTTGCCTTCGCCCTTGTACTTGCCGGTGAACGCCGCGCCGACGGCCAGCGGAGCAGCGCCACCGACGATGCCGTTGGCGCCCAGCATGCCCACTGAAAGGTCGGCGATGTGCATCGAGCCGCCCTTGCCGTGGTTCAGGCCGGTCTCTTTGCCGAAGATCTCGGCCATCATGCCGTCGAGGTCGCAGCCCTTGGCGATGGAGTGCCCGTGACCACGGTGCGTCGAGCCGATGACGTCGGTGGGGCGCAGGTTCTCGCACACACCGACGGCGACGGCCTCTTGACCGGCGTAGAGGTGGATGAAGCCGGGGATCTCACCCGACTGGTTCTCAAGGTGGACTCGCTCTTCGAAATAGCGGATCTCAGCCATTTTGCGGAATGCGTGCAGCAGCTGCTCTTTCGTCAGCTGGGACGCCTGTCTCTGAGCCATGCTCTTCCCTTCACTCGTGGTCGGTACGGTGATGGATGAGCCTCGGTGTCTCCATCGATACCGGCAACTTCAGGTTGATCTCAGACTACGCTGGCCGTCTGACGTCGAGGGTGCAGGTGAACACCATTGCAGAGGGTTGCACGGAGGTGGTTGATGGCACAAGAATCAGACGTGTGCCGAGGCCTCGGG
This sequence comes from Pseudoclavibacter sp. CFCC 13611, assembly GCF_008831225.1. Taxonomy (NCBI): domain Bacteria; kingdom Bacillati; phylum Actinomycetota; class Actinomycetes; order Micrococcales; family Microbacteriaceae; genus Pseudoclavibacter; species Pseudoclavibacter sp. CFCC 13611. The sequence continues at coordinate 80,711 of NZ_WBKE01000003.1, read as the reverse complement.
CCACACCCCAGAGACACGAAAAGTGTGGTCTGCAGAGCTGCAGACCACACTTTTCACTACTCAGCTTTCGAGCGATGCCCCAACTGTCATCGGGCGCACTCCCGGCATCCGGCGATCAGATGTGCGTCGGGTACCCGATCGCGATGTCGGCGGCCTCGGCGATGGGCTCCGAGAGCGTCGGATGCGGGTGAATCGTCAGCGCGATGTCTTCGACGTTCATCTGAGCGTTGACCGCGAGGCTGAGCTCGGAGATGAGGTCGGAGGCCCCCGGGCCGACGATCTGCGCGCCGATCAGCGTGCCCTCGTCTTTCGTCGACACCAGTCGCACGAAGCCGTCAGGCTCGCCCAGCGACACGGCGCGGGCGTTGCCGGCGAAGGGGAACTTCGCCGTCTCGACCGCGACGCCCTGTTTCTCGGCCTCGTCTTTGGTCACGCCCACTGTCGCGACCTCGGGGTCGCTGAAGCAGACGGCAGGCACACCGATGTAGTCGTTCGCCGTCGGCTGCCCGGCGATGGCGCCGGCAGCGGTCTTCGCCTGGAAGAACGCCTTGTGCGCCAGAGCTGGCCCCGCCGTGATGTCGCCGATCGCGTAGATGTGCGGTGACGCTGTGCGTCCCTGCTCATCGGTGACGACGAGACCGTGGTTGTCGATCTCGACGCTGGTGAACTCGAGCCCGATGTTGTCGGTGTTGGGGCGGCGACCGACGGTGACCAGACAGTAGTCGGCCTCAAGAGTCTCTTCTTCGTCGTTCAGCGTAACGAAGACCTGCACGCCGTCGGCATCCTCATCGACGTCGCGCGCCCGCACGCCGGTGTGGATCTCGACGCCCTTGGCCTCGAGCCGCTTCGTGACGATCGACGAGAGATCGCTTTCGAAGAGCGGCAGGATGCTGGGGGAGCCTTCAAGGATGATCACCTTGGCGCCCATGTCGGCGTAGGCGCCGGCGAGCTCGGTGCCGATGTACCCGCCGCCGATGACGATCATGCGCTTGGGCACCTCGGGCAGATTCAGCGCACCAGTCGAGTCGATCACACGGTCGCCCCAAGGAAAGCTCGGGATCTCGATGGGGCGAGAACCGGTCGCGATGATCAGGTCGTCGAAGGTGAACTGTCGGCCGAGGTCGACGCTCATGAACTGCTGCGGGCCTGCCGGCATCACGCGCAGCACGGTGTCGCTGTCGAGGGTGGCGAAGCCCTGGACGATCTCGACGTCGTGCTTCTTGAGCAGCCCGCGCACGCCACGCGTCATGCGCTCGACCACGTCGTGCTGCTTCCAGTGCTGCGTCTTGGCGAAGTCGAGCTTCGGTGCTTCGAAGCTCAGGCCGTACTGGTCGGTGTCGTGTGCGGCGCGGATGCGGTGCCCGACGCTGATCAGAGCCTTCGAGGGCACGCAGCCCTCGTTCAGGCAGATGCCGCCGACTCGATCGGTGGCCTCGATCAGCGTGACCTTCTGCCCGAGCTCTGAGGCGCGGATGGCCGCGACGTAGCCGCCGGGCCCCGAACCGATGACGATGGTGCCGCGGTGTTCGACTGTGGAGTCGCTCATGATGTTCCTCTCAATGCTTCGTGTCGTGACGCGGCCGGATCAGGCCTCGACCAGCAGACGTGCTGGGTCGTGCAGCACCGCGGTGAGCAGGTTCAGCGCCTGCTGTGCCTTGGCGCCGTCGATGACGCGGTGGTCGGTCGTGAACGACAGCTGCAGCAGCTGCCCGACTTCGAGTTCGCCCTCGTCGTTGACGACCGGGCCCGGTTTTGCGCGCCCGACGCCCAGAATCGAGGTCTCAGGTGCGTTGAGGATCGGTGTGAACCAGCCGCCGCCGACGCTGCCGAGGTTGCTGATCGTGATCGACCCGTCGCCCATGTCGTTGGGGCCGAGCTTGCCGGCTTTCGCCTTCTCGGTGTTCTCGGCGATGCGCTGTGCCACCTCGAAGAGGCTCAGCCGGTCGGCATCGCGCACCACCGGCACGAACAGGCCGCGGTCGGTGTCGGTCGCAATGCCCACGTCGATGCGGTCGCGGTAGACGATCTCACCGGCGTCGAGGTCGAGCCGGGTGTTCAGATCGGGGAACTGCTTCAGCACGGCGACCAGCGCTTTGACGATGTAGGCGAGCGGCGTCAGATGGATGTCGCGTTCGACGGCGAGCTGCTTGTACGTCTTGCGATGTGCGAGCAGCGCAGAGATCTCGACCTCGGCGAAGAAGGTGACCGGCGGAATCTCGTGCGCCTTCGTGACGGCGTTCGCGGTGGCCTTGCGGATGCCGTTGAAGGGAGTGCGACGCTCGCCGCTGCCGTCGTAGGCCGGCGTGACGCTGACCTCGTCGGTCGGTGCGGCGGCTGCCTCGGGATGCGGCTCGGCGCTCGCGGCGACGGCCGGAGCCGACTCTGCATCCGCCGGCGCGGCGCGATGGCCGAAGACGGCGTCGACATCGGCACGCAGCACGTGACCGTGTGCCCCGGTGGGCACCACGGTCGACAGATCGACACCGTGTTCGCGGGCGTACAGGCGGACTGACGGCATCGCGAGCACCGGAGCGCCCTCGGGGCGTGCGTCTGCCGGCGCTGCTGCGGGTTCGGCCGCGGGTGCGGCTGCAGCCGGTGCCGGGGATGCCGGAGCGGCGGGTGCCGCAGGTGCCGGTGCAGCGGGCGCGGGTGCGTTTGGCGCCTCGGGCTCGGCGGCATCCGCGGCTGGCGCCTCATCAGACGCGTCGGGCTCGTCTGGCGAGCCGTCATCGATGTCGATGATGACCTGGCCGACTTCGACGGTGTCGCCTTCTTTGAACTTCAGGCTCTTCACCGTGCCGCTGACCGGTGACGGCAGGTCGACGACCGACTTGTCGTTCTCGATCTCGACGAGGGTCTGATCAGTCTTGACCTCGTCGCCCTCTTTGACCTGCCAGGCTGAGATGACGCCCTCAGAGAGGCCCTCACCCAGCTCGGGCAGTTTGAACTTGAATGACATCTTGACAGTCCTTTCATTGCCCCGGTGGGGCCCGGCGTCTGCGCAGTCACACTGCGCAGACGCGCTTTGCAATCGACGTTTCGGCGCTGGTCGTGACCAGCGTGGGCAATCAGTAGGTCAGGGCCTCGCGGGCCTTGGCCTCGATGTCGGCGGCATTCGGAATCCAGTCGAGCTCGGCGGCGGCGAACGGATAGACCGAGTCGGGAGCCGCGACGCGCATGATCGGTGCCTCGAGGCTGAGGATGCGCTCTTCGGCGATGGCCGAGACCACCTGAGTTCCGACGCCGGCGATGCGCTGCGCCTCCTGCGCCACGACCACGCGGTGGGTCTTGTCGACGGAGGCGAAGATCGTGTCTGTGTCGATCGGCTGCAGCGAGATCAGGTCGATGACCTCTGCCTTGATGCCGTCGGCTGCCAGTGCGTCGGCCGCCTTGACGGCCTGCTGCACCATGGCGCCGTAGGCCACGATCGTCACGTCGGTGCCTTCGCGCACGACCTTCGCCGTGTCGAGTGCCACGCGGTACGGTTCTTCGGGCACATCGCCTTTGACCGAGCGATAGAGCTTCAGGTGCTCCATGAACAGCACCGGATCGTTGTTCTCGATCGCCGCGATGATCAGGCCCTTGGCATCGTAGGGATTGCTGGGGGTGACCACGCGCAGACCGGGAGTGCCGGTGAAGACATGCTCCAGGTTGTCGCTGTGCAGCTCGGCGGTGTGCGTGCCGCCGCCGTACGGGGTGCGCACGGTGATGGGCTGCGCGACCTTGCCGCCGAAGCGGAAGCGGTTGCGAGCCATCTGCGCGTTGAGCGAGTCGGCGGCTTCGAACGTGAACCCCATGAACTGGATCTCGGGGACGGGACGCCAGCCAGTGGCGGCCAGTCCGATCGAGAGTCCGAGGATTGCCGACTCGGCGAGCGGAGTGTCGAAGACGCGGTCTTCGCCGTACTTCGCCTGAAGGCCCTGCGTGGTGCGGAACACGCCGCCGTTCTTGCCGACGTCCTCACCGAAGATGAGGGTGCGGTCGTCTTCGGCGAGCGCCTGATCGAGTCCTTCAGTGATGGCTTTGATGTACGTCAGTTTTTTCGAGCTCATCTCACTCGGCCTCCTTCGCGGTGAATGCTTTGATCTGCTTGGCGACGCCCGGGGTGGGCACCTCGTAGGTGTTGCGCAGGAACTCTGCGACGGTCTGCTTCGGCGCTTTGTCTGCCTCTGCGAGCGCCTCACGGAACGACTTCTTGTACTGCTCGGTGAGGTCGCTCTCTTTCTCAGGGCTCCAGAGGCCGCGGGGAACGAGCAGGTCACGCAGACGGTTGAGCGGGTCACGCTCGATCCACGGCATCTCTTCATCGTGTGTGCGGTAGCGGCTCGGATCGTCGCCGGCGCTTGAGTGCGCTCCGAAGCGGTAGGTCAGAGTCTCGATCAGCACGGGGCCGTTGCCGGCGACCGCGTAGGCGCGGGCGGCGCGGGTCACGGCGTTGACCGCGAGAATGTCCATGCCATCGACCTGGACCGAGGGAATGCCTGCGGCGACGGCCTTCTGAGCGAGCGTGAGCGTATGGGTCTGCTTCGAACGCGGCACCGAAATCGCCCAGCCGTTGTTCTGGATGATGCCCACCAGCGGAGACTGGAACGCGCCGGCGAAGTTCAGTGCCTCGTAGAAGTCGCCTTGTGAGGTGGTTCCGTCGCCGCCGTATGCCAGAGCCACGTTCGGCTCGCCGTTCTTCTGGATGCCGAGGGCTGCTCCCGCAGCCTCGACGTACTGGGCGCCGATGATGATCTGCGGCATCCAGGCGCGGTGGCCTTCGGCCATCGCGTTGCCCTGCACGTGGCCGCGTGACCACAGATAGCCCTGAGCGGGTGTGATCGCACCGTGCTGAATGAGCTGGGGGAGGTCGCGGTACGCAGGGAAGAGGAAGTCCATGGGCTCGAAGGCGGTGATGGTGCCCATGTTACTGGCTTCTTCACCGAGAGTCGGGGCGTAGAAGCCGAGGCGACCCTGTCGGGAGAAGACGATCGTCTGTTCGTGCAGCGCACGCTCCCAGACCATCAGCTCGAGAAAGTGCACGAGCTCGTCTTCGCTGTAGGAGTCGAAAGTCTTCTGGTCGACCACGTTGCTGTTGCGGTCGAGCACGCTCACTGGGTGGTCGTACTCTTCGCCGAGGTTCTCGGCGATCGCCGCGAAGTCGACGATGGGTGTGGCCTCGTCGGTGGCCGGTGTGGCCTCAGGGCCATGAGGTGTGGTCATCATGCCTGTGGTTCCTTTCCTTGTTCATTGCTGCGGGTGCTCGACCGGAGTGCGAGCAGAGAATCGGTCGGTCATTCGACGGGGGCGGGTTTGCGGACCAAGAACAGGATCACCGCGCTGACCGCCAAGAACACGCTGCCGATCAGCAGCGAAGTGCCGAAAGTGATGATCTTCTGTGCCATCAGAATGTTGAAGATCAGCGTGATCAGGGCGCCGCTGGCGAAGCCCTGGTAGATCACGGAATAGTTCTTCGCCTGGTTGTTCTTGCCGAAGAACTCGCCGACGATGGTCGGGTAGATCGTGATGCAGCCGCCGAACGAGGCGCCGAAGAGCAGGAAGCCGACGATGTACAGCGCCGGCTGCGGCAGCCAGGCCAGCCCCAAGACGAACGCGAAGACGGCGAGCACCGCGAGAGCCACGGCCACGATGAGGGTGCGCCGCACCCGGTCGGAGAGCCAGCCGAAGAAGAAACGACCGATCGTGTTGACCAGCCCGACCAGCGACACCAGCGTGATGGCCGTACCGATCAGGTACTTCGAAGGATCATCTGCCGCGATCGCGCCGTCACCCGCGTGCCCGATGATGAACAGGCCGGCGAAGCAGAACGCGGTGATGCCGAAGTACAGCAGGTAGGCCTGCGGGCGGCGAAGCATCTGCGGAATGGTGTATTCGTTGCTCGCGTGCGAGTGGTCTTTGGGGATCTCTGGGGCGTCTTTGAGCAGCAGCCCGCCGCCGCCGATGAGCACGATCACCGTGACCGCCCAGAGGATGAAACAGGTGGTGAGCCCGGCATAGCCGTTGTCGGCGCTGCCCAGCACGGGCGTGACGATGAACGGCAGGATCACAGCGGGCACGCCGTACGAGCCGACCGAGACGCCGGAGATCGCACCAGCTTTGTCGGGGTACCAGCGCAGGACGTTGGTCAGGCTGAGCAGATAGCCGATGCCGTCGGCGGCGCCGACGATGACGCCGGCGAAGATGTAGAGCATCCACAGGTTGGTGGCGAAGGCCGAGACGATCAGGCCGGCTCCGAGCACGATGCCGCAGGCGACCAGCACTTTACGCACGCCGAATCGATGCTGCAGCCATCCGATCAGCAGCGTCGACACCGACAGGCTGATCATCATGATCGAGAAGGTGATCGCGATGGGGAAGGTCTGCGTGCGATCGCCCGAGATGCGCTGCGCGAGAGCGGGATTCAGCACGCTCCAGGCGTAGACCGTGCCCAGGCCAAGCTGGGCGAGCACCGTGCCGAGCAGGACGCGACTCCGAGAACCGCCGGCACCGAGCGCGGCGGACGTCTGGGGCTTGAGTGTCTGGCTCATCGTCACTCCTTCGCAGAGCGAACCTGTGCGCAGCCATGTAGAAGACCATCGGTTTCAGTCTCACTCTGCGATCGGTTCTGATTCCACTCTACGTCTCTTTCCCCGACAGATGTCGGGGAGTCTGCATTGCGTTCAGACGTTGTTCATTCCTGACACGAAGCAGGTGCAGAAGATGTGCGCAGAGGGCTGGCGATGAGGCCGGGAAAGTGCCTATGCAGGGGAGGTGAAAGAAAGTAACGGCCGCCGAGTCTTGTCTGTGCAAGAACCGACGGCCGACTGTGGAGCTATGGGGAATTGAACCCCAGACCTCTTCATTGCGAACGAAGCGCTCTACCAACTGAGCTATAGCCCCGTGACCCTGACGGGCACCAGAAGATGCTACCACTTCTCAAGTGACGTCGCATCAGTCGAGATAGCGGTTGATCGTGATCATGGCGGTGCGATCGTCTGATGTGGCCGTCTCGGCCTCGCAGTCCGCGAGCCGTGCGGCGACGTCGGCCGCATCGACGCCGATGCCGATGAGCACGAGCTGCGTCTCGTCGACGAGCGGATGATTCGGCGACTGGCGCTGGCGGGCGAAACGCACGTGTGCGCCGACGCTCTGCACCTCGAGCGGATGCCGTGCCGCTCCCGGCCCCCGGGTGACGGTGAATCGGACGTGCCCTTTCAGGCGGTAGAGACCTGCCGGGCGGTGATAGAGGAGTTCGAGGAAGCGATGCGGGCTGAGCGGGCGGTCGGTGCGGAACGAGACGCTGGCGTACTGGTCGTGCAGGTGCGGGGGATGCCGGTCGTGAGCATGGCGTTCCAGGTTCTCGAAGGGCAGAGGCACCTGGCCGTATCGCGGCGGTTCGTGCCGGGCCCGGTCGAAGAGCAGCCGAGGATCGATCGTGCCGAACGTGGTCGGCAGCACCGGCGCACCTCGTGAGGAGTCGTCGAGCGTGCGCATGAGCTGGTCGAGGTCGGATGAGGACACCAGGTCTGCCTTGTTCAGCACGATCAGGTCGGCGATGCGGCCGTCCTGTGCGATCTGCGGGTGGCTGCGCAGCGTCTCGAGGTATTCGCCGGCGTCGACCATGAGAACGACGCCGGCGAATCTGACGCCGCGCGTGCTGCTGCGGCTGACGCGCAGAGCAAGGTTCGCCGGATCGGCCAAGCCGCTGGCCTCGATGACGACGGCGTCGATCTCGAGGCTCGGGTCGAGCAGCTGCTGCAGCATGTCGTCGATCTGACCGGCGTCGGTGACGCAGCAGAGGCACCCGCCGCCGAGCGTCACCATGGTGTCTACCGAGGCATCGACCAGCCAGCTGTCGACGGGGATGTCGCCGAAGTCGTTGATGATCACCCCGACGCGCACACCGAGTGCATTGTGCAGCAGCCCGTTCAGAAAGGTCGTCTTGCCACTGCCGAGAAAGCCGGCGAGCACGAAGACGGGAATCTGACGTGTGGGCATGGCAGCATCCTACGGCGATCGCAGCACGCCGAGAAACAGCATCAGCGCATCGACCATACGCTGTGCGCTCTCAGGTGTGAGATCGACGCCGAGGCCGTCGTCGGTGCTGCAGGTGAGGTAGGGGTCGGTGCCGCACTGGATCAGCCCGACCCAGCATTCGTGCCCGCGCGGCGTCGAGAGGACCTGTCCGTCGGTCATCAGCGTCTCGCGTACGACCAATGGCACGGGAACCATTGCGCTCATGTGCATCAGGTCGACCTCGAGGTCGTGCTGGTGGCTCTCGCCCAACACGCACCACGACGGGCAGTCGAGATGCAGTGCGTGGGCGTTCTCGCGAGGCCGCTGGTCGTGCGACGACGTGGCGGGAGCGTCGATCGAAGGGGCGTCGTCGGGCGTGGGCTCTGGGATGTCGTGTTCGTTCATGCGGCCAGTTCACCGGCAGGCGCTGACAGATCGGCACGTGGGTGGCCTCGGCCATCGAAGTGTGCACAGACGATGGTCGGTCGGTCGTCTGTGCAGAGTGCTCAGTCCAAGCGGATGTCGGGGTACTGGTCTGGAATGATGTCTTCGACGCGAACGTGCAGAGCGTTCGCCAGACAGATCAGGTTGATGAGCGTGAGGTTTGCAGGTCGACCGTCCTGGCCGCGCCCCTGCTCATAGCGCACATATGTGTAAGGAGCCATGCCTGCCTGAGCGGCGACGTACTCCTGACTGAAGCCGCGCTCTCGCCGCACCTGAGCGAGCAACAGCCCGAAGTCTGCCATGAAACGCTGCCAGTCCTGCTGCGCGTGAGCGGTCAGGCGGGCGTGACGGGGCATCCAAATAGGATGCAGCTCGCCTCGCTGCGGCATACCCTTGCAGACAAGGGGGAATGCGCAGACCGGCGTCGAGGCCTACGCTGTCTGTGTGAGCACCAATACCACTGCACCAGATGTGACCGCCGAAACCGACGTCGCCGCAGGCGAGAGCCCGACGGTCTTCGCCGAGCTCGAGACGCCGCAGCAGCGAGCCGACCGGCTCTCGCGCGTCGGCACGGGCCCGGTGTGGATCATCACAGCGATCGTGCTCGACGCCGTCTCGATTCTGCTGTTCGCCTTCATCGGCGGTCGTGCGCACGCAGCCGACCCGAGCTTCCTGCATGTGCTCGAGGTGGCCTGGCCGTTCCTGCTGAGCGCGTTCGTCGGGTGGGTCTGGACGCACGCCTGGCGTCGCCCGCTCGACCTCTCGCACACCGCTGCGCCGATCTGGCTGTTCACCCTCGTCGGGGGCGTGCTGCTGCGCGGCCTCACGCTGCACGGCGTCGCCTTCGGATTCGTGATCGTCACCGGCACGGTGCTCGCCGTCTTCATGTTCGGCTGGCGAGCCATTCTGCGGTCGTTCGCTCGACGCTCAGCCGGCTGGCGTCGCTGACCTGCTGAGGTCGACCACGATCGGTCGATGATCGCTCGCGGTGACTCGCTGGCCGGAGATCGGCCAGAGGCCTCTGACCTGCCACTGATCGGTCGTGTATGCACGATCGATCGGCGCTCCCAGCCATGCCGGCAGCACGCTCGGCCAGGTGCCTCCTGTGGCCGACCCCTGCGTGTCTGAGCCCGGCGCCCGGCACGAGCCCAGCGTCGGCCCGATGTTCGCGTCGGTGCCGTTGAAGTCGCCGACGATGACGGCCTCGCCGCTGTCGCACCATGAGCCGAGCCACCCCAGGTGTGCCCGCCAGATCTGGGCTTGTTCCACGGCGAAGCCCGGCTGCTGCGCATGCGCCACCACGATGGTCGGCCCTTGGCCGTTGACCGGTTTGGCGGCGACTCCCGGACGCACCGACTGCGAAGTGTCGTCGACGACGCGGTACCTGCCCAGCTTCGAGCTGATCAGCACCGACGACGGCCATGCGCTGTCGCTGCCCTGCGCGGGAAGCACTCGCATGTCGAGACCGTCTGCTGCGAGCTGGTCGGCCAGGGCGTGCGCTTCGCTGGGGGTCGTCTCTGGGAGCGCGATGACCTGCGGCGAGACCTGCTGAGCGAGGGCTGCAACGTCGTCGATCGAATCGGCTGAGCCGCCCACGTTCCAGCTGAGCACGCGCAGGCCATCAGCGGATGCCGAGGGCAGGCTGGCGACGTCGAAAGCGCGCGGCGGGGCGGTCAGGCGCGGCGAGAGCCATGGCACCGAGGCGAGGGCGACGGCGAGCACGCAGACCAGCGTCAGCATCCGTGCGCGACGGTGCAGCAGCGAGGTGATCAGCAGCAGCAGGCCGATCAGAGCGAGGGCGGCGAGCCACGGCGCGGGCATCGCGAAGAACTGTGCGAAGCCGATCTGCTGGCCGAGGTGCGCGGGCAGCCAGGCGAGGGCTCCGAGCAGCGTCAACACGACGAGCGCCCAGAGCACCGTCACGAGACGACGCATGTGCGGCCTTCCCTCTCATCGCACGGCCGGGCTGCTGAGAGAACAGTACAGTTGAGAGCGTGCCGCACGCTCAACCCATGTTAGCGATGCGCGCCACGTTCGGGGGTCGAGTGCGCCTCCCGTACCTGTGAATCCGCTGAACACTCTGACAGGAGAACCACCCGTGCCCGATCTGCCCAAACTGGTCGCCTTCGATCTCGATGACACACTCGCGCCCTCGAAGTCGCGCGTGCCGGAATCGATGGCGCAGGTGCTGCGCCGGCTGCTCGACCGCACCCAGGTGTGTGTGATCTCGGGTGGCAACATCGGGCAGTTCCAGGCTCAAGTCATCGATGCGCTCGAGGCCGCCGGCGGCACCGACGACGAACTCGACCGGCTGCACCTGATGCCGACCTGTGGAACGCGCTACCACCGGCATGCAGGCGGCGCCTGGCACGAGGTGTACGCGCAGGATCTCAGCGCCGACGAGAAGGCGGCCGCCGAGCGTGCGCTGACCGAGCAGGCGAAACGGCTCGGACTGTGGGAGTCGAAGACGTGGGGGCCGATCATCGAAGATCGCGGGTCACAGATCACCTTCTCAGCGTTGGGGCAGCAGGCGCCGGTCGAGGCCAAGCAGGCGTGGGATCCGACCGGCGAGCGCAAAGACGGGCTGCGACGTGCGGTGCAGGCCGTGCTGCCCGACCTCGAGGTGCGGGCGGGGGGCACCACGTCGATCGACATCACGCGGCGCGGCATCGACAAGGCGTATGGCATCCGGCAGCTCGCCGAACAGACCGGCATCGGCCTCGACGAGATGCTCTTCTTCGGTGACAAGCTCCATGAAGACGGCAATGACTACCCCGTGCGGGCTCGGGGAGTGCAGTCGGTCGAGGTGACCGGCTGGCCCGATACGGAGCAGCGTCTGCGACACCTGTTGGGGCTGTAGAAAATCGTTCTCGTGGCGTGTCGCACCCGCTTGGCGCACGCGATCCGCGTCATTCCGCGGCAGAACGCCATCGTGGTAATTACATTGGTGTTACACATCATCTAGTGGTGGCTTGCGTGGCCCGCCACTAGATGTAGTATCGACTCATATCTGCTGCGGCAGGCACTCCAAGAGAGGGATCATCGAGAGCGCAGCTGCCCAGAACACTGAGAAGACACCGATTCGAACTGCCGCTGAGGGCGAGTGCGAGTCTGAAGAATGGAGACGAAAGATGTCAGTCACGGTCTACAGCAAGCCAGCATGCGTGCAGTGCAACGCGACCTACCGCGCTCTCGATAAGCGTGGCATCGACTACACCGTCGTCGACATCACCGAAGACGCCGCTGCGCTCGCCCAGGTCAAGGAGCTCGGCTACATGCAGGCGCCGGTCGTCGTGACCGATGGCGGTCACTGGTCGGGCTTCCGCCCCGACAAGATCGACGCGCTCGCAGCATCCGCCGTCGCAAGCCTGGCTTGAGACCGAGGCTGAGAACCATCTTGGACACCACGCACCCCGGCTCCGGAAGCGGCGAGAACAGCCAGCTCGACTACCACGCGCTCAACGCGATGCTGAACCTGTATGACGAGCAGGGACACATTCAGTTCGACAAAGACCACGAGGCGGCTCGGCAGTACTTTCTGCAGCACGTGAACCAGAACACGGTCTTCTTCCATGACCTGGAAGAGAAGATCGAGTATCTGATCGAGAACGAGTACTACGAGAAAGAGTTCCTCGACCTCTACCCGTGGCAGTTCGTCAAAGACCTGTTCAAACGGGCCTATGGCTACAAGTTCCGCTTTCCGACCTTCTTGGGTGCGTTCAAGTACTACACGAGCTACACGCTCAAGACCTTCGACGGCAAGCGCTATCTCGAGCGTTTCGAAGACCGCGTCACGATCGTGAGCCTCTACCTGGCAGCAGGCGACCAGGAGCTCGCGACGCATCTGGTCGACGAGATCGTCTCGGGCCGGTTCCAGCCGGCGACGCCGACGTTCCTCAACGCGGGCAAGAAGCAGCGCGGCGAACTCGTCAGCTGCTTTCTGCTGCGCATCGAAGACAACATGGAGTCGATCGGCCGTTCGATCAACTCGGCGCTGCAGCTCTCGAAGCGCGGCGGCGGCGTGGCCTTCCTGCTGTCGAACATTCGCGAGTCGGGTGCGCCGATCAAGCACATCGAGAACCAGTCGTCGGGTGTCATCCCGATCATGAAGCTGCTCGAAGACTCGTTCAGCTACGCGAACCAGCTCGGTGCGCGTCAGGGCGCCGGTGCGGTGTACATCAACGCACACCACCCCGACATCTATCGGTTCCTCGACACCAAGCGTGAGAACGCCGACGAGAAGATCCGCATCAAGACCCTCTCGCTCGGCGTGGTCATTCCCGACATCACGTTCGAGCTGGCCAAGCGCAACGAAGACATGTACCTCTTCAGCCCCTACGACGTCGAGCGCGTCACGGGCAAGGCGTTCGCCGACCTGTCGGTCAGCGAGCACTACTACGAGTGGGTCGACGACTCCCGTATTCGCAAGACGAAGATCAGTGCCCGCGAGTTCTTCCAGACGCTCGCCGAGATCCAGTTCGAGTCGGGCTACCCGTACATCCTGTTCGAAGACACGGCCAACCGGGCGAACCCGATCAAGGGCCGCATCAACATGTCGAACCTCTGCAGCGAGATTCTGCAGGTCAACGAACCCAGCCAGTACGACGAAGATCTGTCATACGCCCAGATCGGCAAAGACATCTCGTGCAACCTCGGTTCGCTGAACATCGCGAAGACGATGGACTCCGAAGACTTCGGTACCACCGTCGAGACCGCCATCCGCGGTCTCACCGCGGTCAGCGACCACAGTCACATCCACTCGGTGCCGTCGATCGAGGCGGGCAACGACCGCAGCCATGCGATCGGCCTCGGGCAGATGAACCTGCACGGCTACCTCGCTCGTGAGCGCGTCTTCTACGGCAGCGAAGAGGGCGTCGACTTCACGAACATCTACTTCTACACGGTGCTCTACCACGCACTGCGCACATCGAACCAGATCGCCATCGAGCGCGGCGAGCGCTTCGACGGCTTCGACGAGTCGAAGTACGCCAGCGGAGCGTTCTTCGACAAGTACATCGAGCAGGAGTGGAAGCCCACGACGCAGCGCGGCCGCGAGCTGTTCGAACAGGCCGGCGTGCGCATCCCCACACAGGACGACTGGCGCGAGCTCAAGGCGAGCGTGCAGGAGCACGGCATCTACAACCAGAACCTGCAGGCGGTGCCGCCGACCGGCTCGATCAGCTACATCAACAACTCGACCTCGTCGATTCACCCGATCGCCTCGAAGATCGAGATTCGCAAAGAGGGCAAGATCGGTCGCGTCTACTACCCGGCGCCGTTTATGACGAACGACAACCTGGAGTACTACCAGGATGCCTACGAGGTCGGCTACGAGAAGATCATCGACACCTATGCCGCGGCGACGCAGCACGTCGATCAGGGGCTGTCGCTCACACTGTTCTTCAAAGACACCGCGACCACCCGTGATCTGAACAAAGCCCAGATCTACGCATGGCGCAAGGGCATCAAGACGCTCTATTACATCCGTCTGCGCCAGATGGCGTTGGAAGGCACCGAGGTCGAGGGCTGCGTCAGCTGCATGCTGTGACGCAGATGTGACTGTTTGGCTGCGGCAGTCGGCTCAGGTCGATTGATGCGACTAGTCTCAGGAGGAGTCCCCGTTTCTGCGAGGGCTCCTCTTGTCTGCTGCCGTGACCGCGATTTTCATTCTGAGGGAGAGAGATGTCTGCACCGAAGCTCAAGCTCGTCGACCGGGTCGACGCGATCAACTGGAATCGCATTGAAGACGACAAAGACCTCGAGGTCTGGCAGCGTCTGACCGGCAACTTCTGGCTGCCTGAGAAGGTGCCGCTCTCGAACGACATCCAGTCGTGGGCCACGCTCACCGAGGCTGAGAAGACGCTCACCATGCGTGTGTTCACCGGCCTCACTCTGCTCGACACGATTCAGGGCACCGTCGGTGCGGTCTCGCTGATTCCCGACTCGATCACCCCGCACGAAGAGGCGGTGTACACGAACATCGCGTTCATGGAGAGCGTGCACGCGAAGTCGTACTCGTCGATCTTCTCGACGCTGTGCAACACGCCTGACATCGACGATGCCTTCCGCTGGTCGGTCGACAACCAGAAGCTGCAGCGCAAGGCCGCGATCGTGCTCGAGTACTACCGCGGTGACGACCCGCTCAAGCGCAAGGTGGCCTCGACGCTGCTCGAGTCATTCCTGTTCTACTCGGGCTTCTACCTGCCGATGTACTGGTCGAGCCATGCGAAGCTCACGAACACGGCCGATCTGATTCGCCTGATCATTCGTGACGAGGCGGTGCACGGCTACTACATCGGCTACAAGTTCCAGAAGGGCCTTGAGGCGGTCGATCAGGCCAAGCGCGACGAGCTCAAAGAGTACACGTTCTCGCTGATGTACGACCTGTACGACAACGAGGTCGAGTACACCCAGGATCTCTACGACGAGGCCGGGCTCACCGAAGACGTCAAGCGCTTCTTGCACTACAACGCGAACAAGGCGCTGATGAACCTCGGGTATGAGCCGATGTTCCCGTCATCGGTCACCAACGTGAGCCCGGCGATTCTCTCGGCGCTGTCGCCGAACGCCGACGAGAACCATGACTTCTTCTCTGGCTCGGGCTCGTCATACGTGATCGGCAAGGCCGTCAACACCGAAGACGACGACTGGGACTTCTAATCTGACCCAGCGAAGCGGTAGGGGCTGAGCTCTGTCTGCTGGAGCGCACCTGCGCCGATTGCACTCTGCCTGCGCGGATTGGACGAAATCGGCCGGTTTGCGAGTGATCGCGGTAGAGAGCGAGTGATCCGCGCAGGTGGACTGTGCGCCCTCGCGAGAATCGACACCCCGGCATTCCTGAGCTCTCGATGCAGCAGGGGCGAGGTGAAGTTGGGGTTCTCACGGACACCGACGCTGAGAACAAACGTTCGTGCACCTCGGATTCAGCCACCCCTGCTGCAGTCTCCTGCGGCAGCTGCTCACGCGTCGCGGCGCGCTTGACCTTGACGCGGCCGTGCTGCGAGACGCCCTGTGCCTCGATCTGCTGCATCCACGCATTCGCTATTGGCCGTGGTGCGCCGTTCCAGGTGGCGCTGGAAGCGGGCGCTGGATGCGAGCGGATGAGGCACTCCGGTCGCAAGGTATATTGTTTACTAAGTTAGGTAAATCAAGTCAGCGACCTTCACTGACGCCTTTTCACGCGATGAGGCTGCGTACGCAGGTTCGGGGTGCGTCCCCAACGCCTTCTCGCCATGATCGGAGCTTTCCATGGAGCAGAACACCGCTGTGCCCTATGCCTCGCCTGCAAGCGCGGCAGGGGCGCCGTTCGTCTCCCAGTCGCAGCGATACGACGGCATTCTTCTTGCCGGCTTCGGAGGCCCCGAAGGGCAGGAAGACGTCATCCCGTTTCTCAGAAACGTGACGCGCGGTCGCGGCATTCCAGAAGAACGGCTTGAAGAGGTCGCCCACCATTACCGTCGCTTCGGCGGCATCAGCCCGATCAACGCACAGAACCGAGCCCTGAAGAAGGCGCTCGAGCGCGAGCTGGCGGCGCGAGGCATCGACCTGCCCGTCTACTGGGGCAACCGCAACTGGGCACCGTATCTGACTGAAGCGGTACGCGAGGCGGATGCGGCAGGCGACCATCGACTTCTGGCGCTCGCCACGAGTGCCTACAGCTCGTTCTCAAGCTGCCGTCAGTACCGAGAAGACTTCGCTCGTGCGCTCGAAGAGACCGGCCTCGCCGAGACCATGACGATCGACAAGATTCGTCAGTTCTTCGATCACCCGGGCTTCGTCGACTCATTCGTTCCGAGCGTTCTGTCTGCTCTGCAGAGGTTCCGCGACGATGGAACCGACGTCGAACACATGCGTGTGCTCTTCACCACCCACTCGATTCCTCTCGCCGACGCGCAGCGGTCGGGGCCACGAGATGCAGACTTCGGCCCGGGTGGCGCGTATGAGGCACAGCACCGGGCGGTGGCCGCAGCGGTGATGCGTCGCGTCGGCGATCAGGATGCGATGCTCAAAGACGTGAGCTGGGAGCTCGTCTACCAATCTCGCTCAGGGCCCGCGGCGCAGCCCTGGCTGGAGCCGGACGTCTGCGACCGCATCGCCGAGCTGCCGGGCGAGTCGGTCGAGGCCATCGCGATCTCGCCCATCGGATTCGTCAGCGACCACATGGAGGTGCTCTGGGATCTCGACACCGAGGCTCTCGAAGCGGCGTCAGAAGCCGGTCTTCGCGCCGTGCGAACGGATACCCCCGGCACCGCTCACACACAGGTGGCCGGCATTGTCGACCTCATCGAAGAACGCATGTCGGCGGTCGACCCGGCTGATCGCCCGTCTGCGACCGCGCTTGGCCCGTGGTTCGACGTGTGTCGGCCAGGCTGCTGCGAGAACGTCAGAGCGGGGTTCAAACGTGCTGCCGCAGGCGTCGCGCCGTGAGTGCAGCCGTCGTCGTGAAGCGTCCGCAGAGGCGCATTCCGCTGTTCGGCTGAGGGCCGTGACCGCCGATCGCGGCGTGTAACGTGGTGGAGGCAGGATGCCCTTCGGACGCGTCGAGGGTCGGCGCGTCGCTGCGAGACAGGATGAGGATTTCTGATGGCGACACACGGACTGATCATCGACCACCCCGGACTCCCGACCGTTCCCGACCAGCGCGCGGCCCTCGACGACGCCCAGGTCGGCGAGTGCACAGAGATCGCACCACGCACGCAGGAAGACTGGCACTACCGCATTCGCGAGGCGCTGGAGACCTTCGACGCGGACGACACCGCGGTGGTCTCAGAACTCTGCGTACTCGGTCTGAACGCGGTGAGCCTGCTCGACAGCCTTGAGGCCGTCAGCGCGAGCCACGTGCGCTTCGTCTCGCTCGGGGATGGCATCGACACCGCCGAGGATCCTCGATTTCTGGCGCACGCCAAGACCATCAGCAACGCGCTCGAGGCCGGCAGGCTCGCGCAGGCGCGCACCATCATCGACCGTGCGAAGCATCGAGACGCGGTGACTCCGCCCAAAGCCGAGTTCGTCGATCGCGACCTCTGGGAGGCCACGCCCGCTGAGACCATCGAGGACTGACTCAGGAAAGCGGGAGACCATGTCGCCGAACCAGTCGCAGCGCCTGAACGCCGAAGCGCTCGAGAAGTTCTCGTCGAACGCGCAGCGCAGACTGGACGCCGCCCGACTGCAGGGCCGTGTGATCGATCAGTCTGACAAGGTCGCGGTCGACGGCTGGCTCGGCGCCATGGAGCGCGGCTTTCTCGATGCGCTGCCGCCGACACCGCGCATGCGTCGAGAGCTGCGCGACACGTTGGTCGGCAGTCGCATCATCGGCATCTACGACGACGCTCTGAGCATCGAGGGCGATTCTGCCGATCAGAGTGATCGCGAAATCGACGAAGACCCGACTGACGAAGAGGCCATGCACAGCGCGATCGCGGCATCGCCGGCGGGCACCGCCCAAGGGTGGCCGGCCGGTCTCACGCTTGTCGGTGGCGCATCAGTGGATGCCTGGGCGATTTCTGCTGTGACGGTCGCCGGCACGCATCGTCGGCGGGGCATCGCCCGAGCCATGATCACGGATCAGCTGGACGCAGCGATCGCGAGTGGAGCATCCGCCGCTGTGCTGACCGCAACCGAAGGCGGCATCTACGGGAGATTCGGATTCGGCCCGGCCACACGCTCGACGACGCTGCGCTTCGATCCGAGACGAGTCTCATGGCGTGACCAGACAGACGACGATATGACTGTGCAGCTGGTCGCGCCGCAGACTCTGCGCGCCGAGGCGCCGCAGGTGTTCGAACGTGCGCGGAATGCCGGAGACATCGGCAGACGTGACGTGTGGTGGCAGCAGGCGCTGCGCGTCTTCTCGCTGCGGCTGTTCAACCACGGTGACTCAGGCACCACGCTTGCGCTGCGCGTCGACTCTGCGACGACTGGGCGGCTCGAAGGCTTCGCCCTGTACCGAGTCTCCGGCGGCGAGGAGCACGGCCGTCTGACGGTCGACGAGGTCTGTGCTGCAGATCCCGCTGCCGAGGCGGCGCTCTGGCACCATCTGCTCTCGACCGATCTGGTCGGCGAGGTCTCTGCACGCAGTCAGCCGGTCGACTTCCTGCTGCCGTGGCTGCTGAACGATCCGCGGGCGGTCGCGGCGAAGCAGACCAGCGACTCGCTCTGGGTGCGTGTGCTCGATGTCTGTTCAGCGCTTGCAGCACGGTCGTGGTCGCGCAGCCCGGCCGGGACTCGGCTGCGGCTGCGCGTCGGCGACGCGTTGGGCTATGCCGACGGAGACTATCTGCTGCAGGTCGACGAGCTGGGCGCAGGCACCGTCGAACGCCTGCGCAGCGCCGCGACGACGGACGCTTCGGTGCCGACGCTGGAACTGGACGTCGCCGACCTGGGGTCGCTGCTCTTCGGATACACCTCGGCGAGCCTGCTGGCTGGTGCCGGGCGAGCCCGTGGGCTGGGCCAATGCGAGGCGGAGGCCTTGGCACTGGCCGATGACCTGTTCTCGACCGCCCGTGCGCCGCACCTGCGCACACCCTTCTGAGGTCTGACCACAGAGGGGAGGTGCCGGCCCGATCGCGTGCGACGGAACCTCGACAGCGCTGGCGCACACGTGCGTGAAGACGTGGTGACGATTCGCCGCACACTATGCAAAAGACGGGCATACAATGAGGGGCGTGCCACGGCAGAATGACAGAGTTCTCGACCCCAGGGCGCAGCGAACTCGTCAGGCGCTGCGCACGGCCGTGCTCACCCTGATCAGTCAGGAGCCGATCGAGGTCATCTCGATCTCAGACGTCGTTCGTGAGGCAGGCGTCAACCGCAGCTCGTTCTACGTGCACTACAGCGATATCGACGAACTGCTCGCCGACGCGTTCGAAGAGCTCTCGATCAGCGTCAATCAGACGAACATGATCTCGCCCGGAGTGCCGCACGACGCCGAGACCGGCCTTCCCAAGACGCTCATGCAGTATCTGGAGCACATCGCCGAATACAAGTCGGCCTATGCCTGGGCGCTTGGCCCGAAAGGCAGCGCCGCGGTCACGCACCGTCTGCGCGAGCAATTTCGCGCGATCATCGAGCAGAGTCTGTTGCAGTACGCCGACCGCAGCACCGCAGTGCCGATGGGGTTCGACGCCGACGCGGCCTTTCTCGCCGGTGCAGTGATCGGGACCATCTCGATCTGGCTCTCCGAAGCTCCCGAGGTGCCAGCCAAACGCGTGAGCGTGTGGCTGTGGCGCCAGCTGCAGCAGGATTTCCTGCGCATCCTCGAACGCTACGCACTCACCAACCGGCCGGCCGCCCGGCTGCCGAAGCGCGGGCGTCGTCCGAGCAATCCTGGTCGCGGCTGAGCGTCAGCGCACCACCTGTACCTGATCGCCCACAGTCTTCTGCACGAACGCGTAGCGGCTGTCGGCGCTTTCGCCGGGAAACTCGCTGCGCACCCGCTCGTCGGCCTGCGACATGGGCAGGATGCGCAGGCCGTGTCGAGCCCCCAGCGAGACGCCGCGAGCGACGAAGTCCATGAACGTCGGTGTGAACGTGGCCTGCTCGACGGTGACTGGTCCGTCGCCGGTGCGCACCAGCTGCCACTGCGCGATGCCTCCGGTGCGATTGTTGACCGGCACCTGCGTCGAGAGCATGTTGCCCAGTGAGTTCCAGACCAGCGTGCGCCCGCCATCCGGACGATCGATGAACTCGGCCGGCTGCAGTACATGCGGGCCGGTGCCGATGACGACGTCGGCGCCCGCGTTCACGAGCTTCTGCGTGAGCTCGCGCTGCGGGGCATCGGTCGCCGTGGAGTCTTCGGTGCCCCAGTGCATTGAGACCATGACGACATCGGCCTGTTTGCGGGCCTCGGCGAGCTGCTCATCCATGAGCGGGCCGTCGGTGGTGTTCAGACCGAAGGTCGTGTGCCCCATGTTGCTCTGTGCGGTGAAGGCGAGCTGGGCGATCTTCATGCCGTTGATCTCGGCGTAGGCGATCGTGCGCTGCTCTTCGGAGCTGCGGTTGGCCCCGGCGATGAGCTTCGGCTGCAGGGCGTCCCAGGTGTCGCGGGTGCGGTCGATGTCAGCCTGCTCGTAGTCGGCCATGTGGTTGTTCGCCAGGTTGATGTCGTTGCAGCCGACGTCGCGGCTCAGACTCTCGGCGAACTGAGTGGGGGCGCGGAACCGAGGATAGGTCGTGATCTGTGCGGGGGATGTGGCCGAGGCGAGCACCTCTTCGTTGCAGAAGACCAGGTCGGAGCTCTGATAGATCGGCCGGATCGCGTCGAAGTAGCGACCGTAGTCGTAGCCGTCAGCGGTCTTCGCCTCGGCGTTGACCGCCTGATGCGGCAGCATGTCGCCCATTGCACTCACGGTCACGCGCTGTTCTGTCGGTGCGCTTGGTGTGCTCGGTGCGCTGCTGGTCTGCTCTGGGATGGATGAAGCAGGTGCATCTGGTGCGCCGTTCGGAGTGCACCCCGTCAGCGCGAGTGTCAGACCGAGCAGGCCGACGGTGAGAGACAGCGGCAGAGACCGAGGTAGGTGGCGCATGCGACTCAGTATATGGGCTGCTGTGATTCAGCTGTGAGAGACGTTGTGTGAACGGTGACAGCCTGCGGAGTCGACTGACGAGGCGGAGCCGCCCGCGCATCCGCTCGACACGTCTTTGCGTTCGCATCTGCAGCCGTTGAGCGGGGTGTTCATCGATGCATCGGTCGCGGTAGGGTGAACGGCGTGACCAACGCGATTCCCACCCCATACGAAGACCTGCTGCGCGACGTCTCCGAACACGGCGCAGCCAAGGGCGACCGCACCGGAACCGGCACGCGCTCGCTCTTCGGGCGTCAGATTCGGTACGACCTCTCGAAGGGGTTTCCGCTGATCACGACGAAGCGCGTGCACTTCAAATCGGTCGCATACGAGCTGCTCTGGTTTCTGCGCGGCGAGTCGAACGTGCACTGGCTGCAGGAGCACGGCGTGAGCATCTGGGACGAATGGGCAGACGCCGACGGCGAGCTCGGGCCGGTCTACGGTGTGCAGTGGCGGTCATGGCCGACGCCCGACGGCGGGCATATCGACCAGATCGCGCAGGTGATCGAGCAGCTGCGCAGCGACCCCGAGTCGCGACGCATCATCGTATCGGCCTGGAACGTCGCCGAGATCTCGAAGATGGCGCTGGCGCCCTGCCATGCCTTCTTCCAGTTCTACGTGGCCGACGGCAGACTCTCGACGCAGCTGTACCAGCGTTCGGCCGACATGTTTCTCGGGGTGCCGTTCAACATCGCGTCGTATGCGCTGCTGACCCATATGATCGCTCAGCAGGTGGGGCTCGAGGTCGGCGACTTCGTCTGGACGGGCGGCGACTGCCACATCTACGACAACCACACCGAGCAGGTCGAACGGCAGCTCGCGCGTGAGCCCTACCCGTACCCGACGCTGAAGATCCGTCGTCGGCCAGAAAGCATCTTCGACTATGAGTACGACGACTTCGAGATCGTGAACTACCAGCATCATCCCGGGATCAAGGCTCCGGTGGCGGTGTGAGGACGGGGGATGCTGCCGAGCAGGCTGCTCGTGGCGAACGCGGGGCAGATGTCGGCCGCGGCGCAAATGCCAGCCGCAGCGCAGATGCTGAGCAGATTCTGCACGATGAACGCAGCGCACGTGGCACACGCAGCGCAGACGTCGGCCTCGAAGAGATCATTGAGCACAGGCCGTTGATCGGGCTGATCTGGGCGCAGGATCGCCACGGCGTGATCGGCGCACAAGGCGGCATGCCCTGGCACGTGCCCGAAGATCTGGCGCACTTCAAAGCTGTGACGATGGGCGCGCCGGTGATCATGGGACGGCGCACCTGGGATTCGCTCAACCCGCGGTTCCGTCCGCTGCCCGGGCGGCGCAACATCGTGGTCACTCGACAGGAGTCTTGGGGCGAAGCCGCCGCGGCGAGCGACGAGCGCGCCCGGCGCGGCCTCGAACGCGGCGATCTGCAGGTCGTGCACGCGCTGAGCGAAGCCGTGACGCTCGCGACGCAGGATGCAGCGGCAGAGGGAGCGGGGCATCCTGCGCCCGTCTCGCAGCCGACCGCAGGTGGCACGATGTCGCACGATGCGGCTGCGCGTGCTGCTGCACAGAGCACGGCTGGCACGGGCACGGCTGCACAGGGCGCTGGTGCCCACGGTGCTGGTGCCCACGGTCCGGCTGGTTCGGGCACGGCTGCGCTGGGTGCTGGTGCCCACGTCGAGATCGACGCCTGGATCATCGGGGGCGCCCAGCTGTTCGCCGAGGCACTCAATTCGGGGCTCGCCGATGTGGTCGAGCGCACGATGCTCGACGTCGACGTAGCGGGTGATGAGGGTGTCGTCGGCGATACCTTTGCTCCGGAACTCGGGGCCGACTGGCGGGCGGTCGCCGCCTACGAGGCAGACTGGGCGACCTCGCGCTCGGGCATGCGCTATCGCTTCGAACGGCTTGTGCGGGTCTGACTCTGCTGATTGGGCTAGGCCTAGGGGGCGAGTGGGCGCTCTCAGCCGGTTGGCCGCTGGGGCTCACCTAGACCATCTGCTCTCAGCCCATCGAGTCATGGGATCTGCCGAGGCGTATCTGGTCTCAGCCCATCGAGGCATGGGAAATGATGCCTAAACCGATCCAGACATGGAACTTGGCATGACTGGATGTCCTGGTGCGTCATTTGAGGCGTCTGGATGTGGAGACGCGGCATTTGGAACGCTTGGAAAGAACCGATCAGTCGTGCGCAGGATGGGCTCTGGCCCATGCCTCTGAATAGGCGGCGCACACCTTGCGGGCAATGGCGAGTTCGCCTTCACGAATGTGTTTGGCGCTGAAGCGGAGGTTGACAATCCCGGCGTGTACCAATGCCTCTCCGCGTTCGGCGTCGCGAGCGTATTGGTAATTATCCAACCGATGATGCTGGCCATCGTACTCGAAGCCTAGCCGCAGGCCCGGATAGTAGAGGTCGAGCCGAGCAACGAGCTCACCCGAGTTCGTCATAATCTCGAAGTTCAGCTCTGGCTCGGGCAGCCCAGCACGAAGCACGATCATCCTGAGCTTGGTCTCGCGTGCAGACTGAGATCTTGTGCGTATCAGCTCGGCCGCTTCACGAAGACGTTGCGCACCCCGACAACGCTGCTCAGCCGCAACACTCTGAAGTTCGGTCGGCTGGCAACTCGGCGCCCGGCGGTCTGAGCGCAGTGGCTGCGACAGTACGATGGCATCGCCAAGCGTGACCAAATCATCGAGGCTGAACTCCTTCATCTGCGTCACCGTGCAGAACGTCATTGATTCGGACAGCACCGCCACACCATGGCGCCAGACAGTCGCCCCCATCAGCTTTGCGTTGAGCTGGTGTCCGGTGACGCCGCGACCCCGAGGGCGATTACGTCGATTTGGCACTGAGACATGCAGATTGAGCGCTTCGGGTGCGCCCTGAATGGTCAGATAGTGGTCAGGGATTGGAAGTCCGTGAAGAATCGCCGCGGTGAGGTGGCTGAAGACTGCGTCCTTGCGCTCACGGCTGACATAGGCCTTGCACAGCGCAATGAGGCGTCTGCGAATCGTTGCGTATCGATCTTTCGCGTCAGCGATCGGCTGTGGACGGTCGGCGGGCATACGCACGCCATGGAACGGAGCCAGCAGGTCCACTGCGTCGACAACGGATCTTCGCACGCCGAGATTGATCGCCTCTGTTGTGCTGAACGCGCGGTTTCGAAGTTCCATCGGTAGCTTTGTGCCGCCGTGAGGTGTGTGAGCAGCTGCTCCGTCGTCGCTTCGCTTGGGTGGCCATGTCGACATACGCCCAGTCTCCGCCGAGATGGTCGTATGTGAACAGGGCAGCGAGCGCATTGTGCACGCACTTGGAGCATTCCGAGCGATGTGGACAGCCAAAAGCTCACGCAACGGGGCTCCGGCTTGATCCAGACATGGCAAATGCCCTGCCTAGGTATCGAGACATGGAACTTGGCATGTCTGGATGTCTTGGTGCGTCATTTGGGACGTCTGGATGTCTTGGTGCGTCATTTGGGACGTCTGGATGCCGTGGTGCGTCATTTGGCATGTCTGGATGCCGTGGTGCGTCATTTGGGACGACTGGATGTGGAGTGGGGTGGGACGGTCGCCACCATAATGCGACTGAATGCTGCCGAACACTACTGAATGCTGCTGTTCGGAGCAGCGACAGAGCTCAGCCGCCGAACCGATGCGAGTCGATGACTCGCTGAGCGCGCTCGGCGTCGTCGAAGCTCGTGAACACGACTGTGTAGAGCCGCTGATCGAAGGTCTGCATCTGCAGCGCGGCCACACCGCCGAGATTGAGCCGCACTCCGCGTGGATCGCGAGGCCGACCCATCACCACCCAGTCGAAGCCGGAGCGGCCGAGCGTCGCGTCGTCCACGACCGCCGTCTGTGCGATGTCGGCGATGTGCACCGACGCACGGTAGAACGGGGCTGCGAGCCGCACCTCATGCGGCTGGACGCGCACGCGGATCACCGTCCACCGCATCCACCACCAGGTGACCAGCCCCAGAGCGACGACGACCGCGACCGAGACCACGACGCCGATCACGCCGCCGTCGAGCGTCATGGCGATGATGACAAGCACTGCGGCCACGAAGATCAGGGGCGCGACTGCGATCCATCGGGCCCATGTCGGCGGCCGGATGGCGAACTCTGCGAGATGCTCACCGGTCGTGCTCATGCCTCCACCATAGGCGCATGCCGGCCGGCGGGGCAGCGATGCAATACGACGCGCGCCCACGGAGCCGTGACTCCGTGTCGGCGGCCAGCGGGTCAAAGACTGACGGCGGGTGCGCCCCGCAGCAGAGCGGCGACCGACGTCACTCCGGAATCTCGGTGACGAAGTCGATCAGCTGCTCGACCCGACCGGTGAGCGAGGGCTCGAGATCGCGGTAGCTGCGCACCGTACCGAGAATGCGCGACCATGCTTTGCCGACGTCGGCCCCCGTCTCGCCGGGCCAGCCGAGCGCTCGGCACATGCCCGACTTCCAGTCGATGCCGCGGGGGATGCTGGGCCAGGCCCGTATGCCGAGTCGCTCGGGCTTGACGGCCTGCCAGATGTCGATGAACGGATGCCCCACGACGAGCACGGCGTCTCGCGCCGGCCCGGCGGGCAGCGCGTCGACGATGTGGGACTCCTTCGAGCCCTTGACGAGGTGATCGACGAGCACCCCCATGCGACGGGTGGGGCCGGGCTCGAACTCGGCCATGACCTCGGCGAGATGGTCGACGCCGAGCAGCTGTTCGACGACCACGCCCGTCGCCTTCAGATCGTCGCCCCAGACCTTCACCACCAGCTCGGCGTCGTGCTTGCCCTCGACGAAGAGCCGACTGGCCCGAGCCACCCGGGCCCGCTGATTCGGATCGACCCGCATGCCGGAGGCCCCGATGCGCAGCGATTCCGCAGCGCGACCGGCCGATCCTGCCGCTCCGCGCGCCGCGGGCGACCCCGCCGTACCAGCGCGACCTGCGCCGCGCACACCGCGTGCGGCATCCCCCGGATGCACCAGATCGATCGGCTTGCCCTCAAGCAGCAGGCCGGGCCCCCACTGAAACGCGCGCACCGCACCATGCCGGTCTTCGAGCTCGACCACCTGCCGGTCGAAGCGCACCAGTGCTCCGCAGAATCCGCTGGCGACGTCTTCATAGACCTCGCCGAGCTGTGCGGCGACTCTCTTCGGTCCCACCGTGCGCCGCCACGACTGGTCGGCGAGCGGATCGATGTCATAGCGATCGTCAAACATGTGTTCTCTTTGGCTCCTACTTCGGCAGCTTCGCGAGCAGCTTCTTGAGTCGGGGAACGCTCGCCGCGCTGGCCGTGCCGAGCTCCTGCGCCCAGAGCCCGACCTGCAGCTCTTCGAGCATCCAGCGGGCTTCGTCGAGCACGCGGCTGCGCTCGTCGATCACCCCCAGCCACCAGTCGGGCGAGGGAATGCTGCCTCCTGCGCCCTCGAAGAGCCGCAGCGCAGTGTCGGCCTCGGCACGCCACGTGTTGTCGCGGCCGGGCTGCGCCTCGAGCTTGTGCAGCCGCAGCGCGAGGCCCTCGAGATAGCGGGCGATGTGCGGCAGGCGCGCGGTGCCGCAGGTGCGGATGAACCCTTCGTAGACGAGCTGTTCGATGTGCGCACGGATGCCGCTGGTCGCCCCAAGCAGCGCCATCGAGGTGACCTGCTTCAGCGCGCGCTCGGTGTCGCGCTGGGCTCCGAGCACCTTCGCCACCTGCGAGGTCGCCGCGAACAGGGCGTCGACGAGGTCGGCGCTGACTCGGTCGCAGAACTGTTCGAAGGCCTGCGGGTCGCGGGGCAGCGCCTCGGCGAGGTGCAGCAGCCGGGCGCGCTCACGGCTTCCTGCGGATGCCCCGCTCGCCCCCGCCTGCGGGTCTGCCTCCGACGTGTGGCCGGCGGCGTTCGGCAGCACCAGTTCGGCGAGGTGAGCGTCGATCACCGCCAGCGCCGCGTCCTCGATCGCGGCCCGCGGCGAGCGGTACGGCGATGAAGCCAGCGCGAGCTTCTCGGGGCCGGTCAGGTGTTTCAGCACGTACTCGGTCGGCATGGGCACGTTGAGCGCGACGAGGCGACGCACGCCGGCCCAGTGGCTGCGCAGCGCATCGCCCGGGGCGGCGAAGAGTCGCACCGCCACACTCCTGCCCTCGTCGACGAGGGCAGGGTAGCTGCGCACGACGTTGCCGCCGAGATCTTCGACGGTCTCGACGGGCAGCGCGCCGATGCCGCCGTCGGCGGCATCGGCGCCTGGCTTCGACGCCCACGAGGTGAGCCCGGTGCGCTCGCTGGCCGAGCTGCGCGCCGCCACGGCGACTCGTGCGCTGTCATGGTGCTCTCGCTGCAGGTCGAGCAGGTCGGTCGACTCGCTGATCGCGCGGCCCCGTTCGTCGAGCACGCGGAACGTGGCCCGCAGATGCGCGGGCACGCGCTCGACCTCCCACGCGTCGTCGGGAATCGGCACGCCGCTGAGCGAGCGCAGGGCTGCGCCCAAAGCGACGGCGAAGGGGCGGCCGTCAGGATGCTGCGGCAGCGTCTCGAGCGCGCGCCGCGCCCAGTCGGCTGCAGGCACCACGTTGCGACGGTGCACTTTCGGCAGCGAACGGATGAGAGCGACCGCAAGATCCTCACGCAGCCCGGGCACCAGCCAGTCGAAGCCCTCGGGTCGCAGCTGGGCCAGCAGGGCGAGCGGAACATCCACATTCACGCCGTCGGAGTCGCTGCCGGGGTCGAACCGGTAGCTCACGGCCAGCGTCAGGTCGCCCTGCCGCCAGGTGTTGGGGTAGTCGGTCTCGTCGACCGACTGGGCGCGATCGTCGGTCACGTCGTCGATGCTGAGCGTCAGCAGATCGGGCGTCTCGCGGCGCTGCTGCTTCCACCAGCGGTCGAAGGCGCGGCCGGTGTTGATCTCAGCGGGAATGCGGTGGTCGTAGAAGGCGAAGAGCGCCTCGTCGTCGATCGCGATGTCTCGTCGTCGACTGCGGTTCTCGAGGTCTTCGACGTGCGCGCGCAGACGCTGGTTCTCAGCGAAGAAGGCGTGCCGAGTGTGCCAGTCGCCCTCGACGAGCGCCTGCCGAATGAACAGCTCGCGGGCGACCTCTGCATCGACCCGGCCGTAGTTCGCGCGCCGGCCGGCCACGATGGGCACGCCGTAGAGCGTCACCCGCTCGGTCGCGACGACCTGTTCGCGCTTCGCCGACCAGCGCGGCTCGGCATAGCTGTGTTTGGCGAGGTCGCCGGCGAGCTCCTCGGCCCAGCCCAGATCGACTTTGGCGTTCACGCGCGCCCAGAGCCGCTCGGTCTCGACCAGCTCGGCGGTCATCACCTCGGTCGGCGGCTTCTTGAACAGCCCCGAACCGGGGAACACCCAGAAGCGCGTGCCACGGCTGCCCAGATAGTTGCGCTTCTTCTCGTCGTAGACGCCCAGCTGCGAGAGCAGTCCCGCCATGAGTGCGCGATGGATGCCGTCGGCAGCCTCGGTGGTCGCGTCATCGCCGCGTCGACGCCCGCTGCGCTGGTTGGAGCCGTGTCTGCTCTTCGTGTGACCGCGGTCGTTCGCGCGCTCGCCGACTGCTGCGGCACGCGTGGTGTCGTTCGCTGCGGCCGTGCTCTCAATGCGGAACGACGACGGGTCATCGGGCTGCATGCGCTCAAGCTGGCGCACCAGATCGATCCACTCGCGCACCCGCACATAGTTGATGAACTCTTTGTGGCACAGCCGACGGAATGCGCTCGACGAGAGATCGTGGCGCTGCTGCTCGAGGTACTTCCAGAGTTTGAGCGTGCCCAAGAAGTCGCTCGACGGGTCGACGAACCGCGCATGCTGCTGGTCGGCGGCCTGCTGCCGGTCGCGCGGGCGCTCGCGGGGATCCTGCACCGTGAGCGCTGCCACGATGACGGTCACCTCGTGTGCCACACCCAGACGCTGTGCTTCGACGATCATGCGCCCGAGCCTGGGGTCGATCGGCACCCTGGCCAGTCGCCGCCCGATGTCGGTGATGTGCATCTCGCCGTCACGACTGGCCTTGGGCGACTCGATCGCGCGCAGCTCGACCAAGGTGTCGATGCCGCTGGCGACCGCTCGTGAATCGGGCGGCTGCAGAAAGGGGAAGTCGTCGATGGCACCGACCTTGAGCGTGGCCATCTGCAGAATGACGCTGGCGAGATTGGTGCGCAGGATCTCGGGATCCGTATATTCCGGTCGAGACATATAGTCGTCTTCGCTGTACAGCCGGATACAGATGCCCTCGGCGACACGGCCGCATCGCCCTGCGCGCTGATTCGCACTCGCCTGCGAGATGGCCTCGATCGGAAGGCGCTGCACGCGCGACCGAGTCGAATACCGGGAGATGCGGGCGGTGCCGGTGTCGATCACGTAGCGGATGCCGGGCACGGTCAGCGAGGTCTCGGCGACGTTGGTCGACAGCACGATGCGTCGACGGATGCCCGGGTTGCGGCCCGTCTCGAAGACCTTGTGCTGGTCGGCGGCGCTGAGTCGGCCGAAGAGGGTGAGCACCTCGGTGAAACGGTGGCGACCGGCGAGTGCCTTGGCCGCTTCGCGGATGTCGGCCTCGGTGGGGAAGAACACCAGGATGTCACCGTCGGGCTCGAGCATGAGCTCGTCGGTGGCCGACAGCATCGCATCGAGGGTCTCTTCGTCCTTCTCTGGCGGACGATACCGAATCTCGACGGGAAAGGTGCGGCCGGACACCTCGATCACTGGAGCCTCGTCGAAGTGCTTCGAGAAGCGGTCGACGTCGATGGTCGCCGAGGTGATGATCAGTTTGAGGTCGCGGCGCTTCGGCAGCAGGCGTTTGAGGTAGCCGAGCAGAAAGTCGATGTTCAGGCTGCGCTCGTGCGCCTCGTCGATGATGATCGTGTCGTAGTTCATCAGGCGGCGGTCGCGGCGAATCTCGGCGAGCAGAATGCCGTCGGTCATCACCTTCACACGCGTCGAGGTGTCGGTGTGATCGGTGAATCGCACCTGATAGCCGATCTGCTCGCCAAGCTTGGTGTTCGTCTCGACTGCGAGGCGTTCGGCGATGGTTCGTGCCGCCAGACGGCGCGGCTGGGTGTGACCGATCTGTCGCGTGTAGGTGCGTTTTCTGCCGTCTTTCCCGGTTCGTTCGACGGGCAGGCCGCGACCGAGCTCCAGACACATCTTGGGAATCTGCGTGGTCTTGCCCGAGCCGGTCTCACCCGCGATGATGACGACCTGGTTCGCCTCGATCGCCGCCATGATCTCGTCGTGGCGATCGCTGACCGGCAGCTGCGGGGGATAGGTCAGGGTCAGATCGGTCATCTCATCCACTGTACTTCGTACCTGAACGGAGTCTGATCGTCTGTGCGCGTTTTCGCACGTCGACTCAGCGCGGGAGTGGCCGTTCAGCACACAGCGTCACAGCCAGCTGTGCGGGAGCCACGCGTGCAACGACCAGAACGTGCGCGAGACGTCCATCCCCGTCCAGAGCGGATAGAAGAATGCCGAGACGGCGACGACGAGAACGACGAACCCCGCCACGACGGGTCGTGCCCAGACCCGACGCGCCACTGCGGCGCCGGAGTCGTCCTGCGGGGGCGGCACCAGCATCCGCACGACGGCGACCACCGCGAGAATCAGGAACGGCTGCCACGCCACCGCATAGAAGAAGAACACCGTGCGGTGCAGGTACATCAGCCAGGGCAGGTAGCCTCCGGCGAAGCCGAACAGAATCGCGACGGCCTGCCAGGTGACATCGCTCGCGGGCGACATCACACGCCACCGCCGCCGCGCAGTGGAGCGACGCAGCACCCGAACGATCACGAAGACGATCAGCGTGAGCACTGCGAGGTGCGCGACCCACCAGAGCAGTGGGTTGGCGACCGATGAGATCGTGCTCACACACCCGGAGTCATGCAGGCAGCCGTTCTCACCCGGATCGTCGATGGTGCGCCAGAACAGCGTGGGCTTGAGCATGATCGGCCAGCTCAGCGGACTCGACGCCCAGGGGTGTGGGCTGTCGAGCCCCGTGTGGAATCGGTAGGCGACCGCGTGATATTGCCCGAACGACCGCAGCGCGTCGGGTACGACCGCGAGCCACCCCTCAGCCGGATTCGACTCGGCCCAGTGGCGTCCCCAGCCGTTTGAGGTGACGAACCAGCCCGTCCACGAGGCGAGATACACCAGTAAGACGGTGGGCAGCACGGTGACGAGGCCGACCCCGGCCTGAGCCAGCGACTGCAGCGGCCAGGCCCGCGCCCAGAATGTCTGCCGGTGCGCGTGATGCCCTGAGGTCGCCCTCATGGGGATGCTGCCCGCGGCCCGAGCGAGCCGCCGCCTGGCGAGCAGGTCGTCGACGACGGTGTAGAGGCCGAAGGCGACGGCGAAGTAGACGCCCGACCACTTCACGCTGGTCGCGCAGCCGAGGAACACTGCGGCTGCGAACAGCCAGGGGCGCCACCAGACCACCCCCATCGACCCGCGTTCGTGCAGCCGTTCGGCGAGCATCCGACGGTGCCGGCTGCGGTCGATGAGCAGCATCCAGAACGCGGCGAGCACGAACAGCCCGATGAACACATCGAGCAGTCCCGTGCGGCTCATCGTGATGGCGAGGCCGTCGATCGCGAGCAGGCCGCCAGCGAAGGTCGACAGTGCGGCGCTGTGGAACATCCGCTGAGCCACGACGCAGACCAGCAGCACCGTGAGGATGCCGGCGATCGCCGTCGACAGCCGCCATGCCCAGGCATGTTCGGGCCCCGCCAGCATGCCCAGCCACATCATCCACTTGCCGAGAGGCGGGTGCACCACGAAGGCGCCGTCGCCGCTGAGAAACGAGTTGACATCGCCTGATTCGAAAGCCGGATTCGGCGACTCAGGCCAACGCGCCTCATTGCCGCGCGCGCCGAGCGTCCAGGCGTCTTTGACGTAGTAGGTCTCGTCGAAGACGAGTGTGTTCGGCCAGCCGAGATTCCAGAGGCGCAGCACCGCGGCGAGCAGGGTGACTGCGGCCGGACCGAGCACTTTGAGACTCAGCCAGGTCGGCAGTGGGCTCTGTGTGCCGAACCAGTGGGCCACCGGCTCGTGCCAGGTGGCGTGACGCAGGGTGTGCTGCTGCCCTCGCTGAGCGTCGTGAGCAGGAGTGGTGGAGGGCACCACGCCATTCTACGTTCGGGACGGGACGGGGCGGGGTGGTCGGGACGGGGCGGGGTGGTCGAGACGGGGCGGGGTGGTCGAGACGGGGCGGGCAGAGCTGGTCAGGATGGCCGACCGTGATCGGGCTGGTCGGGACGGCTTCGAACGAGGCATGGCAAATGTCGTTCCAAACCATCGAGGCATGGAACTTGGCATGTCTGGATGGGGTTGGGCTGCATTTGGCATGTCTGGATGTCTGGATGTCTGGATGGGGGATGGAAGATGCCTCAAGTTCCGGAGGGCTGACACTCGGCACGGGGCATTTGGGGTTGGGCGCTGGGCACGGGGCACTTGGGGGTGGGTACTGGGTACTGGTTACTGGTTACTGAGCACTGAGCACTG
Organism: Pseudoclavibacter sp. CFCC 13611; assembly: GCF_008831225.1. Lineage (NCBI taxonomy): Bacteria > Bacillati > Actinomycetota > Actinomycetes > Micrococcales > Microbacteriaceae > Pseudoclavibacter > Pseudoclavibacter sp. CFCC 13611. The sequence continues at coordinate 48,252 of NZ_WBKE01000003.1, read as the reverse complement.
AGCACTGGTCGCCAGGAGTCCGGAGGCTGTGGAGGCGCAGACCTCGGCGACGTCAGCCGATCAGTCGGCGAAGTAGATGTCGTGGTGGCGCGAGCACCGCGGGTTGAACGCCGCGCCGCAGACCGGGCAGCACGGCTCGATCGTCTCCATCGTCGCGAGGTAGGCCGAGGCGTTGAACTGGGAGCCGCATCCGCCGCAGCGCACGGCAGGCTGCGCGCGATCGACCGGCCACGGCAACGCCGCGTGATCGGCGAGCTGGGCGTGGCACTCTGTACACGCCCAGTAAGTGTCGCAGCAGGCGAAGCGCAGTGCCACGATGTCAAGTTCGGTGTGCCAGTGTGCGCAGCGCGACGCGGGGTCGAGGTCGACTCCGCGCACGGGCAGGCAGGCGTCAGACTCCAGAGCAGGCGCATGCCGTTCGCTCATTCGACGCCTCGTGCGGTCAGCGCGTCGGCGAGGTCGTCCGAGTATTTCAGCGTCATCACGAGCAGCGGCAGCACGTAGGCGCGGATGCTCGGCGGAGTGCCGCGTGCGATCTGGGCTTCGCGGATGCTGTGCGAGAGCCCCGAGACGACCGGTACGGCGCTGATCGCCAGCGAGAGCGTGAGCGCCACCCGCTCTGGGGCGATGCCGACGAACCGCAGCGGGCCCATGGCCCGAGTCAGCGCGTCGAGCATCGCGGTGGTCGTCGTGGTCAGGGTGATGAGTCCGGCGAGCACGATGAGCGTGACGAAGCGCGTGGTCTGCACCAGCGCGGGCATCGGCCCCTGAAAGATCAGAATCAGCAGGCCGAAGAGCACGATGACCCACTTGGTCATCCAGAACTGCCGCGGCAGCTCGCGCAGCGCCGGCCCGGCCAGCGCATAGAGCGCCGCAGTCACGACCAGCAGCCCGGCAGGCACCCACCACACTGCGGGCAGCAGCGACACGACGAGGGCGATCGCCATGAGCAGCAGCAGCTTGAGCCCGGCGGGCAGGCGGTGCATCGGGCTGTCGCCGGGAACGTACTGCGAGATCACGCGAACGCCCGCTCGTATTCGTCGACGACCTCGGCGGGGTCTCCCACACGGATGATGTGGCCGGCCTCAAAACGGATCGCCAGGTCGCAGCGGCGTGCGAGATCGAGATCGTGTGTGGCGATGACCACGGAGCCGGGCAGCTCGTCGACGAGCAGACGGCTGATGCGCCGGGCGTTGCCCAGGTCGAGCATCGTGGTCGGTTCGTCGGCGAGCACGAGATCAGGTTCGCGAATGAGCACGGCGGCGATCGCCAAGGTCTGCTTCTGCCCGCCCGAGAGGCTGTGCGCCGGCACGTCTGCGCGATCGAGCAGGCCGTAGCGGTCGAGCCAGGAGTCGACTCGTGCACGTACCTCGTCGCGCGGCAGTCTGAGCCCACGTAGTGAGAAGGCGAGGTCTTCGCGCACAGTGGGCATCACGATCTGCGTGTCGGGGTTGGTGAACACGAAGCCGACCCGACGTCGCAGCGCCTTCGCCTCGCGCACCGGGTCGAGGCCGAGCACGCGCACTGCGCCCGCGCTGGGGCGCATCAGCCCGTCGAGCACGCGCAGCAGCGTCGACTTGCCCGAGCCGTTGGCTCCGATCACCGCAAGCCGACGCGCTGCGACGTCGAGGCTCACCTCGTCGATGATGCGGGTGCCACCTGCGTCGACGCACAGCGCGTCGAGCCGAATCTCGGCAGCATCCATCAGTTCACCTCGGAGGTCATGGGTTCGAGCCTACTGGCCGGCCAGCTGCATACGCGCCGGGAAGGCCTGTGGGTAGGCCTTCCAGAGCCCCGCGGTGATCAGCGTGGCCAGTACGGCTTTGATCGCATCGCCCGGCAAAAACGCGAACGACGAGACAAGCGCCTGAGAGAGCGGCAGGCCGGCGACCATCGAAGTCACCGGAACGCCGAAGAGGTAGACGACGAGGATGCCTCCGACGACGGCACCGAGCAGGGTGCGCCACCAGACGATGCGACCGCCGGCATGGGTGATCGCGCCGGCGACGAAGGCCCCGGCGATCCACCCGAAGAGATAGCCGGCCGAGGGGCCCACGAACACCGCAGGGCCGCCGCGCCCGCCACTCAGCAGCGGCAGGCCGATCAGCACGAGCAACAGCAGTACGATCACGGCCAGCGCGCCGCGTCGGCCGCCCAGTACCGTGCCGGCGAGCATCACCCCCAGAGTCTGTGCAGTGATCGGCACCAACCCGGGCACCGGGATGGGCCCCATCAGCCCGAGGGCGGCGATGAGGGCCGCGAAGACCGCGATGCGGGCGATGTCGCGGTTGTCGAAGCCTCGGTGCGGCGTCGGGGTCTTCGTGGATGTGTCGCTGACGGCCGACGTGGTGCGCGTCGGCTGGGTGGGCGATGTGGACATCGTGTCTGCTCCTTCACTGAAACGACCCCGCCGAGTGTGGCAGAGCCAGCCGGCACACAGGTGACGACCGCACATCAGACTACCTGAACGCCGTTCACCTGAACACTGTTCGGTTGGTACGACGCCGCTACACTCGTTTTGTGGATGTCGACAACGAGGGCACAGGCGCCGAGCAGCGGGAGCGTCGTGGCGCACGTCACAGCCGTGACGACGTCATCGCTGCGGCAGTGCAGCTGCTCGATCACAGCGGGCTGCCCGATCTGACCATGCGACGACTGGCCACCACTCTGGGCGTGCAGCCCAGTGCCCTGTACTGGCACTTCGAGAACAAGCAGAGTCTGCTGGCCGCCGTCAGCGACTGGATCACTCGCGATCGCCCCGAACGCGACCAGCTGCGCACGGCGTTCGTGCAGGCTCGCCCCGGGTGGACGAGCGCCCTGCGCGCCGAGGCTCTCTGGCTGCGCTGCGCACTGCTCGATCACCGAGACGGCGCTGAGATCGTCGCGAGCACCGTCGCGCTGGGTCTCGGCCATGGCATCCCTATGCGCCACCTCGAGAAGAGCGTTCGCGACGGCGGCTTCGACGATCAGACCGCCCAGGCCAGCGCCGCGGCTCTGCTGCACTTCGTGCTCGGTTCGACCCAGCACGAACAGCAGCGCGATCAGGCAGGCGAGCTGGGCCTCGATGTGCCCGCAGCACCGCGTGTCGACCATCGCATCGGCGACGGCGCGTTCGCCGCAGCCGACCTGGACGCCTTCGGCGCGATGGTGGTCGACAGCGTGCCCGGCGACTTCGCGTTCGGCGTCGACCTGCTCGTCGACGGCCTCGCGGCTCGCCGCAGCGGTGCAGACCAAGAGTCGAGGCGCATCCGATGAGCTCTGTGCTGCAGCCGGGCCTCGCCGTGCTCGCCGTCGTGCTCGGCACGCTGGTCGCATTCGTGCTCTTCGTGCCCTTCGTCATCGTCAGCTACCGTCGTCGCGGCAGCGCTGACGGCTGGTGGGTCGGCGGGTGGCTGATCACCGCGGTGTACCTGGCCGCTCTGGTCTGTTACACGCTGCTGCCGCTGCCGTCGAGCGGGCAGTACGTGTGCCGCGGCGTGCAGCTGAGCCTCGGCCACGACCTGCGCCATCTGCTGGCGAGCGGGCCGTCGGTCGGCGGGCTGATGCGCAGCATGGTCGTCTGGCAGCTCGCCCTCAATGTGGCGCTCTTCGTGCCGCTCGGCGTGCTGCTGCGTGTGCGTCACCGTGCGGGCGTCGTCGTCGCAGCCATCGGCGGGCTCGGCGTCTCGCTGCTCATCGAACTCACCCAGCTCACGGGGGTCTGGGGGCTCTATCCGTGCGCCTATCGGGTCTTCGACGTCGACGACCTGACCACGAACACGCTGGGTGCGATCATCGGGTCGCTGGCGGCCATCCCCTTCATCAGTCGCGGAGCACAGTCAGACCGCACTGCGCCGACGCCGGTCACCGCACTTCGCCGCCTGACCGGCATGCTCTGCGATGCGACCCTGGTGTTTCTGGCGCCGCAGGGCCTGTCGCTGATGTTCTTCATGGTCGTCGCCGGCCTGTGGCCGGGCAGCGGTCGCGCCGAGGCGCTTGCGGCCGACCCACGTGTGACCTGGCTGATCTGGGGCGTTCCGTTGGCCGTGCAGCTCGTGTTCGTGCTCTGGCGCGGTCGCACGTTCGGCGAGTGGGCTGTGCTGTTACGCAGCCGACCGGCGGATGCGCGACCTGCATGGCTCGCGCGCAGCCTGCGATTTGTGGTGGGATCGGGCGGGTTCGGGCTGCTCGCCATGCTCGATGCGGCTTCGGTGTCGGGCACGATCAGCGGAGCGGCCGGTGAGAGCGCCGATGGCTGGAGGGCGTGGCTGCTGCCCGCGGCCTGGGTCTTTGCGATCGCGAGCCTGATCGGCGTCTGGGCGACGCGCGACCGCCGCGGTCTCGCCGCTGCCGTGGCGGGTCTGCGCATCGAAGACCAGCGTGCGTCGGTCACTGGCGAGCACGCCTCACGCCAGGGGGGCGACGCATCCGCATCCCGCGAACACACTGAGGAGACACGATGATCATCTTGGCCGGAACACCCATCGGCAACGCGGGCGACGCCTCGCCTCGACTCGTCGAGCTGCTCGAGAACGCCGAGATCGTCGCGGCCGAAGACACCCGGAACACGCTGCACCTCTTCGACGTGCTGGGCATCGAGAACCGTCCGCGCATGATCAGCATGCACGAGTACAACGAACGCGAGCGCATCGACGAGCTGCTCGACCTCGCCCGCGACCACGACGTGGTCGTGGTGACCGATGCCGGCATGCCGACGATCAGCGACCCCGGCTTTCAGCTGGGCGCCGCGGCCCGCGAGGCCGGTGTCACCGTGACGTCGGTGCCCGGGCCGACGGCGGTGCTCACAGCGCTCGCCGTCTCGGGGCTGCCCACCGATCGGTTCAGCTTCGAAGGCTTCGTGCCGCGTCGACCGGGCGAGCGCACCAGGCTGTGGCGGGCGCTCGCCGATGAGCAGCGCACCATGATCTTCTACGAGTCGCCGCACCGTGTGGCGGAGGCGCTGGCGAGCATGATCGAGGTCTTCGGCGCCGATCGGGCCGCGAGCGTGAGCCGCGAGCTGACCAAGCGCTTCGAGCACACCGAGCGCGGCTCGCTCGGGCATCTGGCCGAGTGGGCTGCCGAAGGCGTGCGCGGTGAGGTGGTCATCGTGATCGCCGGTGCGCCCGCTCGCATCGAGTCGCCCGACGATCATGTGGATGCCGTGCTCGCGCTGGTCGCCGCAGGGCGCCGGCTGAAAGAGGCGTCGGCCGAGGTGGCCGAACGCACCGGAGTGAGCCGCAAGGCTCTCTACGATCTCGCGCTGCAGCGCCGTGCCGAGCGCTGACGCTGGCGAGTTTGCGGGCTCTGGGACTCTGCACAGACTGAGCTGTGCACAGACTTATCCACAGGCATGCCGACGCCGTCGTCGGTGAGCTGAGACCCTCGTAACGTGCTGATCACGAACGACGTCACCCGGCGTCGGCACTGATCATCAGGAGGGTCATCATGGCAGGTTCGAGCATCTCGGTCTCATACGACGAGCTGCAGGGCGCGGCAGCGCGGCTGGAGTCGCAGAAGCAGACGATCATCGGCGAGCTCGACCGGGCACGGTCGCAGATCGCCGAGCTGGTCAGCGGAGGCTTCGTCACGCAGCATGCATCCGGCAAGTTCAACACGGCGACCGAGCAGTTCGTGACCGGGTCGCAGCGTGCGATGGAAGGTCTCGCCGATCTCGGCCAGTATCTGCGGCAGACGGCCTCAGCGCTGCAGCAGGTCGACCAAGAACTCGCCTCGCGCATCGGCTGAGCGACACAGGCGAGCGGCGAGGGGCGGGAGCGAGCATGTCGATGACACTCGAACTGAGTCATGAAGTGCTGCACGACGTCGGCAGCACGCTGAGCGGCGCGCAGGCGACGACTGCGCTCGAGAGCCTGAGCCGAGTGCAGACGGCAGAAGGGCTCGACTACGGCGATGCCGGTGTGCAGGCGGCCATGTCGCAGGTGGGCTGTGCTCTCGCAGCCGCGGCTCGGGTGCTCGTCGAGGGGTGCGAGCTCGGTGCTGCCGCGGCTCGCGCCATCTCGACATCGGTCACTGCAGCCGATCAGCAGCTCGGTCTCTCAGCCGATGCGCTGCGCGCCGGAGCGGGGGAGTGATGGCGAGCGTCGAGAGCGTGCTCACCGGCGATCATCCCGGACGAGGCGAGCCCGAGTCGATCCACGGACTCGGAACCCACCTCGCCCGGCAGACCGACGGCGTGCTGCAGGTGCATGCCGCGATCGTCCAGTCGCGCTCGGCTTTCGCAGGGCAGCAGGCGACGGCCTGCGAGCGAGCCGAGCAGCTGCTGGCACGACCTCAGCAGTTGGCGGTATCGCTCAGTGAGACGGCACAGCAGAGTTCCACCCAGCTGTACTGGTACGCCGGTGAGGTCTCTGAGCTCGATCTGCAGGCCGAGCGAGTACGCAGTGAGGCGGCAGATCTGCTGCAGCAGATTACACGGTGCCGCCGAGAGCTCATCGCGAGCGGCGGGTTCACCCAGATGGTGACGACCGACTGGCGGGCTCCTTCGGCGGCCGGCGTCGACCGACTGGCGCAGCCGGGCGCAGAGATGGCCGATGCGGAGCTGCAGCGTCGGGCGGGTCGGGCCGCAGAGGCCGAGCGAGTGCTGAGCCGCTGGCGAGCGCTGGAGGGCGAGGTCGACCGTCTGATCGCGGCGTGGCAGCGGCTGCAGAGCCGACGCAGCGAGGTGAACACCGAGATGTGCGCCCGAGCGAAGGGGCTGTCGCTGCCAGCGCAGTGCTCCGGCACCGGCTATGACGGTGCGCTGGTCGCCATGCGAGGTCTGCACGGCTGGGCGGCTGACCCGGCCTCGGCCCAGGCCTATCTGCAGCAGGTGCAGCACGACCCGGCCGCAGTCGGCGCGTTCTGGGTGCAGCTCGATGAGAGCACGCGTGCCGAGCTGATCACCGGTGCGTCGTGGTTCGTCGGCGGTCTGGCCGGCGTGCCGTTCGTCGATCGGATCGCGGCCAACCGCCGCAGTGCCGAAGACGTGCTGCACGATGCAGAGGAGTCGCACAGGCAGTGGGAACAGCGCTGCCCACAGGGCGAAGCGACCAATGGCGACTGCGCGATGATGCTGCCGCGCTCGCAGGAACAGCTCGACTATCTGCGCGGAATCGTCGCTGGGGAACGACAGTTGGTTGTCTTCGATCCGCGCAACGACAGGCTTGTCGAGGTCATCGGCGACATCAGCCGACCGGCCACTCACGTCATGACCTACCTGCCTGGCACCGGGGCCGATCTGCACGGCTTCTACCGCAACGAGACTCAGCAGGTGGCGAACTACCTCGTTCGAGATCTGAACGAGACGTCGGGCGGCAACGCCGTGGCGTTCGTGTACAAAGACGGTCCGTGGCCCAGCTGGGCAGGGGAGCGTGCCAATACCAATGAGCGCTATCTCTCAGATCTCGGCAGTCGGGTGGCGGAATTCGAACGGCAGATCGGTGCTCAGCCGAACCTCGCAGACGCCAGACGGGTGGGCATCGGTCACAGCGCTGGGCACACCATACAGCTGGCCGCCGAGACGCATGGGGCTCATCGCCATACCGTGTTGGGCATCGGCGGGGCCTACGCGCCGCAGTCGTGGACGGCGGCAGACGAGACGTTGTATTTCAGCTACAACTACGAGGGCGATGCGATCATGGTCATCGACCGAGTCAGCGACGCGAGCGAAAGCCTCTCGCCAAGCGGAGCGAGGCTGCCCTACCAGACGGCCAGTGCCTCGGATTTCTTCGCGCACCGGTTCTTCCCCGAGGTCGAGGGTGACTCAGCGATCGAACAGCACAATCGCATTGCCAAGGGGCCAGACGAGAACGAGAGGGCGCTGGGCGCGATGCGTGACGACATTCTCGGAAGAAGACCACAATGATGCGTGTATCGACGACGCCGAGCAATTTCGGAGGCAAACGGCGCCACGTGACGAGGCAGGTCCTGCCGAGGATGCTTCTGACGATGATGCTGACAGCCGGGCTGCTGCTGAGCGCCTGTGTCACCCCGAAGAAGCCCGCCGTTGAGGCGTTTCCCAATCTCGAAGCTGCGAAGACCAGTTTGTTCGATCACCGCAATGAGATTCTTGCGCTGCTTCCGGAGGGCTCGATCGTGGAGCACACCGGGTCGCCGGATCGTAAGCGAACGGTCTTCAAATGCAACGAAGAAGAGACCCTGTTCAGCTGGCCGAGCACGAGTGATACGAAGGTCACGCTAGAGACCGATCTGTGGGCACATGCGCACCAGGTCGAGCAGGAGTGGGGTGCGCGCCCCGAGTGGAGGCTGGAATGGGACGAGACTGCTGGCGGCACGACGAACCTTTACATGAAGCACGAGAATGGCATGTCGCTCAACATGTTCATCCACAATGACACTCATTGGCTGAGCATTGCAGGGTTCACCGCCTGCTTTCCGATCCCGGACTACAACCGATTCTCGGAGTACTGAGTTCGCTGGCGAAACCCGGCTGGCTCGACGACCTGCTCAGATCAGCGAGCCGTGCACCTGCTCGCCGTCGATGAGCGTGGCCACCACCTGGTAGCCGAATGTCACGCCCTGGAACGGAGTGTTGAGTCCCTTGGTGTGCTGCGAGGCACCGTCGACGGTCTGCTCCTGCTGCTCGTCGACGAACACCAGGGTTGCTGGGTCTCCGGCGCGCACAGCGCTGTTCGCAACCTCGGGCAGGCTGCCGATCGCAGCAGGCCGATCGTGCATGATGTGGGTGATCATGCGCCAGTCGACCACGCCGTCGACCGCGGTCACACTGGCCACCACGGGCAGCGCCGTCTCGAGCCCGGTCATGCCGAACGCCGCCTGCGACCATCCGCACGACTTGCTCGCCACCGTGTGCGGGGCATGGTCAGTGCCGATCGTCTCGATCACGCCGTCGGTCAGCGCCGCGCGCAGTGCGTGTACGTCGTCGGCCGAGCGCAGCGGCGGGTTCACCTTGAACGTCGGAGAAGCCAGTGCCGAGAGCTCGTCGGTCAGCAGCAGATGATGCGGAGTCACCTCGGTCGACACCGGCCAGCCGTTCGCCTTGGCCGCACGAACGACCTCGACCGTGCGTCGCGTCGACACATGGCACACATGCAGGTGGCCGCCGGTCTCAGCGGCGAGCACCGAATCGCGGGCGACGATCGCAGCCTCGCCGCTCACCGGCCACGGAGCGAGTCCGGTGCGCTCGGCGGCGAAGCCTGCGTTGAGCTGCCCTGAGCCGGCGAGAGCATGCGACTGCGCATGCTGCGCGACGGTCAGGCCCAAGGCACCCGTGCGCTGCAGAGCGTCCTGCATGAGACCGGCGTCGTCGACGCACTTGCCGTCGTCAGAGAACAGGGTGACCCCGGCATCCGCCAGCTCTTCAATGGGTGAGACGCGCTCGCCGGCCAGCCCGATCGTGATCGAGCCCACCGGATGCGCACGCACGCGCGACGTCTGCTCGGCTTGCTCGCGCATCCACTGCACCCGCTCGGGAGTGTCGGTGACGGGGTTGGTGTTCGCCATCGCGAAGACATCCGAGAACCCGCCGGCGGCAGCCGCAGCCAGACCGGTCGCGATCGTCTCTTGATCGCTGCCGCCCGGCTCACGCAGGTGCACATGCAGGTCGACGAACGCGGGCACCACGACGAGGCCGTGCCCCGCGATGACCCTTGCCGGCTGCGCATGCTGCAGCACGAGCGGGCGCAGGCGGGGGTCGAAGACGCCGGCGATGACCGGCCCGTCGATGAGCAGGTCACGCGGCTGCTCGCCGTACGGGCGCACGTCGGTGATCAGCACCGCAGGCGTGGTGCGGGGGATGCCCTGGTGCGACTCTGTGGAATCCTGCGTCATCGGGTGGTCTCTTCTCTATCTCGGGGTGCAGCGTCAGCTGTGGGTGACGAGTTCGTGTCTCGGGCGGTCAGTGCGTGCGCACGAGCGGCATCGAGCAGCAGGCGCACCGCGAAGACGATCACGACGATCAGGGCGGCGACCTGCAGGCACTCGAGTACGACGTAGGCGCTGTGCAGCAGGGAGGGGCCGGGATCGCCGCCGGCGACGATGACGTCGCTGCGGGCGTTGAGCAGTGGGCGCACCCAGACCACTTTGAGCAGGAGCACGCCTACGGTGGCGACCAGCGACCAGGTGAGCCCTCCGGCACGCGACTCATGGACCGCCGACGTGCGGCGGGCAATCAGCAGCGTGACGACCGTCGCGAGGGCGAGGGCGATCTCGACGATGTTCAGCGCGGTGAACACCAGACGCCCGATGCCCAGACCGAGCGGGATCGTGATACCCGGTGCCTGGAACTTCAGCGGAGCCTCGACGAACGAGATCGCCAAGATCATGCCGAGCCACAGCGTGGGGAGCCATGGCAGTACGGCCACCGCACGCAGGCCCGCGTGGCTGCGCACAACTTCCACCGAGACGGCGTCGGGCGAGTTGGTCATGCCTCCAGTCTACGAAACAGGGTGTCAAGCATGGTTCGCATGCGCGCACGTAGAATGGAGGTCATGGCCAAGCGCGACTCCTTCTTCATCACCACCCCCATCTTCTATGTGAACGACGTGCCCCACATCGGGCACGGCTACACCGAGGTGGTCTCAGACGTGCTGGCGCGCTGGCACCGGCAGCGTGGTGACGACACCTTTCTGCTGACCGGCACCGACGAGCACGGGCAGAAGATTCTGCGCACCGCCACGGCCAACGAGGTGACCCCGAAACAGTGGGCCGATCGCCTCGTGGAGTCTGCCTGGAAGCCGCTGCTGAAGACGCTCGACATCTCGAACGACGATTTCATCCGCACCACCGACCAGCGCCACGAAGACAACGTGAAGGTCTTCCTGCAGCGCCTCTACGACCGCGGATTCATCTACACCGGCGAGTTCGAGGGCTACTACTGCGTGGGCTGCGAAGAGTACAAGCAGGAGAGCGACCTGGTCGACGGCGTGGGGCAGTTCGCCGGTCAGAAAGTCTGCGCGATTCACTCGAAGCCGGTCGAGCTGCTCAAAGAGAAGAACTACTTCTTCAAGATGAGCGAGTTCACGAAGCCGCTGCTCGACCTCTACGAGCAGCATCCTGACTTCATCCAGCCGGCCAGTGCGCGCAACGAGGTCGTCTCGTTCGTGAAGCAGGGGCTGACCGATCTGTCGATCTCGCGTTCGAGCTTCGACTGGGGCATCAAACTGCCGTGGGACGAATCGCATGTGCTCTACGTGTGGATCGACGCGCTGCTGAACTATGCGACCGCGGTCGGCTATGGGCAGGACGACGAGGCGTTCGAGCGTCGCTGGCCTCCGCAGGTGCACATCGTCGGCAAAGACATCCTGCGCTTCCACGCCGTGATCTGGCCGGCGCTGCTGCTCGCGGCCGGGCTCGACCTGCCGCAGCACGTCTTCGGTCACGGCTGGCTGCTGGTCGGCGGCGAGAAGATGAGCAAGTCGAAGCTCACCGGCATCGCACCCACGCAGATCACCGACGTGTTCGGCTCAGACGCGTTCCGCTACTACTTCCTGCGCGCGATCACCTTCGGCCACGACGGATCGTTCTCGTGGGAGGACATCGCCGCGCGCTACGAGGCCGAGCTTGCCAACGGCTTCGGCAACCTGGCCTCGCGCACACTGGCGATGATCGCGAAGTACTTCGACGGCACCGTTCCCGAGGCCGGCGAGCTCACCGAGGCAGACCAGGCGATCGTCGATCTGGTTGCCGAGGTTCCGGCAAAGGCTGACACCGCAATCGCAGAGTTCCGCACCAACGATGCGATCAGCGAGATCTGGCGTCTGGTCGACGCACTCAACGGCTACATCACCGAGCAGACGCCGTGGGCCGTCGCCAAGCGCGGCGAGACCGAGCGGCTCGGCACGATTCTGCACACCGTGTGGTTCGGGTTGGGCGCGCTCGACGTGCTGCTCTCACCGGTGATCCCCGACGCCGCGGCGAAGCTCTGGGAGGTGCTCGGCACCGGTGCGATCACCGACGTGACCATCACCGAGGCCGACCAGTGGCAGCAGCATGCCGCACCGACGGTGCACGCGATCGAGGCGCTCTTCCCGCGCGTCGACTCGTCCGAGGTGCCCGAGACCCCCGTGCCCCAGCACCAGGCGTAGTCGATGGGCCACAAACACCGCGACCACAGCTACCCGCCGGCTCCCGAGCCGCTGCCCGCTCCCGTCTACGACAACCACACGCATACCGAACCGTGGCTCGAGGATGCGATCCTCACGCCCGCCCGAGAGGCTGCGGCCGCCGCGGCGCGCGACGCGAACGGTGATGCGGATGCCATCGCGGGCAACGCCGATCGCACCGACTTTCCGGGCACGGACGTCGAGAACGCGCCCGCCGACTGGGTCGAGCAGCTCGACAGGGCCCAGGCCGTCGGGGTGGCCGGCATCGTGCAGGCGGGCACGACCATGGCATCCTCACAATGGGCGGCCGAGCATGCGGCACAGGATCGCCGCATGCTCGCAGGCGTTGCGATTCACCCCAACGAGGTGCCAGCCTACGTTGACGCGGGCGTGCTCGACGATGCGCTCGTCGCGCTCGATCGTCTCGCGGCCGAAGACCGGGTGCGCGTCGTCGGAGAGACCGGGCTCGACTTCCACTACACCGAGCCAGAGCGCTTCGCCGACCAGATCGGGTCGTTCGAGCGTCACATCGAGCTTGCGAAGTCGCACGGGCTGGCGATGCAGATTCACGATCGTGACGCGCATCGCGAGGTCGTCGAGACGCTGCTGCGGGTCGGTGCGCCCGAGCGCACGGTCTTCCACTGCTTCAGCGGTGACGCCGAGCTGGCCGAGATCTGCGCCGAACACGGCTGGTACGCGTCGTTCTCGGGCACGGTGACCTTCAAGAACGCTGAGAACCTGCGCGACGGCCTGCGGCGCATGCCCCGCGATCACATCCTGGTCGAGACCGACGCGCCGTATCTGACGCCGATGCCGTACCGTGGCCGGCCGAATGCGCCGTATCTGCTGCCGAACACGCTGCGGTTCATGGCCGAGACGCTCGAGACGCCGGTCGCCGAGCTCGCCGAGCAGATCGCCGCGACCACGGTGCGCGTCTATGGGGAGTGGTGACGATGACGGTGCAGCTGTTGGGGCCCGCGCAGGTGCGCGCGCTCGCCGAGCGGCACGAGGTGACCCCGACGAAGCGGCTGGGGCAGAACTTCGTGATCGACGCCAACACGATTCGGCGCATCGTGGCCGCGGCCGGCGTGCGTGGCGACGACCGAGTGCTCGAGGTCGGGCCGGGGCTCGGGTCGCTGACGCTGGGGCTTCTTGAAGTCGCCGACGACGTGACGGTCGTCGAACTCGATCCCGGGCTGGCTGCGGCACTGCCGGGCACGATCGCCGAGCAGGCGCCCGGTCGCAGCGTGCGCGTGATTCAGGGCGACGCCGTCAAAGTCACCGCCGCCGACTGGGCCGCAGCTCGGGGCGGCGCATCCGGTGCGCCGGGCATGGACGCAGTCGCTCATGCCGCCGATTCTGCAGCGCTCACTGCCGTCGATGACGGGCCCACTGCGGTCGTCGCGAACCTGCCGTACAACGTCGCCGTGCCCATCATGCTGCATCTGCTCGAAACTTTTCCGAGCATCCGCCGCGTGCTGGTGATGGTGCAGTCCGAGGTGGCCGATCGCGTCGCGGCGGCACCAGGCAGCAAGATCTACGGCGTGCCAAGCGTGAAGGCGGCCTGGTACGGCCCGTGGCGGCTCGCCGGATCCGTCGGCAAACACGTATTCTGGCCCGCGCCGAACGTGACGTCCGGGCTGCTCGCCGGCGACATCCGTCCGGTCGCCGACCGCGCGGGTGACGAGGCGCTGCGGCTGTCGACCTTCCGCGCGGTGGATGCCGCCTTCGCGCAGCGTCGAAAGACCTTGCGTCAGTCTCTGGGCGCCATTGCCGGAGGGCCGAAATCGGCCGAGACCCTGCTGCGTGCGGCCGAGGTGGAGCCCGGTCTGCGCGCCGAGCAGCTGGGACTCGACGAGTTCGTCGCGATCGGTCGCGCGCTTGCGGCGCCAGAACGGCGCTGACCGCTTCTGGACGACTTTCACAAGGAGTGAACAGATGACTGTTCTGCAGGCTGTGCTCGGATTCGGCGCGATCGCCGCGGTACTGACGGTCATTCCCGGGCTCGACACGATGCTCGTGCTGCGCAGTTCGCTGGTGAACGGTCGCAGTCACGGCTTCGCGGCTGCGGTCGGGGTGAATCTCGGTGCGCTCACCTGGGGTGCCGCGGCCGCGCTCGGTGCGGCCGCCCTGGTCGCCGCTTCGAAGATCGCGTACTCGATCGTGACCTATGTCGGTGTCGCGTACATGGTCTATCTGGGCGCCTCGATGATCTGGAAGAGTTGTCGCAAGGTTCCGCAGCGCGCTGACGTGCTGATCGATGCGGCGCCGGCCCCGCTGTGGCGCAGCTTTGTCAACGGGTTCACCACGAATCTGCTGAACCCCAAGATCGGCATTTTCTACATCGCGACGATTCCTCAGTTCATTCCGTCTGGCGTGCCGAATCTGCCGATGGGACTGCTGCTCGCTGGTGTGCATGTCGTACTGGGCATGCTCTGGCTGGGTCTAGTGACCATGGGCGCGTCGATGGCGCGTCGATGGCTGTCGACTCCGTTCGCTCAGCGCATCGTCGACCGCGTGGCCGGTGTGGTGCTGATCGGCTTCGGGGCCGAGATCGCCTGGCGAACTGCTCGTGCCTGAGCTGCTGCCGCTCGTCCGGTCGCAGCCGGGCGCTTTGTATGGCGCCCGGCTCTGGGGCAGCCACTGAACTCACCGTGAACCGCTGTCTGGGGTCGCGTTTCCCCCAAATCGTACATGTATTGCGAGGGGTTATCAGTACGTGTACGATGAACAGTCGTCGGCAAACCTCAAAAGGTATTGCTTGTGATCGTCTGATGATGTGTGAATCTGGCTGCAGTCGACCACTCATGGTCCGAGCCGGGCAGTCCTCGCCAGTCGACACTGACATCCGAACACTGAAAGACGAGGCGTCATGCACGCGACCACATCCACCCCCCAGGCGAAATCGGCATCCGGTGCCGCAGCTCGAAAGCGGGGGCTCACCCCTCGTTCGCTGATCAACGTCGGCATCTATGCGGCGCTGTACTTCGTGATCGTCTTCGCCTGCGGCGTGATCGGCATGGTCAGCCCGCTGTTCAGCGTGGTCGGCTACGTGGTCGGCATTCTGGTAAACGGCACGGTCGTCATGCTCTTCATGGTCAAGACGCCGAACTTCGGCGCGATGACGCTGCTCTCCCTGATCACCTCATTGCTCATGGTGGCGACCGGTCACTTCTGGGGCACCATTCCGATCGCGGTCGCGTGCGGTCTGATCGCTGACTCTCTCATAAAGTCGGGAGGCTACCGGTCGAAGGGCCGCAACATCCTGGCCTACGGCATATTCCAGCTGTGGCTGATCGGCCCGTTCCTGCCGATGTTCTACGATCGCGCCGGCTATGCCGAGTACGTGGGGTCGTCAATGGGCGCCGAGTACGCAGAGGCCTGGATGCAGCTGTTCACCCCGCTGAACCTCGTGCTCATCCTGGCGCTGCTCTTCGTGGTCTCGCTGGTCGCCGCATGGATCGGTTCGCGCATTCTTGAGCGCAGCTTCGCGAAAGCCGGCATCCTGTGACCCAGCAGACGCTGTCTGCTGCGACCGTGCAGGTGCCGTCGGTCATGAGGTCGACGGCCCTGCTCGATCCACGTACCAAACTGCTTGCGCTGTTCCTGATCAACACGATCGCCTACGGCACGGGCTCACTGCTCGCACAGTTTCTCGCCGCTGTCGCTGTGGCGCTGTTGCTCGCCACCCTGCGCGACCGCAAGCCCTTGGCGATCTATGCGATCACCTATGCGGTGTCGACTGCGCTGTATCTTGCCCTGCCCCACCTGATCACGGGCTGGCTGCCTGCACTGCTGGTCGCCGTCGGCTTCTGGGTGGCCCGGTTTGCGATCACCATCGGCTACTTCGCCTACTTTCTGCTGTCGACGGGCCCCAGCGAGCTGACCGCCGCGCTGGCCACGCTGCGTGTGCCGCGACTGATCTCTGTGCCGCTCGCCGTCGTGCTGCGCTTCGTGCCGACCGTCATCGATGAGCTTCGCGCCATCGTGGATGCCATGCGGCTTCGAGGCCTCGCCTCGAGTGCCAGCGCGCTCGCGTTGCATCCGATCAGCACTACACAACATGTGCTGTTGCCACTGCTCGCCTCGACGTCGCGCATTGCCGACGAACTCAGCGCCTCGGCTCTGATTCGCGGGCTCGGCCGACCGGAGCGTCCCACCACGGTGGTGCGTCTGCGCTTCGGTCTTGCCGATGCCGGCATGCTGGTGTTCCTGGGCGTGCTGGTCGCCGTCTCTGTGATGAACGTAGGGGTCTCATGGTCGTTCCGATGATCCGCGTCGAAGATGTGCGCTTCAGCTACGCGCAGGGGCATGCCGACGCCTCGCCCTACGGACCGACGCTCGACGCAGATGCGGTCTCGAGTGCACCGGCTGTTCTCGTGCTTGACGATCTGTCGTTCGAAGTGCCAGCGGGCACACTGACCGTGCTGTGCGGCGCGAGCGGTTCGGGCAAGTCGTCGGCATTGCGTCTGCTGAACGGACTCGTGCCGAACTTTCATCACGGTGATCTGACCGGTGTGGTCGAGGTCGCCGGCGTCGATGTGCCCGCAACCGATCTGTTGGAGGCCGGCCGCACCACAGCGACCGTGTTCCAGAACCCGCGCACACAGTTCTTCACTGCTGATGTGCGCAGCGAGCTCGCTTTCCGAGACGAGAACTACGGGCTTGACCCGGCAGAGATCCAACGTCGCAGCGTGGCCGCGGCACGCCAGGTGGGCATCGAGAACCTGCTCGACCGTGGGCTGCGCCAGCTCTCTGGCGGAGAACTGCAGAAAGTGGCCTGTGCACAGGCGATCGCAGCCGGAACGAGCGTGCTGCTCTTCGACGAGCCCACCTCGAACCTTTCACCAGCCGCCATCGCCGAATTCGCCCAGCTGCTGGGCCGCCTCAAAGCTCAGGGCCACGCGATCGTGGTCGCCGAACATCGTCTCTACTTTCTGCGCGACCTCGCCGACCAGGTGCTGCAGCTCGACCACGGTCGGGTGCATGATCGCTGGTCTGGTGACGAGTTTCGCGCACTGAGCGAGAGCTCCGCGGTTGCGCTCGGGCTGCGCACGCTGCGTGCGCCGGCTGCGCTTGCGGCCCTGCTGGTCGCCGAGCATGCGGATGCCGTGGTCGCCGACCATGCCGGCTCAGGTCCGTCACGGCTCGCCGACGAACGAGGCGAACTCCCCCGTGAGATCGCGAGCCGAAGCAATCGAGCACAGGAGGAGCCTCGACAGCCAGGTGCGTCCACGCCCGAACACGGACTCGTGCTCGATACGGTGCGGTTTCGCTACGGAAGACACGGCGTGCTCGACATCCCGCACCTCGAGTTTCCCCGCGGGCAGGTCAGCGTGATCGTCGGGGCCAACGGCGTTGGCAAGACCACGCTCGCCCGTGTGATCTGCGGGCTGGCCGCCGAAGACCGAGGCAGCAGCGTGCGTCTCGACGGTGTGCGTGTCTTCCCGAAGGCTCGTATGGCTCGCAGCGGCATGGTCATGCAGGATGTGCACCGACAGCTCTTCTGCGACAGCGTGGCCGACGAGGTGCGGCTCGGGCTCGATGCGCAGGCACGAGACGAGGTCGACATCGATGCGCTGCTCCAGCGCTTCGATCTGGCTGACCTCGCCGAGCGACATCCGCTGTCGCTTTCCGGCGGGCAGAAGCAGCGCGTGGTCATCGCGGCGGCAGTGGCCAGACAACCGCAGATCTGCGTCTTTGACGAGCCGACCAGCGGAGTCGACCGTCGGCACCTGCGAGCCATCGCCGAGTGCCTGCGCGAGCTGGCCGAGGCTGGCACAGTCGTGATCGTGATCACTCATGACCCCGAACTCATCGACGCATGCGCCGATCGCATCGTCACCATCAGCCGTCTCGGTGACGAGCACCCAGACGGCCAGAGCATCCACATCACAGAAGTCTCGAGAAGCAGGTCAGAGCATGCAGGCTGAGCAGAGTGAACGGTCGCGACCACAGGGGCAGGAGGCGCCGAACCTCGCTGACCCCAGGCAGAAAGACAAGGCCGGCCGGGCCGCGCTGAAAGACATGATGAGGCCGGTCGCCGGGCGGCTACTGGTCGCGCGTGTGCTGGCGGGGCTCTCGGCGGTGCTCGCGATCTTCCCGTACATCTCGTTGGTGTGGCTGGGCGGGCTGCTGCTCGAAGGGTGGGCGCAGGGGCGGGCCCCGGATGCGCAGGCAGTGGGCGTCGCCCTCAATGTGCTGATCGGCACGTTCGTCGGGCGGCTCGTGCTCTACTTCGTCGCACTCGCAGTGACCCACTTCGCTGACATGAAACTCGGCGGGCTGTTGCGCGGGCGCATCATCGGCACTCTGGGGCGTGCGCCGCTGGCCTGGTTCACCTCGGCGACCTCGGGTCGCATCCGCAAGGCAGTGCAGGACGACACGCACACGCTGCACACGCTCGTCGCGCACGCGCCGGTCGAGACGACGTCGGCGATCGTAATGCCGATCGCGATGTTCGTCTATGCGCTCATCGTCGACTGGCGGCTCGGGCTGCTGACCATCGCGATCTTCCCCATCTACCTGGCACTGCAGCTGCTTGGCTACCGTGACATGGGCAAGAAGACCGCCGAGATGGACACGAAGCTGGGCAAGGTCTCGGCCACAATGGTCGAGTTCGTCAGCGGCATCACCGTGGTGAAGGCGTTCGGACAGGTCGGCCGTGCACACCGTAACTACGCACAGGCAGCAGATGAATTCAGCGAGTTCTATCTCAACTGGGTGCGTCCGATGCTCAAGACCTCGTCGCTGTCGATGGCGGTCGTCTCGCCAGCGGTGCTGCTGCTGATCAACCTCGGCGGAGGCGCTGCGATGGTCGGCGCCGGCTGGGTGACCCCGGTGCAGGTGCTCACCACGACGCTGATCGCTCTGGTGCTGCCCGCGTCGATCACGACGATCGGTACCAGCCAGTGGGCCTACCAGCTCGCTGGTGGGGCCGCGCTGCGCATCGAAGAGGTGCTGCACGTCGACGCGCTCGTCGACAGCGCCACGCCACAGCATCCGCAGGGGCACGCCGTGCGCTTGGACCACGTCAGCTACGGATACGGCGACCTGCTGGCCGTCGACGACGTCACGCTCGACCTCGCCGAGGGCAGCACCACCGCGCTGATCGGGCCGAGCGGGTCGGGCAAGTCGACGCTCGCGACTCTGGTGGCGCGATTCGACGACCCGTGCTCGGGCACGGTCACGATTGGTGGCGCCGACGTGCGGCACATTCCGCGTGACGAGCTCTATCGCACTGTCGCGTTCGTGCTGCAGGATCCGCAGCTGCTGCGCATGAGCGTGCGCGACAACATCGCGTTGGCTCGGCCGGATGCTTCGCTTGAGCGGGTACGAACGGCTGCCCGTGACGCACAGATCGATGACTTCATCATGACGTTGCCGAACGGCTACGACACGGTGCTCGGCGACGACACCGCACTGTCGGGCGGGCAGCAGCAGCGCATCGCGATCGCTCGGGCGCTCATCACCGATGCGCCGGTGCTGCTGCTCGACGAGGCCACCGCGTTCACCGACCCCGAGTCTGAGGCCGAGATTCAGAAGGCGTTGAACCGGCTCGTGCAGGGGCGCACCGTGCTGGTGATCGCGCATCGGCCGGCCTCGGTCGCCGGAGCCGATCGCATCGTGGTGCTCGACCGCGGCCGTGTGCTCGCACAGGGCACCCACGAAGAACTGGTCGACGAACCGCACTACGCAGCTCTTCGGCGGGCGACCGGCGAGCAGATGGCAGAGCTGGCGCACACCGCGACAGACGACTCAGCAGCTCAGCGACAGGAGGGCCAGGCATGAACATTTCAGCACAGCGTCCCAGCACACGTGGCGGCGCAGAGGTCGGCACGATTCCCGAAGACGAAATCGTGCACGCTCCCGAGATGATCGCGCGGTTCGCACGGCTGGTGTCGAAACCCGCCCGCGGTCAGCTGACGCTCACCCTCGTGCTTGCCATCGCATCCGGCGTGCTGCGCGGCATCGCGCTCGTCGCCCTGCTGCCTGCGGCTGTCGCGCTCGCGGCAGGGGGCACGATCTGGGGCCTGACCTTCACCGGATGGATGTGGGCCTTCGTCGCCCTGGCCGTGATCGGCATGATCGCCGAGTACTGGCTGGCGATCACGAACTACACAGTCGCCCTCGACCTGGTCAAGAACGTGCACCGTCGCATCGGTGATCGGTTGGCGCGTCTGCCGCTCGGGTGGTTCCGTGATTCGGCGGCCGGGCGCATGTCGCGACTGGTGTCGCGTGAGGTGCTGATGCTCGGTGAGTCGCTGGCGCACATGCTCGCCTCGATGGCGGCCAACGCGGCCACCGCCGTGGTGATGGTCATCGGCAGCTGGATCTGGGACTGGCGCCTCGGCCTGGTGCTGACCGTCGCGGTGCCGATCTATCTCGTGGCCCTCTGGCTCGGCCGCAGGGCGATCACTCGCGGCAAGCGCATCAGCGAACCGGCCGAAGAGGAACTCGGCGACCGCATCGTCGAATATGCGCGCTGCCAGGGCGCGCTGCGCTCGACCGGTCGTTCGGGCGACTTCGAGCCGTTGCGTGCAGCGAACGAGCGTTCGGTGGTCGCCGGTCGCATCGACCTCTGGTGGGGAACCCTCGCCAACATGCTGCACGGCCTCGTCGGTCAGCTCATCGTCGTCGCGATGATCACCATCGCGGTGCGTCTGGCGCTCGGCGAGGTGATGGGGCCGATCGAGACGATTGCGTTCATCGGGCTATCGCTGCGGTTCGTTCAGACGCTCGAAGACCTCGGCGGCATGGTGGTCGCCAACGAAGAACGCCACGTCATGGTCGAGCACGTCAATGAGATTCTGACGACGCAGGGGCTGCCCGAACCCGAGACCTCTGCGGTTTCGACTGTGCCCGGTCGCATCGAGATCGACCACGTCGACTTCGGCTACGACGCCGAGCATCCGGTGCTGCACGACGTCAGCTTCGAGGTGCCCGCGGGTACGATGTGTGCGCTGGTCGGGCCGTCGGGGTGTGGCAAGACGACCGTCGCGAAGCTCGTCGCGCGCTTCTACGACGTCGACCGCGGAGTCGTCCGTGTGGGAGGCGCAGACGTGCGCGACCAGACGACGGCCGATCTGATGGCTCAGCTTTCGATGGTGTTTCAAGACGTCTATCTCTTCGACGACACGCTCGAGGCGAACATCCGAGTGGGCGACGGCTCGGCGACGGATGCTGAGATCCATGCCGCCGGAGACCTCGCGGGCGTGACCGAGATCGTTCGTCGTCTGCCAGACGGCTGGCAGACCCGCGTCGGTGAGGGCGGGCACGCGCTGTCAGGTGGTGAGCGTCAGCGCGTGTCGATCGCTCGTGCACTGCTCAAACACGCTCCGATCGTGCTGCTTGACGAGGCGACCAGCGCACTCGACCCGGAGAACGAGGCGCATGTGATGGCGTCGATGCAGCACCTGCGAAAAGAGGCCACGCTGCTGGTCATCGCGCACAAACTCGACACGATTCGGTCGGCCGATCAGATCGTGGTGCTCGGAAACAACGGGTATGTCGTACAGCGTGGCACACACGATGAGCTGATCGCACAGCCCGGTCAGTACCGTTCGTTCTGTGAAGCTCGCGCTGCGGCCTCCGGCTGGCGGCTGGTCTGACTCGTCACTCCTGCGCAGCAGTGCTGCTGGTGGGCGCGCCGGCAGCGCGGTGCTGCAGCACCGTTCCGGTCACCAGCGCTCGTACGGACGTCTGCAGCGAGTACCCGGCAGAGAGCTCTCGCCAGTGCGGCAGCAGCCTGCTGACCTGTGTCAGGCCCTGCACACACTCGCTGTCGGTCGTCTCATACCAGGCACGTTCGTCGCTGCTGCGTTCGGCAGCCGCCGCCTGCATCTGCAGGTCGGCCGAGATGAGGTACCAGACTCCTCGCCAGAGGGCGAGCATCGCGGCGTCGTCGAGGCCGGCGTCAGCTGCGGCGGCGAAGAAGTGCTCAGTCGAGGCCAGTGCAGAAAGACCGATATTGGTGCCGCGCGACAGAATCGGCACGACCCAGGGCAGCCTGCTGAGGTTCTCATGCACCTCGACGCCCACTTCGACCATGCGCTCGACCGGTGTTCCGCTGGGAATGGCCCAGTCGATCTCTGCGGCGGCGTCAGACAGCGCGAGCGTGAGCAGCTCCGACTTATTGCGCACGTAGTGATAGAGACTCATCGGCCGTGAGCTGAGGCGTGCAGCGAGGGCACGCATCGTCAATGCGGAGTAGCCTCCGGTCTCGAGCAGCGCGCGGGCCTCCGTGACGATGCGCTCCAAAGTGAGCTGCTGAGCCGGATCAGCGCCATGAGCGTCATCAAGTCGGGCCATAGAGCCAGCCTAACGGCTGTCCATGTGTCCGAGACCGCGACTGGGCCGCGTGGTATCGTTATGAGAATGGCTCGCAATAATAGTCGCTCGCTGTCGCGCAGTGGAGACCCGCGCAAACGTGCGCAGCACCGTCGGCAGAATCAGCCTGTTGCGGTCACTGTGCTGAACGGCTTTCTCGGTGCGGGAAAGACCACTCTGCTGCAGAGCCTGCTGGTACAGGCCTGGCAGCGCACGCCGCACCTGCGGCCCGCGGTGATCGTCAATGACATGAGCTCGCTCGACGTTGACGGTCTGGTGGTCGAAGACACTGAAGTGGTCAGCCACGAGATGGGCAACTTCGCCAGCATCAAGGGCGGCAGCGTGCACAGCGCCGAGCTGCTGCCCAAGCTGATCGCCACTGCCGAGCAGATGCTCGACGGCTATCAGCCTGAGCACATCTTCATCGAGACCTCAGGCAGCACGCGACCTTGGCCGCTCGTGAAAGCCCTCACCCGGCATCCGCGCCTGCAGCTGCACGGGTTTCTCTCGCTCGTCGACGCGGCGATGCTGCGCGACGACTTCGCCTGCGGAGAGCTGATCGCCGATCAGGTGGCCCGTCAGCTCGGCGCTGGCACGCTCGGGGTCGAGTCGCTGATCGCCGAGCAGGTGATGTTCGCCTCAGAGGTCTATCTGACCAAGCTCGACAAGCTCGAGCCCGAGCAGGTCACACGCACCGCTGCCGCCCTGCACCGGCTCAACCCCTATGCGGGCATCACCGGTCTGCGCTTCGGCAACCTGCGGCTCGACGCAGTGCTCGCACAGCCGCGTCATCCTCGTGACCGAGTGGCGCAGCTGGGTCGCGAGACCGAGCAGCGTGACACAGAGCATCCAGAGACCGGTCGGCTGGTGTCGCTGGTGCTTGACGATGCGCGTCCGTTTCATCCTCGCAGGCTCTGGGAGGCATACACGACCGCACTGCCGCAGACGCTCTACCGCAGCAAGGGCATGACCTGGATTCCCACGCGCGACGACAAAGTGCTGCTCTGGAACCAGGCGGCCGGGGGCGTGAACCTTGAGTTCTTCGGCTACTGGAAGTCGGGTGTGCTCGACCGCGAGCAGCGCGCGGTCGCCGACGCGCAGACCTCCTCTCGCGAGGCAGAGCGGCGCAGACTGCTGCCGCGCGAAATCGAGCAGCTGCAGCGTGAGGTCGACGAGATCGACCCGGTCTTCGGCGACCGGCGCACGAGCATCACCCTCCTCGGCGAAGACTCCGACACCCGCGCGTTTCTCGCTCGGCTTGAGCAGTGCCTGTGCACTCCGGAAGAGGTCATGGCATGGCGCAGCGGCGAGGAGTTCGACGACCCATGGCCGCAGCAGACGGTGACGGTCGACCAGTTCGCCCGTACTACCGGTCTCGGCCGTCGGCGCATCTGAGCTTCGCCTCGTGCCGCAGCTGCGTTCGGCCCTCAGCGACGGCGGCTGCCCCACGACGTCCGTGCACTATCGGTGCAGAGTCGTCACCGCAGTGCCCACATCGCCACGGCACTCGATGCCGCGACGTTGAGCGAGTCGATGCCGTGAGCCATCGGAATCTCGACCAGTGTGTCTGCCGTGCGCAGACAGGCGTCTGAGACGCCGTAGCCCTCAGACCCGAGCACGAGCGCGAGGCGGGCGAAACGATAGGGCATCGAGCGCACCTGCTCGGCGAACTCGTCAAGTGTGACCGATCGCTCGTCGAGTGCGAGTGTCGCCACGTGATAGCCGGCGTCATGCAGCTGCGGGCCGAGTTCGCGCCATCCGCCGACATGCGCCCACGGCACCTGCAGCACCGTGCCCATGCTCATGCGCACCGCCCGGCGATACAGCGGGTCTGCAGTGCGGGGCGTGAGCAGAATGCCGTCGGCTCCGAGCGCTCCGGCCGACCGAAAGATCAGCCCCACATTCGTGGGATCGACCACGCCCTCGATCACGACGAGACGCCGTCTGTCGGTTCCGCCTGCAGCATCCGCCGCCGTGCGCCCGGCGATCACATCAGCCGCATCGAGCGGGGCGGGCCGATTCATGCACCCGATCACGCCATGATGCAGTTCGAAGCCGGTCAGTCGTTCGAGCACGGCGGCCTCGCCGGTGAACACCGGAACCGGCGGCAGCCCCACCTGCTCGCGTGCGGCATCCCCGAAACCGGCAGCGGTCAGCAGAAACCCGACCTCGGGCAGTGCGCTGCGCTCGGCCAGCACTGAACGCGGTTCGTGCCCGGCGGCCAGCGCGCGCTCGAACACGAACTTCGACTCGGCCAGGTAGAGCCCGCGCTCACTGTCGATGCGACGCCGCAGCGCCGAGTCGGTCAGCCGCGCGAAGTCGCTCAGGCGTGGGTCGTCGAGGTCATGCAGTTCGATGGTGGGCACGCAGTCAGGGTACCGTGCGCGGTGGTGCGATCGTCGAGCCCGCCGCGGCTAGACTTGGGGCCATGCATCCCGCATCGCCGCCGATCGTGACCCGCACGCCGGGCAAGATCAACCTGCTGCTTGCCGTGGGCGGGCAGTATGACGACGGGTACCACAAGATCGTCAACGTGTTTCAGGCGGTCGATCTCTATGAAGACATCTCAGTGCGCTGGGCCCCGGAATGGTCGCTGCACTTCACCGGCAGTCACTCTCTGCTCGTCGACGACGACAACCTCGTGCTGCGTGCCGGTCGGCTGCTTGCCTCGCGCGCCGCAGATCTGCGCACCGCATCGTCACCCGAGAACCTGGCCGCTGCGTGCATGGTGCGCAAGCGGGTGCCGATCGCGGGCGGCATGGCCGGCGGTTCGGCGGATGCCGCAGGCACGCTGGTCGCACTCGCCAAGCTGTGGCGGCTCGAGGTCGCGCGCGAGCAGCTCAGCGAGATGGCGGCGGAACTCGGTGCTGACGTGCCGTTCAGTCTGGTCGGTGGTACGGCGATCGGCACAGGGCGGGGCGACCGTCTGACGGCTGTGATCACGCGCGAGTCCTACCACTGGGTGCTGGTGACGCAGGCCGAGGGGCTGAGCACGGTCGACGTCTATCGCCGGTTTGACGAGCTGGTCGACGACGGCGAGATCGATGCGACGGGCAAGGCTCGGGCGCTCTCGGAGGCTGAATCCGTGGTCACTGCGCTGGCAACGGGTGATCCGGAGCAGCTGGGCAGGCACCTGCGCAATGACCTGCAGGCTGCGGCGATCAGTCTGCGCCCGAGCCTGCACCGCACGCTTGACGAGGCGCGTGACCTCGGTGCCGTCGCAGGCATCGTGTCAGGGTCGGGGCCGACGATCGCGCTCCTGGCCGGTGATGCGCATCATGCTGCGGCGCTCGCGCAGTCGCTGCTGGCTCGCGGACATCAGGCCAGTGTGGTCTCGAGCCCTGCGCGCGGTTCGCACGTGCTGTGAGGCTGCGGTCTCGCGCAGGCCCGCCTTTCCTGCGTTGGCCCAGACTCGGATGTGGTCAGATCAGCCCGAGTTCGAGAGCCTTGGTCACCGCGCGGGTGCGGTCGTTGACCTCCAGCTTCTGGTACGTGCGCAGCAGATGCGTCTTCACAGTGGGCTCAGAGATGTAGAGGCGCTCGGCGATCTGCGCATTGCGCATCCCCTGTGCGACCAGCCGCAGCACTTCGGTCTCTCGCGGAGACAAAGGGCTGATCCGTCGGGCATGAGTCCACCTGAGCGCATCCGCCGCGACTTCCACCACCTCATCGACTTCAGAAGCCTCTGGGAAATCGGCACCTGCGGTATCCGGCACAGCGCTGCGCTGCAGCCGTGACACCAGTGCAGTCGCCACCTGTGGAGACAGAGCGACCTCGCCCGCGACCACGGCACGCACTCCTGCGATGAGCTCATCCGCAGGTGCGGCCTTGATCAGGTAGCCTTTGGCCCCCGCAGCGATAGCTGCCACGATTGCCGCGTCATCCTCATACGTCGTCAGGATGATCACCCGTGTCTCTGGGGCCTGCTCTGAGACGACCCGCGTGACCTCGACCCCGTCACGTCCGGGCATGCGCAGATCGCACAGCAGCACATCGGGGTGCTCAGCCGTGACCAGCGCCACCGCCTCGTTGCCGTCGCTCGCCTCGCCGATCAGGTCGATGCCGGTCAGGTCGCCGAGCAGCGCGACGAGTCCGCTGCGCACGATGGGGTGGTCGTCGGCGATCGCCAGTCGAATCGTGCTCACAGGGTCGCCTCCAGAATCGTGCCGTGCGGCTGCCGAGAACGCAGGGTCAGGGCGCCGCCGGCCTGAGCGATGCGCTGTTCGAGACCGGGCAGACCGAACCCGTGGCTGCTCGCCACAGTGAACCCGGGCGGCAGGCCACGCCCGTCATCCGTCACGGTGAGAGTGACCGCATCGCCGGCGGATGCCCTGCGCAGCACCACCTGCACCACACCAGCACCAGCGTGCTTGCGTGCGTTCGCGAGCCCCTCCTGCGCAGCGCGGACGAGCAGCGTCTGTCGTCTTTGTGTCATCGACTGATCATCCACAGTGATGAAGTCGGTGCGCACATCGATGCCGGTCTCACGCGCGAAGCGCTCACAGGCCTGCGCGAGCGCGGGCGCCAGGCCGGTTGCCGAGCTGAGCCCCACAGTGCTGGTAGCGGCTACCAACGACCGGGCCTCGGTGAGCGCCTGATTGGCGCTCGACTCGATGACTGCGAACAGCTGGGCTGACCGCTCGGGGCTCTGCTCTCGTGCACCCTGCTGCGCGAGCATGACGATGCCGGCGATGCTCTGCGAGACGGTGTCGTGTAGATCGGCCGCCATGCGAGCGCGCTCGCGTTCGGCAGCCAGATCGGCTCGCTCTGCTGAGAGCTCTGCCTCCTGCCGGCGCAGCTGGTTGAGCAGCACCTCGCGCTCGTGTCCGCGAGTGAACGCCATCGTCAGCCAGACGCCCATCGCGGTGCTGAACAGCCAGGAGACGACGCCGATCGATCCGGCTCGCAGCAGCTCGGTCGGCAACGTGCCGTCGCCGGCATCGCTTGACGACAGGCCGGTCCAGCCGCTGTCACCCCATGCGCCGAGCAGAAGCCCCGCGGTGACGCTGACTGCGGTGATCAGATTCCAGATCAGCCCGCGTCGAAGCCCGCGCGCGAGCATCCACAGGCTCGGATAGAACACCGCCTGCAGCGTCGCCATCTGCGGGTCGCCGGTCAGGGCGAGCATCAGCCCGGGGATCGCGACGGCGAAGTACCGCATCACCTGTGCGGCGTGGCTGCGCATCGCGCGTGGCGGCACCGTGCGGCCGGCGACGAGCTGCCGATCGAGTCGTGCCGTCGAAGCCATCGCCCTGCGGCCGAAGACCAGCCAGGCGAACAGAAAGACGGCTGAGCCCGTCAATGACATCACCAAGGCGAGCGGCGAGGCTCGAAAGTCGTTGGCCCACTGCGAATCGGCGCCGACGCCAGTGCCTGTACCGCTTTCGGCGTACCACGACAGCACGGTCGAGGTGGCGAGAGCCACGGTCACCGCAATGAAGAGCAGGGACCACACCCAACGCCACGAGCGCTGGGCGTGCTCGTCGGTGGATGCCCGCGTGCGCCCGTCGACGGATGCGTCAGCGATGAGGTCGGGCATGTCCATCAGCCTAGCCGCACGTGTCCGCGGCCTGGCCTCTCGGGAGAGCTCGCCGGATTCGGCATCCGCAGACAGGGATCATCGGCGGTCACCGGGCACCCATCTGAACGTGAGCAGGGTCACGACCAAGCCAGAGACGAACCACACGGCCAAGACCGTCGCGACGAGACCCAGGTGCCAGGCCTCGCCACGCTCGAGCACCGCGAACTGGTCAGGCAGCAGGGCTGCGCGAAAGCCCTGGGCGATCCACTTGAGCGGAAACACCGAGGCGACATTCTGCAACCACTCGGGCAGTTGCGAGAACTGCAGGTAGACGCCCGAGACGAACTGCAGAATGAGCACCGGTGGCAGGATGACGGCTGTGGCACTCTTTGCGCTGCGCGGCAGATACGAGACGAGAAAGCCCAACACGACCGACGTGCCGAGCCCGAGCAGAAAGACCCAGATCAAGGTCGTCCAGGCTGACCAGGAATCGGGCAGAGGCACATCGAAGGCGAAACGGGCCACGGCGATGAGCAGCACCGCCTGCACCAAAGCGGTGATCAGCACGAGGCCGAGTTTGCCGAGCAGATAGGCGGCGACGGGCAGGGGAGTCAGGGCGAGGCGCCTGCGCGTGCCGTCATATCGTTCGACGGCGAGGTCGGAGCCGAGATTCTGAAAACCGCTGAGCAGCACACCGCTGGCGAGCATCGCGGGCAGGTAGTAGCCGGCGGCGGTCAGCCCGAGGTCGTCTGGGCCGAATGACAGGTTCGAGAAGGCCGTCGCGAAGATGCAGAGCATCATCACCGGGAACAGAAACGTGAAGAACACGGTGTCAGGCTGACGGCGGTAGCTGCGCAGCTCCACGCCGATGCGCGCAAGCGCCAGTGCTGCAAGAGACGGGCGGTGCGGTCGTCTGGCTTTCGGCGGCCGTGCCTTCCCCTGCTGCGGAGAGCGCTGCTGGATCATCGTCTGTGTGCTCATGCTGCGGGCCTTTCATCGGTGCTGCTTCTGGAGTTTTCGCCGATCAGGGCGAGGTAGGCGTCGGCCAGGGTGGGCCGGCGCACTTCGAGGTGCTCGGGCTCGCCCTGAAGCCGGGCAGTGAGCGAAACGATCAGTGCACCCGGCGTCGCGGTGGTCTCGGAGCGGTCTCGGCCGTCCTCGTGCCACTGCACAGTCGGCAAGTGCAGCTCGGGCCGATCGGCGAGGGTCGGCGTCTGGGCCAGGTCGCTGCCCAGCGCGACCAGACGGCCGTTGACCATGACGGCGACGCGGTCAGCGAGATGCGCGGCCTCTTCGAGGTAGTGCGTGGTGAGCACGATGGTGGTGCCACTGGCTTTGATCGAGTCGATCAGGTGCCAGAATGCGGTGCGCGCCTGCGGATCGAAGCCGGTGGTCGGCTCGTCGAGAAAGAGCACCTCGGGGTGTCCGACGACTCCCTGGGCGACGTCGAGACGTCGGCGCTGCCCACCTGACAGTGCTCGCACGCGTCGGTCGGCTGCGGCAGTGAGGCCGACGCTCGCAATCAGGTCGTCGACCGGCCACGGATCGTCGTACATACCGGCGAAGTGCGTGAGCTGCTCGCGAACGGTGAGCACGCCTGACTCCTGAGTCTCTTGCAGCACGACCCCGACGCGATTGCGCATGTCTCGGGTTGAGTGTCGCGGGTCGGATCCCACCAGTCGCACACTGCCTTGGTCGGGACGGCGAAAGCCGACGATCGTCTCGACCAAGGTGGTCTTGCCGGCGCCATTTGGCCCGAGCAGCGCGAGCGTCTCTCCGCTGCGCACCTCGAGGGTGATGTCGTCGAGCACCTTTCGGCCGCGATACGACTTTGAGAGACCGCGCACCGCGATCGGTGCGGGTGTGGGGGCTGCAGCTCGTGCAGGTTCAGGTGCGAGGGCCGGCATTGGCGCGAGTGCTGGTTCGCCTGCATGAACCGAGTTTGCGGGGTGTGTGGGATCGTCTGTTTGAGCCATGACCCAATATTCGCCGGATGCAGTGCTCGAGCACATCGACCGGCTGACTGAATGTGCGGGGGCTGGGGGCATCGCCGGTGTCATCCATTCGGTTGACACGTGCGGGATGCCGGTGCAGCTCATTACCCGACCCAGCATCCTCGTCTCGCCGAACCCCGCCGCACCGGCACACCGCCGCACCGCTGCACCGGCGCGGTACCCTTGTCGAATGGCACATCTTCTCGGCGCCGAACACATCAGCCTCAGTTACCCCACCAAAGACGTCTTCGACGACCTCTCGCTCGGCCTCGCCGAAGGGCAGCGCATTGGCATCGTCGGCCGCAATGGTGACGGCAAGACCACGCTGCTGCGACTGCTCGCCGGCGAGATGCAGCCCGACACCGGCCGGGTCACCCGTCGCGGCGGCATCACCGTCGGAGTGCTCGCCCAGACACCAGACCTCGACCCCGACGAGACGGTCGGCCACGCAGTGGTGGGCGATCTGCCTGAACACGAGTGGGCGTCGCAGCCGCGGGTGCGAGACGTGCTGCAGGGTCTGCTCGGCGACCTCGACTGGCACGCTACGACCGGTGCGCTCAGCGGAGGCCAGCGTCGTCGCGTCGCGCTCGCGGCCCTGCTGCGGCAAGACTGGGATGTGCTCTTTCTCGACGAGCCCACCAACCACCTCGATGTCGAGGGCATCACCTGGCTTGCTCGGCACCTCAAGCAGCGCTGGCCGAAGAACGCCGGCGGCCTCGTCATGGTTACGCACGATCGGTGGTTCCTCGACGCGGTCTGCACCGACACTTGGGAGGTGCACGACGGCACTGTCGAGCCCTTTGAAGGCGGGTACGCGGCCTACATTCTGCAGCGCGTCGAGCGCGACCGGCAGGCAGCGGCGGTCGAGGCCAAGCGTCAGAACCTGATGCGCAAAGAGCTGGCCTGGCTCGGCCGCGGTGCGCCGGCGCGCAGCTCGAAGCCGAAGTTCCGCATCGAGGCGGCCAACGAGCTGATCGCCGACGTGCCGCCCGTTCGCGACCGCGTGCGGCTGCAGTCGATGGCGACCTCTCGTCTGGGCAAAGACGTCATCGACGTGCTGGGCGTGACGGTGCAGTACGACGAGCATGTGCTCATGCACGACGTCGAGTGGCGAATCGGCCCCGGCGATCGACTCGGGCTGCTCGGTGCGAACGGCGCCGGCAAGTCGACACTGCTGAGCCTGATCAAAGAGGCCTCGGCCAAGGCCGGATCGACCCAGGCCGCCCAGCTCGACGCAGGCGACGGCACCGCGGTCACGGCCGGCCGCATCAAGGTCGGCAAGACCGTCAAGCTCACCGAGCTCACCCAGGAGCTGCACGAACTCGACGCGGTGAACGACGACCGCGTGCGCGAGGTCATCGGCCGAGTGCGCACGACCTACAAGGTCGGCGACGAAGACCTCAGCCCGTCGCAGATGCTCGAACGGCTCGGCTTCTCGAGCGTGCAGCTGTCGACCCCCGTGCGCGATCTCAGCGGAGGCCAGCGCCGCCGCCTGCAGCTGCTGCTCACCCTGCTCGACGAGCCGAACGTGCTCGTGCTCGACGAACCCACCAACGACCTCGACACCGACATGCTCGCCGCCATGGAAGACGTGCTCGACGCCTGGCCCGGCACGCTGATCGTCGTGTCGCACGATCGCTACTTCCTGGAGCGCGTGACCGACGACCAGTACGCCCTGATCGGCGGAACACTGCGGCACCTGCCCGGCGGGGTCGACGAATTCCTGCGGCTCGACGCTGCTGCGCATGAGGGCTCTTCGGCGGATGCCGACAAGACCCCGTCCTCATCTCGCGCCGCGAGCGGGGCCGGTCACGCAGCGGGCGCGGCTTCGGGGGCGGGGGCGAGCGGTGCATCCGCCGCGGGGCTGAGTGGTGCCGAGCGTCGGGCCGCCGAAAAGCGGCTTCAGGCGCTCGAGCGCAAGCTGGCCAAGGCGCGCGATGCGCTGACGAAGGTCGATGCCGATCTCGCCGCGGCCGACCAGAGCGACTTCGAGGGGCTCTCGAAGATCGATGCGCTGCGCAGGTCGACCAGCGGCGAAATCGATGAGCTTGAGGCCGAGTGGCTCGACCTCGCGGAGCAGCTCGAGGGATAGTCGCACGTTCTGCACTCTCGCTGGGCCCTGCTCTCTGGGCCCTGCTCTCTGGAACCCGCAGGTTCTGCGCTCGCTCAGGCCCTGCCTCTGAACCGGGCAGGTTCTGCGCTCGCTCAGGCCCTGCACCTGAACCGGGCAGATTCTGCGCTCTCGCCAAGGCCTGACCGCAGAAAAACACAGGTTCTGTGCTTTCGTTGGTTCAGACTGGTGCTTTTACTCGTTGAGTGTGCAGAATCCGTCATATGCGCGTCGAGAGTGTAGAAGGTGCGGGCTTCATCGGCTGATGCCCGCAGGTTCTGCACTTTCGCCGAGGTCTTGTCCGTGGAACCCGCAGATTCTGCGCTTGCACCTACGCCGCAGCCGCAGCGACCTCCCACTGCATGAGCGCGGCATTGACGGTGGCTTCGACGGTGGCATCAACCGTGGCTCCACTGCCTATTGAGACGGTATGTCGGCACGTTCGCGGCCGGATGCTCACGTTCTCGGCGGTCCACAGCAGCGGGCGGCTCGTGCGCCCATGGCGTCGGTCTGCAGAAGCGATCTCAACCCGAACGGTGCGTCGACATGGTCGAGTTTGATATCGGCGACGCACGCGTCCAGCGGATGCACGCGCGACTACACGAACAGGGCGTCGAACTCGAGCACTGACCCCACCGTTCGTCTCGAAGCCCCCGCGTTCACTCAGTCGGTGGTACAGCTCCCTGAGCTCACCGTCGCAGTGAGCCCGGGGGCTTTCTGCACCACGGGCTTGAGATCGCTGAGCGGAATCGCATAGCCCACGTTCGGCACCGACCTTTCTTTGGCGAAGACCATACCGGCAATCTCGCCGTCTGTGGTGATCAACGGGCCGCCCGAGTTGCCCGGCTGCACGTTCGCCGCCAAGGTGAGCACGTCGCGCGGGCCTGAGCCGCTGAAGTCAACAGTGCCGGCAGCCATGACGCTTGCCGGGCCCG
Source organism: Pseudoclavibacter sp. CFCC 13611 (assembly GCF_008831225.1). NCBI lineage: Bacteria > Bacillati > Actinomycetota > Actinomycetes > Micrococcales > Microbacteriaceae > Pseudoclavibacter > Pseudoclavibacter sp. CFCC 13611. The sequence goes on along the minus strand of NZ_WBKE01000003.1, from coordinate 15,301 downwards.
AGGTGAACGGGCCGCCACCGGGGTAGCCCTGCACCGCGCCCTGTGTGCCGCGACCGATGGCTGCGGCGGATGCCAGCGGCAGCACGGGGGCCCCGAGCCCGTCGACGTCGATGACGGCGAGATCGGCCTTCGGGTCGAAATACGTGATGCGGCCGCTCTTCGCGGGCTTGCCGGGCACCTCGACGACCGGCTCTGAGACGCCGCTCACCACATGGGCGTTCGTGACGACTCGATCATCGCTGACCACGAACCCCGAGCCGGTCTGCTCCTGCCCGCATGCGTATGCGGGGCCGCTGATGCGCACGACCGACTTCGCCGCCTGGGTGAGCTGGGGTGTCTCCAGATCGACTTGAGGTAGCGATGGCTCTTGCGACACACCGCCCAGCGCCTCGACGACCCAAGGCAGGCCTTCGTCGATGGCGTTCTGGCCCCAAAGTGTGGCAGTCGATCGCAGGCTGCTCGGCATCAGTCCGTCGATCACGGTGACGACGCGAGACGAACTCAGCGCCTGAGTGAGCCACGGGGCACCGATTCCCGAGACCGCCGAAGAGACCAGCCCGATCATCAGGCTGCTTGCGAGCAGCCCGGCCACGGCGCCCAACAGCCTGTTCACGGCACCGAGCCGCACGCGTTCGAGCACACCGCCGATCGATCGGCCGATCGCTCCGCCGATGCTGCCGCCGATGACGACGAGCCCCAACCCCACGATCATGACCATCGCGATGCGGGTCGCACCGTTGCCTCCCAAAGTCACGACCCAAGGGATGGTGAGCCAGGCGGCGAAACCGCCCACCACCATGCCGGCAAGACGCAGCGCGACTCGCGCGAGACCGCGCCGCGCACCGCTGACGGTCTGCCACGTGATGATGCCCAGCAGCACGAGGTCGAGAGGCAGCGCGCCGAGTGTCAGATCCATGAATGACATCGTATGCACTGCCTGCGACATTGCGCAGAAGAAGCCGACGTGGAACCGGTCGGCAAGGTGCTGCGAAGCAGCTGGAGAGTGCGGGGTCTTCTGCAGCGAGGTGGCAGCAGACGATCAGCCACGAGTAAAGTGGTCTGCGGCAGTCTCGCTGCCGGTCCGCCTTGGTGTAACGGCAGCACGACAGCCTTTGGAGCTGTGAAGACCAGGTTCGAATCCTGGAGGCGGAGCGCAGTCGAACCGATGGGAGCTCAGGCAAATGGCTGACAGCAACTTGGCAGTGATCATTCTGGCGGCAGGGCAGGGAACCCGCATGAAGTCTGCGACGCCCAAAGTGCTGCACGCGCTTGCCGGTCGGCCGCTCATCGGGCACGTGCTCGCCGCAGCCGATGCGCTCGAACCAGAGCGTGTGGTTCTCGTCGTCCGTCATCAGCGTCAGCGCGTCGAAGAGGCCGCCCGCACACTGCTGCGCCGCGTCGAGATCGCCGAGCAGGGAGAGATCCCCGGCACCGGTGCCGCTGCCGAAGCGGGTCTCGACGTGCTCGACGAGGGGTTCGTCGGCGATGTGCTGATCACGAGCGGTGACGTGCCGTTGCTGGGCGAGGATGCCTTGGCCGAGTTCATCACCGCGCACCGTGCCAGCGGGGCGGCTGCAAGCGTGCTGACTGCACGAATCGCAGACCCGACGGGTTATGGCCGGGTCGTACGCACGGCATCCGGCGACCTTGAGGCGATCGTCGAACAGCGTGACGCGACCGAGCAGCAGCTGCTCATCGACGAGGTCAACTCCGGCACCTATCTCTTCCAGGCCAACGACCTGCGCCGCTCGCTCGCCCAGGTGGGCGTCGACAATGCGCAGAACGAGAAGTACCTCACCGACGCCGTCGGCGTGCTGGTGCGCGAAGGGCGACCCGTCGCCGCCCACGTCATCGACGACCCGATGCTCGTGCAGGGCATCAACGATCGAGAGCAGCTGGCCGAGGTCGCCACCGAGCTCAATCGACGCATCATCCGACGCTGGCGCCTGGCCGGCGTCACCATTCAGGACGCCGCGAGCACCTGGGTCGACGTGACCGTCGAACTGGGGCAGGACGTCACGCTGCTGCCCGGAACCCAGCTGCGCGGCACGACCGTCGTGCAGGACGAAGCCGTGATCGGCCCGGACACCACACTGGTCGATACCGAGGTCGGCTTCGGCGCCGAGGTCTGCCGCACCCACTCGCTCTCTGCCCGCATCGGCGAGAACGCGCACGTCGGGCCGTTCTCGTACCTGCGTCCGGGCACCGTTCTGGGCAACGAGGGCAAGATCGGCACGTTCGTCGAGACGAAGAACGTCACCATCGGCCACGGTGCCAAGCTGCCGCATCTCAGCTATGCGGGCGACGCCGAGATCGGCGAGGGCTCGAACATCGGTGCGGGCACGATCTTCGCGAACTACGACGGCGTGCACAAGCACCGCTCGACGGTCGGCCCACAGGTGCGCACCGGTGCGCATAACGTGTTCGTCGCCCCTGTGCACATCGGCGCCGGCGTCTACTCGGGCGGCGGCACCATCATTCGCAAAGACGTCCCGGCGGGTTCGCTCGTGATCACCCAGGCCCCTCAGGTCAACAAAGAGGGCTGGGTTATCGAGCATCGCGCCGGAACGGCCGCGGCGGAGGCAGCCGAGGCCGCTCTGAACGGCGATCAGAACGCCGAGCAGAGCAACAGCCGCACCAGCGGCAACGAGTAGTCAACAACGAGCAGCAGTCGGCGACAGGCGACAGAAGGGCATCCCGTGTCGGGAATTAATGCGGACAACCATAAGCGACTCGTTCTGGTCAGCGGCAGGGCACACCCTGCACTGGCCCGAGAGATCGCGAAGAACCTCGGCACTGAACTGGTGCCGACCAAAGCGCTGAACTTCGCCAACGGCGAGATCTACGTTCGATACGACGAGAGCATCCGCGGGTCTGACGCCTTCGTGATTCAGTCGCACACCTCGCCGATCAACGAGTGGCTCATGGAGTCGCTCATCATGGTCGATGCGCTCAAGCGCGCCTCGGCCAAGCGCATCACTGTCGTGGCCCCCTGCTATCCGTACGCTCGCCAGGACAAAAAGCACCGAGGTCGCGAGCCCATCTCGGCGCGCCTCGTCGCCGATCTGTTCAAGGCCGCAGGCGCCGACCGCATCATGTCGGTCGACCTGCACTCGCCGCAGATTCAGGGTTTCTTCGACGGCCCCGTCGACCACCTCTTCGCGCAGCCGATTCTGCTCGAGCACTTCCGTGAGACCCTCGGGCATGACGATCTGACCATCGTCTCGCCCGACATGGGCCGCGTGAAGGTCGCCGACACCTGGAGCGACAAGCTGGGTGCGCCGCTGGCCATCATCCACAAACGTCGCGATCCGCTGGTGCCGAACCAGGCGACTGCGCACGAGATCGTTGGCAACGTGCAGGGGCGCACCTGCCTCGTGGTCGACGACCTGATCGACACCGGCGGCACGATTCTCGCCGCTGCCCGTGCCCTCAAGGCGCATGGAGCCGCGAAGGTCGTCGTCGGCGCCACGCACGCCGTGTTCTCAGACCCGGCTGTCGAGCGGCTGACCAGCCCCGAGATCGACCGCGTCGTGGTGACGAACACGCTGCCGCTGCCGGCCGAGAAGATCTTCCCGACGCTCACCGTGCTGTCGATCGCGCCGCTGATCTCCAAGGCGATTCACGAGGTCTTCGCCGACGGTTCGGTGACGTCGATGTTCGACGGCGCGGCCTGAGCCGTCTTCGAGCGAGTGCGTCTCACACTGGTGCACACCGGCGGCACAATCGGCATGTCCGAGAGCGCCGCCGGTCTTGTTCCCGACCCTGATTTCGTCGGTCGCCTGCTCGCCGAGGGGGCGCTGCCCGAGGGCACAGACGTCGTCGAGCTCGCTCCGCTGCTCGACAGTGCCAATGTGGGGCCGGTCGAGTGGCAGCTGATCGTCGACGCAGTGGTCGCCGCGATCGAACGTGGTGCGGATGCCGTGGTCGTGCTGCATGGCACCGACACGTTGGCCTTCACTGCGGCTGCGCTCTCACTCGCGGTGCCGATCGTGCTGCGGGAGGTCGACCGACCGGCACGGGTGGTGCTGACCGGTGCGCAGCATCCGCTGTACGGGGCCGACGGCACGCACGATGCCGACGCCGAGGCCAACCTGCGCGATGCGCTTGCTGCAGCCCAGGCGCTTGCGGCGGCCCCGACCCAGGCGCTTGCGGCGGCCCCGCCCCAGACGTCTGCGGCGAGGTCTGCGCAGGCACCCGAGGTCGGCACCGCGGGCGCGGTCGGCGTGTTCGTGCAGTTCGGCGGCCGTCTGCTGCCCGGTCTGCATGTCTCCAAGATTTCGTCGGTCTCGGCGCAGGGCTTCGTCGCGACGAACGGCCGCCGCGACTCGTTCGCCGCTGCGGGTGCTGTCGACGGCGCATCAGGAGGCCGGCTGGAGTTCGGGGCGTTCGCTCCGCACGAGATCGGGGTCGCCATGGTGTATCCAGGGGTGACCGCCGCGCAGCTCGATGCGGCGCTCGGCAACGGGCCGGCCGCTGTGCTGTGCTGCTTCGGCTCGGGCGCGGTGCCGTCTGGGACTCCCGGAGTCGAAGACGTGCTGCGTCAGCACGCGCGCCGACAGACCGTCGTCGCCATCAGTCAGAGCGGGCACGGCGGTGTGCATCTGGGGGCCTACGCCGCAGCGGCCCCGCTGCAGACCGCTGGAGTCGTCGACGGCCGCGATCTCACCCTCGAAGCGGCGCTGGCGGCACTGCACGTCGCCCTTGCCTGCGGCCTCTGTGGCGCGGGCGCCGCCGACTTCGTCGCTGCGGTGGCTGGTCAGAGCGCGAGTTGACGGCCGGGTCGGCCCTGATCGCCTCGCAGCGTTTCACGACCTGCTGAGGTCTGACCACACGGGCGACTCGATCTGAGCGCCGCCACCACACAGACATCCATGACAACAGCATCCATCACAAGGCAACCTTGAGAGCAGAGCAGTATGAGCGAGCATGACGACGTCTGGTCGCCAGCCGAGAAGCGCGCCGGACGCATCGGCACCGAAGAGCAGACCGGATTCAAGAAAGGGCTGAAGCCCCGGCAGGTGCAGATGATCGGCTTCGGCGGGGCCATCGGCACCGGGCTCTTCCTCGGCTCCGGCGGGCGACTCGAACAGGCCGGCCCTGCCCTGCTGATCGACTATGCCGTCTGCGGAATATTCGCCTTCCTCATTCTGCGCGCGCTCGGCGAGCTGGTCGTGCATCGCCCGTCGTCGGGGTCGTTCGTCTCGTACGCCCGCGAGTTCTACGGCGAGAAGATGGCCTTCTTCAGCGGGTGGATGTATTGGGTGAACTGGGCCACGACATCGATCGTCGACGTCACCGCGGTCGCGATCTATGTGAAGTGGTTCGGCGACGTGGGCATGCTGCCCTGGCTGCAGGGCGTGCCGCAGTGGTCGATCGCACTCATCGCACTCGTCGTCGTGCTGGGCATGAACATGATCTCGGTGAAGGTGTTCGGCGAGCTGGAGTTCTGGGCGGCGCTCATCAAAGTCGTCGCGCTGGTGGCGTTCTTGGTGGTCGGGTCGCTGTTCCTGATCTTCGGCATGCCCGACGGGTCACCCCGCGGGCCGACGCTGATCTTCGAGAACGGCGGCATGTTCCCGAACGGCGTGATGCCTGCGCTGGTGATTCTGCAGGGCGTGGTGTTCGCCTACGCCAGCATCGAGCTGGTCGGCACCACCGCAGGAGAGACCGAGAACCCGCGCAAAGTGATTCCCAAGGCGATCAACACCGTCGTGATGCGCATCGCTCTGTTCTATGTGGGATCGGTTCTGCTGCTCGTGCTGCTGCTGCCGTACACAGCCTTCCACGCGGGCGAGAGCCCGTTCGTCACCCTGTTCCGCGGGGTCGGCTTCGAGGCTGCTGCCCCGATCATGGAACTGGTCGTCCTCACCGCCGCCCTTTCGTCGCTGAACGCCGGCTTGTATTCGACCGGGCGCATCCTGCACTCGATGGCTAAGGGCGGAACCGCACCCGCCTTCGCCGGGCGCCTGTCGAAGGCGGGCGTGCCCTACGGCGGCATCCTGCTGACATCGGTCGTGACCCTCGCTGGCGTCGTGCTGAACATGGTCGTGCCCGACCAGGCCTTCGAGATCGTGCTGAACCTCGCGGCCTTCGGCATCATCTCTGCCTGGGGAACCATCACGCTCACGAACATGCGCTTCGTCAAGCTGTCGAAGCTTGGTCTCTATGAGCGCCCTGAATATCGCATGCCCGGTGCGCCTTACACGAACTGGATCACGCTGGTGTTCCTGGCTGCGGTCGTGGTGCTGATCGGCTTCGACTATCCGACCGGAACCTTCACGATGCTCTCGATGGTCGTGGTGGCTGCCGCGCTCGTTGCCGGCTGGTTTGCCTGCCGCGGTCGGGTGCGTGCGATCGCCGAGCAGCGCCTTGGTGAGACGGGGATGTTCCCGGTCGTCGCGAACCTGCCTCACGAACCCGGCGAGGTCGGGCTTCGTCGCCGGGTAGAGGGACGCGTGACCCATGACGATGAGGCTGAAGGCTGACCCGAGCTGAGCCTCGCGCGCAGCAGGCGGCACGCAGCACGCATCAGGCAGCACTCTGCACGCAACACGCTGCACGCTGCACCACTTGACCTTGCCCCAGCTCAGCCATCTCTCCGTCGAGACGAGCACGGTTCCGCCCAGATGTACATGGTTCCGCTCAAACTTGGCCAATCTCGACGGAACCGTGCCCGTCTCGACGGAACCGTGCCGTTCTTGACGAAGCCGTGCGCAACCCCCTGTGGGCAGAGTCGCCCAGCCGCACATATGTGACAGCAGCCCGTCGATCTGTCGATGCGTCTCTTGCAAAGAGAATCGCCCTGCCCCTCATTTGCGAGGACGCAGGGCGATTTGTCAGGGCAGCCGCAGTCTGTCTCAGTGTCCAGAATCAGCGGCATGCCGTGCTCACTCTTGAGAATCAGCGGCAGGCCGTGCTCAGTCGTTGACGCGGTGAATGAGCTTCACGAAGGCGTCGACGATGCTCGTCACGAACTTCGTGGTGCTCTCGCTGGCGAACTCGCCGGCCTCGTTGAGCAGCTCCGGCGTGAACTGGATGAAGCCCTCGGGCTGACCCAGCTGAATGGTGTTGAGGAATGAGAGGATCGAGCGCAGGTGCTGCTGTCCTGCGGCGGTTCCTACTGCACCAGGGGAGGTACCGACGACTGCGACGACCTTCTCGTTGAACGAGTTGGTGCCCCAAGGGCGGCTCGACCAGTCGATGGCGTTCTTCAGAGGCGCGGGAATCGAGCGGTTGTACTCCGGGGTGACGATGAGGATGCCGTCTGCACCCTCGATCGCTGCCTTGAGCTCCTTGCCTTCGGCAGGGTAGTCCGCATCGTAGTCGTAGCTGTACAGCGGCAAGTTCTTGATCGGAATCTCGAAGAACTCGACGTCGGCGACGTCGAGCTTCGTGATGGCCTCGGCAAGCTTGCGGTTGATTGACTGGCTGGCGATGCTGCCGACGATGTAGCCGATCTTGAGAGTCATTCGGGTCTCTTTCTGCTTTCGAATTGATGAATGGTCAAACGTGGCACATGAGCGTGCAGTGTCGGCTGGGCGTCGGCATGCACTGCGCTAAACGCAAATCTATAACTATTGTCTCATCAACTAAAAGAGCGAGGCGCCTCCGGCGTGTCGGTCTGACCACAGGACAGTCGTACCTGCGGCACCCGCCACGGGTCGTTCACTTTCCCGTTGTCGGCATCCATTAGGATGTGCGAACCGTTCGACCGCGCCGGCCGTCAGGCTTGCCAGTGTCAGACCGGGGGAGAGGGTCGTACTCGATGAAGAAGAAGCTCGGCGCGATACTGTTGGTGGTCGCTGTGGTGGTCATCGCGTTGGGCATCTGGCGCCCTTGGGAAGGGCACGGCACGTCAGGCGATCCGTACGCAGGCAAGAGCCTCACCACGGTGCGCGGCGTGATCGGCTCCGAGAAGCGCGACTTCTTCAACGACTCGCGCGTGCAGCAGGTCTTCGCCGATCATGGACTCAAGGTCGACGTCTCGACCGCGGGCTCGCGCGAGATCGCGACGACGACCGACCTGTCGGAGCTCGACTTCGCGTTCCCATCATCAGCCCCTGCTGCGCAGAAGATCATCGAGAAGACCGGCGCGCACAACACCTACGACCCGTTCTCGTCTCCGATGGTGGTATTCACATGGAAACCGGTCGCCGACCTGCTGCAGCGCAACGGCGTGATGAGCACTGCATCTGACGGGTCGCTGCAGCTTGACGTCGAGGCCTACCTCGGCCTCGTCGCGAAAGACGCCCGCTGGCGCGACCTCGATGGTGCCGCAGAGCTCTACAACTCGCCGCGCAGCGTGATGATCGGTTCGACTGATATTCGCACCTCGAACTCCGCCGCAATGTACATGGACATCGTGAGCTACCAGCTGAACGGCGCAAGCGTCGTCACTGCAGACGACCAGCTGACGAAGATCACACCGACGCTCAGACGTCTCTTCGTGGGGCAGGGGTACTCGGCCTCGTCGTCAGATGAGCCTTTCAAAGACTATTTGACGCAGGGCGTCGGCTCGAAGCCGATGGTCGTCGGCTACGAAGCGCAGTACGTCGGCACGCGCGTCAACACCCCCGATGCGGTGCCGCAGGAGGCCGTGATGGCGTATCTCTCCCCGACCGTCTACTCCAAGCACGTCGTCGTCCCACTCACCGATGAGGGCGACCAGATCGGTCGTCTGCTGGCCGAAGACGGCACGTTGCGTTCGCTGGCAGTCGAGCACGGCTTTCGCACCGACGGCTCGGGTCTTGCCGACCTCGCGCGCGACCGAGGCATCCCCGGGGTGCAGCGAGACATCATCAACGTCGCCGACACTCCGTCGTTCGACATGACCGAGCGCATGATCGCCGCAATCGAGGAGGGGTACAAATGATCCGAGGCTCGAAGTCCCGCGCGTCACGTCGTGGCCGCCTGGGCCGCGCCGTCATCGCGAGCGCGGCAGCGTTCACGGTGGCGCTCGCGGTGGCGGCGTGCACTCCGTCGAGCAGTGGTGGGCGAGGCTCGGCGGATGAGTCCAAGACGCTGCATGTCGTGGCCGGCAGCGAGGTGAAAGATCTCGAGCCGCTGCTCGACGACCTGCAGAAAGACACCGGAGTGCAGCTTGACCTGACTTACATGGGCACGCTAGAAGGCGCCGAGAAAGTGGCTCAGGGCGGGCTCGTGGGGCAGGCTGACGCAACGTGGTTCCCATCGAACAAGTATCTGGCCCTCCTCGACGGCGCCACCGCACAGGTCGACCGCGAGACCAAGATCATGTACTCGCCGGTGGTGCTCGGCGTGAAACAGACGAAAGCGCAGCAGCTCGGATGGGATCAGCACTCACCCACCTGGCAGCAGATCGTCGACGCGGTCGACCGCGGCGAGCTGCGCTACGGCATGACTTCGCCGGTTTCGTCGAACAGTGGCTTCTCGACGCTGATCGAGGCGGCGACCGCGCTCTCCGGCACCGGCGACGCGTTGACGAACGAGAGCATCGCGCAGGCAAAGCCCGGGCTGGTGACGCTGTCGAAGGGCCAGTCGATCACCTCGGGATCGTCCGGCTGGCTGGCCGACAAATTCACCGAGCAGCCCGCCGACGCCGACGCGATCTTCAACTACGAGTCGGTGCTGCGCGGTATGCAGGTCGATGGCGCCCCGCTGAGCATCGTGGTGCCTTCTGACGGCGTCATCACCGCTGACTACCCGTTCACGCTGCTGACCGGCGCGAGTGACGAGAAGCGCGACCTGTACGATAAGGCGACCACTTGGCTGCAGAGCGACGAGGTGCAGCGTCGCATCGCCGAGAGCACTCACCGGAACACCTCGACCAACCCGGTGAACTCGCAGCAGGTGTTCGAGCTGCCCTTCCCCAACCGGCTCGACACCGTGCAGACGCTGATCAGCACGTATCTGACCGACATTAAGAAGCCCTCGCAGATGGTCTTCACCATCGACGTCTCAGGCTCGATGGCCGGGTCCAGACTCGACGAGCTCAAGCGCGCGCTGAAGACGATGACCAGCGAAGATCCGAACAACTCGTTCATGTCGTTCCGCAACCGTGAGTCGGTGCAGTACCTCACCTTCTCGAGCGGCGTCGACGACCCGGTGACCTTCGAGTTCACCGACCAGAATCGTTCCAGCGAGCTGCAGCGTGCTGCGCAGACCATCGACGCGTTGCGCGCACAGGGCGGCACCGCGATCTACAGTGCACTCGAAGAGAGCTACCGACTGGCCATGCAGACGCAGTCGCGCAACCCGGAGAGCTTCACCTCGGTGGTGCTCTTCACCGACGGAGCCAACAACGGCCAGGTCACCGTCGATCAGTTTGAGCAGTGGTATCAGCAGCAGCGCGGCGCCGACTCCGGCATTCAGACGATTCCCACCTTCGTCGTGCTCTTCGGCGAAGCCGACCAGAACGAGATGAAGCAGGTCGCCGACCTCACCGGCGGTCGTGTCTTCGACGGCGGCGAGGGCCTGACCCAGGCCTTCAGCGAGATCCGCGGGTACCAGTGATGCGCATCCTCGACTATCTGGGCACCCCGGCGCACCTCATCGGTGTGTCGTCGGCGATCGTGCTCGGTGGCGGAGCGGCGCTCGCGGGAGCCGGCCCCATTGCGTCGATCGCTGGCGCCGTGATCGCCTACGCTGGCGGCATACTGGTCTCGACGCCGAAGCAGCGCGAGATCAGCGTGAGCATCGGCGGCGATGATCAGGATGCCGTGCAGCGCGGAGTGCAGGCGCTCGGCGCCGAGCTGGGGCGCCAGCGTTCTGCGCTGCCGCCGGAGATCTTCGATCGGGCGCAGGCGATCCTGGCCGCGATCACCGAGCTGGTGCCTCGGTGGGAGACCGACATGCGCGGACTCATCGATGAGAAGACGGTGATCCGCAATGTGCTCGCCGACTACCTGCCGACTTCAGTGAACACCTATCTGTCGCTGCCGAACAGCTATCTGACTCGCACGAAGGCTCACGCGGCGCAGACCACCGTCGAACAGCTCGACCTGCTGATGCAGTCGGTGCAGGTGATTCAGGATGAGGTCTTCGGCGGCGTTGAGCAGCGCATCAGCGCGCAGCTGCAGTTTCTGCGCGACAAGTTCTCGACCGGCGGCGAGCTGAAGCTCTGATGCCTGACGCCGCACCAGCCCCAGCCGAACGACATCCAGGAGGAACACCATGACCGACCAGTCCGATGCCACCACTCAGCCTGCCACACCCGAGAACGGCGACGTCCAGCCTGAGGCACACCCGGCAGCCGCGGCGCATGTGCAGCAGCCGACCCTGCTGCTCGCGCCCGAAGACGAGCCCGAACCGCTGAAGCTCGAAGCCGCACCGGCGGTCAAGGCCGTCGAGCAGAGCTCCGCGTCGAGCTTTCTGCCGCAGATCAGCGACGATCGCCGGCTCGAGATCGGCACGCAGGCCACAGGGTTCGTCACCGATCTCGCCACGTTCAACGTGAACTCGCCCGAGTTCGTGCAGAAGCTCAGCGACGTGCAGAACCTGGCGAAGGCCGAGATTGTGCGCTCGGGCACGGGCACCAACCGGCTGCTGCAGGAGCGCACCTCGTCGGTGTCCGGCTCGAAGGGCACCTCGACCGACGCGACCACACAGGTGGCCAAAGCCCTGACCGATCTGCGTTCGACCGTCGAAGAGCTCACGCCGCGCGGTGCCGACCAGAGCACGTTCACCAAGGTGCTCAGCAAGCTGCCGTTCGGCAAAAGTATCCGGCGCTATTTCCACCGCTTCGAGACCGCACAGGCGCAGCTCGACGCCATCGTGAAGTCGCTGACCGCAGGTCAAGACGAACTGCTCAAAGACAACGCCTCGCTGCAGCAGGAGAAGCGCGATCTGTGGACGGTGATGCAGCGCCTCAACGAATACGCCTACCTCGCATCGCAGCTCGACGAGCAGGTCACCACCGAGGCCGCACGGCTCAAGACGGCCGGCAATGTCGAAGCGGCGACCACGCTCGAGAACGACCTGCTCTTCGAGATCCGCCAGCGGCGCCAAGACATCCTCACCCAGCTCGCCGTCGCCGTGCAGGGCTACATGGCAATGGAGCTCGTGCGCAAGAACAACAACGAGCTGGTCAAGGGCGTCGACCGGGCGAAGACCACGACGATCTTCGCGCTGAAGACCGCGGTGATCGTGTCGCAGGCGCTCGACACCCAGAAACTGGTGCTCGATCAGATCGACGCGGTGAACGAGACCACCAATCGAACCATCGAGCAGACCTCGCAGCTGCTGCGCCAGCAGACCGCGCGGGTGCACGAGCAGGCGGCGTCGAGCACGGTCGCCGTCGCCACCCTCGAACGCGCCTTCGACAACATCTTCGCCACGCTCGACGAGATCGAGACGTTCAAGCAGCGCGCCAACGAGTCGATGGCCGAGACCATCACGAGCCTCGAACACCAGCTGGCCGATGCGAAGCCCCGGCTTGATCGCGTGCGTGCACAAGAGGTGAACCAGACCGGCAAATAGCCTGATCGAGATGCGCGTGCCGTGCAGTCGCACCAGCCTCGCCCAATAGAATGACCGCATGACTACCGCTGCTGAGATCAACGCCACTCGTGCTTGGAACCGCTTCTATGCAGACGGCACGCCGAAAGACATCGATCTGCCCGCAGGATCGCTCTACGACATGCTCGAAGGCAGCGCCAACCGTTTCGGCGATCGCGTGGCCATCGAGTTCTTCGGGCAGGAGCTCACCTTTGCCGAACTGCGCTCCCAGGTCGACGCGGTGGCTGAGGGGCTCCGGCTCGAAGGCGTTGCCGCAGGCACCCGCGTCGCACTGATCATGCCGAACTGCCCGCAGCACGTGATCGCGTTCTATGCGGTGCTGCGGCTCGGCGCGATCGTGGTCGAGCACAACCCTCTCTACACCGCCAGCGAGCACGAGAAGCAGTTTCTCGATCATGAGGCCGACATCGTCATCGCCTGGACCAAAGTGGTCGGTGCCCTGCGCAGCATGAGCGACGCCGCCGTGCCCAGTCGCGTCATCTCCGTTGATATCACCCGGGCAATGCCACTCAAACTGCGGCTCGCACTGCGGCTGCCAGTTGCGAAGGCCCGCGAGAAGCGTGCGGCGCTGGTCGGCCCGGCGGCCGAGACCAAGCGTTTCGAACAGCTCGCCAAATACGGCCCGATCGACCCGTCGTACCCGCGGCCGACGAACGAGTCGCTTGCGGTGCTGCAGTACACCAGCGGCACGACCGGCGACCCCAAGGGTGCGAAGATCACGCATGGCAACCTCTGGGCCAATGCCAGGCAGGGTGCCGCCTGGATGCCGCGTTTCACTCCGGGTGCTGAGACGATCTACGGCCTGCTGCCGATGTTCCACGCGTTCGGACTGCTGCTCTCGGTGATCTATGCCGTGCACGTTGCCGCACGGGCGACGCTCTTTCCCACCTTCGATCCGGCGCTCGTCGTCGAGGCGTCGAAGAAGCATCCGGCCACGTTCATACCGGCCGTGCCCCCGATGTATGACCGGCTTGCGCGAGTGGCGCGCGACGGCAAGCTCGATCTCAGCGGCGTGATCTACGCGATCTCGGGAGCGATGACTCTGAACGACGCCATCGTCGAACGCTGGGAGGCGGTCGCGGGCGGTCGCCTCGTCGAAGGCTACGGGCTCACTGAATGCAGCCCGGTCGCGCTCGGCAACCCGTTCTCAGACGAACGCAAGACCGGTACGATCGGCATCCCGTTCCCGTCGACCGACATCAAGGTGGTCGACCCGAACGATGTGAAGCGCGAAGTCGACACCGGTGAGATCGGCGAGCTGTTGATCCATGGCCCACAGGTGTTCCAGGGGTACTGGAACCGCCGCGAAGAGACCGAGGCCGTCCTGCTCGACGGCGGGTGGCTGCGCACCGGCGACCTGGTCACGCAAGATGCCGACGGCTTCGTCACTGTCGTCGACCGCAAGAAAGAGCTCATCATCACTGGCGGCTTCAATGTGTCGCCCAGCGAGGTCGAAGCGGTGATCTCGAAGGTGCCGGGTGTCGCAGAGTGCGCAGTGGTCGGCGTTCGGCGGGGCACGTCGCAGGCAGAGAGCGTCACGGCCGTGATCGTGCCCGAGTACGCGGATGCCGGCGCGACCCCGTCCCCAGCAGAAGCCCCAGGCTCCACCGGCACAGCGTCCACCGACGCGGCATCCGCAGCGAAGCCGGCTGCGCTGCTCGACGACTCACCCAAGCGGTTCGACGAGCAGGCGGCGCGCGAGTACGCCCGAGAGCACCTTGCCGAATACAAGGTTCCGCGATCGTACGTCATCTGGGATGAGCTGCCGAAGTCGCTGATCGGCAAGGTGCTGCGCAAAGAGGTGCGTGAGCGTCTTGAGAACGACCGCAGCTCGGGTCAGCAGACGAAGTAGCCAGCATCGGCAGCAGACGGCCCGCAGCCGGCAGTCCGAACACCCACTGGCGGGAAGTCAGAACTCAGTGCTGGGCCGTAGCCGAGGCCACGTAAGTGGCCGTGGATGAGACAGAGGGCGCACGCCAGGCAGATGCCGGCGTGCGCCCTCTGTGCGTGCGCTTGCGATGCGGCGAGCGTCAGTCGTCGGTCGCGGTGACGTTCACGGGGATGTTGCCTCGCGTCGCGTTGCTGTACGGGCAGACCTGGTGGGCCTTCTCGACCAGCGCCTGAGCTTCGTCGTGGGGCAGACCGGGGATGTTCACCTCGAGGTCGACGGCAAGAGCGAAGCCGCCTTCACCATTGGGGCCGATGTGCACGCGTGCGCCGACCGAGGTGTCATGGATGGCGATGCCCTCGCTCTTGGCGACGAGCTGCAGTGCGCCGTGGAAGCAGGCGGCGTAGCCCGAGGCGAAGAGCAGTTCGGGATTCACTTTGCCGCCGGCTCCGCCCATCTCAACGGGAACGGCCAAGTCGAGATCGATCTGACCGTCGGTGGTGTGCACGTGGCCGTTGCGTCCGTCTCCGGTGGCGAGAGCCTCGGCAGTGTAGAGAGTCTTAGTGATGGGCATTGGTGTTCCTTCCCTCGGCATCGAGACGACGCCAGGTCTTGGGGACGATGGGCAGACCCCATCGCGTATGCCGTCATTGTCTCGCACGAGGCCGGGTGCGGCCAGAGTGACGAGTGAACGAATAGGAAACACTCAGTTGGATGCTCATGCACATGCTCATGCACATGCTCATGCTCATGCTCATGCTCATGCCTGTGCGTGTGCGTGTGCGTGTGGTTGGTGGTGTTCGACACGCCCGGGTGGTTGGTGTGGTTTTGGGTGGTTGGTGGGGTGTGGGTATTGTTTCTTCTTGTCACCCCAAAGGTGCTGGGATCTGTAGGGTTCTGGGCCTCAAGCGGGGG
>NZ_WBKE01000002.1:0-956319 GCF_008831225.1 Pseudoclavibacter sp. CFCC 13611 | reverse complement strand
CCCACCTATACGATTGACACCCTTCGCGACCTGCATCGTCTGCGCCCCGAGGCCGAGCTCTTCTTCATTTCTGGGGCCGATGCCATCGCCCAGATTTTGACGTGGAAAGACAGCGAAGAGCTCTGGAAGCTCGCGCATTTCGTCGCGGTCAGCAGGCCCGGGCATCCGCTCTCACTTTCGAGCCTGCCGCATGACGACGTAAGCTTGTTAGAGATACCTGCGCTTGCGATATCGTCGACAGACTGTCGACGGCGTGCGCGCCGTGGTCAGCCCGTGTGGTACTTGGTGCCAGACGGCGTTGTCCAGTACATCAGTAAATACGGACTGTATCGGGATGAGGACTAAGTGGCCGAAGAACATCAGCTGACGCGGCGAGAGCTGCGTGCACGAGAGCGCGCGGCTCAGCTGGCTGCCTCCGAGGCCGCAGCGGCAAAGACTCCGAGCGACGCATCGAAGACTTCCGGCGATGCAAAGAAGAAGCAGACAGCAGCCGGTTCAGGGCAGGGTGCTGCCTCGAAGGCGCAGCAGTCGGCACAGAGCACTGCTGCCGACGGGCAGTCGAAACGAGCGCATCATCGGCACGGCGCCCCGGCAGCGGCGGCACAGTCGACTCCTGCTCAGCGCCCGGCATCGGCTCAGCGTCCGGCACCTGTTCAGCGTCCGGCAGTGGCGAAGAAGTCGGCTCCGCAGCCTGCTCCTGCCACATCGGCAGGTCCGGCCTTCGTGAAGTCGGCGGCGCCCGCTCAGGCGAAGCCCACCCCGAAGCCGGCTGAGAAGCCGGCGGCAGAACGGCCTGCTGCAAAACCGGTTGGCGGCCCCTCGTCGACGCCGGGCAGCTCGCAGGTGACGCCTGCAGCGAAACCGGCCGCGGCGTCCCCGACGCCGTCGACGCCGGAACCTCGTCGCCGGCGGCCGCTGCTGGCCGATGCACCGGTGGCCTCATCGAAGCCTCGCGCAGCGGCTCCGACCCCGTCGGTGACGAAGTCCGCAGCTCAGCCGAGCCAACCGGCGAAGGCTGAGAGCACTCCGGTGATCATCACGCCGGCGACGTCTGACAGCGACGTCGACGCCAGGATCGCCCCCAACAAGCCGACCATCACGACCGGGCCAGCAACGGCCAGCGTGCTTGTGCTGCCGAGCACACCCGAGCAGAACAGCCTCGCGCTGCCGCTCGACTCGACCGGTGATGTGCTGATCACGACCGGTTCGATCACACTGCCGCAGCTGACCACCGACACCGGTGTCATCCCGGCGGCGTACGAGAAAGATCGCGGCGACCCGCTGGCCGACACCAGCGACTCGGTGCCGGTGACTGACGAGACTCGGCCGGTGTCTGCCGTCGAGACGGTGCGTCGCTACGAGACCGACCGCATTCTTCCCGAGAACTCACAGCACGATCGCATGAACAAGCTGTCGATCGGTCTGCTGATCGGTGCCGGCGTGCTGCTCATCGCCGCCACCGTGTTCGTGCTGCTGCGGATCTTCGGCGCATGACGGCCACCGCAGAGGCGAAACGCCTGGCACAGATCGCCGCTCAGGCCGCGCTCGACTTGAACGGGCACGACATCGTCGCGCTCGACGTCTCGGGCACGAATCCGTTCGCAGACATCTTCGTGGTCGTCACCGGATCGAGCGACCGTAACGTGGTCGCCATCGCCGACGCTGTGCAGGATGCCATGGTCGAGAACGGCGTGAAGATGCGAGGCCGCGAGGGGCGCGAGCTGGGGGAGTGGGTGCTGCAGAACTTCGGCGATGTGGTCGTGCACACCTTCCAGGAAGAGTCGCGCGACTTCTATGCCCTGGAACGCATCTGGAACACGGCGCCGGTGGTCGAGCTTGACCTGCACGATGGTGTGGAGAGCACCTCTGCGCGCTGAATCGGGTGCGAACCTCGTGACTCCGGCTGACGACGCTGATGCGCCAGAGCAGGGTGCCTTTCGTCGCTGGCTGGGGCGGCATCCTCGGATGCTGCGCATCTGGCGGGCGGGTGTCGCGTGCGTCGGCGGGTGCGTGCTGGCCCTCGGCATCGTGCTGCTGCCGCTGCCCGGCCCCGGCTGGATCGTGATCTTCTTCGGCCTCGGTATTCTCGCGACGGAGTTCGCCTGGGCTGCGAAGGCCCTGAAACCACTGAAGAGGTTCTGGGTGTGGCTCAGCGCACGGATGGAGCGCCGGCGCGAGCGGCGTCGTGGATAGTTTGACAGTGCTGTGGTGAACAGTGCCGCAGCAGGGAGCTGTCTGCTCGGGCTGGGTTCGTGCCTCAGCCTGAACGGACTTGTCGATCTCGGGTTGCAATCTTCAAGCAGTTCAGTCTAAGATTATCGAGTTGGCTGAAACGCCGTAAGGTGTTTTGAAGCTCCGAAAGGGGCCTGTGGCGCAGCTGGTAGCGCACCTGCATGGCATGCAGGGGGTCAGGGGTTCGAGTCCCCTCAGGTCCACACGAGATGGTTGAGACATCGCTCGTAACATTAGAAATCCCGCCAGGTGCAACTGGCGGGATTTCTGCGTTGAGGGGCTGATCTGTGCGCAGTGTTTTGCAGGCACCGTGCTCTGCGCGCGATGTAGTGCTGTGTACTGTGGCGACTTTCAGCATGAGGGCGCATCAGGTTTTGACTCTGTGCTGATGAGTCTTTGTGCCGGTGCACGGATCCGCTCGGATGTACATGGTTTTGTCGAGATCAGCTGAGGTTGAGCGGAACGGTGCCGCGCTCGACAAATCCGTGTTGCACTGAAGCAAGTAGGGCGGTGCCGCGTTCGACCAATTAGAGGTGGGCAGTGCTGCCCGGCGGCTGTTTGAGTACTGTTTGTCCTCCACCAGTACCGGGACTGAGTGCTGCAGCACCAGTGCTCCTGCATCAGTGCTGCAGCACCCTCGCACCAGCCCAGGCAGTATGAGCACTGCCGCGGCAGCGCACCGACCGCTCACTCCGGCGCGGAGTACCGTGCGATCTTGAAATCTGTCGCCTCGCGGGCGAGCTCCAGCTCGGCGATCTGGCGTTCGATGCGGTCTCGTTGATCGAGCATGATCTGTCTGCGCTCAGGAATCGTCGCGTCGCCCTGCTCGAGCAGGGAGACCACTACGGCCAGACCGCAGAAGCTGGGATAGTGTTGGTTCCAGCCTGATCCTGCACACAGAGCACAACATCCAGCCGCGCCCACCCCACGACTGAAAGCAGACCGCATGACTGACACCGCGCATCCCCAGAACGATTCGACGCCTGACGAGACGCGCTCGAGACTCTTCATCGGGGGCGCCGCGCGCGCGACCGACGAGACGACGGCCATCATCGATCCGGCGAGGCCGAGCCATATTGTCGGCCATGCGGCGGCGGCATCGCCAGCAGACGTGGCAGACGCCGTTGCCGCTGCGAAAGGGGCGTTCGCGCAGTGGTCGGCGCTGACCCCGCAGCAGCGCGCCGACCTGATGACCGAGGCCGTCGCAGACATCGCGGCAGACCGAGATGCGGATGCCGCGCTGCTGTCGCGAGAGAACGGCAAGATCGTGGCCGAGGCGTGGGTCGACGCGCTCGTCTTCGAGCTGCGCTGGCGACTGGCGCTCACGCTGGTCGACCAGGTCGATGCCGATGTCGTGCTGCGCCCCGAACCCGGCATCCCGGTCGAGACGACGGTGACTTATCAGCCGCTCGGTGTGGCCACGGTGATCGTGCCGTTCAACTGGCCGCTGGCGATTCTCGCGGCATCGCTGCCGTACGCGCTGCTGGCCGGCAACACAGTGATCGTGAAGCCGCCGCTGACTGCTCCGCTGGCGACGGCGCAGCTCGTGCAGCGGGTGGCCGAGCGTCTGCCCGCAGGCGTGCTGAATGTCGTGACCGGGCCGGACGCGAACATGACGGGACTGATTCGCAACGAGGATGTCGCGAAGGTCTGCTTCACCGGGAGCGTGGGCGGCGGTCGTCGCATGATGGAGCTCGCGGCGCCGACGCTGACCCGTGTGACGCTGGAGCTCGGCGGCAACGATGCGGCGATCGTGTTCGATGACGCTCTGCTCGACGAGGAGCACTTGGACCGGCTCTTCCACGCGGTGTTCGACTCGACCGGACAGATCTGCATGAACGCCAAGCGCATCTACGTGCACCGGTCGCGCCTCGACGAGCTGGTGGCCGGGCTCTCTGCGCGGCTCGACCATGTGGTGCTCGGCGACGGTGCCGACCCGAAGACGACGATGGGGCCGCTGCATTCG
Organism: Pseudoclavibacter sp. CFCC 13611; assembly: GCF_008831225.1. Taxonomy (NCBI): domain Bacteria; kingdom Bacillati; phylum Actinomycetota; class Actinomycetes; order Micrococcales; family Microbacteriaceae; genus Pseudoclavibacter; species Pseudoclavibacter sp. CFCC 13611. The sequence goes on along the minus strand of NZ_WBKE01000002.1, from coordinate 952,121 downwards.
GCGGAACAGAAGAGGTTCGTCGACGGGCTGATCGCCGAGGCGAAAACGTCAGGAGCCGACGTGCGCGAGTTCGGCGAGCTGCCTGGCGGCGATCTTGCGGCGGGCAACTTCGTGCGGCCGGCGATCGTGGTCGAACCCGATGCGGGTCTGCGCGTGGTCACCGAAGAGCAGTTCGGACCGGTGATCCCGGTGATGGCGTTCGACGACGAGGCGGATGCGGTGCGCCTTGCCAACGACAGCTGGGCGGCCCTGGGCGGCTCGGTCTGGACGATGGATGCGGCGCGGGCTCGGCGGGTCGCCGGCCAGCTGGTCTGCGGGTATGTATGGATCAACGACCACGGTGCGAACCGGCTCGATCTGCGGGCGCCGTTCGGCGGACTCAAGTCGTCGGGCATGGGGCGTGAGCAGGGGCTCGACGGGCTGCGTGACTTCCAGGATGCGCGGGCGGTCGCGGTGCTGGATTCTGAGGTGCTCGCCGGATAGGAGGTGGCGGGGACGGCCCGGTCGAAGCGCGCAGCCTTGCCATAGATCGCCCTCAGGTTCGCGGAAGATGAGCCGGCCAGTGTCGAGGAGCTGACCTCACGTGAAGGAATATGTGACTGACTGAGTCGCTCCGAGAGCATTCGTCAGGCTCTGGCAGGATTCGCTGCATGAATCTCATGGTCTGGCGCGAAAATATGCTCTCGGGTCATGGCGCCCACATGCTCTGAGGTTGGTTCGCGTGCTGGGAGGAGCGATCGCCTTGTGCACGGCTCTGCCCAGACGTGCGCGGCTCTGCCCAGATGTACACCGTTCCGCTGAGATGTGCACGGTTCCGCTCAGAACAGCCTGATTTCAGCGGAACCGTGTACATCTCAGCGAATTTGTGCTTCATGGCAGACAGATCAGGTCACTGGTGCAGTGCTGAACCTCGACCGAAGACCAGTATCGGCCGACCTGCGACCTCGCCGAGTTCGTGAAGGCTTGTGGCGGTACCTGCAGATTCCCTGGATGCGAGGCTGCGGCACACGACTGTGCGGTCGACCAGACGGGGAACTGGGAATGGGGCGGCCCCACCAACCCGGATGACCTCGACTATCTGTGCCGTCGGCACCCCGCTCAAACTTCAGAGCCACTGGAAGGTCAAGCAGATCGGTGGCGCGAGGCTGCACTGGATGAGTCCGACCGGTGCAGGCAGAGTGACGAGGCCAAGAGGCAATGACGACCCGTTGTTGTGACCGTTCCTGCCGGTTTCACCACGCTTGTAGGTAGGTCTGCTAGGTTCGACCTGCTGGGCCGATTTTGCAGATCTCACAGGTTCGACCTGTTGAGTCGTTGTATCAGACCCGCCAGGTTCGTCCCTTTGACCGCTCCAGTGGATCAGACCGGTCAGGAGGCTCGCGCTGAGACTTGCTCGCGTTAAAATCCGCCTGCCGTGAGATCTTGCTCGCGCTGAGAATCGCTCGCGCTGAGAGCTACCGATCCTGCGGAAAGCCCCAGACCTCGTCGGCGATCTTCGTGATCTCGCGGAGCTTCGCCCACTGCTGTTCCTCGGTGAGCACGTTGCCCTCTTCGGTCGAGGCGAAGCCGCACTGCGGGCTCAGGGCGAGCTGATCGAGCGGGGCGAATTCCGCCGCCTCGCGAATACGCGCGCGCACGGCATCCGCCGGTTCGAGGTCGCCCGACTTCGACGTGACCAGCCCGAGCACGACCCGGCGACCGTCATGGGGCAGAAAGCGCAGCGGCTCGAAGCCGCCGGCACGATCGGAGTCGTACTCCAGGAAGAAGCCGTCGTAGTCGACCTGGCCGAGCAGGTACGGGGCGACCGGCTCGTAGCCGCCCGACGAGATCCACGTCGAACGGAAGTTGCCACGACAGACGTGCGTGGTGATCGTCATGTCGTCAGGGCGGTCGCGAACGATGTCGTTCAGCAGATCGGCGTAGGCCTGAGCGATGTTCTCGGTGTCGAGTCCGCGCTCGCGGGCACGCTCCAGTTCCAGATCAGAGCACAGATACGCCCATGCGGTGTCGTCGAACTGCAGGTAGCGGCACCCCGCAGCGTGGAAGGCACGGACGGCATCCCGCCACGTCTGAGCCAGATCGGCGAACAGCGAAGCCCGGTCGGGGTAGACGCTGTGGTCGATGCTCTCGGGGGCCAGACGAAAGTGCATGACGGTCGGCGCCGGGATGCACTGCTTGGCCGTGACCGTGGTGTGGTCGCGAACGAAGCGGAAGTGCTCGAGCATGGGGTGGTCGTCGGGAAAGCTCACCTTGCCGGTGATGTGCACGGCATGCGGCTTCGGCGCCGTGCCGTGAAAGGCCATGCCGCTGTCCTCTTCGACGATCTCGACGCCATTGAGCCCGCCGAAGAAGTCGAAGTGCCAGAAGGCGCGACGGAACTCGCCGTCGGTCACCGCCTGCAGACCGACCTCCTCCTGCTTGGCGATGACGCGTGCGATCTGCTCGTCTTCGACGGCACGCAGAGCGGCGGCGTCGATCTCACCGCGGGCGAAGCGGTCGCGGGCCTCGTGGACGGCCGGCGGACGAAGCAGACTGCCGACCTGGTCGGCACGAAAGGGGATGCTGTGCGAGGTTGTCATAGGTTCAGTTCTATCAGTTCGGCGGCCGCTGAGGGCTTCTGGCGGCGCCGGACCACGGCCTGTCGTGGTCAGTCGGTATCCTTGAGTGGCAGCCGTACGAGCGCCGTCTATCGAAAGGCACGAACCGCATGACCGAGGGAATGATCGACCACCAGACCGATCTGCAGTACGTCTCGACACGAGGGGGCATGCAGCCCGCGACGTTCACCGAGGTGCTGCTCGACGGTCTCGCCCCCGACGGCGGTCTCGTGGTGCCGCAGACGATTCCCCAGGTGAGCGCCGAGCAGCGCGAGTCATGGCGTTCGCTGACCTACCCGCAGCTCGCGGCGAAGGTGATCGCCCTCTACGCGACCGACATCCCGACGGCCGACCTTGAAGTGCTCACTGCCAGGGCCTACAGCCCCGAGCGTTTTCCCGACCCCGTCGTGCCGCTGACGCCGCTGGACGATCGCACGGTACTGGTCGGGCTGTCGCAGGGGCCGACCATGGCCTTCAAAGACCTGGCGATGCAGTTTCTCGGCGAGGCGATGCCCTATGTGCTGGCTCGTCGAGGCCGTCGCCTCAACATTCTGGGCGCTACGTCGGGAGATACCGGCTCAGCAGCCGAGCATGCGTTCCGCGGCAAGCCCGGCATCAGCGTGTTCATGCTCTCGCCACAGGGCCGTATGAGCGATGTGCAGCGTGCGCAGATGTACTCGATCACCGACGACAACGTGCACAACATCGCCATCGACGGAGTCTTCGACGACTGCCAGAACATCGTGAAGGCGATCAACGGCGATGCGCAGTTCAAGGCCGACCAGGCCATCGGCGCCGTCAACTCGATCAACTTCGGCCGAATCAGCGCACAGATCGTGTACTACTTCTGGGCGTGGCTGCGTGCGACGGATGCGGTGGCCGAGTCCGACCGACCCGAGGCGATGCTCTCGGTGGCCGTGCCGTCGGGCAACTTCGGCAACATCTACGCGGGTCACCTCTCGCGCAGCATGGGGCTGCCGATCGACCGTCTGATCCTCGCCACCAACGAGAACAACGTGCTCGACGACTTCTTCCGCACCGGTGTGTACGTGCCGCGTTCGCGCGAAGAGACGCTAGCCACGTCGAGCCCCTCGATGGACATCTCGAAGGCCTCGAACCTCGAACGCTTCATCTGGGAGCTGCTGGGCACAGACGCATTCCCCGAGCGCTGGGCCGAGCTGCAGCGCACCGGTCGCCTCGACCTCAGCGCCGAGCTGCCGCGCCTACACGCCGAATTCGGCTTCATCAGCGGAACCAGCACCCATGCTGACCGGCTCGCGAGCATCCGATCGACCTATGAGCACAGCGGCGTCGTCATCGACCCGCACACCGCTGACGGGGTCACGGTGGCGCATGAACTCGATGTGCCCGGCCTGACCCTGGTGCTTGAGACGGCGCTGCCGGCCAAGTTCAGCGACACGGTGCACGAGGCGCTGGGCGATGACGTCGACGTGATCTCGCCCGCCGTGCGTGAGCTGCTGCAGCAGCCTCAACACGTCGTCGATCTGCCAGATGATGTGGATGCCGTGCGTGCGTACCTCGAGGAGCACGCGCTGACGGCGCAGGTCTGAGTCTGCGGAGCTGACGGCGCGCGGTCTGTACCAGCGGAGCTTACTTACCAGGTGAACTAAACTGGGGTCATGACGACTCTGGTGTGGTTTCGAGACGATCTGCGGGTGAAGGACAACCCGGCGCTGCTGCAGGCGTCTCGTGACCCGGAGGGCGTCGTCTGCGTCTACCTGCTCGATGAGCATAGTCCAGAGACCCGCGCATTGGGCGGAGCGGCGAAGTGGTGGCTGCACCAGTCTCTGATGCGACTCAGCGAGCGGCTGGCCGAGCTCGGTGCGCCGCTGCTGCTCGAGCGCGGAGCCGCCCGTGTAGTGATTCCGCGTCTCATCTGGGGAGCTGGTGCTGGTGCAGGCGCACACGCTGAGGTCGGTGTGCCTGTCGAGTCTGGTGCGCACACAGAAGGTGGCGCGAACGTCGCCACCGGGGCGACGCAGATCACCCGGGTGGTCTGGAACCGGCGGTACGGACCAGAGAAGGCGATCGACGCCGATCTGAAGCTCCGGCTGCGCAACGCAGGCGTCGCCGTGCAGTCGTTCGCTGCGAATCTGCTGCACGAACCCTGGACCGTGCAGACGAAGGCTGGGGGAGCGTACAAAGTCTATTCGCCCTTCTGGCGAGCCTGCGGGGAACTGCCCGTTCGCGCTCCGGTGCCGGCGCCCGACCATCTCACGCCTGCATCCGTCGAACTGCCGACGCTAGGCGGAGGGCGTGAGCCGAGTGCCAGCTCTGCCAGCTCTGCCAGCCCTGCCAGCCCTGCCAGCTCGGCCGCCGAGACGTTCTCGACGACGCTTGCGAGCTGGAACCTACGGCCGAGTGCTCCCGACTGGTCAGCGGGTCTCGCGGATCGATGGACACCGGGAGAGGACGCGGCCCATCGACGGCTGGCGATCTTTCTGGGCGAGGAAGCGTCGCATGCTGCGCCGGGAAGTGCACAGAGACCTGCGCCGATCGACGAGTATGCCGAGCACCGTGACGAACCTGCCGACGACGACGCGGTCTCGGGGCTCTCGCCACACCTGCGGTGGGGAGAGATCAGCCCGGCAACGGTATGTCGCCAGGCCATCGCGAGCGGTCGGTCCGTCGGGACGTTCCTGAGCGAGCTCGGCTGGCGGGAGTTCGCCTGGCACACGCTCTTTCAGCATCCCGATCTGGCGACGACTAACCTCGACCGGCGATTCGATGCGTTTCCGTGGCGAGCCGGAGCGGGGCAGGCCGCGGGTGTCGCGATGTCTGCCGCAGAGAACTCTGAGCTGCGGGCCTGGCAGCAGGGCCGCACGGGAGAGCCGCTCGTCGACGCCGGTATGCGCGAGCTCTGGCAGACCGGCGTCATGCACAATCGCGTGCGCATGGTGGCGGCGTCGTATCTGGTGAAGAACCTGATGATCGACTGGCGGGTTGGGGAACGCTGGTTCTGGGACACGCTCGTCGACGCGGATGCCGCGAGCAACCCCTTCAACTGGCAGTGGGTTGCCGGGTGCGGGGCGGATGCTGCGCCCTACTTCCGCATTTTCAACCCCGAGACCCAGCGGCGTCGGTTCGACCCGCAGGGAGAGTATGTCGACCGGTGGCAGGCGAGGCAGCCCGGGATCGAGCCGCTGGTCGACCTGCGCGCGAGTCGTGCGCGTGCGCTCGCAGCCTATGCCGAACTCACGCGGGCGCCTCGGTGACACCAGTGATAAAGGTGACGGTGACGCGCCCGGCCGCGAGCAGAGCTGCGTCAGAGCCGGCGATCGGCAGATAGCCCGGGGCTCTGCGATGCGGAGCGCCGGTGACGAGTGCTCTCTGCGAGATCGATTGTTCGTACTGAGAGATCGACTGTTCTATCTGCTGACATTCTGGGCGCGCAAACTTGCCTGGAGGGTATCGAAATGCGCCAAAACATGAGTACACTCAGAAATGAGCAGGCTCACCAGGACTCCTGAGGAGTCTGCGTGTACAAGAGGTGTCGGCTGCGCAGATCCTGGAGGTGGGAAATGACGGTGACCAAAAGCGAAGGTCGAGTCGCCCGTCGCAAACGAGAGACGCTCGGGCGCATCATACACGCGGCCGCAGAGCTCTTCGACGCACAGGGCTTCGACGCCACGACGACCCAGCAGATCTCCGAGCGTGTCGACATCGCCGCAGGCACGCTGTTCCGCTATGCGGCCACCAAGCCGGAGCTGCTGCTGCTCGTATACAACGAGCGGCTGCGCGAGGCCTTGGCCGCAGCAGAGCGCGCCATGGACGCAGAGGCTGAGACGACGGAGGCTCTTCTCGCCTACGCCGTGTGCATTCTGCGGGCGGCCGCAGACCAGCCACGCAACACCGCGCTCTTCCAGCGTGAGCTCATCTTCGCCGATGCCGACGAGCCATACCGTGCCGAAGGTCTCGCACTCGTCGAAGAGATGGAGCACCGTCTCTGCGATCGTCTGATGGCCGATCTCGACGACCAGATCAGAGCGGGCGACGCCGAGCTGTCGGCCACGGCATCCGCCTGCCTTCAGCCGGTCGCCCTGCAGGCTGCCCGCAGCATCTTCGCCGATCTGCACGTGCTGCTGATCCAGCCGCACCGCGCCAGTGACGCGCTGAACAACGACTTCGCCGATCTGCGACTACAGGTGGCCATGATCGTCGACGGGCTCCGCGTGCGCGCCGCCGAGATCTGCTCCTCGACCCCGGTCAGCACGATCGACGTCAAGACCAACGACCCAAAGAAAACCCGAAAGGAACCATCATGACCAGCAACATCACCAACGTCACCGTGCTCGGCACCGGCGTGCTCGGATCGCAGATCGCCTTCCAGAGCGCCTACGCCGGGTTCACCGTGACCGCCTATGACATCAGCGACGAGATTCTCGAGCACGCAAAGGCGCGATTCGCCGGCCTCGCCAAGGTGTACCAGCAGCAGGTCGACGGGGCAACGGAGGCCCGGACCGATGCGGCTCTGTCTCGTCTGGGCGTGAGCAGCGATCTCGCGGCCGCGGTGGCCGACGCAGATCTGGTCATCGAGGCCGTGCCCGAGGCCGTGGCGATCAAGCGTGACACCTATCAGAAGCTGAGCGCCGCGGCACCGGCGAAGACCATCTTCGCGACGAACTCGTCGACCTTGCTGCCAAGCGACATCGTGAGCGCGACCGACCGTCCCGACCGCTTTCTCGCCCTGCACTTCGCCAACGAGATCTGGCTGCACAACACGGCCGAGGTCATGGGCACTGAACAGACCTCGTCTGAGGTCTTCGACCGAGTTGTCGCCTACGCCAAAGAGATGGGCATGGTGCCGGTCCCGCTGCACAAAGAGAAGTCAGGGTACGTGCTGAACTCGCTGCTCGTGCCGCTGCTCGACGCAGCGCTCGAACTGGTCGTCTTCGGGTACTCCGAGCCCGCTGATGTCGACAACGTCTGGCGGATCGGAACCGGCGCGCCGATGGGCCCCTTCCAGATTCTCGATGTGGTGGGTCTGAACACTCCGTACAACATCATGGCGCATGGCGACGAGCGCAAGCAGCAGATCGCCGCCTGGCTGAAAGAGAACTACCTCGATCAGGGCAAGCTCGGACGGGCCTCGGGGGAGGGGTTCTACTCCTATGACCAGGCGGAGTGACGCCTGAACTTGGTGCCGGTGATGCGTCTTGCCGGGCCCAGGTCCACGGTCGAAATATCGAGGTGAGTATACTTTTCCCAGCAATCACTCGACGAGATGAACCTCTCGACGGTGCCTACGGCCCGGCGAGAAGACGGAGGCACTGATGGTCTGCGACCATGCGACCAGAATCGACCAGCACTCTGGTGAGTCTGGGGGTCGCAGGCCATGGGGCGTGCTCACGGCATTCGCGATGGCGTTCTTCACGCTGTTCGCCCTGCTGCTGCCCGGAGTGTCGTCCGCTCACGCCGATGAGAACCCGAGCGGCGACGGCGCCGTCGCGGGCCGCACCTTCCGGGTCGCGACCGACACGACCTTCGCGCCCTTCGAGTTCCGCGACTCATCGGGGCAGATGGTCGGCATCGACATGGATCTCATGCGCGAAATCGCCAAGCGCGAGGGCTTCGACGTCGAGATCCAGTCGCTCGGCTTCAACGCGGCACTGCAGGCGCTGTCGTCAAACCAGGTCGATGCGGTGATCGCCGGCATGTCGATCACCGACCAGCGCAAGCAGGTCTATGACTTCACCGACCCGTACTTCCAGAGTGGAGTGCAGATGGCTGTCGCCAAGAACAACGAAGACGTGCACTCCTACGAAGACCTGCGGGGCAGGACCGTCGCGGTCAAGACCGGTTCCGAAGGCGAGGCCTACGCCAAGTCGATTCAAGAACAGTACGGTTTCAAGATCGACGGCGTCGATCAGTCGGCGACCATGTACGAGAAAGTCAAGTCGGGCAATGCCGTTGCCGTCATCGACGACTATCCAGTGCTGGCCTACGGCATCGCCCAGAACAACGGGCTGAAGACGGTGACAGACAAGGTGCCCGGCGGCGACTACGGCGTCGCGGTGAACAAGGGCATGAACGCCGACTTCGTCGACGCGTTCAACCGAGGACTCGCCTCGATCAGGCAGGACGGCGAGTACCAGCGCATCATCGACCACTATCTTGCCGACCCCGAGGCGAACGCCGCCGGCCAGGGCGGGCTGCTGCAGCTCGCCAAGCAGGCGTTCCCCGCTCTGATGCTCGGTCTGCGCAACACGGTGATCATCACGCTGATCTCGTTCGCCGTGGCTATGGTACTCGGCTTCGGCTTCGGCCTGATGCGCGTCGGCACCAGCCGCGTGCTCGACTGGATCGCCAAAATCTTCGTCGGCGTCTTCCGCGGCACCCCGCTGCTGGTCTGGGCGTTCTTCTTCTACTTCGGCGTTCCACAGCTGATCGGGCATCCCGTGAACATCTGGGTTGCCGGCGTGCTCACTCTGGCGCTGAACTCGGGAGCATACATCACCGAGATCATCCGCGGAGCGGTGGGGTCAGTCGACTCCGGCCAGCTCGAGGCGGCCCGGTCGCTCGGCCTGGGCTACAGCAAGTCGATGCAGCGCGTCGTGCTGCCGCAGGCCGTCAAGATCGCCACACCGTCGCTGATCAATCAGCTCGTGATCATGGTGAAAGACTCGTCGCTGCTGCTCGCCATCGGCTTCGGCGAGCTGCTCTATCAGGGCCAGCAGATCTACGCGGCGAACTTCCGCGTGACTGAGACGCTGCTGCTCGTGGCCATCATCTATTTGGTGGCGATCACCTTGCTGACATGGCTCGCCAACGTGATCGACCGGAGGATCAACCGATGAGCGCCGAACCGACCACCAGCGACGGCAGCTCGACAACGGAGAAGGCACCGACCATGGACGAAAGCACCATCAACACGCCTGACAGCGCCAGCGCCGCCGGGTCCGTCAGCGAGACCGATCGCCCCGTCCGCATCGAGGTGCGCGATCTGAAGAAGACCTTCGGCTCGAACGAGGTGCTCAAGGGCATCTCGCTGACGGTGCGATCAGGCGACGTGGTCAGTATCATCGGCACATCGGGGTCGGGCAAGTCGACGCTGCTGCGCTGCCTCAACCGGCTCGAGACCCCGACGTCGGGCACCGTCATCGTGAACGGGCACGACATCTCCGGTGCGAAGGTGAACATCGACGAGGTGCGCCGCGAGGTCGGCATGGTGTTTCAGCACTTCAACCTCTTTCCGAACATGACCGTCGCCGAGAACATCGAGCTGGCGCCGCGAGAGATCCACCACGTGAGCAAGACTGAGGCCCGGAGTATGGCGCTCGAACTACTCGACCGGGTGGGGCTGGCAGACAAGGCGGACGCAAGCCCGACATCCCTCTCAGGCGGCCAGAAGCAGCGTGTCGCCATCGCACGGGCACTCGCCATGAAGCCCGAGATCATGCTCTTCGACGAGGCCACCAGCGCGCTCGACCCCGAGATGGTCGGCGAGGTGCTGCAGGTCATCCGCGATCTGGCCGCCGAAGGCATGACACTGCTGTTGGTGACGCATGAGATGGGGTTCGCTCGTGAGGTCTCGAACCGCGTGCTCTTCCTCGACGCCGGCGTGGTCGAAGAGCAGGGCTCGCCCGAACAAGTCTTCGCGCACCCGCAGAGCGCTCGCCTGCAGACCTTCCTCTCGAAGGTGCTCTGAACCCTCAGCTGGCGCGGTGCTCGACGGCGTCGTGCAGCGTGCGATCCTGCAACCGATGCACGACGGCCTCGAGCCAGGCGCGCATGCTGACACGTGCCTGTGGGGTGTCCGGGTAACGGCAGCGCAGATGCATGCCGGTCGGACTCACGACGAACCAGATCATCACGCCGTCGACCCTCAGCGCAGCCGAGACGTACTGCGTCGCCAGTTCTGCAGGCAGCTGCACGGGTAGACGGCGGGTGTCGAGCCAGGAGATTGCGAACATGCCCGGACCGCCCGGCATGCCGCCGCGAGGTTCGAAAATGTCGGCCAGCGGCGTGCCCGCGAGTCGAAGCGCATCTTTCACATCCCGGGCACACTCGCGCGGGTCATCCGAGGCGCACTCGATCACCGAGTTGGTCACGAACCAGCCGACGGAGTCGTGCCAGCGCGGTTCGTACCGACTGTGCACCGGGAAGACCGCACGCAGCGGCCGCCCGGTCATGGCGAGGGTGACTCCGGCCAAGTCGGCGAGCACCATGTGCAGCAGTCGGACTCCCAGGGCCGCGGCCTGCGTCGAAAGCATCTCGAGACGGTCGGCGTCAAGGATGTCACGCACCTCGACCACCTCTGGCACCGCGTGCCGCAGCTCGCCGAGGTCGAGCGGCAGCGTGGGCAGCAGTCCGTCTCCGGCTGCCAGGATCTCGGCCCATCGTTCGAGCACCTCGGGCGTGGCCGCCGGGCGTGCGGCGAGGGCTGCGGTGTGATCGGCGAAGTCTGGGGCTTCGTCGAGCGATGCGGATGCTCCGGCGGCGTCGGTCGTGAGCGTGGCGGTCGGTCGCCCGGTCTCGAGCCGCATAAGAACGTCGTGCTCGACCGCAGACGAGTCGAGCGCTGCCAGCAGGTCTCGGGCGAGCAGCAGCACCGACCACATGTCGACATGAGAGTGGTCTGAGCCGATCACCACGGTCTGCGCGGAGTCTGTCGCATCGCTGGACGGATCGATCAGCACCAGGCGATGGGACGGACGCGAGCAGGGGCGGCAGTGCGCGTCCAGGATCTCATGCACGGCATCCCTCGTCAGCTGCCCGCCCGAGCGAGGATGCTCATGCCAGCTTCCGGCGCTCACCGCATGTTCGGTCAGCTGCAGGGTTCCGTCGTCTGCGCGTGAGAACACTGTGCGCATGGTGCCGTGTCGGCGCACCACGTCGAGCCAGGCCTCGCCCAGTCGCTCTGCGGTGACCGGATGAGGCAGACGGAAGGCGAGCGCCATCCAGGAGCCTGGCCGTTCGCCCTCGCTTACGTGACGTCGCTGATCGAACGAGATCGGTACGTGTTCTCGCACCACCGCACCCATCGTCACGGCATAGTGGCGCACGCGGCCCGCGGGCAGCGTGACTCGGGTGATGTTCGTCAGGCGCACGTTCTGACTGTACCGCGTCGCCGCGCGCTATTCTGGTGTGAATCTCACGTGCTGCCACCTCTGCCGACACGTGGAGAAGACGACTGGGAGTGACCGTGCCCGTGCTGGAGCTGAGCGACGCGAAGATCGACTACGACATCAGTGGCGACGACGGGCCGCTCGTCGTGCAGCTGCACGGCCTCACTTCGTGCCGCGAGCGCGATGCGCGTCTCGGGCTCGACCACGGGCGGGCGCTTCGCGACCACCGCGTGCTGCGCTACGACGCCCGCGGCCATGGGCGTTCGACCGGATCGCTCGAAGCGGCCAGCTATCGCTGGAGCCGGCTCGCCGACGACCTGCTTGCGCTGCTCGACCATGTGGCGCCGGGTGAGACCGTGCATGGTGTGGGGCAGTCGATGGGCTGCGGGACGCTGCTGCACGCGGCCGTGCGTGATCAGTCACGCTTCGCCAGCCTGACCCTGGTCTCACCGCCGACGGCCTGGGACACCCGACGGGCACAGGCGAAGAACTATCTGGCCAGCGCCGAGCTGGTGGAACGCGCCGGCATCGAGGCGTTCATCGCGCAGGGGCACAGGAACGTGACTCCGCCGGCGCTCGCCGACGTGCCCGACACCCGGCCGGCGGTGGCAGAAGGGCTGCTGCCGACAGTGCTGCGCGGTGCCGCCGAAGCGGATCTGCCGAATCCGGCATCCCTCGCAGGCATCGCCACCCCGACGCTGATTCTCGCCTGGATCGCCGACCCCGCTCACCCGATGACGACGGCGCAGGCGCTCAACGCGCTGATCCGGGGCAGCCGGCTCGTGGTCGCCCAGACGCCGTACGGCATCATGGCGTGGCCGGGGCTCTTCGCAGAGCACGTGGCCACCCATGATGCCGCGGTGCTGCAGGCTCCGCAGCAGCAGACGCCGCAGAGCGTCGCCGGTTACCTGCGGTAGTCGACGTCTTTCGTCTCACGACAGGTGAACAGCGCCATGAGACTGAGCACGGCCATCAGGCCGAGATAGAGGCCGACGTTCTGCACGCCGTTTCGGGCGAGCGCGGTGGCGATCGACGGGGCGAACGCGGCACCGACGATGGCGGCCAGGTTGTAGGCGATGCCTGAACCGGTGTACCGCACATGTGCCGGGAAGAGTTCGGGCAGGAACGCGCCCAGCGGGCCGAAAGCGGCGCCCATCAGCAGGAATCCGACGCACAGGAAGACCATCACGGGTGCGACGCTGAGGTGCCCGAGCATGGGGCCGAAGAAGCAGCTGAAGACGACCATGCCGGCCGAGGCGAGCGTCAGCACCTTCTTGCGCCCCCAATGATCGGCGAGTACGCACGAACCGACGATCGAACCCGCGAACACCACCACCGAGATCATCAGCATGGCCAGATACTGCCGATTGCTGAAGCCGAGCGTCTTCGTGCCGTAGGACAGCGACCACGTGGTGAGCATGTAGAAGAGCGTGTACGTGACGGCGACGACGAGCGTGCCCTGAACGACAGCACGCCAGTGGTCATGCATTGTGGTCACCAGTGGGGCCTTGACTGTGCGGTTCTGCGCGGCGGCGAGCTTGAACACCGGAGTCTCCTCCATCGTGACGCGAACCCAGAGACCGATCACCACGAGCACTCCGCTGAGCAGGAACGGCACGCGCCAGCCCCAGGCCAGCATCTGATCATGGGAGCAGACCGTCTCAAGCAGCAGGAACAGGCCGTTGCAGAGCAGGAAGCCGATCGGAGCGCCGAGCTCGGGGAACGAGCCGTAGAGCGCGCGGCGGTTGGACGGGGCGTTCTCGGTGGCGACCAGTGCGGCGCCAGACCATTCGCCGCCCAGACCGATGCCCTGGCAGAACCGGCAGAGGCACAGCAGCACGACCGCCCAGACGCCGGCCTGAGCGAACCCGGGCAGCACGCCGATCAGCACGGTTGCGACGCCCATGGTGAGCAGCGAGACGACCAGCGTCGTCTTGCGGCCCAGACGGTCGCCGAAGTGGCCGAAGAGCAGTGAACCGAACGGGCGGGCCACGAATGCGACCGCAAAGGTCAGCAGCGAGGCGAGCACGCCGACGGTCGCGCTGGCCTGTGGAAAGAAGACCGTGGGAAAGTAGTTGGCCGCGGCGGTGCCGTAGGCGTAGAAGTCGAAGAACTCGATGGCGGTGCCGATCATCGACGCGGCGATCACCTTGCGTGCGGAGTCTCGCTGCAGGCCTGCCGCGGTGGCGGCAGGCGCGGTCTTCGGCATTCGACCTGCGGTCGTCTGCTCATCCAGTGTGCTGGACATTGTCGTGTTTCACCTTTCACATCCTGACTGCGGCACCGGTTGGTGGGGCAGAGAAAAGGCCCTGTCGCAAAGACAGAGCCTGGATGTGCGCATCGATGATCACGCCTGTCGGGCTCTGCCTTCGCAGGCGAGCCCGAGCAACTTGTGTTCGATCATTCCGCCGACGAGTGGGACGGAATAATAATTCGTGTGGATGCGACGAACGACGTCTTGCGTACCATCATGGCGGAACCTCCTCTCGAACACCTAGTCAGCTGTCAACGACAGCCGACAGTCGCACAGTATAGGTCAGGATGCGTACGAACGCCAGCTCAGGCGCGTCGTCGGTGCGGCCGGCCGGTGGGAACGCTGCCGGAGCAGCAGCTGCGTGATCACCGTCAGATGCGGGAACTCGACGAGCATGCCGAGCACGATCGCAGCCTGGACGATGGGCTGGCCAGGCAGCGCGACGGCTGTCACGGCGAGCATCATCGGTGCGTTTCGGGCTGAGGTGGTCATCGAGAGCAGCGCATGCGCCGAATAGGGCAGACGAGTCAGATGTGACACGCCGGTGACGAGCCACCACGAGACCACGAAGAACACGAAGACGGTGACGAAGACGAGGCCGAAGGCAGCCGGATGTTGGACGACGGTCGACCCGTTGGCCGCGAACAGCGCCAGAATGAGCGCGGCGATCACAGGTGTGACGAGGTGGTCGAGCACGCCCAGGATGCGTTCGCGCACGTCGACCGGAGTCGTCAGTCGCAGCGCCGCGCGCACAGCCAGAGCACAGAGGACCGGCAGCGCGAACCACTGCATCAGCGCCGGCCCGATCTCTGCCACGGTCGAGACCACACTGGCGCCGGTGAGCCAGCTCAGGTACACGGGGTAGAGCGAGAGCTGCGTGACCATATTGATCGGAATCAGCGCCGCGCCCGTCACCGTGTCGCCATGTGCCAGCCGTGTGAAGCCCAGAAACCAGTCGGTGCAGGGAAAGAGCAGGTAGATCATCACGCCCAGCCGCAGCAGGGGATCGTCTGGGAGCACGAAGGAAGTCACCCCGATGGCCAGCACCGGAACGACCACGAAGTTCATCGCCCAGGCCAGAGCGATGAGCGGCGCGCTGGGGCGAATTCGGTGAGGCGCCGTGCCAGAGACGCCTGCGCGGCGGCCGACGGGCAGGGTGACGAAGAGCATCGCGACCAGCAGGAGCACCAGCGGGTCGGTCAGCTTCCCGGCGACCGCAGAGGCCGTGGTCGAGACGCTCGCGATGATGCTGCCGACCGCCATCGCGAGCACCGGCAGCAGCGCCGTGACGACCGTCGCGGGGTGCAGGCCCTTCAGCATGCGCAGCTCGTTCCGCAGCAGGAGAGATCGTCGAGCAGCATGCCCTGCTCGTGCCAGAGATCGAGCGCCGAGCAGTCGCGGCCGGCCCGCTCGCCGATCACGCGGGCGACATGGGCGAAACGCTGTCGATACTTGTAGACGAAGCAGAATCGCTCGTCGTCGTGCCGCAGCGCCGGTCCGGTGAGGAACAGGCCAGGGGTGACGGTCGACTCGTCGTGCTCGGTGAGCAGAGGCCAGCCGTCGTCGCGCCGGTCGAAGAGCTCGGCTGCGGGACCGAGCCCTGGACCGTAGCCGGTGGCCGCGATCGGCGGCGTCTCGCTCAGCACCGCGGGACCGCGCGAGGTGCTGACGCGAAAGCCGGTGCCGTTGCGTACCACGGCGGTGGCGCTCGCATCTCGCAGCTCGAGGCGGCCGGTCTCGAGGGCGGCGCGCATGCGGATGCGGGTGCGCGGAGCGAGCCCGAACGACGGGTCGGCCTGTCGGTCGCCGTCGACTCCGTGGCCCCACGGTCGCTCGGCGTCGATGACCGACACCTCGGCACCTCGCTCGACGTGATGGCAGGCGATCTCGATGCCTGACTCGGAGCCGCCGATCACCGCGAGACGTCCTCTGCGCTCGGCCCAGGCATCCGCATGCGACGAATGGGTCAGCAGATGCTCGCCGCGGATGCCGGGCAGGCGCGGCTCACTGCGTTCGCCGCCCGCCCAGATCAGCGTGCGAGAGCGGCCACGCCCACGGTCGGTCTCGATCTCGAAGCCGTCGTCGGTGGGCGTGATGCGCTGCACTCGGGTGTCTTCGGCGATCGGCACGCGGAAATGCGAGACCAGCGAACGGAGGTAGCGCGCGTAGCCGGGGCCGTCGGGGTAGTCGACGCCCAATGTGAACGCCGGAGAGGTGCTCGGGTGCACCGAGTTGAGGTCGGTCGCGCCGAAGCCGTTGCCGGTGAACGACGGCGTGAGGAACCGCTGTTCCGGGTGCCAGTCGTGAAAGGTCTGGCCGATCTGCCCGGCGTCGATCAGCGAGACCTCGAAGTCGTCGATCGCGTTGGCGGCGACCGCCATGCCCACGCCGGCCGGGCCCGCTCCCACGATGGTTGCGTCGATGACGTGCATGGAACACCACTCTCATAACTAATGCGAATAGTTCGCAATAGTAGTGTGGCGTGTCGGTCGTGTCGAATTCTCGGTGATGTGGGTCCTCGGTGGCGTGGGGGGCTCAGTGACGTGAGGGGTCAGTGACGTGGGGCTCAGTCGCGAGAGCCGATGCCCACTGCCCGGGCGATCAGCTCGACCAGCCAGTTGGCGAAGCCGAGCACGATCGCGCCGAACACCGCTGACCACCAGAAGCGATCGATGGTCAGCCCCCAGCCCCAGGAGCTGCTGATCAGACTGGCCGTCCAGAGCAGCAGACCGTTGAGCACGAACGACCAGAGTCCCAGCGTCACGATGTAGAGCGGGATGCTGATGAAGCGCAGCACGGTGCCGAAGAGCGTGTTCACCAGGGCGATGATCGCCGCTGCCAGCAGGTAGGTCAGGATGCTGTTCATCGGAGGCTCGCCGGCGAACGGGACCACGGCGATGCCGGGCACGATCGCAGCGGTGATCCAGAGGGCGACTGCGGTCAGCGCCGCCTGCGTCACGAAGCGGATCATCGCCGTCACCCCTGCAGAAAGTCGCGCAGCACGAGGGCGTGGTTCACCTTCGGGTCACGGGCTGCGTAGAGCAGGGTCACCGTCGGGTGCTCGCGCTCGACGGAGCGCAGCTGGTCGACGGCCGGGTTCGCTTCGAGCTCCTGCCGGTACCTCTCGGCGAACTCGTCGAGTCGAGCCGGGTCATGGTTCCACCAGGTGCGCAGCTCAGGCGACGGTGCGGCGTCTTTGAGCCACAGGTCGAGGTGCGCACGCGCCTTCGAGACTCCTCGGGGCCACAGACGATCGACCAGAACCCGGAACCCGTCGCTCTCGGCGGGCTGTTCGTAGATGCGCTTGATCTGAAACATCAGGGAGCGTCCTCTCTCGGCTTTCGCAGCCTGATTCCACCGTAGCCCGTTCGACCCGCGGGGCATATGATCCGGCTAGGCTGAGCAGACATGAGCGATGAATCAGCATCCCCAGCCACAGCGGGCAGATCTTCGACGCGAGCGACCGGAGCCCCAACGCCAGCGAGTGAATCTCCAGCGACGGCAGAGTCGTCCCTGCAGCAGCAGGACGAGCAGCGGGCAGCGGCCGCATCGCGACTCAAAGAGCGCATCTACATCACCTTCACAGCGCTCGCCGTCGTGCTCACGCTGGCATCTCACGCCGACGTCACCCCGCAGCAGGCGGTCACCACGCTGATCGTCACCGTCATCGGCTCGGTGCTGGCCATGTTCCTCGCCGAGATTCTCGCTCACTTCGTGACGCATCAGCGCATGTTCACCGCGAGCGAGGCTCGTCACGCCGCATCGACCTCGGTCGGGGCGACCACGGCCATCGCCCTGCCGATTCTGATGCTTCTGGGGGCTTGGGGCGGCATCTGGACACTTGAGATCGCGCTGCGCTCTTCGACCGTCCTGTTGATCCTCTGGCTGGTGGGCATTGGCTTCGCCGCCGTGCGACGCCTGAAGCTGCCGGCCTGGCAGAAGCTCCTGGTGCTGGTGGCCGAAGCCGCACTGGGGCTGCTGGTGGTCGGTCTCGAGCTGATGGCGCACCACTGATCATGACGACTCGATCTGATTCCGCCGACCGGGCGCTGCGCGTGCTGGTCGCCCCAGACAAATTCAAAGGGTCGCTCAGCGCGGCCGAGGCGGCGCAGCTGATCGGCCGAGGCATCAGCATGGCGCTGCCCGATGCTCAGATCACGCTCAAGCCGATCGCCGACGGCGGCGAGGGTACGGTCGATGCCTTTCTCGAAGCCGGAGCGACCGAGCACACCGCCCAGGTGCACGGGCCGCTGCCCGATCAGGGGCGCGTGAGTGCACGGTGGGCGACGATGGGCGACACCGCGGTCATCGAACTGGCGCAGGCCAGCGGCCTGCATCTCGTACCGGCAGAACTCGACCGAAGCGACGGAGGTCACCCCACACCGGAGCAGGCTCTCGCAGCGAACACGCGCGGTGTCGGCGAGCTGATCAGGCTGGCCCTCGACGAAGGCTACCGATCACTCGTGATCGGCATCGGCGGTTCGGCGAGCACCGACGGAGGCTTCGGATGCATCACCGAGCTCGGTCTGCGCGTCGTCGACGCACAGGATCACGTAATCAGCGACGTGCGCCATCTGGACCGTATCAGCCGAGAGTGCACCTCAGTCGGGGTGCGCTTCGACACGGCCGAGCTCGATCCGAGGCTCGCCGAGACGGCGATCGTGATCGCGAGCGACGTCACCGCGCCGCTGGTCGGGTCGCACGGTGCGGCTCAGGTGTTCGGCCCGCAGAAGGGGGCCGACGCGGATGCCGTGGTCACTCTGGAGGATCGCCTCGCGCTTTGGGGCTCGCTGCTGGAACACGAGACCGGCACCGAGGTGCGAAACGTCGAGGGCGCAGGTGCCGCCGGCGGGTTCAGCGCGCCGCTGATCGCCCTGCGCCTCGCCGAAGTGCGCTCCGGTGGTGACGAGATCGCCGATCTGTTGGGCATCTCTGATGCGCTCGCGCACACCGACGTTGTGGTCGTCGGAGAGGGGTCGCTCGACGAGCAGTCGCTGCAGGGCAAGGGGCCAGTGCAACTGGCTCGCAGCGCAGCCGCCGCAGGGGCAACCGTCGTGGCGATCGCGGGACGCAGCACGCTCGACGAGGCGCAGCAGGCACAAGTGGGCATCCGCCGTCTGGCGACGCTCGTCGACCGCGCCGGCTCACCGGAGCGGGCCATGCGCGACGCGGCCGCTCTGCTGCCGCAGGTCGCCGAAGAGGTCTTCGCGACGCTCGACGCTTAGCGGTGATCGATGCTCAGTGCTGATCGTCGCAGGCGATGGCGACCAGTCGACGGGCGACCGGCGAGACGAGGTCGTCGCGCCAGACCGCGCGAATCTCGCGATGCAGATCGACGCCGGTCACCGGCACGGCGACGAGCTCGCCGCGCTCTATCCAGCGTGCGACGGCGAGTCGGCTGAGCACCGCCGGTTCTGAACCCGCTGCGGCCGTGGCCAGCCCGGCCGCGTTGCTGCCCGCTTCGAGGGCCGGGGCGACAGGGGAGTGCTCGGCGAGAGCCCGCTCGACGGTGGCACGCGTGCCGGAACCCGGCTCGCGCAGGATGAGCGGCGTGCGCGCGAGCTCTTCGGCGGTGACCGGATCGGCCCGACGAGCCCACGGGTGCGTCGGGGCCGCCACGACCACGAGCTCATCCGTCGTGACCACCCGGGTGTGCAGCTCGACGGGCTTCTCGGGGGTCTCGACGAAGCCGAGCAGACAGTCGCCAGAGCGCACCAAGTCGAACACGTCGGCCGAGTTGTGCACCTGTAGGTGCACGTCGGCATCGGGCAGCGCCTCACGCAGCCGACCGAGCCAGCGGGGCACCAGCTGTTCGGCGACCGTCAGACTGGCGCCGAGGTCGAGGCGGACGCGCTCGCCGCTGACGACCTCGTCGATGCGGTCACCGAACGCATCGGCCGCCTGCAGCAGGCTTCGTGCGCCTGAGGCAACACGCAGCCCGGCACGGGTCAGCAACGAGCCGCGAGGGTGTCGCCGCAGCAGCGTCACGCCGAGGTCGCGCTCGAGCGCGCTGATCGCGCGTGAGGCGTTCGGCTGTGCGATTCCCGCTTCGCGCGCTGCCGCGCTGAGGCTGCCGAAGTCGTCGACGCCCACGACGAGCGCCAGCACCGACAGATCAGGCCATCTGTGAGTCATATCACGATGATATGTGATCGGTGCAATTCCGGGACTACTGGCCGCGCCGTGCGAAGAGGATCATGAGACAGGTGAACGACGATCAGAGCAACGACCAGAGCAACGACCAAGCCAGAGCGGCCACTATCGAGCCGCGCCAGGGAGGCTCCCTCGCGCAGGCGCAGGCGCAGGCGCAGACGGCGCCCGTGTCGTGGGCGAACCGCGTCGGCGCGGTCGTACCGGGACTCGCCGTCAGCGCCGTCGGCATGGGGCTCGCCCTGCTGGTGAGCTCCTGGCTGCCTGTGCTCAGCCCCATGCTCGTGGCGATCGTGCTCGGCGTGCTGCTGCGCAACCTGGGCGGCGTGCACCGCATTCTCGAACCCGGCATCGCCAGCGCCGCGAAGCGGGTGCTGCGCATCGGCGTCGTGCTGCTCGGCCTGCAGCTCGTCTTCGGTGACGTCCTGGCGCTCGGGCCGGGCATGATCGTGGTCGTCGTCGCCGTGGTCGGCGTGGGCATCGGCTCTAGCCTGCTCGTCGGACGCTGGCTCGGGATGACGCCGAATCAGGTGCTGCTGATCGGCGGCGGCTTCTCGATCTGCGGCGCGGCAGCTGTGGCCGCGATCGACGGTGTGCTCGACGACGACCGAGACGAAGAGGTGGTCACGGCGGTCGCGCTCGTGGTGATCTACGGCACGGTGATGATTCCCCTGCTGCCGCTGATGGCCTCCGGACTCGGCCTGACCGAGCAGCAGACCGGTCTTTGGGCGGGAGCCTCCGTGCACGAGGTGGCGCAGGTCGTCGCCGTCGGCGGGGCCGTCGGATCCGGCGCGCTGGCAGCGGCCGTGATCGTGAAGCTCGCACGCGTTCTGCTGCTGGCTCCGGTGCTGACCGTGATCGGTCTGCAGCGCCGCCTGTCTGCGAGCGGGAAGGCTTCTGCGATCGACGGCACGCACACACACCGCCCGCCGATCATGCCGCTCTTCGTCGCAGGGTTCATCGCAATGGTCGTGATCCGCTCGCTCGGCATCGTTCCACAGCCCGTCGTCGATGTGGCGCACACGGCTCAGACGCTGCTGCTGACCGCCGCGATGTTCGCGCTCGGGGCCGGAGTGAAGCTCAGCATGATCCGCCGTCTGGGCGCACGGCCCTTCGTGCTCGCCCTGTCGACCACTGTCGTCGTCGCCGCGATCGGTCTCGGCGGCGTGCTGCTCTTCGGATGAGCGTCCACACGCGTACGCTGCACGGATGACCCATTCGTCTCGCCGTCTGCAGCGGCTGCTCGGCGTGCTTGCGGCCCTCGGCGTCTGCCTCGGCCTCTGCGTCGGCTGCTCGACGACAGCCCCCGACGCTCCCGCTCCGGCGACCGATTCGCCCAGCACCGCACCGTCGGATGACGTCTTACCGACAGATGAGGCCCCCGGCTCGACCGGTGATGCGGCGATTGCATCCGCTGAACCGCAGCCGAGCGCTGCAGACGCGCAGGCGGCGCTGCAGACGCTGGCATCGCTGCCGGTGAAGGGTCGCGCGCCGAAGACCGGCTATGCGCGATCCGAGTTCGGCAAGGGGTGGCGTGATCCCGACCGCAACGGCTGCGACGCGCGCAACGACGTGCTGGCCCGTGACCTCGTGGCCGTGCAGCTTCGGGGGCCGTGCACGGTGCTCTCGGGCACGCTTCACGACCCGTACACCGGGGGGACAATCGCCTTCGTGCGCGGAGACAAGACCTCGCAGGCGGTGCAGATCGACCATGTCGTCGCACTCTCAGACGCCTGGCAGAAGGGCGCGCAGCAGCTGAGTGCCGATCAGCGGCTCGAGCTCGCCAACGACCCGCGCAACCTGTTGGCGGTCGACGGCCCGACGAACACGCGCAAGGGCGACGGAGACGCCGCGACCTGGCTGCCACCGAACAGATCGTTCCGCTGCTCGTACGTCTCGCGGCAAATCGTGGTGAAGTCGGCCTATTCGCTGTGGGTGACGCAGGCAGAGGCCGAGGCCATGCGGCACGTGCTGTCGAGCTGCTGAGGTCGGGCGGTCGCGTTCTTCGCGCTGATGAGGTAGTGTGGTGCACTTGGTGAGCATTCGTGCTCGCTCGCGTCGTAGAACGCCTCTTGAGCTCTGTACGAGCCCGCGCTGACCTCGCCCCGAGCTGGGACCCAGCGCAGAGATCTCTTTCATACGGCGAACGGATGCGCCGACCGGCGCCTTCGCCAATCAGTCACCAGGACGGTGCGCCATGCATGTGCATGGCGGTCTCATCGTGCCCCGGGTGACGCAAGCGGTCGTGGAGACTGCGGAAAGTCACACACATCATGACGACTCAGAAGACCTTCGCCGAACTCGGCGTTCCCGCACCGCTCGTCTCGGTGCTCGAGGCTGACGGCAAGACCGAGGCCTTTCCCATCCAGGCAGACACGCTGCCCGACACGCTGCGCGGCCGCGACGTGCTCGGCCGCGGCAAGACCGGCTCGGGCAAGACCCTCGCGTTCTCGCTGCCTCTGGTCTCACGCCTGGCCGGCGAGTTTGCCGGCGGCAAACGCCGCCCCGGGCAGCCCGTCGCGCTCGTACTTGCCCCCACCCGTGAGCTTGCGACGCAGATCGAGACGGTGATCGAACCGCTCGCCAGCGCCTACGATCTGCGTACGACCACGATTTTCGGCGGGGTGAAGCAGCAGCGCCAGGTCAGCGCTCTGAAAGCAGGCGTCGACATCGTCGTGGCCTGCCCGGGTCGCCTCGAAGACCTCATGAAGCAGGGCTTCGTGAGTCTCGACGCCGTGGAGATCACCGTGCTCGACGAGGCCGACCACATGGCCGACCTGGGATTCCTGCCGGCGGTCACCCGCATCCTCAACGCGACCCCCAAGAACGGTCAGCGTCTGCTCTTCTCGGCCACGCTCGACAACGGCATCGACAAGCTCGCCAACCGCTTTCTGCACGACCCGATTCTGCACTCGGTCGACGAGGCGAACTCGCCGGTCGCCAAGATGACGCACCACGTCTTCGAGGTCAGCTCGCCTGACGTCAAGAAGGCGGTCGTCGAGCGCCTCGCCTCCGGAACCGGCCGACGCATCCTCTTCATGCGAACCAAGCACCATGCCAAGCGTCTCGCGCGCCAGCTCACGGCCAACGGCATTCCCGCCGTCGACCTGCAGGGCAACCTCTCGCAGAACGCCCGTGAGCGAAATCTGGCGAAGTTCGAGTCGGGCGAAGTCAAAGTCATGGTCGCCACCGACGTCGCCGCGCGCGGCATCGACGTGCCTGAAGTCGAGTTGGTGATCCACGTCGATCCGCCGGCAGAGCACAAGGCCTACCTGCACCGTTCGGGTCGTACCGCGCGCGCCGGCCATCAGGGCGACGTCGTGACGATCTGCCTGCCCGAGCAGCGCCGCGACCTCAAAGGGATGCTGCGCCAGGCCAAGATCTCGGTCGAACCGATCAAGGTGACCGCCGAGTCGCCTGAGGTCGTCGAACTGGTCGGCGAAGCGGCGCCGTATGTCGCCCCGAAGCCCCCGGAGACGCCCGAGGGCAACCGTCGGCAGGGACGCGGCAAGTCGCGTCGTCGTCGCGGTGAGGGGCAGGGCACGGGTCAGCGTGACGGCTCGCATGAGTCGCGCGGTGGGCGCGGCGGCCACAACTCGCACAGCCGAGACTCACGCGGCGACTGGAACGGCTCGGACTCACGCGGACGCCGTGACGGCGCCCGTCGTGACGGCGGTCGTGCGGCGGAATCACGCGGCGGTCGCTCGCGTCGCTCGGGCGACGGCATCGCCTCGACGCACGGCTCGGGCCCGCGCAGCGGTTCGTCGTCGAAGCAGGGCGGTCAGCGCTCCGGCGGCGCCGCTCGGTTCTCGAGCAAATCGGGAGTCGGCCAGCTCGCCGGTTCGCGCGGCAAGGGCGGTCAGCGCCACGGGAGGTAGACGCTGCTCTGCGGTCGGGACGGGCACAGTCGTTAAACTGCCAGCATGAGATTCCTCGCCACGGCAGACTGGCAGCTCGGCATGACCGCAGGCTTTCTCGAGCCCGAGGCGCGGCCCAGATTCGTCCAGGCGCGTTTCGACGTGCTGCAGCGCATCACCCGCCTCGCGGCCGAGCGAAAGGCGCAGTTCGTCGTGGTGTGCGGCGACGTCTTCGAGACGAACCAGCTCGATCGGTCGGTGATCGCGCGCACCTTCGAGGCGCTGCGCGACTCCACCGTGCCGATCTACCTGCTTCCGGGCAACCATGACCCGCTCGACTCCGCTTCCATCTACGACGCGGAGGAGTTCACGGCACGGCGGCCCGAACATGTGCACGTCATTCGTGACAGCGCTCCGGTGGCCGTGGCGGCCGACGTCGAGCTCGTTGGGGCGCCCTGGTTCTCGAAACGCCCCGATGCCGACCTCGTCGCGGCAGCCTGCGCCGATCTGGTGCCCCCGGCATCCGGCGTGACCCGGGTCGTGGCCGGGCACGGGGCGGTCGCGACGCTGAACCCGGATGCGACCGACCCGGCGACGATCGACGACGGTGCCCTCGGCGCGCTCATCACCGCGGGGATGGTGCACGTCGCCGTCTTGGGCGACCGACATGCCACCGCAGAGGTCGGCGCGGGCATCTGGTATCCGGGCACGCCTGAGGTGACGGCTCGTCGCGAGGTCGATCCGGGGAACGTCTTGGTCGTCGACGTCGACCCAGACGCAGATCTGTCGGAACGCGTGCAGGTCGAACGCGTGCACGTGGGCGCGTGGCGGTTTGAGACGGTCGCCGAGACGCTGCAGGATGCCGACGATCTCGCACGGCTGCGCGGGCGCCTCGAACGGATTCCGGACAAGGCTCGAACCGGCGTCTGGCTGATGCTGCAGGGCACGCTCTCGACCTCGTTGCGCGCTCGTCTTGACGCACTGATCGACGAGTTCTGCGATCTGTTCGCGCTGATCAAGATCTGGGAGAGCCACAGCGATCTGGTCGTACGACCGGACGACGGCGACTTCTCAGACCTGCATCTGACCGGCTTCGCCTCGGCGGCGCTGACCGAGCTGATCGGTCGGGCCGAGGACACTTCTGCCGCAGACGCGCGCACCAGCGTGGCGGTCGAGCGCGACGTCGAGCGCGAGAACGATGGTGAGACGGCGAACGGGAACGTGGCAGAAGAGTCCGATCCCGAATTCGACCAGGCCGTGCGGGCAGCGCTCGAAGCTGCCGACGGAGAGAACGTCGGCGGGGAGCAGGCATCGGGGGTCAGGACCGCACAGGACGCGCTCTCACTGCTGTATCGGTTGACCGGAGGCGCGCGATGAGACTCACCCAGATCGAACTCACCGACTTTCGCGGCATCAGTCATCGCACGATCGCGTTCGGGGCAGGCGTCACTGTGGTGGAGGGGCCGAACGAGGTCGGCAAGTCGTCGGTGCTCGAGGCCTTGCACCTGGTGCGCGAGTACAAATCGAGCTCGAGGCATCGCTCGATCAGGAACGTGCAGCCCGTGGGGCGCGATGCCGGGCCCGAAGTCGCCATCGACATGCAGA
The DNA here is from genome assembly GCF_008831225.1 of Pseudoclavibacter sp. CFCC 13611. Taxonomy (NCBI): domain Bacteria; kingdom Bacillati; phylum Actinomycetota; class Actinomycetes; order Micrococcales; family Microbacteriaceae; genus Pseudoclavibacter; species Pseudoclavibacter sp. CFCC 13611. Next base: position 926,569 of record NZ_WBKE01000002.1, on the reverse strand, counting down.
CCGGCCCGTACACGCTGACGATGCGCAAACGGTGGCTGGTGCAGCCGATCACCGAGCTGGCCGTGACTGCGCCCAAAGGCGAGTCGCTCTCGGGCGATGACGCGCACGATCGTTTCGTGCAGATTCTGCGAGAGACCGTCGACATGGGGCTGCTGCACGCCCTGGAAGTGCAGCAGGGCGACTCGCTCGACCAGCCGGAACTGGCACAGCTGCCGGCTCTGCAGACGGCGCTTGAGACGTCGGCAGACGACTTCGACGGGTATGACGAGCTGCTCGCTCGGGTCGAAAGCGAGTACACACAGTACTTCACCGCCACCGGGCGCCCGGTCAGAGCGGTCAGAGACGCTCGCCAGCAGCTGGCCGACCTGGCCCGGCAGTACAGAGATCTGCGGGATCGCAGCCGCGAGATGGACGAGGCCGCTGATGCCCATGCCGTCTGCCGGCGTCTGGCCGCCGACACCGCAGAGCGTCTGGAGCAGGCACGCACAGACGTCGCCGCTCTGACCCGCAGCAGCGCCGAGCTGCGTGTGCTGCAGGAAGGGCTGGCCTCGGCAGAGCGGGAGCACGAGAGCGCACAGCAGCGGCTGGGCGCACTGCGCGACCAGCTGCAGGCAAGACGTGCGCTGAACGATGAGCTCGAGGATCTGAAACAGCAGGCAGAGACACAGCGAGTCGAGGCGGAACGACTGGAGCTGAGTCAGACCGATGCGCAGACGCATGCCCGGCAGACGGCCGAACGGGTCGCCTCGGCGACGACGGCTCTGGCAGACGCCCGCGAACGGGCACGCCGCTGCGAACACGAACTGAGCCGGCGGCGCGACCATGACGAGCTGAATCGGCTCGGCGTTCAGCTGGAGCGCGCCACCGCGTCAGAGGCACAGCTCCGTGCGGCTGAAGCCGTGCTGCGGGTGCAGCATATCGATGACAAGAAGCTCAGACGCCTGACGAAACTGCAGACCGAAGTGCACGTGGCGACGCGAATGCGAGACGCGGCTGCTGCGCAGGTCACGGCCACGCGTCTCGGCGGCGATGCGGTTGTGCTTGACGGCAGCGCCCTCGACGCCGGCGCAGTTCGTGAGGTCGCCGTGCACGACCACGTGCGCATCGAGGTCGAGGGAGTCGTGCGCGTCGACGTCGCACCTGCGGCCAAGACCAGCGAACTCGATGCCGACGTGCAGCACGCGCAGTCAGCCCTCGAACGTGCGTTGAGCAGAGACGGAGTCGCCACCTTCGAAGACGCCGAGCAGTCTGCCGAACTGCGTCGCACGGCGGACGCTGAGCGGCAGCGGGCCGAGACCGAGCTGCGGGCGCTGCTCGAGGTCGACGACGACGTTCCGGAAGCGATCGCCGAACTGCGAGCCCGCGTCGAAACCCTGCGAGCTCGCCTGCACAGCGATGACGAGCCGCGCGAGCCAGACAAAGCTGCAGAGCCGGGCCGACGCGACTCGGCCGATCTGTCCGTGCTCGAATCGCGATCGTCGGATGCCCGTGATCGACTCGACGACACCGAGCATGAGGTCGCCCTCGCGCAGCAGGCGAACGAACGTGCGCGCGAGCGGCTGACGGAGGCCGCCACTGCGGCGGTGCGAGCGGCCGAGGCCTACAAGGCGGCGCTTGCCGAATGCGAACGGCTGACCGTCAGAATCGACAACGACCGACAGTCACTCGGCGACGTCGCTCTCAACGAGCTTGTGGATCAGGCAGAGGGCTCTCTGCAGTCGGCTGCCGAAGGCGTCGAACAGGCGAAACGACGCCTGCAGAATGCCGACGCAGAGAAGATCGAGCTGCAGGCCGAGAATGCTCGGCGGCTGGTGCAGAGCACCACCGCCGAGCTCGAAGACGTGCGCACTCAGCGCGACGAGCTGCAGGGGCGGCTCAAACTGCTGGCGGGGGAGGGCATCTACGATCGCCTGCAGGTGGTGTGCACCGATCTCGTGACGGCGCACGAGCAAGTGGCGCGAACCAACCGCGCCGCACAGGCGGTGTCGACACTGCGCGAGACGCTGCTGCGGCACCGCGACGAAGCCCAGCAGCGCTACGTGGCTCCGTTCCGACGCCAGATCGAACGGCTGGGGCGCAGCGTCTTCGGACGCGACTTCGCCGTCGAGGTGAGCCCGACGCTGCAGATCGCATCGAGAACCCTCAACGGGCGCACCATCCCGTTCGACTCGCTGTCAGCCGGCGCTCGAGAGCAGCTGGCACTCATCGGCAGACTCGCCTGCGCTCAGCTGGTCTCGTCAGACGACGGCGCACCCGTCGTGCTTGACGACACGCTCGGCTTCGCCGATCCGGAGCGACTGGAGATGCTGAACGCGGTGCTCAGCCAGCTGGGCGGCACGGCGCAGGTGATCGTGCTGACGTGCCAGCCGCGACGCTTCGCTCGCATCGGGGGAGCCAAACAGGTTCATCTCACTCGCGCGGAGCACTGGGCAGGTCGTTGATCGCTCGTATCAGCTGGAACAGATGGCCGATCTGACGTGAGTCCGGCGTGAGCATGAGACGAGGCAGATCGACCTTGTCGTGATCGCGCGTTTCGGGCCGCAGCGGTTCGGTGCGGCAGATGGCCGCATCGGGGGTCAGATACGAGAATCGCCGGTTGAGGTCGGCGATCTCGTCGTCTGTCGGAGCGTTGCGCAGCCGGAGGATCAGGCGGCTGCCCACCCAGCGCAGCGAGTCGTAGTTGTTCCAGAAATGTGCGATCTCGTGCACGGCCTCGTCGACCGAGTCGGTGATCATCACGCGGTCGAGATCGTCTGGCGAAACCACTCCAGACGGAATGAGCTGATCGTCGACGAAACGGCGAAGGCCGCTCCAGAAGCCGCCGATCGGGCGTGGAGGAGCCTCGTCGGCGGCAGGATCATAGCCGGCTCGATTTCGGGCGCGGCTCGCGTGCGCAGACACGGCTTCCGTCGGAACGCCCTCGGCAGGACGGTCGAGCAGCACGATCGGGGTGGGCACCGACTTGCCTGTCTGCTGCAGAGTCAACAGCTCGAAGAGCTCGTCGAGCGTGCCGAACCCGCCAGGGATGCACACGAACCCCTGCGACTCTTTGACCAGCATGAGCTTTCGCGTGAAGAAGTACTTCATGCTGACCAGATTGGTCTCGTCGGTGAAAGTCGGGTTGGGCGATTCGAACGGCAGCCGGATGGCCACACCGATCGAGCTCTCCGGTCCGGCTCCCTCGGTGGCCGCCTGCATGATGCCAGGGCCTGCTCCGGTGACGACGAGCCAGTTCATCGCCGCCAGCCGTTCTGCGACGTCACGAGCCATCTGGTAGACGACGTCGTCGGGTTTGGTGCGCGCAGACCCGAAGACTGTGACCTTGGGGCGCCCGTCGAAGCGCGCGAACAGCTGAAACGCCTGCCTCATCTCTGAGATCGCACTCGAAGCGATCTTCAGATTCAGTCGATCGGCGCCGTCTTCACCGAGACCGAGGCCCTCAATGACGATGCGTTCGACCAGATCGGCATCATCGGTGATGCCGCACTCCTCGATGAGCTCGCGCACCTGCCCCAGCTGGCGCTCCGGAGTCGACGGTAGGTCGACGGAGGCAGGATCTGGGCTGTGGGAAATCGACTGTGCGGACATATCTCCAGCATGTCACAGGGGAGCGACCAGAACGTGAACGTCGCTCCGATCATCGGTGAGCAGCCCGAACGACAGTCGGGATGGGAAGCAGAGACCGACGGCCCCTGCGACATGCAGACGCCCGGATTATGTCAGCTCGCACATTGCTGGCAGTCGCCGGGGCGCGTGACAATGTTTCGAAGTTCGAGCTGATCGAGCTCGTCACAACAGGCAAAGGCGGTTGTTATGACTCAAGAGATGAAGGTGCACATTCTCTCCACCGGAGTGATGGAATGTGACTACACCTGGCTGCTGCTCAAAGCAGGCAGCACCATCGTCGATCGACATCACAAAGACCAGAAGCCCCGGTGGGATGACTGCCCCACGCATGCGGTGCTGGTCGAGCATCCAGAGGGGCGACTGCTCTGGGACACCGGTGTTCCTCGTGACTGGGAGACACGGTGGAAGCCCACCGGCTTCGAGGAGTTCTTCCCGGTGAAGGAAGATCCCGAGGGCCCCGGCTACCTCGACAGCGCGCTCGCCGACCTCGGTCTGACCCCGGACGACATCGACGTGCTGGTTCTCTCACACCTGCACTTCGACCACGCATCCAACACGAAGCTCTTCAACCCGGAGCGCACGCGGATCATCGCGAACTCCGACGAGATCGCCGGTGCCTTCGCGATCGACGGCGTCTTCGCCGGGGCGCACCTGGTCTCTGACTACGACGGCGTCAAGATGGAGGCCGTCTCAGGAGACCAGGAGATCTGGCCGGGTGTCTCGGTCATCTTCACCCCCGGTCACACATGGGGCACGATGTCCCTGCGCGTCGATCTGCCGAATGACGGCACGAAGATCTTCACGTCGGACGCCGTGTACCTCGGCGAGAGCTACGGGCCGCCCGCCATCGGCGCCGGTATCGTCTGGGACAGCGTGAAGTGGCTGGAGTCGGTCGAGAAGCTGCGCGGCATCGCCGATCGCACACAGGCTGAGCTGATCTTCGGCCACGACCCGGAGCAGCGCAAGCAGCTGCGGCTCGCCCCCGAGGGCGGCTTCTACAGCTGATGATTCTGTACGACTTTCGCTGCGCGAACGGGCACGGCTTCGAGGCGGTCGTCGACGAACAGACGGCCACCGACCCGCTGTGCCCGACGTGCGGCGCTGCCGGCGCCCGGCTGATCTCGACGCCGACGGTCGGCGGCAGCTGTTCGGCCGGCCTGGGCGAGGGTGAGCTGCCGCAGACGTGGACGGCCGCAGACCGCGGTGACCGCGAGACCGTCGATCGGTGGCGCGCACAGGCACTGCGCCGCGAGCGTCTGACCGAACGCTTTCCCGAGATCGCGGGCGACCGCCGGCCCGTGGTCGCTCATGAAGGCGTCTTCGAGCAGCGTCCGCTGCGGGCCGGCGAAGACGTCGACCATGCGCTGCGAGAGGCGAAGGAGATCAGTCTCGATCATGCCGACCGGCAGGCGTTCGAGCGCCGCAACGGCTGATTCCGAGCCGAGACTGCGAGCAGAAGAAGGGCACCATGACGGTCACGATCGATGAGGGCGGCATTCTGCATGGCGACGCAGCTCGTGACCGCATGCTGGTCGGTGTGCGTACGCTCAGTCGTCTGGTCGGCGTCACGCTCGGCCCTGCCGGACGCAACGTCGTGATCGGTCTGCCAGACGGCCGTGTCATCACGACCAACGACGGTGCGACAATCGCCCGCAGCATCCGCCTCGACGACCCGATCGCAGACATGGGCGCCCAGCTGATCTGCACCGCCTCGAGCGCGGCCGATTCGGCGGCGGGAGACGGCACCACCACTGCGACCGTTCTCGCCGAGGCGTTCATCGCCTTGGGCCTGCGCCACATCGCGAGCGGAGATGATCGTCAGACGGTGGCTGCGCGTCTTCGAGGCCTGGCGGATCGCGCTGCCGGCCTCGTCGCCCGTCATGCGGTCACGGTTCGTTCGACGGACGCCGTGGCCGAGATCGCGGCGCTGGCCGCCGGAGACCGGGAGGTCGGCGCGACCATCGCGGCAGCGGTCGACCGCGCGGGGAAGCTCGGCGTGGTGACGGTGCAGGAAGGGACATTGGGCGGAAGCGGCGGAGCCTCGTCGCTCATCGATGTCGAAGAGTCTTCGGCGATGGCTCTGGACGCCCGTCTCGTCGATGAGCGATTTTCGTCGCCGGCGGGCTCGGCCCGATCACCGCACGGTCTGCTGATCGCCGATGAACCGCTCATCGTGGTGGTCGACGCCGAGATCACGAGCGGCGAGGAGCTGATCGCCCCGGCCCGCGTGGCCCACGAGTCAGGTCGGGCGCTGGTCGTCGTAGCGCACGAGTTCAGCGCGGACGCCCGGGCCATGCTGCTGACGAACAGCAGGCAGGCGGGGCTGTTCGCTCTGCCTCTGGTCGCGCCGAGCAGCGGGATCCGACGTTCGGACCTGCTTGAGGACCTCGCCGTGTCGGTGGGCGCCACGCTGCTCGGCGGGCCTGAGCTCCCTGTGCGCCGGTGTCGTGCCGACGACTTGGGCAGCGCCCGACAGGTCGTCGTCCGCGATGTGGCGCGACAGGTGCAGCTCGGTGCGACGAGCGCTTCGGCCGGCACGACGACGTTCTCAGGGGGAGCGGCAGATCCACAGCTTCTGCTCGCCCGAGTCGACCGGCTGCGCAGGGCGCTTGCGCTGGCGGTCGATCCGTTCGACGCCGAGCAGCTGCACCTGCGGCTGGCTCGACTCGCTGGACGAACCATCACGCTGCGGGTCGGCGGGCAGACGCAGTGGGAGCGCTCAGAGCGTCGGCTCCGAGTCGACGACGCACTGCACTCGGCGCTCTCAGCTCTGCGCAGCGGTTGCGTGGCCGGTGGCGGAGCCACGCTCGCTGCGGCCGCAGAGGCCCTGCAGGCATGCGAAGTCGATGCGTTCGCCCGGGAGTTCGCCGATGTGCTGCTCGTGCCGCTGCGCACGATCGCAGAGAACGCCGGGCGAGACGGAGCCTCGATCGCTCGGCGGCAGATGGAGCTGCTGCGGGAGGCAAGGCACAGCTCGACTGACGACTCGGGTGACTCGTGGCGACTCGGGTACGAGGCCTCTGCCGGACGCTGGTGCGACCTCTTCGAGGCGGGCGTCATCGACTCGGCCGTGACGGTCGAACGGGCGCTGACCTCGGCCGCCTCGGCTGCTGCTGTCTACCTGACCTCAGAGGCCGTCGTACCGAGGAGCCAACAGGTGGTCTCTTTCACCGAGACCACCACCGGACACCACCGTCACTGACGGGCTGATTCCACGGTCAGTGCGTGCCTGCGCGCGATGCCCGGCAGCGGAGGGCGACGGGGTCAGTGCGCCTCATCGGCGTCGGTGGACGCGCCCCTGGAGGTTCTGGGCGGCCAGCTCGAGCAGCAGCGCCGCAAGTCGGTTCGACTGCAGATAGTCGAAGATGTCGAGGTCGCCGGCCAGATGATTCTCGCAGAGCCTGAGCCATGCGTAGCCGAGCGCAGTCGTGACGCCGCCGGCGACCGCGCCGGTGATCACCCACCCGGCGCCCGGCACGAGCTTCAGCAGGCTCGTGGCGAGTGTCTTGCCGGCAAGGGCGCTGGTCAGCTGAGCGACCAGCGCGACCGTCGCCTGCTTGGTCAGCGAGATGCCGTAGATCGAGGCGATCCTGCGCAGCATACCCACCTGCACGGCCATCAGCGGCACCGCATCTGCGACGGGAATGGGAATCGCACCGATCCCCGTGGCGGTCGTCGACGCCAGAGCGACGACCTTACGCGCGGCGCCGTGCTTGACGGCGATGCTGACGCTTTGTGCCGCGGCCAGCGCCGCGCTCACGCCTTTTGGGGCCGCTTCGAGGGACACCTCCACAAGATGTTCGAGGCCGAAGGCCTGTGTGCCGGAGAACGGGTCGTCCACTGCGGCGATCGGCACCGGCCTGCCCGTTTCGATGGGCAGCCGCAGCGACGTGAGATAGTCGACGAACTGCTGCACGTCGGGAGGAAAGCCGATGCTGGCCTTCCATGGTGTCTGCGTGATCACGAGGAACACGGGGACGTCGAGAGCCGCAAGATCTTCGACGAGACGTCGCTGAGTCTGATCGAAGCGTCGATCGGCCGCCTTGATGCAGAACCAGATGCCGTGGATGGGCTCGCCGGCCTTCGCACGCTCGGCATAGGTCTTCTTGAACGAACGCACCACATCGCGCAGCTGATCGAAGCTCTCGACTCCTTTGAAGTCGTAGAGGCCGAGAGTGCCTTCGTCGTTCGTGTACAGCGAGACCTGCTGCGTGACCGGAGCGCCGACGCCGGTAGCCGCCAGATCCTCGCCGAAGACGGCGTTGATCAGCGTGCTCTTGCCGGCACCGGTCGCCCCGATCACCGCGAGGTTGTATCGCGGCAGCTGCGCCTCATCCCACGCCTCGTCCAGGCGCCCCTGAGGGTCATGACCCAGCTGTTCGGTCATGCCCGCTTCTGCAGCCCGTCGACGAAGCCCTTGACCTGGTCGAAGGTCTCTTTGCGGCCCAGCAGCAGATAAGCGGTCGGACCGACCCAGTTGAGCGCGAGCGCACCGGCCCAGAGCGCCTTCGGGCCGTTGATCTGCGACTCGGGACGCTTCACGAGATCCGAGCCGGCATAGGCGGCCAGTGCGAGCTGTGCGGCGCCGGCCACGAAGCCGAAGACCTTCGAACCGCCCTTGACTCTGCCTTTGACTTCGCCTTTGGTCTCGAGCGCCTGATCTTTGAGCTTTGCCATTGATGCCTCCTCGATTGCCGTGACCACATCGGACGATGCCGTCGTGTGCCCAGCCTAGTGCGTTCGTGCGACAGGGGCCGGATGGTGCGCCGGCGTCTCGTGCCTCGGCTCGCCATACCGGCCGGCCGAGTCCCATGCGAGCCGGTGCACCTGAGCGATCGTTACCTCCAGTGACGCCGAAAGATGTGCCCGAGCGGGATGAGATGGCTTACTGATGCAGTCATGTCAGCGACCTCAGGAGGATCAATCATGCGACCACAACGGAGGAATCGACTGCTTGCCGTGGTTCTCTCGGCGGCCACGGCATCCACACTGCTCGCAGGATGCTCTGCCGCCGACCAATCGGCACAGGCAGTGGGCGAGCCCAAGTCAGGCGGCACGGTCACCTACCTCGAGCCGCAGGCCTTTAGCGGGCTCTACCCGCCCGCAGCCGGCTTCTACCCGAACGGCAGCATCGTCAACAACCTCACCGACCGGCTGCTTTATCAGAACCCCGAGACGCTGGAGCTCGAGCCCTGGATCGCGAGTGCACTGCCCGCTGTGAACGCGGACGCAACCGAGTACACGTTCAGGCTGCGCGAAGGGGTGACCTACTCGGACGGCACGCCGCTCGACGCCGCCAACGTCGTCAAGAACTTCGACCTCTACGGCAAGGGGGACAAGCAGCGCAAGCTGACCGTCTCGGAGGCATTGAACAACTATGACCATGCCGAGGCCGTCGACGAACACACCGTTCGCTTCCACTTCTCGGCACCTGCCCCGGGGTTCGCTCAGGCGACGTCGACCATCAACTCCGGCCTGCTGTCGAACGCCACCCTCGATCGCGACTCCGAGGGCTTCGCGCCCGGGCAGGCGAAGCAGATCGTCGGCAGCGGCCCGTTCGTCGTCACCGACGAGCAGCTGAACACGGAGTACACGCTCACGGCTCGTGAAGGGTACGACTGGGCGCCGCCGTCGCTCGCGCATCAGGGCAGAGCTCGCGTCGATGCGGTGAAGGTGGTCGTGACACCTGAGAGCAGCATTCGGGTGGGCACGCTCGTCGCCGGTCAGGCTGACGTTGCCCGCCAGATCGATCCGCCGGATGAGGCGCAGGTCACCGGCGCAGGACAGAGTCTGCACGTCGCCAGCACGAACGGCATCGACAACGCGCTGCAGTTCCGGTTCAGAGATCGACGGCTCAGCGACATCCGAGTGCGGCAGGCGCTCATCGCGGGTGTCGACCGGCAGCAGATACTCGATCAGCTCTACACGGCGAGCTATCCGCTGGCCACCTCGCCGCTGGCGAAGAGCGCACTCGGCTACAAAGACGAATCGGCCGCCTACCGCTACGACCGACCGCGGGCACGTGATCTGCTGGACGAAGCCGGATGGCACGTCGGTGATGACGGCATTCGCACCAAGGACGGTGAACGGCTGACCCTCACCGTCAATCACGCCATCCCGCTGCCGAGATCGAAGGAGCTGGTCACGATCCTGCAGGAGCAGCTCAAAGAGGTGGGCGTCGAGGTGAGGCTCTTCCAAGGCGATCAGGCGGCGCAGAACGCCGCCGCTCTCGACCAGGACACGGTGCAGGTCTATCACCAGATGGTCGGGCGAGCCGACTACGACGTCATCAAGAGCCAGTACTCGGGCGACAATCGCAACGTCTTTCTGAACCTGGACAAGACCGACGGATCGTACGGCGACCCGCATCTCGAGGAGCTGCTGCACGCCGTGGCCAGCCGGCCGAGCGCCGAAGAGCGTCAGCGTGCGAGCGAAGCCGTGCAGGACTATGTCACCGAGCAGGCATATGTGCTGCCCATCTACGAAGAGCCCCTGGTCTATGGGACGAGCTCTGCGGTACAGGGGTTCGACACGGAATCGGTGGGGCGGCCGTCGTTCTACAGCCTCTGGCTGAACCGGTGAGGAGCTGAATCGCTGAATCGCTCAGCCGTCATCGTGTCAGTCGTGCGCGTCATCAGCCCGACGTAGCAGACATGTTCGTCTCCAAGCGCGCGGTGGCGCCCGATCGTGCGGACGGATTGCGATCAGCGGAGTGAGACTGACCGCCGGGTGTGGAAGTCGCGGACCATGTCCTCGATGGTCTCAGCCCACGGGGTCTCCTGCTCGCCGAGCTCGTTCCGTGCCGCAGAGTCATCGAGGACGAACGGCTCGGTGAACTGATAGGCGACTGTGCCCAGCTGACGCATCATCGGTGAGAAGAGACCGAGAGCGGTCAGCAGCCAGCCTGGAATCGGCTGGAGTCTCGGGTGCGTCTGTGCTGCCTGACCGTTCAGACGCACATCTGCGTCGAGCAGCGCCTGAGCGACGTCTCTGATTGCGCAGGCCGGAGCGCTGGGCACATGCCAGACGCGGCCCCACATGTGTTCGTCTTGCACCGCCCGCGCCAGCAGGCGCCCGAAGTCCCTGATCGCGGTCCACGTGTGTGGCTGGTCAGGATCTCCGATTGGATGTGCGGCCGCCCCGGAGAGCACCGGAACGACCAGCCGGTCGCCGGCGTGGGCCCCAGCTCCGGCTCCTGCTCCGAGGTAGTCGGAGCCGCGGATCTCCGTCGCCCGTATCCTGCCCTGCTTATGAGCGTCGAAGAGCGTCTCCCAGACTTCTGCACGCACTCGTCCCAGCGCAGACGGTGGGTCGATCTTTGAGGTCTCGCCGAGCGGAGAGGAGCCGAGTGCATAAGGGTACAGGTTGCCTGCGACTGTCAGCGATGCGTCATGCTGTGCCGCGATCGCGATGAGCTGCTGGGTGGCCCTCGGCCACATCCGCGACCATTGCGGGTACGGCCAGTTGCAACAGGCCACGATCGCCGACAGCCGCAGGGTGCGTACGGCTGCCAGCGCCTCGGGAGTCGTAATGTCGCAGGCGATCGACCGTGCCCCGCCAATGACGAGTGGATCGGTGTCGGGCAGTGGGCGACGTGTGGCCACGACGACGTCGTGACCCGCGTTCAGCAGGTGCTCGGCGGTGGAGCGGCCAAGTGCTCCGGCGCCGATGATGAGAGAAGTTGACATGGGTGGCTCCCGTCTGGGGCACGGCTCACCAGGGTGAGAGAACCTGCACCGTGAACAGTGTTCACTCATAGTGATGACTATAGTGAACACTGTTCACAAGCGCAACGGCAAATCACTGTTCTGAGAATGGAGACCCATGATGACTGTGCGGCGGGGTGAAGAAGCCTCGAGAATCGGAGACGCCCCGGAGCGACGAGTGCAGAGCAATGAGCACGACGCTGTTCGGCTGAGAATCCTTCGCGTTGCGGAGCATCAGCTTGCCACGGTAAGCCCGTCTCAGCTGTCGATGCGTGGCATCGCGCGAGAGCTGCGCGTCACGGTGGGGGCTCTGTATCGATACTTCGACGGGCGCGATGATCTGCTCACCGAGCTCATCGAGCGTGCCTACAGTGATCTGGCGCAGAGTATGAACGACGCTGACGCCGAAGTGCAGCATTCGGGCGGGTCTGCACGACAGCGCTGGATCGCGGTTTGGGAGGCAGCCTCTGCATGGTCGCAGAGACATATCCAGCGGTTCTACCTGATATACGGCACGCCAGTCATTGGATACGCCGCGCCGGATTCGACGGTCGAGCCAGCAGGGCAGGTGGTGCGCGTGCTGTTGAATGTCTATCTCGATGGCCACAGCAGCACGGGGATGAGCGAGACGCCCCTGGGGTGGACTTCCGCCGCGAACAGTGGCACAGTCGGGCCGCTGATCGCAGAGGAAGACCTGGAGCGTGTTCGGGGCTGGGTGCGGCAGCACGTCGGTGGAGCGAGGGGCGGTGCTGACATCGCCGACGGACTCTCTGCCGCTGAGGTGTTTGCGGTCATCAGCGCATGGACGGCCTTGATCGGCACGATTGCTTTCAGTCTTGGCAGTCACTATCGCGGCTCGATCGAGGACGTGCAGGTCTACCTGCGGTCTCTTGCCCTCGATCACGCGACGCGCCTTGGGCTGACGGACGTGACGCCGAATCTGGAGTGAGGCCGGTCTTGTGACATACCGCGCAGATGCCAGGCTTCGCCGGCTCGAAGGTCAGAACCCGAGGTAGCGTCCTGGGCGATGGTTGAGCGCGATGACCAGGTTCATGATCACCGCACCGATGGCCGAGAGCAGCACGTTCATCGGCGAGGTGACGGAGAACGAGGCGGCCACGATGATCACGTCCAACGCCATCTGCACGTAGCCGGCGCGCCATCCCCATCGATCCTGAATGATCAGGGCCATGATGTTGAACCCGCCGAGACTCGCGTGATGCCGAAAGAGGATCAGCAGGCCGATGCCGGCGAGCAGGTTTCCGGCGACCGCCCCGTAGACAGGATTCTCCGCCAGCGTTCCGAGCATCGCCGGGTGCAGGGGAGTGAGCGCCGACACGGCAGCGACCGCGATGACCGTGCGGATGGTGAAGTTCCATCCGCGCTGTCGCACCGCCAGCACGAAGAACGGCAGGTTGACCACCATGAACAGCACACCGAAGGGAACCGGCGTGGCGTAGGCCAGCAGCAGCGAGAGCCCCGCCGTGCCGCCGGTGACCACGCCCGCCGAGTGCAGCAGGTACAGCCCGAGCGACGCGGCGAACACACCACTGCCGATGCCGACGACGTCATCGAGGATGCTGTGGTGCTGTGCCGGATATCGGCGGTCGCTGGAGTCGCTGGCAGAGGTCATAGCACCGAATTCTACTTCGTGTCGGTGTCCTCCTCGGCCTGCCCATGCGCCTCGTCGTCAGAGGCCAGGATGCGGAAGAGCGCTTTGCGAGTGCGCTTGAGCTCGTCGATCGCCGCGTCTCGCTGCTGCTGCGTCGAGTGACGGAAGTCGCCGATGACGGTCATGAGCGCATGCGCCGCTTCGCGCAGTCCTCCGTGCTCGCCACGCTGAGGCCGGGCGTCCCAGATGTGTGCGATCTGCTCGGCGTGTTCGCGGACGTATGCGGCGCCTGCGGCGGTGAGTTCGTGGGCGCCGTTCTCTCCGCTTGCGGTGATGAGCCCCTCTTCGGTCAGCTGCTGCAGCGTGGGGTAGATCGACCCGGGGCTGGGGCGCCAGCTGTCGTCAGTGCGCTCGGCGATGCGTTTGATGATGCCGTAGCCGTTCGCCGGCTCGTCGTTCAGCAGCGACAGAATCGCCAGTCGGGTGTCGCCCCGGCGTGCACGGCCGCGCCCGCCGTGTCCGAAGCCGCCACGCGGGTCGAAGCCTGGACCTCCGAAGCCCGGTCCACCGAAGCCCGGTCCACCGAAGCCGGGACCGCCAGCGTCGGGGCCTCTGCCGTGTGACCGTCTGTGGCCGCGGTCGCCGAAGCCGCCGTCATGGCCGCATCCGTCGAAGCCGGGGCCGCCGAAGCCGGGCTCGTGATGGTGATGATGATTGTGATGCTCGTGTCTCACGATGTTCTCCTTTGTGACTATCGCGATATATCGCGATCTAGATGATCAGAAATATATACCGATATATCGAAAAGTGCAAGAGTGAGGCGGTCGATCTGATGCGAGGTGCACGGCGACGGTCGACAGGCCGAGGGGGCGTCCGGCGTCGCGACCACGACCGCAGGCTACTGGAGCTGGGCCGTGAGCCGGGCGATGCCCTCTTTCGCCTTCTCGCGTGTGGGGCGACGCCGCCAGTCGGAGACATTGAGACGGATGCTGTTGGCGCGATAGTCGGCTTCGACTGCGCGCAGCTGATCAACGAAGTCGGCGTCTCGCACCAGCACTGAGATCTCCATATTCAGACTGAACGAGCGGATGTCCATGTTGCTGGAGCCGATCACGGCGACCTCGTCGTCGATGGAGAAGTGCTTGGAATGCAGGACCGTCGGCGAGCGGTACAGATAGATCGAGACGCCGACGTTGAGCAGGGCCTCGTAGTACGAGCGCTGTGCGTAGTACACGAACGCCTGATCACCGATCTCAGAGACGAAGAGCTCGACGTCCACCCCGCGCGCGGCAGCGGTGAGCAGCGCGAGCAGGGTTGCCTCGTCAGGCACGAAGTAGGGGCTGGTGATGCTGATGCGATGCCGGGCGTTCTGAATGAGCAGCACGAACAGCTTGAGCGAGTTGTCGCTGGCGAAGCTGGGCCCGCTGGGCACGACCTGCGCATCGGCTCCGAACACCGTCGGTATGCCTGTGCGAGGCTCGGCGGCGGGCGAAGGAGCCATCGGGGTGAGCCGTTCGCCTGATTCGCTGAACCAGTCGGACATGAAGACGGCGTCGAGCTCGCCGACGAGCGGACCCTCGACACGGACCATCAGCTCCTGCCAGTGCAGCCCTCGTCGCAGGTTCTTCGGCTTCAGATAGCTGTCGTCGATCAGGTTCTGCGAACCGGTGTAGGCCACCTTGCCGTCAATGGTGACGATCTTGCGATGGTTGCGCATGTCTGGCCGCTGCCACTGCCCGCGCCAGGGCCGCAGCGGCAGCATCGCGTGCCACTGCGCGCCCATCTCTGAGAGCATCCGCTTCGTCGCGCGACGACCCGGATAGCCGAGACCCGAGAGGTGATCTGAGAGGGCGCGCACGGTCACGCCGCGATGTCGAGCACGTCGCAGCGCCTCGAAGAAGGGCGCTGTCGATGCGTCGTGCACCAAGATGTAGAACTCCACGTGCACGTACTCGGTCGCCGCATCGATGTCGTCGATCATGGCCTGCAGCGACCCCTGGTACGAATCGATCAGCTGCAGCGTGTTGTCACCCACCATGGGCAGCGCGGTCAGCCGTTCGTTGAGGCGAACCGCAGAGGGCATCCACTCTGGCGACTCCGGGACGGTGCGGTGTGCGGTGACCTCGTCACGCGCGGCGAGCGCCGAGTTGATCTCGATCTGACGACGCTGCCGCCAGCGAGGCAGGCGCCCGATACCGATCGTGAGGAATGCGATCACTCCGACCACGGGAATGAACATGATCGCGAGCACCCATGCGATGGCCGTCTGCGGCGGCCGACGCAGCGAGATGACGATGGCCGAGACGAGCACGATGAGGATGTGTGCGAGCGTCGCCAGCAGACTGGCAAGCGGCGCGGTGAACATGGCAGTCCTCGATCATGGGATCCGTGCTCGGAGCCCCGAACACGGATCCCATCCTAAATCAGTGCGGAATCTGCAGCACTACTCGCGCTGGCAGACCGCGCAGCCAGACCTCAGCCGTCGCGAGCGGAGCGAGATCAGCCAAGCATCGCCGAGAGGGCGAAGACCCACAGTGACAGCACGACGAGCAGTCCGAGGCTGTAGGGGAGAGCGGCGCGCATGATCGCCGACTCCTTGCCGGCCAGGCCGACGGCCGCCGACGAGACGGCGATCGACTGCGGCGAGACGATTTTGCCGATGCCACCACCGGCCACGTTGGCCGAGACCAGCAGGGTGGGATTGGTGCCGATCTCGGTCGCGGTCACCGACTGCAGGTGGGCGAAGAGCGTGTTGTTGTTGACGACCGAGCCCGTGATGAACACGCCCAGCCAGCCGATGACCGGTGAGAGCAGCGGGAACAGCGCGCCGACGCTCGCCAGCGCATGGCCGATGGTCGTCGAGCCGCCGGAGAAGTTCGCGATGTAGGCGACGATCATGATGAGCAGGATCAAGAGGATCGGCTGCCAGAGCATCTTGACCGAGGCGACGAACTCTTCGCCGACCTGCTTCCATGTGAGTGCGCTGCTGGTCAGCGCGGTGAGCAGCACCGACACCAGGATGGCGGTGCCGGCGGCGCCGATCGGCGACCACGTCCACACCGCTGTCATCGGGGCATCCGCACCCGCAGCCGTGACCTGGCCGTCGAGACCGGGAATCGAAACCAGCAGGCTCAGCGCGGAGAGCGCACCGCCCTTCGAACGATCGAAGAGGTTTGCGAAGAAGGGGGCGCTCCAGATCAGGATGAGCACGGTCAGAAACAGGAAGGGCGACCAGGCGCTGACCAGCTGACGCGGGGTGTAGTGCTCGCTGACCGGTTCGGGAGCACCGGGCATGCGGAAGGTGCGCTTCGGCTTCCAGAAGCGCGACAGCACGGCGAGGGCGGCGAGAGCCACGATCGACGGGATGATGTCGGCCAGGTCGGGCTGTCCGAGCACGAGCAGCAGCACCGCCTGAGAACCGCTGAACGCGACGACCACGGTGATGAGGGCGGGCAGCACCTCGCGGATGCCGCGGAAGCCGTCGAGGATGGCGACCAGCAGGAACGGGATGATGATCGTCGGCAGCTGACCGACCAGCACCATCATGCCCGACAGCTCGGGGATCGGCACGTCGCCCTGGCGTGCGGCGATGATCACGGGGATGCCGATGGCGCCGAAGGCACCTGCTGCGGCGTTCGAGATGAGGGCGAGCACCGCAGCCTTCAGCCCGGGAAAGCCCAGCGTCAGCAGCAGGGCGGCACAGATGGTGATCGGCACGCCGAAGCCGGCCGCACCTTCGAGGAACGCACCGAAGCAGAAGGCGATCAGCAGCACCTGGATGCGCTGGTCGGCAGCGATGCCCGAGATGCTGTTGCGAATCACATCGAACTTGCCGCTGCGCACGGCGAGCTTGTACAGCCACACCGCCATCAGAATGATGTAGCCGATCGGCCACAGGCCGTTGAGCACACCGTCAAGCGCGGCACCGCCGATGGCCGACGCCGGCATGCCGAAGCCGATGAAGGCGACGATGACGGCGAGCACAGCGGCGATGGCCGCAGCTGTCGTGCCCTTCATCTTGAAACCGACCAGTGCGACCAGGAAGAAGATCACCGGAACGGCGGCGAGCCCCGCTGAGAGAGCGAGGTTGCCAGTCGGATCAAGCGGTTGCGTCCACATGACAGAGTGCCTTTCGTGCATGCCGGAACAGCACACACGAGCGCCGTTCAGTCGGGAAATGAGCGACGTCGTCGTCAGAATCGGTCGGGCGCCAGAGGGCAGCGATTGTGGTCAGACCACATCAGGACCACATGACACAATACCGCTCGTGACGGCGTGATGGCGAGAGGCCAGCCTCAAACGACCGTGCACGCATCACGAGAGGCTCCCGAAACGCGCGGCAGAACCGGTGAGTTCAGGCTTCAGACGAGACCGGGAACGAAGGTGGTCGGCGTGTTGCTCTTGGGGCCGTGGCCGTGCTTCGGCGCGACGCTGGAGAGCGTCGCAGCGGCGCTCATAGAGTCGTCGTACGAGGCGTTCACCAGAATCGGGTGGTGGTCGGAGAGCCCCTGCGGCAGCGAGGTGACTCGATTGACCGTGAAGCCGGTCGACGTCGCCATGTCATAGCGTCCACGGAAGATGCGATAGCGCTGATACGTGCGCTGCTCCGTCGCGGTCAGCTCATAACCGTGCGTGCGCACGCGCTCCTGCAGGTGACGCTGGAAGAACGGGTAGTTGTAGTCGCCGACCATCAATGAGGGCAGACCCGCACCGAACTGTGCGAGTCGCTCGAACGAGGTGCGAATCTGATTGCGGCGCAGCGAGTTCAGCGCGGTGAGCGGGGCCCCGTGAAACGAGGCGACCATCAGCTCACGATCTCGGGTGAGATCCATCAGTCGGGTCGCGACCAGACGCTCGTGAGCGGGTGCGGCGACACGGTCGTGCAGAGACTTCTTGAGCTGGTAGGTCTGCGATCCGATCAGGCGAAACCGGTCGGCGCGGTAGAAGACCGAGATGCCGAGACGATTGCCTCGGGTGGCCTCTGCAAGCCGCAGCGACCCGATCTCAGTCGGCAGGGAGTCGATGTCGCACTCCTGCAGACAGAGCACGTCGGGATCGGTTCGACGGGTGAGATCATCGAGCTCGCACAGAGCACGGTTCTTGCGCAGGTTGTAGCTGACGACATTCATCACGACAGTTTGCCTCCAAAGGGTAGAACCGCTTTCAGGCTACCGTTCTGATCGCCTGAGCGGGGCATGTTTCGGCCAGAAACAGCTGTGAATTCACCAGATCGTCACAGAGGGTCGGTGATTTCGCCAGCATTCGACGACGCTCAGCCCAGCAGAGCGACACAGCGCCGCAGCAGGGCCGCACCGGCGTCGTCGTCGGTGAGAAGCTGACCCGGAGCCAGCGGGTCGGCGATGGTCGTGACCTCATATGGTTTGTGCAGCGTGCCGTCGGCGGCGGCGCCCGGTGAGCTCGGCGAGCCCGGCTGCACGTCGACGTGGGTGACGTCGTAGCCCTGCGCGTGCAGCCAGTCGGCCATGGTGTAGTCACTGCGTGAGTCGCCGACGGTGAACCAGCGCTTCGGCAGCACGGAATGCTCGCCCAACAGCTCGAGCGAGCGACGGGCACCCAGCGCCTTGCCGCTGTGAGAGACCTCGACGTCGCAGCTGATCACGGTGGGGTCGATGCGCAGCTGCACGGCTCCGAGGCGGGCGCGCAGCTCGATCAGATCCTGCACCAGGGCATCCCTCGCCGAAAGGAATGCCGCATGGTCGCTGCCGGCGATCATCTCGAGCGTCATCATGGTGCGCTTCGTATCGTCGAAGAACATGGTGTCGGCGAACTTCTCGGCCGCTGCCTCGCGGCCGAAGTCGACGACCTCCTGAGGCACTCGCATGTCGACGTCGATCTGCTCGTCGTCGAGGCCTGCGGCCGTGAGCTGCGCCCAGACTCCGCCCTTCTCGCCGACAACCGCGAGGCCGGTCGCGTCGGCAGCAAGACCGGCGGATACCAGAGCCGGGACGATCTGCCGGCTCACGAAGGCGGTCGAGCGGCCGGTGTTGAACGAGAGCGGCACGCCCGCTTCGGCGAGGGTGACGAGGCTGTCGGAGATCTCGGGCAGGCGCACGGTGCGGGTGACGGGGCTGGCGATCGGGCCGTCGACATCGAGGAGCAGGCCGAACGGTGCTGGCGCAGTGGACATAGCCCCATTGTGCCCGATGGCGGGCATCCGGTCTGTGCCTGACGCGCTTCTGCGTCACTCCTCCCCGGAGTCGGTCGCGCGACGATCGGCCTGTTTGGCGGCGCGAAGCCGGCGCAGCCGATCGGCTGGGGTGGGCTTCGGCGGATGCTGCAGCAGGTGCCGTGCGACCGCGCTGACCTGATCGGCGGCGCGGGTGTCTGATCGTTCCCCTGCCGGCTTCGCACGCTGTGAGACATCGATCAAGAGCTGCTGGGCTGCCGGGCCGTGCAGGTGCGCGGCTGTGACGAGTGCCGCAGTGGCGAGCTCGACGTCGGCGTCGGAAACCGGATCTGCCGCTGCGGTGAGTTCGGCTGGGCGTTCGGCCAGACGGCGCAGATCGGGGAGTGCCCCATCGGCATCGGGAGATCCGATGGAGGTCAGCACCTCGACGGCCTGTTCGCGCTGTTCGGGACGGCCGGTGCGCAGCACGGTCGTGAGCAGTGGCGTGGCCTCGGCACCGTAACCGGTGATGAGCTGGTCGACCATATCGCGCTCACGAGGATCGTGCGAGCCGAGACCGGCCATCAGGCGGGGCAGCAGCCGAAGATCGTGCAGCTGCGCCAGCATCCACCGGGCCTTCACGGCCACTGCAGGATCCGGGTCGTCCAAGAGGGCCAGCACCGCGTCGGCGTACTCGGGCGCACCGACTTTGCTCAGCAGATGCACGGCCTGGGCGCGAACCGGCGCGCGGCTGTCAGTGAGCTTTGCGGCTGCCTGCGGCAGAAAGCCCCGTCCCATGCGCACGAGGGCCCAGACGATCGACTCTCGAACGAAGAACTCGGGCTCGTCCCAGAGCAGCCGCACCAGCAGACGGGCAGTCTCAGGATCGGCGAGACGGCCGACTTCCAAGGCCGCACGCTGACGGGATTCGGGCGGGGCGGCGTGATCGGCCAGAGTCGCGAGGAGGGCCTGGACGTCGCTCATCGGCAGCAGCCCTCCGCTGAGAACTGCGGCATGTCGCGCAGCCCGGCGATGATGCGCTCGGCGTCGTAGCCCTGCGGATGCCGCACGAGCTCGACTCCCGCACCCTGGATCGCCGCGAGCGTCGCATCGGTGATGCTGCGGGAGTCGAGGCCGTGCAGCGCGGCGAAGCGCGCGATCACCGGCTGCAGCCGCCGACCGTACTCGTGGAGCCCGGCATTGACCTCTGACCGGAACTCTTCGTCACGTCGCACGAAGAAGAACTGAAAGAGCAGCTCGATGTCATCGCGCTGCCTCTTCAGATCGCGGATCTCGCTGGCGACCATGCTCTGGAGCGCCTCGTGCGGTTCGAGGTCGGCGCCATAGTCTGTGGCGGGCCCGTCGAGAGCACGTCCGATGACGTCGTGGAGCAGGGCGTGCAAGAGACCGAGCTTTGTCGAGAAATAGAAGTAGACGAGCCCGCTCGACAGCTCTGCCTCGGCGGCGACGGAACGCCCGCTGACCATCGCGAGCCCGTCGCGCACCGCAATGCGGTGGGCAGCACGGACGATGGCCGAACGGCGTTCGGACTCGGACAACCTGACACCGACCATGGCCTCCACCATAGCCGTCGTCGCCCGCACAAGTGCTGACCGGATGATCAATACCGCGAGTGGAGCGTTCGGACAGGAGCACCTGAAGTAGTGTTCCTGCCCGAACGCCTGCGATCACCAGTCGACGGCGTCGCGGATGATGGGGCACGTCATGCAGTGGCCCCCACCGCGCCCGCGCCCGAGCTCGGCACCGGCGATGGTGATGACCTCGACGCCGGCCTTGCGCAGGGCCGCGTTCGTCTGGGTGTTGCGGTCGTAGGTGAAGACCACACCCGGCTCGACGGCCACGGCGTTGTTGCCGCTGTCCCACTGCTGACGCTCTGAGGCGTAGAAGTCGCCCGCCGTCTCGACCAGACGCAGCTTGGGCAGCCCCAGACCTCGTGCGACGACGTCGGTGAAACGGGCGTCGCCCTCGTCGACGATCTCTAAGCCGGGCGCTTTGTCGCTCGGGTGGATGCTGAACGTGTGCACGCCGTCGACGATCGCCGGGTGCACGGTCGCGAGATCTCGATCAGCGAAGGTGAAGACGGTGTCGAGGTGCATCGCGGCGCGCAGCTTCGGCATGCCTGCGACGATCACCTGTGTTGCCGCGCCTTCGTCGAAGAGCGCCTTCGCCACCTGCGTGATGGCCTGCCGTGACGAGCGCTCGCTCATGCCGATCAGCACGATGCCGTTGCCCACTGGCATGACGTCGCCGCCTTCGAGCGACGCCTGTGCCCAATCCTGTTCGGGGTCGCCCCACCAGACCTTCGAGCCGACGAAGTCGGGGTGAAAGAGGTAGATGGCCTTCATGAGCAGGGTCTCGCCGTGGCGTGCCGGCCAGTAGAGCGGATTGAGCGTCAGGCCGCCGTAGATCCAGCAGGTGGTGTCGCGGGTGAACAGCGTGTTCGGCAGCGGCGGCAGCAGATACTCGCGAGCGCCCTTGGTGTACTGGGCGAGGCTTCCGAGCATGGGGTGCAGATCGGTGGGGAGGTCGTGCAGGCCGAGCCCGCCGATGAGGTATCGGGCGAGGGATGCGCTGTCGAGCTCGTCGAGGAACTCGCGGGTCGCAGCGACCAGACCGATGCCGACGGTGTTCGCGATCACGAGCCGGTCGAGCAGCCATGCACGGGCGCCGGGCACGTCGATCGTCTCGGCGAGCACTTCGTGCAGCTCGACCACCTCGACGCCGCGATTCGCGAGTTTGTTCCTGAAATCGAGGTGATCGCGCTGGGCCTTCTCGACCCAGAGCACGTCGTCGAAGAGCAGGTCGTCGGAGTTGGACGGTGTGAGCCTCTCGTGGGCGAGTCCCGGTGCGGCGACGAGCACTTTGCGCAGTCGTCCGACCTCGGAGTGCACTCCGTATGCTTCGGAGCGGCCGCTGCCGACCGCAGTCTGTGCGGCGCCCTCTGATGAGTCTGTCATGATGTCGGTTCCTTTCAGAAGTTGCGTGGATCGGATGGAACGAGAAGGGGCCTGCCAGGTCGCTGCGTCAGAGCTGGATCAGCCCCTGCGCCAGGCCGACGACGCCGACGATCGCTCCGATGGCCACGACCGCGAAGAGCACGAGCTCGCCGGTCGAGAAGACGCGTCGATGCTGCTCTCGTCTGGTGATCGCGAAGAGGATCGTGGCCGGCGCATAGAAGATCATCGAGATGAGGAGGAACTGCAGGCCCGCCGCGTAGATCAGGAACAGCGTGTAGACGACAGCGAGCACGGCGATCACCGCATCGGCGGCAAGACGGCGCGGCTGCTCGTGCAGATACGTCTCTCGTGTGACCACGAGCTTCAGTGCGTAGGCCGCGGCCAGGAAGTACGGGATGAGCGACAGCGCCGCAGTCAGGTCCAGGGCGAAGTCGAAGGCCTCCTCAGAGAAGTAGGTGATCACGAGCACCACCTGGGCGAGCAGGGTGCTCAGCAGCAGGGCGTTGACGGGAACGTCGTCGCCGGTCTGTTTGGCGAGGAACTTGGGGAGATCTCTGTCTTTGGCCGCGACGAAGAGCACCTCGGCGGCCATCAGGCTCCAGGCCAGGTAGGCTCCGAGCACAGAGACGATCAGTCCGATGCTGACGAAGACCGTGCCCCACTGACCGACCGCGGCTTCGAGCACTCCGGCCATCGACGGCTGTCGCAGCGCGGCGATCTCGCCCATCGGCAGGATGCCGTACGAGACGACGGTCACCGAGGCGAAGATGGCGAAGACGCTGAGGAAGCCGAGCACCGTGGCGCGCCCGACGTGTTCGCGCTTCTGCGCGTGGCGGGAGTAGACGCTGGCGCTTTCGACGCCCATGAAGACGAACACCGTCACCAGCATGGTGTCACGCACCTGGGTCATGAGCGAGCCGGCGTAGTCAGCACCCATCAGGTTGTCGACGAACACGTCGGGGTGAAAGCAGAAGATCGCGATCAGCACGAACACGATGATGGGAACCAGCTTCGCGATCGTGACGATGCGGTTGATGGCGGTCGCCTCTTTGACGCTCTGTTTGATGAGCAGGAAGAACAGCCAGAGCCCGATCGAGCTGAGCAGGATCGCCACCCAGGTGTCGCCCGCGCCGAGCGCCGGCCACAGCGCGCCGAGCGTCGACATGATGAGCACCCAGTACGTCACGTTGCCCACGCATGCGCTTGCCCAGTATCCGATCGCCGAGAAGAAGCCGACGAACTGGCCGAACCCGGCCTTCGCGTAGGCGTACACCCCGGCGTCGAGTGCGGGTTTGCGGTTCGCCAGCCGCTGGAACACGAAGGCGAGCATGAGCATGCCGAAGCCGGCGACGACCCAGGCGATCAGTGCGCCGAGCACACCCGTCTCTTGGGCGAACCGACGTGGCAGAGAGAACACGCCTGCACCGACCATCGAGCCGATGACCATCATGGTCAGGGTGGCGACGGTGACTTTGGTGCCGGTGCCTGACGCGGGCTTCTGCGCCACACCGGCCTGCGGTGACCCGTTCTCTGTCGCGTGCATGCTGCACTCCTGTCGCACTGATCGGCTGAACCGCCTGTTCGGCGTCGGTTTCACCTTACATTGAGCAACTGGTCAATTCAGGCGGACAGCCGTCGCCACACCGTGTCAGCGGTCGCACCTAGGATGACTGCATGACATCGGACGCACAGATCGGGGCAGTCGCGCCGTTCTCCGAGCCCACCCGAGCCTGGTTCGACTCGGCCTTCGCGGCGCCGACCGATGCTCAGGTGGGGGCCTGGCAGGCGATCGAACGAGGCAGGCACACACTGGTCGTGGCGCCGACCGGGTCGGGTAAGACGCTCGCGGCGTTTCTCTGGTCGATCGACCGGCTCGTGCGCGAGCGCCGATCTGCCCGTGCCGATGCCGACCCGCCTGAGTTCGCAACCGCAGCGGCGCCAGGCGTGCGCATTCTCTATGTCTCACCCATGAAGGCGCTGGGCGTCGACGTCGAGCGAAACCTGCGCGCACCTCTGATCGGCATC
The DNA here is from genome assembly GCF_008831225.1 of Pseudoclavibacter sp. CFCC 13611. Taxonomy (NCBI): domain Bacteria; kingdom Bacillati; phylum Actinomycetota; class Actinomycetes; order Micrococcales; family Microbacteriaceae; genus Pseudoclavibacter; species Pseudoclavibacter sp. CFCC 13611. The sequence continues at coordinate 902,494 of NZ_WBKE01000002.1, read as the reverse complement.
GGCCAGGCCGCCGAGCGTCTGGGTGAGACACTGCCGCCGATCACGGTCGGCGTGCGCTCGGGCGACACGACGCCCAAAGAGCGGCGCCGTCTCGTGACACACCCGCCCGATGTGCTGATCACCACGCCTGAGTCGCTCTATCTGATGCTCACCAGCAAGGCGGCCGAGACGCTGCGCACAGTGCACACGGTCATCGTCGATGAGATCCATGCGCTCGCCGACGACAAACGTGGTGCGCATCTCGCACTCTCACTCGAACGTCTCGAGGGGCTGCTCGAGACGTCGCCGCAGCGCATCGGCCTGAGCGCGACGGTGCGTCCGATCGATGCCGTCGCAAGATTCCTGGGCGGCCCGCGGCCGGTGCAGGTGGTTGCGCCCGACCGCCGTCGGCGATTCGATCTGACGGTCGAGGTGCCTGTCGACGATATGTCGAACCCGCCGATGCCCGAAAGCGTGGCGCCGGCCGGCGACCGGGGCGAGGGAGCCGCTTCGAGCGGCCCCGACGCCGTTGCGAACGACGACGGCGAGCACAGAGTGGGGTCGATGTGGCCGGCGATCGAGGCGTCACTGCTGAAACGCATCCGGAGCGTGCGCTCGGCGATCGTGTTCGCCAACTCCCGACGGCTCGCCGAGCGTGTCACCGCCCGGCTCAACGAGCTGGACGCCCAGCTGCAGAGCGCCGATGACGAGGTCGAACCGCTGGCACGGGTGCATCACGGGTCGGTTTCGAAAGACCAGCGAGCCGAAGTCGAAGAGGCGCTCAAGAGCGGGCGGCTGCGCTGCGTGGTGGCCACGTCGAGCCTCGAACTCGGCATCGACATGGGGCTCGTCGACCTCGTCGTGCAGATCGACGCCCCGCCGTCAGTGGCCAGCGGACTCCAACGGGTCGGACGAGCGGGGCACCAGGTCGACGGCATCTCGCGTGCGGTGTTCTATCCGACGCATCGCCAGCAGCTGCTTGAGACCGCCATCGTCACCGAGCGTATGCTCGCCGGCGAGATCGAACACCTGCACATGCCGGCGAACCCGCTCGACGTGCTCGCTCAGCAGACGGTGGCCGCGGCCTCGGTCGAGACGCTTGACGTCGAAGCCTGGTTCGAGACCGTGCGACGTGCGGCGCCGTTCGCGTCGCTGCCGCGCAGCGCATACGTGGCCACTCTTGACCTGCTCTCCGGGCGGTATCCGTCCAGCGAGTTCGCAGAGCTGCGCCCGCGCGTGCTGTGGGATCGTGACGCCCAGACGCTCGAAGCGCGACCAGGCGCCAAACGGCTGGCGATCACCAGCGGGGGAACGATTCCCGATCGCGGACTGTTCCGGGTCGTGGCGGTGACCGGCGACGAGGGCGGCGGCACCAGAGTGGGCGAGCTCGACGAAGAGATGGTCTATGAGTCGCGTGTCGGCGACGTCTTCACACTGGGCACGACCTCGTGGCGCATTCGCGAGATCACGCATGACCGCGTCAACGTCGTGCCCGCTTTCGGGCAGCCAGGTCGCATGCCGTTCTGGCGCGGTGACAGCGCCGCTCGGCCGGCCGAACTCGGAGAGGCTCTCGGCGAGATGCTGCGCGGGCTCGAAGACGATGGAGCCGCCGAACGGCTGCAGCGAGCCGGGCTCGATCGACGAGCGGTGCAGAACGCGCTGGCCTATCTGGCCGAACAGCGCGAGGCGACCGGTATGGTGCCGACTGATCGGGCGCTCACGGTCGAACGCACCCGCGACGACGTGGGCGACTGGCGACTGGTGCTCGAATCTCCCTATGGCCAGGCGGTGCATGCACCGTGGGCGCTGGCCGTCACCGCACGGGTGAGAGAGCAGCTCGGCATCGAAGGCAGCGCCATCGCGAGCAACGACGGCATCATCGTTCGCATCCCTGACACCGAGAGCACGCCGCCGGGGGCGGAGCTCTTCGTGTTCGACCCCGACGAGATCCGCTCGATCGTCACCGCCGAGGTGAGCGGGTCGGCGCTCTTCGCAGCTCGCTTTCGCGAGTGCGCCGCGAGAGCGCTGCTGCTCGGGGCGTCCAAACCCGGCAGCCGATCACCGCTGTGGCAGCAGCGTCAGCGTTCGGCCCGACTGCTCGAGATCGCCGCACGGCATCCGCAGTTTCCGATCGTGCTCGAGACTGTGCGCGAGTGTCTGCAAGACGTCTATGACATCGACGCGCTCGTCGGCCTGATGCAGCGTGTCGACTCGCGTCGCGTGCGTCTGCGCGAGGTCGCCTGCGAGCTGCCTTCGCCCTTCGCGAGGTCGATGCTCTTCGGCTATGTCGGCGAGTTCATGTACGAGGGCGATCAGCCCCTGGGCGAGCGCCGCATCGCTGCGCTGACGGTCGACCCGCAGCTGCTGCGCGAGCTGTTGGGCGAGGTGGAGCTGCGCGAACTGCTCGACCCCGAGGCGGTGACCGACGTCGAGGCCGAGCTGCAGCGAACAGCTCCCGCCTTCCGTGTGCACGGTGTCGAGGGCGTCGCCGACCTGCTGCGGATGCTCGGGCCGCTGAGCACGGCAGAGGTGCACGCCCGCCTCGCAGAGGCGTCGCCTGCGGCAGCCGAGCTGTTGGGCGAACTCGAGAATGCGCGACGGGTGATCCGTGTGCGCATCGCCGGCGCCGAGGTCTGGGCAGCTGTCGAAGACGCCGGCCTGCTGCGCGACGCACTGGGCACAGCGCTGCCGGTCGGCGTCGCCGATGCCCATACGAAGCCTGTCTCTGATCCGCTACGCGAACTGGTCGTGCGGTGGGCCGCCACCAACGGACCGTTCACCGCACCAGCGGTGGCCACGCATTTCGGGCTGGGCACGGCGGTGGTGCGGGGTGCTCTGGAGCGTCTCGTCGTCGAAGGGCTGCTCCTGCGCGGCCGATTCCGCCCGCAGCACGCGGCCGCCGCCGACCTCGATGACGACGTCGAGTGGGTGCATCGCGACGTGCTGCGTCGGCTGCGGTCGCGCAGCCTGGCGAAGCTGCGCGGCAGCATCGAACCGGTGCCGCAGCACGCCTTCGCGATGTTCCTGAGCGACTGGCAGGGCTGCTCGAACCAGCAGCGAGGTCTCGACGGTCTGCTCTCGGTGATCGAACAGCTCGCCGGTCTGCCGTTGGCTGCCTCGACGCTTGAGACGATGGTGCTGCCGCAGCGTGTCGCCGACTACACACCCGCGATGCTCGACGAGCTGATCGCCTCCGGTCAGGTGCTGTGGGTGGGGGAGGGCGAGCTGCCGGGTCATGACGGGCGCGTCAGCCTGCATCTGGCCGACACCCTCGATCTCACGCGGCAGACCTCCGATGACTCCGACGGCAGCGAGAAGCCATCGGCGCTGTCACAGCTGATCGCCGACGTGCTCGGCGACGACGGCGCGCTCTTCGCCCACCAACTGCGTGAGCGTCTGATCGCACGGGGTGCACAATTCTCGACCGAGCAGCTGACCGCCGCTGTCTGGGAGCTCGCATGGTCCGGGGCGATCACGACCGACAGTCTCGGTCCGCTGCGGGCGACGGTCAGCGGAACCCATGCCGCGCAGAAGACGCGCACTCGCCCGAGTGCCGGCCGCAGCATCCGCCGGGGCGCGTTCGCGCGCGTGCGCGAGGCCAGAGCCCACGACCAGACCGTCGGAGGGGGCGATTCGAGCATGCGCACCGGAGCCGCACACGCCGCTGCGACCGAACCGAGACTGGCCGGGCGCTGGGCGCTGGTGCCGCACAGCACCGCCGAGCGGGCAGAGCGTCTCTCGGCGCAGGCGGGGCTGCTGCTCGATCGCTACGGGGTGGTGACGCGCGGGTCTGTCATGGCCGAGGGATTTCCGGGCGGCTTCGCCCAGGTGTATCAGCTGCTTGCCGAGTTCGAGCGCGGCGGCTACTGCCGTCGCGGCTACCTGATCGACGGCCTCGGCGGAGCCCAGTTCGCGGCATCGGGCACCGTCGATCGACTGCGGGAGTTCGCAGATCTGCACGTCTCGTCATCGGGGCAGGCGCTGACGCTGTCGGCGACCGATCCGGCGAACCCGTTCGGGGCGGCACTGCCCTGGCCAGAAGCGGAATCGGCAGACTCGGGGCGCCCGAAGCGCAACCCTGGCGCGCTGGTCACCATCGTCGACGGCGAGCCTGTGCTCTACCTTGAGCGGGGCGGTCGCACCGCCGTCTCGTTCGCCTCAGCAGAAGCGGCCTCGGCCGACGACCCGGCGCAGCGACAGACGCGCCGCGAGTCCGCAGCACGCTCCCTGGTCGAAACCGTGCAGAGCCGACACCTGGCGACGTTCACCGTGCTGAAGATCGACGGCGAGCCCGTCGGCGGCTCGGCCTGGCGGCGACCGCTGATCGACGCCGGGTTCGAAGAGACGCCACGGGGCCTGATACTGCGCAGGCGGGTGCGCTGATGCCAGAAGGAGACACTGTCTACCGCACCGCACGTGCGCTCGACGAGGCGCTGCACGGGCAGACGCTCACCCGGTTCGATGTGCGGGTGCCGCGGGCGGCGACGGTCGATCTGGCCGGGTGCCGGGTCGACCGTGTGACCTGCTACGGCAAGCACATCCTGCATCACATCGGCGACTACACGCTGCATTCGCATCTGCGCATGGAGGGGCGTTGGGATCGATACCGGCCCGGACAGCGCTGGCGCTCGCCCGGCTATCAGGCACGAGCCGTGCTGGCCACTGAGACGATCGTGACGGTCGGCTTCGAACTCGCCGAGGTTCGCGTCGTGCCGCGCGCCGAAGAGCACCTGCTGATCGACCATCTCGGGCCCGACCCGCTGAAGCGGCAGTGGGATCACGGCGGCCTCGAGGTCGCCGCCGAGAGGCTGTCAGCCGATGTGCGCCCGGTGCACGTCGCTCTGCTCGATCAGCGCAACGTCGCCGGGTTCGGCAACGAGTACGGCAATGAGATCTGCTTTCTGCGTGGCGTCGACCCGCACACCCCGGCGAATCAGGTGGACGCCATGGCTGTGCTGCGCCTCGGTGCACGGATGATCCGTGCGAACCGCGACCGCGTCGAACGCACGACGACGGGCAACCGCCGGCGCGGCGAACGACTCTATGTCTGCTTTCGCGCCGGCCTGCCCTGTCGCCGATGCGGCGAGGAGATCCGCTTCGACCGTCTCGGTGCCGATGCGACGCGCCTGCGCGATGTGTACTGGTGCCCGAGCTGTCAGCCGAGTCGGGGCTGACCGGGCCGTCGGCCGCCGAGCCGGTTGCTACCATTTCGCGCTGGTCTCAGGCAGACTTGGGGCGGCCCGGCTGCACGGCGGCATTCGGGAGGAGGGGAATCAGAATGGGCGAGGTGCAGCGTCGCAGACAGTACCGACATGCCCGAGGTCGGCATCGTCTCGCCGAGATCCGTCTGCTGACGGCGGCTCTCGTCACGCTCACTGCGGTGCTCCTCGTCGTGGGCGCACTGATTCCGAGCGTCGGCTCGGAGCCTTCGTCGCTGGCCCAGGGAGGCGTGTCTGGGGGCGCCAGAGCTGATGGAGATGATGCGCCGAACTCGGCGGCGACACGGGGCAGCAGCGCTGCTGGTGCCGATCGCTGCGAGATCTCATTCGTCGGCGACGATGTGCAGGAGCCTGTGGTCACCGAGGTCGCCGGCGAGCTCTATCGTGATCTGCCGGTGCCGGATCGAACCGGCTGGGTGTTCGCCGGCTGGTATGCAGATGCCGCGAGCGCCGCATCCGCCGATCAGCGCGCCCGAATCAACGGAGCGCATCTGGTCGACTGCGCTGACGGCGAGCGCACGCTGCATGCGGCGTGGCAGACGCCGGATGCGGTGCGTGCGGCCGACGTGCGGGTGCCGATTCTGATGTATCACCAGTTCACGGCGAAGCCGGAGGGGGAGCGCGGTTGGCTGCGCCTGAACTATGCGTACATCGGAGACTTCGAGGATCACATCCGCTATATCGCCGAGAACGAGTACTACCTGCCGACCTGGGATGAGCTCGAGGCGTTCATCGACGGGCGTCTGGCGCTGCCGCGCAAGTCGGTGATCGTCACCGATGACGACGCAGACTCATCGTGGCTCGAACTCGCCGCGCCGATCGTCGAGCGGTATCAGGTTCTGGCGACGTCGTTCGTGATCACGAGCGCGCGCACCGAGGCGACGCCGAACCGCTTCGTGCTGCAGCGCTCGCACACGCACGATATGCACCGTGCCGGGGCGAACGGCAAGGGTCGCATGGTGAACGAGTCGGCTCAAGCCGTGGCACAGGATCTGCAGACCTCGGCCGACATCCTCGGTGCGAAGGAGGTCATCGCCTATCCGTTCGGCCATCACAATGCCGTCGCCGAGCAGGGTGTACGGCAGGCAGGATTCGATCTCGCAGTCACCGTCGCCGGGGGAACGGTGCACCAGGGCAGTGACAAGCTCGCGCTGCCGCGTGTGCGCATCGACTACGGCATGAAGCTCGCGACCGTGAAGGCGGTGCTGGCCCAGTGATGCCTGTGCCGGTCGGAGTGACGCACGCGTGCATCTGCAACCGAGGATCGGCACCTGCTTTCGCCGGGAATATCTATTCACTTGCATAGGTTGCTGATACAAGTAGAATGGCACCAAGCAGATACCCCGAGACATGCCACCCAGACATGCCGCACCGATCACCGAGATCGCTGCTGCACCGCGGCATCCCTCGGCCACACGATGAGAGGCGGCAGTCATGCAGTTCGGAATCTTCTCGGTCAGCGACATCACTCGCGACCCGGTCAGCGGTGAGACTCCCAGCGAGGCGCAGCGCATCAAAGCGGCGGTCGCCATTGCGAAGAAGACCGAAGAGGTCGGCATGGACGTCTTCGCCATCGGCGAGCACCACAACCCGCCGTTCTTCTCGTCGGCGCCGACCACGCTGCTCGCCAGCATCGCCGCACAGACCGAGCGCATCGTGCTGAGCACGTCGACCACGCTGATCACCACGAACGATCCGGTGCGACTGGCCGAAGAGTACGCCATGCTGCAGCATCTCTCAGACGGACGCATGGATCTGATGCTCGGACGCGGCAACACCGCGCCGGTCTACCCCTGGTTCGGCAAAGACATTCGCGAGTCGCTGCCGATGGCCCTCGAAAACTACAACCTGCTGCACAGGCTGTGGCGAGAGGACGTCGTCGACTGGCAGGGCAGGTACCGCACGCCGCTGCAGGGATTCACCTCGACGCCGCGACCGCTCGACGACGTGCCGCCCTTCGTCTGGCACGGCTCGATCCGCACACCTGAGATCGCCGAGCAGGCGGCCTACTACGGTGACGGCTTCTTCGCCAACAACATCTTCTGGCCCAAAGAGCACTACATGCGGCTGATCCGCATGTACCGGCAGCGCTTCGAGCACTACGGGCACGGCACGGCGGCCCAGGCGATCGTCGGCCTCGGCGGGCAGGCCTACATCGCGAAGCGCTCGCAGGACGCCGTGCGCGAATTCCGCCCGTACTTCGACAATGCGCCGGTCTACGGCAACGGGCCGACGATGGAGGACTTCACCCGCCAGACGCCGCTCAGCGTGGGCAGCCCGCAGGAGGTCATCGACAAGACGCTCACCTTCCGGGAGTCGTTCGGCGACTACCAGCGGCAGATGTTCCTGATGGATCACGCCGGCCTGCCCCTGACGACGGTGCTCGACCAGATCGAGCTGTTGGGCAGCGAGGTCGTGCCGGTCCTGCGGCGCGAGCTGGCCGCACGTCGGGCGCCCGACGTGCCTGATGCCCCGACGCACGCCTCGCTGGTGCGGGCGAAGTACGGCGACGCCGAACCGCGCCAGCCTCGCCCGAACGCCAACCGCGGCGACAACGTCACCGGCGGCTCGCCCTACCTGGACACCGAAGATGCGCGCCGCTGAGCCGCTCGCGACCGGCGCCGATGTGATGGCCGACGCCGGGGCATCCACCGACAGTCGAGATGACGGCCGAAGCACAGCGCACGGGTCGGCGCGCATCGCGAACGAGGCGTGGGAGGCGCTGTTCCGCGCACAGGGCCGGCTGTTGCGCGTCTTCGAGGCCGACGACATCTGGCAGCAGGCGTCGCTGAACGAATACGACGTGCTCTACACCCTCGCGAAGCAGCCGCACGGGCTCAGCATGGGCAGGCTGAACGCCAGCGTGATGCTCACACAGCCGACGCTCTCACGTCTCGTCGACCGTCTGGTCGGTCGTGGTCTGGTGAGTCGGCAGCGGATGCCGGACGACAGCCGGCGGGTCTGCGTCACGCTGACCGAGGAGGGCCGCCGCGTGCAGCGGGCGGTCGGCCGGAGACATGGGCGGCTGGTGGCCGAACGCCTGAGTGCGGCGCTGAGCGACGCGGAGCTGGAGCAGCTGCGCGATCTGACGCGGCGGCTGATTCGATCGGTCGACGAAGACGATGAGAGATGAGTCGAGGCGAGTGAGGTGACTGCAGTGGACGAGACGAGCGAGCAGAGCGATGCAGGGCAGATGAGAACGACGGGTCGGCACGAGGACGCGGTCGCCGATCAGACACGGAAGATCGTGGTGATCAGCGCAGGGGTGTCGCAGCCGTCGTCGACGCACCTGCTGGCCGATCAGTTCGTGCGGCGTGTGCTGCAGCGTGCCGAGGCGGCGCAAGTGGCCGTCGAGGTGCGTCAGGTGGAGCTGCGACCGATGGCTCAGCAGATCGTGCAGACGATGATCAGCGGCCTGCAGAGCGCCGAGATCGCACAGGCGATCGATCACCTGGCCGCAGCAGACGCGATCGTGGTCGCGACGCCGATCTACAAAGCGGGCGTGAGCGGGCTGCTCAAGAGCTTTCTCGACATTCTCGATCACGATCTGCTGCTGGCGAAGCCGACCGCGCTGCTGGCCACGGCCGGCACCGCACGGCACGCACTCGTGGTCGACGAGCAGCTGCGCTCGACGATGGCGTTCTTCCGCGCGCTGACGATTCCGACCTCGGTGTTCAGCACGTCAGAGGATTGGGGCTCGGCGAGCCTCGGCGGCAGACTCGACCGTGCGGCCAACGAACTGGTCGCACTGCTGGCCAGCGACGTCGCGCGTGCGATCACCGGCGGCGCCTGGCAGCACTATCAGCACGAGTTCGGATCGGTCGCCGAGCAGGCGGCGGCCGAGAAGGCAAGAGACCCCGATGCAGGTGCGGCGAGTGACGCGTCTGCCGGGCTCGACTTCGACTCGGACATGATGCGGCTGGCCGCCGGCGGCCAGTGACCACGGCCAGGTCGGTCGACTGACTGCTCGCTGTATACGGTGTTCGCGCAGAGAGGACACCCTGTCAGGATGCACATCGGTGGGGCTAGCCTCGTGGCACATGAGTCGACGGCGAGACGTCGGCTCACAACCGGCTGACTCAACCGGATCGGCCGCCTGGACGAGAGGTGCAGACCATGAGCGAGACGACGAGAGACGAGACCGCACGCCGAGCCGAGACGCTCAGGGCGCTGCATCGTGACCCGAGCATTCTGCGGGTCGTCAATGTGTGGGATGCGATCACGGCCAAAGTGGTCTCAGACCTGCCCGGCACTCAGGCCCTGGCCACAGCGGGGCACTCCATCGCGGCCAGTCATGGTTTCTCTGACGGTGAGATTCCGCTCGACCTGCTGCTCGCTGCGACGGCCCGTATCGTGGCCGCGACCGACCTGCCCGTCAGCGCAGATCTCGACGACGGGCATGGTGATGCCGCAGAGACGGTTCGTCGTGCCATCGACATCGGCGTGGTGGGGGCCAATATCGAAGATCGGCTGCGACCCGTGGACGAATCAGCAGAGACGGTGCGTCGTGTGGTCGCCGCGGGGGAGAGCGCGGGAGTCGACTTTCAGCTGAACGCACGAACCGACGCGTTCGTGCTCGGCGGTGAACGACCGATCGATGTCGTGATCGACGATGCGATCTCACGCGGCCGGGCCTACCTCGACGCCGGAGCGGCGTTGGTCTTCGTGCCCGGTGTGCTCGACCGTGAGACGACCGAGCGGCTGGTGGACGGCATCGGAGAAGGCCGCCTCAGCGTCATCGGGCTGCCAGGTGCGCTGAGTGCCCGGGAATACGAACAGCTGGGTGTGGCACGCATCTCGTACGGGCCGATGACGCAGCGGCATGCGCTGCGCGCACTGCGTGATCTGGGCAACAGCCTCTATGACGATGGCGTGATCCCAGAAGACACCCCCGAACTCAACTGACCGCGCCTGAGCGTGTGGCGGCAGGGCTTCTGCGGCGCCACGATGCCGAGCAGGGTCAGGCAGGCGAGTCTCGGGTGAGGCTCACGTGGCGTCGCGGCCGTACCTCTGGCGCAGGTCTGCGAGACGGCTGATGAGATGGCTGCGCAGCGGCAGGCCGGGGGCCTCGGTGTTGGTCGCCGTGTGGCTGTCTCGCGGATGCGAGTGGAACAGATCGAGGTCGTCGTCGATCGTCTCTGCATCGTCGAGATCGTGCACCTGCTGGTGCAGGTCGGCCATGAGCTCGTCGAGGGCCGTGGCCTGCTGGGCTGACTCGTGCAGCTGCCGCTCGATCTGTTCGGGAACGTCGTGGCGGTATTTGTAGTAGATCTTGTGCTCGAGCGATGCCCAGAAGTCCATTGCGATGGTGCGGATCTGAATCTCGACGGTCACCGGCACCGTGCCTGACGAGAGGAACACCGGCACCGAGACGATCATATGCAGGCTTCGGTAGCCGTTGGGCTTGGGCTGATGCACATAGTCTTTGACCTGGATCACGGTGAGGTCGTCTTGGCGCAGCAGAGCGCGGTAGATCTGTTCGATGTCAGAGACGAAGCTGCACGTGATGCGCACGCCGGCGATGTCGGTGATCTCGGCGCGAATGGAGTCGAAGTCGGGAGCGATGCCTTTGCGCTCGATTTTGTCGAGCAGACTCTCTGGCGATTTGAGCCGGGACTTCACGTGCTCGATCGGGTTCTCGCTGTGCAGGTGGGCGAACTCGTCACGAAGGATGTTCACTTTGGTGAGCACCTCGTCGATGGCGAACTTGTACTGCAGCAGAAAGCCGGTGAACTGCTTTCTGAGATGACGCCAGTGAGCGACGTCGTCGTCGCCCAGCAGCGTCAGATCCTGGGTGGCGATGCGAGGTACGAGCTCGTAGTCAGCGGTCATGAGATACACGTTAGCCTGCCGTTCTCAGCAGAGACTGTGGATCGCGCTGCTGCAGGGTTCTTGAGCCCCGGTCGTCGGTCTGCTGCTGCGCCTGCACGTCGACGAGATTCCACGCCATCGACCCCGTGACGCTGATGCCTCTTGCTCCGCTGCGGCGGGTGACTCCTCGTACGAGCATCAATTGGGTGCGAAAGACTCCGCTGCGGATGCGCTCTTGGGCCTCAGCGAAGAAGACGATGTTGCTCACCCCGGTGCCGTCGTCGAGTGAGACGAACACCACTCGGCGGCCTCCGCGCATCGGAGGAGTGTTCGTCGCACGGCGCACCCCGGCTACCAGCACCTCGCTGCCACCGGGCAGGCCGACGAGATCACGCGCCGGGGTCACGCCCAAACGCCGGAACAGCGGGTGGAAGCGTGAGACCACGTGGTGCTCGACGCCGATGCCGAGATGCTCGATCTCAAGATCGGTCTGGGTGCGCGCGTGCAGGTCGGTCACGGGCGCCGCTGCATGATGAATGGTCGGCAGATCAAGGTCGAAGGCCAGCTGCCGAGGCGGAATGCGTATGGGTGTGGCGGTGATCGACCTGATCAGAGCGAGCAACTCATGCCGTCGTCTGGGATCATGCCCGATGAACGCGTCGAGCGCGCCGACTCTGGCCAGTGCCTCGAACGTGCTGCGACGAGGGCGCACGCGATCGCGAAAGTCCTGCAGATTCGCAAAAGGCTGATGCGCGACCAGTCGCTCCTGCTCGGCTCGAGTGCTGCCGACCAGCTCGGCCACCGACACCCGGATGCCCAGACTCGGGGCCTGGCGGTCGGGCAGCCGCTCGACCCGGTAGTCGAGCCCGGAACGCTGCACGTCGAGCGGCAGCAGCGGGACGCCCAGGCGACGTGCCTCGGAGAGCAGCAGGTCTTTGGGCCACATGCCCGGGTCGTGGGTCAGCAGACCGGCGAGGAACTCGGCCGGATGATGGGTCTTCAGCCAGGCGGACTGATAGGTGGGCAGGGCGAAGGCCGCACCATGCGCCTTCGCGAAGCCGAAGCTGGCGAATCCCCGCAGCATCCGCCAGCAACGATCGGTCACCGACGACGGGATGCCTCGCAGCGACGCATTGCGAAAGACCATCTGCTCGATCTGGTCGAGCTGCTGATCGTCGGCCATTGCGCGGCGGAGCACATCGGCCTTCGCCAGACCGCAGCCGGTGAGCTCGTCGAGCAGACGCATCACCTGCTCGTGGAAGACCACGACTCCCATCGTCTCTCGCAGAATCGGATCGATGCGCGGGTGAATGACCGCCGGAGACACTTCGCCGTGACGAGCCTGCAGATACTGCAGCGGCATGTTGTTCTTCATCGGGCCGGGCCGGAACAGGCTGATGTCGACAGTGAGGTCGTTGAACTGCTCGGGCTGCAGCTTGCCGACCAGCTCCATCTGCCCTGGTGACTCGATCTGGAAGATGCCCAAGGTGTGCGTCGAGCGAATCGTCTCGAAGGTCGCCGGGTCGTCGAGCGGCAGGGCGTCGAGATCGAGCGGCGTCTCGTGCAGCCGGTTCACCTCGCTCACCGCATAGGCCATCGCTGACTGCATTCGCACGCCGAGCACGTCGAGCTTGATGAGCCCCATCGGGTCGACACTGTGCTTGTCGAACTGCGACATGGGCAGCCCGATGCCCGAGGGCTGAACCGGGGTGCGGTCGAGCAGCGAGAGATCGGAGACAATGACCCCGCAGGGATGCATGGAGATGTGTCTCGGCAGTGCGTCGAGACGCTCGGTGGCGTCGACGAGCAGATCAAGCTGCGGGCTGGTGCGCACCTGCTCGGCGAAGTCAGCGAGTTCGGGCTTCTCGGCCAGCGCCCGCCGAAAGCCGCCGGCGCTGAACCTCCACAGTTCTTTGGCGATCGCGTCGATGCGCTCGGCCTCGATACCCAGAGCGAGCCCGGCATCGCGCACCGCGCCACGGGAGCGATAGGTGTTCGTCATCGACATCAGCGTCACCCGCTGGTCGCCGAACTCGGCGAAGATGCGCCGGTAGACGTCATGGCGCCGGGCAGACTCGACGTCGAGATCGATGTCGGGCAGCGTGCGGCGCTCGGGCGAGAGAAAACGTTCCCAGAGCAGCCCGTTGTCGAGTGGTTCGACGCCTGAGATGCGCAGCAGATAATTCAGCATCGAGCCGACCCCAGACCCACGGGCCTGCACCCGCACCCCCATCTCGCGAATCAGGTCGACGACTTTGGCGACGGTCAGAAAGTACGGGGCGAACCCCAACGTCTCGATGTCGGCGAGCTCATGATCGAGACGATCGTGCACCGCTTGCAGGCGGGCGGGGTCTGCCTGGGCGTACCGATCGGGGACAGCAGCTCTGGCGCGCATGGTCAGCGCGCGCATCGGGTCTCCTTCGATTCCGATCACACCGGCCTCTGGCATGCGCGGATGCCCCCAGCCGAGATCGACTTCGGGGTCGAGCGTGCACCGTTCGGCGAGACGCTCGGTGGCGGCGAGCAGATCTGTCGCGGTGGTCGTGTGGTCGCTCACGTCGACGACCATGCGGGCAATGCGCCGCATGGCGGAGGCCGGCTTCAGCCAGGCCTGTCCGGTGGCGGTGAGGCGACGGTCGCGGTCGAGGTCGTCGAGCGGCAGCAGCGTACGCGCAGAGTCTGAGATGTCTGCAGTGGCTGCCTCATCTGGCTCGCCGTATCGAACCTGATTGGTGAGCACGGCCGTGAGCCCATGCGCCTCGGCCAGCGAGAGCATCCGTGTGGCCGGTGTGACGCTGCCGGGCTGTCCCGGCTCGGCCAGCCAGCACACCACCTCGACGGCCAGCAGCTCGCGCGGCACCAGTCGGCACCAGGCGCGCAGCGCCGCACGAGCCTCGGGCAGCCGGCGCGCCTCGACCAGTCGGCCGACGTCGCTGGACGGGCCGAGCAGCACGCTCAGGTGCGGCCGTTCGCGCAGCAGCTCGCTGAGCGCGTCACGGCTGAGCGAAGGGGCCGAAGAACGGCGCGCTCTCGGGCCGGGATCGTGTGCAGCGGTCACCATGCGGCACAGCGCGGCATAGCCTTGGCCATGCCCGGCCTGTGCCCACTGCGTGGAGTCGCTGCGGCCGACTGCGCCATGGGCGAGCAGCACGACACGGCCAAGCGGTTCGGCCAGACTGCCATGCACGGCGAGATCTGCGCCCAGGATCGGCGCGAGCGCCGCATCTCGGCAGGCCTGCACATGGGCCACCGCACCATAGACCCCGTCTCGGTCGGTGAGGGCGAGACGTTCGGCGTCGGCGCTCGACGCCAGCTCGGCGAGGCGTCTCGGGGTGGTGCAGCCGTAGTGCGTGGAGAAGCCCGAATGCACGTGCAGGTGTGTGAACGGAGGCATGCCGGTCACTCCCAGACGAGCTGGAGTCGCCAGCCGTCGTCAGGCAGGCGCAGCAGGTCGTAGGTGTGAAAGTCGTCGCCCGTGCACGAGGCATCGACGCGCCAGAGCTCCTGATCGACGCGCTGGCGGGGTGCGCAGGCTGTTGCCGCTGCGCTCGTCGTCGGATGAGCGCTCACCGCGCTCGCAGCGGGGGAGGACTGGGGCGCACACCACCAGCGCCTTCGGTGAAAGAAGCTCTGCGGCACCCCGACGATCTCGTACTCGAAACGGCGCCAGACGAAACTGCGCGGCTCGCCCTCGTGCGAGAGCTCGACGGTGATCGCCTCATCGATCTTGCGTGGCATCATGGCCTCCTGCTGTGCTCACTGGTTCGAACATATGTTCGAATGATCACAGCGTAGAGGTGCCCTCCGACATCGGCAACGACGACTGATGGTCGTACGCCTGCGCGCGCCGATCACGCCTCGGCCATGGCATCCACCGGCCGTTCGGGCTGGCCGCACCGAGCACGTCAAGTCGGGTGCGGGCTCGTGCCAGCAGATCGTCAGGAACGTCTTCTGCACGAGACTGCTGACTGCTCTCGGCTGACCCGTCAGCAGCGCGAAGCTGCCAGGAGACAGTCTGGCCCATACCTTTCTCGATGCCGCGACTCAGGCTGAAGCTCCATCTGGCGCGACGCGGTTCGCTCACGTTCTCGGCGAGGCCGCCCTCTGCGATTGCGAGCGTCTGCCACCTGAGCTCGTCTGCGCAGCCCTCCCACGTCTCGGCGCAGGCGTCGCACCCGCACGAGGGATAGAACTCGTCGAAAAGCGCGCCGGCGTATACCCGAACACCTGGGAAGTCCGTGAGGACGATCACCATCGGTGCGCAGGCGTCGTCATTCGGTGTCAGCCGCACCGCTCGCACGGTCTCGGCTGCGGTCGGTGCGTTCAGCAGTTCGGCGGTGACCGCGAATCCGTCTTCACGACGCACGTCGTAGACCGACGTCAAATGCTCGATGAGCTCTGTCGCCACCGTGTGCAGCGGAGCGAATCGATCCGGGTCGCTGAAGACGCTGAGACCGACGGCTGGTGACGCCGCGGTGCGGTCAGAGCGTGAGAGCCGGAACATAGGGCCATTCTTCCGTTTTTCCGCCGGCCGCAACAGCTTCAGCGCCCGCATCCGTCAGGCGGGCTCGATTCCTCTCAAATCGCGAGAGTTCAGAACTCCTCGTATGTGGCGGGATCCTGACCGTTGAGTCGACCGTCTTCGCGAGCCAGCCCGTCGATCGCGGCGAGATCCTCGTCGCTCAGGTCGAAGTCGAACACATCGAGGTTGCTGATCTGCCGATCAGAGTGCGTCGCCTTCGGAATCGGGACCACGCCGTTCTGCAGGTGCCACCGCAGGACGACCTGAGCCACGGTGCGCTCGTGCGCGTGAGCGATCTGCTCAAGCGTCTCGTTCTGCAGAATCTCGCTGGCTCGGCCGAGCGGACTCCACGCCTCGGTGACGATGCCGTGCTCTGTGTTCCAGCGCACCGCCTCGTGCTGCGGAAATCTCGGGTGCAGCTCGATCTGGTTCACGCTCGGCAGCACACCGGTCTCGCGCTCGAGACGTTCGAGGTGCTCGGGCAGAAAGTTGCTCACGCCGATGCGACGCGTCAGCCCGCGCTCGCGCGCCTCGATCAGCGCCTGCCATGCCTCGACGTAGCGGTCGGTCAGCGGGTTCGGCCAGTGGATCAGCAGCAGATCGAGATGATCGAGACCGGTGCGATAGACCGACTCTTCGATCGTGGGAACGGCCTGGTCGAACGCATGGTGGCGGCCGGGCAGCTTCGAAGTGACGACGATCTCGTCACGCGGCACGCTGCTGAGGCGCACCCCGGCGCCGACCGCGCCCTCGTTCTCATAGTTGAAAGCGGTGTCGATCAGGCGGTAGCCGTTGTCGATCGCCTGGGCGACCGTTTCGGCACCCGCACGCCCGTTCAGGCGGTAGGTGCCGAAACCGATCGCCGGCAGGGTGGTGCCGTCGTTCAGGGTGTGCGAGGTCTGCGTGTTCTCGGGGGAAGTGCTCATGCCAACGACCTTAGGCCGCGGCCTCGTCTCCTGCCACCTCCTCATGCACGCCGGCCGCGTTGGTCTCGACCGATGCCGAACCCGCACGACCCGTGTGGTCGTCTGCGTCTTCGAAGCGCACTTGCAGACGGGCGTCGGCCGAAGCGCCTGCCGCGTCGGCATCCGCCGTCGTCTCTGCAGACGCCAGATCGACTGTCACCACCGTGCCGCTCGCCTCCGAGACCAGCAGGTCGGCGATGCGATCGTCGACCTCGCGCTGTACCGTGCGGCGCAGCGGACGAGCCCCGTACTCGGGCTCGAAGCCGTGTTCGGCGAGCCAGTCGACCGCCTGGTCGCTGATCTGCAGGCGGATGCCCTGGTCGGCCAGCCGCTCGGCCGTCGCCGCGATCATGGTGCGTGCGATCAGCCTCACCTGCTCACGCGAGAGACGACGGAACAGCACGATCTCGTCGATGCGGTTGAGGAACTCCGGTCGCATCGCCTCACGCAGCCGGCCCATCACCCGATCGCGCAGCGCCCGCTCCGAACCGAAGCCCGTCGTGTCGTCGCCGGTGTTCGCGACGAAGCCGAGCGCTCCCGACCGTGAGGCCAGAAACTCGGAGCCGATGTTCGAGGTCATGATGACCACGGTGTTGCGAAAGTCGACGGTGCGCCCCTGGCCGTCGGTCAGCCGCCCGTCGTCGAGCACCTGCAGCAACAGGTTGAACACGTCGGGGTGCGCCTTCTCGATCTCGTCGAGCAGCAGCACCGAGTACGGCCTGCGCCGCACGGCCTCGGTGAGCTCGCCGGCCTCGTCATAGCCGACGTAGCCCGGGGGAGCGCCCACCAGCCGCGCTGCGGTGTGCTTCTCGCCGAACTCCGACATGTCGAAGCGCAGCAGCGCGTGCTCGTCGCCGAACAGACTGGCCGCGAGCGTCTTGGCCAGCTCGGTCTTGCCGACCCCGGTCGGGCCGAGGAACAGAAAGCTGCCCACGGGCCGGTTCGGGTCGCCCAGACCGGTGCGGCCACGACGCACGGCCCGAGCCACCGCGGCGACCGCGTCATGCTGACCGATCACGCGCTCGTGCAGTTCGCTCTCGAGGTGCGCGAGCCGTGTGCGCTCGCCCTCGCTGATGCGATCGACGGGAACACCTGTGCGGCGCGCGACCACCTCGGCGATCTGTCGCTCGTCGACTACGGCCTCGGTGGGTGCCGGCGCCGAACTCGTCGTCGCGGCATGCTGATGCTCGATGCGGGCATTGTGCGCGCTCGCCGCGTCAAGAGCCGCCTGCACCTGTTCGATGCGGTCACGAATCTGTCCGGCCTGCTCATACTGCTCGGTCGACGCTGCGGCGTTCTTCTCGGCCTCCAACTCCATGAGCTGGCGCATCAGCGCCTGCGTGTCGATGCGATCGCCGAGCCGCAGACGCAGCCTGGCCCCGGCCTGGTCGATCAGGTCGATCGCTTTGTCGGGCAGACGACGGTCGGGCAGGTATCGGGCCGACAGACGCACGGCGGCGTCGAGCGCGGCATCCGTGTACCGCACGTCGTGATGCTCGGCGAAGGCGGGCGCGACGCCGTGCAGAATGCGCACGGCGACGTCCTCCGACGGCTCGTCGACGGCGACCGGCTGGAACCGGCGCTCCAAGGCGGGATCCTTCTCGATCCTGCGATATTCGTCGAGCGTGGTCGCGCCGATCATATGCAGCTCGCCTCGAGCCAGCCTTGGCTTGAGCATGTTGGCCGCGTCGAGGCCGTCGCCCATGCCGCTGCCGCCGGCACCGACGACCGTGTGCAGCTCGTCGATGAAGACGATGAGCTCATCGCGATGCGCGGTGATCTCGTCGAGCAGCTTGGTCAGGCGCTCTTCGAAGTCGCCGCGAAAGCGCGTGCCGGCCACCATCGACGCCAGGTCGAGAGAGACCAGGCGACGCCCGGCGATCGCGTGCGGAACCTCGTCGTCGACGATCGCCTGCGCGAGGCCCTCGACGACGGCGGTCTTGCCGACGCCGGCCTCGCCGACGAGCACGGGGTTGTTCTTGGTGCGGCGCGAGAGGATCTCGACGGTCTGCTCGATCTCGTCGGCACGACCGATCACCGGATCGAGTCGGCCGTCGCGTGCCTGTGCCGTCAGATCGGTGCCGAAGCGATCGAGCATCGGGGTCTGCGATGTGGCGGATGCATCAGTCTGCTCCGCATCGCCGCCTGCGTCCGCCTCCGATGAGCCGGAGTTCGCAGCCGCAGCGTCGTCGACGGGTGCCACGTCATCGGGCTGCCGGGCAGACTGCCGCATCGAATCGATCAGCGACTGCGCGGTCACGCCGAACCCTGCCAGGATCTGTGCGGAAGGCGCATCCTGTGCGAGCACGAGTGCGAAGAAGAGATGCTCCAGATCGACATAGGTCGAACCCGAGGCGCGGGCGACCTGGAAGGCATGGAAGAGGGCGCGCTGCAGCGAGGGCGTGACGTCGGGGGCCTCGGTGACGGTCGCGCCGTCACGAGCGACGGGCAGCCGAGCTTCGACCTCGTGAGCGAGCTGCTGAACGCTCACGCCCATGCGGGTGAGCACGTCGTGCACTGGGGCGTTCTCGGCGAGCACGCGCAGCATGTGCAGGGCGTCGACCTCGGTCTGACCTCTTCTGACCGCGTACGATCCGGCCTCGGCCAGAGCCTGCTGTGTGCGCTGGGTCAGAAACCTGCTGATGTCGATGGTGCGCTGGCCTTCGGCAGCCTGCTGCCGTGCCTGCTGTGCGTTCAGGTAGCGTGCGAGAAACTCGTCGAATGATCCCTGCCCGCTCGGTTCGCGTTCGCTCCCGTTCTGGGGGTTGTTCTCTGGCACAGTACCTCCTCGTCGGTGTCTGCGAGGGCGATACCGATCTGACAGTCGTTCAGACGTCGCCACCCTCAAAGTTGAGTGCCGTACGCTCAACCTAACGTCCGGGTGTCGCAGGTATTCCCCTGCGTCGCTTCCGTTCGCGGCATCACGAGCGCCATGCCTTAAACTGAACGGCATGCCCTCCGCCAGCCCGCTGCGCATCGCCATGATCTCGCTGCACACGAATCCCTATGGCGACCCCGGCACGGGCGACGTCGGCGGCATGAACATCGTGATCCAGCACCTTGCGGCCGAACTGGCCGCGCTCGGTCACCAGGTCGATGTGATCACACGCCGCAGCGCTCCCGAGCAGCCCGACGCCATCGAGCTCGCCCCCAGACTCATGCTGCGCACGATCACGGCCGGGCCCGAGCATCCGCTGCCCAAAGCCGAGCATGAGGCGTACATCGACGCCTTCGCCGGGCAGCTGCGGGCACTCGGCGACTACGACGTGATCCACGCGCATCACTGGTACTCCGGTCTGGCGGCCCTGCCCGTCGCTCGGGAATGCGGCGCTGCGCTGCTGCAGAGCTTTCACAGCATCGCGGCAGACGCCGACACCGCACTCGACAACGGCGAGCCTCCCGAGGCGCCCGGGCGTCTCTCGGCAGAGCGCACTCTCGCACGCGAGGCCGATGCGGTGATCACGGTCAGTCATGCCGAGCAGCGCACCGTGGTCGAGCGGCTGGGCGGCGAGCCATCGCGGGTGCACGTGGTGTCTCCCGGTGTGGATGCTCGGTGCTTCCACCCGGGAGAGGCCGCCGTTCCGAGATACGTCGCCGCCGCAGCCCGCATCGAGCCGCTCAAAGGGCTCGACCTCGCCGTCGCCACGATTGCGTCGACTGACGACTCGCTGCGCCCTGATCTGCGCATCGCGGGCGGGCCGAGCAGCCAGGACGGCGGCTGTCTGACGGCTCTGCGCCGACAGGCCGCCGACGCGGGCATCGGCGACCGGGTGCACTTCGACGGCGCGATGTCGCACGCCGAGCTGGCCGATCTGATGCGCGGTGCCTCGGTGTTCCTGGTTCCGTCGCACTCTGAGACCTACGGCCTGGTCGCACTCGAGGCAGCCGCAAGCGGGGTGCCGGTGATCGCGATGGCCACGGGCGGCCTTCCCGAGGCGGTGCACGACGGCGAGACCGGTCTGCTCATGCGCGATCGCTCGCCCGAGACCTGGGCGCGCGCGCTGACCCGGCTGCTCGACGACGCCGAGCTGCGCGAGCGCATGGGGCATGCAGGCCGCGCACTCGCTCTGCAGCGCAGCTGGGCGAAGAGCGCCCGACGGCTCGTGCAGATCTACTGTCAGCAGCGTCGGATGACGCGCTCGACGGTGCAGCCGGTATGACCGCTCGCGAACGCGTCGCCGCCATCGACTGCGGCACGAACACCGTGCGCCTGCTCGTGATCGAGGGGCCCGCACCGACGCGGGAGCTCGTGCGCCGCACACGCACGATCCGTCTCGGCGAGGGCGTCGACCGCACGCATGCCTTCGCACCGGCGGCGCTCGACCGCCTTGGCGTCGCCTTGGCAGACTACCGCCGCGATCTGACGCGTCTCGGCGTCGCAGACGACCGGCTGCGCTTCGTGGCGACGTCGGCGAGCCGCGACGTGCATGACGCGACACTGCTGCGCGACGTCGTCGAATCGACTCTCGGCGTACGACCCGAGATCATCAGCGGTGTCGAAGAGGCCGACCTCTCGTACGCCGGAGCACTCACCGGAATGCCGGCACAGCCCATGACGCTGGTCGTCGACCTCGGCGGCGGCTCGACCGAGCTCGTCGTCGGACGCAACGGCCGACCGATCGCGGCATGGTCGATGAACGTGGGCGGCGTGCGCCTCACCGAGCGACACCTCGATGCGCACCGGCCGATGTCGGCGGCACAGCACGCGGCGATGGTCGCCGACGTCGACTGCGCCCTCGACGAAGCCGAGGCCCATGTGTCGCTGGCCGGCGTCGAGCGGGTCATCGGCGTCTCTGACTCGGTCGGCGTGATCGCAGCGGTGACCGCCGGCGTGCGTGCCGAGCGCTTCGGCGAACTGTCGGGCGGATGCTGGAGTCTCGACGCGCTGCAGGCCGCCTGCACCCGTCTGATCGCCGCCGATCCGCATGCGCTTGCCGAGATGGGCGTCGACCGCACACGCGCTGACCTGGTCTCCGCAGCCGCGGTGATCTGGTCACGGGTGAGCGCGCGCATCGCCGCCCGCTCGCACTGCGACCACGCCGTCTACAGCGAGCATGACATCCTCGACGGCGCCGCTGAGACGTTGCTGGCAGGCGGCCGAGATCGGCGATGAGCAGCTCACGGGGAAGGACGAGTGAGGAGCACCGCAGGTCGACGAAGCCGACATCTCGATCATCGCGCGGCAGGAGCGGATCGCCCGACCGACGCGTGACGACCATCGTGCTGATCGCGACGATGGGAGCCGTCGCCTTCGGCTATGACACGGGCGTGCTCGCGGGCGCGCTGCCGTTTCTCAGTCAGCCGCGAGACGCCGGCGGCCTGGGACTCGACGCTCTGGCCGAAGGCGTCGTCACATCGGCGCTCGTCTTCGCCGCGAGTCTCGGCGCCCTCGTCGGCGGGCGGCTCGCAGATCGCCTCGGACGCCGCCGAACCCTGCTCTTCGTCTCGCTCGTCTTCGCCGTCGGCGCACTGGGCACCGGGCTTGCGCCGAGCGTCGAGGCGCTGGTGGGGTGTCGGGTGGTGCTGGGCCTCGCCGTGGGAGCCAGCTCGACGATCGTGCCCATCTTCATCGGCGAGATCGCCCCGGCGCGGCGGCGCGCGGGGCTGGTCACCCGAAACCAGCTGATGATCGTCACCGGGCAGCTGCTCGCGGCCGTGGCGAACGCCGCGATCGCGCAGGCGTCGTCTGACGGTGAAGCGTGGCGACACATGCTGCTGGTCAGTGCGACCCCGGCCCTGCTGCTGTTCGCCGGGCTCTGGTTCGTCCCGGAGTCGCCGCGCTGGCTGGCGACGCACGGTCGCCCCGAGGCTGCGCGCCGTGTGCTCGAATCGATTCGCAGCACCGGCGAGAGCGAGCGCGAACTGCAGACGATCACGGCGCTTCGCCCCCGAGCCAATGAGTCTGCAGGTGCGACGCAGAGAACGGATCGGCACCCGATGCGGGCCCGCTGGGTGCGCCGTCTCGTGCTGATCGGTGCCGGTCTGGGCATGGTCTCCCAGCTGACCGGCGTGAACTCCGTGATGTACTTCGCACCGAGCATCCTCGCGACCAGCGGGCTCGGCACGCAGGCGGCGCTCACCGCGACCATCGCCACGGGAGTGGTCTCGGTGCTCGCGACGCTCGTCGGCATCCGCGTGCTGCGTCGTCTCGGCCGACGCCCGATCATGATCACCGGGCTGATCGGCGTCGCCTCGTCGCATCTGCTGCTGGGCCTCGCCTTCGCCCTGCCGTTGGGACCGGCCCAGCCCTGGCTCGTGCTCGCCCTCATGCTGGTGCTGCTCTGCTTCGTGCAGGCGATGGTGTCAGTGGTGTTCTGGCTGATGACGG
Organism: Pseudoclavibacter sp. CFCC 13611; assembly: GCF_008831225.1. Classification (NCBI taxonomy): domain Bacteria; kingdom Bacillati; phylum Actinomycetota; class Actinomycetes; order Micrococcales; family Microbacteriaceae; genus Pseudoclavibacter; species Pseudoclavibacter sp. CFCC 13611. Next base: position 879,670 of record NZ_WBKE01000002.1, on the reverse strand, counting down.
CCGAGCTGTTCCCGCTGCAGGTGCGGGGACTGGCCGCAGGTGTGGCGGTCTGCGTGCAGTGGCTGTCGAACGGCGTCGTCGCGCTGCTCTTTCCGCTGGCCTTCGCGCACCTGGGCGGCGACGTCTACTTCGTCTTCGCCGCGGTTAACGTGCTGAGCGCATGGTTCGTCTGGCGTGCGCTGCCCGAGACGCGAGGGCTGGCGCTCGAAGAGGTCGAGAGGATGCTGCGCCGACGTCTCAGCTGAAGCGATCGACTGCGTAGACTCGGTTCATGCGCTCTGAGACCGACCCTGAGAAGACCGGTGCGAGTTCGACCGACTGCACACCTGAGATCCGCGTCTACCGCGGTGGCCGACTCGAACGGGAGACCACCTTTCTGACCGAGATCGAGCACCTGCAGCACGACGCCGAGCGCACCACGTGGGTCGATCTGCCGACGGCCGATCATGAGGCGCTCGTGCAGATCGCGCAGACGCTGCATCTGCATCCGCTCGCCATCGAAGACGTCGAAGAGAGCCATGAGCGTGCGAAGCTCGTTCGCTACGAGACGCATCTGTTTCTGACGCTGTATGCGATGGCTGCGCCGAACGACGTCGAGTCCGAGCTCGAACGGCATCAGATCGACATCTTTCTGACCAGAAACGTCGTGGTGACCGTGCGACACGGCGACGGCTTCGATCTCGGCGGTGCACGACTGGCCTGGGAGGCGCATCCGACGCTGCTGGCGATCGGCGGCATCACGGTGCTCTGGGCGATCGTCGATCAGATCGTCGACACCCATTTCGACACCGTGCAGCAGCTTGACGAGAGCATCGACGCTCTCGAAGACGAGCTCTTCGGCGACACGCCGGACTCCCGCGGCATCCAGCTCAACGCCTATCATCTGCACAAGCGTCTGGTCACCCTGCGTCGGCTGGCGCTGCCGACCAGAGAGATTCTCAGCAGCGTGATCAATCGTGCCGAGCCGCCGCTGCCCGATGCGCTGCGGCCATACTTTCTCGATGTCTATGATCACGTGCTGCGCGTGAGCGACTGGACTGACTCGCTGCGAGACCTGGCCAGCACCATCATCGACACGAACCTCTCGAGCCAGAGCAACCGGATGAACCTGGTGATGAAGAAGCTCACATCGTGGGCGGCCATCATCGCCGTGCCGACGCTGATCACCGGCTTCTTCGGCATGAACGTGAACTTTCCCTATTTTCAGACCGATGTCGGTGCGGTGATCGCCGTGACGCTGATCGCGCTGACCTCGGTTGGGCTCTACGCCTGGTTCAAACGCCTGGACTGGCTATGAGCCCGGCGGTCTGGGGAGCACTGCTTGCCGCGTCGATCATGGTGAGCCTCACCCCGGGCGCCGGAGCCATCTCGACGATGACGAATGCGCTGAACGTCGGGTGGCGCCGGTCGATCTGGGGCGTGCTCGGCCAGCAGATCGGTCTGCTCATTCTGCTGGTGATCGTGGCCTGCGGGCTGGGTGCGCTGCTCGCACACGCGCCGGGAGTCACCACGGCGATCCGCTACGCCGGCGCCGCCTACCTCGGCTACCTCGGGGTTCGGCAGCTGCTGCTCGCGCGCGCCGTCGGTCGGGTCGCCCAAGACGAGGACACCGACACCGGCGCGGCTGCCGAGAACCAGGCCGCCGATTCGGGGGATGCTGCCGGCGTCAGCCGATACCTGCGACCGGGCGCGATGGTGATGCGCGGAACCTGGGTGAACCTCAGCAACCCCAAGGCGATCATCTTCTTTCTGGCCTTCATGCCGCAGTTCATCGATGCGTCGAAACCGGTCGTGCTGCAGTATGCGGCGGTCATCGTCACCATGATCGTCGTCGACATCTGTGTGATGTGGGGCTTCTTCGCTCCTGCCGCACGCGCGGTCGGGCGATTCGCGCGAAACGCGCATGGTCAGCGTGTGATGAATGCGGTGTTCGGGGTGCTGTATCTTGCGGTCGGCGTGCTGCTGATCTTTCTGCACTGAGGCCTGCCTCAGCGCGACGTAATGTGCGATTCGTCGTGCGGGTGATCGGGCGATGTCGGCGCGACGAAGTACCATGGGCGGCATGAGGCCGATGCGAACGACCCAAAACTCCGCACCGACACCAGGCATGTCGCACACGCACAGATTGGTGAGCACGTCGAGATCGCTGCGTCTGCCGAGATCGAGCCTGGCACGACTCTCGGCTCTGCTGCTGGCGGCCACGCTGCTCGCGTTGGCGCTGCTGGCGACGTCCGTCAGACCGGCAGCGGCATCCGTCGACGACTTCAGCTTCGAATCGATGTCTGTCGACTACCACCTGAGCCGCGATGCCGACGGCAGAGCCCGAATCGATGTCACCGAGACTCTCGTCGCCGACTTTCCGAGCTTCGATCAGAACCGCGGTCTCGTGCGCAAGATTCCCCTCGACTATGACGGGGTGGCGCTCGACCCGACGGTCACGGCGGTGTCCGATGACGCCGGCCGCGCAGTGGTGTACGACACCAAGCGCGTCGGAGGCCAGCTCGAAGTGTCTCTCGGCTCAGACGAGTTCGTGCACGGCAGGCAGACCTACGTGCTGAACTACACCATGCAGAACACCGTGCGTCACTTCGCCGACACCGACACCGACGAGTTCTACTGGGATGTCAACGGCGAGAGCTGGCAGCAGTCCTTCGGGGTCGTCTCCGCGACGCTCACGGTCGATCCCTCGCTCGTCTCCGCCCTGAACGGCCAGGCCTCCTGCTACCAGGGCGCACACGGCTCGACCGCGCGCTGTCAGATCGTGCGTCTCGAAGACGCGGGTGACGCTGCCGCCCGGTTCACCGCGCAGACTGACGGTGGGCTCGCCCCCGCGCAGACGATGACCATCGCGGTCGGCTTCGCCCTGCAGACCTTCGTGATTCCCGAACCTCCCTCACGGGCATGGTGGACGACATGGCTGCCGCTGGGGCTGAGCGCAGTCGCTCTCGGGCTCGCCGTCGCCCTGGTCGTCGTGCGAAGCCGCCGGTGGCGGGACGCCCCGGGGCGTGGAGTGATCGTTCCGGAGTACGCACCGCCCGCTGGGCTTCCGATCGTCGCCGGGGCCGACCTGGTCAACCGGATGAACAGCTGGATGCCGGCCGCAGTCATCGACATGGCGGTTCGCGGCGTCGTTCGCATGGTCGACATCGAACATGTCGGCATGTTCGGCGCCAAGAGACCGAGCTTCGCGATCGAGATGGTCGACCCCAATCGAATGCAGGCTCATGACGCAGAGGTGCTCGCCGTGCTGGCCGGGCCTCGTCAGCTGCAGCCGGGTGAGCGCGTGGCCATTGAGACGAAGCCCGACCAGCACCGTGCCGAACGTGCGCAGGCGGTGATCGCCGATGTTCAGCAGCGACTCCTCGCCGGCGGGTTCCGAGCCGTACCGACCTCCACGCTGCCGCTTGCCCTGCGAGTGTCAGGGTGGGGCATGATGGCGATCTCCGCCGCGTACGGGCTGTGGGCGCTGGTGCAGGCCGAACGCATCACCTGGTGGCTCATCGCAGCCGGGTTGGCCACGGTGGGGTCGCTGATGCTGCTGTTCGTGGCCCTGCCTCGTCCGAAGACGCTGACCGAAGCGGGTGCCGAGGCAAGAGACGAGGTCAAAGGCCTGAAGATGTACATGGAGCTTGCCGAGCGAGATCGCTTCGCCGTGCTGCAGAGTGTGCAGGGCGCCGAACGCATCGATCTGTCCGACGGCTCGACCAGTGTGCGTCTGAACGAAAGGCTGCTGCCGTGGGCGGTGCTCTGGGGCATCGAAGGCACTTGGGCGAAGCAGCTGCAGGTCGACTACGAGCGCACCGGCAGCCAACCGGGGTGGTATGACTCGATGACGCCGTTCACTGCAGGAGTCCTCGCTTCCAGACTCGCCGCGTTCAACACCGCTGCGACCACTTCGGTGCAGCCGCCCACCTCAGGAGGCAGCTTTTCTGGTGGGGCAGGGGGCGGGGGCTTCGCAGGTGGTGGTGGCGGTGGCGGCGGCGGTGGCGGCCGTTAGCGCTACCGGGTCGCTGCAGCGGCGATCATCGCTCCTGCCATCGTCGACTGCACAGACGCGTCTGCTCTCGAACCGCATCAGATGACGGGGCACTGCTGCAATCGAAAGAAGGGTCAGATGCGATTCTGTCGATGCCGTTTCAGAGCCTGCTGCACCACTGTGCCCACAGTAGACATTGGCGCATCGACGCCGAAGACCACGACGACCGATTCGGCGTCTGAGACGGTCGGCAGCTGAGGGCGGTCATGATTTCCCTCGGCTGCCGACGATTGTGGCTGCGCCTGTGACGGCTCGCCGACGACGGGCGCGAAGATGGTGAGCAGACGATCGAGTTCGACGCTCAGGTCTCGACGGGCCTGGTCTGGTGAGAGCTGATCTCGAATGGCCTGCCGCAGCACGGCATTGTGCGTGGTCGCGACGACGTCGGCGAACTGCAGAGCCTCGATATGTCGCAATGCGGGCAGCTGCTCGCGCAGATATCTGTCGAAGGCCTTCTGATATCGCGTGATGGTAACGATCTCACGATCTCGCAGTTTGTGCGTGGCTCGCACGATGCGATCACGCGAGCGGATGCTGGGAAGACGGGCCAGAAAACGATCGAGCACCAGCAGTGCGGCGTCGATCACGTCTCTGCGTGCGTCGACGGTGACCACCTCACCACGCAGACGTGCGGCGAAGAAGGCATCAACCTGTTCGAGGATGTCATCATGGTCGGCGAAGATCACATCGTCTTTGGTCCCGAACTGACGAAAGAACGTGCTGCGTGACACATGGGCTGCGGCAGCGATGTCGGCGGCGCTCACCTCGTCATATCCCCGGGCGGTGAACAGTGCGAGGGCGATATCGGCCACTTCGACTCGACTCAGCGATGCGGTGCTCATTCGGTCACGCTACCACGCAGGTGCACCCAAGAAATGACACCGCCTCGCATGATCCATCGCAGCAGGCGTATGCCACGCAGTGCTTGGGAAAACCATCCACCGTCGCCGACCTCGTCCGGAGCCTCGCCGAAGCCGACGTCGTCGCCGGACGGTGGGTCTGGAAGACTGGAAACGTTACGTTTAGTTCTCGGATAGGCACGCCCTACGCTGAGAGCGGATGTCTGCAAGCAGGAGGATCATATGTCGACCCCGGAACCAGCGACACGCGCAAAATGGCTGCCCCGCGGCCCCGGCGTGATGTCCGGCTTCTCGACGACGGTCGGCGTGCTGCTGGCAGTGCTTCTGGCCGCTGTCGTCGTCGCGATCATCAAGCCGCTGACCCTGGTGTTCTTCGCCCTCTTCATCACACTCGGACTGGAGCCGGTGATTCGCTGGCTCGAGAGCAAGGGGATGAAGCGCCCGCTGGCGCTCGGCACGGTGCTCGGCGTCGGCCTGCTGATCTTCGGCGTGGTCGTCTGGATGATCGTGCCCGGCATCGTGAAGCAGGTCGGCCAGTTCGTCGACACGGCGCCAAAGAGCTTCGACGAAGTCAGCCAGCGGCCCTGGTTCCTGCACGTGGACGAGCAGTTCAACGGAGCCGCGACCACGACGCTGCACACGATCGAGACGCAGGTGACGAACCCCGACTTCTGGTGGGGCGTCGGCGGTGGAGCCTTCGAGATCGGCCGCGGCGTGGTCGACGCCATGACCGGCACGATCTTCGTGCTGATTCTGACCCTGTACTTCGTGGTCTCCCTCGATCGCATGAAGCAGGCGTTCTCTCTGCTGGTGCCGAAGACGAAGCGGGCGAACGTCATGGACATCACCGAAGAGATCACCGGATCGGTCGGCAGCTACCTCGGGGGCATGGTCGTGCTGGCCTTCTGCAACGCGGTCTTCAGCCTGATCGTGATGACCGTCTTCGGCGTTCCGTTCTCGCTCGTGCTCGCCATGCTCGCGCTGTTCATCACGATGATCCCGCTCATCGGCAGTGTGATCAGCACCGTGCTGATCACTGCGGTCGCCCTGCTCAGCTCACCGCTCACCGCGGTGTTCGTCGCCGTCTGCCTGATCATCTACATGCAGGTCGAGGCATATGTCCTGACTCCGCGCATCGTCGGCAAGAGCGTCAACATTCCCGGATCGCTCGTGCTGATCGGCGCGATGGTGGGTGCGACGCTCGCCGGACTGATGGGGGCGCTCGTCGCCTTTCCCGTCGCCGCTTCGATCCTCATCATCGTCAAACGCGTGATCGTGCCCGCTCAGGAGCAGCGCTGAACTGCCCGGCGATGTAACCTGCGCGCAACGCAGGTCGGCGTAGAATCTCCCCTCGGCGTGGCAGGCTCACGACTCTGCGTCGAGCCTGGAGCAGGAGAGCTCCTGTTCCTCGCCGCTTCATGACATTGAGGAGACGACATGGCTCGAGGAGCTTTCGACTGGCGGCTGCACGGAGACGGCGTGCACATCGGACCGGGCGAGGCGGTGGCTCCCGACGAGCGACTGACCTGGCCGCGCACGATCGGCATCGGCACCCAGCATGTGGTCGCCATGTTCGGCTCGACTTTCCTGGTGCCGCTGCTCACCGGATTCCCACCGGCGACGACCCTGCTGTTCTCCGGCCTCGGCACCATCATCTTCCTGCTGCTGACCCGAAACCGGGTGCCCAGCTATCTCGGATCGAGCTTCGCCTTCATCGCCCCGATCGCCGCGGCGCAGAGCGAGCACGGGTACGCGGGCGCGCTCGGCGGCGTCGTGATCGCCGGTGCCACGCTGTTCGTCATCGGTTTGATCGTGCAGTGGGCGGGCGTTCGATGGATTGAGTGGCTGATGCCGCCTGTCGTCACCGGTGCGATCGTCGCTCTGATCGGCCTGAACCTCGCACCCAGCGCCAAGGCGAACTTCGAGGTTGCCCCAATCACCGCGCTGGTGACACTGGGAGCGATCATCCTGTGGGGCGTGCTCTTCCGTGGGTTCCTCGGTCGTCTGTCGATTCTGTTCGGCGTGGTCATCGGCTACGTCACTGCGGTCGTCCGCGGTGAGGTCGACTTCTCGGCCATCGCCGACGCGGCATGGTTCGGACTGCCGCACTTCCAGACGCCCACCTTCCACATCTCGACCGTGGGCCTCTTCGTGCCCGTCGTCTTCGTGCTGATCGCTGAGAACATCGGACATGTGCGGTCGGTCGGCATGATGGTCGGCCGAAATCTCGACGACAACATCGGTCGTGCGCTGATCAGCGACGGTCTTGCCACGGTGCTCGCGGGTTCGGGCGGCGGCTCGGGCACGACCACCTACGCAGAGAACATCGGTGTGATGGCCTCGACCAAGGTGTTCTCGACGGCGGCCTACTGGGTGGCCGGCATCGTCGCCGTGCTGCTGAGTCTCTTTCCCAAGTTCGGAGCGGCGATCGCCACGGTGCCCGCCGGTGTGCTCGGCGGTGCCGGTGTTGTGCTCTACGGCATGATCGGTGTGCTCGGCGTGCGCATCTGGGTCGAGAACAAAGTCGACTTCTCGAAGTCGATCAACCTGACCACAGCCGGGGTCGCGCTGATCATCGCGATCGCCGACTTCACCTGGCAGGCCGGCGACCTGGTGTTCGGCGGCATCGCATTGGGAACCTTCGCCGCCATCGCCGTCTACCACGTCATGCGTGGAGTGACCCGGCTGCGCGGCGGACGCAGCACGACGCCGGTTTCGCCGGCGAGCACGGATCGCGTGGACGAAGCCGCGCACTGATCCACGCGAGTCGGCCGAGCCGGGCCGGCCGTGACATCCTCATCACCATGACACGACTAGGCTGAGAGCATGCGTCTGATCACTCCCAATCACCCCCTCATCGACCACAAGCTGACCGTTCTCCGAGACCGGAGCACCCCGCAGCCGGTGTTCCGTCAGCTCGTCGAAGAGCTCATGACGCTGCTGGCCTACGAGGGAACCCGCGACGTGGCCGTCGAAGACGTCCGCGTCATGACACCCGTAGCCGAGACCACCGGTGTGCGGCTGCAGCAGCCGCTGCCTCTGGTGGTGCCGATCCTGCGCGCAGGTCTCGGCATGCTCGAGGGCATGACGAAACTGCTGCCGACCGCTGAAGTGGGGTTCCTCGGCATGGTGCGCGACGAGCAGACGCTGCAGCCGACGACGTATGCGAAGCGGCTGCCCGACGACCTCAGCGATCGTGCCTGCTTCGTGCTCGATCCGATGCTCGCGACCGGCGGTTCGCTGATCGGCGCGATCGACTACCTCTTCGAACGCGGAGCTCGCAAGGTGACTGCGATCTGCATTCTGGGTGCGCCGCAGGGAGTCGAGGCGGTCGAAAAGCACTTCGAGGGCCGCGATCTCACCGTGGTGCTCGGCGCCGTCGACGAGGGACTGAACGACCAGAGCTACATCGTTCCGGGCCTCGGCGATGCCGGCGATCGGCTCTACGGAACCATCGACTGATCCCTCCCGGGGCCGTGCGTCGCCCGGCGCCGCATCCGGTATCGTGGGGTGCGGAAGTTCCACGAGTCTTTCGCAGGGCGAAAGATCTCACCGAACCTGATCAAGGGAGACAGTTCATCCATGGCGAAGATCATCTACACGCACACCGACGAGGCCCCGCTGCTCGCCACGTATTCCTTCCTGCCGATCCTGCAGGCGTTCACCGCGACCGCCGACATCGATGTGCAGACGAAAGACATCTCGCTGGCCGGCCGCATCCTGGCCGCGTTCAGCGATCGCCTTCCCGCAGAGCAGCAGGTGGGCGACGCGCTGGCCGAGCTCGGTGCGCTGGCCAAGACGCCTGAGGCCAACATTCTGAAGCTGCCGAACATCTCGGCATCGGTGCCGCAGCTCAAGGCGGCCGTCGCCGAGCTGCAGAGCAAGGGCTTTGACGTGCCAGACTTCCCGGACGAGCCGGCAGACGACGACGAGCGCAGCGTGCGCGCCGTCTACGACAAGATCAAAGGCTCGGCGGTCAACCCCGTGCTTCGTGAGGGAAACTCCGATCGTCGTGTGCCGGTCGCCGTGAAGAACTTCGCGCGCAAGCATCCGCACTCGGTGGCTGAGTGGTCGCCCGAGTCGAAGACTCGCGTGCTCACACTCGGCGATCATGACTTCCGTCACAACGAGCAGTCGGTGGTGCTGCCGAAGGCCGACGATCTCACCGTGCAGCTCGTCGCCGACGACGGCAGTGTCACGGTGCTGAAAGAGTCGATCCCGGTGCTCGAGGGAGAGGTCTTCGACGCGACGTTCCTCAGCGCCAAGGCGCTGGATGACTTCCTCAAAGAGTCCATTCAGCAGGCGAAAGACGCCGGCGTCATCTTCTCAGTGCACCTCAAGGCGACCATGATGAAGGTCTCAGACCCGGTCATCTTCGGTCACGTCGTGCGCGCGTTCTTCCCCGACCTCTTCGAGAAGTACGGTGACGCCCTCGAAGCGGCAGGCATCAGCGCGAACAACGGTCTGGGCGGCGTGATCGCCGGCATCGACTCGCTGCCAGAGGATGTTCGCGAAGGTGTGCGCGAGGCCATAGAGGCCGGCTACCAGAACGGTCCGCGTCTGTCGGCGGTCAACTCTGACAAGGGCATCAGCAATCTGCATGTGCCGAGTGACGTCATCATCGACGCCTCGTTGCCCGCGCTGATCCGCAACGGCGGTCGGCTCTGGGACATGACTGGTGCCGAGGACGACACCTTCGCGGTGATTCCGGACAGCTCCTACGCCGGCGTCTACGAGGCCACCATCGGAGACGCGGTGCGCAACGGCAAATTCGACCCGACGACGGTGGGCAGCGTTCCCAACGTCGGTCTCATGGCGAAGAAGGCAGAAGAGTACGGCAGCCACGACAAGACCTTCGTGATCGATCGACCCGGCGTCGTGCAGGTGCTCGACCAGGCAGGCGAGGCGCTCATCGAGCAGCGCGTCGAGGCCGGCGACATCTGGCGCGGCTGCCAGAGCAAAGACGAGTCGATTCGCGACTGGGTCAAGCTCGCGGTCACGCGTGCGCGTCTGTCCGAAACGCCCGTCGTGTTCTGGCTCGACGACAGCCGTGCCCACGATCGCAACCTCATCGAGAAGGTGCACGCCTACCTCGCCGATCTCGACACCGACGGGCTCGACATCCGTGTGCTCTCGCCGATCGAGGCCACGAAGTTCACGCTGAAGCGCTTCCGCGCGGGCGAAGACACCATCTCGGCCAGCGGCAACGTGCTGCGTGACTACCTGACCGACCTGTTCCCGATTCTGGAGGTCGGCACCAGCGCCAAGACGCTGTCAGTCGTTCCGCTGCTCGCCGGCGGCGGCCTCTTCGAGACCGGTTCCGGCGGTTCGGCCCCCAAACACGTGCAGCAGTTCCTGGCCGAGAACCACCTGCGCTGGGACAGCCTCGGCGAGTACCTCGCCATCAGCGAGAGCCTGCGCTTCCATGCTCGAAAGAGCGACAGCCCGCGCGCGCGGGTGCTGGGCGACGCGCTCGACCAGGCCACCGAGCGCTACCTCAACGAAGATCGCTCGCCGTCGCGCAAGGCCGGAGAGATCGACGACCGTGGCAGCCACTACTACGTGGCTCGCTTCTGGGCTGAGAACCTGGCGCAGCAGACCGACGACGCCGAGCTCGCCGAGCTCTTCGCCCCGGTTGCCAAGGCGCTGTCCGAGGGCGAGCAGCAGATCACCAGCGATCTGCTCGCAGTGCAGGGCAGCCCGGTCGACATCGGCGGCTACTATCGTCCCGACGACGCACTCGCCTCGGCGGCGCTGCGTCCGTCGGCCGCACTGAACGAGATCATCGACTCGATCGGTCGCGCCTGAACGACGCACCTCTCGGTGGCGCACGGCCTGTGACCGGCGCCTGATCTCGCGAGACGCCGGCATCCACGTGCAGAACGTGTGATGCCGGCGTCTTTCGTCTCCGCGGCCCTGCCGCGCAGCCGAGTCCACAGCTCGACGCGCGGCAGATCACTCCGGCAGATGTCGGCGAAAGATGTCGGTCGGCGAACCGAAATGTGCCATTCTGACACGACCACGACCGACATCGTATACACCGGTTGTTTCCCCTCTCGGCACTGTCAGAATGAGTGATGTGCGGCCAAGGACGGTCGCGAGGCTGCCGGGTCAGCTTGGTCCGGCGACAAGCGGAATATAAGGAGCATCATGACGATCTATGCAGCGCCCGGCAGCGAGGGCAGCCTGATCACGTTCCAGGAGAAGTACGACAACTTCATCGGCGGCGCATGGGTGCCGCCGGCAGACGGGGAGTACTTCGACAACATCACTCCGGTCACCGGCAAAGTCTTCACCAAGGTGGCACGCGGCAAGGGCGCCGACGTCGAGAAGGCGCTCGACGCCGCATGGGCGGCGTTCCCGAAGTGGAGCAAGCTCTCGGCAACCCAGCGAGCCGACATCCTGTGGAAGATCGGCGACCGCATCGACGCCAGCCTCGAGAAGCTCGCCGTCGCTGAGACGTGGGACAACGGCAAGCCGGTGCGCGAGACGCTCGCCGCCGACATCCCGCTGGCGGCCGATCACTTCCGTTACTTCGCCGCCGCGATCCGCGCGCAGGAGACCAACACCAACGAGATCGACAGCGACACGGTGGCCTACCACTTCAAAGAGCCGCTGGGCGTCGTCGGTCAGATCATCCCGTGGAACTTCCCGATTCTGATGGCTGCGTGGAAGATCGCTCCCGCTCTTGCAGCGGGAAACACCATCGTGCTGAAGCCCGCAGAGTCGACCCCGGTCTCGCTGCTCGAACTGATCAAGGTCATCGAAGACCTGCTGCCGGCCGGCGTGCTGAACATCGTCAACGGCTTCGGCGCCGAAGCCGGTGCTGCGCTGACGTCGAGCAACCGCATCCGCAAGATCGCGTTCACCGGGTCGACGACGACGGGTCGGTTCATCGCGCAGCAGGCCGCGAACCTGATCATTCCCGCCACGCTCGAGCTGGGCGGCAAGAGCCCGAACATCTTCTTCGAAGACGTCGCCGACAAGAAAGACGACTTCTACGACAAGGCGCTCGAGGGCTTCGCGCTCTTCCAGCTCAACCAGGGCGAGATCTGCACCTGCCCGTCGCGTGCGCTGATCCAGGAGTCGATCGCCGACACGTTCCTGCCCGACGCAGTGGCTCGGGTCGAGAACTCGATTCAGGGCAACCCGCTCGACACGGCCACGCAGGTCGGCGCCCAGGCCAGTGAGGCTCAGCTGAAGAAGATTCTCAGCTACCTCGAGATCGGCAAGCAGGAAGGCGCAGAACTGCTCACCGGCGGTGAGCGCAATGTGCTCGACGGCGATCTTGCGGGCGGCTACTACATCAAGCCGACGATCTTCAAGGGCAACAACAAGCAGCGCATCTTCCAGGAAGAGATCTTCGGGCCGGTCGTCTCAGTGACGACGTTCAAAGACTTCGACGAGGCGCTCGACATCGCAAACGACACGCTCTACGGCCTCGGCTCGGGCGTGTGGAGCCGGAACGGCAACATCGCGTACAAGGCCGGCCGCGGCATCCAGGCCGGTCGCGTCTGGACGAACACCTATCACAACTACCCGGCGGGCGCGGCCTTCGGCGGCTACAAGGAGTCGGGCATCGGTCGTGAGACGCACAAGATGGTGCTCGATGCCTACCAGCAGGTCAAGAACCTCCTGGTGTCGTACAGCGAGAAGCCGCAGGGCTTCTTCTAAACCGACGCACACCACGTGTGACCCTGATCGCTCCGGCGGTCAGGGCAGCATACGGGGGTGACCGCAGGCCGAGTCGCAGCTGTGTCGACTCGGACATCGACGTGACGGGGCGTGCCCGATCGTTCCGATTCGGAGCGGCGGGCCGCCCCGTCATCGTCTTCGATGGCTGGCGCTCGACGTGCGCGTCCGTCACGATGGGAACACCGGCATCTTCGATGCCTTCGACGAAGGAGTCAATCATGAGCCCACGCACTGAGTCAGTCGACGGCACACCGGCCGCACTGCTCGAACAGGCGCTGCACTCGCGAGTCGTGATCACGACCGCGGCTGCGGCGGTGCTGCACACCATCCGTGAGAAGCACGGCGACGTGATCTTCCATCAGTCCGGCGGCTGCTGCGAGGGGTCAGGGCCAGCATGCTTTCGAGTGGGCAGCTACATCGTCTCACCGCTCGACCGACTGCTGGGCTTCGTCCTGGACGGCAGCAGTGCGGATGCCGCGGGCACGCCGGTCTGGATCTCCAGCACGCAGTTCTCGGCGTGGGAGCACACCCAGGTCGTGATCGACGTGGCAGAGGGTGTGGGCCTGGGCGGATTCTCGCTGGAGGGGCCCGAAGGGTACGTCTTTCTGTCTCGCGGGCGCCTCTTCAGCAGCGAGGAGACCGCCGAGCTGGCTCCGGCTCCCACGAAGGCCGAAGTCGACGCAGGGTCTGAGACGCCGAGACCGCTGCCGCCGGTCGATCTCGACGGCGAGTTCGGCTCGGTCTGTCAGCTGCCGACCTTCTGATCAGATGTCTTCGAGGCCGTAGGCGCGCATCTTGCGGTAGAGAGACGACCGCGAGATGCCCAGCGCCTGAGCCGTCGCCGACTTGTTTCGGTTGCACTCGTACAGGTTCTGCACGATCGCATCCCGCTCGATGGCCTCCATGGCGGTGAGCACCATGAGGTCGCTGAGGCTCGCGAAGCGTGGGATGTCGCTGCGCTGCACGGTCTGCCCGGGCTCGAGATTCGAGACCAGCGTCGCGAGCACGTCGTGCAGCTGCTTGAGGTTTCCGGGCCAGCTCGACTGGCTCAGCGCGGCCATGGCGTCGTCAGCGACGCGCAGCGGCTGTCTGTCGCCGGCGAGCACCTGCAGAAACTGCGCGACGATGCCGGGAATGTCGTCTGGGCGATGTCGCAGAGCGGGAATCATCGTGGTGTGCTGAAAGAACGGAAGCAGCTGCGCCGAGGGCATCCGGTCGCTCATGTGCGACGGGTTGTACGTCGCGGCCACCAGCACGTCGGCGGAACGAGTGATCAGGAATTCGGCCAGCGGCTCGATGGTCTCTTGCGGCAGCGAGTGGATGTTGCGCAGAATGAGCAGGTCTGGTCGGCCGGCGAGCAGCTGTGCGAAGCCGCGGCCGCGACGCACGCGACGATACAGGTCTTCGGGCTCGACGATGGTGCTGCGGCCGTCGGGCTTGAGCTGGTGGAAGATCTCGTCGACGGCCGAGGTCTTGCCCGTTCCGGTCTCGCCGACCGCGAGCACCGACTCGCGTCGACGCAGTGCTGCGCCCAGATCGGTGCGAGTCTGCAGCCACAGAGGAGACCGCCCAGAGAGCAGCTGGACGTCTGCGAAGCGACGATAGTTCTCGCCCAGACGCATGGTGCTGCTCGTGCCGGTGTGGCCGATGACCCCGAGCGAGCGACTGGTGCCGATGAACTCGAGCTCGAGCACCAGACCGTCTTGAGCGAGCCCGGACGACATCAGCAGCGTCGGCTTCATCACGCACTCGGCGCCGGTGTGCAGACGAACCTGTCGGCGATCAGCGCTGTGCTGGGTGATCATGCGCAGGGCGGTGCGCTGCAGCATGGCACGGTCTTCGACGTCGAGCGTGAGCGTCGCCCAGGTGTTGCAGATCTCGAAGCCGTCGGCGTAGGCGAGCACCGGTCCGGTTGCCAGCGCGTCGCGATCGCTGAACAGGCGCAGCAGCGGCTGGCGTTCGCTGGTCGTCTCGTCCAGCAGTCGATGCTCGATGCGTCTCTTGGCGATGCTGAGGGTGTGACGCATCAGCTTGGTCGCGAGTTCGTCTCGGGTGGCCTTGGTGGTCATCTCGACGACGCCGATGAGCTGACCGCTGATCGGGTGGCGCAGCGGCAGGCCGACACAGGCGTACTGCTGGAAGGCGTCGTTGAAGTGTTCGGCGCCGATGACGGCCGTGGGCCTGCCCGTCGCGAGCGTCGTGCCGATGCCGTTCGTGCCGACTGACGCCTCGGCGAAAGAGTAGCCGGGCAGCATGTTGATCTCGCTGAGCGAGTCGCGGCCGGAGATGTCGCAGAACGCGGCCGACACGATGTTGCCCGTGGTGTCGGCGACGACGACGCCGGCGCTGACCTCGCTGAGGTCGCCGGCGAGGGTCTGCAGCGCTTCGGTCGAGTGCCGGGCCAATGGTGTCTGAGCCACGCTGCTGATCGGCGTGAGCTGCTGCAGGTCGTGCGCCGAGACATCGGCCTCGCGGCAGCGGCGCCAGGAGTCGGCGATCTCAGGGCGCAGCAGCGCGTCGTCGACGGCGCCGGAGGTGATCAGCCGCTCGCGGGCCCGGACGGCCCCAGAGAGGCCTTTGGGCATGAGAGGCGATGGAACTGACACGGGTGCAGTCTATGCGATGAATCTGTCAGCGAGCGAGGAAGTCTGCGGTCGCCTGGCACGCTGTCGGCGAACGCAGGATTCCGCTGTGCGTGACCCCCGGGAGCAGGCGGATGCGGGCGTTCGGCAGGTTTGCGGCCGCCAGCCGGGCAGCCTGCTCGCGTTCGGCATCCGCACAGCCGGCCAGAAGCAGCGTCGGCATGCGCATCGTGGAGAGCACGTGGGTCGGCACGCCGCGATCTCCGTCGGCCGCGGTCATGTAGGCGGCGAGGGCGAGCGGGTCGTTCATCCGCATGGCCAGAACGGTCGAAGCCGAGAGTGGGCGGCCGAGATGCTGTTCCCAGCGCTCGATGAACAGCTCCATAGACCCCTGTCGCAGCGTCTCGACGATGCCGGGAAAGAAGACCCGGTCGAATGCGCCGGGGGAGTTCTGCGGCGATCCCGCCACGCTCACCATCGTCGAGACTCGTGCGGGGTGGTCTGCAGCGAGTGAGAACATGATGCGACCGCCGAGAGAATAGCCCACGACTGCCGCCTGGGGAATCTGAGCGGCGTCGAGCACATCGCAGACGTCTGTGACGAAGTGGTGCATGTCGTAGGCCGTCGCGTCGTGCGGTCTGCCGCTGCGGCCGTGACCGCGGAGATCCATGGTGAGCACGTCGCGGGCCGGCAGAACCGGGTCGATCCAGCCCATGCCGCGCCAAACGGACTGCGACAGCGCGGTGCCGTGCAGCATGATGACTGGAGCCAGGTCGGTCGCTGCCGTCGCGCTGAAACGGCGGCAGCGCAGTTCGACGCCGTCGAGCGATGAGTGCACGGTGAACGACTGCATGTGTGGAGAGTACCTCATGCGCTCGATCGGCCTTCGGCGGGTCGATATATCATCTCGTGGTTCCGAGGTGAGCCGCTCGCGCTCGGCTTAGACTGCAGACATGAGCACGAACCGAGAGAAGGATCCCGGGCGAAGGGCCCGGAAGGAAGCTGGGCTCGATGCTGATCTCGAACAGATCTGGCAGGATGAGTCCCCGATGACTGCACAGAGCACCGACTTCGCCGACCAAGTCGACGGAGAGCTCGGCACGCGTCGTCGCGCTGGATCGAAGCACAACGATTCGGCTGCCGTCTCTGAGAGCTGACCTGAACTCTCACACCGGTGGTGGTGTCTCACAGCGTGGATGCCGCCACCGGTTCTCTGCGCCCGGCCCCGCTCAGTCGCGTTTGGCGATGGGGGCGTAGCGTGCTCCGGTGACGCTGCAGAGGTCGTCTGGCGTCAGCTCGACGTCAAGCCCACGCTGACCGCCGGAGACCAGCATGGTCTCGATGGAGCGGGCGCCCTCGTCGACGAAGATGGGCAGGCGACTCTTCTGCCCGAGCGGACTGATGCCGCCGACCACATAGCCGGTGCGGCGCTGCGCCAGCTGAGGATCGGCCATGTGGCACCGCTTGACTCCCAACGCGTGCGCCATGGCCTTGAGATCGAGTCGCGCATCCAGGCTCACGACGCCCACGGCGAGATCCTGACTGCGCGATGCAGCACCGTCGATCTCGACGACCAGCGTCTTGAAGATGCGGTCGGCCGGCAGGTCGAGCTTGTCGACGGCTTCGTCACCGAAGTGTCGGTCATCGGGGTCATGCTCGAAGCCGTGCAGCTGATAGGCCACCCCGGCACGGTCGAGGGCACGGGTCGCCGGCGTGGCCGACCCGTGCCCTCTGTGCGCTGCCATCTGTGTCGATCTCTTTCGCGTGTTTCAGCCGGCGATCGACGCCTGGTAGATGCTCTCGATGGCGGCGTCGAGCGTCTGGTTGAACTCGTCGTCGCTCTGCTGCGCCGTGAGACCCTCGGTGAGGGCGCGGCTGAAGCTGGCGATGACTCCCGGATTCTTGGCCAGCAGCGCGTTGGCCTCGTCTCGGCTGTAGCCACCTGAGAGGGCGACGACGCGCACGACGCGGTCGTGGTCGACGAGAGCGGAGTAGAAGCCGGCCTCGGTGGGCAGTGAGAGCTTGAGGGTCACGTTGCGCCCCTCGGGCAGCGCATCGAGGTGCTGCAGAATCTGATCGCGCAGAATCGACTCGGAATCGGCCTTGTCTGCTGCAGTGATGTCGACCTCGGGCTCGATGATCGGCACGAGCCCGGCGTCGAGCACCTGATCGGCCAGCTCGAACTGCTGGTCGACGACGGCGATGATGCCCGACTCGTTGGCCTGTTTGATCAGCGAGCGCTCTTTCGTGCCGAAGACCTCGTTCGCGTTCGCCTTGTCGAGCTGCTGCTGCAGCGTCGGGATCGGCTTGAGCACCTGCACGCCGTCTTTGAGCTCGGCGAGCCCTTTGTCGATCTTCAGGAACGGCACGATGCCCAGCTCGTTCCAGAGATACTTCGCGCTCGGGGCCCCGTTGATCTCACGGTCGACCGTCTGCTCGAAGAGAATCGCGCCGAGCACACGCTCGCTGGTGAAAGCAGGGCTGGTGATGATGCGAGTGCGCAGCTCGTGAATGAGGTCGAACATCTCGGTCTCATTGCGGTACTGCGATTCGTCCACTCCGTAGAGACGCAGCGCCTTGGGCGTGCTGCCTCCGGACTGATCGAGCGCGGCCAGGAAGCCGGCACCGGTCGAGAACCGCTCGTACTGTGCATCGAACACTGATGACATGGTCACCGCTTTCTTTGTTTGGTCAGCAGGGTGCCGTCGTGCGACACGACGAACATTATCTCACGCTGTGGCGAGCTCGGGCAGCGCTGAGCGCAGCTCGCGAGCGGCGGCCTCGGGGTCGTCGGCCTGGGTGATCGCACGTACGACCACGATGCGGTTCGCCCCGGCGTCGAGCACCTGCTCCAGGGTCTCGGCGTTGACGCCGCCGATGGCGAACCATGGCTTGGCATCGCCACGGCTCTGCGTATGCACCTGTCGTACGGCGTCGAGGGTGACCGGGGCCCGACCCGGTTTCGTGGGAGTGCGCCAGACCGGCCCGATGCAGTAATAGTCAGGATCGCCCAGACGCGCCTGCTCGGCCTGCACTCGGGAATGCGTCGACAGGCCGACGAGCGTGCCCTCCGGCAGCAGCGAACGAGCGTCGGCGACGCTGAGGTCGCGCTGCCCGACGTGCAGGATGTCGGCGCCGGTCAGCGTGGCGACGTCGGCTCGGTCGTTGGCGGCGAAGAGTCGCCCATGTCGGCGCGCCGCAGCCGCGAGCAGCTCGAAGTACTCCAGCTCATCACCAGCGTCGAGATGCTTGTCGCGCAGCTGAATGATGTCGACGCCTCCGCGGTAGGCGGCGTCCACGAACTCGTCGAAGTCTCCGGTGCCCAGTCTGGCGTCGGTGCACAGATACAGCTGCGCCTGCTGCAGCATGCTCAGTCGCCATTCTCGGGTGCGAGGTGTGGCGTGCGGGTCGGTGGAGCGGTCAGCGTGCTGAGACTTGACGATCATGCGTCCAGTGTACGAACCGGGCGGTACAATTGCCCCACATGAGCACGGGAGCCGAGAACTCGGCTGAGAGTGCGCGCGATTCACCAGGCCGAAACAGGCCGGTGATCGTGTGCAGACCGTCGACCTGATCCGGATCATACCGGCGTAGGAAGCGAGCAGAATGAACAAGCATGTCATCGTCATCGGTGCCGGCGTCGTCGGCCTGGCGACCGCGTGGCGACTGCATCAGCGCGGTCACGCGGTGACGATCGTCGATCCGGCGCCCGCTTCGGGCGCGAGTCATGCGGCGGCCGGGATGCTCGCCGCCGTGAGTGAGTACGCCTTCGAAGAAGAGAGTCTGCTCGCGCTCTCCGTGCCGGCCGCGCGTCTCTACCCGCAGATCGTCGCCGAGCTGGACCAGGCGACGGTGGTCGGCACCGGCTACCGGTCGACGCCGACCATCGTCGCCACCGCCGACGCCGCCGATCGCGAGCTGCTGCGAAGCCTGCGCGCCCAGCAGCTCGAACTCGGGCTCGACGTGCAGGATCTCACCTCACGAGAGGCCCGTGCGCTTGAGCCGCTGCTCGGCCCGGGCATCAGCGGGGCGTTCCTGGCCCGCGACGACCACCAGATCACCCCGCGACGCCTCGCCGGGGCCTATATATCGGCCCTCGAAGTGTGCGACGACGTGCATGTGGTGCCGGAACGCGCCGTGGAGCTTCTCTGGCGAGACGAGCGGGTGATCGGCGTTCGCCTCGAACCGAGCGAACGTCGAGAAGGGCCAGTCACCCATCGCTTCGACGAACAGCCCGCGTGGCCGTCGAGCGAGGTCGTGGCCGACGTGCCGCCGGCGAGCCCGACCCCGAGCGTGTCGGCGCAACAGGTCATCGAGGCAGACGAAGTCGTGGTGGCCAACGGTTTGGAGAGCCCGAGGCTCGGCGGCCTGCCGCGAGGTCTGGTCTGGCCGATCCGCCCGGTGCACGGCGACGTGCTGCGTCTGCGCACTCCGGAGCAGCTGCGCCCGCTCACCACCCACACGATCCGCGGCCTCGTCCACGGCCGCAGCGTCTACATCGTGCCGCGCGAAGACGGAACGGTCGTGATCGGGGCGACCGAACGCGAAGACGCTCGAGACGCCGTGCTCGCAGGCAGCGTGCTGCAGCTGCTTCGCGACGCCCACGAGCTGCTGCCGGCGGTCGACGACCTCGAACTCATCGAGGCCACTGCTCGTGCCCGCCCCGGCACACCGGACAACGCGCCTCTGCTCGGCCGAGTCGCCGACGGGCTGCTCGCCAACACCGGCACCCACCGCCATGGCATCCTGCTCAGCGCTCAGAACGCCGTCGTGATCTCCGATCTCGTCGACGGCACCGCCGCAGCATCCGACTGGCAGGCGTTCGACCCCTGGCGCTTCTCGTCAGACGATCGATCCGAGACCCCCACAGGAGCATCCGCATGACACAGATCATTCTGAACGGCGAGGCCGTCGAGACCGAGGCCGACTCGGTGCTCGCCCTCGTGGCCGAACGAACCGGCACCCCGCTCGCCGCCGACGGCCGACCCGCCGACGGCTCGCGGCTCGGCGTCGCGGTGGCCGTCGACGAGACGATCGTGCCGCGCGGCCGCTGGGCGCAGACGGTGCTCACACCGCAGGCCCGCATCGAACTCGTGACCGCGAAACAAGGAGGCTGAGATGGCTGACCACGACGATGACGATCTCTTCGAGGTCGCAGGGCGATCGTACCGTTCGCGGCTGATCATGGGCACCGGCGGCGCACCCAGCCTCGACGGGCTGGAACAGGCACTGCTGGCCAGCGGCACCGAGCTGACGACGGTCGCGATGCGACGGCACACCCCTTCGGCTGGGCCGAGCCTGTTCGACATCCTGCGGCGCAACGACATCGAGGTGCTGCCCAACACGGCCGGCTGCTTCACCGCGCGTGAGGCCGTTCTCACCGCTCAGCTTGCGCGCGAGGCGCTCGAGACGAACCTGGTGAAGCTCGAGGTCATCGCCGACGACCAGACGCTGCTGCCCGACGGGCTCGAACTCGCCGACGCCACCGAGCAGCTGGTCAACGACGGGTTCGACGTCATGGTCTACACCAACGACGACCCGATTCTGGCGCGCCATCTCGAGCAGGCCGGTGCCGCGGCGATCATGCCGCTCGGGGCGCCGATCGGCACCGGGCTGGGAATTCTGAACCCGCACAACATCGCGGCGATCACCGCGAACGCCGGAGTACCCGTGGTGCTCGACGCCGGCGTGGGCACGGCCAGCGATGCGGCTCTCGCCATGGAGCTCGGGTGCGACGCGGTGCTGCTCGCCACGGCGGTGACGCGAGCGGAGCATCCGGCGGTCATGGCGCGCGCATTCCGGCACGCGGTCGTGGCTGGGCGGCTCGCCGCTCTCGGCGGGCGCATTCCGAAGAGGGCGGACGCACTGGCGTCGTCTCCTGTCGAAGGCCGGCCCGACCTGTGAGTGGCGTCGATCACATCGCATCGTTCGTCGAGAGGCTCCAGTCTCTCGACGAGCTGCCCGGGCTCACCGACGACGAGCGACGCAGGTACTCCCGCCAGCTCATTCTGCCCGGGGCAGGCGAGGCAGCGCAGCGTCGGCTGAAGGCCGCCCGTGTGCTGGTCATCGGCGCAGGCGGTCTCGGATCGCCGGTGCTGGAGTATCTGGCAGCGGCCGGCGTGGGCACGATCGGTGTCGTCGACGACGACCGGGTCGACGAGTCGAATCTGCAGCGGCAGGTCATTCACGGCGTCGACCGCATCGGCGAGCTCAAAGTGACCTCGGCGGCGCAGACGGTGGCGCGCATCAATCCGCTGGTGAACCTCGAGGCTCATGCCGTGCGGCTTGACCGAGACAATGCGCTGCGCCTGTTCGCCGAGTACGACCTCGTCGTCGACGGTGCCGACAACTTCGCCACCCGCTACCTTGTGGCAGACGCGGCAGAGATCACCGGACGACCGGTGGTCTGGGGATCGATTCTGCGCTATGAGGGACAGGTCAGTGTCTTCGGCATCGACGCGGGCTACCGCGACCTCTTTCCTGAGCCGCCAGAGCCCGGCGAGGTGCCCTCCTGCGCCGAAGGGGGAGTCTTCGGTGTGCTGCCGGGCATGATCGGAACGGTGATGGCCGGTGAGGCGATCAAGCTCATCACCGGCATCGGCGAGCCTCTGGTCAACCGTGTGCAGGTGCTGGACGCGGCAGCGGGCCGATGGCGCGAGCTGCGACTGACGGCCGACCCCGACCGGGCCAGGGTGCACGATCTCGAGGCCGACTACGTCGAGCTCTGCGGCACGCCGGGCACGGCACAGGGAACCAGTGTGACGGCTCTCGATCTGCAGTCGCTGCTGCAGCGACGAGCCGCCGGCGAGATCGACTTCGATCTCATCGATGTGCGAGAACCGGACGAGTTCGACCTCGTGCACATTCCGGGCGCGCGGCTGCTGCCGTTGGCCCGGCTGCAGCACGAGATCCGTGCCCGGGCCTTCGACGTCCCGGCCGGACGCGAGGTCATTCTGGTCTGTAAGACGGGTGCGCGCTCGACGCAGGCGCTCGAAATGCTGCGTGACTCCGGACGCACCAACGTGCGACAGGTGGTGGGCGGCACGATGGGCTGGGTGCAGACGGTCGATCCCTCGCTGCCGCGCTACTGAACCATCTCTGCGCGACTGGCTCGGCGTCGAGCGTCAGCGCAGGTCGACGAAGTGATCGACCGGGCCGTGACCCTGCCCGACGTGCAGAGCGTCGGCGCTGCGCAGCGCCCGGGTGAGCCAGGCCTTGACCGTGATCAGCGCGGTGGGCCAGTCGTCGCCTGCGGCGAGGCGAGTCGCCATGGCCGAAGAGAGCGTGCATCCGGTTCCGTGCGTGCACTCGGTGTCGACGCGCGGAGCGTCGGCTTCGAAGAGCCCGTCGGGCACGGGCGACCCCTCAGGGGCAGACCGGGCGTCGACAAGCGCGTCGTGCACGCGATCGCCGACCAAATGGCCGCCTTTGACGAGCACCACGGTATCGCAGCGTGCGCTGACGAGTCGGGCCTGAGCCACGGCATCCGCCCACGTCTGTGCCTCAGACGCGTCGGCGAGCACCGCGAGCTCAGGAACGTTGGGGGTGATCAGATCGGCACTGCGGCAGAGATCTCGCACGGCCGCCTCGGCGTCTTCGGCGAGCAGGCGGTCGCCGCTGGTGGCCACCATCACCGGGTCGAGCACCACGATCGGCGGCCGCACCTCGTCAAGCCAGGCCTTCACCGTCGTGACGGTGTCGGCGTCGGCCAGCATGCCGATCTTCACGCCGTCGATCTCCACGTCGTCAGACACAGCCTCCAGCTGCTCGCGCAGAAAAGAGACCGGCGGCAGGTGCACCGAGCGCACGCCCCGGGTGTTCTGCGCCACGAGCGCGGTGACGACCGCCATGGCGTAGCCGCCCATCGCCGAGATCGATTTCAGATCGGCCTGCACCCCGGCGCCGCCGGTGGGGTCGGTGCCTGCGATGCTGAGGATGCGCGGCACGCGGATGCTCTTCGGGCGTGATGCGGCATGGTTGACGGTCATTTGGACGATCCCTTCGCTCGTGCTGACGAGAGCAGGTTCGACGGGTCTCTTCTCAGCCCTCGTTCGGGGCACCCCGTGTCACACGCCCAGAGTATACGCCTGCGACCCCCGAGGGTCAGTCTCAGCGAGCGTCGGCGCCGACCCGCGTCTGCACCTCGTGCAGCACCTCGAGCAGGGCCTCGACCGGCTGCGCACCGGAGGCGCCGAAGCGATCGTTGAACAGGAAGAATGGCACTGATGAGATGCCGAGTTCGGCGGCGCGTCTTTCGTCGGCCTGCACCTCGCCCGTATGCGAATGCGTGCTCAGCTCGCGACTGATCGATGCGACATCGAGGCCCTGCTCACCGGCGATCTCCTCGAGCGTCTCGAGACGACCGATGTGGCGGCCCTCGCTGAAGTGGGCGTGAAACAGCGCCAGTGCGACTTCGCGTTCCCGGTGGTCGAGACGGGCCGCGTGCAGCAGCTCGTGGGCAAGACCGGTGTTCGACTGCTGCAGCACGTCGAAGTGGAAGTCGAGCCCGGCGTCGGTGGCGGCCACGGTCACTCGGTCGAGCTCGGTTTGGGCCTGAGACACCGTGATGCCCTTGATGTCGGCCAGATGCTGCGCCGCGCTGCGGGCGTCTGCGTCATCTGCATCGGGGTTGAGTTCGTAGCTGCGCAGACCGAGCAGCACACGGTTCTCAGGCCGCTCTTCGCTGAAGCGCTGCACCGCCGCGAGCAGATTGCTCAGTCCGATGTAGCTCCACGGGCAGGCGAGGTCGATCCAAGTCTCGACGCGGAGCGCAGGCGCTCCGTCTGACGACGACTGCTGAGCGGGCGCGGGGGAGTCTGGCATGTTCGGTCTCTCATCCATCTGAAAAGGGTGACTCCATGCTAGCGAGAGGTGCGTGCGCGCTCACGACGACCGGCCGGGCGGTGCGACCCCAGACGAGCCGGCGGGTGTCAGACCCGACCGCGACCGGAGAGCTCCGGAGGCAGGAACTTCGGCGTGAAGTGCCACAGCAGCCAGGCTCCGACGACGCCCAGACCGGCCATGACCGCGGCAGAGGCCGCGATCCCGGCGGCGGCGGCGAGGCCGGAGAGAATCAGCGGCGAACTCGCGCTGCCGGCGTCTGCGACCAGACGCCAGGCTCCCAGAAACGCCGCTGGGTGGTGCTCCGGCGCCAGATCCGCGCCCATGGTCATGATGATGCCGGATCCGAGGCCGTTGGCCAGAGACATCAGGCTCGCCGTGACGAGCAGCCCCCACGGCCCGTGCACCGGCAGCAGCGCGAGGTGTGTCACCGCAAGACCGAGCAGCGTCGGCAGCACGACCCAGAGCCGCCCGAAGCGATCCATGAGCTGGCCCGACACGTAGAAGAGTGCGAGGTCGAGGGCACCTGCGATGCCCATGATCAGCGCGATGGTCTCGGTGTCTGCGCCGATGTGCGTGCCCCAGAGCGGCAGAATGACCTGGCGGCTGGATCGCAGCAGCTGCACTGCGGCGATTCCCAGCCCCATGGTCGCGAGCACGCGTCGCGAGCTGACGAGGGTCTGCCACAGCGATGGGGCGGATGCCGTGGGGTCGGAGGCGTGGGCATCGTGCGGCTGGTCTGTGGCCGGCACGTCAGACGTGGATGCCCCGGTGGGAAGGCCAGCTCGCAGCAGTGCCTCAGGGTCGGGCATCAGCACCAGCAGCACGGCGACCACGACGCTGAGCGCGATGCTGGCCACGAAAGCCGACGTGCTGCCGAACCATGCGATCAGCGGGGCGACGAGCATAGGGCCGAGAAACAGTCCGCCTCTGACGGTGCCGCCGAGCACTGACATGGCACGGGCTCGATGTGAGACCGGCACGAGCTCGGTGAGCAGAGCGTGTCTGGCGAGGTTGAACGCGGCAGCGGCCATGCCGACCAGCAGTGTGCCGACCAGCAGCACGGTCACAGACGATCCCACTGCGGCAACCGCGGCTCCGGCTGCGCCGAGGGCAGCCGCAACGATCATCGTGCGCTGCTCGCCGAGACGAGCGACCATCCAGCTGCTGGGCAGATCGCCGATCACCTGACCGATCATCAGCATGCCGGCGATGAGCCCCGCGAGGGCGGTGTCGGCTCCGAGCTCGACCGCTCTGGCCGGCAGCACAGGCACCAGGCAGGCCTCAGCGGTCGCGAAGAGCAGAGCTGGAAGAAAGATCGGCACGGCATACCGACGCAGCTGATTCATCCGGCCAGTGTAGACCCGAGGAGGCTGTCGGCTCTCGGTGCGCTGAATCTCGCGTTGCTCGGGGGTCGGGGGTCAGGGGTCGGGGTCGGGATCGGTGTCGGTGTCGGCCGGTCAGGGTAGAGTCAGCGCGACCGAAAAAGACGAGCGAGGGCAGAAGGCACCATGGTGACGCAGCGCGGCGCACGCGACGAACTGCTGCAGGTCGACGACCTGGTCTGTGTGCTTCGTCGTCGCCCCGTGCGGCGAGTGAGCCTCAGAGTGGGGCGCGTGGGCGGCGCACCCCAGAGTGCTCTCGGCGCGTTCAGCTCTGTGGTGCTGACGGCTCCGGCAGGCATGCGCGAGTTCGAGCTGCGGCGTTTCGTGCGCACCAATCGCAGCTGGATCGATCGCTGTCTGGCCGAAGAGCGGCGGCGAGACATCGCGGTTCCGCAGCTCGACTGGTCTGAAGAGCAGATCGCATGGGCGAAGGCCCGACTGGCAGAGCTCGTGCCTGCGCTGATCGCATCGTGGACCCGGCGTCTCGATCTGCCGCGGCCGACGTGGACGCCGCGTCTCATGCGCACGCGCTGGGGAAGCTGCACGCCCGCAACCCGACGCATTCGCTTCAGCCTCGAACTGGCTCGCTACGATGACGCCTTTGTCGAGTACGTCGTGGTGCACGAACTCGTGCATCTGCGAGTGCACAACCACGGTGCCGAGTTCCAGGCCATGATGAGTGCCGCGCTGCCGGCGTGGCGTCGTCTGCGGGCCGCGCTCGGGCATCCGCGCGCCGACATGCTCGCACCCGGTGGCCGCGAGTGCAGGGCGCAGGAACCCGCCTGAGCGCGCGTTCGCAGGCATGGCGCGACAGATGAGGCCTACTCTGAGTCGTCTGTCGGGTGCACCGGGTGGTCGAGTTTGGCATGACGACCGTCTGCCGACGAGCGCCCGGTCAGCCGCCGCATCGCCCACGGCCAGAGATACTCTCTGGCCCATTGGACATCGGCGGAGGTGACGTGCCAGCGACCGACAGGCGGCCCGGCCACATGCTCGGGGCTGAGATCGTGTTCGACACCGAGTGTCTCGAGTACGCGAATGGCCATCAGATGGTGGCCGAGGGGCGAAAGATGCAGACGATCCGGCGCCCAACGACTGGGGTCATGGAGTGCGCGCAGCCCCCATTGGTCCACGACCAGCGCACCCCGGCGTGCGGCGCTGGCGCGCATGTTCTCGTTGTAGATCGCGACCTTGCCGCGAATCAGAGCGAAGGCGGGCATGGTGCGCAGATCGGGGCCGGTGAAGATCAGCACGGTCGCACCGGTGGCGGTCAGCCGTGCCAGAGAGCGATCGAAGATGGCGGCCACACGGTCGGGGTCGCTGCCAGGGCGCAGAATGTCGTTGCCTCCGGCGCAGAACGTGATGAGATCCGGCCGCATCGCGATGGCCCGGTCGACCTGCTCGCGAACGATCGGCTGAATGAGCTTGCCGCGCACGGCGAGGTTGGCGTATTCGAACGTGGGAGTCTGCCTGGCCAGGACTTCGGCTGCTCGGTCGGCCCAGCCTCGTACGCCGCCCGGAGCCTGCGGGTCTTCGTCTCCGACGCCTTCGGTGAAACTGTCGCCGATGGCGACGAAACGCTGAAAAGGCACGGTGGCGGGCGATGAGAGCTCACTCATGCAGACTCCTTTCGTTGTTGGCCGCAGGCGCCGGTGCCGGTGACCGCCACTCGCCGGTGCGGCGGCGCATGGCATCCTCTCGAATGCGAGCGCGCAGCACCCGCCGGCGGTGTCGCTGCCAGCGTTTGACCGACCAATCGATGATCACGCCCAGCGAGAGCGCGATGGCGATGGCGAGGACGGCGGCGAGAAACGGCGACTGCTTGGCCCATGCTCCGGCGAGCAGGCCAATGAGCACCGAGTACACCGACCAGCTGGCTCCGGCGAGCAGACTGAGCGGGGCGAACCGGCGCCAGGGAAAGTCCGTGGCTCCGGCGGTCATATTGACGACGACGCGCCCGACGGGAATGTAGCGGGCGGCGAGTATGAGAACGGCCGGACGGCGGTGCAGCGTGTGGCGCGCGGTCTGGATGAGCCGCTGCATGCGCGGACGGGCCGCCCAGGCGCGCTGATCCAGATGCAGTCGCGAACCGAGCCAGAAGGCGATGTTGTCGCCGGTTGCCGCGGCAACCGCTGAGACGAGCAGCAGCATCCAGAGTTGAGGCTCGCCCTGCGCGACGGCCAGCGCCGCCAAGGCGACCACCAGAGACTCACTCGGCACGGGTGGAAAGAACGCGTCGATCGCGATGAAGAGAAACAGGAAGACGAGAACCCAGGGGCTGGACGACATCGTGAGCAGAGTCGCGTCGAACGCGTCGAACATCTCGGTCATGCACTGCCTCTCGTACCCCGACAGTCTACGGTGACTCCCGTCACGGCTCGGACAGCGGCGCCGAACCTCATGGCCAGCTCACAACCAATCGACAGCTTCGTCGCGTGACCCTCGTCGATTCGGGGAATCGGCCCGCCCGGTATGCTGACTCAATATGTTCGAGAGTCTCGACGCAATGCCGATCTGGGTGCCGATCGGCCTGGTCGTCGCTTCGCTGATCGCGGGGCTGGTCGATTCGATCGTGGGCGGCGGCGGGCTCATCCAGCTGCCGGCGCTGCTGCTCGTGCCAGGATTTCAACCGGTGCAGGCGCTGGCGACGAACAAGGTCGCTTCGGCGTGCGGCACGATCACCAGCTCGATCACCTTTGCGAGGCGGGTGCGGCCAGACTGGCGGATGCTGGCCCCCGTCGTCGTCGCGGCGTTCGCGGCTTCGTTCGGCGGGGCGGTGCTCGCCGCACGGCTGCCGGCCGGCATCTTCACGCCGATCATCGTCGTGGTGCTCGTCGGCGTGCTGATCTTCACCCTGATGAGACCGGAGCTCGGCAGCCGTCCACGTGACGACCTCGGCAGCGTGTCGCTCGCGATGCTGCGCGGGCTGGCCCTCGGCCTGGTGCTCGGCTTCTACGACGGCCTGCTGGGGCCGGGCACCGGCGTGTTTCTGGTGCTGGGCATCACGCTGGTGCTGCAGGCCGATCTGCTTCGTGCCGCGGGTGGGGCGAAGATCGTGAACGTGGCCACCAACCTGGGCGCCCTGGCATATTTCATCCCGTTGCAGGCGGTGCACTGGCCGCTGGCGATTCTGCTCGGCGCGGCGAATCTCGTCGGCAGCTATCTCGGCGCACGGCTCACCATGCGTCTGGGGGCACGATTCGTGCGATGGATGCTGGTGATCGTGGTGAGCGCGCTGATCGTTCGCCTCGTACTGCAGCTGTTCGGCGTGTGACCGAACAGCCGCAGGCGAGAGGCCAGGGTGCGGTTGCGCTGGCGGATCAGTCGAAGAACGTCTCGATGTCGGCACCGAGCGAGACGAGTCTCTCCTGCAGCTGCTCGTAGCCGCGGGCGATGATGTCGACGTCGCGCAGCACGCTCTCGCCCTTGGCCGCGAGCATCGCGATCAGAATGACGACCGCGGGGCGCAGTGCCGGCGGGCAGCTGATCTCGGCACCAGACCAATGGGTCGGGCCGGTCACGTCGAGGCGATGCGGGTCGCGCAGCCGAACGTCGGCGCCCAGACGGGTGAGGTCGGTCAGATGGATGGCACGACCCTCGTACACCCAGTCGTGAATGAGGGTGTGCCCGTTGGCGCAGGCGGCGATCACCGTGAAGAACGGCAGGTTGTCGATGTTCAGACCTGGGAACGGCATCGAATGGATCTTGTCGATCGGTGCGCGCAGCGTCGAGGGAAAGACCGTGACGTCGACCAGCCGCGTGCGGCCGTTGTGCGCGGCGTACTCCGCTGAGAGTGAGTACTGCAGTCCCATCTCGTGCAGGGTCGCGAGTTCGATCTCCATGAACTCGATCGGCACGCGACGCACGGTGATCTGCGAGTCGGTGACGATGCCCGCCGTCAGCAGGCTCATGGCCTCGATCGGATCTTCGCTGGGCCAGTAGTCGACGTCTGCGTCGATGTGGCTGCGGCCGGTGATGCGCAGGGTGGTGGTGCCGATGCCCTCGATCTCGATGCCCAACAGCTCGAGGTAGAAGCAGAGATCCTGCACCATGTAGTTGGGGCTGGCGTTGCGTATGGTGGTGACTCCGTCGTGCACCGCGGCCGCCATGATCGCGTTCTCGGTGACGGTGTCGCCGCGTTCGGTGAGCACGATCGAGACGTCCTGCGGGGTGTCCTGCGACACGGTGGCGTGGTACCAGCCGGCTTCGGCCTTGATGCCGAGGCCGAATGCCTGCAGAGCGATCAGGTGCGGCTGCACCGATCGCTCGCCAAGATCGCAGCCGCCGGCATAGGGCAGGTCGAAGCGGGAGTGGCTGCCGAGCAGCGGCCCGAGGAACATGATGATGCTGCGGGTGCGCCGACCGGCGGCCTCGTCGATGTGGGTCAGATCGAGGTCTGCGGGAACCCGGATCTCGACGTCGTTGCCGTCATCGCTCCAGGTGACGCTGACGCCCAGGCTGCGCAGCACGTCGATGATGCGATCGACCTCGACGATGCGGGCGACGCGATGCAGGCGCGTCGTGCCGCGGTTCATCAGCGATGCGCAGAGCAGTGCGACGGCGCCGTTCTTGCTGGTCTTGACATCGATCTCGCCGTGCAGCTTCTTTCCGCCGTGCACGCGCAGATGCGTGTGTCGAGGGCGGTCTTCGAGGTTGATCAGTTCTCGTCCGAGCGCGTCGCTGATGCGGCCGAGCAGTTCGACGCCGATGTTCTGGCTGCCGTGCTCGATGCGGTTGATCGCCGACTGACTGGTGCCGACCTGTTCGGCGAGCTCAGCCTGGGTGAGATTGCGGCCCTGCCGGGCGCTGCGAATCAGCAGCCCGACCTGCTTCACGAAGGGCGAGGGGGCGTTGGGTGTGGTCTTGATCGCCTGAGTCATATGCGCGAGTGTATCTCGTATCTGAGATATTCGGAATGTGACACGCAGGGTCGGAGCAGGCGGTCGCGGTTTCGGCTCGGTAGTCTGAACCCGGTGCGGATGTGCCGCAGCCTCTGCCACGAAGGAGCATTCAGATGAACGCCGACTCCCGCAACCCGAAACCACGCATGAGCGCCTCGTCTGGACCACGAGAGCGCGGGTGGGCGGGGTGGAAGCTGACCGTCTGGGCGGCTGGCATCATGCTGGTGCCTCTGATCGTGCTGCTCTTCGTGCCGAATCACGAGATCTGGACGCTCGCATGGTTCGCCTATGTCTCGCCGATCATCGCGGTCGTGTTCGGGGCCATCTGGGGCCGGGGGCGTGAGCACCCGAGCGAGCTGTGGCAGCTGCCGGCGGCCGTCGCGGTCATTTCGGCCGTCGTGGTGCTGATCTTCATGCGGCCGTTCGACGTCATGTCGGCCACGATCATCGTGGGCGAGTGCTTCGTCGTCGGCATGATCGGAACCCTGGTCGGGCTGGGCCTGCGCAAGCTCTCGGGCAAGTAGCGCTTCACACAGACGCGCCTCGCGCAGGTCGCTGGTGGCGGCAGCAGGGGATGCGTCGTGCGCAGCACAGAGTCTGGCGCCCCTGAGCCGGTCGCGTCTGCACCTGGGGTGCCGACGAACCACGGGCATCCAGCCAGACCACGCAGCCGTAAGGGCATATGAAAAGGCCCGGTCTGCCTCGCGAGAGTGCGAGGCAGACCGGGCCGAGTGCTGATCAGCAGTCGAGCTGATCAACGGTGGATCAGGCGGGGATCATCCAGCCGAGCACCGGTGTCGACTGCAGGAACACGATGATGCAGACGATCAGCAGCAGGCCGAGCGACCAGGGGAGCGCCTTGCGCAGAATGGTCGACTCCTGACCCTTGAGATCGACAGACGTTGCGGCGATCGTCAGGTTCTGCGGGCTGATCATCTTGCCCACGACGCCACCTGACGTGTTGGCAGCCGTGAGCAGGTGCTCATTGATGCCGATCTGGTGCGCAGCCGTCTGCTGCAGCTTCGCGAAGAGGGCGTTCGCCGAGGTGTCTGACCCGGTGACCGCCGTGCCGAGCCAGCCGAGGATCGGCGACAGGAAGGCGAAGAACACGCCGGTTGCGGCGAGCCACTGACCGATCCAGATGGTCTGCCCGGAGAGATTCATGACGTACGCGATCGACAGCACGGTGGCAACCGTGGCCAGCGAGATGCGCGACTTCACGATGGTGTGCCAGAACTCTGCGAGAGCCTGCCCGACGGTCATGCTGAACTTGCCGCCTGCGGTGAAGATGCTGAACACGATGGCGACGATGATTCCGGCGATCAGCAGCGTCGTACCGGGCGACGACAGCCATGTCAGTGTGTACGTGGCCGACGAAGAGATCTTGCCGTCGGCGGTCATCAGACTCTGACTGAGGCCGGGCCAGGGAATCTTCAGGTCGGTGCCTGCCAGCAGCTTCGGAATGTTGGCGCCCATCGTCCAGAGCTTGGTGAAGCCGAAGAGTGCGATGACGATGATGTACGGCAGCAGAGCCATCCAGACACGCACGCCGGTGAGCGGCTCTTCTTTGACCTTCGACATCTGGTCTTCGGGGGTCGTGGGCTTCCAGAACTTGAGCAGGATGGTGGCGATCAGGAAGCCGCCCAGTGCAGCGACGACGTCCGTGAGCTCGTAGACGAAGTGGTGCGCGCACCACCACTGCAGCACAGAGAAGGTGAGGCCGGTCACCAGTGCGGGGAACCAGAGCTGGCGCACACCGCGGAAGCCGTCGAGGATGAGCAGCAGCAGAATCGGCACAACCCATGCGATCAATGGTGTCTGCACGCCGACGACCTGTGCGATCGCCTCGGCCTGGGCCCGCTTGTCGCCGTCACCGGCGGTCAGGTTGCCGGCGGTGGTGATCGGCACGGCCATGGCGCCGAAGGCGACCGGGGCGGTGTTCGCGACCAGCACCGCGAGCGCGGCGCGCAGCGGCGGCAGACCGAGCGCCACCAGCATCACACCGGTGATCGCGACGGGCGCGCCGAATCCGGCGAGCGCCTCGAGCAGGCCGCCGAAGCAGAAGGCGATCAGCACAGCCTGGATGCGCATATCGCCGCGACCGACGCTCGAGAAGATGCGTCGCAGGTCGTCGCTGCGCCCGCTGAGCACGGTGACCTCGTAGAACCAGATCGCCGTGATGACGATCCACATGATCGGGAACAGGCCGAAGACCGCTCCTTGGGTCGCTGCGGCGAAGGTGAGCCCGACCGACATCTTCATACCGAAGATGGCGACGAGCATCGCCGTCAGCAGCGCTCCGAGACCGGAGCGCAGAGCACTGATCTTGAACCCTCCCAACAGCACGAAGAACACCACGAGTGGGATAAGTGAGACGAGAGCAGTAAGCGGAAGGCTGCCGCCGATGAGGCTTGACTCCAGATTGGGAGTGAAGCCATCGCTAAGCAGGACCGCGGTGTCTGAGGGCGACATGGTCGTGATTCTCTCCTTCGAGAAGTCGGACGTTAGAGACGCAGATGCGTCGTTCGGGCAGATTATCTGGCGTGGTCAGACCACGTCAAGTCGTGAAATACGGTTAGTGTCTCAGGAGCGGGTCAGGCCGCTGCGGTGTGGGCCTCGGTCAGCTGGTAGTAGCCCGTGATGTGGTCGGTCACCAGGCGCGTCGCCGCCTCGTGGTCGCCGCGACGAAACGCCTCGAGGATGCCGGTGTGCTCGGCGTGCAGCGTGCGTGCGGTGGTCGGCCAGTCTGGCAGCTGTCTTGCGCGGTCGAGTGTGTGGTCGGCGATTGCCGTGCGCATGCCGTCCATGAGCGTGGAGATGAGCGGATTGGCCGCAGCGTCTGCGAGCGCGGCGTGAAAGCTGGCGTCCAGCGCCAGATACTGCTCGACGGGAAGGTCGGGGTCGGCCATACGATCGAGCAGACGCTGGGCTACCTCCCAGTCGGTGTAGCCGGGGTCGGCGTGGCCTGCGACCCAAGACTCGAGCAGCAGACGGGTGTGTACCACGTCTTCGAATCGCACACTGCGTGAGCTGAGCTGCATTCCGAGCGCGAGTGCGAGAGCCTGCTGCGGCTCGGCGATCACGATGGTGCCGGAGTTCGGGCCTGAGCCCGTCGCAGAGGTGAGCGTGCCGAGTGCCTCGAGAATGCGCAGGCCCTCTCGAACCGTGCTGCGTGAGACCCCGAGCTGCTCGGCGAGCTGGCGTTCTCCGGGCAGACGATCGCCGACCGCGAGCGTACCCGCAGCAAGCTGGTCTCTGACCCAGGACATCACCGTCTCATGTGCTCTCATAGCGAGATGAGGATACCCTACATTGCCGCGTTTCCGCGAAAGTGGTGGCATGGACTCCAGCGGCGCCCGCTCGTCGAAAGTGTGGTCAGACCACAGTGTCGACGCCTGTTCCTGGGCACAGCCGCCAGCTGATTCTGTCAGTCGCAGCGAACGGAGGCACTCCATGCGAGTGGGAATTTTCGGAACGTGTCTGGTCGACACGCTCTATCCAGATGTGATCAGGGCGACGGCTCGTCTGATCACCAGACTCGGCCACGAGGCGGTGTTCCCCGAGGGACAGACCTGCTGCGGCCAGATGCACATCAACACGGGCTACCAGAAAGACTCTCTGCCGCTGGTGCAGAACTACGTCGACGTCTTCGGCGACTCGTCGATCGACGCCGTGGTGCTGCCGAGCGGCTCATGCACAGGGTCGGTGCGACACCAGCATCCGATGATCGCCGGAAAGTTCGGCGACGAGGCGCTGAGCCGAGAGGTCTCGTCGGTCAATGACAAGACGTACGACCTCGCCGAGTTCATCGTCGACGTGCTCGGTCTCACCGACGTCGGAGCCTACTTTCCGCACACTGTGACCTACCATCCCACCTGCCACTCGCTGCGCATGATCCAGGTGGGCTCGCGCCCGTACCGACTGCTGCAGAACGTCGAGGGCCTTGAGCTGCGCGAGCTGCCCTTCGCAAAGGAGTGCTGCGGCTTCGGCGGCACCTTCGCCGTCAAGAACGCCGCGACCTCGACCGCAATGGTCGAAGACAAGGTCAAGCACATCGAAGAGACCGGTGCAGAGTACTGCGCCGCCGGGGATGCCTCGTGCCTGACGAACATCGGCGGAGCCATGTCGCGCCTGCAGCTGGGAACGAAGACGATCCACCTCGCGCAGATCCTGGCCTCGACGCATGCCGACGCCGATCGCTCGATCACGTTGCTCGGCGAGGAGGTGGCCGCATGACCACGTTCCTCGGCATGCCGGCGGTTCCGCCGGTCGCCCCGGCAGGGGTCGGCAACCTGCGCGGCACA
The DNA here is from genome assembly GCF_008831225.1 of Pseudoclavibacter sp. CFCC 13611. Lineage (NCBI taxonomy): Bacteria > Bacillati > Actinomycetota > Actinomycetes > Micrococcales > Microbacteriaceae > Pseudoclavibacter > Pseudoclavibacter sp. CFCC 13611. The sequence continues at coordinate 845,066 of NZ_WBKE01000002.1, read as the reverse complement.
GAGAAGTTCCAGCAGGCAGCGGTGCACGAGCTCGCCAATGAGCAGCTGCGCCGCAACCTGAACTTCGCCACGCACAAGATTCGCGACAAGCGTCAGCACGTCGTCGACGAGATGCCTGACTGGCAGCGTCTGCGTGAGGCCGGTTCGCGCATCAAGCGCGAGGTGCTCGCCAACCTGCCCGATCTGCTCGAGCAGCTGGAAGAGAAAGTGACCGAACACGGCGGCCAGGTGCACTGGGCTCGTGACGCCGCAGAGGCGAACGAGATCGTGCGCGGCATCGTCGCCGATCATGGCGCGAAGGAGGTGCTCAAGATCAAGTCGATGGCCACGCAGGAGATCGGCCTGAACGAGTACCTCGAAGAGCACGGCATCCATGCTCAAGAGACCGACCTGGCCGAACTCATCGTCCAGCTCGGCCACGACAAGCCCTCCCACATTCTGGTGCCGGCCATCCATCGCAACCGCAGCGAGGTGCGCGACATCTTTCTCAAAGAGATGCCGGGCGTCGACCCCGATCTCGACGACAACCCCGCCCATCTGGCTGAGGCGAGCCGCCGCTTTCTGCGAGAGAAGTTCCTGACCTCGAAGATCGCGATCTCGGGTGCGAACTTCGGCATCGCCGAGACCGGCACGCTCTCGATCTTCGAGTCGGAGGGCAACGGGCGTATGAACCTGACCCTGCCCGACACACTGGTCACCGTCATGGGCATCGAGAAGCTGCTGCCTCGCTTCAACGACCTCGAGGTCTTCACCCAGCTGCTGCCGCGCTCGTCCACCGGCGAGCGCATGAATCCCTACACCTCACTGTGGACCGGCGTCACTCCCGGTGACGGCCCGCAGGAGTTCCACCTCGTGCTGCTCGACAACGGGCGCACCCACGCTCTCGCCGACGACATGGGACGCGAGGCGCTCAAGTGCATTCGCTGCTCGGCATGCCTGAACGTCTGCCCGGTCTACGAACACGCCGGCGGACACGCCTATGGATCGACCTACCCGGGCCCGATCGGAGCCATTCTCTCGCCGCTGCTGACGGGCATGGAAGACTCACACGACCCCAACAGCTCGCTGCCCTACGCGTCGAGCCTGTGCGGGGCCTGCTACGAGGTCTGCCCGGTCAAGATCGACATCCCGTCGATCCTCGTCGAACTGCGCGACCAGAAGGTCAACACCGTCGGCTCCGGGCTCGAGAAGCCGATGCTGAAGACCGTGGCGTCGGCCATGAGCTCCGGCAAACGCTGGCATGCGGCGCAGAAGGCGGCCAGCATCGGCGGCCGCATCGTGGCTGGCCCTGACAAGAAGATCACCAAGCTGCCCGGGCTCTTGGGCGGCTGGACGGACGCCCGCGACTTTCCGGCGCCGGCGAAACACTCGGCTCGCGAGTGGTTCAAGACCGCGGATGCCAAACGTGAGCTGGCGGCCGAGCAGGCGCGTTCCAACGCAGTGCAGGCCGATCTGACGCAGCGCCCCGGCAACCAGGACGCCCAGCGCGACGCCGATTGGGAGCGCAGGCCCATGCCCGCAGGCTTCCCGAGCCCCGCGGCGTCGTCTGAGCAGTCCGAAGAACGAAGCAGCACGCAGGGGAGCACAAAGTGAGCACCGCACGCGAAGACATCCTGGATCGCATCAAAGACGCGCTGCGGATCGCGCCGCCGGTGGTCGAGCCCGTGGTGCGCGACTATGACGCCGAGATCGAGCTGCCCGACGCCGAACGCATCGATCTGCTGATCGATCGGCTCGAAGACTACAAAGCCGAGGTGCGGCGCGCCACGCCGAGCACCATCGGGGCAGAGGTCGCCTCGGCCCTCGCCTCCGTGCAGGCGAGCCGCGTCGGCATCCCCCCGGCACTGGATCGCAGCTGGCTGGGAGACTACGCGGGCGAGGTGCAGGTCGACGACGCGTCGATCCCTGCCGCATCGCTCGACAGCCTCGATGCCATCGTCACCGGAGCGGCCGTGGCCTGCTCGATCAGTGGCACGATCTTTCTGGACGGCAGCGGCACCCAGGGCCGCCGCGCGCTGACCCTGGTGCCCGATGTGCACGTATGCGTGGTGCGGGATGCAGAGATCGTCGTCGACATGCCGGCGGCGATTCGGCGGCTGGTGCCGGAACGGCCGATCACGATGATCGCCGGGCCCTCTGCGACCTCGGACATCGAGCTGCAGCGCGTCGAAGGCGTGCACGGCCCGCGCACCCTGATCGTGGTGATCGTCTCGGCCGAATGACTCGCCCAGACTGAGCAGTAGCAGACCCCGGTCGGCCGTGTGCCGACCGGGGTCTGCTACGCTTTCGACGAAGACACGGGGTGCTCCGAGAGCTGGAGCTGAGATGAGACCCGCTGAACCTGATCTCGTTCACACGAGCGGAGGGATGTCACACGATGGAATCGACGCGCGTCGAATCCGACACCGCAGTCGTCGTCAGCGACGTGGTATACACGCCTGAGGGCGCAGCGGCGCCGGTGCTCGAAGAACTGCGCCTGAGCATCCAGACCGGCGAGCACGTCGCCGTGATCGGTCGTTCCGGCTGCGGCAAGACCACCGCCCTGTCGGTGATCGCCGGGCTGCTCACACCAGACGCAGGCACGGTCCGAGTGCTCGATCACTCCGATCCGGCCGAACGAGTGCGCAGCTGCGCACTCATGCCTCAGGGCGACTCCCTGCTGCCGTGGCTCTCTCTGGTCGACAATGTCGCGATGCCGCTGCGCAACCGCGGCGTCTCCAAGTCAGCCGCACGCGAGCAGGTACGTCCACTGGTCGAGCAGTGGGGGCTCGGCTCGGTCGCGCACCACCGCCCGCATGAGCTGAGCGGCGGCATGCGACAGCGTGCTGCTCTGCTGCGCGCCCTCGCCGCCGACAAACCCGTCCTGCTCGCCGACGAGCCCCTGGGAGCCCTCGATGCGATCACCCGTGCCGACGGTCAGACCTGGCTGCGCGAGCGGCTGCGCGATCGACAGACCACGCTCGTGCTGGTCACCCACGACGTCGACGAAGCCCTGCTGCTGGCTGATCGGGTGCTGGTGCTGGCCGGACGGCCTGCGCGTGTGACCGCTGAGAGTCGCGGCTGGTTCGGCGATCCTCGCTCGCGCACCGAGCTGCTCGCAGACGTCGATCTGGCCGCTGCGCGCACCGGTCTGCTGACCGCGCTGTCCGCAGAGGGGGCGATGCGGCGATGAACACACGCAACGCACAGAGCCGCCTGCACCGGGTGCTGCCGCCGGCCATTGCGGTCGTGATCGTGCTGGCCGTGTGGTGGGGGGCCACCACGTGGCTCGGAGTGCCGAAATACCTCGTTCCGGCCCCGCAGGACGTCATCGTGGCGCTCGGCCGCTACTGGGGCACGCTGTGGTCGGCCACTCTCGTGACCGGCAGTGAGACTGTGCTCGGCCTGCTGGTCGGCGTTCTCGCCGCCGGCGTCATCTCGGTCACGGTCTTCGCGGTGAAGCCGCTGCGCAGCGCCCTCGAACCCCTGCTGATCGGCACGCAGACAGTGCCGGTCATGGTCTTCGCCCCGATTCTCACGATCGCGCTCGGCTACGGCATCGCGTCGAAGGTGGTGATCGTCGCGCTGCTCTGCTTCTTTCCGGTGACCGTCAGCCTGCTGTCGGGCCTGCAGAGCGTCGACCCGCGGCTGATCGACACGATGCGCACGCTGTGGGCAAGCCCGAGCGCGCTTTTCTGGCGCGTGCGGATGCCATTCGCACTGCCGCAGGGCTTCGCCGGGCTGCGCATCTCGGTGACCTTCGCTCCCGTGGCCGCCGTCTTCGGCGAGTACGCCGGATCGAGCAATGGTCTGGGCTATCACCTGATCCAGGCGATTCCCAGACTGCGCACCGACTTCGTCTTCGCCGAGGTCGTGCTGCTCACCGCCATGACGGCCGCCCTGTACCTGCTGACGCTGCTCGCCGAACGCCTGGTGTGCGGCTGGCAGCGTGACAGCCTGCGCTGAGCCCCCGACCTCGGGCGACATCGGCGATCGCGCCGATCGAACGGCGCACCGCCCCCGGCCGTCACACCCAGAATCCCGGTCCCGATGCCACCTCACGGCACAGATAACTTCACAGCACCGATAACTTCCCGGCACAGACAACTTCCCAGAACCGATACCACTTCCACGAACCGATACCACAGAGAAGACGAAGGAGAGACAATGATCACCTCGCAGACCGCGTCCCAGAGGCGGGCGCATGCACGCATCCGCCGATCGATGGGCATGGGGCTCGTCGCCGGAGCCGCCGTGTTCAGCCTGGCGCTGAGCGGATGCACGAGCCAGCAGCAGGATTCGGCCGCCTCAGACAGCCTCGACCCGGTGAGCGTGCTGCTCGACTGGACGCCGAACCCCGACCACGTGTCGCTCTACACGGCGCAGCACACCGGCGCGTACGAGCAGGCCGGGGTCAAGGTGGACTTCACCACGCCGAGCGGCACCGCAGACGCCGCGAAGATGGTCAGCCTCGGTCAGACCGATCTGGCGATCTCGTACGAGCCCGACACACTGATCGCCGAGGGGGAGGGGCTCGACGTCATCTCGGTGGGCGCGCTCGTTCCGACCAGCCTCAACTCGGTGATGACCTGGGAGGGATCGGGAATCAACGGACCGCAGGATCTCGCCGGCAAGAAGGTCGGCACGTCAGGGCTCGCCTCGCAGGAGACGACGATGAACTACATCGCCAAGAAGCACGGCGTCGACCCGTCGACGATCACCTACGTGAACCTGTCACAGGGGCTCAACCAGCCGCTCATCGATCATCAGGTCGATGCGACCATCGGCGCATACCCGAACATCGAGGGCGTCGAGCTCGCCGAACACGGCAGCTTTCCGTCGTGGTCGAACACCGAGCTCGGGCTGCCCGACTACGACGAGCTCGTCGTGATCGCCCAACGTTCGCGTCTGCAGAGCGACTCGGCCTACGCCGAGCGCGTGCGCAAGTTCCTGGCCGGCACGGCGAAGGGCCAGGAGGCGGCAGAGGCGAGCACCGACACCGCCGTCGAGGCTCTGACCGGACCGACCGACGGCGCCTACGAACCCGATGTGCTGCGCCGGATGGTCGAGCGCACGGTGCCGCTGCTGAAGAACGACGGAGGCTTCGGTCACCAGCCGGAAGACGACTGGGCCGCGTACGCCGCCTGGATGCACGAGAACGGTCTGCTCGAGAACGAGTACGACGGCCGTCAGGGACTGACCAACGAGTACCTGCCCGGCAGGTGATCGAGGCTCCGCAGTGAGAACGGGCTGCGGAGACACCGAACGGTGAGTTCTGGCGTCTCCGCAGCCCTTCGTCTGTGCGGCGGCCTCAGCCGCGGGCTGCGTCGATGATCAGATGACGCCCTGTGCGATCATGGCATCGGCCACGAGCTGGAAGCCGTGGATGTTCGCACCGCGCACGTAGTCGCCCGGGTGACCGTACTCTTCGGCGGTGCGACGCACCGAGCGGTGCAGCCGGGTCATGATCTGCTCGAGACGCTCCTCGGTGTATTCGAACGTCCACGAGTCGCGCGAGGCGTTCTGCTGCATCTCGAGTGCCGAGGTGGCGACGCCGCCGGCGTTGGCCGCCTTGCCCGGGCCGAAGAGCACACCGGTCTTCTGGAACGTGCGCACCGCGTCTGGCGTGCAGGGCATGTTCGCGCCCTCGGCGACAGCCCGGACGCCGTTGCGCACCAGGGTCTCGGCATTCTCGGCGTTCAGCTCGTTCTGGGTGGCGCAGGGCAGAGCCACGTCGATGCCGTCGACATCGGCGATGTCCCACACCGAACCGCTGTCTCGGTACTCGGCGCGGCCGCCGCGGCGTTCGACGTAGTCGCGCACGCGACCGCGCTCGACCTCTTTGATCTCGCGCAGCAGCTCGAAGTCGATGCCGTCGGGGTCGTGGACTGCTCCTTGGGAATCGGAGGCGCCGATGACCGTGCCGCCGAGCTGCTGCACCTTCTGAATGGCGTAGAGCGCGACGTTGCCTGATCCCGAGACGATGACTTTTGCGCCGTCGAAGCCCTGCTGGCGAGTCTCGAGCATCTCACGGGCGAAGATGACGGCACCGTAACCGGTCGCCTCGGTGCGGGCACGCGAACCGCCCCAGCCGATGCCCTTGCCGGTGATGACACCCGACTCGAACTTGTTGCGCAGACGTTTGTACTGCCCGAAGAGGTAGCCGATCTCACGGGCGCCGACACCGATGTCGCCGGCTGGCACGTCGACGTACTCGCCGATGTGGCGCTGCAGCTCGGTCATGAACGACTGGCAGAAGCGCATGACCTCACGGTCGCTCTTGCCCTTCGGATCGAAGTCGGAACCGCCTTTGCCGCCGCCGATGGGCAGACCGGTGAGCGCGTTCTTGAAGATCTGCTCGAAGCCGAGGAACTTCACCGTGCCGAGCAGCACGCTGGGATGAAAGCGCAGACCGCCCTTGTACGGGCCGAGGGCGCTGTTGAACTGCACACGGAATCCGCGATTGATGTGCACGTGATTGCGATCGTCGGTCCAGGGAACACGGAAGATGATCTGACGCTCGGGCTCGCACACGCGTTCGAGGATCGCCGACTCGGCGTATTCCGGGTGACGTTCGAGCACCGGCTCCAGCGACTCGAACACCTCGTGTACCGCCTGGTGGAACTCTCGTTCGCCAGGATTCCGAGTGAGCACGGTCTGGTACACCGAATCGATGAACTCAGCTGCTTTGGACATTCATGAACCTCTCTGCAGGGCTGCTCGGGGGCCCGTTCGAAGCGCCCACCGGGGGCACACACGGCGGCGTGTGCACCGCGCTCAGTCTACAAAAGCCGATGCAGGCCAGACCATGGCGACGCCATCATCCGACCCGCATCCTGATGCGAACCCACTCTGTCGATCAGTAGATCGCGTCGATCTTCGCCTTGTCGCGAACCGCTCCCTTGTCAGCTGACGTCGCCAATGCGCCGTAGACCTTGAGAGCGGTCGAGATCTCACGCTTGCGATCTTTCGGGTGGTATCCGTTGCCCTCCTCGAGGGCGGCGCGACGCTCGGCGAGCACCTCGTCAGAGACGTTCAGCTCGATCCTGCGATTCGGGATGTCGATGGTGATCGTGTCTCCGCTCTCGACGAGCGAGATCAGGCCGCCGGATGCCGCCTCGGGGGAGACATGGCCGATCGACAGCCCCGAGGTGCCGCCGGAGAAGCGGCCGTCGGTGATCAGCGCGCACTTCTTGCCCAGGCCACGACCCTTCAGGAACGACGTCGGGTACAGCATCTCCTGCATGCCCGGGCCGCCCTTGGGCCCCTCATAGCGAACGACGACGACGTCGCCGGCCTTGACCTGCTTGTTCAGGATGACGTTCACCGCGTCCTCCTGCGACTCGACCACGACGGCCGGTCCGCTGAACGTCAGGATCGATTCGTCGACGCCGGCGGTCTTCACGACGCAGCCGTCCTCGGCAAGATTGCCGTAGAGCACGGCCAGGCCGCCGTCTTTCGAATAGGCGTGGGCGACGTCGTGGATGCAGCCGTCCTCGGCGTCGAGATCGAGCGTCTCCCAGCGTTCTGACTGCGAGAACGCCTTGGCGCTGCGTTTGCAGCCCGGAGCCGCGTGGAACAGCTCGAAGGCCTCGTCGGTCGCCTTGCCGCCGCGCAGATCCCAGTCGTCCAGGTAGGAGCCGAGCGTCGGATGGTGCACCGAGTGCACGTTCTCGTTCAGCAGGCCGCCACGGTGCAGCTCGCCGAGAATGGCGGGAATGCCGCCTGCGCGGTGCACGTCTTCGACGAGGTAGCTCCCGTTCGGCGCGACCTTGCACAGGCAGGGCACATGGTGCGAGAGGTCGTTGATGTCGTGCATCGTGTAGTCGACGCCTGCCTCCTGGGCGGCGGCGAGCAGGTGCAGAATCGTGTTGGTCGAACCGCCCATGGCGATGTCCATGGCCATGGCGTTCTGGAACGCCTCACGCGTGGCGATCGAACGGGGCAGCACACTGTCGTCTTCGTCGTCGTAGAACCGGTGGCACAGATCGACCACGAGCGAACCGGCGTTCTCGAAGAGCGCGCGCCTGGCCGTGTGCGTGGCGAGAGTAGTTCCGTTTCCGGGCAGCGACAGACCGAGCGCCTCGGTCAGGCAGTTCATCGAGTTGGCCGTGAACATGCCCGAGCACGATCCGCAGGTCGGGCAGGCGCTGGCCTCGAGCCGGAGCAGGTTCTCGTCTGACAGGTTGGGGTCGGCCGTACCTGACATCACCGAGATGAGCTCGACGCGCTTCTTCACGGTGCCGTCGACGAGAACTGCCGTGCCGCCCTCCATCGGGCCGCCTGAGACGAAGACGGTCGGGATGTTCAGTCGAAGCGCGGCCAGCAGCATGCCGGGAGTGATCTTGTCGCAGTTCGAGATGCAGACCAGCGCGTCGGCCTGGTGGGCGTTGACCATGTACTCGACGGAGTCGGCGATCAGGTCGCGGCTGGGCAGCGAGTAGAGCATGCCCGAGTGGCCCATGGCGATGCCGTCGTCGACCGCGATGGTATTGAACTCGCGGGGAATGCCGCCGGCGGCGCTGATCGCCTCTGAGACGACTCGCCCGACGGGAGCGAGGTGGGTGTGTCCGGGAACGAACTCGGTGAAGCTGTTCGCGACTGCGATGATCGGCTTGCCGAAATCTGATCCGTCGACGCCGGCGGCGCGCAGAAGGGCGCGAGCGCCGGCCATGTTTCTGCCGTGGGTGACGGTGCGTGAGCGTAGATTGGCCATCTGCCCACAATACCCGCCCTCTCTGCTCACGTCATGTGAGGTCGCCCTCTATTTGTCCCGGCCGGGTTTGGAGCTTTCCTGCTGACCGACCCGACGACCACGCAGTGGGAAGGTTGGCTAGAGTCGAAGCATGAGAACAGTGGGCTCCCGCATCATCGCAGGCATCGTCATCGTGGGCGTGGGGCTGGTGCTGCTCGCCAACGTGGTGATCCCTGACTTTCAGATGGGCAGCGTCTTTCGTCTGATCATCGGCATCGCCGTGATCGCCTTGGGCGTCTCGACGCTGGTGTCGTCCTGGTCGAATCTCTGGTGGGCGCTGGCGCTCGTCGTCGTCGGCACCGCACTGATCCTCGACAACTTCGGTCTGCTGCCGTTCAGTCCATGGGCACTGATCGCACCGGCCGCTGTGATCGCGCTGGGCCTCAGTGTGCTGACGAGACGTCGTCCGAAGGCGGCGGCGAGCACGTCTTCGACAGACCATTCGGTTCCGAGATCGCCAGCCGAGGCGTCTGCCGCAGAGGAGCGCCGATTCGGCGCACGTGACGGTGACGCCGCCCTTGACCAGAACGTGACTGCGGTGCTGGGCAGCTCCGAGGTGCGCAGCACGGCACACGGCTTTCGCAGCGCGTCGATGACTGCCGTGCTCGGCTCGTCGACGCTTGATCTGACTCGTGCCATGCTGGCACCGGAGGTTCGCATCGAGGTGCTCGCGTTGATGGGCGGCGTCGAGATTCGCATTCCGGACGGCGCCCGGGTGCGGGTCGAGGCGACGGCTCTGCTCGGCGGCGTCGAAGACCGGTCGGTCTTCACCGCGTCGGCTGCCGATCCGTCGGTCGCGGCTCTGGCTCCGGTCGTGGTCATCGGCGGGCAGATCATGCTGGGCGGCCTCGAGGTTCGCAACTGATGCGCAGCACGCACGAGCCGGGCGCGCCTGGCCCGACTTCGGCAGGCGCGTCGACGGCCGGGCTGACGCCGCTGCGCCGTTGTGCGACGGTGCTCGGCATGCTCGTCGCCGTTCTGGTCTCGCTGCTGCTCGTGGTGGTGCTGAGCTTCGTCACCACGCCGATTCCCGGCGCGCTGCTGATCCGGTCGTCGTTCAACGCGGGAGGCGTGCAGGGCAACGAGGCGCTCGGTGCCTACGCACCGGCCGATGTGCGACGTGACGCCGATCTCGCCTACACCTCGAGCGGTCGCGCCGACGAACGGCTCGACGTGTACCGCCGTGCGGACGCGACCGAACCGGCAAGCACCATCATCTGGGTGCACGGCGGGGGCTGGGTCGGCGGCGACAAGTCGCAGGGCGAGAACTATTCGCGCATTCTTGCGGCGAGCGGAGCGACCGTCGTGCAGATCAACTACACGCTCTCGCCAGAGGCACGATTCCCGACTGCGGTACAGCAGCTCGATGCAGCCACCAGCTACCTGCTCGATCACGCCGACGATCTCGGCATCGCGGCCGACCGTCTTTTCTATGCGGGAGACTCTGCCGGATCGCAGGTCGTGGCGACCTATCTCGCCGCTCTCGAAAGCCCCGACGAGGCCTCGCTGCTCGGCCTGCAGCCGCAGGTTCAGCCGAAACAGGTTCGTGGGGCGGTGCTCTTCTGCGGGGCCTATGACGTCGGCGCCGTGCAGGCGACCGGTCCGTTCGCCTCATTTCTGAACACAGTGATGTGGGCCTACAGCGGCGTGCGCGACTGGCAGAGTGCCGAGATGCTTCGCCAGGGCTCTCCCATAGACGCAGTGACGGCAGACTTTCCCCCGACGTTCGTCAGCGCAGGCAACGGCGACCCCTTGGAGTCACAGTCGCGGGCATTCGCCGCGCATCTGCAGCAGCTCGGAGTGCCGGTGGTCACGCAGTTCTACGACACCGATCACGAACCGCCGCTGCCGCACGAGTATCAGGTGCTGTTCTCGCAGTACCCCGAGGCGATCGCTGCGACGCGCGCGGCCGTAGCCTTCGTCGGGGCACACGGGGGAGGGGACGTCGACGTCGACCGTGTGCCGGTGCTCGCTGCTGCGCGATGACGTCGGGTGCAAGTAACATGAGTTCGTCACTCCATAGTCGCCAATGACGTCGACTGGGATCACCCACACACGTCAGGAGCTCGATGTCCCCCTCTGATCACCACCAGCGACGTCAATTCGCCGTCGGCCGTCAGGCGCAGAACTCGCAGACATCGAACATGCTCGGCTACCTGATCTTCGCCAGCAGGTGGCTGCAGGCTCCGCTCTACAACGGTCTCATCGTGGCGCAGCTGATCTACGTGATCGTGTTCTGGGTCGATCTGTTCCACCTGCTCACCGACGTCTTCACCGACTGGGGCAAGCTCGATGAGACCACCATCATGCTGACCGTGCTGGGACTCATCGACGTGGTCATGATCGCGAATCTGCTGATCATGGTCATCATCGGCGGATATGAGACGTTCGTCTCGAAGATCAACGTCGACGGCCACCCGGACGAGCCCGACTGGCTGTCGCATGTGAACGCGAACATCCTCAAGGTCAAGCTGGCCATCTCGATCATCAGCATCTCGTCGATCCATCTGCTGAAGACCTTCATCGAAGTCGGCGATCTCGGCGCAGAGCATGCGCACAACGTGACCGGCGAGAGCTACACGACCACCGGCGTGATGTGGCAGGTGTTCATCCATCTCACCTTCATTCTCTCGGCGGTCGCCCTCGCCTGGATCGAACGCATCCAGCGCCCCGAGCACCACGGCGAGACCGCATCCGGCGCACCCGCGCTGCCGGGGCATCCGTCTGCACCCGATGCCGTGCACCCGGTTGAGCAGGTGGCCTCGGCCGTGCCGTCAGAGCCGGCAGCGACGCACACCGGCAAGCCGCGTGACCACTGATGCACGAAAGTCGGTCAGCGGCTGACGTGCGACGGCACCCCGGAGCAGTGCGCGAGGCTCTGCCCGTCGCTGCCGGCCCCAACCGGCTGTCGCGCGCAGGGCTGGCTCTCTCGGTGGCGCGCACCGTGCTGCTGGCCGTCGGCGTCGTCGCCTTGGGCAGAACGCTTGCGACGGCCTTCGGACCTGACGGCACGGCGGCCGCGGCGCACCTGTTCCTGGTGACGGCCGTCGCGTTCGCCGGCGTCGTGATCGTGCAGTTTCTCGGCGAGGCCGCTCAGGACGCAGCCGAGCGGCAGCTGCAGACCGAAGTGCGCGAGAGCCTTCTCAGACGGCTGGGCGGCCCGGCCGACGCCGACGATCGGCTGCCCGCCGAGGGAGACTTCGCCGATCTCGCCACCGCTGACGCCGCGAAGTACGCGACCTACCGGGCCGAGTTCCACGGCAGCATTCTCGCCGCGCTGCTCTCGCCCGTGATCGTGCTCGTGGTCATCGCACTGGCCGTCGACCCGGTGCTGGCCGGATGCCTCGCGGCTCTGGTCGTGCTCGTCACGGCGGCGGTGGGCGCCTTTCAGCGTGTCACCCGAAAGTCGATGGGCGGTTGGCGGCGGCGCGAGGCCTCGCTGGCCGTGACGTTTCTGCAGGGGCTCCAGGGTCTGCGCACGCTGGCGCTGTTCGGCGCCGGCGACCGGTATCTGCAGCGCCTGGCTCGCAGCGCGGAGCAGCAGCGCACCGAGGTCATGCGGCTGCTGGCGGTCAACCAGCTGCTGATTCTCGTGCTCGACGGCTTGTTCTATGCGGGCGTGCTCGCCGGTTCGGCTCTGCTGGCCGTGTGGCGGCTGCGCAGCGGTGCCATCGACGTGACAGAGGCCGCGGTCGTCGTGCTGCTGGCGGTCGTGATGAGTGCGCCTCTCGACGTGGTCGGCAAGTTCTTCTATCTGCGTGCGCAGGGTCAGCGCGCCGAAGGCCGGCTGGCGCGCGTGATCGGCGTGGGCGGCGGTGACTCACGACACGAGACGGCACGACGCGCACCCACGGCTCCGTCAGACGGCAGCGTGCTGCGCATCGAGCAGGGCACACTCGTGACGCCAGACGGGCGCGAGCTTGCGCAGGGTCTGCAGGTCGACATCCGTCGCGGCGACCGACGGGCGATCATGGGCCCCAGCGGCGTCGGCAAATCGACACTGCTCGGCGTGATCGCTGGTCGTCGCGAACTCGGAGGCGGCACGCTGGAACGACTTCCCGGGCTGCGCACCGTCGAGGTCGTGCAGAACCCGGTGATTCTCTCTGGCACAGTGCGTGAGAACCTCGCGCTCGGTCTGGGGGCAGAGGCCGACCAGAGTGCGACGGGCGACGATTCGTCGGATGCCGTGGACGATGCCGCCTGCTGGCGTGCGCTTGAGCTGGCCGGCCTGAGCACGACGATCGGCGAACGACTCGGAGGTCTGGATGCGGCCCTTGGGGAGCGCGGAACGGGGCTCTCCGGTGGCCAGCGCCAGCGGCTCGCGGTTGCGCGCGCTCTGATGCAGCCCGTGGACGTGCTGCTGCTCGACGAGCCGACCAGCGGCCTCGACCGCCAGACCGGCGAGCGTCTGGTCGACACGCTCGCCGACCTGCCCGAACACATGGCCGTCGTCTGCGTCACACATGATCCTGCGGCGTTCGCCCGCCGTATGACCACGTCTCGCCTCACGACGGACGGTCTGCACGATGAGAGGTCACGATGACGAGCGCGACGCAGGCGAGCACGGCAGACACGCTGCGACAGCTGCTGCCGATGACGAAGGGCTTTCGGGGCAGTCTGGCCGGTTCGTTCGCATTGCGTCTGGTCTCGCAGGCCACGGGAATCGCAGCGGTCGTCGCCGGGGTGCTGCTGGTGGCGGCGAGTGCCCGCGGTCAGGTCTCGATCTGGACCGTGGGGCTGGTGCTGATCGGCCTCGCTCTGGTGAAGGGCCTGACTCGCTACGGCGAGCAGTATCTCGGGCATCGCGTCGCGTTCATTCTGCTGGCGCGCCTGCGCGTGCGCTTCTTCGCCAGCCTGCTGCCGCAGGCTCCGGCTGTCACGTCGCGCAGCGGCAGCGGCGACCTGCTCTCGCGTGCAGGCCGTGATATCGATCGGCTCGAGGTGTTCTTCGCGCACACCATCGTGCCGGCGGTGAGCGCGGTGATCGTCAGCGTCGGTGTGGTGTTCGCGCAGTGGCTTCTGACCGGGTGGCCGGCGGCGGTCGTCGTTGCCGTCGGTCTGCTGCTCGCCTTCGGCTGCGCCGGGCTGGGACTGCGCGGCGAGGCACAGACCGCGTCAGAGGGTGCCCGACTCGACGGCCAGAGTGCGCAGTTCGCCGCCGAGACGATGCACGCGCTGCCCGATCTGCGCGGGCTGCACGCGATCGATCGTCGGCTCGGCCGCTGGCACCAGCTGAACCGCAGACACGCTGACATCATGCGTGCGGAGCAGCGGCTCGGTCGCACCAGACGAGCGCTGGTCACTCTGGTCTGGCTGCTCACAGTGCTGGCCTCGGTGCTCGTCTCCACTGCCGACTCGCATGGCGGAGGGCTGCAGCAGCAGCCGCTGGGCGCAGCGCTTGCGGGTGCCGCACTCGCGTTCTCCGCGTTCGCCGCGCCGGAGTCAGTGGTCGGATTCGTCAATGAGTGGCGTGCTGTGCAGGCGGCAGCGCTTCGTGTGCAGGCGACGATCACGCGCGAACCCGAGGTGACGTTTGCCGCTGAGGAGCCTCCCGAGTCGTCGGCTGCAGCCGCAGAGTCTGGCGATCGGGGAGCGGCCGCGGTGATCGGCCCGCTGGTCTACCGTCACGACGCTGTCGGCGGCGCTCACGGGCCGCAGCTGCGCGTGCCGGAGCCGATCAGCGTCGAGGCGGGCTCGCACGTGCTCGTCGAGGGCTCGAGCGGCAGCGGCAAGTCGACGCTGGTGGATCTGCTCGCACGTGTGCACGATCCGGATTCCGGCTCGGTGCAGATCGCCGGTCGCGATCTGCGGGAGCTGAGCCGTGCCGAACTCGTGCGCACCGTGGCTGTGGTCGATCAGTCGACGTTTCTCTTCGACGCGAGCATCGCCGAGAATCTGCGCATCGCACGGCCTGACGCCAGCGACGACGACCTGCGCGAGGTGTGCGCGACCGTCGGCCTCGGTGCGTTCGTCGACAGTCAGCGCCAGGGCATCCGCACGCGGCTCGGTCGCGGTCGCGGGTGCGTCGGGCTCTCGGGAGGTCAGGCTCAGCGGCTGGGTCTGGCACGCGCGCTGCTGGCTGAGACGCCGGTGCTGCTCGCCGACGAGGTCACTTCTCAGCTCGATGCGCGCACGGCCGATGACATTCGCCGCGTGGTGCTCGATCCTGCTTCGGGACGCACCGTGCTCTGGGTCTCGCACCGTGACGATGCGTGGAGCGGACCGGTCGTCGCGGTCGGTGAGACCGGTGTCGTGCGGCTGGTCGCAGCCGACGATCGCTGATGACCGGAGCGGCTGCCCCTACTCGGTGACGAGGATGTTGCCGGCGGCAGGCAGACCGAGATCGAGGGGCTGGCCGTTCATCACCAGACGAATCGTGCCGGCAGCGGGGATGCGCTCCCGAACAGTGATGGTGCTGTCGAGGGTCAGACCGATGTCGGTGAGATAGCGCAGCAGCTCTGGGTTCTCGTCCGAGACACGGCGTACGTGCACGGTGTGCCCTTCCGGCACCTCGCTGAGCGGGTGGGCGTCGAGAGTCGGAATGCTGCCGTCGGCTCGCGGTATCGGATCGCCGTGCGGGTCGCGGGTGGGAAAGTTCAGACGGGAGTCGAGCCGCTCGATCATGCGCGGGCTCACCGCGTGCTCCAGCACCTCGGCCTCTTCGTGCACTTCGTCCCAGTCATAGCCGAGATACGACACCAAGAAGGTCTCGAGGATGCGATGGCTGCGCACGAGGTTCACCGCCGCCGATTCTCCGGCCGGGGTGAGCGTGATGTTGCCGTAGCGTTCGTGCACGACATAGCCCTGATCGGTCAGCCGACGCACTCCCTCTGAGACGGTCGATCGGGTGAGGCCCATGCGCTCGGCCAGCTGGCCGGTGGTGATGGGATCGCCCGACCACTCGGCGAACTGCCAGATCTCTTTCAGATAGTCCTGGTTCGTCTGCGAGAGGGCTGTGCGCGGGTCTGACATGGTTTCGATTGTACGTGCCGTTCATCTTGATTCTTGGGCGATCCCTCAGGTGGTTCACCTGGTGGGGCATAATTGACCCGTGACTGAGCAGCAGAGGCAAGACGACATTCCGAGACCGTGGCTCGACCTGTATCCCGATGACGTGCCGAGCGAAGTCGGCACCCTCGAACACCGGTCGATCGTCGATCTCGTCGATCAGACATGTGCCCGTTTCGGTGATCGCAAGGCGTTCACCAACATGGGGCAGACGCTCACGTTCCGTGAGGTCAAACAGCTCTCAGACGACTTCGCCGCCTATCTTCAGGTCTCTCTGGGGCTGCAGCCAGGTGACCACATCGTGCTGCAGATGCCGAACCTGCTGCAGTACCCGGTCGCACTCTTCGGCGCCATAAAAGCGGGCCTCGTCGTGGTCAACGCGAACCCCCTCTATACCGCTCCCGAGACCAAGGCGGTCATTCTGCAGTCGCGAGCGCGCGCCATCGTCGTGCTCGAGATGTTCGCAGACAAGATCGCCGAGATTCTGCCCGACACCACCCTGCAGAACGTGATCATCACCCGCCCGGCAGACCTCTGGCGCAGTCCGGCCAGACGTGTGCTGACGAACGTCGGCATGAGGCTCAAGGGCATGGTGCCGAAGTATCGCCTGCCCGGAGCCGTCGACTTTCGTGACGCCATCGCGCATGGGGCAGACCTGCGTCTGCAGCCCGTCTCGGTCGGACTCGACGATGTCGCACTGTTGCAGTTCACCGGCGGAACGACGGGCACGCCGAAGGGCGCCATGCTCACGCATCGCAACCTGCTGGCCGACTCCCAGGCCATGCGGCACTGGATGCGCGTGATCCTGGACGAGGGTGCCGAGAACGTTCTCGCAGCGCTGCCGCTCTACCACGTGTTCTGCATGACGGTGAACTGCCTGTGCTTCTTCGCCTATGGTCTGCACAACGTGCTCGTGACCAATCCTCGCGAGATCTCTCCGCTCGCCAAGACGATCGTGAGAGAGCGAACCTCGGTGATCATCCTGGTCTCGACTCTCGCTCAGGCGCTCCTCGAGAACCCGCGGTTCCTGAAAGCCGACTTCGACTTTCTCAAACTGACGGTGGCCGGCGGCATGGCTCTGCGCGAGTCGACGGCGAACGAGTGGCAGAACGTCACCCAGCGCCCCATGCTCGAGGGGTACGGGCTCACCGAGGCCTCACCCGTGGTGAGCGTGAACCCGACCTGGCTGCCGCCGATCATCGGCACCGTGGGCATTCCGCTGCCGTCGACCGAGATCAAAGTGCTCGACAACCACGGTCGTGTCGCGGCGTTCGAAGAGCCCGGAGACCTCTATGTGCGCGGCCCTCAGGTGATGAAGGGGTATTGGGAGCGCGAGGACGAGACAGCCGAGGTGCTCGACGCCGACGGATGGCTGGCCACGGGCGACGTGGCCGTGCTGCACGACAACGGCTACTTCTCGATCGTCGATCGCCGGAAGGACATGATCTCGGTGTCCGGGTTCAACGTCTACCCGAACGAAGTCGAGGCGGTGCTGAGCGATCACCCACGCATCAAGACCGCCGGAGTGATCGGCGTGCCTGACGAACACTCCGGCGAGGTGGTCAAAGCCTTCGTCGTGCCGGCTGACCCAGAACTGACCGAACAGGAGGTGCGGCAGTACGCCCGCCGCTATCTCACCGGATACAAACGCCCGCGCTACATCGAATTCCGTGACGAGCTTCCGCTGTCCAACGTCGGCAAGGTCATTCGCCGCGAGCTGCGCGAGTGAGCGCGGCAACGGGGGAGACCCTGGTCGTCATCCCCACATACAACGAACGAGAGTCGCTGCCTGGAGTGCTGGAGCGGCTGTTCATGACGCTCCCCGAGGTTTCAGCCCTCGTGGTCGACGACGGATCCCCAGACGGCACGGGCCTGCTCGCCGACCGGCTGCGGGAGCGGCATCCGTCGCTGTCAGTGCTGCACCGTGACCAGAAGCACGGCCTCGGACCTGCCTATATCGCGGGCTTCGAGTGGGGCGAGGCCCACGGGTTTCGCTATCTGGTCGAGATGGACGCCGACGGATCGCACCTGCCTGAGCAGCTGCCGCATCTGCTCGCAGCAGCGGGTGAGAATCGGCTGGTGCTCGGATCTCGATGGGTGCGCGGCGGCACGATCGTGAACTGGCCGTGGTACCGCAGCTCGCTGTCGCATGCGGCCAGCATCTACTCGCGACTGATGCTCGGCCTCGGCCAGCGTGACGTGACCTCGGGATATCGGGTCATTCCCGTCACTGCGCTGCGAGCGCTTCGGCTCGACGAAGCGGCCAGTCATGGGTACTGCTTTCAGATCGACGTGCTGCGACGCGCCGTGGCTGCGGGCCTCGATGTGACCGAGGTGCCGATCACCTTCGTCGAACGTGAGAACGGCCGCTCGAAGATGGATCTCTCGATCATCGTCGAAGCGGTGCTGCGGGTGACCGCTTGGGGCATGCAGCGGATGCTGCCGACACGCCGCTGAGAGTTGCAGAGTGCGCTTGCGCTGGTGCATTCATGTGGATACTGTTGTAGATACAACCACTGATGTGCGGACGAACGCCCGACATCTCAATGAAGGAGCAGACATCATGACTCAATCCGCAATCGCAGGCTTCACCTCGGGCACGTGGCAGATCGACCCCACACACAGCAGCATCGGCTTCAGCGTGCGTCATCTCGTCACGAAGTTCCGCGGCAGCTTCACCGACTTCTCCGCAACTCTCACCACGGGCGACGACGTGCTCGATTCGACCGTGAGCGCCGAGATCAAGGCCGCGAGCATTTCGACCGGCAACCCCGACCGCGACGTGCACATGCACGCGCCTGACTTCTTCGACGTCGAGAACCACCCCGAGCTCACGTTCCGTTCGACTGCAGTGCGGTACGACGGCGATGACCTGGTGGTCACCGGAGACCTCACGCTGCGCGGAGTCACGAAGAGCGTCGACTTCCAGGTCGAGGTCGGGGGCATCACGACGAGCCCGTACGGCCAGACCGTTCTGGGCATCGAAGCCGACACGACGATCAAGCGCGAGGAGTTCGGACTGGAGTGGAACAGCGCCCTTGAGACCGGCGGCGTGCTGCTGGGCAGCGATGTGAAGATTCACATCGAGGCCGAGTTCGTGCTCGACCAGCAGTGATCGTCTGCCGCCGGCCGCGCTGAGCCGGTGACAGAGCACGACGGCCACGGGAGATCCTGAGATCGATCCCCGTGGCCGTCGCCGTGTCTGCAGTCTGAGGCTGACGCGGCAGCGTGGTGCGCGGCTTCACGAAGAGTTCACGGAATGGCCGTTCGAACCCCGGGCGAGCTGTGGGGCACGTTCTGCTGGTGCGATAGTCTGGAGGGGCACCGACGCACAACGAACAGATGGAGATCTCATGCCCGACGGACTGCTCATCACTGGTGTGGGGGAGACCTCTGGAAAGTCGCTGGTCACCATCGGGCTGCTGCGCCAGGCTGCTGCTCGGTACGCTCGTATCGGGTTTCTGCGGCCGATCACATCGGCTGACAAACCGACCGAGTCGCGCATCGTCCAGCTGGCCGAACAGCTGCTTCCCGAAGGCGCCCTGACCGCTGTCTCGGTCATGACCGCCGCGCATGCCGAAGAGCTGGTGGCCGACGATCGCACAGACGAGCTCATCGCCGAATGCCTCGGCGCCTTCGAGAGGCTCGCCGCCGAAGTCGACTTCGTCATCATCGAGGGCACCAACGCCATCACCGTGCCCGTGCACGGTGAGCCAGACGTGAACGTCGCTCTCGCGCGGCACCTCGACGTGCCGCTGCTTGCAGTCGTCGACGGCTTCGGTCGCAACGCCGCGCGTGTCGCCGCCGCGGTCTCGCTCACACGGCAGCGACTTCGCCAGGCGCGTTCCACCCTGATGTGCATCGTGGTCAACCGCGTCTCACCCGAGGTCATCGACGAGGCCCGCACGCTGATTCCCTCGGGGTCGCTCGGGCGTCCCGTCTATCTGCTGCCCTATGTCGAGAGCCTCTCGTGGCCGAGCGTCGAAGAGACGGCAGAAGCCATCGAGGCGCTGCGCATCGGCACCAATGGCGACGCAGATCATCTGGTGCGTCGCATCACCGTGGCGGCGATGGAGGCCGAGCACGCGCTCTCCGTCATCGGCTCGGGAGCGCTCGTCGTCGTGCCCGGTGACCGCGTCGAGCTCATCGAAGCGGTGCTCCAGGCCGCCCTCGCCCCAGAGGCCGTGATCATCAGCGGCGACTTCGACATCTCTGAGCGCCTGCAGCGCGTCGTGGCCGCGGGCAGCATCCCCGTCTACTGCAAACGCGCCGACACCTTCGCCGTCGCACAGGCCGCCAGCCGGGTGCGCGGCGAGATCGGTGCAGGCAACCCGACCCGCACTCGGCAGGCGCTGAAGACCTGGGACGAGCACGCCGACGGCGCCGAGATCCTCTCGCGTTTCGAGTTGTCCCTGCGCGACGTGACCACCCCCGAGCGCTTCGCCTACGAGCTCGCCCGTCGAGCCCGTGCGGCTCACGCTCGAATCGTGCTTCCCGAGGGAGGCGACCCGCGCATCCTCACGGCAGCAGCAGAGATCGCGAAGCAGGGTCTCGTCGACCTCGTGCTCTTGGGCGACCCCGACGAGGTGGCGAAGCTGGCGCGTCTGCACGGGGTGAGTCTCGATGGCATCGAGATCATCGACATCGATCAGTCCCCGCTGCTCGACGAATTCGCACAGACCTACCAGCAGCTGCGCGCCCACAAAGGCGTGACGCTCGAACAGGCGGCACAGCAAGTCCGCGACCCCAGCTTCTTCGGCACTCTGCTGGTGCACTCGGGGCGGGCCGACGGAATGGTCTCGGGCGCGATGCACACGACCGCCGACACGATCCGTCCCGCCTTCCAGATCATCAAGACCCGGCCCGGCGTCCGCGAGGTCTCGTCAGTGTTCCTCATGTGCCTGCCCGATCGGGTGCTGGTCTACGGTGACTGCGCCGTGATTCCGAACCCGACGCCCCAAGAGCTCGCCGGCATCGCCGTGGCCAGCGCCCAGACGGCGGCCGCCTTCGGCATCGAACCTCGGGTGGCGATGCTGTCGTACTCGACCGGAACCTCAGGACACGGCTCCTCGGTCGACGCTGTGCGCGAGGCCACCGAGCTGGCTCGCGCGGCCGCACCCGACCTGCCGATTGAAGGGCCGATCCAGTACGACGCCGCTAGCAACCTGAAGATCGCGGCTGGCAAACTGCCCGACTCGCCGGTCGCCGGGCGCGCGACGGTCTACGTGTTCCCCGATCTGAACACGGGCAACAACACGTACAAAGCGGTGCAGCAGTCGAGCGGCGCGATCGCCATCGGGCCGGTGCTGCAGGGGCTGCGCAGGCCCGTCAACGATCTGTCCCGCGGCTGCACCGTCGATGACGTGGTCAACACCATTCTGGTGACGGCCGTACAGGCGGGGGCCACGAAAGCCGCCGAGACGCAGAAAGAGGACAACGCATGAGCATGCTGCTGGTGAACGCGGGTTCGTCGAGCCTGAAGCTGAGCGTCGCCGATCAGGACGAAGTCGTCTACAACCGCACGGTTGCGACGCCGCCGGCCGAGATCACCGACGAAGCGTGGGCCGAGCTGATCGCCGACTTCTCGTCGGTGAGCGGCGATATCGAGGTCGTCGTGCATCGCGTGGTGCACGGAGGTCGTCTCTTCGGTGAGGCCGCGATCGTCGACGACAAGGTGATGGCCGGCATCGAAGAGCTCACCGATCTGGCGCCGCTGCACCAGCCGCCGTCGGTGGCGACTCTGGAACGGCTGCGTGCGCTGCTGCCGGAAGCGACGCAGATCGCCTGTTTCGACACTGCGTTCCACGCCAGAATGCCCGCCGAGGCCTATACCTACGCGATTCCTCGTGAGTGGCGCGAGGGTCTCGGGGTGCGCCGGTTCGGCTTCCACGGTCTTGCACACGAGTACAACGTGCGCGAAGCCGCACGCATTCTCGATCAGGATCTCTCCGAGCTGCACATCGTCAGCGCGCACTTGGGCTCGGGTGCCTCTCTGACGGCGGTGCGCGACGGGCACAGCGTCGACACCACCATGGGCTTCACTCCGCTGGAGGGTCTGGTCATGTCGACCCGTTCCGGCACGATCGACCCAGCGGTGTCGGCATGGCTCGTGGCGAACACCGGCCTGAGCGTTCGCGAGGTCATCTCGCGGCTTGAACGCCAGTCTGGTCTGCTCGGCCTCGCCGGTGACACGCACATGGGCAACATCGTCAACCGTGCGCATGCCGCCGAGCCTTCGGCACAGCTCGCGCTGGCCGTCTGGGCGCATCGTGCGGCAGGCATGATCGGGCAGATGACGATCGCTGCTGGTGGGCTCGACGCGCTCGTGTTCAGCGGCGGCATCGGCGAGAACTCGCCGGCTGCACGCGCACTCGTGCTCGAACGTCTGCGCCCGCTCGGCGTTCGCTTCGACGAGCGGCTCAACCGCCGCAACGAGATGAACAGCCAGATTCAGACCGAAGGCTCGTCGGCCGCGATCATCCTGGTCAAGACTCGCGAGGACGTGACGATGATCCGGCAGGCCGAGGCCCTCCTGTGGCAGCGCGATCACTGATCGCCTGCTGCGCGTAGCGCAGATAGGCCTCGGTGTTTCGCTCGCGATGAGCTCGGATGAAGGCCTCGACCTCGTCGGGCGAGGTCTTCTTCTCGAGCATCTGCAGCAGGTGCTCGTGCTCTTCGACCAACCCGTCGACACGCCCGGGCAGCAGGCCGAAGACGGCGCCTTTGACCGCGGCGGCCTTGGCCCAGCCCTCGTTGAGCGTCTGCATGAGGTAGCGGTTGGGGCAGTCGCGGTAGAGCACGCGGTGAAAGAGCGTGCTGAACCGGTTGGCCTCGGCGAAGCGTGACGCCTTGAGCGCCTCGATCAGATGGCGGTTGTAGAAGCGGGCCTCGTCGATGGTCTGCTGCCGGATGTGCGGAACGGTCTGTGCGACGGCAGCGCCTTCGAGCACCGAGAGCGTCGACATCATGTGCCGGTACTCCTGCGGCCGGAAGTCGGTCACCTGCGCACCGACGTTGTGAGCGAATGTGACCAGGCCCTCTGACTCGAGCAGCCGGATCGCCTCACGAACCGGAACCGGAGACATCTTGAGCTCACGAGCCAGCTGCGAGATGACGAGACGCTGGCCTGACTGCAGTCTGCCTGCGGCGATCGATCGCTTGATGGCGTCGCGCGCCTGCAACGCCTTGCTGTTCGTCTGCTGCTCGGTCATCGTGTTCTCCCTCAGGATCCCGCGTCAGTCGCAGTCCTCGATGACTGCCGTGATCATAATAGGACAGTCCCGAGGAAATGCCCGTCGGCAGGCCGCAGACCCACGGAATCACCGGCCCCGACCAGAGCGGCCCACGTCGGTCTGACAGGCGCACGTCGTCGGCTGCGGGTACAATCTCTGCCGTGCACCCCCCAATCGACTTCGGCAACGCGTCTGCCCGCGATCTGCCCCCGGCCTACCCGCGCCGTGCGGCACGAGGCACCGCGAGTCGACTGCGCGCCTGGCAGGCTGAGGCTCTTGAGCGGTACTTCGCCGAACAGCCCAGAGACTTTCTCGCCGCAGCGACCCCTGGCGCAGGCAAGACCACCTTCGCACTGCAGCTGGCCGCAGGGCTGCTCGATCAGGGAACCGTCGATCGGGTGCTGGTGGTCGCGCCCACCGAACATCTGAAGCGCCAATGGGCCGAGGCCGCAGAGCGAGCGCTCATTCGTCTCGACCCGAACTTTCGCAACGCCGATCGCGTCTTCGGCTCGCACTACGTGGGCGTGACGGCAACCTATGCACAGGTCGCCGCCAACGTCGAGGTGCACAAGGCACTCGCCGAGGCGAAGCGCACCCTGGTGATTCTCGACGAGGTTCACCACGGCGGTGACGCACTGACCTGGGGCGACGCCATTCGCGAGGCCTACGCGCACGCCACACGGCGTGTCTGTCTGACTGGTACGCCGTTCCGCTCTGACGAAGCGCAGATACCCTTCGTCACGTACGAGCCGCAGCCCGACGGCTCGAAGATCTCACGCGCCGACTACACCTACGGCTACGGCCGCGCCCTGCACGACGGCGTGGTGCGCCCGGTGATCTTCCTGACCTACGCCGGCAACATGCGCTGGCGCTCCCGCAGCGGTGACGAGATGAGCGCCGATCTGGGCGCACCGGCGACCAAAGACATCATCGCCCAGGCCTGGCGCACGGCGCTCGACCCGCGCAGCGACTGGATCGGCTCGGTGCTGCGTGCGGCGGATGCTCGGCTCACGCAGGTGCGTCGGGGAGTGCCCGACGCCGGCGGGCTCGTGATCGCGACCGACCAGACGCAGGCTCGGGCCTACGCAGGCATCCTCAAACAGATCACGGGGGAGTCGGCGACCATCGTGCTGAGCGACGAAGACGGCGCCAGCGATCGCATCGAAGAGTTCTCGGCAGGGCAGCAGCGCTGGATGGTCGCCGTGCGCATGGTGTCGGAAGGCGTGGACGTGCCTCGGCTGGCGGTCGGCGTCTACGCGACGAGTGCGAGTACGCCGCTCTTCTTCGCCCAGGTCGTCGGGCGATTCGTGCGAGCTCGCAAACGAGGCGAGACGGCCACCATCTTTCTGCCCAGCGTGCCCGGTCTGGTGGGTCTGGCACACGAGCTCGAGGTCGAGCGCGACCATGTCTTGGGGGGTCCGAAAGACCGGGACGACGACGGTCTCGAAGACTCGCTGCTCGAACAGGCGAACCAGCGCGAGGCGGCATCCGACGATCTGCTCGACGGTGTCGACTTCGAGCCGCTCGAGGCGCAGGCCGCCTTCGACCGCGTGCTCTTCGAAGGTGACGAGTTCGGGTCGGGCGCCGAAGCCGACAGTTTGGAGGAACAGGACTTCCTCGGTTTCCCCGGCCTGCTCGAACCCGACCAGGTGCGCTCGCTGCTGCGGTCTCACCAAGACGAGATCACGAAACGCAAACAGCGCAGGGCGGCGGCGACGCCCGAGACCGAGGCCGCGTCGAACGAGCCGCTCTTCAAGCAGCTGAAGGCCAAGCGGGCCGAACTGCACCAGGCGGTCTCGGTCTGGGCGCAGATCAGCGGCGAGTCGCACAGCAGCATTCACTCCAAGCTGCGGCGCATCAGCGGTGGCCCTGCGGTGCCGCAGGCAGACCTCGGGCAGCTGCAGAAGAGGCTGCAGACCGTTCGCGGGTGGATGCACCGCGGACGTCGCTGACGCGCAGCGCCGCTCTTCGCCATCCTGGCGCCGAACGTCGTGTCAGCACGGCGCAGAAGCACTCGATTCGAGCTGTGACAACGTCGATTCGTCTCGATTCGACACAGGTTAGGGTCGTCTACTTTGCACTTGTATACAAGCCGGAGTAAAGTCTCCAACAGGTGTCGCCGACAGGTGTCGGAGACCGAAATTTCACTGGAGTGAAGAGGAACGCACATGACCGATACATTGGCCGTGCTGCAGAGCGACCCCACGGCACTGGCGCTGGCGCGCTGGCAGTTCGGGCTGACGACTCTGTACCACTACCTGTTCGTGCCGCTGACGATCGGGCTGATGCTCATCGTCGCGATTATTCAGACCGCTTGGGTGCGCACCGGCAAGGTGAAGTACCTGCAGCTGACGAAGCTCTTCGGCAAGATCTTCCTGATCAACTTCGCCATGGGCGTGGTGACGGGCATCGTCCAGGAGTTCCAGTTCGGGCTGAACTGGTCGGAGTACTCGCGCTTCGTCGGAGACATCTTCGGCGCCCCGCTGGCCATGGAGGGGCTCTTCGCCTTCTTCCTGGAGGCCACGTTCATCGGCGTCTGGATCTTCGGCTGGAACAAGGTGTCGAAGGGCGTGCACCTCGCGTCGGCGTGGCTGACGTCCATCGCGACCATCCTCTCGGCCTACTTCATCATCGCCGCCAACTCGTTCATGCAGAACCCGGTCGGCTACGAACTGAATCCGAACCGAGGGCGCGCAGAGCTGACCGACATCGGCCAGGTGCTCACGAACCCGGTTGCGGTTTCGGCGTTTCCGCACGCGATCACGGGCGCAGTCGTGTTCGCCGGTGCAGTGATCGTAGCCGTGAGCGCCTACCACCTGCGGCGCAATCAGCATGTCGAGACGATGCGCACCGGCCTCAAGATCGGTGCCTGGTCGGTGCTCGCGGGCTTCGCGGGCGTCTTCCTCAGCGGCGACCAGCTCGGCCTGGCCATGGTGCACACCCAGCCCATGAAGATGGCGGCTGCCGAAGCGATGTTCGAGACGAGCACCGGCGCAGACGCCTCATTCTCCGTCTTCACCCTCGGCACGCCCGACGGCCACAGCGAGCTCTTCTCTCTGCGCATTCCCTATCTGCTGTCGTTCCTCTCGACGCACACGTTCAACGGCACTGTCGAGGGGCTGACCGATCTGCAGGCGAAGTACACCCAGCAGTTCTGCACGGATGCGCTGAACCCTGCACTGACGTGCCCGACTGATGGGTCGTTCATGCCTGTGCTCTGGATCACCTACTGGAGCTTCCGCTGGATGATCGGTCTGGGAGCGTTCAGCGCGCTGATCGCTCTGGTCGCGCTGTGGATCACCCGCAAGAAGAGCCGCATCACGGTGCCCGACTGGTTCTGGCGTGTCGCGATCTGGGCCGCTCCGGTGCCTCTGCTCGCCAACCTCGTCGGCTGGGTCTTCACCGAGATGGGTCGACAGCCCTGGATCGTGTTCGGCCTGATGACCACCGAACGTGCGGTCTCGCCGAACGTGCCGGCGTGGTCGGTCGGCCTGTCGCTGGCCCTGTTCACTTTGGTCTACGGAGCACTGGCAGTCGTTGAGTTCAAACTCATCAAGAAGGCGGCTCAGGCCGGTCCGCCAGAGTTCGACGCAGACCACAGCGGAGATGAGACCGCAGAGGTCGATCCCCACAAACTGGCGATCACGTACTAGTAATGGAGATTTGATCAAATGACTCTCGAAATTCTCTGGTTCTTCATCGTCGGGGTGCTGTTCGTCGGCTACTTCGTGCTCGACGGCTTCGACTTCGGCGTGGGCATGTCGCTGCCCTTCCTCGGCAAGAACGACACCGAGCGCCGGCAGATCATCAACACGATCGGCCCGGTCTGGGATCTCAACGAGACCTGGGTGATCGTGGCTGGCGCCTGCCTGTTCGCCGCCTTCCCCGAGTGGTACTCCACCCTCTTCAGCGGTGCCTACCTGGCACTGGTGCTGATTCTGATCGCGTTGATCTTCCGAGGCGTCTCGTTCGAGTACCGCCACCAGGGCCACCACGAGAACTGGAGCAAGTGGTTCGACTGGTTCATCGTGATCGGCTCTGCCGTTCCCGCCCTGCTGTGGGGTGTGGCGGTGGCCAACATCGTCAACGGTCTGCCGATTCTGAAGGTCGAGCACTCGTTCATCTATCAGGGCACACTGCTGACGCTGCTCAACCCGTACGCACTGCTGGGCGGTCTGACCACGCTGCTGCTGTTCTTCACGCACGGAGTGCAGTTCGTCGGCCTGAAGACCGACGGCAAGGTCAAGGCACGCGCCCATCGGCTGGGCCGCTCACTCGGCCTGATCACCATCGTCGTCGCGGCGCTCTTCCTGCTGTGGACCAACATCGCGCACTTCTCGCCGCTGGTGCTCGTGCTGTCGCTGCTCGCCGCTGTGACGCTGATCATCAGCTACTGGTGCAACTGGATCGAGCGTGACGGCCTCGGCTTCACCTTCACCGCTCTGACCGTCGTCTTCGCGGTGCTGGCGCTGTGGATGGTGCTGTTCACGAGCTACCCCGAGCACATGGTGATGCCGAGCACCTACGGTCTCGAGAACAGCCTGACGCTCACGAACGCCTCGAGCTCGACGAACACACTGTCGTTCATGACCTGGGTGGCGGCATTCGCTCTGCCGGTCGTGCTGCTCTACCAGGGCTGGACCTACTGGGTGTTCCGCAAGCGCGTTCGCCGCGTCGACATCGAGCAGGCGGCCGTGGCGCACTGACACCCCAGCTGCCGGAACGAACCGCTCCAATCGTCTGCACGACTACACTGTTGTGGCAGGCGAGGGGAGCGGTTCTTCCGTCTGCAGGACGCAGCCACCTGGGGCGTGGGGCTGCGCAGAGATCTTCGAACACGAGGTGAACCATCAAACCCATCGACCCCCGGCTGCTGCGCCGGGCAACGGCCGCCCGAGGCTATCTGCTCGTCAGCGGGCTCATCGGTCTGCTGCAGATCGCCTGCATTCTGGTCTTCTCATGGGCGGTGGCACAATGCGTGGCCGGTGCGCTCATGCAGCATCTGACCTGGAACGAGAGCCTGCACCTGGTCGCACTCGCCGCGGCCGCCCAGGCGATTCGAGCCCTGCTGGCATACGCATGGAACGTCTCTTCAGAGTTCGCCGCGGCAAAGGTCAAAGCCCAGCTGCGTGAGCAGATGGCTGAGCGGTTCGCGGCACTGGGCCCCGCCTGGCTCGCCAGCCGCTCTGCTCCGCAGCTCACGACCGTCTATGGGCGTGGTCTGGATGCGCTCGACGGCTACTTCTCGAAGTTCCTTCCGCAGCTGGTGCTCACGGTCATCTCGGTGCCGGTCTTCCTGTTCGTGCTCTGGCGCGAAGACCTGCCGTCTGCGATCACAGTGGGCGTCACCCTCCCGCTGATCCCGATCTTCATGATCCTGATCGGCTGGTACACCCAGCGGGTGCAGAACTCCGAATGGGAGGCCTCACGAACACTCTCCGGTCACTTCGTCGACGTCGTCACCGGTCTCTCTACGCTCAAAGTCTTCGGGCGGCAGTGGCACCAGCGTGACGTGATCTCGACCGTGACCGACCACTACCGCCAGCGCACCATGCGCGTGCTGGGCATCTCGTTCATGTCAGGCTTCGTGCTGGAGCTCGCGTCGACCCTGGCGGTCGCACTCGTCGCCGTGTCGATCGGCACACGTCTCATCGGCGGCGAGATCGATCTCTACACCGGTCTCTTCGTCCTGCTGATCGCACCAGAGGCCTTCTCTCCGCTTCGCCTCGTGGGCTCGCATTACCACGCGGCCACCGAGGGCATCTCGGCCGCCGACGACGCGCTGAGCGTGCTCGACGAGCCAGATTCTCGGCCTGGCGCGCACCCGGCCGCCCCGATCCGCAGCGCCAGGAGCGACGCGACCACGGCATCCGCAGAGTCACCGTCGAGCCTCAGACCCGCAGACCTGCGACTCGAAGACATCTGCGTCTCGAGAGGCGATGTCAGGCTGCAGACGGTCACGCTGCGCGCCGAGGCAGGCCGGCTCACCGTGATCAGCGGCCCGTCAGGAGCCGGTAAGAGCAGCATCTTCGCGGCGCTGCTCGGCTTCGTGCCGGCGACGGGTCAGGTGATCTGGCAGGGCGAACGCATCGACCTCGAACGAGACGCGCCGCTGCGGCCCGTCATCGCCTGGAGCGGACAGCGCACTGATCTCTTTCCGGGAACGATCGCGAGCAACGTCGCCCTCGGGCTCAACTCGGGCGACCACGTCGATGCCGATCTGCTGCGGCGCTGCCTGAGGCTGGCCGGCGCGGGTCGGCTCGATCTCGACCAGGTGATCGACCCTGTCGGCGGAGGCATCTCGGGCGGGCAGGCCCAACGCGTCTGCATCGCGCGCGCCTACTACCGCGCCTTCTCGCACGACTGCCGCATCGTGCTGCTCGACGAGCCGACGAGTGCCGTCGACGAGCAGACCGAACGCGAGATGATCGCCGGTATGCGCACCATGGCGCAAGACGGGCGCGTGGTCGTCGTCATCAGTCATCGTCCGCGTGTCATCGCTGCGGCGGATGCTCAGGTGTCGATCGCCGCGCAGCCGACGGGCCGCGCAGGCGGTGCGGTGGCGAGCGCGTCCTCGGCGTCGCGTGACGAAAGAGACGGAGTGGTCGCATGAATCGTGGCAGGACTCTGCTGCCGGCACCCGGCGTCGACGAGCGGCTCGCCAGACTCGCCACCCCAGACCCGAAGCGCTTCTGGGCAGGTGTGCTGTTCGGCGTGCTGAGCGCCGCGGCCGCCATCGGGCTGACCTGGGCCAGCGCCTACCTCATCTCGGCGAGTGCGCTGCGCCCGCCCATCCTCACGCTGATGGCGATCATCGTGAGCGTTCGAGTCTTCGCGCTGGGACGCGCATCGTTCCGTTACATCGAACGTCTGCTCAGCCACGACGCCGCGTTCCGCATGCTCGGGCGACTGCGTGTCGGCGTGTTCGAGCGACTCATACCGGGGGCGCCTGCGAACCTCTCGCATCTGGGGCGCGGCGACCTGATGAGCCGGTTCGTGTCGGACATCGACGATCTGCAGGATCTTCCCCTGCGCGTCTGGCAGCCGCTGCTCACTTCGCTGCTGGTGAGTGCCGTCACGACCGCGCTGCTCGCACTGATCTCTCCGATGGCGGGTCTCGTGCTCGCGCTGAGCCTGATCGGCGCCGCGGTGTTGGGCGGCGTGCTGCCTGAGCGGGCGACCTCGGCTCGCACCCGAGACGCGGCGCCGGTGCGTGCCGCGCAGAACGAGCACATGCTGCGCATGCTCGAGTCGATGGACGTGCTGACGGCCTATGACGCGCTCCCGCGGGCTCAACGCGAGGCTCAGAGTCTGGCGCGGCGGCAGTCGGTGATCGACCGCTCGCGTGCCGCCACACAGGGGCTCGTCGATCTGTGCCTGACCGGATTCACCGGCATCGCCGTGATCGGCGCGATCTGGGCGGGCGGCACCGATCTGCAGGCCGGAGCCTTTCCCGG
Organism: Pseudoclavibacter sp. CFCC 13611; assembly: GCF_008831225.1. Lineage (NCBI taxonomy): Bacteria > Bacillati > Actinomycetota > Actinomycetes > Micrococcales > Microbacteriaceae > Pseudoclavibacter > Pseudoclavibacter sp. CFCC 13611. Next base: position 814,635 of record NZ_WBKE01000002.1, on the reverse strand, counting down.
CAGCTGGCTGGCGGTGCTGGTGCTGGTGCCGATGACGATCTTCGACGTCTTCTCGCAGGTGCCGACCGCCATGACGGCGATCGAGAAGGTGCGTGTGGCCTCGCACCGCATCGGTGCGGTCATCGACGACGGCAGGCGGCTCAACGGCGGGGCCGACGATGCCGGTTCCGGCGCGGGTGCAGACGGGGATGCCGGAGCCGAGCCCGCACCGCAGGCAGACGAGCGAGCATCCGCATTCGCGTCACTGCAGCTGCGAGACGTCAGCATCGGCTGGCCGGGAGCCGCGATCATCGCAGAGGGCATCGACCTCGACCTGAGGCCTGGCCGCCGTGTGCTCATCACCGGTGCGAGCGGTGCAGGCAAGAGCACGCTCGCTGCCACACTGGTGCGCTTTCTCGACCATCGCTCCGGAGGGTATGCGATCGATGCGCAAGATGTGCGCGACCTCGGCGGCGACCGCGTCCGTCGCGTCGTCGGTCTCTGCGAGCAGCGACCGCACCTGTTCGCGTCGACGGTGCGCGCCAACCTGCTGCTGGCGCAGCCCGAAGCCGAAGACGACCTGTTGCTCGCGGTTCTGCGCCGTGTGGGACTCAATGACCTGATCGAGTCACGCGAGGGTCTCGACACGGTGGTCGGAGAGAACGGACAGCTGCTGTCGGGCGGGCAGGTGCAGCGCCTCGCATTGGCACGGGCTCTGCTCGCAGAGTTCCCGGTGATCGTCTTCGACGAGCCCACGGCCAACGTCGACCCGGAGCTCGCAGACGAGCTGCTCGTCGATCTGCTCGCCATCGCTGGAACGCACGGCAGCACGAGAGACGGTCAGGCTCCCGCGGTCGTGCTGATGAGTCACGATCGGGTTCCCTCGGCGCTGGTCGACGAACATCTGCATCTGGCCGACGGGCGGCTCACGCGGGTCGACGCGGTCGAACAGGCGTGATCGAGTAACCTTGAGGCGGTCTGCCTCGTTTCCGACAGACCAGCGCGATCCATGAGAACAGGTGAAGAAGAGTTGAGCGACGAGACGGCAGAACAGCCAGAGTACGACTTTCGCAGACTGCAGCAGAAGTGGCAGCCCATCTGGGCCGAGCAGCGGCTGTTCGACGCCGAACGGGCGGTGACCGAGCATCCTGATCGACCGCGCAAGTACGTGCTCGACATGTTCCCCTACCCGTCGGGCGATCTGCACATGGGCCATGCCGAGGCGTTCTGCTACGGCGACATCGCGGCGCGCTACTGGCGTCACCGCGGCTACAGCGTGCTGCATCCGATCGGCTGGGACTCGTTCGGCCTGCCCGCCGAAGACGCTGCGATCAAACGCGGCATCAACCCGCGCACCTGGACCTACGACAACATCGCCCAGCAGAAGCGCAGCTTCGAGACCTACGCGCCGAGCTTCGACTGGTCGCGTGAGCTGCACACCTCCGACCCGGAGTACTACCGCTGGAACCAGTGGCTCTTTCTGCAGATGTACGAGCGCGGGCTGGCGTATCGCAAAGACTCCTGGGTCAACTGGGATCCGGTCGACCAGACCGTGCTGGCCAACGAGCAGGTGCTCGCCGACGGCACCAGCGAACGCAGTGGCGCCATGGTCGAGAAGAAGAAGCTCACGCAGTGGTATCTGAAGATCACTGACTACGCCGATCGGCTTCTCGACGACCTGGATCGACTCGAGGGTCATTGGCCGGCCAAGGTGCTGCAGATGCAGCGCAACTGGATCGGACGCTCGTACGGTGCAGACATCGACTTCCGCATCGAGGGCCGCGAACAGCCGGTCACTGTGTTCAGCACACGGCCAGACACGCTCTATGGGGCCACCTTCATGGTGGTCGCGCCAGAGAGCGATCTCGCAGCGGAGCTCGTCTCGGCCGCCAGACCCGAAGCACGAATGCGTTTTCAGGACTACCTCGAGCGCACCCAGCACGCCACGGAGATCGAACGGCAGGCATCTGACAGGCCGAAGACCGGCGTGTTCCTGGAACGCTATGCGGTGAACCCGGTCAACGGCGAACGTCTGCCCGTCTGGGCTGCCGACTACGTGCTGGCCGACTACGGTCATGGCGCCGTGATGGCCGTGCCCGCGCATGATCAGCGTGACCTCGACTTCGCCCGCGCGTACGATCTGCCGGTGCGGGTCGTGGTGAGCAGCGACGATGATGACCCCGCCGAGAGCGGTGTGGCCGTCACCGGCGACGGAGTGCTGACCAATTCGGGCCCGCTCGACGGCCTGCACAAGGACGAGGCGATCGCACAGGTCATCGAGAAGCTCGAGGCCGACGGCACCGGTCACGGCACGAAGACCTACCGGCTGCGCGACTGGCTGATCTCTCGCCAGCGCTACTGGGGCACGCCGATTCCCGTGCTGCACGCCGAAGACGGTTCGCTGGTGCCCGTGCCCGAGTCTGAGCTGCCCATCGAGCTGCCCGACACCGAGGGTCTCGACCTCAAGCCCAAGGGCACGTCGCCACTGGGCGCCGCCACCGACTGGGTGCACACGACGCTGCCCGGCACCGACGAGCCTGCGCTGCGCGACCCGGACACGATGGACACCTTTGTCGACAGCTCGTGGTACTACCTGCGCTTTCTCAGCGCGAACGATGCGACGCAGCCTTTCGACCCCGAACAGGCCCGCCAGTGGGCGCCGATCGACATCTATGTGGGCGGCGTCGAGCATGCGATCCTGCATCTGCTCTACTCACGGTTCATCACCAAGGTGCTGCACGACATGGGCTGGGTCGACTTCGACGAGCCCTTCACCTCGCTGATCAACCAGGGCATGGTGCTGCTCGACGGCTCGAAGATGTCGAAGTCGAAGGGCAACCTCGTCGAGTTCGCCTCCGAGCTGCGTGATCACGGCGCCGACGCGCTCCGTGTGACGCTCGCCTTCGCCGGGCCGGTCGAAGACGACATCGACTGGGCAGACGTCTCAGTGCAGGGCTCGGCGAAGTTCCTCGCTCGTGCCTGGCGCGTCGCTCGTGACGTGAGCAGCGCATCCGCCGCAGACGCCGCGGCTCTCAGCGACGGCGACCTGACCCTGCGGCAGGCCACGCACCATCTGCTGGCAGATGCGCCCGACCTGATCGAGGCGACGAAGTACAACGTGGTCGTGGCGCGTCTGATGGAGCTGGTGAACCTCGCCCGCAAGACGATCGATCGACCGCAGGGGCGTGGAGCCGCCGATCCCGCTGTGCGCGAGGCCGCTGAGGTGCTCGCACGCGTGCTCGACCTGTTCGCGCCCTATCTGGCCGCCGAGATGTGGCAGATGCTCGGGCATGAGGATGCCGTGGCGTTGTCGGTCTGGCCTGTGGCCGATCCGTCTCTGCTGGTTCGCCAGGAGGTCACGGCGGTCGTGCAGGTCAACGGCAAGGTGCGCGCCCGTCTTCAGGTCTCGCCCGAGATCACCGAGGGCGAGCTGCAGGAGCTCGCACTGGCGAACGAGCACGTGCAGGAGCTGGTGGGCGACCGCAGCATCCGCCGTGTGATCGTGCGCGCGCCGAAGCTGGTCAACATCGTGGTCGGCTGAGTCCCAGCCGTCTGACGGCGACGTGCCCCGGTCGGGCGGCGGAGTGATCTTACCCGCTGCCCACCGGGGCACGCCTGTGTGCACAGAAGGTGTCGGCCGTCCAACCTGTGCACAGCGGTGCCCAAGGATGAGCGGGCAGATGGGCGATCGACCACAGTCGAGGCATGCCAGCTTCAGAGCATCCCACGACGTCGACCCGTTTTCTGCACGCTCGAGCCCTGATTCTGCTCACCGTGCTCGCCTTGGTCGTCTGCGTGCTGCTCTCGGCCTGTCAGGGCTCGAGGCATTCGGTCGTCGAAGCCGGTCAGAACACAGCGTCTGACGGGGGAGACCTCAACGCTGCCTCGGGTGCGCCAGGCGAAGCGGATCGCACGCCGGGCGGTGACGACGGCGTGCACGTGCATGTCACCGGCGCAGTACGTGCCCCGGGTCTGCATCGGCTCGATCCAGGGCTGCGCATCGCCGATGCCATCGAGAAGGCCGGCGGGTTTGCCGACGACGCCGACGTCGAGACGCTGAATCTCGCCCGTGTGCTGGTCGACGGCGAGCAGCTCGTCATTCCGCGTCGCGGCGAAGAGGCTCCTGCCGCATCGGCACCGAGCGGGTCCGCATCCGGATCGGCCGGCGCAGCATCCGGTGCGACCGCCGGCGGTGCGGGCAGCCAGATCAATCTGAACTCGGCGACGGCCGATCAGCTGCAGACGCTGCCTGGTGTGGGGCCCAGCACCGCGCAGAAGATCATCGACTCGCGGGCAGCCGAAGGCCCGTTCAGGTCGGTGGACGACCTGACCCGGGTGTCGGGCATCGGTGAGAAGACGCTCGAGAAGCTGCGCTCACGGGTGACCGTATGAGGGGCATGAGGCGTTCGCTGCTGGCCTCACCGCAGCTGATCGAATGGCGGCAGCTGAGCGAGGTGCGGGGTGACCGCCCCAGATGGCGCGCTGGGACGGCGCTGCTGGCAGTGCTCTGCGGGTGGATGCTCGCGTTGAGCCAGGGAGTCGGGGAGCCAGCCGCGCGCAGCGAGCTGCGGCGCACTTTCGAACTCTTCGGTCCAGACTGGGCAGAGCAGATGCGGGCTGCGTTCGGCCGCATTCTCGCAGACCTTGGCGGGCTGCTGCCGCTGAGCCCCGAGGTCACCGGCCTGATCGGAGGGGTCTCAGTCGGCGTGGTCGACGGGCTGCCCGAAACGACGGACGCGAACATGCTCGCCACCGGTCTCGCCCACATCACTGCGGTCAGCGGGTCGAATGTGGCGGTGCTCGTCGGCATGGTGCAGGGGCTGCTCGGGCTCATGCACACACCGAGACTCTGGCGCGGCGTGGGCGAGCTGGCCGGCATTTGGGGGTTCGTGCTGCTGGTGGGCGGCGAGGTCACCGTGCTGCGAGCGGCGGCCATGCTCACACTGGTCACGCTGCTGCGCCCGTGGAGCGGCGGCCGCGGCGTGGTCGGCATCTGCGTCGCCGTTGTGATCCTGCTGCTCTGGGAGCCCCAGCTTGCCGGCAGCGTCGCGTTCGGGCTGTCGGTGACGGCGACAGCTGGCCTGATGCTGTTCAGCGGACCGGTCGCCCGCTGGCTGTGTCGATGGATGCCCGAGGCGATCGCGAATCTGCTGGCGCCCAGTACGGCCGCACTGATGGCGTGTCAGCCGCTGCTCCTGCTGATCGACGGGCAGCCCGCGTCCGGTCACCAGCTGGCTGCGAATCTGCTGGCTCTGCCCGCAGTGCCTGCGGTGACGGTGCTCGGCGTGCTCAGCTGCCTCACGGCAGCGTGGGCACCGTGGCTCGCCGTCGTCTTCGCGATGCTTGCGGCTCCCGGCGGGTGGTGGATCGGTCAGGTCGCGGCGCACTTCAGCTCGAACCCGTTCGGTTCGATTCCGTGGCCGTCCTGGCCGGCAGGCGGAATGGCGAGCGGGCTGCTGCTCGCGCTCTTGACCGTCGGCACCCTGATCGGCTCCGGGCATGGGCCGACGTCAACTGCGTCTTCATCGACTGGCTCACGCCGATTGAGCATTCGCTCCTCAGACGAACGACGAGACCACGAACTGCACCGACCACGACGGCGCCGATCGCGACGGCATCGGCCACGACGGCATCGGCCACGCCTGAACTGGCGGCGGCGCGTGCGGCTGGTCAGCTTTGGCGGCGCGCTGTTGGTGGCGACTGCGACTGTGGCGGTCACCGGCATCGGCCACGTGCTGTCGGCCAGTCGGCTGCCGGTGGGCACGCCGATACTGCAGTGCGATGTGGGGCAGGGCGACGGCCTGCTCGTGCAGGGCTCCGGCGCAACCGTGCTGATCGACACGGGCGAGTCTGCGCAGAAGATCACCGACTGCCTGCGCGGGGCGCAGGTCACCGCAATCGACGTCGTCGTGCTGACACACTCGGACGTCGACCATGCCGGAGCCACCGAAGCGGTCGCGAAAGTGGCTCAGGTCGACACTGTTCTGATCCCTGACGTCGTCGACGCGAAGCTGGATCGTGCGGCCGGGCGGCTGCAGGCTCGTCAGGTCGTGCGTGCCGGCCTCGGCGACGCCGGGAGCATACAGGCGGTCTCCGGTCTCGACGATGCACGCAGCTCGCCACAGCAGACACCGGCTGGGGCCGGCATCGCGTGGCGTGCCCTGCACCCCAAAAAGGCGGCGCCAGGTGCGGCAGGGGGCCGACCCGTGCATGACCCGAACGCGAGCAGTCTCGCGATGCTGATCGATCTGCCAGATCTGCGCCTGCTGACGCTCGCCGATCTCAACGCAGACGGGCAGCGATCGGTCGCTCGCGAGCTGTCTGCGCTCGGTGTGCGAAGAATCGACGTGGTGAAAGTCGCCCATCACGGTTCCGCCGATCACTGGCCGGGCCTCTACCTCGAGCTGCGGCCAACCCTGGGCCTGATCTCCTGTGGGCGGGGCAACTCCTATGGGCATCCGACGTCCAAGCTCCTGGCCACGCTGCAGCGCAGCGGCACTGCCGTTCGCCGCACCGATCAGCACGGCCGCGTGGCAGTGAGCGCCGAGCCTCCCGAGGTCGCGGAAGGCACGCGTGAGGCACCCCTCGCGCACGAATCGGCCAGAGGAGGTCAGCGGCTCGCGGTATGGTGTGAGCACGGCTGCTGAGCCGACACGACGTCGACCCGGCACACAGACAGAATCAGAGCGAAGACGAGGAGTCGCGTGGCGGCGAAGGGCAAGATCCAGCGTGCACGATGGAGCCAGGTGCGTCTCGCACCGATCGTTCTGCTGAGCGGCCCAGAAGACCTCTTGGCCGATCGCGCCCGACAGCTGCTGCGTGCCGCAGCGCAGCAGCAGGCGAGCGATCAGCAGCAGGAGGTCGAGTTCTCTGATCTTGACGCGCGAGAGTACGCCTCCGGCTCACTGCTGAGCGTCGCGTCGCCTTCGCTGTTCGCTCAGCCGCGTTTCATCTGGGTCGATCACCTTGAGCAGATGACCGATGCCTTTCTGAGCGATGCGATCGACTACATCGGTCAGGCCGATCCCGATGTGACCGTGGTGCTGAGGCATCGCAAAGGGGTCCGCGGCAAGAAGCTGCTGACGGCGATCCGCGATGTGGCCTCTGCGCTCGAGGTGGAGTGCGCAGAGCTCAAACGCGACGATGACAAGCAGACCTTCGTGCGAGAAGAGCTGCAGTTGGCGGGTCGGCGCATCGACCCCGATGCGGCTCGGGCGCTCGTCGACGCGTTCAGCGCAGACACCACCGAGCTGGCGGCCGCCTGCAGACAGCTCGTCGCAGACGTGACCGAGAACATCACTCGGGCTGACATCGACCGCTACTTCGGCGGGCGGGTCGAGACGACAGGCTTCGCCATCGCAGACGCCGCACTGGCGGGGCAGACCGCGAAGGCCCTGGTCTTGGTTCGACACGCCGGGCAGCAGGGCATGAACGCGGTGCCGATCGTCGCGGCGATCGCGACGAAGGTGCGCCTGATGGCCGCCGTCTGCGAGGTGCACGCCTCTCCGCAGCAGCTGGCCTCGAGGGTCGGGGGCGCACCCTGGCAGATTCGGCGTGCCCAGCAGGATGCGGCACGGTGGAATCCCGTGGAGCTGGGTCGTGCCGTGCGAGCGGTGGCCGACACAGACGCCCAGATCAAGGGGCAGTCCGTCGACGGCGGCTACGCTCTGGAGCGGCTCGTGCGCAGACTTGCGACACGACGCATCGGCAGTTGAGCGCCTGCCCCGGCGTTTGGTAGTGTAGATGCTTGGCCTGCACACCCTCGGTGTGATGTGTCCGTGTCGAACCCGACCGGGCTTACCAGAAGACTGACAGAAAGACGACAGTGGCGAACATTAAGTCCCAGAAGAAGCGCATCCTCACCAACGCCAAGCGCACTGAGCGCAATCGCGCGCTGAAGAGCGAACTGCGCACCCTCTCACGTAAGACCCGTGAGGCCGTCGCAGCAGGCGACAAAGAGAAGGCTCAGGCCGAACTGCTCATCGTCTCGAAGAAGCTCGACAAGGCGGTCACGAAGGGCGTTCTGCACAAGAACACCGCTGCGAACCGCAAGTCGAAGCTGACCAAGCAGGTCAACTCTCTCTGAGTCTGAGACCCAGGAGTTCGTGAAGGCCCGCCCCTGAGCGGGCCTTCTGCATAGCAGGCCGCAGAGAAAGAGGAGCGCATGCCCAGAGTCACCGACCAGCAGGCACGTCAGATCGTGCCCGCAGCCACCGACTCGAAGCGCATCCGCAACTTCTGCATCATCGCGCACATCGACCACGGCAAGTCGACCCTGGCCGATCGAATGCTGCAGATCACCGGCATCGTCTCTGACCGTGACATGCGGGCGCAGTATCTCGATCGCATGGACATCGAGCGCGAGCGCGGCATCACGATTAAGAGCCAGGCCGTGCGCATGCCGTGGGGTGTCGGGGATCAGGGGTATGCCCTGAACATGATTGACACGCCCGGTCACGTCGACTTCACCTACGAGGTGTCGCGTTCTCTGGCAGCCTGCGAAGGCGCCATTCTGCTGGTCGACGCGGCGCAGGGCATCGAGGCCCAGACTCTGGCCAATCTCTATCTGGCTCTTGAGAACGATCTGACGATCATCCCGGTACTGAACAAGATCGACCTGCCCAGCGCCGACCCCGAGCGCTTCGCCGCCGAACTCGCCGGGCTGATCGGCGGCGACCCCGCCGACGTGCTGCGGGTCTCGGGCAAGACCGGCGAAGGAGTCGAAGCGCTGCTCGACGAAGTCGTGCGCCGCATTCCAGCACCGCAAGGCGACCCCGACGCGCCCGCTCGTGCGATGATCTTCGACTCTGTGTACGACGCATATCGTGGCGTGGTCACCTATGTCAGGGTCGTCGACGGCCGGCTGAACCCTCGCGAACGCGTGCAGATGCTCAGCACCAAGGCGACGCATGAGATTCTGGAGATCGGCGTCAGCTCGCCAGAGCCGAAACCGAGCGACGGTTTGGCCGCAGGCGAGGTCGGCTATCTGATCACCGGGGTGAAAGACGTTCGACAGTCGAAGGTCGGCGACACGATCACCACACATGCCCGGCCCGCGACCGAAGCGCTGCCCGGCTATGACGAAGCCAAGCCGATGGTGTTCTCGGGGCTCTATCCGCTTGACGGCAGCGACTACCCAGATCTGCGCGAGGCGCTTGACAAGCTCAAACTCGAAGACGCCGCGCTGATCTACGAGCCAGAGACCTCGGTGGCACTCGGCTTCGGCTTCCGCTGCGGGTTTCTGGGCCTGCTTCACCTCGAGATCATCTCAGAGCGTCTGCGCCGCGAGTTCAACCTCGATCTGATCGCCACCGCACCCAGCGTGATCTACGACGTCACCGCCGAAGACGGCACCCAGGTGCACGTCACCAATCCCTCCGAGTTTCCAGACGGCAAGATCGTCGATGTACAGGAACCGATCGTGCGTGCCACGATCCTGGCGCCGAAAGACTATGTCGGAGCAATCATGGAGCTCTGCCAGTCCCGTCGCGGCACCATGCAGGGCATGGACTATCTCAGCGAGCAGCGCGTCGAACTGCACTACACGCTGCCGCTCGGCGAGATCGTCTTCGACTTCTTCGACCAGCTGAAGAGTCGCACACAGGGCTACGCCTCGCTTGACTATGAGCAGACCGGCACCCAGAGCGCCGACCTGGTGAAGGTCGACATCCTGCTGCAGGGAGAGAAAGTCGATGCGTTCAGCGCGATCGTGCATCGCGATGCGGCCTACGCCTATGGCGTGAAGATGACACAGCGGCTGCGCGAGCTGATTCCTCGCCAGCAGTTCGAGGTGCCGATCCAGGCGGCCATCGGCGCCCGCATCATCGCTCGCGAGAACATTCGTGCCCTGCGCAAAGACGTGCTGGCCAAGTGCTACGGCGGCGACATCTCGCGCAAGCGCAAACTGCTCGAGAAGCAGAAAGAGGGCAAGAAGCGCATGAAGTCGATCGGTCGCGTCGAGGTTCCGCAAGAGGCCTTCATCGCCGCGATCTCGAGCGACGGCGGCGGCCAAAAGGGCGAGAAGCGCAAGTGACGTTCAGCGTCTACGTGCACATTCCGTTCTGCCGGGTGCGCTGCGGATACTGCGACTTCAACACCTACACCGGCACCCAGCTGCGCGGCTTCGGCCAGAGCGAGTATGCGCAGGTGGCGGCCGACGAGGTCGGCTACGCCGCCAGCGTGCTGCGCGACGGCGATCATGCTCCTGACCAGGTCGACACGGTCTTCTTCGGCGGCGGCACCCCGACCATGCTGCCGGTCTCCGATCTCACCATGATCCTGCACCGCATCCGCGACGAGTGGGGCCTGGCGCCCGACTGCGAGATCACCACCGAGGCGAACCCCGAGACGGTCGACGCCGCCGCCCTGCAAGAACTCGCCGCGGCCGGGTTCACCCGCGTGTCGTTCGGCATGCAGTCAGCCGTGCCGCACGTGCTGCGCACTCTCGACCGGGTGCATCGCCCCGAACGCATTCCACTGGTGGTGCAGTGGGCGCGAGCAGCGGGGCTGCAGGTGTCGCTCGACCTGATCTACGGCACGCCGGGGGAGTCGATGGCCGACTGGCAGACCAGCGTCGACGAGGCTCTGGCGCAGCATCCCGATCATCTCTCGGCCTACGCGCTGATCGTCGAGCCGGGCACGAAGCTGGCCCGCCAGATCAGGCACGGCGAGGTCGCCGAACCCGACGACGACCTCACCGCAGACAAGTACGAGTGGCTCGATGCCCGCATGCGTCGCGAGGGGTTCGAGTGGTACGAGCTCAGCAACTGGGCGCGCGTCGTCGATGACGACGTCGACCGACGCTGTCGACACAACCTGCGCTACTGGCACAATGACGACTGGTGGGGCATCGGCCCCGGTGCGCACAGCCACGTCGGCGACCAACGCTGGTGGAACGTGAAGCATCCCGCGCCCTATGCCGCCCGAGTGCGCGCCGGCGAGAGCCCGGAGGCGGGCCGTGAGACTCTGGACGCCACCGCTCGCTACGAAGAGCGCATCATGCTGGGCAGTCGGCTGCGCGAGGGCATCGGCGTGGCCGAGATCGCCGCTGGGCGTCGCGACGAGCTGCCACTGCTGGCCGGCGACGGCCTGCTCGATGCGGATGCGCTGGCAGGTGGGCGAGCAGCCCTCACGCTGCGTGGTCGCCTGCTCGCCGACCGCGTGGTGGCAGATCTGATCGCATAGGTCTGGCTCGCGCCGTGAAGTCACAGGCGCGCTATGATTAGCACTCGAGGCATGAGAGTGCCAGCAGCGGAGTCAACCCGGAGGTGATTGCCATGGCGACCGAACGAGGTCTCGCGGTGCTTCAGGCGATCGTGAACGACTATGTGGCCACCCGAGAGCCGGTCGGCTCGGCGGGTCTGGTCTCTCGACACCAGTTTCACGTGTCTGCGGCCACCATTCGCAATGACATGTCGGCTCTGGAAGACGAGGAGCTCATCTCAGCGCCTCATACCTCGGCCGGCCGCGTGCCGACTGAGAAGGGATATCGGGTCTTCGTCGACAACCTGACGCGGCTACGCGGCATCACGGCGCCCCAACGCAGAGCGATCGAGCGGTTTCTGACTCCCGGCGAAGCCGATCTCGATGTGATGATCGAGAAGACGGTGCGTCTGCTCGCTCAGCTCACCAACCAGCTGGCCGTCGTGCGATACCCGACGTTCTCGAGCACGCGCGTGCGCAAAGTCGACATCGTCGACGTCGAGGGCGGTCGTCTGCTCGTGGTACTGATCACCAGTCGTGGCACGGTCGCACAGCATCACGTGACGCTGCCGGCCGGTGCGTCGACGCAGTCGGTGCGTCCTTCGGTCGTGCGCCTGCGCGCCCTCATCAACGACCAGCTGCGCGGCGTCGACCTCGAGCAGTTCGGCGACCGCGCCGAGCAGGTGCGCGAGTATGCGGCACCCGATGATCGTCCGCTCGCCGAACTGCTGCTGGGTGCGCTCGAACTCGGGGTCGAGGGCTCTCGGTCAGAGCGTCTGGTGGTTGCCGGCACCGGCAACCTGATGCGCACTGAGGCCGACTTCGACCACACCCTGGTGCCGGTGCTCGAGGCCATCGAAGAGCAGGTGGCTCTGCTGCGCCTGCTCGGCGAGATGGGCGCCGAGGGGCGCGACATCGCCGTGCGCATCGGTCGCGAGAACGAACACGAAGGGCTCGAAGAGGCTGCCGTGATCTCGAGCGGGTATGGCTCCGAACAGCGCGGCGAGTACGGCAGGCTGGCTGTGCTCGGCCCGACCCGCATGGACTACCGCGCGAACATGGCGGCCGTCCAGGCTGTCGCCAGCTATCTGTCGAAGATGCTGCGATGACCGCGAACCGCACGAATCCCGCCCCTGAGGCGAACGACGACCATCACAATTGGAGACGAGCAGAATGACCGATCACTACGAAACACTGGGCGTGTCTCGTGAGGCGAACCAGGATGAGATCAAGAAGGCCTACCGCCGCCTGGCGCGCAAGCTGCACCCCGATGTGAATCCCGACCCGCAGGCGGCAGAGCAGTTCAAACAGGTGACGCTGGCCTATGAGATTCTCTCGGACGAGACCAAGCGCGCGCAGTACGACCGCGGCGACACAGGTGACGGGCAGTTCGGCTTCGGCGACATCTTCGACGCGTTCTTCGGCGGCGGGGGAGGCGGTCGCGGACACCGTGGCCCCAAGCCACGCCAGCAGCGCGGGGATGACGCCTTGGTGCGTATCAACGTCTCGCTTCGTGACGTCGTGTTCGGCGCCTCAGAAGACGTCGAGGTCGACTCGGCGAAGGTCTGCGAGACCTGCACCGGATCGGGCGCAGCGCCCGGCTCGTCGCCGGTTACCTGCGACTACTGCCACGGCGAGGGCTACGTTCAGCAGCAGGTGCGGTCTCTGCTCGGCAACGTGCTCACAGAGGCCGTCTGCCCGATGTGCAAGGGCTACGGAACGATCATTCCGCAGCCGTGCCCCGATTGCGCCGGGCAGGGCCGCCTGCGCTCACGCGAGACCATCACGGTGCCGATTCCGGCCGGCATCGACAACGGCGTACGTCTGCACCTCGCCGGTCGCGGTGAGGTCGGCCCCGGCGGCGGGCCCCGCGGCGATCTCTACTTCGAGGTGCACGTCGAGAACGACGAGACCTTCACCCGCGACGGCGACGACCTGCTCGCCTCACTGGAGGTCTCGATGACCGATGCGATTCTCGGCGCCAGTGCGAAGATCGAGAGCTTCGACGGCCCGCTCGACATCGAGGTCAAGCCCGGCGCACAGAGCGCTGATGTGATCACGATCGCCGACCACGGCGTCACGCACCTGCATCGCAACTCGCGTGGCGCGCTGCGAATCTCGCTGCGGGTGTCGACTCCCACCAAACTGAGCGGCGATCAGCGTCGTCTGGTCGAACAGCTGGCGAAGCTGCGCAATGACGAGGCACCACATCTGACCAGCGCAGCGAAGTCGGGGTTCCAGCGCTTCCGCAAGCGGTTCATGGGTCGCGGCTGATGCCGCTGTTCCTGCCCGAGCAGCTGCTGCGCCTGGAGCTCGCCGCCGACAGTGACGAGCAGACCGTCAGCCGCACGCTCGCCCAGCTGCCCGGTCAGGCGTTTCACGATGCGGCCAGCGCATCCGCATGGCAGGCGCAGCCCGGTGACCTCGTGGCCTTCGCCGGCGCAGAGGCGCACCACGCGACCTCAGTGCGTCGGCTGAAGCGAGACGAGACCCTGAGCGTCGCCGACGGCACCGGGCTCGAACTCGTCGGAGCCGTCGCCGCCACCACCAAGTCAATGCTCGCGCTGTGCGTCGAACAGCGAATCGCCCATGAGCTGGCGACACCCTCGCTGACCCTGGTTCAGGCTCTCGCGAAGGGCGGTCGCGACGAACTCGCGATTCAGAGTGCGACCGAGGCCGGTGTGGATGCGGTGGTGCCGTGGCAGGCGAAGCGCAGCGTGTCGGTGTGGCAGGGGCGCAAACTGACGACGGGGCAGGAACGTTGGGCGTCAGTTGTGCGCGAGGCTGCGAAGCAGTCGCTGCGTGCACGTGTGCCAGAGGTCGGCGAACCGGTGACGACGCCGCAGCTTGCGGCGGCGTTGGACGGCGCGCAGGCAGACGCAGCAGGAGGGCGGCTAGCCCTGCTGCTCGACCCAGAGGCAAAGGAACGGCTGACCACGGTGTCGCTGGATCGGGCCGTCGAAGCAGCACACGGCGAGGTCATGGTGATCATCGGCCCCGAAGGCGGAACGGACCCCGCAGAACGCGACCGGCTGATGAATGCCGGGGTGATCCCAGTGCGTCTGGGCGAGAGCGTGCTGCGCACGTCGAGCGCCGGTCTTGCGGCGATCTCGGTGCTGAGCGCCCGGCTCGGCCGGTGGTGAAAGCGGTGTTCAACCGCCCGAGAACGATTGATGCCGAGTCGAAGTGCGAAGGGGAGAGTAAATGGCGGAATATGGAAACCATGCTGGGATCCGCAGTATTGGAGAGGACCTCAAACAGCGCTGTCTGATCAGCGAGCAGGCGTTGCTGACAGACGCAGCGGTATGGACAGCAAGCAACTTTGCCGAGCTTCGCGCTGCGTACAATGAGAATCCTGACACGTCGGTGGGTACATTCGACGAAAAGATCGTGAGACAACTGGCAACGGTTTCGTCGGCTGCGAAACAGCTGTTCGCAGAGCTTTACGTGATCAATCTCTTGGTGCTGGGAAATGTGCTTCCTGACACGAAAATCAAGAAGATCGACGCGGTACTGAGCGGCTGCACACCTCCGCTCTCGCTGGCTGAGCCTGGGGATCACCGCCGGCTGGCTGAAGTGGCAAAGGTCATACGTGCGGGTGGCGTACTCAATGGAGGTCAGGGTTTTAACACCCAGCGCTGGCATCAGATGCAGTTTCTGATCGCATTCGGCTGTCAGTGGACCCAGCTTTCGGCCTCTGAACGACGAGAGCTGATGGGATCGCCCGACGGCATCGAACGGGCTGTCTACGATATGCCAGAACTGGTGGATAGTCCGATGCAGTGTGCGTTGGCGCATATTCTCGGTCCCGGCAGCTTTGTGGGGATCACCGCTCGTCGGCATCTCGCTGAAATTCTGAAGCACTTTGATCCCATCTACCCGGATCTCATCGAGTCGAAGAACCCACAGCGTAAAGTCGGTGCGATTCTGCAGGAAGTGAGAAAGAGCCGCGGCAGCGAGTGGAGCTTTTACGTTGACAGAGACGAATGGGATCCGCACAACAGCCCACGAGAAGTCAATCATGACGGTGGTGCGGGAGAAGACCGAGAAGAGGCGTCAGAGGCTGACGGTTACGAGCTTCCTGCTTTTCCTCCGAACGCTGCTGCCGGCCTCCTCGTCGATGACGAATGGCTGGATGACGTTCAGAAACTGCTGTCGTCCCGGCATCAGATCGTTCTTGAGGGGCCTCCAGGCACAGGGAAGACATTCTTAGCCCGGCGTATGGCGAGGATGCTGGCCGGCGCGAAAGAACGAGTGTCCCTCGTCCAATTCCATCCCGCGTACAGCTATGAAGACTTCTTCGAAGGCTTTCGTCCGACGAAGTCGGGGCAGCTCGAACTGCGTGACGGCCCGCTCAAGAGACTCGTGACTGCGGCCGAATCAGATGAGTCTGGTGCACCCTACTTTCTCATCATCGATGAGATGAATCGGGGAAATCTAGCCCGTATCTTCGGTGAACTGTACTTTCTCTTGGAGTATCGGGATGATTCGGTTCAGCTCATGTACTCCCAGGAGGACTTCTCTCTTCCATCGAATCTCTTCGTTATTGCAACCATGAACTCTGCCGATCGCTCAATCGCACTGGTTGATGCGGCGATGAGAAGACGATTTGCCTTTGTGGCGCTGCATCCGAACTGTGAGCCGACGAATTCACTTCTCGCACGGTGGTGTGACCTGAATGGCATCAGTAGGCAGGTTCCCGCGCTCTGGAGCCTGCTGAACAGACTGATCGCCGAGCGTGACTCGGATGCCGTTTTAGGGCCGTCATACTTCATGCGACCAGATGTCGATCAGCCGGGAGTCCTAGAGCGGATTTGGGCCTATGAAGTCGAACCTCAACTGAGAGAGTCGTTCTTCGGCTCTACTGAATGGATTGAGTCCACCCTGAGCTTGCAATCTCTGAGGTCGACGCTCAACTCCGTCCAATCATGAGGGTGATACAGCTCCGTGAAGCCGGCCACGCCGTCGTTTCTCTCACGATGCAAGAAGCGCGTCATCTGCAGCAGACTGGCGCGATGACCTGCTCTCCCGGTTCGGTGCCTGGATATTTCGAAGTTCAAGTCAAGAACGTCTGTGGCATCATATCGGCCGGCTCCATCGTCGTCGAGATCGCGCCCAAACTTGCTGTAGGCGAGCTGATGTGGCTGGTGACTTACGCCTCGACTGGCGTACGACTCGATGAAGACACGATCAAGGCAGCACCGACTCGCTTGGCGGACGCTCTTGCCGAGGTGTTTCTTCTCATGGTCGAAGAACCCATCCGGCAGGGAGTACTGCGAGGCTATTGGCAGCATTCCGGGACGAGTTCAGTCTTGCGTGGGCGCCTCCAAGTCTCGGAACAGCTGGCTCATCACTACGACAGACTGTTTCCGTTTGAAGTCTCATACTCAGAATTCGGTATGGACATCGCTGAGAATCAGATTCTGAGAGCGGCGAGTCTGAAACTCCTTCGCTCGGTAAGTGATCCTTCAGTCGCACACAACGAGGAGCTGAAACACCGATTGCGGCGCGTCTTGCGATATCTCGCGGATGTCCGAGATCTGCCTGAAGGAGCCGCTCGGCCTCATTGGCAACGATCTGCTCAGAATGAACGCTTCTGGTGTGGCATCGAATTCGCCGAGCTTGTGCTCGATGGCAGCGGACTCAGCGCTGTGAACGGTACAAGACAATCCGTCGGCTTCATCATCACGCTCTGGAAAGTCTTTGAAGCAGCCGTTGCACGAGCGCTTCAAGAGAGTGGCTCCGCATGGACAGTATCCGCGCAGAAACAGTTCCGGCTCATCCAGAACCGATCTGATCCGCTCATTCGGCCTGATTTAGTGGTTGAGTCCAAAGGTCGAGTCGTTGCTGTAGCCGATACGAAGTACAAGGCTCCTCAGTTCATCAGCTCGGACCTGTTTCAACTCTTCACCTACGCGCAGTATCTTCATCTTCGTCGCTCACACGTCATCTACGCTGCTCCACTGAAGCCTGCTCAGGAACTCAGGATCGGCCAAACTGGCGTCTCGGTCATCGCTCACGGTCTCGACCTGTCCAGGCCATCACACACCTTCCTAGAGCAGATGCAGGAGATTGCCGACGTAGTGACGCAGGACGCCCTCCGGATCGAGGCCCCAGTGCAGGCCCCGGTAACAGTCACCACGACCTCAGTCTGAATGAGGTGGTGGGGCTAGAATGAGCAGCATGAGCGCCGAGACACCCAGCATCTTCAGCAAGATCATCGATCGAGAGATTCCCGCCGACATCGTCGCCGAGACGGACGACCTGATCGCGATCCGCGACATCAACCCACAGGCCGAGCTGCACCTGCTGGTGATTCCCAAGAGCGCCGACTTCCGCGATGTCGTCGAGCTTGCCGACGAGCCCGAGCTGCTCGCCAAAGTGGTGAAGATGGCCGGCGATCTCGCCCGCCAGTACGCCGACGGCGAGTTCCGACTCGTGTTCAACACCGGCGCTGCCGCAGGGCAGTCGGTGTTCCATGTGCACGCCCACGTGCTCGCCGGCCCGACACTCGACGAGGGAAAACTTGCCTGACGCTGCATCAGAATCCACCCGCGGCACCGTACGAGTGCCGCTGAGTACCTCGGCGGTGCGCGTACTCGGCGCCGGCGACCTGCACCTGCGTCGCATGGAAGAGCAGTGGCCCGGCCTGCGGTTTCAGGTCGACCGCGACGGCATCGAGATCAGCGGATCGGGCGAACAGCGCGATGCCGCCGCACGACTCATCGAAGGTCTGGACGCCGAGGCGCATCATCGGCAGATCACCGGAGCCGTCGTTGACGCCGTGCTGAGACAGCAGGCGTCGACTGCGCTGGGCTCTGTCATCGTCGGCGAAGGCACGCGAAGCGTTCGCCCCAAGACAGCCGGCCAGCAGCGCTACGTCGAGGCGATCGATGAGAACGTCATCGTCTTCGGCCTGGGCCCCGCCGGCACAGGCAAGACCTACTTGGCGATGGCCAAGGCCGTGCAGGCACTGCAGCGCAATGAGGTGAGCCGGATCGTGCTGACCCGACCGGCGGTCGAAGCCGGCGAACGACTGGGGTTTCTGCCCGGCGGGCTGCAAGAGAAGATCGACCCATATCTGCGCCCGCTCTACGACGCTCTGGGCGAGATGATGAGCCCCGAGTCGGTGCAGAAGCTGCTCGAGCTCGGCGTCATCGAGGTCGCACCGCTGGCCTACATGCGCGGCCGCACACTCAACAGTTCGTTCATCATTCTCGACGAGGCCCAGAACACCACGCCCGAGCAGATGAAGATGTTTCTCACACGGCTCGGCTTCGGCTCGCGAATGGTGGTGACCGGCGACTCCAGCCAGGTCGACTTGCCGGTGCGACGCAGCGGGCTGATCGACGCCGAGCGTGTGCTCGGCGACGTCGCCGACATCGAGATGGTGCGTCTGAGCAGCGACGACGTCGTGCGTCACGGCCTGGTCAGCGCGATCATCGAGGCCTATGACGATCGTGCGTCGGCCGCCGAAAGCCGCGGGGCACCCAGCGCGGGCGAGCCAGCCGACGCGCGGGAGCATCCGCATCGCCACACCACACAGCCAACCGCGCCCGGCGAGAACGACGGGCGACGAACCACGCCGCGAGCGTCAGAAGGAGCACAGCAATGAGCGTCGAGATTCTCAACGAATCGGGCGTCACGATCGACGAGGGCCGCTTTCAGCGACTCATCACCTATGCGCTCGACGAGCTGCACGTGCACCGTGATGCGGAGCTCTCGCTGATCTTCGTCGAGGTGCCGGCGATGGAGCAGCTGCACATCCGCTGGATGCACGAGCCCGGACCGACCGACGTGCTGAGCTTTCCGATGGACGAGCTGCGGCCGGGAACCTCCGATCGCCCCACAGACCCCGGGGTGCTCGGCGACATCGTGGTGTGCCCAGACGTCGCGGCCGAGCAGGCGGTGCGCGCCGGACATCCCGCTGAGCAGGAGATGCTGCTGCTGGTCACGCACGGCCTGCTGCATCTGCTCGGCTTCGACCACGCCGAGCCCGACGAAGAGAAAGAGATGTTCGCCCTGCAGAACGAAATTCTGATCACCTTTCTGCACAACGAGCGCATCGCGGGACGATGACTCTGTCGCTGATCCTGATCGCCGTGGTGCTGATCGGCGCCGGGGGAGTGTTCGCCGCTGTCGAGGCCGCGATCGTGACACTGCCGGTCGCTGAGATCCGCGAGATCGCCGAAGACCACCCGAAGCAGCGCAATCGTCTGCTGGCCATCGCCGCGCAGCCGCGCGAACATGCCAACACGGCGGCCTTCGAGCGTGTGCTCAGCGAGATGGGCGCTGCGGTGGTCGTGACGATCGCCCTGGTCAACGCCCTGCCGAACATGGTACTGGCGCTCATTGTCGCGATCGTCGCCATGACGCTGGCGTCGTTCGTGCTGGTGGGCGCGTCGCCGCGCACCTTCGGCATCAACCGGCCAGAGAAGGTGCTGGTTCGCACGGCTCGTCTGATCTCGATCTCGCGAATCGTCATCGGGCCGATCGCGGTGTCGCTCTCGTCATACGGCCGTCGAACGAATCGTGTCGCCGAGGCCGATCAGGATGACGACACGCAGCTCATGCATCTGGTCGACAAGGCCGTCGAGCGCGACGTGCTCGAACAGGGGGAGCGCGAGCTGATCCATCAAGTGGTCGAGTTCGGCGACACGCTCACGCGGTCGATCATGATTCCACGCATCGACATGCGCACGCTGGATACGACGACCACGCTCGACGACGCGATGGACGTCTTTCTCGAGAGCGGCTATTCGCGGCTTCCTCTGCAGGACGAAGAGACCGAAGACGTCGTCGGGGTCGTCTACCTGCGCGACGTGGCGCGCGCTCTCTTCGAACAGGATGCCGCACGCGAGGGTCAGCGCACCGTCGAGTTCCTGGCACGTCGGCCGAACCTCGTGCCCGAGTCGAAGCCGATCGACGATCTGCTGGCTCTGATGCAGCGCACACGTCGGCACATGTGGATCGTCATCGACGAGTACGGCTCGGTGGCGGGGCTGGTCACGCTGGAAGACGTCATTGAAGAGCTGGTCGGCGAGATCAGCGACGAGCACGACCGCAACGCCTCCGAGGTCATCCGTCTGGCGCCGCACCGCTACCGTCTCAGCGCGCGACTGGCCTTAGACGAGCTCGGCGACCTCTTCGACGAAGAGCTCGAAGACGATGAGGTAGATACGGTCGGCGGTCTGCTCATCAAGGCGCTGGGGCACCTTCCGGCCCTCAACGAGCGCGTCGTGGTGGGTGACCTGTCGCTGACAGCCGCCAGAATCGACCCGCGAAGCCACCGCCTGCTCACCGTCATCGCCGAGCCCGCAGCAGGCGCCCCGGCCAGCACGAATCGTCCGCAGACGACCGAGACCACACTCGAGCGCGCCCAGAGTCAGCGCGGCGCCTCCGACACCGAGAGAGACCGATCATGACCGATTCCGCCGAATCACCCGTTCAGCCTGACTCCGAGGTCAGTGCGCCGGCCGCGCCAGAGTCCGCGACCGCATCAGCAGCACACCGTCATCCTGACTTCCATGCCGGCTTCGTGGCCTTCGTCGGTCGTCCCAACGCGGGCAAGAGCACCCTGATGAACGCGCTCGTCGGCGAGAAGGTCGCCATCACCAGCGCGAAGCCGCAGACGACACGACGGGCGATCCGCGGCATCCTCACTGCCGATGCCGGACAGATCGTCGTCGTCGACACACCTGGTCTGCACCGCCCGCGCACGCTGCTGGGGCAGCGGCTGAACGACATCGTCGAGGCCGAGCTCGACGGCGTCGACGTGGTGTGCGTGTGCCTGCCGGCCGACGAGGCGATCGGCCCGGGCGACCGGCGGATCATTGAGCAGGTCGGGCGACATCCTCGTGCCAAGCGCGTCGCGCTGCTGACCAAGACCGACCGTGTGCGGCCCGATGACGTGGCCGCCCGGCTGGTCGAGATCGATGCGCTGGCCGAGTGGGCGACGCTGATTCCGGTCTCGGCGGTGACCGACGACCAAGTGGATGTCGTGCGCGACGAGCTGATCCGTCTGCTGCCCGCCTCGCAGCAGCTCTACGACGCCGAAACCCACACCGAGGACTCAATCGAGGTGCGCGCCGCAGAGCTCATTCGCGAGGCGATGCTCGAAGACGTGCGCGACGAGCTGCCCCATTCGCTGGCGGTGGTCATCGATGACGTCGAGGCCCCAGAGGCTGAGGGCGGAGTCACCAAGATCTACGCCAGCGTCTTCGTCGAACGCGACTCGCAGAAGGGCATCATCATCGGCAGAGGCGGGCAGCGGCTGAAAGCGTTCGGCACCGCGGCGCGCAAGCAGATCGAACAGCTGATCGGCGGCCGGGTGCATCTCGATCTGCGGGTGAAGGTCGCCAAAGAGTGGCAGACCTCGCCGAAGCTCCTCGATCGCCTCGGATTCTGAGCCCTCGGGGGTTCTGCTATGCTGTTGCGCATGCGTTCGGTGCAGCTTCTTCTTAGCCGCCGCGGCGAGTCTTAGATTCTAAGACCTTCCTCGCCGCGGAGTTTCGTCGTGGTCTTGACACGCAAGTCTCGAGGAAGAGAAGCACAATGGAAAACCGCCAGCAGCCCAGCGGCATGCACACCGACAAGTACGTTCCCTATCACCAGCAGTTCTCCGTCGAACTGCCTGATCGCACCTGGCCCGATCAGCACTTCACGAAGGCCCCGCGCTGGTGCGCAGTCGACCTGCGCGACGGGAACCAGGCTCTGATCGATCCTATGGATCCCCACCGCAAGCGCGTGCTCTTCGATCTGCTGGTCGAGCTCGGGTTCAAAGAGATCGAGGTCGGCTTCCCCTCCGCCAGCCAGACCGACTTCGACTTCGTGCGGTCTCTGATCGAAGACGGAGCGATTCCCGACGATGTGACCATCCAGGTGCTGACGCAGGCACGTGAGCACTTGGTGCACCGCACCTATGAGGCGCTGCAGGGTGCCAAGCGCGCCGTCGTCCACTTCTACAACTCGACCTCCGTGCTGCAGCGCGATGTCGTCTTTCACAAAGACCGCGCCGGAATCATCGACATCGCCGTCTCAGCAGCGCAGCTGTGCAAGCGACTCGAAGGGGACATCCCCGACACCGAGATCACGTACGAGTACTCGCCAGAGTCGTACACCGGCACCGAGCTCGACTTCGCCGCCGAGATCAGCAACCGCGTCATCGAGATCATCGATCCCACTCCTGAGCGCCCGATGATCCTGAACCTGCCCTCAACCGTCGAGATGACCTCGCCGAACGTCTACGCCGACTCGATCGAGTGGATGGGACGCCATATCGACCGCCGTGACTCGGTGCTCATCTCGCTGCACCCGCACAACGACCGAGGCACCGGTGTCGCTGCAGCCGAGCTGGGCTTTCTCGCCGGCGCCGATCGCATCGAAGGCTGCCTGTTCGGCAACGGCGAGCGCACCGGCAACGTCGACCTGGTCACCCTGGCGCTGAACCTGTTCACGCAGGGGGTCGATCCCGAGCTCGACTTCAGTGACATCCCGCGCGTTCGGCGCATCGTCGAGTTCTGCAATCAGCTCGATGTGCACGAGCGCACGCCCTATGGCGGCGATCTCGTGTTCACGGCGTTCAGCGGCTCGCATCAGGATGCGATCAAGAAGGGCATGGAACGCATGCAGGCCGACGCCGATCACGTTGGCAAAGACTTCAACGAGATTCCCTGGGCGGTGCCCTATCTGCCGATCGATCCGAAAGACATCGGCCGAGACTACGAGGCGATCATCCGCGTCAACTCGCAGTCGGGCAAGGGCGGCGTCGCCTATCTGCTGAAAGCCGATCACAACCTCGATCTGCCGAAGCGCCTGCAGATGGAGTTCTCGTCGGTCATCCAGCACAAGACCGACTCCGAGGGCGGCGAGGTGAGCAGCCCGCAGATCTGGTCGATCTTCTCGGATGAGTACCTGCCGGCCGACGACCAGGGCAACAAGTGGGGCCACTACGAGCTGCTCGGTCTGAGCACCACCTCTGAGATGACCGGTCAGGTGCACATCGAGGCGAACATCCGCCGCGGCGACGAGCGCAGGCAGGTGGGCTCCACCGGAAACGGCCCGATCGACGCGTTCGTCAACAGCCTGCGCGACGCGGGAGTCGACGTACAGGTCGAAGACTACGTCGAACACGCGCTGAGCTCGGGCCGTGACGCCGTGGCAGCCGCCTACGTCGACGCCAGCGTCAACGGGGTGCGTCTGTGGGGCGTCGGCATCGACGCAGACAGCTCGACAGCGGCTCTCAAGGCCGTGGTCTCGGCTGTGAACCGCGCGATCCGAGCTGAGACGGCAGACGCAGAGCGCGAGCCGGCCACCGCATCCGCAGGAGCCTGACCCCGCGTGCCCCTGTATCGTGATGAGGCGGTCGTGCTGCACACCCATGACTTGGGCGAGGCAGACCGCATCATCACGATGCTGGCACGCCACCACGGGCGGCTGCGAGCGGTCGCCAAAGGCGTGCGCCGCACCTCGTCGAAGTTCGGCGCACGCCTCGAGCCTTTCAGCGTCGTCGACCTGCAGTGCTTCGAGGGGCGCACTCTCGACACCGTCACCCAGGCCGTGACCTTGGCGAACTTCGGTGCGGCCGTCGCCGGCGACTACACGAAGTACACTGCGGGCACCGTGATGCTCGAAGCCGCCGAACGGCTCAGCGCCGAGACTGCGAACCCGGCGCTCTACCGACTGACCGTCTCGGCACTGCGGTCGCTGGCCCGCGGGGAACACGATCCCGTCTCGACCGCAGACGCCTTTCTGCTGCGTGCGCTGTCGCTCTCTGGGTGGGCGCCGTCGTTCGCCGACTGCGCACGCTGCGGCGCACGGGGGCCCCACCGACTCTTCTCGGCCGTCGCCGGCGGCATGGTCTGCGACACCTGCGCTCCGAGCGGCTCACTCGCCGTCGAACCGCGCACCCTGGAGGTGCTCGCAGGGCTGCTCTCGGGCGTCTGGGAACTGGTCGACGGCGACAGCGACGACGACGCACTCGCGCGAGCACGGGCACACGAGGTCACCTCGAAGTACACCCAGTACCACCTGGAGCGTCGTGTGCGTTCCCTGCGTCACCTCGACGGTCAGGGCACGTAGAATCAGAGCGCTATGACATCCTCAGCTGATTCGAAGCCCGCCATGCTGCCGCTGGACTATGCCGGCGGGCAGCCGCCGAAGATCCCCGCGAAGTTTCTGCCGGCGCATGTCGCGATCGTCATGGACGGCAACGGGCGGTGGGCGAACCAGCGCGGTCTCACCCGCACCGAGGGGCACCGGGCCGGCGAAGAGGCGCTGCTCGACGTCGTCGCCGGGGCGATCCAGATGGGGGTGAGACATCTCTCTGTGTATGCCTTCTCGACCGAGAACTGGAAGCGCTCGCCCGACGAGGTGCGCTTTCTGATGGGCTTCAACCGCGATGTGCTGCACCGGCGGCGCGATCAGCTGCACGCCTGGGGTGTGCGCGTGCGCTGGGCTGGCCGGCGCCCGAAGCTCTGGCGCTCGGTCATCAAAGACCTCGAGATCGCCGAAGAGCTGACCCGAGACAACACCGTGATGGATCTCACGATGTGTGTGAACTACGGCGGGCGGGCCGAATTGGTGGATGCCATGCGCGCGATGGCCGAAGAGGTGGCCGCCGGTCGGCTGCGTCCGCGCGGCATCACCGAACGCACCATCGAGCATCACCTGTCGACCTGGCCGGTGCCCGACGTCGATCTCTTTCTGCGACCCTCGGGCGAGCAGCGCACCTCGAACTTTCTGCTCTGGCAGTCGGCCTATGCCGAGTTCGTCTTTCAGGACGTACTCTGGCCCGACTTTCGGCGTGCGAATCTGTGGGATGCCGTGGTCGAGTACGCGCATCGCGATCGCCGGTTCGGGGGCGCGGTCGATCATCCCACCGAGGCGTCGGGGGAGCGAACGGTCGAGGCTCGCCCGGATTCTGTGCCGGGCGTCTAGACTGGAGAACGGGTGCCTGCGTGCGCCCAAGCCCTTTCGACCGCGGTCGTGTGACGTGCCAGCCATGTCTCGATCTCGGCGACAGTCAAAGAAACAGGAGTGCGTGTGTCCAAGTCATCCCGTCTCGATGCGGTCATCTCACTCGCGAAGCGTCGCGGGTTCGTCTTTCCCTCTGGAGACATCTACGGAGGCACGCGTTCCGCATGGGACTACGGCCCTCTCGGCGTCGAGCTCAAAGAGAACATCAAGCGTCGCTGGTGGGACGACTTCGTGCGCGGCCGCTCCGACATGGTCGGTCTCGACTCGTCGATCATTCTGCCGACCAAGGTGTGGCAGGCGTCTGGGCACGTCGAGACCTTCACCGACCCTCTGGTCGAGTCGCTGCACACGCACAAGCGCTATCGTGCCGACCATTTGATCGAGGCGTACACCGCGAAGCACGGTCACCCGCCTGTCAACGGCCTCGCCGACGTGAATGATCCTGAGACGGGTCAGCCAGGCGCATGGACCGAGCCGCAGCAGTTCTCGGGGCTGATGAAGACGTACCTCGGCGCCGTCGACAACGAGCAGGGTCTGCACTATCTGCGCCCCGAGACGGCTCAGGGCATCTTCGTGAACTTCGCCCACGTCGTCACCGCCGCGCGCAAGAAGCCGCCGTTCGGCATCGGCCAGATCGGCAAGGCATTCCGAAACGAGATCACGCCCGGCAACTTCATCTTCCGCACTCGCGAGTTCGAACAGATGGAGATCGAGTACTTCGTCAAGCCAGAAGACGCCGACGAGGCGTTCAAAGCCTGGGTCGAAGACGCCTGGAACTGGTTCGTCGACCTCGGCATCGACCCGGCCAACCTGCGCCGGTTCGACGTGCCAGAAGACGACCGCGCACACTACTCGACCGGGACGATCGACGTCGAGTACAAGTTCGGCTTCGAGGGCGGCGAATGGGGCGAGCTCATGGGCATCGCGAACCGCACTGACTTCGATCTGAAGAACCACACCGAGGCTTCGGGCAACGACCTCAGCTACTTCGACCAGGCCACCGGCGAACGCTATATCCCGTACGTCATCGAACCGTCGTTCGGACTGACCCGCTCGCTCATGGCGTTCCTGGTCGACAGCTACGACGAAGAAGAGGTGCCGAACGCCAAAGGCGGCACCGACAAGCGCACCGTGCTGCATCTCGACCCGCGTCTCGCGCCCGTCAAGGTGGCCGTGCTGCCGCTCTCGCGCAACGAGAAGCTCTCGCCCGAGGCACGGGGGCTGGCCGAGCGCCTGCGCAAGCACTGGAACGTGCAGTTCGACGACTCCGGCGCGATCGGCCGTCGCTACCGTCGCCAAGACGAGATCGGCACGCCCTTCGCCGTGACCGTCGACTTCGACACCCTCGACGACCATGCCGTGACCGTGCGCGAACGCGACTCGATGACGCAGGAGCGAGTGTCGCTCGACCAGATCGAAGGGTACCTGGCACAGCGGCTGATCGGCGCGTGACCGTGCCCCGCTCTCAGCGCGAGCAGCCGCAGCCACTCGGCTGGCAGCACCAGCCATTGGGCTGGCACTGGGAGTGGGTGCGGCCCGAGCCTCTGCAGTTTCACCGCCTGCAGCTGAGTCTGCCCAACTACCGCTGGTGGCGGCCTCTGCTGACGGTGCTGCTCGCGGTGGTGTACTACCTCGTGCTCTCGGTGCTGCTGTTCGTGGTCTACGGTATCGCGATGTTCGCAAACAGCCGCAGCGGCCTCGCCGGTCTTGAACAGCTCGACACCTCTCGCGTGACCGATCCGATGACGCTGTCGCTGCTGCTCGTCTCGGTGATCCTGATGGCGCCGGCCGTGCTGCTGGCCTGCCTGTCGACTGGTCTGCGACCGTGGCGGCATATGCTCTCGGTCACCTCACGCATCCGCTGGCGGTGGATGCTCTGGTGCGTCATGCCTGCCGTCGTCACGTTCGTGGGCACGCAGGTGCTGGTCTCTGTGCTCACGATCATCGCGTCGCTCACGACGGGCGGCATCTCAGACCATGAGGCGAGCGCGCTGTCGAGCACACATGGGTGGGGCGGGTGGCCGACCTACGCCGTGCTGCTCGGCATGATCATCGTGCTCGTGCCGCTGCAGGCGGCCACCGAGGAGATCGTCTTCCGAGGGCTCATTCTGCAGACCGTCGGAGGCTGGGTGCGTCGGCCGTGGGTGGCGGCCATTCCCAGTGTGCTGCTGTTCACGGCAGGCCACGGCTATGGTTTCTGGGGGCAGCTGAGCATCGTCGTGTTCGCCGTCACAACGGTCTGGCTCACGATTCGCACTGGCGGGCTCGAAGCCTCGATCGCGCTGCACGTGGTCAACAACGTGCTGCTGTTCGTGGTGCAGGCCACCGGCATCACAGGTGACGACACGCTTGAGGGCTCTGCTGACACGCCGATCGTGCTGTTCCAAGAAGTGATCCTCTGCGGCTCGTTTCTCTGCTGGGTGCTCATCGCGGCGCGTCGTCGTCGCATTGACAACAGGTTTCATCCTGCGCCGCACCCGGTGCCCGTGTGGCACGGAGCGCAGCCGACGTTCGCAGTACAGTCGACGTTCGCAGCACAGCCGACCGATGACACCGTCTCTATCCGAACCCTTCAGCCGTCGACCGACGGCGATGACGAACAGCATCCCCCGATGCAGAGAACACAGAAGTAGCGCATGACAGAACATCTCACCGCTTCGGCCGATGCCCGACCTGCGACGCAGACGCGCGCAGAACGGCGGAACGACGCCGAATCCGCACCAGCAGACGTGCCTTCGGCCACTCGGGGCCTGCAGATCGGCCGCCTGCACGTCGACACCCCGGTCGAGCTCGCACCGATGGCAGGCATCACGAACCGCGCGTTTCGGCATCTTGCCCGCGACTATGGCGGCGGCATCTATGTCTGCGAGATGATCACGACGCGTGCCCTCGTCGAGCGCAACGCCGAGACGATGCGCCTGATCACGTTCGACGACGATGAGTCGCCGCGGTCGGTGCAGCTCTACGGCGTCGATCCGAAGACCGTGGGCGAGGCGGTGCGCATGATCGTGGCCGAAGACCTCGCCGATCACATCGATCTCAACTTCGGCTGCCCAGTGCCAAAGGTGACCCGCAAAGGCGGGGGAGCGGCTCTGCCCTGGAAGCACGACCTCTTCGCCTCGATCGTGCAGACCGCGGTGCGCAGTGCGGGCGATCTGCCGGTGACGGTCAAGATGCGCAAAGGCATCGACAACGATCACATGACTTTCGAGTGGGCCGCGAAGGCAGCCCGTGACGCCGGTGTCGCAGCGGTGGCGCTGCACGGGCGCACGGCGGCCGAGCACTACTCGGGGCATGCCGACTGGTCGGCGATAGCCCGCCTGCGCGAGATGCTTCCCGACGTGACGGTTCTGGGCAACGGCGATATTTGGTCGGCCGAGGATGCGATCCGCATGGTGCGTGAGACCGGCGTCGATGGCGTGGTCGTCGGTCGCGGCTGCCTGGGGCGACCATGGCTGTTCCAAGACCTGGAGCGGGCGTTCGCCGCGTATGCCGCCGACCCGACGAGGCCGAGCTACGAGTATCAGCCCGCGCAGCCGAATCTGCGAGAGGTCGGGCAGGCCCTGCTGCGGCATGCGCGTCTGCTGGGCGATTTCTTCGACGACGAGATGCACGCCTGCCGCGACATCCGCAAGCACGTCGCCTGGTACTTCAAGGGGTATCCGGTCGGCGGCGAGCTGCGCCAGCGCATGGCGCTGGTCGAGACGTTCGGCGAGCTCGAAGACCTGGTGGGGCAGCTCGACGCAAGCGTGCGCTACCCGGGCAAAGACGCCGAGGGGCCGCGTGGTCGCGCCGGTCGCCCGAAGCGTCCGCACCTGCCCGAGCACTGGCTTGAGTCGAACCTGCTCGACGCCGAGCAGTCGTCCTGCCTGCTCGAGGCCGAACTCGACGTGAGCGGCGGCTGATCGCATGAGCGAAACTGAGAGCGGGGCGCGCGACAGTCGCGCGGCTGCCACGGTGGCGGTCACGTCGTCGGGGCGCTTGAAGCGGGCGAAGTACTCCAAAGCCGACCGGGAGCGCTGGTACCCAGAGACCCACACGAACCGCCGCGGCGACTTCGAACGCGATCGAGGTCGAATGATCCATTCCTCGGCTCTGCGCCGGCTGTCGGCCAAAACCGGTGTGTTCTCGCCGACCGCAGGCCTCGACTTCGTGCGCAACCGACTGACGCACTCGCTCGAGGTCGCCCAGGTGGGTCGCGAACTCGGCAAGTCGCTCGGGCTGAACCCCAATCTGGTCGACAGCGCCTGCCTCGCCCACGACTTCGGACACCCGCCGTTCGGACACAACGGTGAGATGGCCCTGGCCGAGTGGTCAGTGCGCTTCGGCGGCTTCGAGGGCAACGCGCAGACGCTGCGGCTGCTCACCCGCCTTGAGACAAAGCGCATGGTCGACGGAGTCAGCTACGGGCTCAACCTGACGCGTGCCACGCTTGACGCCACCGCGAAGTATCCCTGGGGCGTCGAAGAGGGTGTGCGCCGCGCCGACGAGACCGGGGGCCCGCTGAAGTACGGCGTCTACGCCGACGATCTGCCGGTCTTCGAATGGCTGCGAGCCGGGGCGCCCGCAGGGCGGCGGTGCATCGAGGCGCAGGTCATGGATCTCAGCGACGACATCGCCTACTCGGTGCATGACTTCGAAGACGGCATCGTCGAGCGCTATGTCGACCCTGAGATCATCAACGATCCGCAGCATCTCGACGAAGTCCTGCGCGGAGCGATGATCTGGACGGGCACACGGCACTCGCCAGACGAGCTGGCCGCTGCGCTGCATCGTCTGCAGCGGCTGCCGCTCTGGCTCTGGAATTGGAGTGAGAGCCGCGAGCATCTCGCCCAGCTCAAAGATCTCACCAGCGAGCTGATCGGCCGGTTCTGCCGATCAGTCACTGAGGCCACCCGTGCCGCACATCCAGTCGGCAGCCTGATCCGCTACCGCGCCGACGTCGAGCTCCCGGCCGCGACCTCAGCCGAGATCACCCTGCTGAAAGGCATCGTGGGCATGTTCATCATGGCCTCCGACAGCCTGCAGCCGTATTACGAGCGGCAGCGCTCGATGCTGGCGGCGCTGCTCGACGCGCTGTGGTCGACTGGGGACGCACATCTCGAGCCCGCCTTCCGCGAGCTGTGGCGAGCGGCACCCGACGACGACGGGCGTCGGCGTGTCGTCGTCGATCAGGTGGCGATGCTGACCGATCTTTCGGCCGAGCACTGGTACGCACGTTTCGTCGAGGGATAGCCGCGCCTCGTCGACGCACCAGCGAGGAAGGTCGCGTCGAGCCACACGGGGCGGATCAGCGCCGAGGATCTAGACTGGTGGGCATGGCCGGACGGATTGCACGACGCGACATCGACGAGATTCGCTCGCGCATCGACATCTCTGAGGTCATCGGCCAGTATGTGACGCTGAAGTCGGCCGGCATCGGCTCTCTGAAGGGTCTCTGCCCGTTTCACGACGAGCGTTCGCCCTCATTCCACGTGCGCCCCCAGCTCGGCTACTACCACTGCTTCGGATGCGGCGAAGGCGGCGACGTCTTCACGTTTCTGCAGAAGATGGATCACGTCACCTTCACCGAGGCGGTCGAGCAGCTCGCCGATCGGCTGGGCTACGAGCTGCACTACGAAGACGGCGGCCCCGATCTGCAGGCTCGCGGCCGTCGTGCCCGCATTCTCGAGGCCAACGAGGCTGCGCGCAGCTGGTTCGCCCAACAGCTGAACAGCCCCGAGGCGAAGGTCGCCCGCGCCGAGCTGCTGCGCCGTGACTTCGACTCCCACGCAGCCCACGAGTTTCACATGGGCTATGCGCCCAAAGGCTGGAACGGCCTGCGCGACCACCTGCAGCAGCGCGGATTCACCAATGACGAGCTGATCGCCGCCGGGCTCGTCTCGCAGGGCCAGCGCGGCGTCTACGATCGGTTTCGCGGTCGACTGATGTGGCCGATCATCGACCTCACCGGCCGCACGATCGGGTTCGGTGCCCGCAGACTCTATGACGACGATCAAGGGCCGAAATACCTCAACACACCCGAGACCGACGTCTATCACAAGGCAAAGGTGCTCTACGGTCTCGACCTCGCCAAACGCGCCATCGCGAAGAAGCGTCAGGTGGTCGTGGTCGAGGGATACACCGACGTGATGGCCTGCCACCTGGCCGGCGTCGACACCGCCGTCGCCACCTGCGGCACCGCCTTCGGCCCGGGGCACATCGAGGTCATCCGACGGGTTCTTGCCGACGATGCCTCCAAGCCGGCCGAGGTGATCTTCACCTTCGACCCCGATGAGGCGGGGCAGAAGGCCGCTCTGCGCGCGTTCGCCGAAGAGCAGCGCTTCGTCGCGCAGACCTACGTGGCCATCGCACCCGACGGCCTTGACCCCTCAGATCTGCGCATGAGCCGGGGCGATCAGGCCGTGCGCAGCATGATCACGGCGAAGACCCCGCTTTTCGAGTTCGCCATGCGCCAGGTGATCAAGCGTTTCGATCTGAACACTGTCGAAGGCCAGGTGCAGGCGCTGCAGCAGGCCGCTCCGATTGTCGCCAGTCTGCGCA
Organism: Pseudoclavibacter sp. CFCC 13611; assembly: GCF_008831225.1. Taxonomy (NCBI): domain Bacteria; kingdom Bacillati; phylum Actinomycetota; class Actinomycetes; order Micrococcales; family Microbacteriaceae; genus Pseudoclavibacter; species Pseudoclavibacter sp. CFCC 13611. Next base: position 782,934 of record NZ_WBKE01000002.1, on the reverse strand, counting down.
ACCGGGCGCTGCAGCCCGGCTATGCCCGCGTGCTCGCCGGATTGGTCGGGGCAGACCCCGACGAGGCTCTGCGCGCGGTGCGAGCCGCAGAACGCGATCGGTCGCGGCGTTCGACGGCTTCGCCTGACGTGCCTGACGCGCCTGCGGTGAGCGCGCAGCAGGTGGGGTCGGGCTTCGTCAGAGCCGGTGATGCCGAGCAGCGGGCGGATGCCGTGAGCGCGCCCGCTCCCGCTGTGCCGGTGCACCGAGCCGATCTGCCGATGGGCTCGCAGCATGCCAGACGCGAGGTGCAGCTCGCCGAGGCTCTTCTGCAGGTGCCCGAGCTGTGCCCGCCCGATCTGCGCAGCCGTGTCGAACAGCTGCCGGTCAACGAACCCCGCCTGCGTCAGCTGCTCGAAGTGCTGTTCTCGGTGCCGAACTACGCCGAGCAGAAGAACCGCGTCGAGACGGTCGGCGAGCGCGTCGCGCCCGAGCTGCAGTCGCTGGTCGGCGAACTGGCGATGACCCAGCTGCCGGTGAGCACCGGTGCCGAGGCGGCCGCCTATGCACGCGAGGTGCTGACCCGGTACCTGCTTGACCGACTCGACCAGCGCATCCGCGAACTGCTCGGTAGACTCTCGCGAGGAGCGGCCGTCGCTCCGCCAGACCAGGTGCGCAACGTGCAGCGTATGCTCGTCGACCTTGAGCAGGAGCGCAGAGACCTGCAGGAGTCGATCGCCTGAGTCTGTGACACACGCGATTCAGTCATCACACAAAGGAGTTCCCATGACGATCACCGTTCTTCCCGAGGCTCAGGCCCCGTTCGTCAAGGCCGTCGCCGCAGGCGGCGTCGAGGCGCAGCCGCTCAGCGCCGAGACCGAGGGTGTGGTCTGGCTCGATCCGAAGGGCGCCTCGCAGCTCGCTGAGGTGCTCGACGCCAACCCTCAGGTTCGCTGGGTGCAGTTGCCCTTCGCCGGCGTCGACGCGTTCACCGACGTCTTCACGAGTCACAGCTCGATCACGTTCACCTCTGCCAAGGGAGCCTACGACGAGCCGGTCGCCGAGCACGCTCTGGCTCTCACTCTCGCTGCGCTGCGTGACTTCGGCCCCTACTCACGGCGCACTAGCTGGAGCGCTCAGGCCGGCCGCTCTCTCTACGACCTGCGGGTGGCAGTCGTGGGCGCCGGCGGCATCGGTCGTGAGATTGTGCGTCTGCTGCAGCCGTTCCGCGCGAAGATCACGGTCGTGCGACGTCGTCAGCAGCCTGTCGAAGGAGCTGAGCGCGTCGTCGACGACCAGACATTCCGCAGTCTGGTGGCAGAGTTCGATGTGATCATCCTCGCTGCGGCACTGACGGCCGGCACGAAGCACCTGCTCGGGGCCGAAGAGTTCAAGGCGCTGCCGAACGACGCGGTCGTCGTGAACATCGCCCGCGGCCCACAGATCGACACGGATGCGCTGGCCGAGGCCATCACCCAGGGCGAGATCGCGGGCGCAGGCGTCGACGTGACCGACCCCGAGCCTCTGCCCGACGGTCACCCGCTGTGGACGGCGGGCAACGTGATCATCACACCGCACACGGCGAACACCTGGGCGATGGCGCAGAAGCCGCTGTCAGCTCGAATCAGCCACAACGTGCGCGCATTCCTCGGCGAGAGCGACGGCGGCAGCGCCGTCGAGTTCGCCGGTGTGGTCGACAAACAGGCCGGCTACTGAACCACGACGAGAAGAGATCAGCAAGACAATGACGAAGCGTCGATTCCCAGATCCCAAAGAGTTCAGCCAGTTTCTGCGGCTGAAGCCGTTCGAGCCCAATGGTAAGAAGCGCCGACTCGACAAGGCTGCCGACCTCTGGGACATCCGGCGCATCGCGAAACGTCACACACCGAAAGTGGCCTTCGACTACACCGACGGTGCGGCCGAGAGCGAGATCAGCCTGCGGCGGGCACGCCAGGCCTACCGCGACATCGTCTTTCACCCCTCGGTGCTGCGTGACATCGCAGAGATCGACACCAGCACCGAGGTGCTCGGCGCCAGTGCCGCCATGCCTCTCGGCATCTGCCCAACCGGCTTCGTGCGCATGATGAATCACGAGGGCGAGGTCGCTGCCGGGCAGGCGGCACGTGACGCGGGCGTTCCGTTCAGCCTCTCGTGCATGGGCACCACCTCGATCGACACACTCGCCCAGAGCACGCCAGGCGGTCGCAACTGGTTCCAGCTCTACCTCTGGAAAGAGCGCGACCGGTCGCTGAAGCTGATCGAGCAGGCGCAGCAGGCAGGCGTTGACACGCTGATCGTGACGGTCGACACCGCTGTGGCCGGCGCCCGCCTTCGCGATGTGCGCAATGGCATGACCATTCCGCCGAGGCTCACCGGCAAGACGTTCATGAACGGTGCCGTTCGCCCATGGTGGTGGTTCAACTTCTTGACGACCGAGCCGCTCAGATTCGCGGCGCTGGATTCGTGGCAGGGCACGGTCGGCGAGCTGGCCAACCAGATGTTCGACCCGACGGTCTCGTTCGACGACGTCGACTGGCTTCGCGAGCAGTGGAAGGGCAACCTGGTCGTCAAAGGCATTCAGAACGTGGATGACGCCAAGCGGGTGCGCGACCACGGTGCCGACGGCGTCTGGCTGTCGAACCACGGCGGGCGACAGCTCGACCGAGCTCCGGTGCCGCTGCACCTGCTGCCAGAAGTGCGTGCCCAGCTGGGCGATGACTACACCATTCTCATCGACACCGGCATCATGAACGGTGCCGACATCGTCGCCGCCGTTGCCAATGGTGCCGACATGGCGATGATTGGGCGCGCCTACCTCTACGGGCTGATGGCTGCGGGCAAAGAAGGCGTCGCCAAGGTGCTTGAGCTGCTGCGAGGCGAGTACACGCGCACACTGCAGCTGCTCGGCGTCAACAGCACGGCTGATCTGACCCCTGATCACGTCGAGCTGCTGCAGCGGCTGACCCCGTTGGCACGGCCTCATGCTGCTGCAGGGCAGCTATCGACCGCTCACTCAGGCCGGAAGACACGACACAGCTGAGGCAGCGGTCGTCATGCAGACGTATATGCTGAGGTCTTCTCGGGCAGGGTGCCATATGATGCTGCCATGAGCACACTGAGACTTGAAGAACTGAACGCGAAATACATCATCGCTGCCAACGCGCTCTCGCTGAAGCCAGGCCAGGCGCAGTACATCGCTCCCGTCTCGTACTCAGCTGCGGTCTCGGTGGTGAACCCCGACACCGCGTGGCAGCGCGTTGTGGTCGATGACGAGACCGACGAGGTCGTCGGCTTCATCCACGGCAGCTTCGACCCGCACGCTGATCGCGACGAGTTCAGCGCGGCTCTCTGGCGCATCCACGTAGACGCCCGGGGGCAGGGAAGGGGCATCGGGCGGTTCGCCGTCGAGGCACTGGCCGACGAGGCTCGGACACGCGGCTTTGGGGCGCTCTATGTGATCTACGAACCCGGGGAAGACGGCCCCGGACCATTCTTCGAGCACGTCGGTTTCATGACCGTCGGCGAGACCCCTTATGGCGAGTCTGTGGCGCGCATGTCGCTGTGACACCCCGCTCAGCCTGAGCAATCACAGGTGGGTGCCACGTCAGACGATGATTATGCGATACACTGTGCAACGGGGGAACCAATGGGGGGACCGTTCGTCTCGGGTCTTCGGGCCCGAGACGAACCGTATCGGCCGTCTCACCTAGGAGCCCCTTGACTGATCCCCGTCTCACGTCAGCACGCGAGAGCTCCGGTCGGCCTCTTGACGCAGGCGTCTCTCAGGCGATCATCGATTCCGTCGTCGACATCACGCTTGCTCACGGTCTGCGTGAGGTGACGATCTCATCGGTCGTGACCGCGGCGAAGACCACGAGACCTGCATTCTACCGTCGCTTCAAGAGCCTCGACGAGATGCTGCTGTTCGTCGTCAATTCACGCGCCACCTCGTTCAACGCCTCAGACCACGGAAGTCTCGAAGAAGATCTGTACGCCGTTCAGCTCGTCTCCGTGGAACGGCTGAACGATCGATTTCTTCGTGCGGTGCTGCCGTATCTGGCGTATCGCGGCATGTCAGACGGTTCTTGTATGCCCCTGTTGAACCGGGAGTTCATCGGCCCCTTTCGCGACACGGTCAGGTCTGCCCTCGAACGTGCAGTCGATCGTGGAGAGATCAGCCAGTTGCCAAATCTGAGCGAGGTCTGCAATGTGCTCTCTGGAATGCTCGTGCCTGACGCACTCTGCTCGGAAGGCTCACGAGATCTCACAGAGCGAGACGCCCGCCGTTCGGCACAGGTCGCCGCGTTGGCTGCGAGGCTCGGGCCGTCAGACGGCTGAGTGCCTAGCCTGGGCCTGAGACGGCCGCTCAGCGATGGTCTCGGCGGATGCTCTTCGTCATATAGCGGCCGGTGCGCGTGCCGTCGTGCGAGATCGGAACCGGCAGCAGCTGATCAGTGCCGGGCGCCAGGATGGGCAGAGTCACGTTCTGAGTGTCGTGCGCGGTGAACCCGAGCGCGGCGAAGAACCCCTCGGATGCCTCTTGACAGACCTCTTCGGCGAAGGTGTAGACCCCCGCGATGCTGGGATGCAGAGACGAAATCGCAAGGGCAGCCTCGACCAGAGCCCGGCCGACGCCGGCTCCACGGTGCTCGGGAATGACGGCGAGCTGGGGGAGCAGCGCCCACTGTGAGACGAACGAACGCGCGATACGTGGATCCAGACCATTTGCGATGATCATGTAGACCTCGGTGTCTGCACGGAGCACACAGGCGCCCAAGAGGGTTCCGTCATCGTCGCGCGCGGCGAGCACCGTCTCATCGACTCCTCCGAGGGATCGAACCAGTGCGGCCGTCTGCGCGTCGGGTTCGTCAGGAAACAGCGGCATCGTCGTCCGGAGCTCTGCCTGGAGCAGAGTGCGGCAGGCGGCGCGATCGTCAGCGCTGCGTGCGCGCTTCACTGAGAGGGACATGACCAGCAGTCTACTGAGCGATTCGGCAGCTCGCCGGCAGGGAACCAATCGACGCTGAGGCAAGAGGCATGATGGAGAACATGAGAGAGACGCCGATCTACTACTACTCGTCAGCCAGTGGCTTGGTGCGACGCTTCGCCGGGCATCTGAACAGAGATGTGCGCGACCTCTCAGATCACGACGTGCGCAACAGCGTCACCGACGGCCCCTGGGTGCTGCTGACGCCCTCGTACAAAGCGGGCAACGGGGCCAATGACACCCTGCCGAAGGCCGTGCTGAGGTTTCTGGCCTCGCCGCAGAACCGACGACACATGGTGGGGGTCATCGGATCTGGAAACCGGAATTTTGGCGAACACTACCAGGCAGCCGCACGACAGATCGCGCAGCGTTCTGGCCGACCGATGCTCTTCGAGTTCGAACTCTCGGGCACTCAGGAAGACGTCGTACGGTGCCGGGAGATTCTCGCCGAGCTCGACGAGAAGCTGGATGAGAGACACCGAATCGACCACACTGAGCGGGTGTAGAGGGCCGATCTGGCGTCTGCTGAGGCATCGTTGGCGTCTGCGCAGGCCCAGCAGCAATCGGCCCAGTCGGAGTATTCCCGGCAGAACCGTGTGTTTCAGCAGTGGGGGTCAGCGCCGGCTGATCAGGTGCCCTCTGGGTTGTCGGTGCCGTCGGGGTCTGTGGTGCGTTCTCTGTACCGGCAGCAGCAGGACGCGGCCTCTCGTGTGGGGTCGGCGTCGTCCCAGGTCGGTGACGCGCAGTCGCGGCTGGATGCGGCCAGACGCCTTGTTGCACAGGCGAAGCAGTCGTATCAAGAAGACGCGCATACCACGGCGGGTCGTTTGCAGGCCGCGACCGACAGTGCGATTCCGAAGGATTCTTGGTGGGAGAAGCTCACCAACTCTGATGCGTGGAAGGTGCTGGTCACGGTCGCGACAGTGGTGGTCGTGGTTGCCGCTGTGGCGGGGTTGTTTCTGTCGGGTCCAGCGGGGTGGATCGCTGCTGGTATCGCGTTCGGTGCGGGGGCGCTGCTGACTGCTGATGATGTTGCTGAGTTCGCCAAGGGCAACATGTCGTTGGGCGAGTTCGTGGTGTCGATGGGGCTGAACTTCATTCCAGGCGGTGCGTTCGCCAAAGGCGGGAAGGCCCTGGCCAAGGGGTTGAGTCGTGCTGCGCATGGGGTGGGTAGGGCCGGGGGTGCTGCGGTGGCGGGCGTGAGTAGGGCGGCGTCTCGTGCGGGTGAGGCCCTGGCCGGAGCGTCACGGCGGGCAGTTGATGGTGTCATTTCGGGGGTGCGGAATGATCCGATCTATCAAGGCGTGCTCGCTGCGGGGAGGCGTGGTATTGACCAAGCCACGGGTGTGTTCGAACATGCGGGGCAGGGGTTGCGGGCCCGGACTGGTATGTTGAGTCGCGTGTCTGGGGATCTTGTTTTGGGTGTGCGTGAGACCGCGATGCGTGCGGGAGCCAGTCAAGGTGTGAAAGGGTTCGTCACCCAGGCCGCGTTTGGTGCCGCGGGGAATGTGGGGGTGTACTCCGTGACGAACGCTGCCGACGGGAAGCCCTGGACGGTGTCTGGTGCCGCAGCCGCCGCGGCTGGTGGCGCGGCCGCTGGCGGCCTCGGATCCCAAGCCGGAAAAGCCGGAGCGCTCTTTCATGGTGATACTGCCCAAGCGGGCGCGGGGGTGGTTGCGTCGGCTGGTGCTGAGGTGATCGGTGGCGTGGTCGAGGACCAGCTCAACGGTCCTGAGAATGACTATGACCTGGTTGACGGTTTGCTTGATGCTGTTGATGGTGGCCTGTTGTCGAAGTTCCCTGACGCTGCCGCTATTTCCGGGGCGAACCCGTCGTGGGGTGCGCATGTGGGTGCCGCGTTCGCGGGCGAGCACGCAGGCTTAGGTGTTGACGCGGCCAAGTTCACGGCAAAGCATGTCGTAGAGAACCTCACTGGAGCCAACGCCGCAGCACCCGAACCCAACCAAGGTACGACAGACTCCAGCCACGGGGCCACGCAATGACCCACCCCCAACCCCAGTCAGGGCCAGAGCCTGAACCAAAGTCTGGACCAGGGGCAGGCTCGGAGTCTGCGGCTAGCGACGCCGCGAGTGGCGGTGTCGACCCGGGGCGTTGGGACAAGACCGGGAAGGTACTCGGACAGATCTGGAACTGGTTGCTTTGGGCTGGCCTTGTCGTGTCGGTGGCCGCCGTGGTGTATGTGTTGACCCAGGTGCCGTGGACTACCACGGTGGAATACTCACGTCGCAACGGCCGTGCCCCACTCTTGGTTCTGCTCGGGGTCCCGGTGATCATCTGGCGGCTCGTGCGCCCAATCAAAAAGATTCGAGCGCTCAGGGCGAAGACGCCCATCACGGAGGAAGCTGAAGACTGGACCTTCTTGAAGATTCTAGTCTTCGTGGGCCTGGTCATGTTCGGCACCTGCGCCTTCATTTTTGGTCAGTTGTACCTGTCGTATGAGTTCTTGCGTGAGGGTGGTGCGTTGGGCTGAATCGGCCCGCCCTGCACTGTTCCTGAACGCTCACGGCTGATGCAGGTAGGCGTGGTGTTGACGGGGCCACGGGGTTGTTCGAGCATGCCGGGCAGGGGTTGCGGGTCGAGGCTGGTATGTTGAGTCGCGTGTCTGGGGATCTTGCTATGGGAGTACGTGAAACCGCGACCCGTGCACTAGCCAGCCAAGGCATGAAAGGCTTCGCCACCCAGGCCGCGTTCGGTGCCGCGGGGAATGTGGGGGTGTACTCCGTGACGAACGCTGCCGACGGAAAGCCCTGGACAGTGCCTGGTGCTGAGGTGGCCGGTGGCGTGGTCGAGGATCAGCTCAACGGTACTGAAGACGACTATGACATGTTTGACGCTGGGCTTGATGCTGTTGGTGGTGGCCTGTTGTCGAAGTTCCCTGACGCGGCCAAGTTCACGGCAAAGCATGTCGTAGAGAACCTCACTGGAGCCAACGCCGCAGCACCCGAACCCAACCAGGGTACGACAGACTCCAGCCACGGGGCCACGCAATGACCCACCCCCAACCCCAGTCAGGGCCAGAGCCTGAACCAAAGTCTGGACCAGGGGCAGGCTCGGAGTCTGCGGCTAGCGACGCCGCGAGTGGCGGTGTCGACCCGGGGCGTTGGGACAAGACCGGGAAGGTACTCGGACGGATCTGGAACTGGTTGTCCTGGGTTGGTCTTGTCGTGTCGGTGGGCGCGTTGGTGTATGTGTTGACCCAGGTGCCGTGGACTACCACGGTGGAATACTCACGTCGCAACGGCCGTGCCCCACTCCTAGCCCTGCTCCCGTTCCCATTGGCTTTCTGGTGGTTCGTGCGCCCGCGCACTGCCGAGCAGAAGGCAAAGGAGGCCGCAGAATCAGAGACCAAGCACTGGAGTGTTTTCACGCTCATTCTTTTCGTGGTCCTGGTCATGTTCGGCACCTGCGCCTTCATTTTTGGTCAGTTGTACCTGTCGTATGAGTTCTTGCGTGAGGGTGGTGCGTTGGGTTGAATCGGCCCACCCTGCACTGTTCCTGAACGCTCACGGCTGATGCAGGTAGGCGTGGTGTTGACGGGGCCACGGGTGTGTTCGAACATGCCGGGCAGGGGTTGCGGCCCCGGACTGGTATGTTGAGTCGCGTGTCTGGGGATCTTGTTTTGGGTGTGCGTGAGACCGCGATGCGTGCGGGAGCCAGTCAAGGCATGAAAGGGTTCGTCACCCAGGCCGCGTTTGGTGCCGCGGGGAATGTGGGGGTGTACTCCGTGACGAACGCTGCCGACGGTGTGCTGTTGTCGAAGTTCCCTGACGCGGCGGCTATTTCCGGGGCGAACCCGTCGTGGGGTGCGCATGTGGGTGCCGCGTTCGCGGGCGAGCACGCAGGCTTAGGTGTTGACGCGGCCAAGTTCACGGCAAAGCATGTCGTAGAGAACATCACGGGAGCCAACGCCGCAGCACCCGACCCAACCAAGGTACGACAGACTCCAACAACGGGGCTGCACAATGACACAACCCTGACTAGGGCCAAAGCCTGAACCAGAGGCGCGGAAACTCGACTTGGAAGAACTCAATGGTGTTGACTTGGCGCGTCTAGAAAAGACCAGAAGTCTGCTGGTAGGTATCCTGATGTGCTTATGCTGGATTGGTCTTGTCGAGTCGGTGGCCGCCTTGGTGTATGTGCTGATGCAGGTGCCGTGGACCACCACGGTCGACTACTCACATCGCAATGGCCCAGCCCTACTCCTGGTTCTGCTCGCGTTCCCGGTGATCTTCTGGATGTTCGTCCGCCCAAGCAAGAAGACCATGAAGAAGAAGGTGCCACGGAAACCCGAACGGGGAGACATTTGCCGCGTGATCGCAGCCATGGCTTTGGTGGCGGGGTAGTTTCGGTCGGGTCCGACGGGTTGGGTGATCGCGAGCGCGACGTTCGCTGCTCCTGTTCTGCTTGTGACCTCCCTGATTTGCTATGCCCATGCGGAGGCGATCTTGTTGATGTGGAGGTGGCGGCGCTGAGCATGGTGCTTGGGGCCGGTGCCTTGTGTGACAGGGGTGCTCTTGATCCGTGAAGCCAGACACATAGCTACAGGAGGCCAAGTGGATTGCGTAGGGGCGTTCGAGTTCAGGTCTGCGAGACAGCTGTAGATTCTCAGAGGCTTGTTGAAAGTCCTAACACCGGGGTTGCCGTAGAGTATCGCAGCCTTTGCGGTAAGGGGCATGAACCCTGCCATGGGTTCGTCAAGCACCACGAGTGATTGATCGAGACGCTTTTTGACGAGCAGGATGGTTCAACTCGCTATGGGCCTTGGCGGCCTCTAGAACAGCTATCACAGTAACGAAACTCGATCGGTCTTATAATCGAGATGAGAGTTCGATTTCAGGAAGATGGCTCTAAATGTCTGATTATCGTTTAGATACGGCTCGGCATATCGGTAAGACCATTTTCCACCTCCCGCAAGAGTATCGACCTGAGTTTGAACGATACTCACAGGAGGATGAGCAACTGCATATTGACATACTACGTGCACGGGATACGCCGACCCTGGGAGAAACATGCTACGGGTCAATCGGAATTAGTCAATTTGACAATGAACTTGAAATCGAAGGCCAGCCACTACGTGTTGAGATCCTAGCTGTATGTGCTTCTCAATGGGATATTATTGGTCACGGTATTGCGGCTTGTGGATTTCAGCTGGCGTCCGGTTACAGAGTACTTCGGCCTGATATTGTCTGTGAGGGCGTTCTCTCGGGGTATAACGATTGTATTACGACAACCGGACTGCTGTTGACTGCTCCGTTTAGCTTTGAGCATACACATGTTTTGTCGTTTCCCAGCTTCTCAATTTCATGGTTGCAAGCGATCCCGATAACTCAATCGGAATGTGAGTTTGTTCTCTCTCATGAGCATTCTGCTCAAGAACTTCTATCGCTATTTGAGGCGCAGCAGCTTAAACTCAATTGTCTTGATCGAGATTCCGTTCATTTTGACTAGTGGTAGTTTCTCATTCGGTTGCGCACCAGGTGGAAGCGGCTCGCTACTCTATTCCGCAGACGTACATTGTGGACGTAGCGATAGAACCAGTTCTCTACGTCACTTCCTTGGTTGCGTTGCAATCTCTTCTACGCGCAATTCTTGACTGGGTAGGGGTCGAACACGTGCCAAGATCAGACAGAAGCGCCGACGGGTGTTGTACTTGACCCAGTGGCAGGCGCAGCGTTCGTTTGTGGATGTGCGGTTTGAGGTTGTGGTGGGGAAGTGAGGGTTGGTTGTGGATGGTCGGTATGTGTTGCCGGGGTTTGTGTCGTCTGGTGGTGTGGTGTCGAAGAGGGCTCGGCGTCGGTTTCGGAAGGTGTTGCCGCCGGGTGTGTTGGCGTGGTGGGGTGAGTATAGGCAGGGTGTCGCCTTTGATGGGTTTCTGCGGCTGATCGACCCGTTAGATGGTGTGGTGCACTTGAATCGTATCGAGGGTGCAGGGTCTGTGGCCTGTGAGGTCAAACACGGTACCGTGCTGCTGTGAGCCGCTGAATCTGTCAGGGGCTCATATGCAGTCACTCAGCAAGAGACAACAGGAGAAGTCATGGGAGGCCAGACAATGCGCGACTGGCGACGCGACGAAGAGTTCTACCGTAAATGGATCAAAGCTGATGACGGGAAAGCAGCAATCTTCAAAAAGTACTCCAACGAGACGCTCTGGCCTGTTGCTGAAAGAAAGTCGACACCACTGAGTCTGATCGCCGATACCACCGCTTGGATGGGCAATGTGGAGTTGGGGTGGTTGCATCGGTATTCGTTTGGTGTGGATCTTGGGGTGCTGCGCGAGCGGTTGTTTCCGACCGTGGCTGTGTTCGTGGAGGCTCGTCGTCGTGTGAGCCAGTTCACGGTCGAGCAGATGAAGGGCTGGTCGTGGCTGGCGCACTCTGATACGGGCCTGCCGGATTATGAGCGTGTGTTGCGTTTGGTGTCGTTGGGTGTGTGTTTGGGGGTTGGGCCGGTGTGGGTTGGTGCGGTGGTCGAGGCGTGGCCGGGCTGGCCTGGTGGGCATGATCGTCTGTTGGACCGGCTGGTGGCCTCGGCGCTGCCTGACCGGCAGATCGGTACCGTGGATGCGGCCAAGCGGCCCGCCTACGGCCTGTTGGCGTCAGCGTTCGAGACCGACGTCCCGGACGAGCAGGTGGCGATCATCACCAAGTATCTGGATGGTTGGTACAAGCAGTGCCGCAAGTCGTGGTGGTGGGACACCCACTCGCTGGGAGATCTGCGCGGCTCCGGGAACTATTTTGGGTATTGGTGTTTCGAGGCGGCGGCGGTGATCTCGGTGCTGTGCCTCGATGCTGACCGGTTCGACTCGGAGTATCTGCCCAAAGACCTCGCCGCATGGCGCAGCCAGCACCCGGACCTGATCGGTACCAGCCCCAGCCCAGACGAAGTGGACCTGGACTCAGTCATTGGCCCCCTGCCGAGTGCGGCGGGCGCGGGCGCTTCTGGTGCGGGTAGTTCTGGTGTTGGTCAGGGAGATGCGTGATGGGTGTGTTTGAGAGTTTCGAGGCGGTAGCTGGCCGGGTGCGGTTGCGTCTGGTGGGGCTGGACGTGTCGGGTGTGGCCGGGTTGCGTTTGGATGCGGCTGGTCATCCGGGCAGCAGACAGGCGGTGCTCGCCCTTGCACCCGGGGTGGGTGTGGGTGCGGTGATCGATGATGGTGACCGTCTGGTGCAGGTCAGTGTCGACATGGTGGATGCGTGGGGTGTCGGGTTCGGTGAGGTGGTCGCTGCCGGTGCGCGGGCGTTTTCCGGGCGTGCGGTCGAGACGTCTCAGGTGCAGCCGGGCACCTGGATTCTCTCCGATCCAGAACAGATCGCCGTTGCCATACTTGATTCGGCCACGATTGACGGGTTTCAGGTGACGGGGCGGCCTGTGGTCATTCCTGTCGCCCAAGACCTGTTGGTGCTGGTCGGCAGCGACGACCATGACGGGTTGGGCAAAGCAGTGCGCGCGGCCCTGGATGCTTCGCAGGCGGTGCGGGTTCCGGTGTCTGGCTGGCCGCTGACCGTCGCGGCTGATGGCAGCCGGTGGCAGGGCTACGCGTGGGCCGCTGACCTGAATGTCGGGTTCTCACAGCTGACTCGTTCGTGGGACGCCCGCTGGTACGGTGCACAGCGCGAGGTGTTGGGCGAGACCACGGCGGCGGGGCGTTTCGTGCCCGCCGTCGAGCTCGCCCAGGGCCGTGATGGGTCGTACGTGACGTACTGCTCACTGCCCGCAGGAGTCGAGGCACTGCTGCCCAGAGTCGACTTCGTGCACACCGTCAGCGATGACGGCACCGTGCATCCCCACCCCTGGCAGCAGATGATCGACACGTACGGAGCTGCCTTGACCGATACCGGCGTGCACCCTGCTCTGCGGATCGCACCAGCGAACACGATCACCGGCTGACCGACCAGACACCACGCTGCAGCCCCGACCACTGACACCCCGCCCACTGGCCGCTGGTGTCCTGGCCGCTGGGGTCAGGCGAGCACGGTGGCAAGTGTCGGCAGCGCTGCCTCCTTGCCCAAGGCGGTGGCAGCCGAAACGATGTCATCGACATGATCGGTGCCTGCAGCCACAAAGGTGTACGAGTCAGAATCGGTATCCCAATGCACAAAGACGATTCCAGCAGGTGACAGCCACGCGTTGACGAACGCAACAGCAACCATCATGCGGTCGAGCCCGGGCGCATCCAGATCGTCGAGCAGCTCGACCAGCGCATCGAGCTTCGAGCCGTCCAGGCCGGCCTGCGCGACAACCGTGAGGTCTTCGATCAACTCGACCAGATTCGTCGGCAGCTCATCCCAATCGATCGTCACCGCCCGATTATCAGCCTCGAGCAGTGCTGCCAACCCCACCCACGCATCCACCGATTCAGCAGACCAGAACACGTCACCGAGCACCGCATCATCCGTCATGCCCGCATACGCTGCCTGCGGATCACTGGCCATCTGACCCACCAGATCACGCACATGCGCGTCCGCTTCGACCGCGGTGAGAAGCTGCTGCCAGACCTGCTGCTGTTGATAGACCATGACCACAGAATACCTAACTGTTGCGTATCGAAAGCCGTCTGGCTGGACGTACGATGAGATCATGGGTGGGATGCGAAGCCGTGGATGGCGTGGCGACAGAGTCGATGTCGTACGGCAGCCGGACGGTCGGGTGACGAGTGTGGACAACACCAGAATCCGGGCCGCAAGAGAAACCGACACTACGGTCGAAGCCCGAATACACAATCCCGGTGACCGCATCTGTGATTCGGAGCTGGCGCAGCGACTGCAAAACCACAAGACTCATCAGGACACCTCAACTTGGGGTGAAGGTGTAGCAAACCGGATTCGTAAACAGGGCGCAGGGTGGTCTGGGGAGAACCCACTGGGGTCTGATGTGCTACCGAGGGTTACTGGAGTACCAATTGGGTAAAGAAAGACGTGTTCTTACCTCTGATGAACGATGCAGGGAAATGTTGTGTTCGGCATCGTCAGAATTCCACTTCCCAACCTCGTTTCTACGCTTCATCGAAGAGGACCCTCTACCAGATATAGAGCCTTGGTTTTTTACCTCGGCTCTAGAAGGTAACCAGCAGTTCTTCTCACGTATAGTACGTGAGCAGTTTCCGTATCGTGTGTTGGTGCCGTTCGCTGTCATGGATGGTACTGATGATGTGTTCTGTTTTGATGGGTCGGATGTGACTGGTGATCCGGCGGTGTTGGTGATTCATACGTTTTGTGATCCTGGGTGGGAGTATCGGGGGCATTGGTCGGGGTTTGCTGCGTGGTTGGAGCGTGCGGAGCAGTTGCATGCGTTGTTCGTCGCGGGTGATGACCGGTATCTGGAGTGGCAGGTGCCGTTGTTCAACGAGGAGTGGAAGGTATCGCCTCGTCGTCGGCGGTGGTGGAGGCGGTCATGAGCGGGGTGAACCAGTTGCGGTTGTCTCAGCTGTTGACGCAGGCGTTGCGGCATGTGCCTGGTGAGTTTGGGCTGGTGCTCGATGCGCAGGGGTGGGCGCAGCTGTCGGATGTGATTGCTGCTGTCGGCCGGGCTGGTCTGGAGGGCGTCGGAGAGTCGACTGTGCGTGACTTGGTCGCTCATCAGTCGAAGAAGAGGCTGGAGATCAGTGGTGGCCGGATTCGTGCTGCGTACGGTCATTCTTTCTCGACGGTCGTTGACCACAATGTCATCTCTACGCCGCCCTCGGTCCTGTTCCATGCGACATCCCCGCAGGCGTGGCAGCGCATCCGTGAGGAGGGGCTGAAACCGATGGGACGGCAGTTCGTGCACTTGGCCACAAGTGCGGAACAAGCGATGATCGTGGGGTTGCGCCATGCTGACCATCCGGTGCTGTTGCGCGTCGACACGGCCTGCGCGGCAGCGCGTGGTGTGCAGTTCATGAACGGATCCGACAGCGTTATCCTGGCCGATGCGGTGCCCACGGAGTGCATATCCGCTGAGTTCTGAACGATAGCGTTCGTTTCTGGATGTGCGTTTTGAGGTTGTGGTGGGGAAGTGAGGGTTGGTTGTGGATGATCGGTATGTGTTGCCGGGGTTTGTGTCGTCTGGTGGTGTGGTGTCGAAGAGGGCTCGGCGTCGGTTTCGGAAGGTGTTGCCGCCGGGTGTGTTGGCGTGGTGGGGTGAGTATGGGCAGGGTGTCGCGTTTGATGGGTTTCTGCGGCTGATCGACCCGTTGGATGGGTGGATGGAGTTGGTCGCCCAGACTGCGCAGACGCTGGGCGAGGTGGTGCCGGTGGCGACAACTGCCATGGGCGACGTCCTCGCCTGGCAACTCGAGAATGATGGGCGGGGGCATCTGCTGCTTATCGACTACAGGCATGGTGAGATCCGCACCCTTGCCTCTCGGGATGTGGACTACTTTGCGAAGGATCTTCGAGACGAACCAGATTCTATGCAACAGGCTGAGGAGCTGGGGTGGTCGCCGTTTCCTGAGGCGGTGGAGCGCCTGGGTGTTCCTGGGTTTGATGAGTGTTTCGGGTATGTGCCGATTCTGGCGGCTGGTGGGCCCGAGGACGTCTCGCATCTGCAGCGTTTGGATATGCGCACGCATTTGTTGATCATCGCCGAGTTCGCGGGGCCTGCGAAATGGTGAACGATGCGACTGGGGTGCTTGCGCGCGTATTTGGTGAGGCGTTCGCCGGTGACGGCCGTCTGTTCATCGGCGTAGATTCAACCGGCACAGTCACACACGTCAGGGCTCAGCCGCTGGCATGGCACTCCCACAACTCTGGCACCAGTCATCCATCATCTATCGCACACTCTTCGACACCTCAACGCATCTCAACAACTTGGTCGCCGATGGTGCGCATGTCAGCCCATTTGAGTACAAACTCATCGAGAGCCAATCCGCGCTTGAGCTTCGATCTGGCGGTTTGAGGATGGTCAGTAGCATTACACAGAGAGATGTGGCTCCTCCGGTTGATCGAGTATCTGGTAGACGGAAGCAGTTCAGCATCGAGAATGGAGTTGATGTTGGATGCGCCGCAGAGAGATTCTGAACCATTGAGTGCTTTTGAAGAAGTTCTTGGAACAGCTGTCAGCGAGATGGTCAGTGCTGCATTAGAATACGCGCCACAAGTCGACGAAGTCCTCATCTATTTTTCTAATGAGAATGGCACCCGTACTGCTGACGTTGCATACGTGCAAAACGGCACCCTGTTAACGAAAGATCATGTTGAGGCGCCAGATACTTCCTCTGCGATGAAACGAGCGCTTCTGAAATTCATCGTCTCGCAAGTGGGACGTATCCAAGCTTCTGTAGACTCCGCACACCCGATCCCGACAGCAGGACGCATCCGATATGCGGTCGCAACGAGATCCGTGGATATGGACCTTACTCCAACCCCTGAGCTTACTGACTATCAGGTGAGCCCCTCTGACAAGTTTCAGGAATGGCTCCAACAAGTTGCCCCTTGACGGTAATCAGCTCCACGCCTGCACCTTCCCCGTATCCCCGTTGTCTCATGCCTACACACGCCGGTCGAGCGCGGCACTGGCTGAGCCCGCCCTACTACTGACATCGTCAGTCTTACCCCGGCAGCAGTGGTGGGGCTCAGACACCAGGAACTCTGGCATGCAAATGAGCGAAGACGAGCTCAATAGCCCTGTCAGGGTAGGCGACGATCAGACACGGAAAATCGAGGCCTTCGGCCACGAGCTGTCAGGACTAGATACGTTCGTGGAGCAGTATGCGGCGGGCAGCGTGGATCGAGTGTTGTCTCGTGTTGATGTGGATGGTGTGGTGCACTTGAATCGTATCGAGGGTGCAGGGTCTGTGGCCTGTGAGGTCAAACACGGTACCGTGCTGCTGTGAGCCGCTGAATCTGTCAGGAGCTGATTTGCAGTCACTCAGCAAGAGACAACAGGAGAAGTCATGGAAGGCCAGACAATGCGCGACTGGCGACGCGACGAAGAGTTCTACCGGAAAGCCATCGAGTTCGATGATGGCGCTGAAGTCATATACCGCAAACGTGCTGACCAGGTGCTGTTGCCCTCAGATTCGCGCACGCTGTCTTCACGAATTCTTAGCTCTTATGTGATGAGCTGGTCGAATAGTGCTACTGCTGCGTGGTTAAAAAGGTACTCGTTCGGGATTTCACTTGACGAGCTTCGGTCGCAGTTTTTTCCTATGCTCGCGACGTTTATTGATGCACGGAGACGGGTATCGCTCCTGCCTGAAGAATCTGTGAATGCTTCCGGCTGGTTTCCGTATCCCGAGTCGGCTTTGCCTGATCATTATCGCGTGTTGCGTTTGGTGTCGTTGGGTGTGTGCCTGGGCGTTGGCCCAGTGTGGGTCGAGGCTGTGGTGGGGGCGTGGCCGGGGTCGCCTGGTGGGCATGATCGTCTGTTGGACCGACTGGTCGCCTCGGCGGTGCCTGACCGGCAGATCGGCACCGTGGATGCGGCCAAGCGGCCCGCCTACGGCCTGTTGGCGTCAGCGTTCGATACCGACGACCCCGACGAGCAGGTCGCGATCATCACGAAGTATCTGGGTGGTTGGTACAAGCAGTGCCGTGGGTTCGGGTGGTGGAATGCTCATACGCTGATAAACAAGCAAGGCTCCGGACGGTATTCTGGGTATTGGTGTTTTGAAGCGGCGGCGGTGATCTCGGTGCTGGGCCTCGATGCTGACCGGTTCGACTCGGAGTATCTGCCCAAAGACCTCGCCGCATGGCGCAGCCAACACCCCGACCTGATCGGTACCAGCCCCAGCCCAGACGAAGTGGACCTGGACTCAGTCATCAAACACGGCTAGCAGTGCACGGCACGAGCGTCGACGCCTTCAAGAAGGTCAGGATATGGAACCAGTACAGTGCCCATTCGAAAGAGTCTTTGACGAGCTCAGCCTGATGGTTGCTGGTGCATTGGAATACGCACCCGATGTCGACGAGGTTTTCATCTACTGCTCGGATGAGCACGGCTCGGTCACAGCTGACGTCTTTTATCGGCAAGATGGGGTAATCAGGTCGAGTCGGAAATATGCGGGGGAGGGCATGAAAAAAGCCCCCGCCAGGATGATTCGACCGGCTGGGGCTTTAGCTCCCCCGGTTGGACTCGAACCAACAACCCTTCGGTTAACAGCCGAATGCTCTGCCAATTGAGCTACAGGGGAATACCGCGTTGCAACTTCTCCATAATAGCAACTGGCCGACGTGGTGCAAAACCAAGGCGGTTCTGCCCGCGCCTGCGCGCAAGCTCGGGCGTGTCGTGAGACGCAGAACGCCCCCACCGGACGGGGCAGGGGCGTTCTTGGTCGGGCTGTCGAGAGAATCAGTCGTTCGAGAACCAGGTCGACACCTGCAGGGCGGTGAAGAACCCGGCGGTCATCATGAGCAGACCCAGCAGGTGTTCCCAGAGCCCGGCGTCGCCCTTCATCGGTGCGTTGCCGAGAACGAAGCCTCCGCCGATGAACAGGCCCAGCGATACGATGACGAGAATCAGCGAAGTGAATGTCAGGCCGTGGCTCGCGGCCTGAACCTTGTGGCCCTGTTCGGTCTTGGCGCTTGGCGCGTTCATAGTCTTGCTCCTCGGTGCGTTGCGTGGTCGGCGCGTGGCGCGGAATGCGACACGTCGTCGTCAGCAGCCATCATCTCACGCAATACGCGCAGCGCCCAGTCACACACCGTCATCTTGGCCACCGTGAAATTGATCCGCCGTAGCATGGGCAAGTCAACGCGGTGTATCCAAGTGGACGAAGGAGGCGGTCTCATAGCCCGCCGCACGCCAGCCGTCGCAGGTTCGAATCCTGCCATCGCGTCTCTACCGAGTGTCGTGCTCTATGCGACTGGGTCGCGATTTGAGCAGATATCTTACCAACGGTTTGCATCTGAGCCGATGATCTACGTACTATTTCGTGTCTGCTGATCTCGCCTTCCCCCCTGTGAGGTCAGCAGACTTTTTTATGCCTCGACGTCGTCGACGCCCGGCGTCCACGACAGCCCCGGTCGGCCCCACTTCTGTTTGCGAATGATCTTGCGCGCGGCGTATGCGTGAGGATCCTCTAAACGGTCGACGTAGAGAATGCCGTCGAGATGGTCGTACTCATGCTGGAAGATGCGAGCCAGCCACCCTTCAGCGTGTACCTCATAGGGCTCTCCGTTCTCATCTTGGGCCTTCAGAATCGCCCGAGTCGCGCGTCGCGTCGGAAATCTCAACCCAGGCACCGAGAGGCACCCTTCTGCGTCATCGTCGTCATCCAGCTCATTCAGTGGGAGTGGAGCGATCCAGAGCTCTGGATTGGCCGCGACGCCTTTGTGCTCGATACCCTCATCATCGGTCCACCCGTAGACGAAGAGCCGCGCGTCCAGGCCGATCTGCGGTGCGGCGAGCCCCACGCCCGGCGCTTCGTACATGGTCTCGAACATGTCGTCGACCAACGTGTGCAGGTGGGCGTCGAAGGCGGTCACGGGCTGGGCGACGTGGTGCAGCACGGGTTCGCCCGTCACCACGATGGGAAGAATGGTCATGCCTCCATTATCCGTCGCCGTTGCAGGATCGGCCGACGCACCGTGCCTCAGAGCTGTCGCCTCGGCATCGACCGATACGATAGAGACACCGATCGAACAGGACGTGAATCCGTGGGCAACGCCATCGCCATCCTGATCGCAGCGCTCGGCGCCGTGATCATGTCCATCGGCACCCAAATGCAGAGCTCCGGCGTCGCCAAGACCGACAAAAGCATTGACGAGCAGGCAGGCACGGGCGGGTTTAGTCTCCGCGAGCTGCTGAATCTCTTTCGTTCGAAGCGCTGGGTGATCGGCACACTGCTGCTCGGTCTCTCTGTGGTCGTCCAGGTCACGGCGCTGAGCATGGCGCCGATCATGGTCGTTCAGCCGATCGGCATCGTCGCGCTCGTGCTGACCACGTATCTCAACGCGCATCTGGCCAATCTGCACATCGGTCGCTCCGTGCTGACCGGCGTCGCCATGTGCATGGTCGGCATCGGTCTCTTCGTGATCATGGCCGCGACCATCGCGGTCGATCACCCCGTCACCGATCGTCGGCTCATCGAGGTGCTCCTGCTGCTCGCCTGCGTACTGGTCGTCTTCGCCATCGGCTTCGCGCTGTTCGGACGCAGAATGCGTGCCGTCGTCTACATCATCGGCGCGGGCGTGCTCTTCGCCTTTGTCTCGACGCTGGCCAAGCTGTTGGTCGCGCGCGTGCGAGACGGCAACTTCGAATGGCTCACGCTCGTCACGGCCCTCGCCCTGGCCGTCACCGCGGCACTCGGGTCGTGGTTCGTGCAGAACGCCCATGCCTCGGGGCCGCCTGATCTGGTCATGGCCGGGCTCACCGTGATCGACCCGTTGGTGGCCGTGCTGATCGGCATGATCGTGCTCGAAGAGGCGACGAAGGCTCCCCTGTGGATGCTGGCCGCTTTCGTGATCACCGGTGCGATCGGGGTCGGCGGCGTGTTCGTCATCGCGCGCCATCATCCACAGGTGCGTGGCCTCAAACGGGCTGAGGATCGCCTCAAGATCAGTCCTCCGCCGCACTCCTGAGACGGGAGTATCATCGTCGCTGTGCAAGGCAAATGGGTTCGCAGAACAATCGGGGCCGCTGCCACTGCGGCGACCGTCGCCGGGGGGCTCCTCTTGTCGACTTCGCCCGATGCAGGTGCCCGACTCGCACCTAGTGCAGTCACAGCCGATGACTCCCATGGCGACCATGCAGTGGGCCGCAGTGACGCGTCGAACGGCACCACGGTATCCTCATCAGGAACGCAGGCGGCCCCAGGCCAGATCAGCGCCGTCGGCGACCACGACGACCCGACTCAGCGTGCTGGCGCCGACATGCTGGTGATCGGTGACTCGTATACCTCGGGCGAGATGCTCGACGACCCGACCGAGCGGTTCACCTCTCTCGTCGCCGAGCACATGGGCTGGACAGAGAACAATGTGGCCTTGGGCGGCACCGGATACGTGACTGCTTGGGGAACTCCAGACGACCCGCGACCGGACTACCAAGACGTGCTCGACAGCCTGCCCGACCCCGCTGCCGATGTCGTCATGGTCACCGGTGGCGGCAACGACATCGGGGCATGGGACGACTTCGGTGACCAGTACGACGCCGTGCTCAGCTTCTTCACCGATCTGCGCGACCGTTACCCGCAGGCCACGATCTATGTGGTCTCGCCGTTCTGGAACGCGGCCGACGAGCCAGACTCACTACCGCAGATTCGTGACGACGTGCGACGGGCCTCCGGTGAGATCCATGCGACCTATCTCGATGTCGGGCAGATCATGCAGGGGCATCCCGAGTGGATTCTCGCCGACGGCGACCACCCGAACGAGATCGGCAACGAGGTGATCGCCGACCGCCTGATCGAGCTGATCGACTCTGCGAGAGTCGGGCGTCACGACACCGGCGATTCGACGTCGCAGGCGCTCAGAGACTGATCGCTGCGGTGAGCGAGCCGGGCGGCACCTCGGTGAAGCCGGCATCTTCGACGCGCACCACCAGCGGACCGGCCGGAATACCGGGCACCACGTTCACCGCGCAGCCGGCAGCAATCCAGGCCGCCGCCTCGACCGGGCACTCGTCGCCGAAGATCTGCACCGCATGCCCGAGCTGGGCGATGGTCTTACCGGTCGACATGTGCAGCGCGTCGTTGACGTGCACCGTGATCGCGTCGGGGTGAGGCGGGCGGCCCGTGGCATCCGCCTGCAGGCCGGCAACCTGCGCACTGCGCAGCACCGGCGGATACTCAGACGGGCACAGGGGAGCGAACACTGCCACTGTCGCACTGCCCACTGTCACGGTGACGTGCGGCAGAGCGAGGGCGTCGATCTGCTGCCAGGCCCGGTTGCGGGCGCGTTTGACGATTTTGCGGATGCGATCGTCGGTCCAGGCGCGCACGCGTGCGACGCACTCGGGGCGGGCGTCGTGCAGCATCGCGGTGATCGCGCGAGCGACCGAATCGTAGAGATCTTCGGCTGAGGCCTGCAGGTGGCCTTCGGGGGTCTTGGCACCATTGACGACGATGACGAGGGCGAGTGGGTCGACCTCGTCGTGAGGATGCGGTGCGCCCGTCACATGGGACATGGTGGCAGTGCTCGGTGCTGGCACGGGCGCTGCGCACGCATTCGGGGATTTGGTCAGGGGGTTCTCAGCAATGCTCATCAACCACATGGTAGGCACGCCCTGTGTGCTGATGTCGCAGGCACCGGGTACAATCGAACATACATTCGAATGATCGGAGGTGTGGTGATGGCAGGCTTTCCCTCTCCCGCGCAAGACTATTTCGACGGCACTCTCGATCTGAACGAGCATCTGATCGACGATCCGCTGACGACGTTCGTCGTCAAAGTCGTCGGCGACTCGATGGCCAGAGCAGGCGTCTTCGACGGCGACGAGATCATCGTCGATCGTTCGCGCACCCCGTCAGACGGCAGCGTGGTCATCGCCGTGGTCGACGGGGAGCTCACGATCAGACGCTTTCGACTGACGGCGTCCGGCCCCGAGCTGCATGCAGAGCACCCTGGGCATCCAGTGATCCGCATGCGCGAAGGCCAGGAGCTTTCCATCTGGGGAGTCGCAACACGATGCCTGCATCGACTGTGAACGGGCCGGCGGGCAGCCGATCGACGACAGACAGCGAACGCTTTGCCCTCGTCGACGTGAACTCGTGCTTCGCGGCATGTGAGCGTATCTTTCATCCCGAGCTCGAGAGAAGACCCGTGGTCGTGCTTTCGAACAACGACGGGTGCGTGGTTGCGCGCAGCGCCGAGGCGAAAGCGATGGGCATTCCGATGGGTGAGCCCTGGTTCCGCATGCAAGTCTGGGCAGACAAGAACGGCGTGGTGGCACGATCGTCGAACTATGAACTCTACGGCGAGATATCCGGGCGCATCATGTCGATGCTGAGGAGGTTCAGCGACTGTGTCGAGGTCTATTCCATCGACGAGGCGTTCGTGCGCCTGCACGGCACCACAGAGCAGATGACGGCCACCGCTCGCGAGATGCGCCATCGCATCCGCCATGACATCGGGGTGCCGGTGTCGGTGGGCATCGCGCCCACCCGCACCCTCGCGAAGCTGGCGAGTCACGGCGCCAAGCAGAATGCGGCGCTGAACGGAGTCGCCAGCATCGACCGGTATTCGGCTGATCAGCTCGATCGCATTCTGCGGGCGACGCCGGTCAGCGACATTTGGGGCGTGGGCCGACGCACGAACAAACAACTCGCCGTCTTGGGAATCGAGACCGCAGCTGCGCTGCGCGATGCCGACGTCGAGCAGATGCGCCGTCGTTTCAGCGTGCGCATGGCCCACACCATGCTCGAGCTGCGCGGCAAGCCGTGCATCGACTACGACGTGCAGCCAGGCGCGCGGCAGCAGGTGATGTACTCGCGGTCGTTCTCGACACCGGTCACGACGGTCGACGAGATGCACGAAGTGCTGACGGTCTATGCGCAGTATGTGACCCGGCGGCTGCGAGCACAGGGCTCAGTCGCCGGGGCCGTGCACGCGTTCGCTTCGACTGCGTGGGCGAGCCCTCCGATGCACACGGCGAGTGGGGCGATCGAGGTAGTTCCTCGAACAGACGACCCGGTCACCGTTGCCAATCGAGCGTGCGCGCTGATTCTGCCGCGCATGCTCGAAGACCGCCGCTATGTGCGCGCCGGCATCACGCTGAGCGATCTGCGCCAACCGGGGGAGCAGCAGGAGTTCGACCTCTTTGACGAGCAGCCTGGGAAGGTGCATCATCTGGGGTCGATGCTCGACCGGGTGAACGACCGACTGGGCAGCCACGCCGTCGGGCTCGGCGCGGCAGGGCTCAAGTCCGGGCCGACGTGGCAGATGAAGCGTGAGATGCTCTCACCGCGAGCGACGACCAGATGGGACGAGCTCGCGACCGTCGTCGCCAAGTGATCGCTCGAACACCCATTCTGCAAAACGCTGGCCGGCGGACTGCAGCCCAGAGCACCGCACCCGGTAACATTGACTGCTGGCTGCGGCGCATCAGCGCGCGATCGTGGTCGGGGGCGTTAGCTCAGCTGGTTAGAGCACGGGACTCATAATCCCTTGGTCGTGGGTTCAAGTCCCACACGCCCCACGTTTTGCCCCGGTATCGTGCGGATCGCCCTTGAATACGAAGGGCCGCGGATGCTTCAATCCAGCAAAAACTCAGCAAAAACCCCTCTCAGATGGGGTGTGCGATCCCAATATCCCGTTATGTCCCGTTTCCGCACCTCCGCACCAACGACGCGCATAGAGGGTCACATGACACAGAGCGAAACGGCACCGCGCCCACTGCTGACCATCAAAGACCTCGCCGCACTCCTGAACGTTTCAGAGAAGACGATCCGCAACCTGAGATCAAAGGGCATCGGCCCGCGTGCGGTGAAGATCGGCGGCTCGATCCGGTGGCGACAGGAGACAATCGACCAATATCTGCGAGACATGGAAGCATCGGACCTGCAAGAAGCGGCCTGAGCCAATGAGCAGACCATCAAAATCACCGGGAACCCACTCGCCGATCTCGGTGAGCCAGGTAGCAGAGCGGTGGGTCGCCCGGTGCCGGGTCTACTCGATGAATGGTGCCGCACGTCAGATCGAACGCAGCGGACCAGACGAGGCGTCCGCCTTGGACTCGATGCATGAGGCTCTCTCGAAGATGTCCGACTCCACACAGGCACTCGGTACGGGGTCGACGCTCGAAGCAGCCGGCCGTCAGTGGTTGGAGGCGTACAAACGGGCTCATCCGAATGCGGCAGCTGGGACGCTCGAACAGTATCAGCGGTGTTTGAACCGGACACTGCAGAACCGTCTGAAGCGGGTACTGGTCAGCGATCTGAGCGTGCCTCTGCTCGAGGGGATGATCGCCAGCATCCTGGATGAGCGTGGGGCGTGGAATGCGAAGATGGCCAGAATCGTCTTAGGGATGGTTTGTCAGCACTTGGTGCGGATGGGCCTCATCGACCGTGACTTTGCGGCTGCGACGACCCCGATCAGGCGGCGAAGACGGAGCGGGAGGCGCTGAGTGCTCATGACGTTGATGTGGTGCGTCGGGTGCTGGTTCGGTGGGAGTCGACGAAGCATCGCGGAGTGCGTGCGAAACGGTCATCGGAAGCCTACGCCGAAGCGCGCTCGTCAGATGCGCATCATCTGTCTGCCGCGGTTTGCCGCCGACATCATTATGGCGGAGATGCGGGTCTGTGCCGACGCCGAGGACTATCTGTTCCGCACTCGCAGGTGCACGCCGTACCAGCTGAACAATCTGGACCGTGCATTCCGGAAGTGCCGGGACTGGGCAGTGGAGCAGCGGTTGTTCGAGGATCTGGAGGCGCCGGTCGAGAACGTGCTCTTCTCGACGATGCGCAAGACCCTGGACACGGAGATCGCCTCCCTTGGGGATCTCGAGCTTGCTGCGCGGTTGCTCGGGCATGCTTCCAGTGAGACGACCCGCCGGTTCTACATCAAGGAGCTGCCGTGGGTGGACAAGCGCACGGCCGACCTGCTGCAGAGCGCGTTCGGCTACGCCGACTGACCGGAGGCAGGGCGGTGGCGGGCGAACGCATACACAGTGGTCATGGAACACATCTCCGCTCAGGTTCAGTCCGTCGTCTCCTGGCTCTCGGCCGTCACCGGTCTCGGCGCTGGAACCATCTATATGCTCGCCGCGACCGCGGGGATCGCGTGGGCAAAGAAGATCGCGAGGGTGGCGGTGTTCGTGCTGCTGCTGGCCGTGCTCGTGTTCGGCTACCTGCACGGCTGGTTCGCGTTCCTCGGCGTTGACCCGCCAATGTACCGGCCCGGCGCATAGGCGTCAAAGTTTAAGAGTTTGTCGAAATATTGAAGGTCTTCGCCGGAATTTGAGTGCTCGAAACGTCCTCAGACTATCTCGATTTCAATGTTCGTGGAACTTGGTCGTCTGCGGCCGAGGTCGCCCTGACGCGCCTCACCGCTTGGCACGCTTTCACCTGGTATCACTGCCGTAACCGGCCGACAGTGGATGCGTCGCGTGGTGTGCGGCTGGCGACCCCGTGCTAATGTAAGCAGTGCTTACTTAGGGAGGGTGTCGGTGGAATCGGAGTCGGTCAAGCCGGGCTACCACCACGGTGACCTGCGGGCAACACTCGTGCTCTCCGCCCTGGAGATACTTGAAAGTGGTGAGGCGTTCTCGTTGCGCGCAGTCGCCCGCCGCGCAGGGGTATCGACAGCCGCCCCGTATCGCCACTTCCCGGATCGGGAAGCGCTAGAGTCCGCGATGGCCGTGCACGGGCTACACGAGCTGATGCGCGACCTCGCCGAGGATACACCGCTTCCACAATCGACCGCCGAGGTGGCTGAACTCGCGGTCGGTTATGTCCGTTTCGCGCTGCGTAGACCGGCCTTGTTCCGGCTCATGTTCGGGCAACCCTGCGATGACCAGGACGACGAGCGGGTGCAAGCTGCGGGTACACTGCACGACTACCTCGAAGCAGTGATGGCTACGGTCTTCCCACAGTCAGACCCGGTCACTCTCGCTGCTGCCGGGTGGTCGCTGGCCCACGGGCTCGCGTTCCTGCACCTTGACGGCAAGCTCAATGCCGCCGACCAAGGCGTGGTCGATGAGCGTGTGCGCTCGATTTTCACCACTGTGTTCCCACCCATCACCTCACCCAGAATTGAGAACCTTTCATGAGTACACGCATCCTGCTCGTGGTCACCAACGTCGACCACTACGACGCCGACCCCTCGCACCAGACCGGGCTGTGGCTGTCGGAGTTGACCCACGCCTACGACATCTTCGCTGAGCGTGGCTTTGAACAGACGATTGTGAGTCCCGCAGGCGGGAAGTCGCCGTTGGAACCGCGGTCGCTGAAGTTCCCCAATCACGATAAGTCCGCCAAGGCCTGGCATGACGACCCGGCACGGATGGCGCTGCTGGAGAACACGGCCAGCCCCGAGCAGATCGACTCGGCCGATTACGACGCGATCTACTTCACCGGCGGACACGCAGTGATGTTCGATTTTCCCGGCAGCGAGGGCCTGCAACGGATCACCCGCGAGATCTTCGAACGTGGTGGAGTCGTCGGGGCGGTCTGCCACGGCTACTGCGGACTGCTCGACACCACACTCTCCGATGGCAGTTACCTCGTTGCAGGCCGCAACATCACCGGGTTCTCCTGGCGCGAAGAGGTCCTTGCCCGTGTCGACAAGCTCGTGCCCTACAACGTCGAAGAGCGCATGAAGGAGCGCGGGGCGAACTATTCGAAGGCGCTACTGCCGTTCGTCTCCAACGCCGTCGTTGACGGCAGGCTCGTCACCGGGCAGAACCCCGGCTCCGCCAAGGAGACCGCCACCAAGGTCGCCGCACTCCTCTGAGCTACCCGCGGGACCGCTCACCAGAATCGAACCGGAAGGACATCTTGCAGACCGTACTGGGCGCAGGCGGCCAGATCGCCGAAGAACTCACCCGCGAACTCCATCGCAACCACACCCACGACATCCGTCTGGTCAGCCGGAACCCGCGCAAGGTGAATGACAGCGATCAGCTCGTCTCCGCCGATCTCATGGACGCCAAGGCCACCAAAGCGGCGGTGGCGGGAAGCGAGACCGTCTACCTCACGGTGGGCCTGCCGATGGACTCTGGGCTATGGGAGCAGAAGTTTCCGACCATGATGGCAAACACGATTGCCGCCTGTCAGAAGCACGACAGCAAGCTGGTCTTTTTCGACAACACCTACATGTACCCTCGCACCGCTGCACCGCAGACCGAGGAGACCGCGTTCGAACCAGTCGGGCGTAAAGCGACGGTGCGGGCACAAATCGCCACGACCCTGCTGACCGAGATGCAGGCCGGCAGGATCGAGGCGGTGATCTGCCGGGCCCCAGAGTTCTACGGACCCGGGAAGACCCAGAGCCTGACCAACTCAGCGATCTTCAACCGCGTCACAGCGGGCAAGCGCCCGCTAGTGCCGTTGAACGCTCACGCCAAGCGCAGCCTGATCTGGACCCCGGATGCCAGCCAGGCGATGGCACTGATCGGCAACACCCCGGACGCCTTCGGGCAGACTTGGCATCTTCCGATCGATCAGCACCGCCTCGACTATCGGCAGATGATCGATATTGCTTCCGAGGTGACCGGCCGACGGATCGGCTACACGATGGTGCCCCGGTGGGTGTTCCGTGTCGGCGGGCTGCTCAATCCTGCCGTCAAGGAAAGCGAAGAGCTGCTGCCGCGCTACCGGCAGGACAACATCTTCGACTCCTCAAAGTTCGCATCGCGATTCCCTGATTTCGCGATCACGACCTATCGGGAGGGCATCAGCCGCATCCTCGCAGGCGAATAGCAGGACATGATTCAGGTTCACCGCTGGTCTCCCGGTCATGCCGGGAACCTCTGCCCTCCGCTCACAGTGGCTTGGTGAGGTCGGGGTGTTCGAGGGCGTCGACGTAGCGATTGGTACCTTCGATGCTCAGCCCGAACAGGTCGGTGAGGCGACGCGCTCGCCGAGGAGGCGGCGTCCAAGATGCTTGACACCAACCCCGGCATTCGCAGCATCCAGGTCAAAACCGACGAAGATGACGAGCTTCGAGTGTCGGGCTTCGAGACAGCTGTGGCCGAGCGTCGCTTCGATGACGATGATGCTGCTCAGCGGTTCCTGGATGAGCTCGGCTTCGACCCCACAGACGATCAGCAGGATCTGCGCTGTGCTGTGGACGCCAAGCTGAACCATGGAGGCTGGGAGATCAGTACCCCGAAAGGCTCGATCATTCTCGAGCAGTGGGGGTAACGGGAGTGCTCAGCCCTCGCAGACGCAGTAGTCGACCACGTCTACACCGTCCGGAAGCCTGGCCTCTGCACTGCTCTGCGCCGCGCTCACACTGGGGCTCTCGCCCGCGACCCGCTGCACTTGCTGCTCGTCGAACCCGCAGACATAGAGCGGAACAGTGAAGGCAATCTCGACCCGAGCCATGACCTGATTCTCCGACACGGCCAGGCCAGAGCGCGCAGACACTCCGAACCCAGCAGAAGAGCACCCCGACCAGATTCGCCCCGCGCGTCGACCCGCATAGGGGCTGTCATGGACACACTCCGCTACACCGGCCCCCACCTGAGCCGAGGTCACTCGGCATCAGCAGGAATCGACCTGTACGCCGCACAACCTGCGATCGTCACGCCCGGGATGCGCCCGACAGTCGTCTCCACCGGTGTGCGTGTCGCTCTTCCTCTCGGCGTGATGGGAATGATCGCGATCAGGTCTGGGTGCGCTGCAGAAGGCCTCCAGCTGGCGAACGCACCGGGAATCATCGACCCGGGCTACCGCGGCGACATCCGACTACTGCTGATCGCGCAAGGAGATCGCCCAATCTCGGTCACGGCCGGCCAGCGGGTCGCCCAGCTCATTCCTCTCCGTTTCGAGACCCTGCGTCTGGAACAGGTGGTCGAGCTGCCGGAAAGCGAAGACGGTCGCGGCAACGGCGGGTTCGGCTCAACAGGGAACTGACCTTCCGCGCACAGAGGCAATGCCACACAGATTCGATGAAAGGCGAACGTCATGACCACGCAGAGAATCACCGCACGCATCCGCCAGGCCCTCGATCATGTCGAGCAGATGCACGTCGTCGCCGTGGTGATCGGTGAGCGAGATGCAGACATCGACTACGACAGCCTCTACCGCTCAGAGACGGTCGGACTCGTGAAGATCACAGACGAAAGCCTCACCAGCGCAGACAACGACGGTGTGCTGCTCATCACGACGACCGACTTCGACGACCAGTACGACCGCATCCGAACCGCCCGTTTCCGCCGTGCAAGTTCCCGTGTGCGTCGAATCCAGTCATACCCGTCATGTGTGCTGCGCATGGTGCCCGGACTACCCGCATGGGCATGCCGGGCACCGTGCGCACAGGTCGCAGGTGTACGGCAGCTCCAGTCAAGGCCACCCAGCATTCGTACGGACTCTTGTTCGATAACGAGCTGGTGAGGGGACCACCACCTGCTGTGACATGTGTATCGACCATTCCAATCGCTTGGGTTCTACAGCCTGCTTCCGCGGAGGAGCCTGGCGGCGTGCTCGGCGAGGTAGGACCTGAAGGCCTTCGGCGATTCGACGGTGAACTCGATGTCGGTGAGAAGAAGAACCATGGCGAGCCACTCGTATGAGTCGACGTGCGCGGTGTATCGGCACTGATTCGAATCGACTGGTTCGAGGGCGCCATCCAGGCGGTACAGGCGATCGGCCGCTGCTTGTACGTTCGCATGGAGTACGAGGGTGACGGTTCGTTCTGGAATACCCCGGAACTGCTCGCGAAGATATGTTGGGAGATCGGCGGCAGGCAAGTTCCTCGAAGGGAAGCTCCCGGCTTCGGCAGACAGGTCGCTGATGCGATCTAGACGGAAAGTGCGCCAGTCGCCACGCTTTCGGTCCCAGCCGAAGAGGTACCAACGCTGTTGCAGGCGCAGTAATCGCGCCGGCTCCACGTGGCGCGGCGAGACATCCGCAGGCTTGGTGTAGTCGAAGGTGAGCACTCTGCGAGCAGCGATAGCCTCAGCGAACACCGACACAAGCCCAGCCTGTGGCAGTGAGTCCACGCTACTGGCAACATCCGTTGTCGCGCTGAGTGCTTCGGCGGTGCGTCGGAGTCTGGGCGGCAGGATGCGGTGGATCTTCGACTCGGCCCTCTGTGCGGCATCGGTCGCATCCTGGCCGCCGGTCGCGCCGTTTGCGGCGAGCTTGAGACTAAGTACGGTCGCGATCGCTTCGTCGTCTTCAAGCATGAGCGGCGGCAGCGCCCGACCTGCCACGAGTTGGTAGTAGCCGCCGGGCCCTCTGCTGCTGTGAACCGGATAGCCGAGGTCTCTCAGGAACTCGATGTCGCGACGCAGCGTGCGAGGTGCGCTTTCGGTCGCTTCGGCCAGTTGCGGCGCAGTCCACCGGCTTCCGTTCTGCAGCAGCGAGAGCAGGCGCAGCATCCGCTCACGGGGAGACCCCATCGACTCGGCTCCTCACCCCATGAGTTGTGGCCAGAATATGTCCGGATTGGATTGTAGCGTTAGAGCATGACGAGCCAAGAACGGGCAAACTGGATTCGCGTGGAGAACGCACGAACGAACAACCTCGCAGGAGTCTCTGTTCGCGTTCCGAAACACCAGATCACTGCATTCACGGGAGTGTCAGGATCAGGCAAGTCTTCGCTGGCATTCGGTACGATCGCCGCGGAAGCCGGGCGTCTGGTGGCGGAGTCGTACCCACTGTTCGTGCGCAATCGCCTCCCGTCTACCGGTCGAGCTGACGTGGACGGTATCGACGGATTGACCTTCACGACCGTCGTGGATCAGCGGCCGTTCACCGGCAACGCCCGGTCGACCGTGGGGACGGCAAGCGACATCGCCCCATTGCTGCGCATGGTGTTCTCTCGTATCGGTAGCCCCTCTGCCGGATACTCGCCGGCCTATTCGTTCAACGACCCGTCGGGCATGTGCCTCAGATGCGAAGGTCTGGGCGCGGTCGACGACATCAACCTTGACTGTCTCATCGACATGTCGATGAGCCTGAACCAAGGCGCGATCAGATTTCCCACCTTCGCACCGGGAAGCTACCGTTGGTCGCGAATGGTGCATTCAGGCCTTGTCGATCCCGCCACGCCTCTGTCAGACCTCCCTGAGAGTGCGCTCAACACGCTGCTCTACGGGGAGGATGTAGTGCTCGCGAAACCTGACCCGGAGTATCCCAAGACGAGCAAGTTCGACGGCGTCATCCCTCGACTCCGAAACAGCTACCTTCGTAAATCTCCCTCGCATCTGACCAAAGACGAGAAGGAGGCGCTATTGCGGGTCGTCACTCACAAGACATGTTCGTGCTGTCGTGGGTCTCGCCTCAGCGAGGCCGCACGTTCCAGCCTTATCGACGGCCTGTCGATAGCGGACTGGTCTGCGCTGCCGATCAGCGAGCTCCGCAGCGTAGTCGAAATGACGCATGAGCACCGGGTGAGCCCTCTACTCGCCGCGATCAGTGACCGGCTAGAGGCAATGGATGGCGCTGGACTGGGGTATTTGAGCTTGGATCGGCACTCGACAACGCTCTCAGGCGGCGAGGCGCAAAGAGTGAAGATCGTGCGTCACCTCGGCAGTGCCCTGAGCGATGTCTGCTACATCTTCGACGAGCCGAGTGTCGGCCTGCACCCACACGACGTCCACCGACTCCTCCGTCTGCTGGCCGGCCTGCGAGATGCGCACAACACCGTTCTCGTCGTAGAACACCACCCCGCTGTGATCGCTGCCGCCGACCACGTCATCGACCTCGGCCCCGGCGCCGGAACCAACGGTGGAAGCGTCCAATTCGAGGGAACCCCCGCTCAACTTGCCGCTACCAATACCGCCACCGGGCTGATGCTTCGCGAGCGGGTGCACATCAATAGCAATCCGCGGGCCCACTCTCAGAGTGTGACCATCGAGCATGCCACCGCCCACAACCTGCGCGACATCACCATAGACATCCCACTCCGCGCCCTGAGCGTGGTGAGCGGGGTGGCCGGTTCAGGCAAGAGCACACTCGCCGCTCATGAACTGCCCGCTCAGCATCCGCAGTTCACTGTCATTGGTCAGGAACCACTGCACGGCGGTAGTCGGTCAACTTCCACCACCGTCTTGGGAATCAGCGATCACATCCGCCGTGCCTTCGCTCGTGCCAACCACATGTCGCCCTCATGGTTCAGTGCAAACGCGAAAGGCGCATGTCCTGTCTGCAAGGGCAAGGGCGTGATCGTCACGGATCTGGCCTTCCTCGACGATGTCAACACACCATGCGAAGCATGCAAGGGGACCAGGTTCAATCCCACCGCACTGGCTGCTCAGTATCGTGGGCGATCCATCGCAGATGTCCTGGCGATGAACGCGTCACAGGCATGCGACGTGTTCGGCAGAATCCGTGACATCACGGCATCGCTCGAATGGCTCCAAGACGTAGGGCTGGGCTACCTCAGCATCGGGCAGGCCACCGACACCCTCTCAGGCGGTGAACGCCAGCGCCTTCTGCTCGCCAAATGTCTCACCGTCACACCCAGTCCGTCAACCCTGCACATCGTGATGGACGAGCCGACCGCAGGACTCCACGGCTCCGACACAGACAAGCTCCTCGAGCTCTTCGACCGGCTGGTGAATCTGGGAGCCACAATCGTCGTTATCGAACACAACCAGCGCGTCATCGGCCACGCCGATCATGTCATCGACATCGGTCCCGGCGCAGGCCACGAAGGAGGCACCATTGTCTACCAAGGACCGCCAAGCGGACTGCTCACCGCACCTGGCTCGATGACCGGCAGGTACCTACAACAGACACGTTCCGTCGCATACCCAGACGGGGCCTCATGGGGTGTTAGTACCGAACGGGTGACTCCACGCTAGTCGGACGGGTCTGCTGCAGGTGAAGCCAAACACGGACGTCTGGTCTGCACCGACTGTGTTCTCTTTCTGCTCCTCTTGCACGACACGGCCTTCGTCGACCAAGCTGCCAAGAAGCACTTGTGACAGTTCTGCCGTTCGAAGACCTCTCAAAGTGCGCACGCGCATGGGCGTGCCAGTTGTTTGGGAGGAGCCGTCTAACTAAGAGCGGGGAGGAGTGTGCAGGCTTGTTGGGATGTCAAAGGCACTGTTCCACACCCACACCACCGGGTACCTCTATGGCCCGTGGAATCGGTGAGCAAGCTGATGAACGTCAAGGAAGTCACGATGACTAGACCGCCGACGCTGCCGTGTTCGCCAGGCGGGCCCGGAGTCAGCGATCGGGCTGGGCGCTGATGATTCTTGCAATGGCATCAGCTGCGAGGTTTTCCGGGGGTGTGGCCTCGTCGAGTGCACGGTGCAGGATAAGCCCCTCAATTAGTGCATCAAGGATACGTGCCGTCGTGGAGTCAAAGTGCTTCTGCAACGCATCACGGCTGCGAACCATCCAAGCGGTAGTCAACGGCTGATAAGCGGTGTTGCGTGCGGCAAGAGCGTACAACTCATGGGTGAGTCTGACCACGCGTGTGCTTCTGAGCACATCGCACTCGATCAACGCGACCACAGCTTGGGCAGCTTGATCACGGCTGCCGGATTGTCTGAGGTATGTCTCGAAGATTTCACTTATGCAGATACTGAAGCGTGTGAACGCTTCATGCATCAGTTCGTCCATGCTGGTGAAGTGGTATGTCACCGATCCCAGTGGGACGTCGGCGGCGGCAGCTACGCGGCGAGCGGAGGTGCCGGCCACGCCGACACTCGTGATGACCTCGAGGCACGCATCGATGAGCCTATCCCGTCGGTCGGGGTCCGATCGACGAGACCTACCTTTCGGTAACGGGAAGGTCATAGTGCACGAACGACGCGAGCGGGGTTGCCAACGGCAACGACGTCGCCCGGGATGTCACGGGTCACAACAGCGCCCGCACCGATGACACTATTGTCACCAATGGTGACCCCCGGGCACACGATCACGCCTCCGCCCAGCCACACATTGTTTCCGATAGTGATCGGTTTCGCCGCCTCTAGCTTGTCTCTGCGTGGCTGAGGGTCAAGAGGGTGAGTGGGGGTGAGGAGCTGAACGTTCGGTCCAATCTGACAGTCTTCACCGATGGTGATTGTGGCGACGTCGAGCGCGGTGAGGTGGTAATTCACAAATGTGCGGGCTCCGATACTGATGTTCTCGCCATAGTCGACATACAACGGAGGCTTGACGTGCGCGTGCTCCCCAAGGGCTCCAAGTAAGTCACGGAGGATCGGCAACGCGTTCTCAGAGCCAGTGACAGTGGCTCGATGGTAGGCATCAGTTAGCTCGGCCGCGCGGCGAGCGAGCCGTGCGTTATCGGGGTCGTCGGCGATATACAGGTCACCGGAAAGCATCCTCTCGCGGTTGCTTCTGGGATCTCCATCGAAGTAATTCATCATAGGCTTTCTCCATTGCGTACAATCGTACATATAAGTTGCATATTACATGTACCATCGGCCCCTCGCTCGCCAAGCTCGACCTGCTCTGTCCGCTCCGCTTCTGACGAACCGGGAGCTAGCGCCGAACTGCACCGAGAGGACCGCGGTTCTCGAATTAGACAAAGCGGATTACTGCTTGACTGCCGTTGCATCGCCGGTGAACACGATTCTGACAAGACTCGCAGGCGCAGCATTACTGCGGCGATGGTCTGGACGGATGGTAGGGATTCAACCCCGAGGCCAGTGTTGTCCTACTCACAATGAGCCTTGCGCCCCTGAGCCTTCCCATCTCACGCCCAATTGTTCGCAGTAGGTCCGTGTCCGCCAACCTCCCAGTTCTAGCTTGCCCAGCGCTTCGTGGTGACTTCTGTACCGGCACCATCGAGTGCGGCAACCTGCAGTCGGGGCAGGTGCGCTTGCGTACTGGGTTTGCCTCAGCTCGATCCCTATACGCGCGGGCGAATGAACGACGTGCACAGCTATACCTTGCACTAATTCTCTGGGCAGAAAGATCACGAGTGGCGAGGTCGAACATGTCATCGCTTCGGAGCCACGGACGAAGTGCCGCCGGGAGCCTTTGTGCTGTATCAGCACGGTAGGAGAGACACGGTGCAGGCCACTCCGGCTGCATCTCAAGTGATGGGACCGACCAGAACAAATCACCGCAGTCTTGATCTACAACCCACCCAGTACCAACGGTGACCACAGCGGCCAGGTTCCATACTGTACGCCACCGACATCACCGAAGACGGAGACGACCCGATAGTCAACGGAGCATTCGTGTTCCCGCCCGAGTCAGGTCTCACCAACGAGCACGGCTCCATCCGCCTGTCCGAGCTCTCCCGCAACGGCGGCCGCGTCAATGCGTTCCAACCGACGACATTCGCCGAGGCACTCAAGTACGGCGATGAGGTGAACGACGGCAGCCGGAACATGGCAGAGCTATACGCAGAGCTCTGACCCAGGCAGGTGCCAAATTGGGTGCCAAAAACGGTTCCGTTCATTGCACCTACTGGGATAAACCGAGATAATCGACCTACGCTGAAACGAGCGCTGCCCAGTAAACACAAGGCTTCCAGGCGTCCAGTGTGCTAGGGGAATCTACAATGCGAGATAACCCTTGGTCGTGGGTTCAAGTCCCACACGCCCCACTTCTGGCCCGGGATACCGCGGATCGTCCCGGAGGTTTCGACCATGGAACCCCTCACGTCTTCGCACGCGCAAATTCTGAACACGTAGTGTCCAGACTCCCACCCCCAGTGCTTCGGCCATGCGCCGCTGGGGCGATAACTCCGAACTCTTGTTATCCGTAGCCGGAGTTCGTCGAAACGAGGCTGCGGCACCGGTTCCGCACAGAGCGGATGAGTTACCCCATATAGGCTTGGCCCATGCAGAATGAGCGTCAACAGCAAGCTGTAACAGCTGATGGTCGAGTACTTTCGGGAACGAGTTATGGACCGGCCGGAGGACGGCCGGTCCTGTTTGTCGCCGGAGCTGCTACGAGCAAGCTGATGACTTTTGGAAGCGATCTGCTCTCCACTTTGAACCTGCAGCTACTCACGATGGACAGGCCTGGAATCGGTGGGTCAACCCCTGATCCGACCAGAACGCTCGCGTCAACGGCAGCGGACTATCTGGTTTTCGTTTCGGCAGTTCTCGGCGAGCAAACAGGAAAGGTGGCAGTTGTAGCGAACTCTCAGGGGTCTGTTTTCGGACTCGCCCTCGCCTGCGCAGGTGGCGCAGACGGCCTCACCCTCGTGTCGCCCGCGGATGAGATCGCCCATCCTCGCATCCACGCGATGCTACCCCGAGAAGCAACGATGCTCAGCGACCTCGCGCAGACGAAGCCCGAGGAGGCAGCAGCGATCCTCGCAGGCTTCTCTGCACACGCGATGGAGGAAATGGTGATGAGCGGTTCCGGGCCGGAAGATGCTGGCTTCTACCGGAGAGAGCCGTTCGTATCCCTTTACCGCCGCAGCCTCGAAGAAGGCTTCAACAATGGTGGAGCCGGGTATGTACGAGACACACTCATCGCCATGCGTACTTGGGATCTCGATCTCGACGCAATTGACTGCACCGTGCAGGTGCTCTTTGGCGCCGGTGACATCACCCATTCACCGGATCATGGCGAGACGCTCACAGGGCGGATTCCGGGAGCCACACGAAGGGTCTTCCCCGATGCGGGCGGAGCGTTGCTGTGGACCCATGCACGTGAGATCTTGGAATCAGTAGCCGCTTGAAGGTTTGACTTCATTTGAGGCTCGGCTCTAAACAGCGCAGAGCCGTTCTAAAGCATCACGAGTAGTGCCCCGTAGCGTGGTGTAACGGCACGGGTGGCTGAGCGTCGTCGTAGACTCCCGTGCGGTCACCGAGTGATCCTTCGAGAAGGCTCCTACCTCCGCTCGAAAGGCGTCATCACGATGAGCGCTCCGCAAATTGTCGGCCCTGCCCGCCTGTTGACCCAAGCTCTGTCTGACGCGTCGCCGGATCTGAGGCGGAGCCCGCTGCAAACCATGATCAACGCGCGTTGCAGTCTGCTGCCTCGGACGCCGTGGCTGGCGCCGATGGGGGAGGCCCACACCCGACCGCCTCACACGGCGCAACGGCTACTGGCATCGCGACCTCGACACCCGCGTCGGCACGATCGATGACGTGATCCCGAAGCTGCGGCAGGGAGCCTATTCCCCGAGTGGCTGTTGGAACGTCGCAACCGAGCCGAGACAACTATGATCACACTGGTCGCGGACTGTTCCCTCAACGGTGTATCGACTCGCCAGAGGGACAAAGTTGTCAAACCCTTGGCATCCACTCCCTGTCGAAGTCGCAGGTCTCCCAGATGGTTGCAGACTTCGACGAGCATGTCGACCAGTTCCGCCACCGCACGCTCGGCGACGCCGGCCCATTCACCTTAGTCGCTGCTGATGCACTGACTATGAAGGTCCGTGAGGGCGGGCGGGTGATAGGCGCGGTCGTGCTGGTGACGACCGGCGTCAACGCCGACGGGCGACGCGAGATCCTCGGACTGCCGGTCGTGGCGTCTGAGATCACAGCTGCATGGAACTGCTTCTTTGCAGACCTCGTCGCCACGAACCTGATGAGCGTGACGCCGAAGAGCATGTGGCCAGCGGTCAAAGCGATGCTGCACTCCGGCTACGACCAACCCGACGCCGACGCTGTCCACGCGCAGTTCGATCGGCTCCTCGAATACGTCGACGAGAAGCTCCCCGACACCCACAAGTACCTCGACACAGCGAGAGCGGACATCCCCGCATTCACCGGGTTCCCGAAGGCCTCTGCCAATCGACCTGGTCGAACAACCCGAACGAACGGTTGAACCGTGAGACTTGCCGCCGTACTGACTCCGCCGGAATCTTCCCGAGCTGCGACACGATCACCCGTCTCGTCGGTGTCCTTCTCGCTGAACTGATCGACGAATGGGTCGAAGGCCGCCGCTACCTCGGCCTCGACATCCTCGCCAAGATCAGACACATACTCACACCCAGCACCAGGCACCCAGGGGTGAGACAACACCACCCACGAACTCAGCGCCTAACCAACAACAGCACAGAAGGGTCACAACCCAACTGGACATGAACCAGAGCGCCTTCGGCTACGCCGACTGATCAGGAGTAGGCAGGTGACGGGCGAACGCATACACAGTGGTCATGGAACACATCTCCACGCAGGTTCACTCCATCGTTTCCTGACCGTCTGCTGTCACAGGGCTCGGCTACGGTCTGACGGGTTTGCTGAGGTCACGCAGACCATCCGTCACTGCGATCGCTTGTCCAGAGCCAGGCTATCCGCATCGGTAGATGCGGGGCAGTTCAACACAACCCCGTCCCCGTTACAGCGCATCTTTGCCCATGTACCGGTGCACCCCGACCGGATACCACCGCTGCAGGCTCCCCCCAACTTCTCTCTCCACTGGCCCGATGTCAGAACGCCGGCGAGACATCACCGGCTCCTGCACAGAATGACGACCGGTGATCTTTCAGAGCGTTCCCGCCACCGCTGCGGCGATGACGTTTGCAAAGGAGGCAAGCAGCAGCGGGTCGTCTGCCAGCTGAGGTGTAGCGATGCGTAGATATCCCGAGACACCCTCGGTGGGGGATACAAAGGTCTGCGCGCTCGGCGCGAGTACGATTCTCTGCACGGCAAGACCCAGCAGCGCGTGCGACTCATCTGCGACAGGCACCCATGCCAGCAGGTCGTCAGCGGGCAGGAGAACCTCAAGCCCCCGGGATCGCAGCGCGTCGGCCACCGCCCGCGTGCGCCGAGTCAACTCGGCGCGATGCTCAGCTACCAGTCGGGTGACCGCTGCCGATTGTAGCGCAAACGCCAGGGTGTCCTGCAGAATGCGGCTGTTGAGGCCAGCGCCGAAGCTCCTGACACGCTCAATCGCGTGCAGTGCCTGCGCTGGGCCGCCGACCACGGTGGTGCGCAGATCTACCCCGCACGCTCGATAGAAAGAGCGCAACCGCAGTACCCGACCGGGCAGCCGCTCACCGAGCGTCGGGTTGACAGAGAGTGACCATGGTCCGAGTGGGTCCTCCTCGATGACGAGGGACTCGGGATACTGCACAAGCACCTGCCCGAGCTCGGCGATGCGCTCATCAGTAGCTCTTGAGCACAGGGAGAAGGCCGCGGAGGGTTGGAAGAAAAAGGCCGTCGCCAACCACAAGCCCCACCATTTGCAGCACTTGCTCAACCACGCCGAGATCCCGCCGGCGATCAACCAGATTGAGCTGCACCCCAACCTGCCTCAATAGGTCTCGCGAGTCTTCAATCGCTCCAGCGGAGTGGTCACTGAGTCGTGGAGCCCGCTGGGCGGTAGCTCCATTCCTGGCCTCGACGGCAAGCCGCGTCGAAACCGCCTGCTTGGCGACCCCGTGATCACTGGGATCGCGGCAAAGCACGGGCGCAGCCCGGCCCAGGTGCTCATCCGCTGGCAGCTGCAGAGTGGCCACGTGGTAATTCCGAAGTCGTTCCACGAGGAGCACATCAGCCAGAACATCGACGCGCTCGACTTCTCCCTCGACGGCGATGACTTCGAGCGCATCGCCACGCTGCAGGACGACGTGCGTGTGGGGCGCGACCCCGACCGCTTTGACAGCTACGACCACGCCTGATCCAGTGCCGCAGACAGAGACAGGAGAAGCGCGTGGGCACGAGAGTGGTCATCATCGTCGGCACAGGGCGCGCGCGGCCTCTCACCTGCGGCGCAACGCAGGATGGCTGTGGTCGGACCGCCTGCGATTCCACTGACAATCTTGCTGGTCGATGACCGTCAACCCTGTGTATGAAGGGTGTGGGACGCCGACTAGTCACGAGCGCTCTGCATGAAGTACGCTGACCAGCGCAGTGTCGCTGCTCACTGAGTCTGGCACCTCCGTCGTGGGATTCCGCGCCGTGCCTGCCGCGGTCGTTCAACAGTGCAACCTGAGACCGCTCATACCCGTAACTCACATGCCACGCCGAGATGCGACCGATGCAAGCACCTATGTGAACTACGGCCGCGGCGATCCTCGGGAATGGACTCATTGAGCGCGCTGGGCTGAGCCGGAGCAGTGGCGTTCAACCAGAATCTTCCCTGGAGAGTTCGAGGCCGGGAGAGCGTCGCTCTCAGCCCATCGGCATTGGTGTTTCAGAGGGCTCGCAGCGAACCTTCAGTTCGAGTTCCTCGTCTATCTGGGCGACCGCGTTCAAAGTGCAAGACGGACTCACGAGACCGCACAGTTTTTGACGGGATGACGTCCATTCCACGGTGTGCCGTCACGGGGACCTGTGCGGCGCTGATCCGCCACGCTCGCTTTGTCTCCGACGGCGACATCTGCGACTCTCATCTTGCTGCCACCGCGCCCACGTGGGAAACCACCATCGAAAAATTGGTGCCAGCTTCGTGGCATCCGCGTCAGTGTGCTTCTTGGCTGTTGATCCCAACCATGCACTTGCTGGTGGATGCCCAGTAGAACGACTACCCGGAGCTGCGAATGCCGGACTGTGGCTCAGCCACCGGCAGGCCGTGCACAAGTCGAATCGTGCCGTGTGTGATGCAGGGTAGGGTCGCCACGGAAGGATGATCGACATGGCAGCCGTCGTAAGTACTCAGCAGAACTCACTGCGCGAGCCACGCGCGTGGCGATTCACGCGCGGACGACCACGGGACTCATGGTGGCGTCTCCAAGCGCGTCAGAACTGCACCAAAGCGAATCGCTCAGGCCGTCCGAGAACACCAGCCCGCGCCGACCTCACTCAAGAGCGATCCGGAATTGCCTGAGGGGCTCCGCCAGACACAGAACTGTGCTGGCGAAGCCCCTCAGGCGTTCATCAAGCCGAAGCACGCAGTCGTCGAGGCTCACCCCCAGACGACGACGACTGCGTGCTGATCAAATCAGCTCTGCTTACGGCGACGCTTGACCAGAGTGAGTCCGGCTCCCGCGGTCACGGCCAGCAGACCTGCGATGAGAGCCAGCTCCACAGGCCCGTCGGCAAAGCCGGTGCGAGCGAGCTTGTTGTTGCTCGGGGGAGTGGCGGATGAGTTGTCCGGGCTGTCGGGCTGGACAGGAACGACGGGCTCATCCGGGGTCGGTGCCGGTGGTGCAGGCACCGACGGCACATGATTCGTCGTGCACTCCGCAGTCTCGCTGGCAGTAGCCGGCACGCAGTTGGGAACCACTGACGGAGTTCCCGGCGGAACGACGCCGTCACCTGTAACCACGTTGACAATGCGATCAGCGTCGTTGGCGTCGGCGTTCACCTTGACCTGATAGGTGAGCTTCGCAGACTCGCCCGGCTGCAGCGTGCCCTGCCAGCTGAGCACCCGATTCTCGGTGTCAACAGTCGGAGCGTCGGCGGCAGTCCCAGCGATCGTGGCCTGTGCTGAGCCCTCGACGTACGAGGTGTTATCCAGTACGTCTGACAGGTCATCGCTGATTGTGGCAGGGGTCAAAGGTGTGTTGCCGGTATTCGTCACATCCACTGCATAGCTGATGACTTGGCCTGGGTCGACCTTCGCCCCTGACGCCGGGTCAGACGACTTCTCGATGTGCAGACCGGGCAGGGCCTGCGTGTTCGCGATGCCCTTGAGGTCGATGTTGGTGTGCTCCGCATCGACTTTCACAGGGATGGGGTCAGACGCCAAGAGGTACCCGGCAGGTGCCTTGGTCTCCACGAGGGAGTAGTCTCCCCATGCCAGCCCGCCGATCTGCAGTTCTCCGTCGGCCGGGTTCCGGTCGTTCTGGCCATTGTCCACGATCGGTGCCGTAGTACCGTCAGGGCCTTTCAGGGTCCATTCCGATCCGCCGAGAGCGGCACTGGTGTCTCCGTCGACTTTCGACCACGAGAGAAGTCCGGCCTTTCGGCTGTTGGTGATCGACCCGAAGGTCTCATTCAGATGCTGCGCATCGATGGTGACCGTCTTCGACTCATCGGTCATGTCATAGCCGACCGGTGCCTGGGTCTCTTTGAGGGTGTACTCTCCCCAAGGCAGATCTGAAACGGAGAGTGCTCCGGCCGCGGGATTCCCGTCGTTCTGACCGTTGTCAGCGACGTTGATGACCGACCCGTCCGAAGCGGTCAGCGACCACTGAGAGCCGTTCAGAGCAGCCCCGTCTGCATCGGTCTTCTGCCACGAGGCACCGCCCAACAGAGCCGTGTTCGTCACTGTGCAATCGACGAAGTCACCGACGCCGACGTGTGCGGCGACTGACCGACCGTCGTCTGCATATGTCAGATCTGACGAGGGGATGACCTTCCCGTTGCGAGTGCACGACCAGCTGTTCTGGTAATGGCTCCAGTCGACTGAAGGTGATGCCGCCTTCTCTGTGAACGTCACACGATCACCGTCTGCATCGCTGACCAGGGTGCTGCGACCCGTCGTAGCGTTCGTTGCGCTGCCGGCGGTGGTTGCCTCTCCCAGCTCGGTGTCAGCGGTGGAGGTCGACACGGTGAAGTTGTCGTTGGCATCGTACCGTTTGGGCAGGTCCTTGGTCACCTGAACGGTGGAGAACTGCACAGCGAAGGCGATGGCCTCGCGAGAGTTGGCGTTCACTTTCATCGAAGCGCCGATTTTGCTCGGAGCCTTGGCCTTGAGAACCTGTGCGCCGGCACTTGTCGACTTGTCTCCGGGCAGACCGAGACACGTCACCTCGTTCGTTCCGACCCCTGAGAGGCCTCCGGCACACGTCTGCGAGTAGCCGGCGGGCTGCGCGGTGGCGAGCTGGTTCAGCGATGAGTCCGAGAAGAATCGAAGACCTTCGGCGTTCCCGCCGCCCCCTGACCCGTCCGTGGACTCAGCATCGGCTACGACCAAGGAATAGGTGCTGTTCGTAGCACCAGCCTGATTGGCCACCTTGACGTTGTCGAGGGTGATCGTGCTGACCCACCCGTTCCAGTCTTCGCCAGGCTGGGCCTGGGGAATCCAAAGCGCTGGCTTTCCCGCCGTGTTCTTGTAGAAGGCGTTGCCCAGAACAGCGCCCCCGTAGGTGGGCAGTGAGGTGGCGACCACGTCTCGCGGCCCCTGGTCGCTGCCGGCCGTGAGATGGGCCACGAACGACATCTCGTATCCGCCCGGCAGGGAGATCGACATGGGCTGGCCTGCGGCGCTCTTCGCCTCATCAGTGTTCAGACCTGACATGTCGATCCAGCACAGGGTGTCAGCGTTTGGTCCGTCTGTTCCGTAGCTGCAGCCGGTCTGAGCATTGGATGCGTCGTCAGCCGTCGCAATGCTGGCCTGGGTCGCCGTAAGC
The DNA here is from genome assembly GCF_008831225.1 of Pseudoclavibacter sp. CFCC 13611. NCBI lineage: Bacteria > Bacillati > Actinomycetota > Actinomycetes > Micrococcales > Microbacteriaceae > Pseudoclavibacter > Pseudoclavibacter sp. CFCC 13611. Next base: position 739,308 of record NZ_WBKE01000002.1, on the reverse strand, counting down.
GTCCCAAACGAAAGGGCCGCCAATGCCGCAACAGCTGCGGTCTTCGCCGCGAACCCGGAGCGCAGTGGCCGCGCTCGGGCAGTATCTAATTGATGCGTTTTCATCCGTTCTCACTTTCCGATGTAGTCTAGTCGTTCGGCATGTCGGTCTGGTGCGGCGACAACCGAACGTGCTAGCTGTCCCATGCAAATGGAACCTCTCTGAAGAGAGAGTCACTGTGGTCGTGAATCTCCCTCACGCCTCAAGGATTTGGAAGGTTCTATGCAGTTTGATCGGGAAGACCCTCGGAATGAACCGACGGACACACCCCACACTATCCAGGACGAAGACGTCGACGCTGACCGGCTGGCAGCGCTTTGGAGCACATATCACCGTCGTCTCAGTGCTTACGTCCACCGTCATGCGCCCGACCTCGATGCCGACGACGTAGCCTCCGCCGTGCTGGAGTCTGCCCTCGCAGCACGTCGCAGGGGCCACGCCTCACTCCGCACCCCTCGCGCCTATCTGTTCACAGCAGTGCGGCGCAGAATCGCACGTGAGCGCAGTCTCAGCTCTCATCTCAGCTCTCTGGACGACGGTGCTCTGGAGCGCCTGCTGGCGGAGTCAGAGCAGCCGACCGCTTCGCCTGAGGGCCAGGCTCTCGTCGAGAGTCTCTTGGGTGAGTATTCCCCACGTGATCGATTCCTGCTGGTCGAACGTTTCGGTCACGAGGCTTCCATTTCGTCTATCGCAGCTGCCACCGGGCTGACTGAACCACAGACATCACGGCGACTGTACAAGGTGAAGCTGGATTTCCGCTCGCGTTGGATACAGTCACACGTGACGGTTCCCGATCGGCCCGAGATCTGCAGCAAGACACTCAGACAGACCGGCAGAGTGCTGTCAGGGCTCGCGGCGCCGTCTGTCGCTGAGAAGTTCTGGAGCCACGTCGACAGCTGCCCGAACTGCAGCGCCGCCGTACGCGAGAGCAGAGAGTCGACGAAGTTTCCCTATCTTCTCTTCGTCGGAATCCCGATCGCCGCCTTCTCAGCGCAGCAGATGTCTACCTCTCCAGCGGCTGCCGATCCGCAGCACGACACAGACTCGGGCACCGATGACATGTCGTCTGCCATCGATGGAGGAACCCATCAGGCCCAACTCGAGACCACGCTCGGTGGGTCTGCGCAGACGACTGCGTCTCACGGGGCATGGCACTCGTTCCGAGTCGTGGCGCTTCTCGTGGCCGCTGCGGGGCTGGTCGTCGTGATCGGCCTGTCGATGCATGCACTGCTGACCCAGCCCGACGCATCAGGCCCGGCCGTTCCGTCCTCGTCCGACATCGTGCCGTCGCCTTCCGCCTCGGCCGACGGCGAGGCGCAGCCCGAGCAGAATCCGGCGCGTTCAGCCAGTCCTGCTCCGACGGCCGAGACTCACACCGGCACGCAGCCGCCGGAAGATTCGATCCCGTCAGACCCCGGCAGCGGCAGCGCCGAACCTACCCCGTCAAGCACGGGCGACGGCCCGCTGCAGACCTGCTCCTGGTCGTCTGAGACAATGTGCTTCGAGACGCGCTAGACGGCCCTCACCCGAACGGTTCGTCCGAATGCCCTGGTCGCGGTCGCTGGACTCGCGCATGTCTGTGCCCGATTGACGTCATACGCTCGCTTCAGTCCGGTCGAGCCACGTCTCCACGACCACCCTCGCGGCCGCAGCCAATGCAGGCCCGACTGCCACGGCATCCGCTCGAATCGACCGCGGATCGAGCCCCTCGGCAACGAGCTCATGCGCATGCCCGATCAGCCAGCGCTCTATCTGCGCGGCATCGGCTTCGAGATGAAACTGCAGAGCGAGTACGTTTCGGCCGACGCTGAAAGCCTGATTCGAGCACGCCTCCGAGACAGCCAGATGCTCGGCCCCTGCCGGAATGGCGAACTCGTCGCCGTGCCAGTGCAGCACGGGGATGCCGTCCAGCGGCCGCAGCGCAGAGTCGCGACCCAGCGCTGTGAGTTCGATCGGCGCGTATCCGATCTCTTTGTGCGGCATTGGCGTCACCGACGCCCCAAGAGCGTGAGCGATCAGCTGAGCCCCGAGACAGATGCCGATCAGGGGCCTTCCCGCACGCAGCCGCGCCGAAATCGCAGCCTGCTCATCACCGAGAAACGGGTAGGCATCGGTGTCAGCGACCCCGATCGGCCCGCCCAGCACGACGACCAAATCCGGTGCCAGCAGGTCGAGAGACGTGATCTCGTCGATGCCCGCGTCAACGTATTCGACGTTCCAACCACGTTCACGGAGAACCGGCTCGATGACGCCCAGGTTCTCAAAGGCCACATGTCGAATGGCCACCGCATGTCGCATCATGCCTGCGAGCATAGAACGGTCAGATTACGATCGCGATTCAGCTGCGTTTGGGCGGACGACCTCGCCGCGGACGCTCCTGATCGATCGGAAACGCGGTCGGCGTGCGGGCCGCCTGCTGAATGACCTGACGCAGCCAGTTCGTCTCGGCGTTGAGCATGCTGTGATACCCAAGCCAGACCATGCTGGTGATCGGTTCTGGCAGACCTTCAAGCGGGGCGGTCGAGCGCTGCAGACAGGCCTCGAGATGCCGTTCGGCGACGGCTTTGCCATCGACTGAGGGCAGAGAGAGCGCAAGTGACACTTTGCGAATAGTGTCGAGCGCCGACGCCCCGTCGTCCACCGACTCAAGCCATCGGTCGAAGACCTCACGCCCGGCGTCGGTGGGTTCGTAGAGCACCCGGCCGTTCTGGGGTGCGCCGAACTGCTGCACGAGTTTGTCGCGGCCGAGCCGTTCAAGGGTCGAGTAGATCTGGCCGGCATTGACGTCCATGAGACCTGCCGTGCGGCGCAGCAGTTCACTGCGCAGCTGCGTGCCATAGCAGGGCGACTCAGCAAGGATGCCGAGGATGCCGAAGCGTACGACCATGTCTCCTCCTCATCCAGCAGTCAATGATACCGGGTGAGTGTGGCGTTCCTGCTCAGGCGCAGGGTGTCAGTACACAGACCGGTGACGGCGCAGGGCCGCCCGGTGCTTCTCGCACGCGCGATCAGACGCTGCGTACGCCGACGACGGCGTTGTGCCCACCGAAGCCGAATGAGTTCGAGATCGCGAAGAGCTGGCCCTCGTCAGGCAGCTGATGGGGTGCTCCGGTCGGTGCGAAGAACGGCGTCTCAGGATCCTGCTGGTCGAGGTTGATCAGCGGGGGAGTGACCCGATCCTGCACCGCCTTGACGGTGAAGACCGTCTCAAGCGCACCGGTGCCGCCGAGCAGGTGCCCGGTGTTGCCCTTGGTCGCGGCGACCGGGATGCTGTCGAGCGCATCGCCCAGCACAGCGTGTAGGGCTTTGTACTCGGCGGGGTCGCCGACCGGCGTCGAGGTCGCGTGCAGGTTGATGTGGCTGACGCTCTCAGGCGTCTCGCCCGAGTTCTCCAGAGTCGCCCGCACTGCACGAGCGGCGCCGAGGCCCTCAGGGTCGGGTGAAGTGATGTGGTACGAGTCAGCGGTGACTGCACCGCCGGTGATCTCGGCATAGATGTGCGCGCCACGAGCCAGGGCGTGCTCTTCGCTCTCGAGCACGAGCACCGCGGCGCCCTCGCCCATGACGAAGCCGTTGCGGTTCACGTCGAGCGGGCGTGACGCGTGCTGCGGGTCGTCATTGCTCTTGCTCAGCGCGCGCATCGATGCGAACGCGGCGAGCGGCAGCGGGTGGATGGTCGACTCGGTGCCGCCGGCGATGACCACATCGGCGTAGCCCTGCTGAAGATGGTCGTAGGCGTTGACGATCGACTCGACCGACGATGCGCATGCGGAGAGCACGGTGCGAGCGAAGGCCTGCGCCTGGAACTCCAGTGAGATGGCCGCGGCTGAGGCGTTCGCCATCAGCATCGGCACGGTCAGCGGCATGACGCGGCGAGGGCCGCGCTCCCGCAGCGCGTCATAGGAGTCGAACAGCGTCCACACGCCGCCGATGCCGGTGGCGAAGTCGACGCCCAAACGGGTCGGATCGACCTCGGGCGCGCCTGCATCCTGCCAGGCCTCGCGCGCCGCGACGATCGCAAGCTGCGTCGACGGGTCGTTGCGTTTGACCTCGACAGGGGTGAGCACCTCTGCGGGGCGCACTTTGGCCTGACCGGCGAAGCGCACCGGCAGGTCATACTTCTCGACCCAGGGCTGGTCGATGGTCGAGACTCCGGATTCACCGTTGAGCAGCGCCTGCCAGGTCGAGGCGACGTCTCCGCCGAGCGGATTGGTCGTGCCCATGCCTGTGACGACGATCTTCTTCTTCATGGTCTCTCCGTGTCTCAGATGTCTCTTGGGGGAACGGCGCCGATCGTGTCGGCGCCAATATCTCTGACGGGCGTTTGTGACGCTGCCGTCGGGCGGCGGGCGCGGCGACGCGTCCAGATGTGGATGCGCGTCGCCGGCGCCGCGAGTGGGTGGCCGTGCACCTGTGGCGACGGCCGGCGTCAGCCGAGCCTACTTGCTGGCGTTGACGATGAAGGTGACGGCGTCGCCGACGGTCTTCAGGTTCTCGATCTCTTCGTCGGGAATCTTCACGCCGAACTTGTCCTCGGCGTTCACGACGATGGTGGTCAGCGAGATCGAGTCGATGTCGAGGTCGTCGGTGAACGACTTGCCCATCTCGACGTTCTCGGCCGGAACACCGGTCTCCTCGTTGATCAGCTCGGCCAGGCCCTTGAGAACCTCATCCTGAGTGTGTGCCATTTTCTTCTCCTTCTGTGTGTGACGAAAGCCCGGTCGGGCTGCCGCGATGCGAATGTCGCCGTTTGAGACTAGGGGAGCGCCACGACCTGTGCGCCATAGACGAGCCCAGCGCCGAAGCCGATCTCGAGCGCAAGGTCGCCGCTCTTGACCTCGCCGGCATCGATCAGCGCACGAGTCGCGATCGGAATCGAGGCCGCGGAGGTGTTGCCGCTGTGTGCGATGTCGCGCGCGATCACCACGCTCTCGGGCAGCTTCAGCTGTTTGGCGAACTCATCGATGATACGCATGTTCGCCTGGTGGGGAATGAAGACGTCGATGTCATCAGGGGTGAGACCTGCCGCCTCAATGGCCTGCCGGGCGATCTTCGCCATGTCCCAGACCGCCCAGCGGAACACCGTTCGCCCCTCTTGGCGCAGCGTCGGCCAGCGGTTGATCTGTTCGCCGTCATGCTCGCCGAAGCCGGTGGCCTCGCCGTAAGCGACGCCGTCGCGGTACTCGAGCAGCGAGTTCGTCATGTGGATGGTCTTCCAATGCGAACCGTCCGAGCCCCAGATCGTCGGCGAGATGCCTGGAGTCTCGCTGGGGCCGACGACGGCAGCGCCTGCGCCGTCGCCGAGCAGGAACGAGATGGAACGGTCGGTCGGATCGATGACGTCGCTGAGCTTCTCTGCGCCGACGACGAGCACGTTGTGCGCGAGGCCGCTGCGCACCAGCGCGTCAGCCTGGCCGATGCCGTAGCAGTAGCCGGCGCACGCGGCCGAGATGTCGTAGGCGGCGGCCGGCGTCGAGCCGATCTGATCGGCGAGCCAGGCTGCCAGCGACGGGGTCTGATAGGGGTGTGTCACCGTGGCGACGATGACGGCGTCAATCTCGGTCGGATCGATGCCTGCGTGTTCGATGGCCTGCTTCGAAGCGGCAAGCGTGAGATCGCTCAGGGTGACCTGGGCCGAGGCGCGGCGACGGTCGATGATGCCGGTGCGCTGACGGATCCACTCGTCCGACGACTCGATGGCCTCGACGAGATCGTCGTTCGTGACGACCTGGTCGCCTCGAGCTGCTCCGATGCCGCGGATGCGAGCGTACTTGGCTCCTTCAGCGGTGCGCATGACTGTGCTCAATGCCGTGTTCCTCACTTCGTGTTCTGCGGTTGCGATGATCAGTCGTCGAGGTGGTCGGCGATCAGGTCGGCTGCTGGTGCCAGGTCGTCAGGGGTCACGATCGCCTTGCTCGGCAGCCCCCGCAGTTCGCGTTTGGCCAGTCCGACGAGGGTGCCGCCGGGCAGCAGCTCGACCATGGCGGTGACGCCGTGCTCGACGAACGAGGCCTGGTCGGCGTCCCAGTGCACGGGCGAAGCGACCTGGCTGATGAGCAGATCGAGGTAGCGCTGACCGTCAGGCACGACCGTGCCATCGGCGTTGGTCCACAGTGGCCCGGTGGGGTCGCTGGTGCCGAAGGTGTCGCGCAGGCCGAGCAGGTGCTCGCGGGCCGGCTGCATGTAGGCGGTGTGGAAGGCGCCCGCCACCGAGAGCGGAATCACTCGGGCACGAGCCGGTGGCTCCTCGACCAGCTTGGCCACAGCGTCCACCGCACCGGCGGCGACCAGCTGGGCTGCGCTGTTGAAGTTCGCGGCGGTCAGGCCGAGCGCGTCGAGACGGGCGAGCACCTCGGTGCGGTCGCCGCCGATCACGGCTGCCATGGTGGTCGGCGTCGCCGCCGCGGCCTGTGCCATCGCCTGGCTGCGTTCGCGCACGAAACGAGCAGCGGTCTCAGCGGTGAACACACCAGCCAGAGCTGCGGCGGTGATCTCGCCGACGGAGTGCCCCGCGTAGCCGAACGGTGCCGAGTCGACACCGCGAGCGGAAAGCTCGGCTGTGAGTGCCTGAGCACTGATCAGACCGGCGGCCACGATGAGCGGCTGTGCGATCGCGGTGTCACGAATCGTGTCGGCGTCAGAGACGGTGCCGGCCTCGACCAGATCGATGCCGGTGGCCGTCGAGAGCTGCTCGGCCAGTTCGCGGAGTTCGGGACGTTCAAGCCACGGCGTCAGAAAGCCGGGCTTCTGTGAGCCCTGTCCAGGGCAGGCGAGAAGAATCATCGTCTCCATCTTTGTCGACATAGACCCCAGTATTGTGTGGAGAATCCGCACGAAATCGCCTGGAGCCCTTTAGCAGGAACCGATAAACAGCCGCAATCACTCATGGGTGTCATTGATGGCACCGAGAATCAGCGCCGTCTGCAGAATGAGCGCGTCGCGTGGCTCGGTCGGATCCCAACCGACCACCTCTGCGATGCGACGCAGCCGATAGCGCACCGTGTTGGGGTGCACATAGAGAGCCCGAGCCGTGCCCTCGAGCGAACGACCGCTCTCGAGATAGGCGCGCAGCGTGCCGAGCAGGTCGGTGGTCTGCTGCACCAGCGGCAGATAGGCGCGCTGAATCAGCGTGACGCGTGCCAAGGGGTCGCCGGCAAGCGCACGCTCGGGCAGTACGTCGTCGGCGAGTGTGGGCCGCGGTGCCGACTGCCAGCCAGCGACCGCGGTGAAGCCGGCCTGGGCTGCCTGGGCCGAGGTGCTCGCCTCGAGCACCGTTGGAACGGGCGGGCCGATAACGATCGGACCGTCGCTGAAGTGCGACATCAGGCCGCTGACGACCCGCTGCACTGAGAAGGCCGCCGAACGTTCCACGCCCTCTTCGTGCTCTGATTCAGCGAGCACCAGAACGAGCCGATCTGCCTGCACGCCCACGAGCAGCTCTGCGCCGAGCTGACGGGCCTGACGGCGCAGCTGGTCGAGATCGGGAACGCCGTGCACCGAGGCGATCACGGCGTTGACCTCGCCGACGGCCTGCCAGCCGAGAGCGGCCACGCGACTGGGCAGCTCATCGGCCGACTCACCGTTCAGCACCGAGTCGACCACCAGTGCCTCCAGGCGGTCGTCCCACTGCCCACGCGCCTCGGCCGCCTTCGCATACACATCTGCGGCGGCGAAGGCCACATCGCGCGAGTAGGTGAGAAAGGCGAGTCGCAGCTCGGGGTCGTCCGAGGTGAACTGCTCCTGCACGACCGAGATCACGACCTGCACCAGTTGCAGCGTCTGCTGCAGCGAGACCGACCGAATCAGCTCTCTCGGGGCGTTGCCGAAGATGTCGGCCGCGACCCACGCATCCGCATGAGGATGCGATGCCTCGGCCGACGTCGGCTCGCTCTCGGCGGTGCCGGAGTCGCTCGGGAGGCCGCGACTGGCGAACCAGTTAATGAACGACTGGATGCCCGACTGGGCGACCAGACCGATCGCCGAGCGCCGGGCGGGCGGCAGCGCAGCGTACCAGGGCAGGGTCTCGTCGAGACGCTGCAGCGTGGCCGTCGCCATCTCTCCGCTCACTGAGCGCAGTCGGGTCAGCGTCTGTGAACGATCGCTGGCCCGACTGCCACCGCCCGCGGCGGTGTGATCACTCATGCGCTGATTCAGCCTCGATCTCGGGTGACGGGATGTTCAGCAGGTCGTAGCGAGTGATGGCCTCGGTCGCGGCCTGTCGGCTGACGACGCCCTGTTCGGCGAGCTGCTGCAGCATGCGCACCACGATCGACTCAGCGTCGATCTTGAAGTAGCGGCGGGCTGCGGCGCGGGTGTCGCTGAAGCCGAAGTCGTCGGCGCCCAGCGTGGCGAAGGGCTGGTCGACGAACTGGCGGATCTGATCGGGCACGGCCTTCGTGAAGTCGGTGACCGCGACGATCGGGCCCTTCGCGCCGCGCAGCTTCTCACTGACGAAGGCGGTCTTCGGCGTCTCTTCGGGATGCAGGAAGTTATGCTCCTCGGCGGCGACGCCGTCGCGACGCAGCTCGTTCCAGCTGGTCACCGACCAGACGTCGACGTTCACGTTCCAGTCATCGGCCAGGATCTGCTGCGCCTGCAGCGCCCACGGCACGGCGACGCCCGAGGCGAGAATCTGTCCCTGCGCCTCGCCGCGAGGAGCCAGCGCCACGCGGTGGATGCCTTTGACGATGCCCTCGACGTCGACGTCTTCCGGTTCGGCAGGCTGCTGAATCGGCTCGTTGTAGACGGTCAGGTAGTAGATCACGTCGGGGTTCGGATGCGTGCCGCCGTACATGCGGTCGAGGCCGCTCTCGACGATGTGCGCGATCTCGTATGAGTAGGCGGGATCGTACGTGATGACTGCGGGGTTGGTCGACGCCAGAATCGGGGAGTGACCGTCAGCATGCTGCAGGCCCTCGCCGGTCAGCGTCGTACGACCGGCTGTCGCACCCAGCAGGAATCCGCGGGCTCGTGCGTCGGTCGCCGCCCAGAGCACGTCGCCGGTGCGCTGGAAGCCGAACATCGAGTAGAAGAGGTAGACCGGCACCATGATCTCGCCCTGCGTCGAGTACGACGTGCCGAGCGCCGTGAACGCAGAGGCCGCGCCGTCCTCGTTGATCCCGACGTGGTAGATCAGACCCTGCGGGCTCTCTTTGTACGCCAGCAGCAGCTCGCGGTCGACCGAGGTGTAGTGCTGGCCGTGCGGGTTGTAGATCTTCTTCGAGGGGAAGAACGAGTCGAGGCCGAAGGTGCGGGCCTCGTCGGGCACGATCGGCACGAATCGCTTCTCCCAGCCCTTCTGTGCGAGCAGATCTTTGAGCAGACGCACGAAGGCCATCGTGGTGGCGACCTTCTGCTTGCCCGAGCCCTTCTTGACCGAGCCGTAGGCCTTCTTGGGCGGCAGGTCGATGTGGGTCGGGTGGTTCTGACGATCGGGGATGTAGCCGCCGAGCTCTGCACGCCGCTCGCGCATGTACTGAATCTCGGGAGCGTCGTTGCCGGGGTGATAGTACGGGGGCGCCCAGTGGTCTTCGGCCTCGATCTGTGCATCGCTGATCGGAATGCGCATGTGATCGCGGAAGGTCTTCAGGTCGTCCACCGTCAGCTTCTTCATCTGGTGCGTGGCGTTGCGGCCTTCGAACGAGGGGCCGAGGCCGTAGCCCTTGATGGTGTGAGCGAGGATCACTGTGGGCGACCCGGTGTGCTCCATGGCTGACTTGTAGGCCGCATACACCTTGCGGTAGTCGTGACCGCCGCGCTGCAGCGCCCAGACCTGATCGTCGGAGTAGTCCTTGACGAGTTCGAGGGTGCGCGGGTCGCGCCCGAAGAAGTTCTCGCGCACATATGCGCCGTCTTCGGTCTTGTAGGTCTGGAAGTCGCCGTCTGGGGTGTCGTTCATCAGCTTGACGAGTGCGCCATCGGTGTCGCGCGCAAGCAGTTCGTCCCACTCACGACTCCAGACGACCTTGATGACGTTCCAGCCCGCACCGCGGAAGAACGACTCGAGCTCCTGGATGATCTTCGTGTTGCCGCGCACCGGCCCGTCGAGTCGCTGCAGGTTGCAGTTGATCACGAAGGTCAGGTTGTCGAGCTGGTCGTTCGCTGCGACCTGCAGCAGACCGCGTGACTGAGGCTCGTCCATCTCACCATCGCCCAGGAACGCCCAGACGTGCTGCTGCGAGGTGTCTTTGATGCCGTGGTTGTGCAGGTATCGATTGGCCTGCGCCTGGTAGATCGCGTTCATCGGGCCGATGCCCATTGAGACGGTCGGGAACTGCCAGTAGTTGTCCATGTGCCGCGGGTGCGGATACGAGGGAAGTCCGCCCGGCACTGAGTGCTCCTGACGGAAGCCATCAAGCTCTTCGCTGCTGAGACGCCCCTCAAGGAACGAACGAGCGTAGATGCCAGGAGAGGCGTGACCCTGCATGAAGATCTGGTCACCACCGCCCGGATGATTCGGCCCGCGGAAGAAGTGGTTGAAACCGACCTCGTAGAGCGCTGCAGACGACGCGTACGTCGAGATGTGCCCACCGACTTCGATGCCCGGGCGCTGTGCGCGATGCACCAGCACGGCGGCGTTCCAGCGGATCCAGCGACGGTACTTGCGTTCGAGCTCTTCATCGCCGGGGAAGGCCGGCTCGTTCTCGGTCGCGATCGTGTTGATGTAGTCGGTCGTGGGGATCATCGGCACGTTCAGCTGCAGATCTTTGGACCGCTTGATGAGACTCATCATGATCTCACGCGCGCGTCCGCGACCGTGGGCCGATACGAGCTCGTCGAGCGACTGCTGCCATTCGCGCGTCTCGTCCACATCACTGTCGACGTAGTCGGGCTCGTACGGATCCTGGCTGTTTACCGCCATCAGTTCCTCACCTTCGTTTGGTTGTTGACCACAGATCAGTGTAAGGGAAGCGACAAGCATCCCAGTGGCTTCGCCGAGCAACCGAATACGATCTGATCGCTTCGGGGATGCGCGGCTCGCGCCGGCGGGAACGCCACAGCAGGTGCCGGAACGCGTCGAACAGCGCGTCACCACTCCACTGTGGAAAGACCCTCTCAGTGTACGGGGTGAACGTGGCCTCCCTGACACGGTGCCCGACGCCGTGTGAATTCACCTGCTCGCTGTGTGCAGGTGCCTGCTCGCTGTGGACGTGCCGTGCCAGTGCTCGCCGTCGCGTCAGCGGACACCAGCATTGACGCAATCGGTTCAGCGACGCGGTGCGCCTTCCGGAGCAGACGCACCGGCAAGGCGCACCGTTCGTGTGACCTCAGAGAATCCGTTCTCCAACAGCTGCTCTGCAGTGAGACCGTCATGGTTCACACGCCGGTGGTGTCGTGCGAAGAGGTACCCAATGGTGTGGGCAGCCAGCAGGACGCCCAGAGTTCCGAGCGTGAGTGATTCCACAGCGAGACGTGAGACGCCCCACTGCTCGCCGAAGTCGTACGGCAGCCCCAACATTTGTTCGAGCACCCCGGGAGCCAACGCCACGAACGAGCCGATGACGATCCAGAAGAGCGTGATGACGGTTGCCACCACAGCACCCCAGCGTCCGCCGGGTACGACGTAGGGGCGTTCGACGTCTGGGAAACGACGACGCAGCCTCAACACCGATGGCAGGATGAGCAGGTAGCTCAGCAGCAGTGTGGTGGTCGCGACTGAGAGCACGACTGAGAACGCAGAGCTCGACGAGCTGGTCGCCACCCACGTCGCCACCAGGGTGAAAGCCGTCGAGATGATGCCTGAGAGCATGTTCACTCTCAGCGGTGTGCCCAGCGCCGTGTTGAAACGCCCGAAATACTGCGGAAAGGCACCATCTGCACCAGAGACGGCCTGCACACGGTCTGAGGCGATCATCCACGCGCTGCCCTGCGTGAGCACGATGTACAGCAGTGCGACGGCCGAGAGCCAGAGCAGCACCGGCTGGGCGGGGCCGTACACGCTGAATGCCTCGCCCAGTGCGTCGAGAATGCCCGAATCGCCGCTGAGCGTATCAGCCGGCAGCACTGCCAGAAGGGCCAGAATCGGCAGCAGGTGGCACACGGCCGAGGTCAGCCCAGCCGCACCGATGGCCCTCGGCACATCGCGTTTCGGGTTGCGCATCTCTTCGGCCGCGCCGTTGGCGGCCTCGAAGCCCAGCAGAGCGAACAACAGCACCGGGGCGATGGTCAAGAAACCGCCAGCTGTCGGTCGCAGAAGCGACGCATCCATCGGCTGCACACCGTGCTGCAGCGCATAGAGCGCAGCAGTGAGAACCAGCACAGCCAGCAGACCGACCTTCACAATGGCCCCGATGTTGATCAGGATCTTGCCGAATCGAATGCTGATGATCGCGATGCCGATCGCCAGCCAGACGAACGTGAGTTTGAACAGGATGTCGGAGAGGCTGCCGGCGGGCAGCGGCGCGATGTGTGCGTTCCACGTGGCAGCCGCGATGAATGCGAGCGAGCCGCCGAGCCAGATCGGGTTGGTGACCCAGTAGAGCAGTGAGGCGAGCCCGCCGGCATAGCGCCCGAAGGCCAGGCGCACCCAGACATAGGGGCCGCCCTCCTGACGGAATGTGCTGCCAGCCTCACTGATGAGGAGGCCATAGGGAAACAGGAATGTGACCGCGAGAATGACCACCCATGTGAGTGATTCAAGCCCACCACCTGTGGCGATCTCGGCAATGGTGTCGATGCCGAGGGTTGCGGCGATCGTGAGGAGCACCATGTCGAGGCGCCCCAGGTGACGACGCAGCCCGTGTGACGGGCCGGCACCGAGTTTCGAATCGACAGTCGTGCGCCGGTCGGTATCGAGTTGAGGCGACGAAGTCACGCAGGGCCTTTCGACAGGAGAGTGGGGATTGCCCTGCGACGATGCCGAGCCGCTACATTGTATCGCCGGGCGCGGGCGACCTCCGGGGTTCCGCTTTGCTCAGCAATGTCAGATGATTGCTGCCATGGCCAGATACAGCACGATGAGAAAACCCACTCGGCAGCAGCTGCTGCGTCTCGAAGTCGTTCGCACCGAGCAGATCTCGGCGCACTGGATGCGTGTGACGCTCGGCGGCGGGCAGAGCGCGCTCTTCGAGCCGATGGGCTTCGACCAATGGTTCCGTCTGTTCATACCGGCCGCTGCGACCGACGATGCGCGTGAGGCGCTCGACCGAGTGCCGGCCAACGCCAACAAGACCATGGGGTACTTCAAGTTCCTTGCGACGATTCCGCAGAGTGTTCGCCCCATCATGCGCAATTACTCGGTGCGGGCGTTTCGCCCCGCAGATTTGACGGCCGGCCGCACCGCCGAGATCGACGTCGACTTCGTGCTGCACGGCTCAGCCGAAGACGGCACCGCAGGCCCCGCCAGCACGTGGGCGCAGAACTGCCAGCCCGGCGACCCCGTCGCACTGATCGACGAGGGCATCGTCTTCACCCCCGAGCAGGGCACCGACCGTGTGCTGCTCGTCAGTGACGAGACTGGGCTGCCAGCGGTCTCAAGCATCTGCGAGTCGCTGCCGGCCGATGCAGTCGGCACCGTCATCGCCGAAGTTCCCGCAGCAGGTGATGCTCTCGACTTCGCGCACCCGGCCGGCGTCGACGTGCGCTGGGTCGTGCGTGAGACATCCGACCGCCCACACGTCAAACCGGGCACGCTGGCACTCGCCGCTCTGCGCGAGATCGAGGTGCCAGCGCCGCCCGTGCACGCGTTCATCGTGGGGGAGCAGGCGCTGCCCACCTCGGCACGCCGCCACCTCGTCGAAGCGGGAGTTCCCAAAGAGCACATCAGCTTCGTCGGCTACTGGCGCATGCCTGCGAAGCAGAAGTGATGAAACGCGTCTCGACGACATACCTGCTCATCTGTGCGGCGATCGGCGTGGCAGGGGCGTTGATCCTGCTGCCGGCGAACTGGGTCTCGACGGTGCTGTTCGCCGCGGCCCCGGTAGCCGGTATGGCGCTGGCCGGCATCTGGCTGCTGCCTGCGGTCATCGCGCTGCGCCTGGTGCGACGGCCCGGTGCCGGAGTGCTCACGGGACTCGTCTCGGGCATCGCACTCATCCCCGCCTCTGGCTACGGGTTCGCCAGTGTCGCGACCAACGTCTGGTGGGCCTTCTTCGCCGAGATCGGCTTTCTCATCCTGGCCTACCGACGTTGGCACACCTGGCAGCACTATCTCGGCGCGGCTCTCGTCGGCGTGCTCTATCCGGTGCTCGCGGCCGAGGTCTATCAGCTGTGGGCTCTGCCACTGAGTCTGCAGATCGCGTTCTTCGCGCTCTGTCTGGCGAGCTGCGTGGTCGGCACCTGGCTCGGCATCAGCGTCGCAGACCGGCTGGCCCGAGCCGGTGTCGCACGAGCGGTGCGGCGCTAGGCTTGGGCGCGTGACTGACGACTGCGCCTCTGAGACACTCGACGCCCCGCACCTCGCGGCGCTGCCGGATTTCGACCTGCTGAATCAGCACGGGGAGTCGGTGCGGCGGTCTGATCTGCTCGGTGCGCCTGCGTTCGTGGTGTTCTATCCGCATGCGTTCACGCCGGTGTGTGCGGGAGAGCTCGATCAGCTCGCCGATGCGGCGCCTGCCTTGGGCATCCGCATTCTGGCCGTCAGCACCGACCCGCAGCCGACCCTCGCGGCGTGGCATGTGCAGCAGCCGCGGCCGTTCGATCTCGTGGCCGACTACTGGCCGCATGGGGGCTTCGCGCAGGCGTGCGATGCCTTCGACGACGTGACGGGTGCGGCTCGGCGCGTGTCGCTGGCGGTGGATGCTGCAGGCGCTGTTCGCGCGCGCATCGAGACCGCCTCGGGGCAGGCGCGGCCGATCGGCTGGTATGAGGAGTGGGCGCGGCGGTTGTGAGCTGAGATTGAGGGCGGGTTTTGCTCGGCACCTGCGCAGATCGCTCGTCACCTGCGCGGATCGCTCGAAATTCGCCGATTTGGAGCGATCCGCGACCACATGGAGCGATCGGCGACGGTGTCTTGAGCGAGTCCGAACCTGATGCACTTCGACTTCGGCTACAGTTGGGTGTCGCGGGCCTATAGCTCAGTTGGTTAGAGCACCTCGTTTACACCGAGGGGGTCGGGGGTTCGAGTCCCTCTGGGCCCACAGTTTCAGGCGTGCGAGAACTCGCGACATGCGTAGGTGTGAGTTCCGCTATGGTGAACGGTTCGGCTAGGCGAATTCTGGTTTCTTCGTCTTGGCTGATCTCGATGCCGTTCGTGAACGCTTAGTTGGAGTGGCGTCGACACTGGTCGTCGGTGCGTGTGAGCGTGTCGAGGTCGATGGCGTCAGCGAAGGGCGCCGCCAGGAACTTGTCGCTCTCGTCCTGTAATCGCTTCCGCGTCGCGACCAGTTTCGCCAGTTCCGTGTTTCGCGCAGCGAGGCGTTCGTCGACCGCGGCCTCGACTCATGCCGCGAGCCCTGCGTACTGCGCTTCGGTGATCGTGATGCTCCGGTAGCAGTCGGTAATGAGGTGCTCCGCAAGCCCGACGGGTATTGCGCGGCGGGTGCAGGTGGTGCGTTTCGAGGCGCGCCCGGAGCAGACGGAGTAGGCGTAGTGGTGGCCTTGCTTGTTGGTGAGGAAGTCGAGTTGGAGGTGTGAACCGCATACGCCGCAGAAGGGGCTGCCTTTCAGGTAGTGGTCGTGGGCGCGCTTGCGCTCCCGCGCCGTCTTGCTGGAGCCCAGCAGGGTGTGGACTCGTTGCCAGGTCTCGATGTCGATGAGGGGCTCGTGGTTGCCGGGGTGTTCTGCGCCCCGGCAACGAACCGTGCCGATGTAGTACGGGTTGCGGAGGATCTTGAAGAACGTCGAACGTCCGACCTGGTGCGGGGCCGGTTCCTCGTCGGCGCGGTCGTGAGCCCTCTCGCGGTGATCTCCGAGTGCAGGTCGAGGACGACACAATCACCGTTCGCGTACTCCTCGAACACCCACCTGATCAGCGGCGCGCGGAGCGGGTCGAGTTCCACGGTGCGGTGCTCGCGCCCTTGGGCATCGCGTTTGCGAACGTTGAAGTCCCCGATGGGTGCGCATCGGGGTGCCGCCGGTGGCGACCTTCTGCCGGAGCCCCTTGCTGACTTCGGTGGTGAGGTTTTTCGAGTAGAACTCGGCGATCGACGACATGATCCTGTGCAACAACATGCCCGACGGGGTCTCGGCTATGCTCTTCGTCGCGGACACCAACGTGACGCCTGCTTCGATGAGGGCTCGTTAGATCTCGACATTATTGAAGCAGTTGCGGGCGAGCCGGTCGACCTTGTGGACGTTGCAGTAGTTCACCCGATGGGCTTTGCGTAGTCGAGCATCCGTTTCAAGTCGGGTCGGTCGGCCTAGCGGGCGGATTCCCTAGCGTCAACAAACTCCGCCACGATGCTTCCGCCGAGCATGTCGGCTTTGCACTGATTTACCTCCCGCTGCGCCGGGATCGAGAAGCCTTCATCCCGACCGCCCTTCGACCCTTGCTCTTTGGTCGAGACTCGTTGGTATGTCATGACCGTCAATGCGGATGGTATCTCAGCCTCGGGTGCTGGCAGTAGAAGAATCATCGTCATTCCTTTCTTCGACCTGAACGCTGCGAGTGCGGGTCGGCTGGCTGTGATCGTCTCGCGCGGTTCTCGTGCGCTGCTGGGCTAGTTCGTCCGCATGAAGCTCATCGGCCAGATGCAAGACGAGCGCGACGAGGCTCTTCATGTCAGGTTCTTCCCGCGGACGTGGCGTCGCGGTGACAAAGCCAGACGCCGCCCTGTGCGGTAGCTCTCGCCGATCGGCAAGAGGCGTGACCGCTCAACAATAGGTGTGCGTGGCGGTGCTCAAGCGGCCGGGAGTACCTCACACAAGAGCGGCTAGGGAGCGACAGAGGCAGGGGCGTGGCCGTCGTCTGAAAGATGTGTGGTGTTCTCGGTAGGTTCGAGGATATGGAACTTCACGAGAAACTGTCACTAGCGATTGCTGCGAGCGACCTCCGCTATGTGGCGGGGAGCATACTCGGTGCAGAGAACCATCCTCGTACCTGGCCATTCGCCCAATGGGGCGCGATGGTCGCGTATGAGACGGCAAAGACTCTCAGCGATGTGCATGCGTGTCGACTGGAACTGGGCTGGGAGCTCGAGATTGCGACTGCAGCACGACATGGGGGCAAGTTCTTCGACGTGCGGCGTGCAAGTCAACTAGATGACGTGGTCGGTGACTTCCACGCGCTGGGTATTGCTACACATACTGCGTTCTATCCCGATGACAGGCGAGGTCGGCTGTTCGACTTTCTTCGTGACGACTTTGCGGTGCTGGCCGATGGGCCCGAATTGGTTCTTACGAACGTCACTGGACACTTCATGGTCGGGCTGCCGCCGGACCGTGTCGTAAAGGTGGATTCTTGGGGCCCTCATGTTCACGATCTCGCGATGGGTATCGGCCAACTGACAACCGCGCTTGTCGGTGAGGGTCGCTACGAGCTTCGGACTCACGGAAACAAGGATTCTGAATCGCTGACCTGGTGGGACGGGAAGATCGCGAAGGTTGTCCCTGCCATCTTCGGAGGACAACTGGAGCCGGATCTTGCGATGGCCGTCGTCAGCATCCTGTCGACTGTTCAGGCCTCTCGTCGCTGGGCGCACGCAGAGTGTTGTGGGTCGTGTGATGCGGCCTCGCTGAAACATCGTTTTGTCGTACTTCACCATGCGGCCCGGTCACTCCAGCAGCTGGCTGCTCGCCCCGAGATTCTCCAACCTCTTGCTGCAAAGCATGTTCATGCGCTCACGGACTCTGCGGACTTGCGGACCATCGTTGACGCGCCATTCCGCCGGCTGCGAAACGGTTGGCTTCACCTTGGGCTCGGTGACATCGCCGCGACCCTACCAACGGAGGTCAACATTCTGACGCCCGTGCAGGCATACACGCAGATGGATCTACTCCCTTTCACTGAACTGGTCGATCGAGGTCTGGATCAGATCGCGACGGGGATCGGGGCATGGCTCGCAGAGCCTGGAGACAAAGGCTTGCGGCTATTTGATTGCCTACATCGGCCGCCAGGCTGAGCAGGAGTTATGTGCGAGGCGACAGAAGGAGCTTCCGGCTGCCGAATGTAGCCGTGACTTCGATGGTGCCGCCGAGGGCTTCGACGTATGACTTGAGGGTCGCAAGCCCGGAACGATCGAGATCGCCGGACTCCAGGGCCGAGATCGTGGGCTGGGTCAGTTCCATGCGTTCGGCGAGTTCCTTCTGCGTCATGCCCTGCTCTTCGCGGATCTCACGCAGCCGGTAGGCGCGCTCCTCGGCCTCCATGCGTGCGACGTGGTCGGCAACGGCCTGCTCGTCGACGGGACGCTTGGCACGCACATCACTCCACGCTGCGGTCTTCGTCTTGGTGCTCATCTCACTCCTCCTCTGTCAGCCACTCATCGAATCTGTCGTCGGCTATCGGGATGTTCTGGTCGTACCACTGCTTCCACCTGCCCGCTTTGTCTCCGGCGATGAGCAGGATGGCCCTGCGTTTCGGATCGAAGGCGAACAGAATCCTGATCTCACTGCGCCCTGCCGATCCAGGTCGCAGTTCTTTCATGTTGTGATGCCGGGAACCCTTGATCCGATCTGCCGTGGGCCTCCCGAGCGTCGGTCCTTCGGACTCCAGTCGGGTGATCGCGGCGGCGACCAGGTTGTAGGTCTCGTCATCCAGCCCCAGGACCCACGACTCCACGTCGTTCCAGAGCCGCACATCCCAAGACATGCCCCCAGTATAGATCGGACTCGATATCGACTCAAGCAAATGTTGGTGAGCTCAGTTGCGGCGGTTCATGAGCCATCCTCGACGGTCGCCGTCCGCGTCTTCTCCCACACTGTCATCTGGCTCACCTCGAACCGCCTCACGATCGACAAGACGCTCTCGCCGCTATCGCGAGCCGTGTGAATGGCGTCTATCTGGTGAAGCGTAGGGGGGGGGGGAGTTCACCTCCGTCGCGTTGGTTCTGTGGCTTCATTGAGAAGCGCCGAAGTGCCCACATTCTCGGCCTCACCAGCACACAATCTCGTTTGTTACCATGAGGTTTCCGCAGGACTCGACCTGTTTCAGCGCATGGGATTCGAGTCCTTCTGGGTCCACAGATGCAGCGGGGCAAACAGCACCAGCGTCAGCCTGAGAGCCAGCGTCGAAGCGATAGGAGTGGAATGTCTGTTCCAGCGACCAAAGCCGAGCTCCTTGCCGCGATCGACAAGACGTTCGCTCAGCTCGAGCGAGATCTCGATCGGGTGCCACTCGCCTCAGTGCGAGAACCTGTACTCGACGGACACGTCAAGAACACATGCATGAGCCCGGCCGATCTGGTCGCCTATCTCATCGGATGGAATCAGCAGGTGCTCACATGGCACCGGCGCAGAGCCGCGGGCCTTCCGGACGAATTCCCAGCACCTGGCATCAAGTGGAACGAGCTGGGATCGCTGGCGCAGCGCTACTACGCAGCTCACGCAGATGACTCATGGGAACAGCTGCGCACGCAACTACGCGACGCGAAAAGTGCCATTATCGAGCTGATCGACGGCTACTCTGACGCTGATCTCTACGGTCGACCATGGTATGGCAAGTGGACCATGGGGCGAATGATCTCATTCAACACGTCATCACCGTATGCTAACGCGCGCGGCCGCATCCGTGCCTGGCTCCGCACGCTCTGAGTTTTCCGGCCATCGGCGCGCCCGGTGAGTGTCCCTCAGCCATTGACCTCGTCGCCCCACCCGCTGACGACTACCTTGCCCACGACATGGCCTGTCTCGACGATCTCGTGCGCCTCGCGCAGCGTGGATGCCGAAATGGGGGAGAGCCTGACCGCTGCTGTCGTCGTGATGAGGCCGCGATCGACCAGATCGGCGACCTGCTCGAGGATGCGATGCTGCTGAATCATGTCTGGTGTGCGGTGCATGGCGCGGGTGAACATGAACTCCCAATGCCAGGCGATGCTCCTGCTCTTGAGCGGGGAAACGTCACGAGGCCCATCGTCGACCGCCACGACCTGGCCGAACGGCCGCACGATCTGCGCATAGGTATCGATCTGGCCGTGTGAATGCGCAGTGAAGAGCCAGTCGGCGCCCTCGGGCACCATTGCGGTGACCTGCTCGATCAGGTTCTGATGATGGTTCACGACGTGCTCGGCACCGAGTTCGCGCACCCACTTCGCACGCTCGGCGTCCGAAGCCGTCGCGATCACTTCGACATGGGGCAGCAGCGCCTCGGCCAGCTGCACCATGATCGAGCCGACACCCCCTGTAGCACCCACGATCAGCAGCGACCCCTCTGAATCCGCGGTCAGTCCGAAGTGGTCGAAGAGCGTCTCCCATGCTGTGAGTGCCGTGAGCGGGAGGGCTGCGGCGTCTTCAGCGGTGAGGCTCTTCGGTGCGTGCCCGACGATGCGCTCGTCGACCAGCTGCAGACGCTGATTGCTGCCGGGGCGATCGATGCTTCCGGCGTAGAAGACATGGTCTCCCGGGGCGAAGAGGGTCACCTCCGGTCCCACCGCACGAACCGTGCCGACGGCGTCGAATCCGAGCACTCTGAACCCCTCGGCAGGTGCACCCGCTCGCAGCTTCACGTCGACCGGGTTCACCGACACGGCATCCACCGCGACGAGCAGGTCATGCGGGCCGGGCTCGGGCACGCCGACCTCACGTTCGATCAGTGCCTCCGGAGCGGTGGCGGGCAGGTTCGTTTCGTAGCCGATGGCTGTTGTCGTGGTCATGAACCCATTGTGCCGACGGCATACTGGTTACCGTCAAGGGCAGCCGGTACCCTTTGGATACCATAGGTTCATGACCACCCTCGAATCCCAGTGCGAACGCAACGACGTCTACGCGGCGATGTGCCCCTGTCGAGACATGCTCGATCTGCTCGCGAACAAGTGGAGCGCGTTGGCGATCGGCGCACTCGAAGAAGGCGCGCTGCGCAACGGCGAGCTCAGACGTCGCCTCGAGGGCATCAGCCCGAAGGTGCTCTCGCAGACGCTCAAGCGGCTCGAAGCGCACGGTCTCGTCACGCGCACGGTCTATGCCGAGGTTCCCGCCCGCGTCGAGTATGCGCTGACCGAGCTCGGGCAGAGTGCGTCGGCGCCGTTGAGACACCTGCGCGACTGGGTTGAAAGCAACGCCTGATCGGCCCATCGTCGCCGGGCTCGTCGCAGCCCTTTTCGTCCGGCCAGCCTTGTCGGCGGAGATGAGCAGACTGGCCCCGCGCTTCGGGTTGGAGGCGAACAGAATTCAGATCTCTCTGCGTCCCGAGGCACCAAAAGGCAGCCACGAACAGACCCTTGACCGCGTCTGAGCACGAAACTACGATGAGCGCCGGTAGTTGCGGTGCCCGGAATTGCAGGGCGCCCGCATGTGCCAGAAAGAGGCCTATTATGAGCGGCAACTCGCCGACGGATGTCTTGGATCGGTACTTCTCTCTGTCGAACACCGCTGGCCAGCACCCGCAGGACTTCGAGGAGCTCGTCGGTCTCTTCGCACCTGACGCAACGCTGGTCTCAGGGCGCGGGGAGTCGGCAACGGGTGCTGAGGCGATCCGCAGTTTCTTTCACACGTTCTTCGCTCGCAACACAGAGCTTCACCACGTCTGGAACTCGCGGTCGACGGATGCGACGAGAGTGGTCGTCGAGTGGGCTGTCGCTGGACGTCACGCCGACGGCCACGTGTTCGCCATCACCGGCACGGATACCGCGACCGTCGACGCGAACGGCAGGATCACCTCGTTGCAGGTGGCTGCCAAGTAGCCGCCGTGGCGGCTGAGGTGTCCACACAGTGGGGAAGTCGCCCTGTCGGGCGATCTCCTGTGCGGTCACGGCTCCCTGCGAAGAGGTGCAGGAAGCGCGACTGTCAGCGACTCAGCGCTTCGTCGCCGGCTGCTGCACGCAGGATCTCGGCAGCCTGGCGTTCGCTGCAGTCACGCACACGGTACGCGTGTTCTCCAGCCGCGGTGCTCAGAATCACCGTCGCAACTCCGGCACGTCGCTGCAGCCAGGACTGATCGACGGCGACGCCGCAGACACCTCGCAGCTGCAGCAGATGCACCTTGCGCAGCACGAATCCCTGGCGCACACAGATCGTCGGTCTCATGACGGTTCCCACAGATGCTCCGCGATCGTCAACGCCGATCAGCCGGTGTCCGAGCTGGCGGTAGTCTCCGAACGCAACGCCGATGTGCAGCACCGCAAGAGCCGCAGGCGCCCAGAGCAGACTTGCCGACCACCCCAGACCGAAGACGAACGCCGCACAGACCGCCGCGAGAACGAGGTCCCAGAGCCAGAGCCGGATCAGCCGCCGCCGCAGCGCGACGAGGGGGTGCTGATTCAGCCATCCTCTGCGAAACAGCTGGGCATCGGTCGGCATGCTGCCACCCGGCAGCTCCGCGATACGGCCATCATCGCATCCGCCGTCGCAGTCACCCAGCAGAATCTCGGCGAGGGTGTGTGCCTCGGTACGACCGACCGTCGGCAGCAGCCGCGCGTCGTTCGAGGCTGGCCCGCCGCCTGTGCCGCTCGACGTGCCGAGCCCGCCGAGACCGGTCGTGATGGGCACCAGCTGTACGCCCCGTACCAGCCGCATCACGATCGAATCGCTCATTGTGATGCCGCGGATCCGTCGTGCGTCGACGGCCGAGGTCTTCGTCGTCAGCAGACCGCGACGCGAGACGAACCGGTGACCGCTGCGCACCAGTGTGAAGCCCCACCAGTTCACGAAGAAGAGCGTGATCGCGCCGAGACTCATCAGTACGAGGACGGCGACCACGAGCGGCGCCGCGAGCGCGAGCCCGACGAACGCGCGCTGCGCAGACGTGTACAGTCCCTCGATCTGCTCACCGCTCAGCAGGTTGAAGTTCTCGACGAGCTGCCAGAAGGCACCGAACAGAATCAGCGGGATCGTCAGCGTGCGCACCGTGAAGATCTCGTAGAACGCCCAGCGCCCGCGCAGCGCGATGATCGGGGTCTCGACGTCGTCGCGCGCCGTGTTCGAGACACCGCGCTCGTCCACGCTCCGCTGCAGTGTCGAAGGATGCCCCGGCTCTGAGTGAGACGTCTCCGGCCTGCCGGTGGCATCCGGCCACCCGCCGGCGGGCACGATCTGCGCATCTTTCGGAGCACGCTGGCGCAGCAGCAGGCTTCGGAGCGTCTCGGCATGATGCTGGTCGACGGCGTCGAGCTTGATCCGCTGATCGGCCTTGGCCTCACCCGTCGCGATGTTCACCACCGAGACCCGCAGCAGCCGGTGCAGCAGCCGCGACTCGATCTCGACCGTGCGGATGCGCTCGAGCGGCACCCGATGTCGCGTTCGCGAGAGCAGCCCCGACGTGACCTCGAATTCACGCTCGGTGAAGCGATAGCGAAACGTCGCATACCGAACGAGATAGCTCACCGGCTGCAGCAGCAGGCCGACCATCAGCGCCACGAGTGCGAAGGGAAAGCCATCACCTGCGTTCTTCAGAACGATCGCCGCGATCGCGACCGGTACGCCGCGCAGCAGCAGATTGACGACCCCGACCAGAGCTGTTCGGGGGTTCAGCCGATGCCACTCCGGTTCGGAGCGTCCTGTCGTCGGATGCTCGCTCTCGCCGCTCATGTCGCGTCACCGAGCGTCGACTGGGTCGCTTCGGTCAGCGACTGCACCAGGCTGTCGGCATCCTGCTCATCGAGCCCGACGATCGTCACGTCGGCACTCGCACTGGCCGTCGTCACCTTGACCGATGCCAGACGGAACATGCGCTGCACCGGTCCGCGTTTGGCCTCGACCGTCTGAATACGGGAGAACGGAGCGACCTGCCAGTGCTGTGTGATCCAGCCGGATCGGGCATAGACCGCTTGGTCGGTCAGATCCCAGCGGTGCACCCGATAGCGGATGCTCGGCGCGAGAAAGATCTCGACGAGTGCTGAGACGACCGTGACCGCGGCCAGGATCAGCGACCAGATGCGCACGGGCTCCCAGAGCAGCGCCGCCACGACGAGCACAGCGAGGATGCCGACGTTCGTGATGAGTGCGTTGAGCCGCCACATCGACTTGGCTCGCGGGCACACCGGATGACTCAGCGCGCGAGGGTGCAGCCCGAGCACCGGTGACGCCGAGTCAGAGGCGGTCAACTGGGCACCTGCGCCGCGAGACCCCGAAGCGTGCTGGTCGCCTCCGTCTGACGGAGGATCGGACCGGGGCGCTTCGGGGGAGGTCATGCGACAACAGTCTCAGCTGAACCGGCCTTCTGGCAAATCACCGTCATTGCACGGTGATCTGGCGCACCTCGTTCCAGCCGGTCTGCTGCAGGGCGATGCCCACCGCGAGCGCTGTCGTGTCTGCGGGCAGGTCGGGGGTCTTCCAGGTGAGTTCGGACCATTCCTCGCCCAGCGGGGTGAATCGGCCAGCGCTGAAGTACGTCCATCTGCCGGTCTGGTCTCGGACGAACGCCACCGGCTGGCTCTGCGACCCACCACCTCGCGCAGTGTAGGTGATCTCCTTGCTCTGCCCGCCTTCGGCTGCGAGCGAGCATTCGCCGAGGTCCATAATGGGCAGCCACTTCGCCTCGCCGGGCCCGTTCGCCGTCAGTTCGAGGTGCAGCGCCTCTTGCCCTTCGTGGCCTGTCTTCGAGGTGATGGTGAAGTTCGCGGTGTTGTCGCCGTAGGCGAAGCCGTTCCAGCAGATGGGCGTTCCCTGGGCATTCTGATGTGTGAAATCGCTGACTCTGCGCCCGGGTTCGGAGCTTCGTCTCGGAGTGAACGCCGCATGCTCGGCGTTCGGATCGCCTGCCGAGCCGGTTGAGAGGTAGGCGCTCGGCACAGGAGCCGTTGGGTCGGCGTCGATCACCTCACCAACCGTGCGGATCGCGACGCGCCCTGCGACCACCTGTTCGACGAGCCAGTCGGCCAGCCGTTCCAGCTCCTGCTCGGTGACCATGATCTCCGCGCAGGTGGTCGCCTCTCGCTCGCAGATGCCGTGGAACGTGAGCTGTGTCCAACCGGCCCCCACCCCGACAGCGGTTTCGACATCCTTCTGATAGGCCTCGATGCCTGATCGTCTATCGAACATGTTGGGTGCGAGCGTCACCATCGGGTTCTCAGGTCGCAGCGACTCGACGATCTTGGCCTCCGGCGAAATCGCCTCTCCGGCCAGGCGCATCGACTCGCCCGAACCGACCGCTCCGCCGAGACCCCGCCCCGAGGCATAGCCGCAGTCGCGCACTGCGCGCTGAACCTCATCGTTGTGCGCCGCGTACGGGTAGGCGAAGCTCTGCGCGGGCAGCCCCCACTGACGCAGATTCTCGCGATCCTGGCAGATCTGACGGCGTGCCTCGTTCTGCGTCACGCTCGGCAGATTGAGGTGGTGCACGGTGTGCCCGCCGATCTCGTTGCCGAGATCGGCGAGACCGTGCAGCTGGTCGCGGGTGAGAAAGCCAGGTGCACCGGTCTGGCCCGTTGTGACGAAGTACGTCGCGACCAGCCCGCGCCTGGCCAGGATGTTCGCCGCCAGCACCTGATCCTGTGTGCCGTCGTCGAAGGTCAGACTCACGATCGCAGGTGCAGTGTTCGTCAGCCGCTGCACGCCTGCCTCCTGAGGTGTGAGCAGAGGGACGTCGGTCGAGTGCGGGCTGAGCCCGTCTTCGGCGATCGCCGCGACCGCATCGCTCGATGCGCTGACGCCGTCGGTGGGAGGCATCGCCACGACGCCCACGCCCAAGGCCACGCTGCCGAAGAACGTGGCGACGGCCGTCACCGCCAGCCGACGGCGCGCGGCTCGCACCCCTGCGCGGTTCACAACGCCGAACCCTCGGCTGCCAGGGTGCGGTGCGTGACTTCGGCGGTCGCCCCGGCACCGTCGGGCCTGCTGCCCAGAGCGCCGGCCCGGTCGGCCTGATCACGCAGCATCGCCTGGGCGACGAGCTCGATGATGCGACGCACCGAGGTCTTCGGAACGAAGCCGACCAGTTCGTTGGCAGCGGTGTTGTCGGGCACCCGGCGCCGCATGTCTTCATAACCCTCGCCGTAGGCCTGGTCGTAGGGGATGTGCTCGATGCTGCTTCGGCTGCCGGTGACATCGATGATCTCTTCGGCGAGCGCCTTGATCGAGATCTCCTGGGCACCGCCGAGGTTGAAGACTCTGCCCGCTGAGTCAGGATGCTCCTCGACCGCCACGAGCGCAGGCACCACGTCGCCGACGAATGAGAAGCACCGTGTCTGCTCGCCGTCGCCGTAGACGGTGAGCGGCTCGTCATTCAGGGCCTGACGCACGAGTCTGGGCACGACCATTCCATAGCGGCCGGTCTGTCGCGGCCCCACCGTGTTGAACAGCCGCACAATCGACACCTGCAGGTCGTGCTTGCGCCAGTACGCGTGTGCGAAGGCCTCGTCGATTCCCTTTGCTGCGGCGTACGTCCAGCGGCTCAACAGAGGCGACCCCAGAATGCGATCCGAGTTCTCATGCAGCCTGTCTGCGGTGTTCTTGCCATAGATCTCGCTGGTCGAGGCCAGCAGCACACGGGTCTGGTGCCTGCTTGCCGCTGCGAGCACGTTCTCTGTGCCGTGCAGGTTGGTGCGCAGGCTGCCCAGAGGGTCGTCCAGAATCACGTGCACGCCGACGGCGGCCGCCAGATGAAAGACACGGTCGGCCTGTGCGACGAGACTCTCGACGAGTTCGGGGTCGCGAACGTCGCCTTCGACGAAGCCGAACCTGGAGTCACGGCTGAGCTGACGGAGGTTGGCGAGTCGTCCCGTACTGAGGTTGTCCAGCACGGTGACGTCGTCGCCCTGACCGATCAGATATTCGGCCAAGTGGCTGCCGATGAAGCCGGCGCCGCCGGTGATGAGAGTGTGCATGTGTGTTCCTTCGTGTTCGTGCGGCGGCGTCGCTGCCGCTGATGGCGGGTTGCCGTGGTCATCGGGGGATGCCGGGTCAGGCTGTATGAGTGCGGCCCGCGTTCAGAGCACGCTGCGGTGCGCGATGTCGGTCGCACCGTAGGTCGTGTCAAGCACCAGGGTCTTCGGAGTGATCCACGAGAGGTCGATGTCGCGATGCAGCGTGTGCAGCACGACGATGTCTGGGTCGTTGGCACCGGGGTTCGGCACAGAGGTGAGGGTGTGGCCGTCTGGCAGCGTCACTGCGGGGAAGAGCGGATCGTAGTAGCGCGAGAGTGCGCCCGCGCTCCAGAACCGCTGCAGGATCTCGATGGCGGGCGATTCCCGAGCATCCGCGACATTGGGCTTGTAGGCGACCCCGACGACCAACACGCGCGCTCCGCTCAGCGGAATGCCGTTCTCGGCGAGCAGGTCTTTCGCTCGATCGACGACGCGACCCGGGCGGTGGCTGATCTCGTGCATCGCCTGGGTGATCATGGGCGCGGCGACGCGCTGACGCCGCAGCTGCCAGAGCAGGTAGTGCGGGTCGCAGGGGATGCAGTGCCCACCGACCCCGGGGCCGGGCGTGAACTTCATGAAGCCGTAGGGCTTGGTGGCCGCCGCATCGATCACCGCGCTGACGTCGAGGTCGAGCTCGCGGCAGATGTCGGCGAACTCATTGGCCAGCGCGATGTTCACCGCGCGAAAGGTGTTCTCGAGCAGCTTCGTCATCTCGGCATGGCCTGGCGACGACACGACGTGCGTCTGCTCGACCGCCGAGCCGAGCAGGTCGACCGCGCGGGCTGCGCAGGCGGGGCTGACGCCGCCGATGACGCGAGGAACGGCCTCGTGGCCAAACTGCACGTTGCCTGGGTCGATGCGCTCCGGGCTGAACACCACGTGGACGTCTTCGCCCGGTTTCATGCCGCGATCTCGCAGCGGCTGCACGACGAGCTCTTCGGTGCACCCGACGTAGGTCGTCGAGGTCAGCACGATGAGCTGCCCTGTGACTGCGTTGGCCACGACCGTCAGACACGCGCTGTGCAGAATGCCGAGCTGCGGGCTCAGATCATCGCTGACCGGGGTCGGCACGCAGATGATCACCGCAGCCGCACGCCGCAGCGCCGACAGGTCGGTGGTCAGCAGCAGTCCGTCGCTGTCGCGGTGTGATTCCAGCAGCACTCGATCACTCGGAATCAGATCGACGTCGCCACGCCGAATCGCCGCAACGCGCTGCTCCGATACGTCGATGCCTGCGATGCGATGACCGGCCGCGCGGTAGGCGAGAGCCGTCGGCAGACCGACGTAGCCGAGACCCAGAATCGCGACGTCGTAGTCGAAATCGGTGAAGGTCGTTGCTGTGGTCGCGCCTGAGCGGTCTTCGGTGACGGTTCCGAGCGCGCTGAGCGCCAGCCGTGCGCGCTGAGCGCTGAGTTGTTGTCTGGTCGATGTGAGTTCCACGGTGGTCCACTCTCCGGTTGGGGGCGCTCCGCCGGAGAAATGTTCCCCGCCCTTCACGCACCATTGCGTCACTGTTGCTCTCTGAGCGTGCACTTCGGCGTTGCAGTCGGGCAAGCGGTGCGGCCGCCCTCGTCGGTCGCTCTGCGGAGCCGTCTGCCTCCTCCTGCGGAGAACCGGTGCAGCGCCTGCGGAGAGCGCCACGGGGTCTGCGGATGCACTGCGCGATTTCGCCTGTGTGGGAAGCGGAACCGTTTAACGGCTGCGGGGAGAGTGCGGAGACGAGGGCCCCGTCGACGAGGCCCTGTCCGTAGCGTAAGAGGCATCGCGCCGAAGACGACGAAGTCTGTGCCCAGTGCACAGGGTCCAGTTCAGAGGGCCCAGTTCAGAGGGCCCGGGGCCCAGTGCAGAGGACACAGGGCACAAGACACAGGAGGGGAGTGTGATCATGGCTTGGGGTCTGATCGTGTTCATGCTGGCGATCGTGGGGGTCACCACGATGATTTGGGGCGTCATCGGCGTCATTCGCTGGGTGACGGAGCGCGGCGAACGACGACGGCAGCGTCTGAGGTCGGCCGTTCCTCGGTGGTCGAACGGCGACATCGCCGTTCTGATGGCCGCACATAACGAAGAGGCCGTGCTCGAGGCGTCACTGCGGCGCGCGCTGGCTCAGTTCTCACCGGAGCAGATCCATGTCATCTCAGACGGGTCGATCGACGGAACTGCAGACATCGCACGTCGGCTCGGTGTGCGGGTGCTTGAGCTGACCCCGAATCGTGGCAAGGCTGGTGCGCTGACCGCAGGCATCGCACACTTTCACCTCACCGACCGGTACGAGTTCGTCCTGCTGCTCGATGCCGACACGCATCTGGCCGACGACTACGCGATCACTGCGCTTCGCCTCGCCGATGATGACGATGTGGCCGCAGTAGCCGGACGGGCACGCACCCTGCATCCAGAAGCCGCCGGATCGCTCTTTGGACGCCTACTGGTCTGGTACCGCGAACGGGTATACACCGTCGTGCAGTATCTGCACAAATACGGCCAGGCCGCCCCGTGGATCAACGCGGTCTACATCGTGCCGGGATTCGCCAGTCTCTATCGCTCCCGGGCTCTTCGTCAGATCGACATCGATGCGCCGGGGCTGGTGATCGAAGACTACAACATGACTTTCGAGGTGCACGCTCGCAGTCTCGGCCGGGTGGCCTTCCATCCGCATGCCGCGATCGCCTACACACAGGATCCTGACACGCTGGTCGACTACACGAGACAGCTCAGCCGGTGGACTCTCGGGTTCTGGCAGACGCTGCTGCGGCACCGGCCTCGGCCCAGTCTGTTCTGGGCGACCGTGCTGCTGCACGCACTCGAGCTGGTGCTCAGCTCGCTGATCATGCTGCTCTGGCTGCCCGTGTTCGTGGTCTCGGTCACGTGCGCAGCAGCGGTCTGGCTCGGCCTCGACGCAAACGGCTGGGGTGCCGCGGTCATCGGTCAGTTGCCGCCGCTGCTGCTGCTTGCCGGGCTCTGGCTTCCCGACCTTCTGATCACGCTGGTGAGCAGTGTGCTCGGGCGACGCTGGGGCATGCTGCTGTTCGCACCGTTCTATCCGTTCATGCGCATCTACGACGCGAGCCGCTGTCTGCGGTCGCTGCTCCGCGCGCTCGGGCGCCGGCGCTCAAGCGGCAGCTGGGTCAGTCCGGATCGTCGGCCCGAGATCGCTGCCGCTGCCATCACACAGGAGAGCCGTCGTGTCCCGACGGCAGTTCGCCCAGAAGCGTGAGCAGCTCGCGACGCGAACGCACGCCCAGCGTGCGGTAGACGGCCGTGAGCCGAAGCTCGACGCTGCGCACCGACAGAAACAGGCGCTGGGCGATGTCCTTCGTGCGCAGCCCGGCTCGCACGTACTCCACGACCCGGCGTTGTTCGTCATCCAGCCTCGAGAGTCCGACAGACGACGTCTCGCGCTGTCTGATCAGGAACCCCTCGGTTTCGGGTTCGGCCTCGCGGATCAGCCGGGTGCTGGCGAGTATGTCCCGTTCCACCGATTTCTCGCCGGTGACGAGCCCAGCCTGTTCGAACGCGGTGACTGCGTATTCGATCGCCTGGCGACCGGTATTCACGTCACCGATCATGAAGAGCCAACGTGCATAGCCCACGGCTGTCGTCGCGTACTCGAGCTGTCCGGCGGCCTTGTGCCGCGGGGCTAAGGCGATCTGCCACTGCTCTGCCACGGTGGGGGCGACCAGGCAGATGCCGCTGACGTCGATGCCCAGCGTCTCGAGATCTGCGACGGCGTGGTCGATCGTCAGCGAGGTCCATCGCTGAGGCGAGTGTGCCTCTGCGATGACGAGTTCTGACAGGGCATCCTGTGCGGCCGCGGTTCTGCCGCATTGCAGGGCTGCTTCGATCACGTCGCCATGCAGGCGCATCACGCTCGGCAGCGCGATCTCAGCCGTCGAAGCACGTGCGCTCTGCAGCAGCCGCAGGGCCCTGCGAGGATCGTGGGCGAGCAGCAGCTTGCCCAGCAGCGCCTGAATTCGCGCGAGCTGCACCGAGCTGCCGGGCTCTGGGGCCGGTTCGATCGTCTCGTTCAGCAGACGTCTGGCACGAGCCGAGTCTCCCAGGGACAACGCTGCCCACGCTGCGGCCCATGTGTGCTGCAGACTGCGCAGTCGGGAGGTCGCGTGTCTCTCGAGTCGCTGGAAGGTCGAGCGCATGGCCGAGAGACACCCGGCCGCGACTTCGATCTCGACCAGCAGGTAGAGCGTCGATTCGACGTGCAGGCGCAGGCCGTCGGCGGTCTCGAGAGCCAGAGCGCAGGTGTCGCGCGCCTGCTGCCAGCGTTCCGCCAGGCGATGCCCCTGAGCCTGCAGCAGCAGCTCCAGGACGCTGAGCGTGCGCCGTCGACTGAGGCGTGGCCTGGCATGATCCGCAGGAGGCTGTGTGGGCTTCTGCCTCTCGACCCGGTTCGTCTGGGGTGCAGACGTCGCTGGCTGCTCGCCCGGTGCCGTCGCATCCTGCAGCGTCAGCTGCGCAATGAGCGACCGAGCGCGCTGCAGAATACGCGCTGCGACTGTGTCGGTCTGCGGGAGCTGATCGGAAAGCTGCAGCAGCTGCCGCGCGTCGCGAACGTGGCAGAGCAGCAGTGACCGCGCAGCCAGCTCGGCGAGCATGCTCAGTGTCGCCGCTGGCGCGAGTTCGCCGTAGAGATGCACCGTCGCATAGACGTTCGAGAGGTCGATGCGCCCGTCTTCCAGCAGTTCGAGCTTGAGATCGAGATGGGCTCTCGCGACCGAAGTCTGCGGATCGGCCAGCGTCGTCGGCGCCATGCGCAGATATCGCCGCGCGAGGGCGCCGAAGCCTCGTGTGCCCAGCAGCCGCAGTGCCTTGAGCCAGTCGTCTACCAGCGACTCGTCAGTGTGCACGAGATCGGCGACGTGCTCCATGACCTCGAGCACCTGGACGAGCTGCACCTCGGCGGCAGGCCCGTCGACGACCGCGGCCAGGGCGCCGGGGAGGCTGGCGATCAGGCGGTGTGACACAGAGATTGAGTCAGCGGCCTCTTCCGAGCCGCACAGCAGAAACCAGAGATGCAGCAGCTCCGGTCCGTCAGACGTCGCCGCTACCAGACGCTGCAGCATCTGCTGCCGCGCATCGGCGTTCATGCCCCAGTACGTCGCAGCGCGAAGCCGCTGACTCACGAGTGAGGCGACGTCGCCGGTGGTCGAGACCACCCGCTTCGAGATCAGCTCCTGCACCGCAGGCCATCCTCCGGGCTGCAGGTCGCTGATCAGGGCGATCGGCAGATAGCGCGAGCAGCTCAGCAGGCGAACGACGTCGCAAGGCGCTATGCCGGTCGCGGAATCGGCCGAGGAGAGCGCGCTGTCCGATGAGCTCTCACAGGGCGGCGGCCCTTCGGGGCTCTCAGCGAAGAAGCGCTCGATCTTCGCCAGCGACCTGGTGCCCTGCAGCTGTGCACCGTTGACGTGCTCGAAGAGTCGAAGCATGGAGTCGGCATTGCCGTCGCTGAGATGCCCGACGATCTGCACGACAGCCGGATCCGCTCGTACGCCGTGTCTGCGTGCGAGGAGCATCTGCTCCCGTGACGTCAGCGGTTCCAGTCGCAGCCGCTGCACCCCTGCCAACGCAGGCGGAACGTCCCCGTTCGTCGAGACGGCCAGCAGACGAACCGAGCCGTCGCAGGCGCGAGCCGCCTCAGCGAGCAGATTCAGCACATCGGCATTCAGCGGCCTGAGATCGTCGACGGCCAGAATGGTGGTGCGCCCGTCGGCTGCCAGCCGCAGCGCGTCGGCCATGCTCCGGCCGAGCTCGGCAGTGGTCAGGCCGGCCCCGGCCGCGGACTCGGGGCTATCGGACGCCGCCACGATGCGCGCAGCGACGCGTGCTGCAGACTCCGCAGCATCGATCGAACGAACGTGTACCAGACGCTGATCGTCAGGCAGGGCGTCAAGCACCAGCGAGAGAATGAGCTGCCCTCGTGCAGTGTCTCCGTCTGCGTCGAGCACAACCCCATGCGCGCCGACGGCGTTCGCGCCAGATGCAGAGCGCGGTATCGACGTCGCCTGCAGCGATGCCAGGACGGCATCAACGTCGCATGGCGTGAAGCTTGTGTTCGGCGTTCTCACGCTGCCCCCAGTCGCTGTCGGGACGTACACCGCGGCTCTGCGTCTGTGCAGGAGTCACGGTACGTCTGGATACAGCCCCTTGATGACTATCTTGCGTGATGACCGCTGGTATGTCCATTCGCGCATACGATGGCCGAACGACCTCCCTGGTGCGAAAGGCGAACTCACCACTGTCCGTGCGGACCCGACCCGCACGCACCGCCTGCGCGGTATGTCAGCGGCGCAGCCGAACCTGCTCTCCGAGCAGACTCGCGAGCACCTGTCGCTCGCCCCCGGTGAGACGCCGAGGGCGACCGGTCTCCGGGTTCATGAACACCAGCCCGTTCAGCCCGACGGCCGCGACAGGGGAGCCTGGTCGCTGCCTGACCTGATAGCTCAGCTCGCAGTCGGCTGCGCCGATGTGGCTCACCCACATATCGATGTGCACTGGCTCGAGCTCAAGGCGAAGCGGCAGCCGGTACTCGATGCGCTGACCGGTCAGAAAGATGGGGCTGCGGCCGAGATTCTCACCGTCGAGACGGGGCAGCGTCTCGTCGTCGCACTCCGCCTGAGCGAAGAACAGCACGCGCGCCTGCTCGACCAGAGCGAGCACGGCGACGTTGTTGATGTGACCATAGGCATCGGCATCGCTCCAACGCAGCGGCACGCTCAGGCGCAGGCGACGACTCATGACTGGTCGAGACTCACCTCAGTCGGATGCAGCACGCGTTCGAGGAACTGGCGTGTGCGAGGGTGCTGTGGTGCGGTGATGACCTGCTCGGCAGGTCCGTGCTCCACGATCACACCGTCGTCCATGAACGCGACGACGTCTGCGACGTCACGCGCGAAGGCCATCTCATGGGTCACGACGAGCATGGTCATACCGGCGCCTGCGAGCTCTCTCATGACGGCGAGCACGTCGCCGACGAGTTCCGGGTCGAGCGCGCTGGTCGGCTCGTCGAAGAGCATCAGCTTCGGGTTCATGCTCAGTGCGCGGGCGATGGCCACGCGCTGCTGCTGACCACCGGAGAGCTGTGCAGGCAGGGCGTCGCCTCGATCGGCCAGGCCGACTTTCTCGAGGTTTTCGAGAGCGATACGCTCCGCCTCGGCCTTCGACCGACCGAGCACCTTCATCTGAGAGATCATGCAGTTCCTCAATACCGTGAGGTGAGGAAACAGATTGAACTGCTGAAACACCAGACCGATTCCCTGACGCACTCGATCGATGTCGACGTCAGGGTCGGTGATCGTGTCTCCGTCGACCTCGATCACGCCCTCGTCTGGTGTCTCGAGCATGTTGACGCAGCGCAGCACGGTCG
The DNA here is from genome assembly GCF_008831225.1 of Pseudoclavibacter sp. CFCC 13611. Lineage (NCBI taxonomy): Bacteria > Bacillati > Actinomycetota > Actinomycetes > Micrococcales > Microbacteriaceae > Pseudoclavibacter > Pseudoclavibacter sp. CFCC 13611. Next base: position 705,060 of record NZ_WBKE01000002.1, on the reverse strand, counting down.
ACTTGCCCGACCCCGAGGGGCCGATCAGACAGACGACCTGTCCCGGCTCGACCGTCAGATCAATGCCTTTGAGCACCTGGTTGTCGCCGAACGACTTCGTGATGCCGTGAATGCTGATCGCGCTCATTTCGCCGCCTTCGTCTTGAAGCTCTTTCTCGTCGTCTGCAGCTCGAATCTGCGGGCCAGCCAGCTGAGCGGGAGCGTGATGATGAGATAGCACGCACCGGCGATGACCAGCGGAGTCAGTCCGGCGTCCGGGGCCGTCAGCGCCTGTCGGCCGAACTTGCTGAGCTCGTACTGGCCCAGTGAGAGGCCGAGCAGATAGACGAGCGAAGTGTCTTTCGTGAGCAGGATCAGCTCATTTGTCAGCGGGGGCAGCACCATGCGGAAGGCCTGCGGAAACACGATCGAGATCATCGCACGAGACTGCGACATGCCCAGCGACCTGGCCGCCTCGAGCTGGCCGGGAGGAACGGCCTGCAGGCCGGCTCGGAACGTCTCGGCGATATACGCCGCCGAAACCATGCCCAGAGAGAGCATGACGGTCACATAGATGTTCAGATTGATCGAGAATGCACTCGGAATACCGTAGCCGAAGGCGATGAAGACGAGCAGAGCCGGCAGACCGCGGAACAGTTCGATGTAGACCGATGCGAACCAGCGATACGGCGCGACCGATGACATCCTCATGAGGGCGAGCACCGCGCCGCCCAGCACGCCGAACCAGAACGAGATGAGCGTGTAGACCAGGGTGTTCAGCAGCGCGACGCTGATGACTTGGGGAAACTGCGCGGCAGCCACCGCGGGGTTGAAGAAGGTGCTGAGAAACTTCGGCCAGTCGGTGACGACCGCCAGCACGACGACGACCACCACCAGCACAGCGTACTGAATGCCGCGCGAGATGCGCGCTCGTTTTGCTGGAGACATACCTTGCCTGTCGCTCTCTTTCAGCGTCTGATCACGCTGATATCGTTACGTGGCCGAGAGGGGTGTGCGACACACCATCGTGTCACACACCCGTCGGGCACAGATCAGGCCGTCGCCTTCACGCCATACTTGTCGAAGATCGACTGCAGCGTTCCGTCATCCTGAATGCGCTTGAGCGTCTTGTTCACCGAGTCGAGCAGCTGGCTGTTGTCTTTGCGCACGGCGATGCCGTACGACTCACCGGTCGGAATGGTGGCGACCATCTGCAGGTTGTCGAAGTTCTTCAAGTGCTCGCTGGCCGGCGCCACCTGATCGATGAGCACATCGATCGACCCGTTGCTGACCTGTGTCGCCGCCAGCGTGGCGTCTTCGAACCCCTGCGGCTGCAGACCCTTGCCGGTCACATACTCCTGACCCGTTGTGGCATCCTGCACGGCAATGGTGTGCGTGCCGTCGAGCGCCTGATCTGCCGAGGTCACCGAGCTCCCCTTCGGCACGACGACGGCGAGGTCGTCGTGGAAGTAGGGCTCAGAGAAGTCCATCTTGGTCTTGCGCTCGTCGTTGATCGTGATGGCGCTGATCGCGATGTCGCACTTCTTGTTGTCGAGATCCTGTCCGGACTGCAGACCTTCGAAGGCGGTGTTCACCTGTTTGAGGTCGACGCCGAGGTCTTTCGCGATCTCCGACGAGATGTCGGCGTCGATGCCGACGATCTTGTCGCCCTCCGGGCGCTCGAAAGGCGGGTACTGCGCCTCGGAGCAGGCAGTGAGCGACGCGCTGTCGATGAGTTTGGAGTCGCCTGCAGTGCTGGTGCATCCGCTCAGGGCAAGACCGCCGACTGCGGCCAGTGCGACTGCGGCGACGAACTTCGAACGTGTTCTCATGGGCTTGTGCCTCATCTCTTCGGCTGCGCACACCTTCGTGCGCGCAGAGTGACGGGCAGAGTCGTGCACGAGTACGCGCAGACTCCGCAAAACTGACTCCTTATCGTAACCAACAGGATGTTTCGATCACGTATCATCCGCGGAGTGCCACGGGTTCAGTGCTGAGAAACGATGCCTTCGACCGCCGCCCAGAGGTCGCTGTAGGCCGTTGCTGCGGGGGAGTGCGGCGCGAACGTCGCGACCGGTGCACGGCGCACCCCCATCTGTTCGACGATCGACGTCGACGGCACCACCACCGGCACGATGCGAGAGTCGAGACCGGGGAGCTCTTCGATGGCGGTGGCCTGTGCTTTGCGCCGGCGATCGGCCATCGAGAAGAATCCGAGGATCGGCGTCCGTGCGTCCTGCATCTGCACCAGGTCGGCGACCTGATCGAACGCACGCAACGACAGCGCCGCAGGAACCAGGGGAACAACGATCGCATCCGCCGCATCGATCACGTTACGGGCGACCAGCGAGGCCCCTGGCGGAGAATCGAGAATGACGGTGTCGTAGCTCTCGCTCAGGCGTTTGAGCACTCGATGCACCCTGCTGGTCGACTTCTTCACGTCTTCCAGATGCAGGTCGAGGTCGCGATACGATTCGTCTGCGGGCAGTACGTCCAACTGTGGATAGTCGGTCTGCCGGATGCTCTTGGCGACGTCTCCGTCTCCGCGGATGAGCCGGTCGACGCCGCCTTTCACCTTCGGTCTGACCGAGAGCAGATACGTCGTGGCGCCCTGGGGGTCGAGATCCCAGAGCAGCACGCGTCCCTGCTGGCTGGCGAGCCATGCGAGGTTGACCGCAGTGGTCGTCTTGCCCACGCCGCCTTTGGTGCTGTACACCGCAATCGTCTTCATGCGGCACATCTTAGTGTCGTGAAGTGAACGGGGAGCTCTGTCAGGCGGCGCGAGCAGTGATCTTCGAGATGTCGATCGACTGCGTCTGCGGCGCGGCATGCGTCGCCATGGATGCGTGGGTCGCCTTCTCAGTCACATCGAACGACTCGCGGTAGTGCCCCAGGAGCAGCTGAGTCTGCGACGTCAGCGCCGACAGCGAGTTGAAGACGATGCCGGTCACCGGCATGAGCACCCACTGCAGAATCATCCCGAACGAACGCATGCGGCCGTACCGTGCGGGCCGCTTCGGCAGCATGTTGAACCCCAGCCACATCATCAGCAGGATGCCCAGCAGGGCGACCTGCTGCACGGTTCCGACGATGAACGGGAGTTTGAGCACCAAGGTGTCCATGAATTCGGCGCGCATGCTCATGACGAAGGGAATCCACGCACCGAACGCGATCAGGGGAGCGATGCAGGCGAGGCTGACATGGCTGTCGAGCAGCTGGAGAAACCGCACCATGTCTTTGAGCAGCGGAGTGCCGGCGGTGCGCCCGAAGACGCGCACGCCGACGTAGGGAACGTCGGAGGCACCGTAGGACCAACGCTTCAGCTGCTTGAACTGCGCCTTGATGGTGCGGCCATACGTCTCAGTCAGCACGGCATCCTGGTAGATCGGCACGTGGATGCTGATGACCTTGTAGTTGCCGTTGAAGTGAAAATAGCTGCGCCAGTACTGGTGGCCGTCTTCGACAATCGTGCGCGTGCTCCAGAAGTCCATCTCAACGAGGGCGTCGAGGGGCTGTGAGTGGGAGGCGAAGTTGCGCAGAGAGAGCGGACGCATCGAGCTGATCAGGTTCCAGAACGTGTTGCCGTTGGCGATGACGCGGCTCGGCGCCGGTGCATCCCAGATGTTGCCCAAGAACAGTGAGATCGGCTGGAACGACATGCGCTTGCGTTCGGGGTGCACGATGTACTCGTAGCTCACGTAGTCGAAGTACGACGGGAACGGCACGTTGTCGCAGTCCAGAGTGGTCACGACGACGTCGGAGTACTCGAACTCGCTCTCATCGACGATCTGCTGCAGGCGGCGACCCGCGAACGTGATGTTCGCGCCTTTGCCCGCCATCTCACCCGGCAGCAGCTCGGCGGGGTGGCGAACCAGTTCAAAGTGACCGAATCGATTACCGAATTCGCGCTGCACGCGCTTCGCGGTGAGCTCCATTCCCTGGCCGCCACGCTCTTCGTAGGCGAAGAGCACGATGAGACGGTCTTTGTCATATGTGGTGTCGGCCAGTGCCTGGAATGTCGGTGCGATGACCTCATACGGTTCGTTGTAGGCCGCCACGATGACGGCGTTGCGAAGCTGCGAGGGTTTGGGGAAGTGCCCGGGATTGGCAGCCACCGCAGCGAGGTTGCGCTGGTGACGACGCAGCTGGAAGGCACCGCGTGGCTCGTCGACGACTGCAGCCTCAGGCTGCTCGAGCAGCGCGAGGCGCTGCGCCCAGTCGACGTCTTCGGCCGATTCCATGCGGGCGTTGCCGATCATCATCTCGGTGCCCGAACGCACGGCTTTGAACAGCATCATGAGCACGATGACGAGCAGGCCGCACGCCGCGACGACAGGATTGAAGAATGAGATGACTACCAAACCGAGCAGGGTGCCATAGCTCAACAGTGCAGGAAGCATCTCGAGAAAGCGGTACCCGCGGGTGCGCTCTCCGGCTGGAAGCTCGTTGTCCATGACGTGTCATCCTCTCGACGCGCCTCGATAGTGAGGCACTAACCATACTGGTGTGACTCTTGACGCCACTCAACGCGGTTTGGTAACGAAACCGCATCGATCGCGTCCGCGACTCTGGCCACATTGTCGAGCTGCACATGATCGGCTCCGCGCCCCAGACAGGATTCCCCCGGTCAAATCGGCGCTGCACAGACTAGAATCACCCCTATGCCACGCCTCAACACCAGAATCCTGCTCAGCTGCGCGGCCATCGGCGTCGTCACCGGGCTGCTGTTCATGGTGACAGGCGGGCTCCACATCATCATCATCACGATTGCCCCGTGGGCATACGGCGCTCTGATCGGCATGTACTTTCTGCCCGGAGCGATCGCGCAGGGCACATACCGGCTGCCGCTGGTCGGGCTCATCACGATCGTGCTGGCCGGCCTGCTCACCGCAATCTCGCCAATTCAGTCTCTGGGGTGGGCCGTCTTCGCCTACCTCGTCATGATCGGGGTACTGCAGGAGCTGCCGTGGGCGGTGACCGGGTACAGACGACGCACGCGCACCGGAGCCGTCATCGGATCGCTTGTCTCCGGAGCGCTGCTGGGACTGCTCTTCGCACTGGTGTTCCAGGGCAAGACCGGGTCGTTCTGGCTCGATGTCGCACAGGCGTCCCTGACAATCGTCTCGGTGCTGCTGTTCACCCTGTTGGGATGGGTGGTCGCGAAGGCCCTGCATCGAGCAGGCGTCGGTCGGGCCTGAGACCGACGGTGTACAGGCGCGTGCCGCCGCGCGAGTCGTCGACGCCCACCCCGACTCTGCACAGCAGAGCCCTGTCATACTGTTGGAGTGCGGCCGAATCCGGCTGCGGGAAAGGATCACTCTGTGAAGAAGCTGTTCGCCACCGCCGCTGCGGTCGCTCTCATGATCGGGCTCGCGGGCTGCTCCGTCCAGAACGACAGCGTGGCACATGCCGTCACGGTCAGCGGCGACTTCGGCTCAGTGCCTGAGGTCACGTTCGATACTCCGTTGAAGGCCGACGACGTGCAGAAGAACGTCGTGATCACCGGTGACGGAGACAAGATCTCCAAAGATGACTTCGTGTCCGTGCGCTTTGCGCTCTACAACGGCACTGACGGCAAACAGTACACGGACGATTCCAGCTGGCAGCAGACCATGTCGCTTGATTTCTCACAGTACGATCCCGCACTCGGTGCCGCGCTCGATGACGTCCCGCTGAACTCCCGCGTGGTGATCACTGCCAGTGCGGCGAAGCTCTTCGGCAGCGACGCGCTCAACGGCAGCAGCATGGATCCGGCTCAGCCGTTGGTTGCCGTCTTCGACCTGGTCCAGAAGACCGTCACCGATGACCAGCCGACTCGTGACGACTTCGGTGACGCCGACTTTCCGGCGGTGACGTTCGACGACAAGGGCGTTCCCACCGTGGCCGCCGCACAGGGCGACCCGCCGTCAGAGACGAAGATCAAGGTGCTGACCCCGGGGTCAGGCGCAACGGTCTCAGCGAACGATGCGGTGACGGTCCATTACGAGGGCGTGAAGTGGCGCGACGGCGAGCACTTCGACGGCAACTTCGGCTCAGACCCGGCGCAGTTCAACGTGAGCGGCGTGGTCAAGGGCTTTCAGAAGGCACTCGTCGGGCAGCAGGTCGGATCAACCGTTCTGGCCGTGGTGCCTCCTGCAGAAGCATACGGAAATGCCGCGGGTAACGCTCTGCAGCACGAGACGCTGATCTTCGTCGTCAAGATCGAGTCGACGGCTCCCGCCACTGCACAGTGACTCGCACACAGAGGTCTTCGCAGCCGATCGCCACGGGAGCAGCGGCGCAGCCGATGACGACGACCACGCCGAATCGTGGCATCGACATCCGTTTCATCGCGGCTCTGTGCCTCATGCTCTGCACGGCGCTGATCGTCTCAGGCTGCTCGAGCGCCGTCTCCGAAGGCTCGGCATCCCAGTCGGTGCAGGTCGCCGCAGACTTCGGCTCGGAGCCCGAGGTGCACTTCGACGCTCCGCTGGCCGTCGACGCCCTGCAGCGCTCCGTGGTGAGCGCCGGTGACGGGCCCAAGATCACTGATGACACCACCATCTCGGTGAAGGCGAAGATCACCGACGCCGGTGACGGCACAGCCATCAGCGCCGTCGGCTCCTGGCCCCGTGCATTCACGACGACCGTCAGAGATGCCGAACCGGGAGTGGCTGAGTCAGTCGTCGGGCTGCACAGCGGCAGTCGCATCGTGGTGACGGGAAAGGCCCGCAGCTTCTACGGCGACGAGCGCCTCGCCGCCACCGGCCTCGACGCCGACCGCGGGCTTGTCGCCGTGCTCGATGTCGACGCTCCGCCGACCGAGGATCGCCCGACGCAGCAGAGTCTCGCCGACGACGATTTTCCTCAGGCGAGGTTTCGGTCGGGCCGCCCCGTGGAGGTGTCCCCAGGCAGCGGCCGTCCGCCCCAGACGACGCAGGTCAAGGTGCTCACACCGGGCACCGGGGCGCCGGTCGCCGACAACGACCAGCTGGTCTTTCGCGCATACACCACCACTTGGGGTCTCGGAGACGTCGTCGGTGACGACTTCGCCTCCGGTGCCTCCTCACGTGCGCTCTCGGCTCTGCCGAAAGGGCTTCATGAGGCGCTGACAGACCAACCGGTCGGCACGACCCTTCTGGCGGTCGTGCCGCCGACTGAGGGCATCCCCGATCAGCTGCCCGAGGCGCTCAGACATGAGACGCTGGTCTTCGTCGTCACGATCGACGGCACCTCCCTCGCCACCAGTTAGCCCGTCCATCCTTCGAACACCCGACTCGCGCCGTCAGGAGACACCAATGACCACATCGCTGCAGCAGATCGTCGATGTCGCCGAGAGGCTCTGGCCGCCCTCGCTGGCCGAGGAATGGGACAACCCCGGACTCGCAGTGGGCGATCGAGCAGCGACGGTGACGCACGTGCACCTCGCGCTCGACGCCACCGCTGAGACGCTGGCCGAGGCCCGACGGTCTGGCGCGCAGATGCTCCTCACACATCACCCCGCGCTCTTTCGCCCGGTGCGCACACTTGATGCCGCATCCGCCACAGGCGGCCTGCTCTTCGCGGCCGCTCGCGACGGCGTCGCCCTCTTCAGCGCACACACGAACGCCGACAGCGCGCCTGGCGGCGTGAACGCGGTGCTCGCCGATCTCATCGGCCTGCGTGATCAGCGTCCGCTCGTGCCAGCCGACGACGCGAATGCGGATGCCGGGCTGGGCCGTCTGGGACGGCTGCCGGCGGGCACCACGTTGGGAGAGTTCGCCTCTGACATCGCGCGTGTGCTGCCGTCGACGGCCTCGCAGGTGCGAGTCTCGGGTGACTTCGAACGCGAGGTCAGCACCGTGTCGCTGTGCAGCGGGGCAGGCGACTCGCTGCTGCAGCTGCCGCAGGTGCAGGCCACCGATGTCTATGTGACTGCCGATCTGCGTCACCACGTGACCCTCGACGCGCGTGCCGAGGGGCTGCCTGCTGTCGTGAATCTCTCACACTGGGCCAGCGAATGGGTCTGGCTGCCGGTCGCAGCCAGACAGCTTGCGGAGCACCTGCCGCAGGTGCGCTTCACCGTCAGCGACCTGCGCACCGACCCCTGGGACTTCGCGATCGCGCAGTGACCCGGTTTCGATGAGGATGCACGGTTCGGGGCGTCAGGGGAGTAGACTCTTGCGCTGGACGGGATGCTCATGCGATCGCGTGCCAGAGAGATCTGGTCCGAGGAACGTCCGGGCTCCACAGGGCACGATGGTGGGTAACGCCCACCCGGGGCAACCCGAGAGCAAGTGCAGCAGAGAGCAGACCGCCAGCGGCGACCTCGGTCGCGGCTGGTAAGGGTGAAACGGTGGTGTAAGAGACCACCAGTGGGCATGGTGACATGCCCAGCTGGGTAAACCTCATCGGGAGCAAGACCAAGCATGGAGGTGGGCTGCCCGCCTGTACCTCCGGGTAGGTTGCTGGAGCGTGTCAGCAATGGCACGCCGAGAGAGATGATCGCACCCGGTCACAGCACCTTGCGTGTTGCGACCGGCGACAGAACCCGGCGTATCGAGCATCCCGTCCACACCTCGATTCTGAGCGGCACAGGCCGCGGCGGCCGTGTCAGCGACAGCTGTGCGGTCAGCCGATGGCGACCACGGCGAACTCCGCGGCTCCGATGATGCCTGCGTTCTGGTTGTGACGGGCGATGCGCACCGGGGTCTGCACGTCGAGATGTGGCAGAAAGAGCTCCGGCGCACTCGAGATGCCGCCACCGATGACGAACAGCCTCGGCGAGAACAGCCGTTCCAACGCCTGGTAGTACCGACTGAGTCGTGCGCCCCATTCGGCGAAGCTGATTCCGTCACGCTCGCGGGCCACCGGCGACGCCACCCGTTCGTAGTCGGGTTCTCCGTCGATCTCGAGGTGCCCCAGCTCGGTGTTCGGAATCAGCAGACCGTCTTGGATCAGTGCCGACCCGATGCCCGTGCCGAGCGTGGTCACGATCGTGAGACCACGCTGGCCGCGGGCGGCGCCGCTGTGGGCCTCAGCCCATCCGGCGGCGTCAGCGTCGTTGACGATCGCGACCGGCACGCCGAAGGCGCGGCTGAAGTGGGCCGCTGCGGCGTGACCGATCCACTGCGTCGAGACGTTGGCCGCTGACAGCGTGATGCCGTCGACGACGACCGAGGGCAGCGCGACGCCGATGGGCATCTCGATGTTCCATCCGCCAGCCGCCGCATCACGAGCGGCGATTCCCTCGAGACCGAATGTGCCGAGCACCGCCGGCTGCTCCAGCAGAGCGGCGACCAGCTGCTGGGCAGCGCTCACCACCTGCTCCGGCGTGGCCTGCTCCGGCGTCTCGACGGTCAGCCGGTCGCTGAGCAGTTCTCCTGTGGTCGTGTCGACGATGGCAGCCTTGATGCCGGTGCCGCCGACGTCGATTCCGATCGCCTGCGCCACGATCAGCTGTTCTCGACCAGCGAGCCGGTCAGAATCTCGGCGCCATCGGCATGGATGACGATGGTGTGCTCGAACTGCGCAGTGAGCGACTTGTCGGCGGTGACGACCGTCCAGCCGTCCTTCCACGTCGTCCAGCGTGGGCTGCCGATGGTGAGCATGGGCTCGACGGTGAAGACCATGTTCTCTTCGATCACATCGGTGAAGCGCTCTGGATCGTCGTAGTGGGGGATGATCAGTCCCGAGTGAAACTGGCGCCCCACACCGTGGCCGGTGTACTCGCGGACGCTGCTGTAGCCGAAGCGCTTGGCGTACTTCTCGATGGTGCGGCCGATCACAGAGACCTGCCTACCGGGCTTCGCCGCCCGGATGCCGCGGAGCGTGGCCTCCAGCGTGCGGTCGACCAGGTCGCGGGCCTCCTGGCTCACCTCGCCGACGAGGAATGTGCGGTTCGTGTCGCCGTGCATGCCGTTTTTGAAAGCGGTCACATCGACGTTCACGATGTCGCCCTCTTCGAGCACGGTGTCGTCGGGGATGCCATGGCAGATCACCTCGTTGACCGAGGTGCACAGGCTCTTCTGAAACCCGCTGTAGCCGAGCGTCGAGGGGTAGGCCCCGTGCGACACCATGTACTCGTGACCGACCCGGTCGATGTGATCGGTGGTGATTCCCGGACGAATCTCTGCGGCGATCGCGTCCAGGGCGCCAGCGGCGATTCGGCTCGACTCGCGGATGCGCTCGATCTCTTCGTCGTCGTACGTGTCGCCGAAGCCGGTCTCGTCGAAGTCTTTGACGTCGACGTAGAACGGGCGTTCGATGTCGGCCGGTACGGTGAGACGAGGAGTATGGAGACCAGGGATCATATGGCCTTGTGCATCTTTAGGCATGAGGCGATTGTACGCTGAGCAGTGACAGCACCGCAGAAATCACGGAGGAACGCATGAGCGAAGAGAAGAATTTCTGGTACAACACGCGCACCGGCGAGGTCGAAGAGGGCCCGCAGTCGCTGGGCACCGACCGCATCGGACCGTTCGCCACGCGGGACGAAGCCGCACGCGCCCTTGAGATCGTGGCGGCACGCGCCAAGCAGTGGAACGACGAGGACGCAGCCGACGACCAGGACTGACCCGGCATCCGACGGCGGATGCCGCCGCCCTGTTCGCTTGTCGCGTCGCGGCCGATCTCATGCGGCTCGATGGCCTAGAGTTGTCGTGTCACTGCCGCCGCTGCGCGCACCCGGTGTCATCGTGTGAAAGGGTCCCCATGAACAAGCAGATCGACTTCGTGCTCCGCACCATCGAAGATCGCGGAGTCCGTTTCGTCCGCCTCTGGTTCACCGATGTCGTGGGCTCGCTCAAATCGGTCGCGGTCTCGCCTGCCGAGATCGAGGGAGCTTTCGAAGAGGGCATCGGATTCGACGGGTCGGCCATTCAGGGCTTCTCGCGCGTCTCGGAGTCCGACATGCTGGCGTTCCCAGATCCGACCACGTTCCAGCTGCTGCCGTGGCGCGGCCAGATCGATCCCACGGCGCGTATGTTCTGCGACATCACGACGCCAGACGGGCAGCCCGCCGCCTCCGACTCTCGCAATGTGCTGCGTCGCACCCTCGCACATGCGGCAGAGAAGGGGTTCTCGTTCTACGTGCACCCTGAGATCGAGTTCTACCTGCTCGAACGCGATTCGGTCGACAACTGGCCGCTGCGACCTGCCGACCACGCCGGATACTTCGACAACGAGCCCGGCGGCACCGCGAACGACTTCCGACGCCAGGCAGTCAGCGTGCTGGAAGAACTCGGCATCTCGGTCGAGTACTCGCATCACGAGGTCGGTCCGGGCCAGAACGAGATCGACCTGCGCTACGCCGATGCGCTCACCATGGCCGATAACATCCAGACCTTCCGCACCGTGGTCAAAGAGGTCGGCATCGAGCAGGGAGTGCATGCCACGTTCATGCCCAAGCCCTTCCCGAATCAGCCCGGATCTGGCATGCACACGCACTTCTCGCTCTTCGAGAGCGACAACAACGCCTTCTACGACCCCAGCGGGCAGTACGAGCTCTCGCACACCGCCCACCAGTTCATGGCCGGCATTCTCAGGCACGCGGCCGAGATCACCGCGGTCACGAACCAGTTCGTCAACTCGTACAAGCGGCTCTGGGGCGAAGACGAAGCGCCGAGCTCCATCGCCTGGGGCCACAACAACCGGTCGGCACTGCTGCGCGTTCCGCTGTACAAGCCCGGCAAAGGTCAGAGCACCCGCATCGAGTACCGTGCGATCGATTCGGCGGCCAACCCGTACCTGGCGTACTCACTGCTGCTCGCCGCCGGTCTCAAAGGCATCGAAGAAGACTATGAGCTGCCCGCCGAGGCCGAAGACAACGTGTGGGAGCTCACCGGCACCGAACGACGTGCCCTGGGCATCAAGGATCTGCCCGGCAGCCTCGAGCAGGCGCTGCAACTCATGGAAGAGAGCGAGCTCGTCGCCGAGACGCTGGGGGAGCAGGTGTTCAACTACGTGCTGCTCAACAAGCGCAAGGAGTGGCGCGACTACCGTGCACAGGTCACCGACTACGAGCTGTCGCACAATCTGAACCGGCTCTGATCTCGGGCGGTCGCTGATGAGTCACGCCCCGACGCTGACACGACTCGAACTCGCCCGCGTCGGGTTCGCCGAGCCGAGCAGGGCGTTCGACCTGCTGCGTGAACAGCAGACGGCGCTGTCAGACGTCGTCCGCCGACGCCTGACGGCGTTCTCGACGGCCGCAGACCCAGATACGGCCCTCACCGAGTTCATCGGCATCGCCGAGCGTCACCCGGCGGTGCTCGACGTCGACGAAGCGGCGTTCACCCGACTGCTGCGTCTGATCGGTGGGTCTCTCGGGCTCAGCGAGTTTCTGCTGCGTGACCCGGCCGAGCTGCGCTGGTTCCTCACCCATGACGAGTCGCCGCTGACCCGTGACGAGTACCGGGAGAGCCTTGCCGAAGCCGTCGCCGCCGCTCGATGCGAGACGGCGACAGCGGCATGTGCGACAGGGGCATCCGCTGCACACAGCGTCTCGGCTGCCGCACTCGCCCTGCGCACCCGGTACCGACGACACATCGCGCAGCTGGCGCACTGGGATTTCGCCACACCCGACCCCCGCGACGTCGTCGCACGAGTGAGCGTCGCGTTGGCCGATCTCGCCGACGCTGCGATGGATGCCGCCCTGCAGCTCGCCCGTGAGGAGTGCCGTTCGCAGCTGGGAGACCGCGTCGACCACGTGCGCATCGCGGTGATCGCGATGGGCAAGACCGGCGCACGCGAGCTGAACTATCTCAGCGACGTCGACGTCATCTACGTCGCCGAGCCGGTCGACGACGCCGACCCGACCCGAGCCTTGGTGACCGCCACGCGCATCGTGCAGTCGATGATGCGAATCATCTCGGCGGGCGGCGTCGAACCCGGCTTGTGGGAGGTCGATGCGAATCTTCGTCCCGAGGGCAAAGACGGCGCGCTCGTGCGCACCGTGGCGTCGCATCTGGCCTACTACGAACGGTGGGCGAAGGGCTGGGAGTTCCAGGCGCTGCTCAAGGCACGCGCCATGGCGGGCGACGTCGAGCTCGGTCGCGAGTACATCGACTCGATTCGCCCGATGGTGTGGCGATCGGCACGGCAGGAGAATTTCGTCGAGTCGGTGCAGGCGATGCGCGAACGGGTGAGCGACCACATCCCGTCCGAGCAGGTGGCCCGACAGATCAAGCTCGGCCCAGGCGGGCTGCGCGACGTCGAGTTCACCGTACAGCTGCTGCAGCTGGTGCACGGACAGCACGACGAGCGGGTGCGGGCTCGCGGCACCCTGGAGGCGCTGCGCCAGCTCGCCGACAATGGCTACATCGGACGACGCGAGGCCGAGGACTTCGCACAGGACTACCGCACCCTTCGGGTGTTCGAGCATCGCCTGCAGGTGCGACGCATGCGGCGTACGCATCTCATGCCGACCGATCCCGAAGAGCTCCGCATTCTGGCCCGCTCCAGCAGGCTCGCCGCAGATGCCGACGAACTGCTGACCGTGTGGACCGAGGTGAAGCGCTCGGTGCGCGATCTGCACACCCGAATCTTCTACAGCCCGCTTCTCGCGGCGGTCGCCCGCATCCCCGGTGCCGACTTCCAGCTCACCGAGCAGCATGCTCGCGAGCGTCTCAGCGCGATCGGCTACCGCGATCCCGCAGGCGCTCTCGATCGCATCACCGCGCTCACGACAGGCGTGAGTCGGCGCGCCGAGATCCAGCGCCATCTGCTGCCGCTCATGCTCGAGCTGTTCGCCGAGGGCACTGATCCGGATTTCGGGCTGTTGGCCTTCACCCGTGTCAGCGAGTCGATCGGAGAGGCCTATTGGTATCTGCGGATGCTGCGGGACTCTCCGGTGGCCGCCCGCCGGTTCGCCGTGGCTCTGTCTCGTTCGCGCTTCATCGGCGACGCGCTCGCCAGTCAGCCCGAGGCTGCCAAGTGGTTCGACGACGACGACGGAGTGCAGCCGCGCACCTTCGAAGTGATGCGACACGAGATGCTCGCGATCGTGGCTCGGCATCCGAAGGCCGACGACCGAGTGGTCGCGCTGCTGCAGCAGGTGCGTCGCCGCGAAGTGCTGCGGCTGGCTATCTGGAGCGTCGTTCACGAGGTGCCGGCCGAGACCATCTCACCGGCGCTCTCCGACATCTACCGGGCACTGCTGACGGCACTGCTTGAGTGGCTCGATGCCGAAGAGCGGTTCGGCGTGCGTCTGGCGGTCATCGGTCTCGGACGCTTCGGCGGGGCCGAGATCGGGTTCTCTTCCGATCTCGACGTCATGTATGTGTATGAGGCCGTGCAGGAGCGCCCGAACATCCGTGCTGCGGCGCAGGCGCTCGGCAAGGCCGTGCAGGATTTTCGCATGCCGGTCGAACTCGACCTGGATCTTCGGCCAGAGGGCCGCAAGGGCGCCATCGCCCGCACACCAGAAGGGCTCACAGCCTACTATGAGCGCTGGGCAGAGCCGTGGGAGCGTCACGCGCTGCTGCGGGCGGCCCCGGTCGCCGGCGACCCCGAACTGCTCGACCGAAGCTTCGCCTCGATCAACGCCGTACGGTGGGAGAGACCGCTCACTCGCGATGACGAGCGCCAGATCAAACGACTCAAGGCGCGCATGGAATCAGAACGGCTGCCGCGAGGCGTCGACTCGTCACGTCATGTGAAGCTGGGCCGAGGTTCTCTCACCGACGTGGAGTGGATCGTGCAGCTGTATCAGCTGCGCCTTGCCGCACACGACACGACCGTGCGCACGACACACACACTCGCCGCGCTCTCGGCGCTCGAGACCGCCGAGGCGATCTCTCAAAGCGATGCCGAGACCCTCCGCCACGCGTGGCTGCTCGCCTCCCGGGTACGTGACGCCAACATCCTCGCGACGGGCACGGCCAGCGATGTGCTCGCCGAACCGGGCAGCGCCCTGGAGCCCACCGCACGCGTGCTCGGCTACGCGAGTGGGCAGAGCGCTCGCCTCGACAACGACTATCTGCGTGCGACCCGGCGCTCCCGACGCGTGTTCGAACGGCTGTTCTACGGCGAGTGACCACTGCAGGTCGCGAGGCACGAAGACGCCGCCGAGAAATGCGGAACGCCGCTGCCTGATCGGCGCCCGGTCGGGCGACACGATCAGGCAGCGGCGTTGCCGTCTGCGAGTTCAGCGATCAGCAGCCGTAGTACAGCTCGAACTCGTAGGGGTGCGGGCGCTGAGCGAGCGGCTTGAGCTCGGTCTCGCGCTTCATCTCGATCCAGGAGCTCAGCACCTCATCGGTGAACACGTCGCCAGCACGCAGGAAGTCGCTGTCGGCTTCGAGTGCGTCGAGCACCCGGTCGAGCGATCCGGGCACCTGCGGGATGCCCTTGGCCTCCTCGGGAGGCAGCTCGTAGAGATCTTTGTCGACCGGCTCGTGCGGCTCGATCTTGTTCTTGATGCCGTCGAGGCCGGCCATGAGCTGAGCGGCGAAGGCGAAGTACGGGTTGCCCGAGGCATCAGGCGCACGGAACTCGAGGCGCTTGGCCTTCGGGTTGGTGCCGGTGATCGGGATGCGCACGGCCGCCGAACGGTTGCCTGCACTGTACACCAGGTTGACCGGAGCCTCGAAGCCCGGAACCAGGCGGTGGTACGAGTTCACCGTGGGGTTCGTGAATGCCAGCAGCGCCGGAGCGTGCTTCAGGATGCCGCCGATGTACCAGCGTGCGACATCGGAGAGTCCGGCGTACCCGGTCTCGTCGTAGAACAGCGGTTTGCCGGCGTTCCACAGCGACTGGTGGGTGTGCATGCCCGAGCCGTTGTCGTTGAAGAGCGGCTTTGGCATGAAGGTCGCCGTCTTGCCGTTGCGGTGAGCCACGTTCTTGACGATGTACTTGAACTTGAGCAGGTCGTCGGCTGCGTTGGTGAGCGTGCTGAAGCGGTAGTTGATCTCACACTGGCCGGCGGTGCCCACCTCGTGATGGCTGCGCTCGACCTGCAGGCCGGCGGCGATCAGTTCGGTCACGATCTCGTCGCGAACATCGACCAGTTTGTCGACGGGAGTGACGGGGAAGTAGCCGCCCTTGTACGGGGTCTTGTTGCCGAGGTTGCCGCCCTCTTCTTCGCGGCCGCTGTTCCACGCAGCCTCGTTGGAGTCGACTTCGTAGAAGCTGCGCCCCGACGAGATCTCGTAGCGCACTGAGTCGAAGATGAAGAACTCGGCCTCGCTGGCGAAGATCGCGGTGTCGGCGATGCCGGTCGAAGCGAGGTATTCCTCGGCCTTCTTCGCCGTCTGGCGGGGATCCTTCGAATAGATCTCGCCGTTGCGCGGGTTGAAGATGTCATGGTTGAAGATCAGCGTCTTCTCTTTGCGGAAGGGATCCAGGTACGCCGTGGTGACATCGGGGATCAGCTGCATGTCGGATTCGTCGATGCTCGCGAAGCCACGGATCGAGCTGCCGTCGAAGAGCTGGCCGTCGACGAAGTAGTCTTCGTCGACGAACTCGGCAGGCAGATTGAAATGCTGCTGCACTCCGGGCAGATCAGTGAAACGTACGTCGATGAACTTGACGCCTTCGTCTCTGATGTACTTGAGAGCTTCTGAAGAATCTTTGAACATACCTGCGACTCCATGTGCTTTAAGGAAACCCCGGGTGTTCTCCGGAGTGATGAGCTTCAGCGTATGAAACGCTGATTACTCAACGGTATCCCGAATATTTCGCGCATGTTACGAGGCGCGCTCGGTTGGCTAGAATCGTGGGATGCAGAACAACTCCCCGAATTCGTCGTCAGAATCGATCGATCCCTCATCGGCGGTGCCCATCGACGCGTTGGCCGGTCTGCCAAGACGACTGCTCGGCCTCGGGCTCGACTGGGGAATCGCCACCCTGATCTCTTGGGCCTTCGCTCATGGCAACGGAATGGTCACAATGGCAGTCTGGGTCGTCATGCAGCTGACCCTCGTGTCGACCTTGGGCATGGGGTTCGGGCATCTCGTCTTCGGCATGCGCGTGGTCAACGTCGCCAACGCCGGTCGCCCTGGAGTCCTCCAGGTGCTCATTCGCACCGTGCTGCTCGCCCTCTTCGTGCCAGGGCTGGTATGGGGCAAAGACGGCCGCCCGGCGCACGATCGTGCAGCCGGAACGGCCGTCGTCTTAGCTGGCAGAACTGCTCAGCGCTGACCTTTGTGGCTCGGGCGCACCTTGTTCGGATCCATGCCCTTCGGAACACCGTATCCGTGTTCGAGCGAGGTGAGTCGGTTCGCGACGGCTGCCACCTCGGCACGGGTGAGCCGGGGCTTGAACTTCGCGAGTCGACGATTGATCTGGCGCAGTCGAACAGTGCCGTCCGAGCCGTCTCCGACGACGATGCGGTTGACTTCGATGTTCGGGACGACTCGACGAATCTTGACCTGCTCGTCGTTCAGCAGACGCTGCACGCGAGTGGCGTCTCCCTCGCCGATGAGCACGATGCCCGGGCGACCGATCGCACGGTAGACGGCGTCCTGCGTGCGCGGGTTCACCGCGACAGGCAGCTCGGAGCCCTGCCAGGAGCGCTTCAGAGTGGAGCGCAGCACGGCGCCGACCGCACCGGGCTTGCCCTCGATCTGAGTGTAAGCGACTGCTTCAGCCCGACGCCCGAGCACAATCAGCGCGACCAGGATGCCGGTGAGCAGGCCCAGCAGAATCCAGGCGATCAGTCCGAAGACGTTGTCCCGGCTGATCAGCACGGCGATGACGATGCCCACGGCCAGTGGGCCGAGGAACGCCAGCAGCAGCCAGCCGATCGTGCTTTTGTCGGCTTTCACCGTCATGGTGAGCACCTGCCAGAGCTGCTTCAGGCGCCCTGGTGATTTCGTGGAGGACTTGGTCTTGGACATGCTTTCTAGAATACCGAGAATCGGGGGATGCCGTGGGCACTCCGCAGATTGCCATCACGCAATACCGCGAATCCGGTCTCTGCACAGCCCGACAACGTCGTCATCTGGATGCACATGCCCACGCGGAAGGTGCCGTGGGAACTGCGATCGGTGTGAAGTGGGGGCATGCCATTCGTCACAGTCTCTGCCCACCGCTCGTCGTCTGTCTGGAGTCACTTCACGTCTGTCTTCTCTGTCGTGGGCAGGTCAGGATGAACGGGGCGCACTCCCCGGAGATCATGGTCGCCCCCGGTTCGGCGCAGCATCAGGTCTATGGGTTTCTGCGACATCCTCATCTGCGCGGCGCTGAGGCGGTGAGCACACATGGTGCACCTGCGGCGAGAGACCGGCACGCAGGGATGAGCCCCGATCGCACCGAAGGAGTCCTGCTTCTGCTCTCGTCGAGCGTTGGGACGCTGAGCGAAGTCCTGACGAGACGGCCGCTGCAGTCCGCACATCTGTTCCACATCGCTCTCGCAGTGCTCAGCGCCCTGCACTATCTGGCTCAGAACGGCTGGAGGTGCGCATCACTCGACGCCGACGATCTCGCAATCGACTCGGTCGGGCGCATTCGGCTGGACGCTCGCGACGCGCTGAGACCTGCAGGCTTCCGGCAGTTCGATTCGTCTGATCTCGCCCTGGTCAGATCGCTCCTGACGCATCTTGCCGCGAGCTGTTCCGAGCGGCCCGACACTCATGAGGCGGATGGCGAGCTGCAGCAACTCTTCGACATGATCGAACTCGGCGTCCCGCTGCGCGAGGCTTTTCTGCGCAGCCGATGCCTCTCTCAGGCTCGACTGCTGCCGGTGGGTCGCACCGTGGAGACTGCCGAGCTTCGCGTTCGACAGTCTCATCGCTCGAAGCCCGGAAGAAGGCGCAGGCTCCAGCGTGCGAAGACGGTGCGGACTGCGAAGAGGGCGACCGGGCCAGTGCCGAAGTCAGCGAAACAGACGCAGAAAGACCGTGCGCGTCGTCGCGGGGCGGCCGGTCGGCTGGTCGGTCTCGCCACGCTGCTGGGCCGGGTCCAGACGCTGCTCGGCCGTTGTGATGCGCAGCTGCAGCTGGGCGTGGACTGGTGCGAACGGCGCGCGCGGGCGGTCAGCGAGGATCTCTCCGCCCAGCCGCTCCTCCTGCGACTCCTGACGCCAAAAGCAATGGCCACGACTGTGGTAGCCGTGGCCATGCTCTTTGCGCTCTTCGCCCCCTGACAGTCAGGGCGCTTCGATCGGGGTCTGGTTTCCGGTCAGAGTCAGATGCCGAGCGCTGACGAGAAGTCAGCCTGTTCGACGATTGCTTTGACCTCACCGAGGAACCGAGCGGCGTCTGCCCCGTCGATGATGCGGTGATCGTATGAGAGGCTCAGGTACGCCACTGAACGAATCGCGATGACGTCTTGACCGTCGACGGTCAGCACGCGCGGCTGCTTGGTGACGGCGCCGGTCCCGAGGATCGCCGACTGCGGCAGCGAGAAGATCGGGGTGTCGAGAAGCGAACCGCGTGAGCCGGTGTTCGTGATGGTGAACGTTCCGCCGACCACGTCATCCGGCTTCAGCGAGCCGACGCGTGAGCGCTCGGCGACCTCTGCGATGCTCTTCGCCAAGTCAGCGAGGCTCTGTTTGCCTGCCTCGTGCACGACTGGCGCGTAGAGCCCCTTCTCGGTGTCGACGGCGAACGCGATGTTCTCGCGATCGTGGTAGACCACTTCGTCACCGTCGATCGACGCGTTGACAGCGGGATGCGCTGGCAGCGCCTGAGCCACGGCGTATGCGAAGAACGGGAGGTACGACAGCTTCTGTCCGGTCTTCTGCTGGAACTCAGCCTTGTGCTGCTGCCGGAACGAGGCGACAGCAGTCAGGTCGACCTCGACCACCGAGGTGAGCTGTGCTGCGGTCTGCATCGAATGCACCAGGTTGCGGGCGAGCACCTGACGCAGACGTGACAGCGGGACGCGCTGACCGCGAAGGTCTGAAGGCTTCGGAAGCTCATAGCCGCGCTTCGGCTCAGGAGCAGACGAGGCCGCAGCCGTCGAGCCGGGTGAGGGCTGAGTGGCCTGGGCCGCCTGCGCGTTGAGCACGTCCTCCTTGCGGATGCGCCCGCCGACGCCGGTTCCGGTGACCTGGTCGAGATCGATGCCGAGACGCGATGCGAGCTTGCGCACGATAGGGGTCACGTAGGCGTGCCCGCTGAGCGCGGCGACCTGACCGCTGCGACGCTCTGCCGAACTCTGCTCTGCGGCCGGAGCCGGCGAGGCAGGCTCGGGCTCGGTCGTGGCTGCAGGCTCCGATTTCGGCTGAGGCGCGGCGGACGGGGTGGCTGGCTCGGGCTGCGGCGCAGGTGCCGCCTCGGGCGCCGGTGCTTCTTCCGGAGCCTGTGCTGCTTCGGCCGCAGCAGGCTCGGCGGCCGGAGCGGCTCCGTCACCGACGACTGCAAGCACGGCGCCGACCTCGACGGTCTCGTCCTCTTGCACGAGAATCTGCTGCAGGGTGCCTGAGATGGGGGAGGGTACTTCGGTGTCGACCTTGTCTGTCGAGACCTCCAGTAGCGGTTCGTCCTCGTCGACGTGGTCGCCGACCTGCTTCAGCCAGCGGGTGACGGTACCCTCGGTGACCGACTCGCCCAGAGCCGGAAGCACGATCTGCTCGCCTGTGGCAGAAGCACCTGCAGCTGGCGCGGCAGCGGCCTCTGTTTTTGCGGGTGCGGCAGCGGCCTCTGTTTCGGCAGGAGCGGGCGCTTCTTCGGGAGCGGACTCAGGCTGCGACTGGGCAGGTGCGGCTTCTGTCTGCGCAGGAGCCTCAGCCGCTGCCCCGTCACCGACGACTGCAAGCACGGCGCCGACCTCGACGGTCTCGTCCTCTTGCACGAGAATCTGCTGCAGGGTGCCTGAGATGGGGGAGGGTACTTCGGTGTCGACCTTGTCTGTCGAGACCTCCAATAGCGGTTCGTCCACCTCGACGTGGTCGCCGACCTGCTTCAGCCAGCGCGTGACGGTGCCCTCGGTGACCGACTCGCCCAGAGCCGGAAGTACGATCTGCTCACTCATATGTGGTGTCTCCTTGTTGGTTCTGGTCGATCAGTCTAGATGGCGTGGAGTGGTTTGCCGGCCAGGTACAGGGCGGCTTCGCCGATGGTCTCAGTCTGCGTGGGGTGCGCATGGATGAGCTGGGCGACGTCTTCAGGGTAGGCCTCCCAGTTGACGATGAGCTGCGCCTCGCCGACCAGTTCGCCGAGCCGGCCGCCGATGCCGTGCACGCCCACGATCGGCCCGTCGACGCGGCGCACGAGCTTCACGAAGCCGCCTGTGCCGAGAATCGAGCTCTTCGCATTGCCTGCGAGGTTGTATTCGTAGGCGCTGACCTGGTCGTCGCCGAACTCCGCCTTGGCCTTCGCCTCAGTCAGACCGACAGAGAAGACCTGAGGCTCGCAGTAGGTGACCTTCGGCACGTTGACGTCTGCGACCGGAACTGGGTCGAGGCCCGCGATCTGCTCGGCGACGAAGATGCCCTGCTGGTATGCGCGGTGGGCAAGCTGCAGGCCCGGAACGATATCCCCGACGGCGTAGACGCCGGGAACGCTGGTCTGCAGCGTCTCGTCGACGGGCACGAAGCCACGATCGAGAGTGACCCCTACCTCTTCGAAGCCCATGTTCTGCGTGACGGGGCCGCGTCCGACGGCGACGAGCAGATAGTCAGCGTCGAGTGAGGTGCCGTCTTCGAGGGTGACTGTGACGCCAGTGGTCGTCTGGGCGGCCTGTTTGAAGCGCACGCCGAGGTGCTGCTTGATGCCACGCTGCTTGTAGACGCGCTCCAGGTACTTGCTGATCGACAGCTCTTCGTTGGGCACCAGGTGGTCGAAGCCTTCGACGATCGTGACGTCGGCGCCCCAAGAGTTCCACACGCTTGCGAACTCCACGCCGATCACACCGCCACCGAGCACGATGACGCGCTTGGGGATCTCGGTGAGCTCCAGAGCCTGTTCCGACGTGATGATTCGCCCGCCGATCTCGAGACCTGGAAGCGACTTCGAGTACGACCCCGTGGCCAGCACGACATTCTTGCCTCGATAGGTCTCAGAGCCGACTGTGACCGTGTGCGCATCGGTCAGCCGACCCTCGCCGGCGACGACTTCGACGCCTCGAGCCTTGACCAGCCCCTGCAGACCCTTGAACTTGGACGAGATGATGCCCGCGCGAAACGAGTTGACGCCTTGGATGTCGACGCCCTGCAGTGCGGCCTCGATGCCGTACTTGCCAGCGGTGCGCACTTCGTCGGCGATCTCGGCCGTGTGCAGCAGTGCCTTCGTCGGCACGCAGCCACGATGCAGACAGGTGCCGCCGAGCTTGTCTTTCTCGATGAGAGCAACGGTGCTGCCCAGTTCGCGTGCCCGCAGCGCAGCGGCGTAACCGCCACTGCCGCCGCCGAGAACCACGAGGTCAAATTCATGCTCAGACAAGTTTCGCTCCTTGCGTTCCGCAGTGTTGAGGGGGGAGGCACTCCGCTTCCTGCATCGAGCCTACTACGAGCGCCGTGACTGTCAGTGCATGACGCAGCCGCACGGCCGGTCGTATTCGATACCGAGTCGAGAACTGACTCCCGCCGCATCCGGCCGTATGATTTTCGTGCGCTGCGGGCGAACACCTGACCGGCCGATCGGCACCCGTCAACCGGTAGAATCGCCACATGTCTTTCCGTCATCCCCTCTATACGCTGCGCGCCCAGTTGCAGGATCTGCCCCGCGGCATCCCGCTCGTCGCCGCGTTGAAGGGGTATGCCGATGCCGGCTCGGTCGTCGAAGTGTTCACCGAGAACCTGATGTCTCGTCTGCAGCCTGAGACGATCGTGGAATTCGATCCCGACGATCTGCTCGACTACCGGTCGCGACGACCGGTCGCCCAGCTGGTGGTCGACCACATCACCGAGATCACCGTGCCGTCGCTCACGCTGGAGCTCGTGCACGACCAGACGGGTGCGCCTTTCTATCTGCTGCGAGGCTTCGAACCCGACTTCCGCTGGCTGGCCTTCCTCGACGACTTGGTCGCACTGCTCGACGACCTCGAGGTCTCAGAGGTCACCTGGGTGCATTCGATTCCCATGCCTGTTCCGCACACGAGGCCGATCGGCACCGCTGTTTCGGGCACTCGGCGAGACATGATCGATCAGTTCGGCGTCTGGCAGCCCACCACGACGATGCCCGCCAGCGTGCTGCACATGCTCGAAAGCCGTCTGAGCGAAGCCGGCTACGAGGTGACCGGCTTCGTCATGCTCACACCGCACTACCTCGCCGAGACCGAGTGCCCGCCTGCAGCGGTGGCGGCAACCGAGCGCGTCGCCGTGGCCACGGGGCTCGCACTGCCCACGGACGAGCTGCGCGACCAGGCGAAGGAGTTTCTCACGAAGCTCGACGAGCAGGTGAGCGAGAGCGACGAATTGCAGACCATGGTGCAGAACCTCGAAGAGCGTCACGACGAGTATCTCGCCTCACGGGCGCCGACCCTCGATCAGACCGATGTGCCCAGCGCCGACGAGATCGGCGCCGAGTTCGAGAGCTTTCTCGCCAGGCACCAGGACAGCGGCAAACGCTCGAGCGACGGCGATGGCTCTGACAACGGCCTGCCGCCGATCGTCTGATATCACCGGTCGCACCTATCAACGCTGATCGAGTCGCAGTGCGACCCACGACTACCACGTCACGCGGGTGAGCTGGTCAGAGATTCGCCACAGACGCTTGGCCTCGGTCTGCTCTTCGGGCAGCTGCAGCCCCGTCACCCGGACTGGATAGCCTGAGTGATCGGCAGCGACTGCAGGTGCGAACAGCTCGCCGCCATTGCCATGATCGTCGATGACCAGCTGGGCAGCCGCCTCGCCGGCGATCTGGTCGAGCGATGGACCGAAGCGGCGCAGCGGATGCGTCAGTCGGTTCGCGAGCAACGGCTCACGCTGCAGCGCCACCGACCGAACCCCATGCGGATACTGTCGCGCGCGAGTGCTGCGGCATCGACGATCAAGCTCACGGGCGAAGAGCAGTTGTGCTCGCTTGCTCTGCGCGAAGGCTCGCGAACCCTTGTAGCCGTTGTCGAAGCGCAGATCATGGAAGCGGATGCTGGTCGAACGGTAGCGTGCCGACGTGAGTGAGACGACCTTGGCCTGCTGAGCCGCTCCGGGCAGCAGCAGACCGGTCAGAGCGAAATGGCCGAGGAAGTTCACGCCGAAGTTCCATTCGAAGCCGTCTTCGGTCAGCACGCGCCGGCCAATTCCGGAGACCTCGGCGAGATTCAGCAGTGCGCTCCAGGGGTCGTGGCTGACCAGATACTCTGCGGCCGCCTCTTTGATCTCGCTGATCGAGGCCAGATCGAACTCGAGCACATCGATTTGGGCGTTGGGCTTCTGCTCGCGGATCTCGTCGGCGACGCGGTCTAGTCGTGTCTTCGACCGGCCCGCGAGGGTCACCGCGAGGCCTGCTTCGGCGAGTGCCGCTGCAGCGCTGCGCCCCACGCCTGCGTCAGCACCGGTGATGAGTGCTGTGGCAGGCTGGGCGGTCTTCGAGGTCACGTCGTCGATTGTACCCACGACCTGCGACGCGACGCCCCGATCGCACCCCGGTTTCGAATCACGAAAGCATCACGATTCTCTTCGAGCGGCCCGACCTTCAGTCGGGAATAGCGGCACTGGGCGCAATGTTGTACACAATCGGCGGGGATACATGCCTGCTGGCCAACCCGTGTGATAATGGGTTGTTCGAGTGCGCGTTGATCAGGAAGGTTCGAAGCCAGTGGCTGAGAAGAAGAGTGCGTCCACGGCCCCAGCGGCCGACGAGAAACAGACGACGGCCAAGAAGGCCGCTGCCAGAAAGACGAGCACTGCTTCAGCGTCTGCGGCCACCGGAGCGAAACGCTCCACAGCGAAGAAGACGACACGGGCGAAGGCCTCCACGACGAAGGCTGCGACAGCCAAGACCGGCAGCAGCAAGTCCCGCAGCACGAAGGCCGAGGCCAGCCGAGCGTCGGCCGCCAAGACCGGCACCGCGAAGACGACGGCGAAGAAGACCACCGCAAAGGCTGCCGCGACAGAGCCCGCAGCAAAGACCTCCGCACGACAGACGGCGGCCAAGAAGAAGGCCCCAAGCAGGGCCAAGGCCGATGCGGCCAAGGCGACCGCAGCATCCGCCGACGCTGTGACGACGGCCGGGCAGACGAGCGTCGACGCGAAGCCTGCGGCCGGCGGCGTCGCAGCCGATCACGAGGCAGCCCCAGCCAAGTCGAAGCCCTCGAACCTGCCGAGCGGGGGCTACGTGCTCTCGATGAAAGAAGAGGAAGAAGTCCCCTCGATCTCGACCGCGATCACCGGCGCGACCGTCGACCCGGTCAAGGACTACCTCAAGCAGATCGGCAAAGTCGCGCTGCTCAACGCCGTGCAAGAGGTTCAACTGGCCAAGCGCATTGAGGCTGGCCTCTACGCACAGGAGCTTCTGCGCCGCGACGAGGCCGGCGAGCTCAAGAAGCACTACACCCCGGCAGAACGCCGCGAGCTCAAATGGGTGTCACGCGATGGCACCAAGGCGAAGAACCACCTGTTGGGCGCCAACCTGCGCCTGGTCGTCAGCCTCGCAAAACGCTACACCGGGCGCGGCATGCAGTTCCTCGATCTCATCCAGGAGGGCAACCTCGGCCTGATCCGCGCCGTCGAGAAGTTCGACTTCACCAAGGGCTTCAAGTTCTCGACCTACGCCACTTGGTGGATTCGTCAGGCCATCACTCGCGCCATGGCCGACCAGGCACGAACGATCCGCATTCCCGTGCACATGGTCGAGGTCATCAACAAGCTCGCCCGCGTGCAGCGCCAGATGCTGCAGGATCTCGGCCGCGAGCCCACGCCCGAAGAGCTCGCCGAAGAGCTCGACATGACGCCTGAGAAGGTGGTCGAGGTACAGAAGTACGGCCGTGAGCCCATCTCGCTGCACACCCCCCTGGGCGAAGACGGCGACTCTGAGTTTGGCGACCTGATCGAAGACACCGACGCCGTCGTGCCGGCTGACGCCGTGGGCTTCACAATGCTGCAACAGCAGCTCGAGAGCCTGCTCGACTCGCTGAGCGAGCGCGAGGCGGGCGTCATCCGCATGCGCTTCGGCCTGGGCGACGGGATGCCCAAGACTCTCGACCAGATCGGCGACACCTTCGGCGTCACCCGCGAGCGCATTCGCCAGATCGAGTCGAAGACCATGGCCAAGCTGCGCCACCCGTCGCGTTCGCAGGCCCTGCGCGACTACTTGGAGTAAAGCGGTGGCGGCGGCAGACTACTCGGCCAGTCAGCTCTCAGTTCTCGAAGGTCTCGAGGCCGTGCGCAAGCGGCCCGGCATGTACATCGGCTCGACCGATTCACGCGGGCTCATGCACTGCCTCTGGGAGATCATCGACAATTCGGTCGACGAGGCGCTCGGCGGGTTCGGCGAGTCGATCGAGATCGTCGTCCACGACGACGAGAGCATCGAGGTTCGCGACCACGGTCGCGGCATCCCAGTCGACATCGAGCCCAAGACCGGGCTCAGCGGCGTCGAGGTCGTGCTCACGAAGCTGCATGCCGGCGGCAAGTTCGGCGGTGGGTCATACGCCAGCTCCGGGGGGCTGCATGGCGTGGGAGCCTCGGTGGTCAACGCGCTGAGCGAACGTCTCGATGTGCAGGTCGATCGCGACGGCAAGACCTGGCAGCTCTCGTTTCATCGGGGCACGCCCGGCTTCTTCGACGATGCTCAGGGCATCGGCCCGAAGTCGCCGTTCACGCCGTTGGCGGATGCCGCATCGGCTGATCGGCTGCGTGTCGTCGGCAAGGTGCGCAAGGCCGTCACCGGCACGCGAATTCGGTATTGGGCAGACCCGCAGATCTTCACGAAGGGGTCGCGATTCAGTCTCGCAGACCTCGAGGATCGGGCCCGGCAGACGGCGTTTCTGGTGCCCGGACTCGAACTGGCGCTGAACGACGAACGCAGTGAGGAGGTCGCCGAGGAGCGCTTCCGCTTCGACGGCGGCATCAGCGAGTTCGTCGACTACCTCGGTGCCGACACGGCGGTGACCGACACCTGGCGCATCGAGGGCGACGGCGACTTCACCGAAACGGTTCCTGTGCTCGGCGACGGCGGAGAGATGATCGACACCGAAGTCGAGCGCACCTGTCACGTCGATGTGGCTCTGCGGTGGGGAACCGGCTACGACACGACGGTCAAGTCGTTCGTGAACATCATCGCGACGCCCAAGGGGGGCACCCACCAGACCGGCTTCGAGCAGGCGCTGCTGAAGACGCTGCGCGCACAGGTCGCCACGAACTCGCGCCGTCTCAAAGCGGGCACTGACAAGGTCGAGAAAGACGACGTACTCGCGGGGCTGACCGCAGTGGTGACCGTGCGGGTTCCGGAGCCTCAGTTCGAGGGTCAGACCAAAGAGGTGCTGGGCACTCCTGCCGTACGCCAGATCGTCAGCCGCATCGTCTCGAAGGGGCTGACCGAGCGGTTCACCTCGAAGAAGCGTGATGACAAGGCGCAGTCCTACCTGCTGCTCGAAAAGGTCGTCGCAGAGATGAAGTCGCGCGTCTCGGCGCGCACCCACAAAGAGACGCTGCGCCGCAAGAACGCGTTGGAGTCGTCGAGTCTGCCGGCCAAGCTGGTCGACTGCCGATCGAACGAGTCGAATCAGACCGAGCTCTTCATCGTCGAGGGCGACTCGGCGCTGGGCACTGCGAAGATGGCACGCAACAGCGAGTTCCAGGCACTGCTGCCGATCAGAGGCAAGATCCTGAACGTGCAGAAGGCCAGCGTCGCCGAGATGCTGAACAACGCCGAGTGCGCCAACATCATCCAGGTGGTCGGCGCAGGTTCCGGACGCACCTTCGACCCGCAGCAGGCTCGCTACGAACGCATCATCATGATGAGCGACGCCGACGTGGACGGCGCACACATCCGCACCCTGCTGCTCACGCTCTTCTTCCGCTACATGCGCCCGATGGTCGAAGCGGGACGCGTCTTCGCCGCGGTGCCGCCTCTGCATCGCCTCGTGGTGCCGCGCAGGGGTAAGCGACCGGCCGAGACGATCTACACATATTCCGAAGACGAGCTGCACGAGAAGATCGCGATGCTGCGCAAGCAGGGTCGCACCTACAAAGAGCCCATTCAGCGGTACAAAGGCCTGGGCGAGATGGACGCCGATCAGCTCGCCGAGACGACGATGGACCCACAGCATCGCCTGCTGCGGCGCGTCAAGCTGAGCGACCTGCATGCCGCCGAGGGCGTCTTCAACGTGCTGATGGGCTCAGAGGTGAATCCTCGCCGCGAATTCATCATGGATGCCAGCGGCGAGATCGATCGCGCGAGCATCGACGCCTGAGTCGGCACCGGTCAGCAGTGCCCGCCGACGGTGAGCACCGGAGCGGTCAGCACTTCGCCCGACGCATCTCTGCGAACGAGAGTGAGGGGCAGCTCGACGGCGGCACCTTTCGCACCTGAGGCCAGAGGAACGCCGGCCCCCACCCAGGCACGTGCGAGCTGGTCTTCGCCTTTGAGCATCCGCTGTGCCCGCACCCCGCCGGTACCACGCCCTTTGGCCGGGAACTCGCTGAACGGCGAGATCTTGGCCGACCCGGGCACGATGTCGGCGAATGCGGTCGAATCGTTGGCGATGGTCAGCACAGTGGCCTGCCCGGCAGTGATCACCGCCTTCGGAACGACGCCGAACCACAGAATCTCATCGTCGGCGCCCAGTCGCATGCCGGCCATTCCCTGTGCACTGCGCCCCTGAGGGCGCACGCTGCTCGCGACGAAGTGCAGCACCTGAGCCTGACGCGAGACGAAGACGAGTTCGTCATCGTCAGCGGCCGGTGCCGCACCGACGATGCGGTCGCCCTTCTTGAGTGCGATGACCTCCCAGTCGGGTTTGTCAGGCACGTCTCGTTGCACACGCTTGACCACACCGGAGGCGGTGCCGACGGCCAGCGGGCGCGGATCGTCGAGAGACACCACCGTCACGACGCGTTCGCCCTTCTCGAGGGTCACGAGCGTCTCTGGGCGCACACCGCCGGAGAACTGCACGAGGCCAGGAGCACCGGCGGGGATGCCCAGCACCGACGCTCGAAGCATGCGGCCTCGGTCGGTGACGACGCCGAGCTCGGATCGTGTGGTGGTCTCAAGTCGTGCCGCCAGGCCGTCTGATCTGCGCCGGCTGCCGCCGTCGAGCTGGTCTCCGACCTGGAGTGCGGGCTCGGCCACGATCTCGGGCTCAGCCGTCGTCTGAGTCTCGGCAGCAGCGTCGTCGCCTTGCTCGTCTGCGAGCGCTTGGCGCACCAGCTTGCCATTCGCGCCCAGCAGCACCGCACAGGGCTCGTCAGGAATCTCAAGAGGCACGTCGGCAGCCACTGTGCGGGCGTCTTCGGTCAGCAGCACGGTGCGGCGCGGCTGGGTGAGCACCTTGGCGACCTCGTCGAGTTCCCGAGCCACTTGGTCGCGCAGACGACGTTCGCTGCCCAGCAGCTCGCTGAGCTTCTCGATGCGTCGCAGCAGGTCGTCTCGCTCGGCCTCGAGCTCGATCTGGCTGAACTTCGTCAGGCGGCGCAGCCGCAGTTCGAGAATGTAATCGGCCTGAGGCTGGCTGAGGTCGAAGACGCTCATCAGTCGGGATCGGGCCGTCTCAGTGTCGTCACTGGAGCGGATCAGCGCGATGACCTCGTCGATGTCGACGATCGCGATCAGCAGGCCTTCGACGAGATGCAGACGTTCCTGCGCCCGGTCGAGACGATGCTGGCTGCGCCGTCGCACGACCTCGATGCGGTGCGCGTTGTAGACGCCGAGCAGCTCGACGAGCCCGACGGTGCGTGGTCGACCGTCGATCAGCACGACGTTGTTGATGCCGAAGTTCGTCTCAAGCGGCGTGTGCCGGTAGAGCGACGAGAGCACGGCCTCGGGAGAGAACCCGGTCTTGACGTCGATGATCAGACGCAGGCCGTTGTTGCGATCGGTGAGATCGTGCACGTTCGAGATGCCCTGCAGCTTCTTCGCCGTCACACCGTCTTTGATCTTCTGAATGACCGACTCGGGGCCGACCATGTACGGCAGCTCGGTGATGACGATGCCCTGCCGACGCGCACTCACCCGCTCGATCGACGCCTTGGCGCGCATGGTGAAGATGCCGCGGCCGCGTTCGTATGCGTCGTGCACGCCGTCGAGGCCGACGATGCTGCCGCCGCTGGGCAGATCGGGGCCGGGCAGCAGACGCATGAGGTCGTCGACGGTGGCATGCGGATGCCGAAGCAGGTGCACAGCCGCCGCGATCGCCTCACGGGGGTTGTGCGGTGCCATATTCGTCGCCATGCCGACTGCGATGCCGCTCGTGCCGTTGATCAGCAGGTTCGGGAAGGGCGCAGGGAGCACACTCGGCTGCTGCAGCTGGTTGTCGTAGTTGGGTACGAAGTCGACGACGTTCTCGTCGAGACTGTCGGTCATCAGCATCGCGGCGGCCGTCAGGCGCGCCTCGGTGTAGCGTGACGCCGCAGGGCCGTCGTCCAACGAGCCGAAGTTGCCGTGGCCGTCGACCAGCGGCACCTCCATCGCGAAGTCACGCGAGAGTCGCACGAGCGCGTCGTAGATCGCAGAGTCGCCGTGAGGATGCAGCTTGCCCATCACCTCACCGACCACACGAGCCGACTTCACATGGCCTTTGTCGGGGGAGAGCCCCATCTCGCGCATCATGTAGAGGATGCGTCGTTGCACGGGCTTCAACCCGTCGCGAGCATCTGGCAGTGCACGCGAGTGAATCACCGACATCGCGTACTCGACGTAGCTGCGCTGCATCTCGGTCGTGACGTCGATGTCTTCGATGCGCTGCTTCGGCTGATCGGTCGCGGTGCTGCTCATGGTCTCCAGTCTGCCTGCTCGGTCTGCACCGGCCTGGGGTCGTGCGCCTGCTGTGCGAGACTGTACCGGTGAATCGGATTCTACCCGCACCCACCGACAACACCGCGTTCATCGAAGACGTGGCGCGAGAAGGCCTCGAGGCCGTCTCGGGTCGGCACACCCGCTCGACGCTCGACCTGCCCGCCTGTGATCACTTCGCCGTCGTGCTCGTCGACGGGTTGGGCAGCCACAACCTTCACGCCCGCTCCGGGTACGCGCGCCACCTGCTGCAGGCCGACCGTCAGCATCCCCATCGCCCGCTCAGCGCCCGGCTGCCCACCACGACAGCTGCGTCGCTCACCTCGTTGGCGACCGGCCTCGCCCCGGCGCAGCACGGCATCGTCGGCTACAGCGTCTACGATCGCGACGCCAGGACCGTGCGCAATCAGCTGAACGGCTGGGGCCCTGAGATGCCTCCCGAGAGCTGGCAGCCGCACTCGACTCTGTTCGAGCAGGCAAGCGGCGTCGACGTCGAGGCCTTCGCCATCGGCCCAGCCGACTATGAGCACAGCGGCTTCAGCGCAGCGACCCTGCGTGGCGCGCGTTACGTCGCGGCCGACGATCTCGAAGACCGGTTCGCTGCCCTCGCCGACATTCGCCGACATGCGAAGCGGTCGCTCGTCCAGGTCTACGTACCAGAGTTCGACAAGATCGGCCACCGCAGGGGCTGGGGGTCACCTCGTTGGTCAGAGATGCTCGAGCAGATCGACGCGGTGATGGCAGACGCCCGTCTCGAGCGCCGCGGCTGGAGCACCGTGCTCACCGGCGACCACGGAATGCTCGACATCGACGGGGCCGACCACGTGCTGCTCACCGAATGGTCGGGATCCGAATCCATTCTGGCGACGGCAGGGGAGCCGCGCTGCGTGCAGCTGGTGCTGACGGACGAAGCGGACCATCCCGCCGCAGCGCTCGACCTGCAGCGCCATCTGGACGACGTGGCCGGCACCGGAGAGTTCGTCACGTGCACGCGTGCCGAACTGTGCGACAGCGGGCTGCTCGGCCCGTCGGTGGATGCGACGGCTCGGCACCGACTCGGAGACGTCGCAGCGATCGCGCTGGGAGACCACGCGGCGATCTATCGTGGGCTGCCGGCCGATGAGGCGTCACGGCGCATGGTCGGCCAGCACGGCGGCTTCAGCAGGTGGGAGCGCGAGGTGCCTCTGATCCGCTGGTGAGCGAAGCGACGCGTCTGCGGCGCCCGAGACTACTTCTCGTCGTGCGGCTTGGTGCCGAACACGATCTCGTCCCAGCTCGGCAGACTCGGCCGGCCCTTGCGCGGGGCGCCTGCGTCGGGAGCGGCAGCGGTGTGATCAGCCTGATCGTCGGACGACGCGGAGGGCTCGGGCAACTGCTCTGGAACGACGTGCAGACGCGTCTGCGACGACGGACGCAGCCCAGCCGTCTCTTCGGCCTCGGGCTTCTTGTCGGCGTCGTGGCGACGCCGCAGCGCCTGCAGCAGGTCTTCGGTCTCACTGTGCACTTTCGGGCGTTCGCCGCGAAGTCCGTCAGCAGCATTACGCCCGACGTGATCCGTCGGTGCCACACGCTCCGACCGACCAAGTCGATCACTGCGTCCCTCTCGGCCGAGTCGAGCCTGCGCGTCGCTCGTGGAGTCATGCGCAGACGCTGAGTCGTCTGCCTCGGAGCGATCTTCATGCTGACCGTGGCGGTTGCGTATGGCGTTCTCCCACAGTCGAGCTCCGTCAGCTCGTGCCGTGGTCGGGTCAGGGATCTGAGCCGATGCAGGCGCCGCAGCGGCGGCGTCCTCCTCATCGGCGCTCTCGAGCGGAAAGGTGTCGACAGTCGTCGCCGCATCGACCAGGCGCAGCCGCACCGGTTTCACCGGCTCGAGATCCTGTGCGCTTGAGAGCTGGTCGGCCTCTTCGTTCGCCGGGGTCAGCTGGCGACGGCGAGGATCGAAGAACCAGCGTGCGGCTCGATCGGCGTCGTCAGCGGTGTACGCGACCTGAACGGTCCATCGGCCGTCGTCTTCGCGCCAGCTCGACCACATGGTGTGCTCTGCACCGCGGTTGACCAGTCGGTGGGCGATGATGTGGCCGAAGGTCGACGTCTCTGCGCCCTCTTCGTTGAAGTGCAGCGGAACCTCTTGAGCCATGTCGACCATGTGTTCCAGCTCGGCGATCACAGGAGCCTCGAACTTGGCGATGTACTCCGCCTCGACGCCGAAGTGATCGGCGACCTGCTCACTGGTGAGCCCGGAGCGCAGCAGCTGCTGCACATCTCGAGGCGCCGGCAGCGCGCTGCGTGGCGCCGCAGAGGGAAGGGCGCGTCGCACCCGAATCGCCTGTCTCAGCTCGGGCGTCACCGGCACGGCGAACTGCTCGCCCTGGGGATCGACCAGCAGCAGCCGATCGTCCTCGGTTCCGACGAATTTCAGCTCGCGCACCATGGCCTCCTCGCGGTCTCTCATCACTGTCCCTGACATCTTGCCACCTGCGCAGGCCGGAGGTCTGCAGGCTTGCCGTGTTTTCTGCGGCGTCGTGCCGGAGCCAAATCGAATCGCACGGTTTGCGAAACGTCAGACAATGATGCATGCTATCTGCGCCACAGCAAGCAGAACGGACACAGACATGGCCACAGACTACGACGCGCCTCGGCGCCAAGAGGACGAATCCGACTCGCTCGACGCGCTGAAGCAGAGCATCCCGTCGAAGCCGAAGACGACTGCCGATGACGAGAACGACACCAGCGAGTACGCGCTGGCCGACGGACCCGATCTGTCAGACGCCGAGCTCGACGTCGTCGTGCTGCCTCCTCAGGAGAACGAGTTCACGTGTGTGGAGTGCTTTCTGGTGAAGCACCGCACGCAGTTCGATCACGAGAGCTCGCTCGGGCCGGTCTGCAAGGACTGCGCGGCCTGAGCCAGTCGGATCTCGGCGGCCAGCTCATCCGCATGCCGTGATCCGATCAGCCAGTACGGTGTCGGATCCTCGGGGTCGATCACTGGAATCCGGATGAGGTCCACCCCGCCTCTGAAGGCTACGAACGCGCGCATGTCGAGCTGCCCGCGAATCTGTTCGAGGGCTGCGTCGCCTCTGCGGTAGACCACGGGATCGCCCAGAGCCGCGACCGGGATGCTCGCGCGACCGACCGTCAGGCGGTCGGAGGCCAGCGTGATCAGGGGAGAGGCCAGCCAGCTGATGGCGGCGAAGAGCACGAAGAGCACCGGGCCGACGATGAACCCGGTCACGGGGCTCACCTTGTAGAAGACCGTCGCGAAGGCGGGGATTATCAGCAGCAGCGCGATATAGGCCCCACCATGAGGTCGCAGACGTTCTCGATAAATCATCAGTCACCGGTTCTTCATACGCTGACCCACACGCACACGGGCATGTAGGCTGGACACCGTGAATTCTAACGTCCAGGTGCTCTTCGCCGGAGCAGCCGCGCCCGTTTACGCACGTCCCGGAGACGCAGGAGCAGACCTCTGCGCCAACGAATCGGCGACCGTGCCGGCCAGACAGAGGGCAGTCATCGGCACCGGCCTGTCGATCGCCCTGCCCGAGGGCTGCGTCGGGCTGGTGCATCCCCGCAGCGGCCTCGCCCTGCACAGCGGAATCACAGTGCTCAACGCACCAGGCACCATCGATGCGGGCTATCGTGGCGAGATCAAAGTCATTCTGCTCAACACGTCAGACCAGGACTTCGACGTCAGACCGGGTGATCGCATCGCTCAGCTCGTCGTGCAGCGTTTCGAGCGTGTGGAGTTCGTCGAGGTCGAGCGTCTGCCCGGCAGCGCGAGAGCCTCACAGGGTTTCGGCTCGACCGGGGTCTGAGCACCCGTTTCACCTCGTAGGCCATTTGAACTGAAAGGATCCGAACGTGTTCGGAAGAAAGTCACGTGCCGATCGGCACGACGACCAGCAGAACGCAGACGCAGTCGACACAGAGGATGCCGTGCGTGAGTCTGATGAAGACCAGAGCGCGGATGTGGCCGACGAGTCGTCAGACGTGTCAGACGCTGACGAGCTCGCCGAACCGAAAGAGCTGCTCGAAGGTCGTGACGAGCAGGGTCCGTTCGACTTCGGCGAGTTCACCGCGTCTCAGCCGCTGATCGACTTCGGATCGATTCTGCTGCCGCCCAGACCAGGACTCACCATCCGCGTCGAGGTGGAAGAGCCCTCCAAGCGACCGGTGGCCGTCACATTCGAAGACGAGGGCACCCAGCTGCAGGTGCAGGCGTTCGCCGCGCCGCGCAGCGAAGGTCTGTGGCACGAAGTGCGCGAGCAGATCACCCAGCAGCTCGGTGCGCAGAAGGCCGCCCACCGTGAGTTCCAGGGAGAGCTCGGCCTCGAGGTGCACGCCGCGGTGCAGACGCCGGAGGGCACTCAGGTCGTGCGTTTTCTCGGCGTCGACGGTCCGCGCTGGTTCCTGCGCGGCGTCGTCTCCGGCACAGGTCTCGACAACGAAGAGACCGCCGAACGCGTGAACGCGCTCTTCCGCTCCATCGTGGTGCGCCGCGGCTCCGAACCTCGTGCACCGCGCGAGCTGCTGCCGCTGAGTCTGCCGCAGCAGAACGCCGCAGACTCCGTGCCTGCGAATGCGTGAGCTGCTCGATCAGGACACACTCGACGCGAAGACCGTTTGGGCGTCGCTCGGCGGCGTGCGTGGCCTGGCCGAGTCGGTGCTGCCCGGCGTCGTCTTCATCCTGATTCAGACGATCACCCGACAGCTGGCCTGGGCGGTCGGCGCCAGCCTCGTGCTGGTGGCGGTCTTCGTGATCTGGCGCCTGGCCCGCCACGAGTCGCTGCAGTCGGCGCTCTCCGGTCTCTTCGGCGTGGCGCTGGGGGCGGTGTTCGCTCTGGTCACCGGCCGCGCCTCAGAGAACTATCTTCCCGGGCTGATCATCAATGCGGTCAGCGCGTTGGCCCTGCTCGTCTCGCTGTTGGTGCGCCGGCCGCTGGTCGGTCTCGCCGTCGGTGCGCTGCGCGGGGATGTTTCGCTGGCGCACGAGAATCGGCTCCTGCTGCGAGCGGGCGCGCTGGCGACCGGCGTCTGGGCCGCCATCGCCGTGCTGCGTCTTGCCGTTCAGCTGCCGCTCTATCTGCAGTCGCGCGCCGACGACGACATCGTTGCGCTGGGCGTCGTGAAGCTCGCCATGGGGCTGCCACTGCTCGCGGTCGGAGCACTGCTGACCTGGCTGCTGCTGCGGCCGGTCATCGTCGCCCTCGACGAGATCGCGGATGGCGATGGGCGCCTGTCAACACGAATTCCGACGCACAACAGTGATCATCGACAATAAGTGAGGGCATCCTTACTGGAATTCGCACTGTGAATCGGATCATTCTAAAGAAGAATTTCAATGATGAGAGGGGCAGCATGTCCGTAAACAGTTTCGGTGCTCGCGACACACTGACCGTCGGCGGCCAGGACTACGAGATTTACCGGTTGGACAAAGTCCCCGGCCATGAGGTGCTGCCGTACAGCCTGAAGGTGTTGCTCGAAAACCTGCTGCGCACCGAAGACGGTGCCAACATCACTGCCGAACACATCAAGGCGCTCGGCAGCTGGGATCCCAATGCTCAGCCTGACACCGAGATCCAGTTCACCCCGGCTCGCGTGGTCATGCAGGACTTCACCGGTGTTCCCTGCATCGTCGATCTGACGACGATGCGTGAGGCCATGAAGAACCTGGGCGGCGATCCGACCAAGATCAACCCGCTTGCTCCCGCAGAGCTCGTGATCGACCACTCCGTCATCGTCGACGTCTTCGGTCAGTCAGACGCCGTACAGCGCAACGTCGAGATCGAGTACGAGCGCAACGGCGAACGCTATCAGTTCCTGCGCTGGGGGCAGCAGGCATTCGACAACTTCAAGGTGGTTCCGCCGGGCACCGGCATCATCCACCAGGTGAACATCGAGTACCTCGCCCGCGTGGTCTTCGACAAGCATCTCGAAGACGGCACTGTTCAGGCCTACCCTGACACCTGCGTCGGCACCGACTCGCACACCACCATGGTGAACGGCATCGGCGTGCTGGGCTGGGGCGTCGGCGGCATCGAAGCCGAGGCAGCCATGCTGGGGCAGCCGGTCTCCATGCTCATTCCGCGCGTGGTCGGCTTCAAGCTGAGCGGCGAGATCCCCGCCGGCGTGACGGCGACCGACGTCGTGCTCACCATCACTGAGATGCTCCGCGAACACGGTGTGGTCGGCAAGTTCGTCGAATTCTACGGCGAGGGAGTGGCCAGTGTGCCGCTCGCGAACCGCGCCACCATCGGCAACATGAGCCCCGAGTTCGGCTCGACTGCGGCGATCTTCCCGATCGACGACGTGACGCTCGACTATCTGCGCCTGACCGGTCGCAGCGATGAGCGCGTCGCCCTCGTCGAGGCCTACGCCAAAGAGCAGGGCCTCTGGCATGATCCGAAGCACGAGCCGCACTTCTCGGAGTACATGGAGCTCGACCTGTCGACCGTCGTGCCCTCGATCGCCGGCCCGAAGCGCCCTCAGGACCGCATCAAGCTGAGCGAGTCGAAGCAGTCGTTCGAGAAGACGCTGCCGACCTACGCTGGCGAGACGAGCGAGGCTCCGGTCGAGTACGCGGGTCAGAACTTCGATCTGAAGAACGGCGCCGTCGCGGTCGCCGCCATCACTTCGTGCACGAACACGTCGAACCCCTCGGTCATGATCGCCGCAGGCCTGGTCGCCAAGAAGGCGGTGGAGAAGGGCCTCAAGCAGAAGCCCTGGGTCAAGACCTCTCTGGCCCCCGGCTCGAAGGTCGTCACCGACTACTATGACAAGTCGGGTCTCACCCCGTACCTCGAGGGCGTCGGCTTCTACACCACCGGATATGGCTGCACGGTCTGCATCGGCAACACCGGCCCGCTGCCCGAACCGATCAGCGAGGCGATCAACGAGAACGATCTGGCTGTGACCGCCGTGCTCTCAGGCAACCGCAACTTCGAGGGCCGCATCAGCCCCGACGTCAAGATGAACTACCTCGCCAGCCCGCCGCTGGTGATCGCCTACGCACTGGCCGGCACGATGGACTTCGACTTCGAGACACAGCCGCTCGGCCAGGACACCGACGGCAACGATGTGTACCTCAAAGACATCTGGCCGACGGCCGAAGAGGTGCAGCAGACGATCGATTCGTCGATCGACCGCGACATGTTCACATCGAAGTACGCTTCGGTCTTCGAGGGCGACGAGAAGTGGCGCGGTCTGCCCACTCCCGAAGGAAAGCTCTTCGAGTGGGACGACGACTCGACCTATGTGCGCAACCCTCCGTACTTCGACGGCATGTCGAAAGACCCGGAGCCGGTGGCGGACATCACGGGTGCTCGTGTGCTCGCGAAGCTCGGTGACTCGGTCACCACCGACCACATCTCGCCCGCAGGTTCGATCAAGGCAGACACCCCGGCCGGCAAGTACCTGCTGAGCAAGGGCGTCGACCGCCGCAGCTTCAACTCGCTGGGCTCGCGTCGAGGCAACCACGAGGTGATGATCCGCGGCACGTTCGCGAACATCCGTCTCAAGAACCTGCTGCTCGACGGAGTCGAGGGTGGGTACACTCGCGACTTCACACAGGAGGGCGGCCCGCAGTCGTTCATCTACGATGCCGCAGAGAACTATCAGAAGGCCCAGACCCCGCTGGTCGTGCTTGCAGGCAAGGAGTACGGCACGGGCTCCAGCCGTGACTGGGCTGCGAAGGGCACGCGCCTGCTGGGTGTCAAGGCGGTCATCGCTGAGAGTTTCGAACGCATCCACCGTTCGAACCTGATCGGCATGGGCGTCATCCCGCTGCAGTTCCCGGCAGGGGAGTCGTACGAGTCACTCG
Organism: Pseudoclavibacter sp. CFCC 13611; assembly: GCF_008831225.1. Classification (NCBI taxonomy): domain Bacteria; kingdom Bacillati; phylum Actinomycetota; class Actinomycetes; order Micrococcales; family Microbacteriaceae; genus Pseudoclavibacter; species Pseudoclavibacter sp. CFCC 13611. Next base: position 666,519 of record NZ_WBKE01000002.1, on the reverse strand, counting down.
GCATCGACGGCACTGAGATCTTCTCTTTCTCGGGCATCGAACGCCTCAACGACGGTGAGACGCCGGCGACGGTCACGGTGACAGCGGCTCCCAGCGAGTTCTCTGCTGCGGGCAAAGAACCGGTGACATTCGAGGCCGTCGTTCGCATCGACACCCCCGGTGAGGCGAACTACTACCGCAACGGAGGCATCCTGCAGTACGTGCTGCGTCAGCTCGCTGCGTAGCCTGAACTGCCACTGAGGCCCTGAACGTCACCGTCGAGGTGACACAGAGGGCTGCGGAGATTCCGACGAAAGGGCTCGCGCCACTCCAACCGAGTGGCGCGAGCCCTTTCGCACAGTCGCAGCACGTAGCATGAGTCAAAGCACTGAGAGGTCACCATCGGCATGGCAGAGCACAGCGACATCGAACGATCATCCTCGACCCCGGCTCACGAGGCGGGGCCGGACGCCTCCGCCGGTCTGCTCGCCGGCATCCACGGGCCGAGCGACCTCGACCGGCTGTCGGCCGCACAGCTGCGCGATCTCGCCGACGAGATCCGTGCGTTTCTGATCACTTCCGTCGCACGCACCGGAGGCCATCTCGGGCCGAACCTCGGCGTCGTCGAGATCACCATCGCGCTGCACCGGGTCTTCGACTCGCCGCATGATCCCATCGTCTTCGACACCGGGCATCAGTCGTATGTGCACAAACTCCTCACCGGTCGCCACGACTTCGCCCATCTTCGCCAACGGGGCGGTCTCGCGGGCTACCCGCAGCGTTCCGAGAGCCCGCACGACATCGTGGAGAGCTCGCACGCTTCGTCATCGCTGTCATGGGCAGACGGCATCTCACGCGCGCTCACGCTGCGCGGCGAGACGGATCGCACCGTGGTGGCAGTGATCGGCGACGGCGCTCTGACCGGCGGCATGGTCTGGGAGGCCATCAACAACATCTCAGATCAGAACGACCGCCATCTGGTGATCGTGGTCAACGACAACGGACGTTCGTATGCTCCGACGATCGGCGGCATGGCTCGCTACATGAACGAGCTGCGCACACATGGCGGCTACGACCGCGCCTACAAGGCCAGCCGTCGGTTCTTCTATCGCCTCGGACGCCCCGGCCGTTTTCTCTTCAACAGCGTGCGCGGCGGTCTCTACGGCCTGTTGCGGGCGCAGAGCGGCGAGGACTACGCCCTCTTCTCGAACCTGGACATCAAGTACATCGGCCCGGTCGACGGTCACGACATCGAGGCGATGGAGGTCGCCCTGCGTCAGGCGAAGCGCTTCGGCCACCCGGTGATCGTGCATGCGGTCACACAGAAGGGGCACGGCTACGAGCCTGCACGCGCTGACAAGGCCGACCAGTTCCATGCGGTCGGTCGCATCGACCCCGACACCGGTCAGCCGATCTCGACGGTGAAGTCGATCACCTGGACGGCCGTCTTCTCGGACGAGATGCTCGAGCAGGCGCGCCGACGTCCCGAGGTCGTGGGCATCACCGCAGCGATGCGGCTGCCGGTCGGTCTCGACGCGATGTCGCAGGCCTTCCCCGATCGGGTCATCGACGTGGGCATCGCCGAAGAGCACGCGGTGGCCTCAGCCGCCGGCCTGGCGTTCGGCGGCGCGCACCCGGTCGTCGCGCTCTACGCGACCTTCCTCAATCGCGCCTTCGATCAGGTGCTCATGGACGTCGCACTGCACCGCGCCGGCGTCACCTTCGTCCTCGACCGGGCAGGCGTGACCGGCCCCGACGGCGCCAGCCACAACGGGCAGTGGGATCTCTCGACGCTGCAGCTGGTGCCCGGCATCCGCATCGCCGCGCCTCGCGACGCCGCGACGCTGCGCGAAGAGCTCGGAGAGGCCCTCGACGTCTCAGACGCTCCGACTGTGCTGCGATACCCGAAGGGCACTGTGAACGAACCGCTGCCCGCTCTCAGCCGCTCGACAGACGGCGTCGACGTGCTCTTTCGATCGACGAGCCGCGATGTGCTCATCGTCTCGATCGGCGCGATGGCACCCGTCGCCCTCGACGTCGCGCGTCGGCTGCACGAACAGGGCATCGGCACGACCGTGATCGATCCTCGGTGGGTCGTGCCGGTGCCGCACACGGTGCTCACGCGGGCGGCCAGACACCGACTGGTCGTCACCATCGAAGACGGCCTGCGCACCGGAGGCATCGGCACCCGCATCCGTCAGGACATGCGTGATGCCGGCATCGACACGGGACTCACTGAGTTCGGCCTGCCTGATGAGTTCTTCCCGCACGCGACCCGCGACCAGCTGCTGCACGACTCGGGGCTCGACGCGGCGGCTATCACCGAGCAGGTCATCCAGATGGTGCTCGGCACGCGTGTGCCCAACGCTCGCGGAGCCCGCCATGACGGCTTTCCAGATGCCACCGACTTCGACGTCACCGATCACCGTGCGGCCTCCGACGGGCTCTGAGCCCGACTGAGGCGATGTCGCGGCTACGCTGAGGCGGCCTCGCGGAAAGCCTCTGCGATCGGTGCCGCGGTGAGCTCGGTCTGCCAGGGCCGGGCACCGAGTTCTGCAAGCCGTGCGGCGACTTCGGCAGCGTCGATCGGCTCCGAGGTCTCCCAAGCGAGTTCACGAAGCACTCGGGGCTGCAGCAGGTTCTCGACCGGCAGATCGTGAGCCTGGGCGATCTCGATCAGGGCCGACCTGGCTGTGCGCAGACGCTGATCGGCCTCCGGGTGCTGCCGACCCCAGGAGCGATGATGGGGCACGCCCTCATGCGGCACGCGCACGCTGATGGGCTCTTGGCTGGCTCGCGCGCGCTGCACGGCCGCCCACCAGTGTCTCAGCTCGGAATGGGCGCCGCGCCCGTTGAACTCGCGCAGAGCCAGCAGCTCATGCTCGTTGCGCACTGCGTTGGTCGCCGCGGCCATGATGGCGCGATCGGGGATGAGCCGGTGCGGCGAGAGATCGCGCTGCCGAGCCAGCGCATCGCGTTCGTTCCAGAGCTCGCGCACGATGCGCAGCTGCCGCGGCGTGCGCGCAGCTGTGATCCCGCTGGTGCGACGCCAGGGCTCGCCCGGCTTCTGCCGCGGTTCGAAGTCCATCTCGGCGGCGAATTCCTGCTGAGCGATCTCGAGCTTGCCCTGATCGGTCAGAAGACGTTCGACCTCGTCTCTCAGCTCGACGAGATACTCGACGTCGAGAGCGGCGTAGGCGAGCCATTCCTCAGGCAGTGGGCGTCGTGACCAGTCGGCTGCCGAGTGCTCCTTCTTCAGATGGATGCCGAAGAGGTCGTCGAGCAGACCGCCGAGTCCGACATGCGGCAGATTCAGCAGTCTCGCACCCAGCTCGGTGTCGAAGAGCGCGGCGGGAGAGAGCCCGAGCTCATGCAGCGAAGGCAGGTCTTGGGTCGCCGCGTGCAGCACCCACTCCTGTCGCCCGATGACGCTCTGCAGCTCGGCCATGGCCTCGCCGTCGAAGGCGACCGGGTCGAGCAGCACCGCGGGCTCGTCGCCGCGACGCATCTGCACCAGATAGGCGTTGTCGTGATAGCGGAAGCCGCTCGCGCGTTCGGTGTCGAGTGCAAGCGGACCGTCAGCTCCCTCGAGTCGGCGCATCGCCTGCTCAAGCCCTCTGGGCGTCGCCACAACCGGTGGAATGCCGTCTGCCGGCTGCACGACGAGATGTGAGGGATGGTCTTCGACGTTCACAGTGTGGAAAAGCCTTTCGCCTACGAGTGCGTGTCAGTGAGAGTGGGAAGAAGCACCGAGATCTCGCCCGGCACCGGAGGCAGGCTCGCCGCTTCGCTGATCAGATCGATCCAGGCGAGCAGGTGGGGAGTCACCGGCTGATCGACCTCAGCCGACCATGAGGCCCGCAGTTCGATCTCTGTTCCGTCGGTCTCGGTGCTCAGCGCGCCGAAACCGGAGTTGATCGTCTTGGTAACCGTGCCCGAGATGCTGTGATAGCGCGCCTGCTGCTGATGGAGTCCGTCTTCGAGCCAGGACCAGACCACGCCCGCAACGAACGGATCGAGGCCGAGATCGGCCTCGAGCGGCGCCTTGAGATAGGAGATCACGCGCAGTGTCGACCCCCAGCCCTCTGGCGGCTCTGGGTTGTGCAGCAGCACGAAGCGTGCGCTGGCGCGCGAGTGCACGAAGGTCGACTTGGCGTCGACCTCGACGGCGAAGGCGACGGCCTCGGGTGCGATGTGCGACGGAGCGTCGATGCGTTCGAGCACGATGTCAGAGCGGTGGCGCACAGCCGAGAGCTCGCGCAGGAGGTTTGCGAACTCCGGGCTCATCTCATCGTCTCTGCGCACTTCGGTCACGCAAGCAGACTAAAATGACCGAAGGCAGACTGGCGTCAGACTCGCCGCGCTGGAGAGGATCACATGCCCGAGCACAGAGACAACCGTTCAGAGGCCCCGCAGCGCTCCGGCAGGGGGCTCTCGCTGCTGGGTGTGGTGGCCGGTGTGACCGGTGCGGCGGCAGCCGTGATGGCTGCCGGAGCCGCCGCGAGCGCGCATGTCGCCCGCGAAGTGGTGATGCCGCCGAGGCGTCGCACCGAAGACGTCAGCGTCCAAGCGGTCTGGTCGGATGCGGACGGTCTCTTGATCACCCTCAAGTCGACTCGGGACTCCAGGCTGGCCGGCGTGCCGGGCGAGTACAGCTTCTGGTTCGACGAAGGTCGCGGGCATGCCGTCATCGGCGAGATCGTCGATCAGACGTGGGACAGCATCACGCGGCGCGTGCTGCGCGTCGACTTCGGTGTGCTCGACGGTCGCGTGCGTCGCGGACGTGTCAACGGGTGGGTCTGGCTGACGCCGGAGTCGGCCGGTTTCGATGCCCAGAACGTGCTCATCGACGGCCCACTCGGCCCGAACCCCGCCTGGCTGGTCTCGCATGAGCCCAGCGGCCGCCCGGTCTACGCCGTCGACCGGCCTGACGACGTCGACGAGGCTGCATCGGCACATCCGGCCGAAGCGAGCGAACCGCCGACGGAGACCGCCGAATCCGGTGCCGACCGATCACAGACATGGGTCATCCACGTGCACGGGCGTGCCTCGGCTCGACCAGAGGTCGTCCGCGGTCTCGGCGCGGTGCAGCAGCTCGGCCTGACGTCGCTGGTCGTGAGCTATCGCAACGACGGCGAGGCGACGCCCAGCGCAGACAACCGCTATGCCCTCGGCGAGACTGAGTGGGAGGACGTCGAGGCGGCGATCGACTATGCGCTCTCGCACGGTGCGAAGAAGGTCTTTCTCTTCGGCTGGTCGATGGGAGGAGCCATCGTGCTCCAGACTCTGGCCAGAACGCGGCACGCCCGACGCATCGGGGGAGTGCTCCTCGACTCACCGGTCGTCGACTGGGGCGACGCCCTGGCATATCAGGCGGATGCGTCCAGCGTGCCGGCCCCGGTGCGCGAGTTCGCACTGACCCTTTTGGGCCGACGCTGGGCCACGCCTGCGACAGGGCTGCAGAGCCCCATCGACCTCGACGCGCTGAACTGGGTCGCACGGGCGGGAGAGCTGCGCAAACCGGTGCTGCTCATGCACAGCGACGACGACGGGTTCGTGCCGAGCGGCCCGTCACGGGAGCTGGCCGCAGCACGCCCAGATCTGGTGACCTTCGTGCCGTTCAAGACGGCTCGACACTGCAAACTGTGGAACCACGATCGCGAACTGTGGGAGACCAGCGTGACGGACTGGCTGACCGAGCGTCTGGCCCCGACCGCGGCTGGCACGCCGCGTGCCCGGCGCCGCTGAGCGTCGTCAGGCGTCTCGCTCAGCGATCCGGCGCCGAACCTGGGCCTTGATGCGCTCAAGGATTCCGGTCATGCCGCGCAGACGCAGCGGTGACACCGCTCGAGCGAGACCGAGTTCGAACGGGTAGTCGCTGGGTACGTCGAGTACCTGCTGCACGCTCTCACCGTCGAGGCCCTGGACCAGAATCGAGGCGAATCCGCGGGTGGTCGGTGCCTCGCGTGGAGCCGTGACGTGTGGGTGCACCGTGTCTCCGTCGACGTCGACCTTCAGAAAGACGGGAGACTGGCACTCGGGCACGGGCTCAAGCAGATCAGGATCGTCGCGGTAGCGTTCGGGCAGCTCGGGCAGCTCGTCGGCAAACTCCAGCAGCAGCTGCAGCCGGTCTCGCTCACCGAGGGCGTTGAAATCCTCGGCCGTCTCGATGAGCCGGGGCGGCAGATGCTGCGCATCGCGCTCATGGGGTGCGTCAAACAGGTGTGACGAGGGGGAGTCGGAGGTGCTCATGGACGACGAGTCTACGCTGCGGCGGGCGTCGTGCCCCGGGCCGGAGGATCTGCCGCAGCCCATGACCGACTCTCTGCTCTGCAGACGGTTCAGCGGCTGACGGGAGCGGTGCCGGGTTCTGCTCCGGTCACCACCGGCACGCGCACCGCTGAGCCCCATTCAGTCCACGAGCCGTCGTAGTTGCGCACGTTCTCGAAGCCGAGCAGATACTTCAGCACGAACCAGGTGTGGCTCGACCGTTCGCCGATGCGGCAGTACACGATCACGTCATCGCCCTCGTGCAGACCGGCGCCACCCGTCTCGTAGATTGCACGCAGCTCGTCGGCAGTCTTGAAGGTGCCGTCATCGTCGACGGCCTTCGCCCAGGGCACGCTCTGCGCGGTGGGAATGTGGCCGGCCCGAAGCGCCCCTTCTTCGGGGTAGTCCGGAGCTGTGGTGCGCTCACCGAGGTATTCGGGTGTCGAGCGCACGTCGATCAGGTGCTCGACGCCGATCGCGGCAAGCACGTCGTCACGATACGCACGGATTGGCGCATCTTCCCGTGGGACCACCGGATAGGCGGTCGGGGTGCGCGGGCGAACCTCGCGAGTCAGATCGCGTCCCTCGGCGATCCATTTCGAGCGGCTGCCGTTGAGCAGACGCACATCTTCGTGGCCGAAGAGCGTGAACACCCAGAGTGCATAGGCCGCCCACCAGTTGTTCTTGTCACCGTAGATCACGACCGTGTCATCGCGGTCGATGCCCTTCTCGCTGAGCAGCTTCGCGAAGCCCTCGCCGTCGACGTAGTCGCGCACGACCGGGTCGTTGAGATCGGTGTGCCAGTCGATCTTGACCGCACCGGGGATGTGCCCGGTCTCGTAGAGCAGCACGTCTTCGTCGCTCTCGACGACGACGAGTCCCGGTTCGCCCAGATGTTCGGCGAGCCACTCGGTGGTGACCAGGCGCTCAGGATGCGCGTAGCCTGCGGTCTTCGGATCTGACGAGTCGACGGCGACAGTCATGATGTTCTCCTTCGTTGCCTCGACTCGTTCGAGTCTCGGTGATGTCGATCACGATACTGCACCCGACTCGCCTGCGGCAGCGTTCCGCAACAGCAGGTCATGTGGCGGCAAGTGCACACCGTCGTCGCTCATGTCTGCACGAGCCGCCCCACGAACCCGCTACAGTGAACAGGGTGCCGCGCTGGATCTCATGCACGCGCATCCGCATCACGACGCTCACTCGGAATTGACCCGGGTCGCCGCGATTCGGCCACCGCCACACACGCGTGCACTGCCGCCGCCAGAGAGGAACGCATGATCTCGCATATCGTCGATGTGCACCCGAATCTCGATCCCGACGAGCTCGTCGCGAACCTCGTGCCGCCACCGCTCTTCCAGACCGCGTCGTTCGAGAGCTACCAGCCCAGTGCCGACTATCCGTCGCAGCTGGAGGCCGTCGAGGCCCTTCGCGCGTTCTCCGATCGTTGGGGTGCGGTGAAGCGCCGCAGCCTCTTCGGCAGGAGCAAGAAGGCGGCGAAGCAGGCCAGCGGCATCTATCTCGACGGCGGCTTCGGCGTCGGCAAGTCCCACCTGCTGGCAGCACTGTGGAACACCGCTCCCCAGCCCAAGGCCTATGGCACCTTCTTGGAGTACACGTCGCTGGTCGGCGCACTCGGATTCGAGAACGCCGTCGCCAAGCTACGCGGCTACTCTCTGCTGTGCATCGACGAGTTCGAACTCGACGACCCCGGCGACACGATGATCATGACCCGGCTGCTGAAAGAGCTCGCGGCGACCGGCACCTCGATCGTGGCCACATCGAACACGCCGCCGAACGCCCTCGGCGAGGGCAGATTCGCCGCCTCAGACTTCATGCGCGAGATACAGTCGCTCGCCTCGATCTTCCAGGCGCTGCGCATCGACGGTCAGGACTACCGACGGCGCGACGTGAACAGCGAGGCCATCCCGTGGGAACCCGCACAGATCGATCAGCTCGTCGCCCAGCATCAGTCCGACGACCTGCGCGTGTCGCAGGATGCCTTCGCCGACGTCATCGATCACATCTCGACGCTGCATCCAGTGCAGTACTTCGCCCTTGCGCGCTCTGCCGACGCATTCGTCTGGTCGGGAGTCGGACGCCTCACGAGACAGGACGACGCGCTGCGTCTCGTGGCGCTGATCGACCGTCTGTACGACGCACAGAAGCCGATCGTGGCAGCAGGCCTGCCGCTGACCGAGGTCTTCAGCCAGGAGATGATCGACGGCGGATACCGCAAGAAGTACCTGCGCTGCGTCTCGCGACTCGACGCGCTCACCACACTCGCTCACGAGACCTACGACGTGGCCAAGGCCTGACTCTTCTCGAAACACTGCCGTAACAGCGGCCTCCGACGCGTAACAGCGCCGTAACCCTTGCGCATATCATGCGAAATCTCTGCACCCGAGACTGAACTCAGTTCGTGAAAGTCGTCGCATTATGATGCGCGGTCGCGATCCCATGATCAGTTCGAGAGAGGTTTCACCATGACAGAGACAGTCACGACCGGCACCATATGGTTGCTGGTGTCGACCGCGCTGGTGTTGTTCATGACGCCCGGCGTCGCCTTCTTCTATGGCGGCCTTGTACGGGCGAAGTCCGTCGTCAGCATGCTCATGCTCAGCTTCGGGTCCATGGGACTCATCGGGCTGCTCTGGGTGCTCTACGGGGCGAACATGACAAGCATCGCCGAAGACGCCAGCCCGTGGTCGTTCGCCGGCAACCCGTTCTCGGCCTTCGGGCTCAGCGGAGTCAGCGGCGAGGATCTCGTCTCGACCGTCTACGGATCGACCTTCGCCATCATCACCGTGGCACTGATCTCAGGAGCCATCGCCGATCGCGCGAAATTCGGCTCGTGGATGATCTTCGCCGCACTCTGGGCGACTCTCTCGTACTTTCCGGTCGCGGCCTGGGTCTGGGGCGGCGGCTGGATCGGCACCGTGGTGCCTGAGTGGTTCGGCGTCGACGGCGTGCTCGACTTCGCCGGCGGCACGGTCGTGCACATCAACTCCGGTGCCGCGGCTCTGGCCCTCGCCATCGTTCTCGGCCGCCGCATCGGCTTCGACAAGGGCATCGCGAAGCCGCACAACGTGCCGCTGGTTCTGATCGGTGCATCAGTGCTGTGGTTCGGCTGGTTCGGCTTCAACGGAGGCGCAGCGACAGATGACGCGACCGCCGGTCTCATCTACCTGAACACCATGGTGACGCCTGCAGCTGCGATTCTGGCCTGGCTCGTCGTCGAGAAGCTGAAGACGGGCAAGGCGACCGCGGTCGGTGCCGGCACGGGTGCCGTGGCGGGTCTGGTCGGCATCACCCCGGCGTGCGATCAGCTCACTCCTGGTGCGGCCATCCTGTTGGGCCTCATCGTCGGCGGCGTCTGCGCACTCGCCGTCAACGCGAAATGGGTGCTCGGCTACGACGACTCGCTCGACGTGGTCGGCGTGCACCTCGTCGGCGGACTCATCGGCTGTGTGTACCTGGGCTTCTTCGCCAACGACTCGGGACTCTTCTACGGCTACGGCTGGGGACAGCTCGGCGCTCAGATCGTCGGTTCGGTGCCAGTGGCGATCTACTCGTTCATCGTCGCCTTCATCATCGGCAAGGTCATCGACAAGACCATCGGCTTCCGCGTCAAGAACGAAGACGAAGTGGCCGGCATCGACCTGCGCGTGCATGGCGAGTCGGGATACGCTCTGCAGAACTGAGGTTCCGTACTGAAGGCCGCACCTGAGCGGCCCGAATGACCGAAGCAGCGCTTCATACGTGAAGAGGGTGCGGCAGCCGTCACAGGCTCCGTACCCTCTTCACGTATGCGCCCCAGCAACGACCCTGTGTGCCGTGGCACGGGCTGCAGTGATCGACAGGAATCTGACTTGAGGGCACCTGGTCCGCAGTCGCCTGCCTGATGCCTGAAGCGCCGTTCTTGGCCCTGGTGCGACCTGGGTGGAGGCTGAGAGTCAGGCAGCAGACGTGCGACACGCCCGCGTTGCCAGGTTCGATTCACCTCGATTTTGCATTCGGGCAGAGTTACGGTACATTATTCAAGTCGCCGGAACACGGGGACAACGTTGAGAAGCTTCAAGCTGATCAATATGCGGATGTGGCTCAGTTGGTAGAGCACCACCTTGCCATGGTGGGGGTCGCGAGTTCGAATCTCGTCATCCGCTCGGAGGGTTCTTTCACTTGTGAAAGACCTGCCACAGGCTCCGCTTCACAGGGGCCGCTTCACAGGTACTGCTTCATTGAGAACCTGTGCGGTCTGGCATGGTGGAGTGGCCGAGTGGCGAGGCAGCGGCCTGCAAAGCCGTATACGCGGGTTCGACTCCCGTCTCCACCTCCAACCGGCTTCGGCCGGAGTCGACGCAAGTCGGCATACGCACTCGACGGTTCGAGTACGGGCGATTGGCGCAGTCTGGTAGCGCGCTTCCCTGACACGGAAGAGGTCAGCAGTTCAAGTCTGCTATCGCCCACCACGGGATAGGCCCGGAATCACGCGGAGGACGCGGGGTTCCGGGCCTTTTTTCATTTGACCTGGCATTGCGCCGGTCGGGCTGTCTGGTGGTACAGGGCTGTCTGGTGGTACAGGGCTGTCTGGCGGGGGAGGACTGTCGGCTGGTGAGGACTCTCGGCGGGGGAGGCAGTGCGGCCGAACGACCGCACGAAGCAGCTCTGAGACACGAGACACGTCTTCAAGGGGTGCGCGTGGTCAGGATCGCAGTGTGTGCTATCACTGAGGCTGTAACCCCCATTGCCTATTGTGAATCGAGAACCCGAATGACCACACTTGCGCTCGCGCTGTCCGACCTCCTCAACGACCACCAAACAGCTCTCGAGGAGCTGTTGGACCGTCACTTCAATGCCGACTACCGCCAGCGCACCAACGGCGACTGGAGCACGCGTGAACAGTTCGCTGAGCACATCGCACACCTTCGCGCCATCACCAGTGCCGCCGAGGTCAAAGTGCTGGATGAACTCACCGATGGTAGCCACTATGCAGAGAGACACCGCGTCGTGGTGACAAAACGAGACCGGACCACAGTCGAACAAGAGGTATACGTGTTCGCACAGCTGGACTCTGACGGGAAGTTCCTCTCGCTCGAGGAAGTGACTCTCATGGTGGAAGGAGCTGAACAGGATCGAAATATCGGCAGTGCACGTTGACGAGATCGTGTGCTGGACGCAGAGCCGGCTTGTGACCTGAGGATCCATTGTGCTCAGCCTGCGCCTGAAGCGTACGCCTCATGGCATATGCGATCACCCCGCACGTGTAACCACCGGCAGTGCTGGTTCGGCTCGATCAACCGCACGAATGACTCTGACGCTGAGTGCTTGCCCACAAGGCGTCACAGGCGCAGATGAGGGGCTCCCGCCGCCCCCTCCACGGCAGGAACCCCTCGTGTGAGCACTTGCATCGCTGCTGTCGACCACGTCTATAGATTAGATGACCCCGCTGACATGCCTCAACGGTGATAGCTCAGGACGCCATCGGTGCATTGGGCCCAGCACGTTCCGGCCGGCGTATGAGCTCCCTGCGAAGCGTCAGTCGGTGAGCACCTGGCCCATATGCTCGTCGAGCAGCAGGGCCGACAGCGCCGCCAGCACGAAGGCCACACCGAAGATGCTGAAGAGCACTCCAGTGCCGCCCCAGGCCGCAGCGAGCACGACGGGCACTAACAGCGGAGCGATGATGGACGCCACACGACCGAATCCCGCCGACCACCCCGTGCCGGTGCCACGCAGCGCGGTCGGGAAGACTTCGGGGGAGATGGCGTAGAGCGCGCCCCATGCGCCCAGATTGAAGAAGCTCAGCAGACATCCGCTGACCAGAATCGCCGTCACCGACCCGGCTGTGCCGAAGAACACTGCCGAGACGGCTGAGCCGATCAGGAACGACGCCAGCGTCCAGCGACGCCCCCAATGCTCGATCAGCCATGCGGCGACCGCATAACCGGGCAGCTGCGCCAACGTGATGATCAAGGTGTACCCGAAGCTCTTCACCAGATCGTGTCCCTGTGCTGCGAGAATCGAGGGAATCCAGATGAAGGCCCCGTAGTAGGAGAAGTTCACCAGGAACCAGACCAGACTCAGCGCGACGGTGTTGCGAACCTGCCCAGGCCGCCAGAGCCCGCCGAAGCCACTGGTCGCAGTTCTGCTCTCGGCTGAGTCTGCGCCTTCAGCGAAGGTCGAGGGGCGTGTGGCCGCCGCACCCGCGGCCTGCACCCGGAAGATCACTGGCGACTTCTCGAAGCGGCGCACGATCTGCTCGGCCTCATCATGGCGGCCGCGCGCCTCGAGAAAGCGGATCGACTCCGGCAGCCCGAACCGGACGAACGCCGCGTAGAGCGCCGGCACCGCCCCGATCAGCATGGCGATGCGCCAGCCCCAATCGCCGTGTGGCACCAGCAGGTAGCCGAGCAGCGCTGCAAGCAGCCAGCCGATGGCCCAGAAGGCCTCAAGCACGACGATGATGCGACCGCGGATGCTCGGGGGTGCGAACTCGCTCACGTATGTGCTGGCGACAGGCAGCTCAGCGCCGAGCCCCAGCCCCACTATGAAGCGCATGACGAGGAAGAACGCGAGCACCGGTGCGAACGCGCTCAGCGCTGCGCCAAGGCCGAAGATCAGCAGAGTCAGCGCGAACACCGTGCGCCGCCCGAAACGATCGGCGAGCCTGCCACCCAGCATCGCTCCCAGTGCCATGCCGATGAACCCGAGCGAGACGATCCAGCTCTGCTCGGTCGAAGAGAGGCTCCATTCGCTCTTCAACACCACGATCACGTACGAGATGAGCGCCACGTCGAGTGCATCGAGCGCCCAGCCGATCCCCGAAGAGGTGACCAAGTGGGCATGAGCCCGAGTGAAGGCGAGTCTGTCCAGACGCTGGGTCAGCGTCGAAGCTGCTGCGGAGGCCGCCGACGGCGGCACGTCACGGTTGGTTGTGTCTGTCATAGAAGACAGTATTGCACAGGTCTGAACAGGTATGGTCAGTTGTGGGAAGAGACTCGGTGTGCTCGTCTGCAGACCTCTGGCGGGGGAGTCGGCGGCTGACGGCGCAGAGGGACGGATACTGCCCGCCCGTACCACCTACGCCCATGGAGACGCGAAAAGGGCCTCGCCACAATGGCGAGGCCCTTTTCGACTGTTCAGCAGACCGGGAAGGTGCGCCGAACACGAGTGCAGAGCATCAGTGGTGCTCGTGCTGTGCCGCAGCAAGCTCTTCTGGAGTGACCGGCTTGACCCGGCTCTCGAAGAAGAAGCGGCTGAACCATGAACGACGACGATCCTTGTTGTAGATCTTGCCGTCGGAGCGAGGGCGAACCGGCACCGGAACGTTCTCTTCGAACGAGACGAGACGCCAGCGCTCGTACTCGTCGAGCGGACGGTGCAGCTCCTGGAACTCCCCGTGAGGATACCGGATGACATGACCGGTCTCGACACCGTGCAGAACCAGATCGCGGTCCTTTCGCTGCAGTGCGAAGGCAACGCGGCGAGTGATGATGAAGGCGATGATCGGCCCAAGGATCAGCGATGCCTGCAGCACGTGAGTGACCAGGAACACATTCCAGTGGAAGAACACGCTCATCACGTCAGACGAAGCCGCCGCCCACATGGTGGCGTAGAAGGCGATGCCTGCAGCGCCGATCGCCGTGCGGGTCGGCGCGTTGCGCGGGCGATCCAGAACGTTGTGGTTGCGGTCGTCTCCGGTGATCCACTTCTCGACGAAGGGGTAGGCCACCAGCACGGCGATGAAGCCGCCGAGCAGCACCACAGGAGCCATGATGTTCCACGAGAACGTGAAGCCGAAGATCACCGATTCCCAGTGCGGCGGGATCAGTCGCAGCGCGCCGTCTGCCCAGCCGATGTACCAGTCGGGCTGCGTACCTGCCGAGACCGGCGACGGGTCGTACGGCCCGTAGTTCCAGATCGGGTTGATCGTGAACGTAGCAGCAATCACCGTGAGCAGACCGTAGACGATGAAGAAGAAGCCGCCGGCCTTGGCTGCGTACACGGGGAGCACCGGGTAGCCGACGACGTTCGTCTCACGGGCACCGGGGTTCGGGTAGTGCGTGTGCTTGTGCAGAACCACCATCAGCAGATGCACGGCGATCAACAGGATGATCAGTGCAGGGATCAACATGATGTGCAGCATGTACAGACGGTTGATCAGGTCGGTGCCGGGGAACTCGTTGCCGAAGAACAGGAACGAGAGCCAGGTGCCGATGAGGGGGAGCCCCTTCATCAGACCGTCGATGATGCGCAGACCGTTGCCCGAAAGCAGATCGTCAGGAAGTGAGTAGCCCGTGAACCCGGCTCCCATGCCGAGCACCCAGAGCAGCACACCGACGATCCAGTTCAGTTCACGCGGCTTGCGGAACGCACCCGTGAAGAAGATGCGAGCCATGTGCAGTGTCGCTGCCGCGACGAACATCAGTGCCGACCAGTGGTGCAGCTGACGCATGAGCAGCCCGCCGCGGATGTCGAACGAGAGATCCAGAGTCGAGGCATAAGCCGCCGACATGTGGATGCCCTTGAGCGGGATGTAGGAGCCGTCGTACGTGGTCTCGACCATTGACGCCTGGAAGAACAGAGTCAGAAAGGTTCCGGAGATCAGCAGTGCGACGAAGCTGTACAGCGCCACCTCGCCGAGCATGAACGACCAGTGGTCGGGAAAGATCTTGCGCCCGAACTCTTTGACGACCCCTGCGACGCCGAGGCGTTCGTCGAGATAGTCAGCGGCACGACCCGCCTTGGTCGTGGGTTTTGTCGTCACTGTCGTGGTCACTTTTCAATCTCCCAGAAGCTCGGTCCGACTGGTGCGCGGAAGTCACCCTTCGACACCAGATAGCCTTCGCTGTCAACCGTGATAGGCAGCTGGGGCAGCGGACGGTTCGCCGGGCCGAAGACGACCTTGGCGCCGTCTGCGATGTCGAACGTCGACTGGTGGCACGGGCAGAGCAGATGATGCGTGTGCTGCTCAACCAGAGCGACAGGGCATCCCACGTGCGTGCAGATCTTTGAGTATGCGAGGATGCCGTGATATCCGTCTTCGGCGCCCGACTTGATCTCGTTCTCGGGCAGACGGACGAGCAGCACGGCCGCCTTGGCCTTTTCGATGATGCGCTGCGAATGATTCTCGATTTCGAGCAGGTTCTCGGGGATCACGTGGAAGGCCGAGCCGAGCTGAACATCTGAGGCCTTGATCGGGCGACCGTTCGGATCCCGAACGAGCTTCAGGCTGTCCTGATCGCCCCAGATGGTGTGGCGCAGTTTCTCAGCCGGATTGACCAACCCCTGGCTGACCGGAGCGAGGTCACGCAGCATGACGATGCCCGGCAGGGGAGCGACGACCGCCGCACCGATCAGTGAGCGACGAAGCACCGTACGACGGCTGATTCCGCTCTCTTTGTCTGCCGTCTGCAGAATCTCGATGGCTTCAGCACGAGTCTCGTCCGAGGAGCGAAGCGTGTGCCGCTCCTCTTCCATCTCGTGCGCCGGCATGAGCTGCTTCGCGAAGTGCACGGCACCGATGCCGATCGCCAGGAACGCGAAGCCGATCGACAGACCGAGCCACAGGTTGTTCGGATGGACCGTCGACATGTCGTCGGCCTTGATCGGCACGGCGATGTAGACGATGATCGCGATGACGCTCGCCACCGCCGAGGCGATGAACCACGCGGTGACCTGACGCTCGGCGCGCTTGGCGGCCTTCGGGTCGCGGTCAGTGACGCGCTCTGGTGAGTGGGGCTCGATGCCCGGGTTCTCGAACCCATGTTCGAGCACTACCGTCGTGCTCTGTGGCTCGTGTTCTGACACAGGAGTCTCTTCCTTGTTCTTTGCCATAGTGTTCTCTCCGCTCAGTCAGCCCGTGCACCAAGCCAGATGGTGAATGCGACAATCGCACCGATGCCGAAGATCCAGATGAACAGCCCCTCAGACACCGGACCGAGCGATCCGAGATCGACGCCACCGGGAGACTGATTCTTCTCGACGTACTTCAGGTACGAGATGATCCCGGCCTTCTCTTCAGGCGAGAGGTTGGTGTCGTTGAACACCGGCATGTTCTGCGGGCCGGTGATCATGGCTTCGTAGATGTGCGTCTCAGAGACCCCCATCAGCGAGGGTGCGTACTTGCCCTCGGTCAGCGCACCGCCGGCGCCGGCGACGTTATGGCACATCGCGCAGTTAATGCGGAAGAGCTCGGCACCCGATGCGACCTTCTCGGAGTCAGTCGTGTCGACCTGCTTCGCGATGTCACTCGGGATGGCCGGGCCGGAGCCGACCGATGCCACGTAGGCCGCGAGAGCCTTGATCTGTTCGTCGGTGAACTGCGGAGCTTTGACCTGCGCCTGCGGGCCCTGCATCTGCATCGGCATACGGCCGGTGCCGACCTGGAAGTCGACCGATGCGGCCCCGACGCCGACCAGCGACGGGCCGGCGTCCGAACCCTGAAGATTGAGTCCGTGGCACGTGGCGCAGTTTGCCTGGAAGAGCTTCTGGCCCTCGTCGACCTGCTCCTGGGTGTTGGCCACCTTCTCGATGTCGGTCGACGACGAGCTGGCCTGTGCCACAGCAGCGTAGCCTCCACCGGTCACAGCGAGACCGATGGCGAGCAGACCGATGGTGGCGAGCGGTCCGCGACGCTTGGAGCGGCGGCTCACCTTGGACTTATGGTTCTTGCGAATCTTCATTCCTGCTAACTCCAGTCTCAACCGATGAGCGGAAGGATGTAGACGGCCGTGAACAGAATCAGCCAGACGACATCGACAAAGTGCCAGTAGTACGACACCACGATGGCGCTCTGCGCCTCACGGTGGCCGAACTTGCGCGACGCGTACGTGCGGCCGATGATCACGAGGAACGCGATCAGGCCACCGATGACGTGCAGCGCGTGGAACCCGGTGCCGACGAAGAACGCAGACCAGAAGGTGTCGGTCGACATGGCCACACCCTCGTGGTACAGCGTCGCGTACTCGAACACCTGACCGGTCACGAAGATGGCACCCAGAGCGAAGCTCAGGAAGAACCACTCGGCGACGCCCCAGTTCTTGATGCCCTTGCCGGTCTTGCGCGGCTGCAGACGCTCTGCCGCGAAGACGCCGAACTGACACGTGACTGACGAAAGCACCAGGATCACGGTGTTGACCGCAGCGAAGGGAATGTTCAGAACGGCGATGCCGTCTTGCCATTGACCCGTCGAGGTCGTCCACAAGGTGAAGTAGACGGCGAAGATGGCCGCAAAGAACATGACCTCGCTGGCAAGCCAGACGATGGTACCTACGGCTGTGGCGCTCGGCCTGTTGACACTCGCCTGCGCAGACTTATTCGTTAATGCTGTACTGGACACGTTTCTATTATGACCTATGAATCACCCATGTCTTGACCAAACGGAGCGGTTCGAGAGAATTCCCTCATCTAGAGTCGCAGTGCGTCCGGTGTGTTCCCACCGGAATCCAGCACAGTGTCGGTCGGGCCAATGGTCTTGCGGAGTACAATCTTGAGTCATGTCATCCCAAATCTCATGGCCGATCCTGCTCACCAGACTCATCGACGACCTCGACCTCGAAACGGTGCAGGCCAGGTGGGCCATGGACCAGATCATGACCGGGACGGCAGACCCCGCTGCGATCGGAGGCTTCCTCATCGCGCTGAAGCAGAAGGGGGAGTCTCTCGAAGAGGTCTCTGCCTTCGTCTCCTCGATCCTGACGCACGCGGTTCCGCTGGACATCTCGCGAGACGCGCTCGACATCGTCGGCACCGGGGGAGACCGCTCGGGAACAGTCAACATCTCGTCGATGGCCGCCCTCGTGATCGCCGGAGCCGGCGTTCCGGTGATCAAACACGGCAACCGTGCGGTCAGCTCTCGCTCCGGATCCTCCGACTTCTTCGAGGCCTTGGGGGTAAACATCAGCGCGACCCCAGAGGAGACCGCATCGGCCTTCGCGCAGGCGGGCATCGGCTTCGCCTTCGCGCAGAGATACCATCAGGGCTTCCGGCACGCCGGTCCTGTTCGCAAAGCCCTCGGCGTACCCACGGTGTTCAACTTTCTCGGCCCACTGTGCAACCCGGCGCGCCCGCGAATCAATGCTCTTGGCGTCGCCGATCGCGGTCGGGTCGATCTCGTCGCCGCACTGCTGAGCTCTCGTGGTGACGTCGGTCTCGTGTTTCGCGGCGAGGACGGCCTTGACGAGCTGACCACGACGGGCCCGAGTCGCATCTGCCAGGTCGACGAACAAGGCGGAATCACAGAATTCGCGCTCGACCCGGCACAGCTCGGCATCAGGCCAGCCGTGCTCGAAGACTTGGTCGGGGGAGACGCCGAAGAGAATGCCGAGATCGGCCGGGCTCTGCTCGCCGGCGAGACCGGTTCGGTGCGCGACATCGTGCTGCTCAACGCAGCAGCCGGTCTGGTCGCCGCAGATCTGCTCTTTCACCCTGCGACGGCGAAGACGTCGATGCTCGAACGCTTCTCGGCAAAGCTCGAAGTCGCGACCGAGTCGATCGAATCGGGTGCGGCAGCACGGGTTCTGGATCACTGGATCGAGGCACTGCCAGCACACGAAGCTCAGTCGAAGAACTGATCGGGCGCGAAGTAGTCATCTACCGTCGGCGGATCGCCGATCGTCGTCAGATCGTCTGGCAGCTGCGGTTCGACGCGCCCGGCGGCAGTCGGCCCGATCCCGACACGGATGCGCGGCGGCGGCCCGTCGCGCATCTGGCGGCGTGCAGCTGAGCTGAGCTCAGGAGCGATGCGCGCCTGATCTGGCTCAAGCGGCCGGTCGTCATTCGTTTTGATGCGCGGGGGCGGAATCGCTCGGCGGTTCGGAGTCGTCACTCTGGTCTGTCTCATCTGGCCAGACTGGCATGCGACCGAAGAATCTTCACCGCCGACATGAAGCCAGTGCATGACATCAATGTGTTGGCTGCGCTGTGCAGAAAGCACGACAGTGTCATTCGCCGGCTCGGAAGAGGAGAACCCCTCTCCGAGAATCCACGATATATGACATAACATACATTATCGGATTACCGGAGAGGGGTCACCATCACGTCTCTCGACGCCCGAGACGAGCGTCGAGGCTCACACTCACTTGCCGGTGAAGAACGAGATGTCTCCGACGTACTTCGTATTGTCCACCGGGATCGGCTCGAGCACGGCGTCGCGAATCTGCTCGGCGAACTCCTCGACGGTGTACAGCTTGCCGACCTGCTCGGTGCGCTCGTCAAGCACACCCGGGTTGATGCGGTTCAGCAGCGTTGCGGTGATCGTGCCGACGATCATGTCGCCTGAGACCACCACGAAGCCGACACCGCGTTTCGCGAGCTCCGGGATGCGCTCACGCAGTGCATCCTCACCGGCGCGCTTCGACTCGGCGACCGGACGGTACTCCGGCAGCGTCGGCGTGGTGCGGATGAAGTGCGCCTGATGGCTGGTGATGAAGACGACGCGCGAGCCCTCTTTCAGCAGCGGCTCGGCCAGCGTCAGCGCACGCACCTGCGCGTCACGGTTGAGCTGCAGCGCGTAGTCGTCGGCCATGTTCTTCTCCATGCCTCCCGAGGCATTGAGAATCAGCACGTCGATGCGGCCGAAGGCCTCGCCGACGCGGTCGAACAGCGCCGTCACCGATGCCTCGTCCGTGAGATCGCCCTGGACGACCAGAGCGTCTCCGCCGGCGGCACGCACCTTGTCGGCCACCTGCTCGGCTCGACGAACCTTCGATCGGTAGTTGATCACCACGGTCGCACCCAGCGCTCCGAGAAGTTCGGCCGTCGCCGCACCGATGCCGCGCGACGAACCGGTGATCAGCGCAACTTTGCCTGCAAGTGGCTTCTGCTGATCGCCCGTCGTCTGTTCCGTCGTCTGATCGCTCACGTGCTCACCTTTCGATCGAATGGCACGTCGCGCGACGTGCTCACAGCAGGCAAAACTGTATCAGTCCAGAACGCTGCGACGACCGCTGCCCCGCCGTCGGGAACAAATCTCGGCCCACAGCCGTTGTGCTGAGCGGCTACAATGAACGGTCGGCGTATCTTCTGCCGGCAGACGAGACGAAGGCATCGAATGGCAACCAAAGCAACTTCTTCGAAGACCACGGCGAAGACCGCTTCGAAGTCGACGACGAAGACCGCGTCCAAGTCGAAGGCCAAGACCAAGACCACGGGCAAGAAGAAGGGCGAGCCCGCCTCACAGCGCACCCCATGGGACATGCTCCTGGAGCGCCGCAGCGAGACGGAGCTCAAAGAGATTCTCGACGAGCGTCTCGACTACCTGCACGATCGCCGCAAGCGAGCGCTTGAGCTCTCTCGCATCAAATCAGACCCGAACGAGCAGTGACCTCCTGACGCAGCCGCCGGTCTCGGCGGCGCGTCACCATCTCGCCGGCCAACAGCAGCACGGTGGCGGCGACACTCCCCCATGTGATCACCGGCCCGGCGAAGAAGCTCGGCGCCAGTGAGCGCTGCAGCGGAACGTTCTGCACCATGGCGCCCGCTTCGAAGTCGGGCAGCCGATCCAGGAATCGTCCGTCCGGCGCGATCACCGCACTCGACGAGACGGTCGAGATGTTCACCAGCGAGCGCGCGGATGCGACGGCGTTGGCTCTCGCGATCGCCATCTGCTGCGCCGACTCCGGGGTGCGGCCGAAATCCGCGTTGTTCGTCGGTGCCAGAAGCAGCTGCGCTCCCCCAGCGACGGCCGCGTGAATCAGGTCGGTGTCGCCTGTCTCGAAGCAGATCAGCACCCCAGCGTTGATCGCGTCGTCACCCGTCGGGATCTGGAAGTTGCCGGTGCGCTGCCCGAACGTGTATCCGCGTGGCACCAGGTCAACGAGATCTGGGGCGATCGGATGGAACAGCCAGCGATCGGGCATGTACTCCGCGAACGGCACCGGATGCTTCTTGTCGTAGATCTGCACCGGCCCGCCTGACGTCGTGGTCGGGTCGACACCGGGCACCACCGAGTCGGCAGCCGTGTCGACTCCCCCATCCGTCAGGCCCGTCGGCGCCGACATGCCCTTCGGCAGCCAGAGCACGACACTGTTGAAGAAGTCGTCGCCGCGCTTCGTCACGCTGCCAAACACGAGCGGGCGGCCCATCTCATTGACGAAGGCCTCGATCTCGGCGTGGGCCTGGCGACTGCGCAGCACGTCGAGGTCGACCGCGTTCTCAGGCCAGACCATCACATCAAAGTCGTCGTGCATGATCTCTCTGGCGGCTGCGAGATGGTTCGCCAGTATCTCACCAGGCTGCGCGTTCGAGAAGAGACCGGCATTCGCGTTGCCCTGAACGGCTGCTATGCGCACTGATCCCTGCGACGGCACGATCGCTCCCCAAGCCGGCACCAGCATCCCCAGCACCAGCAGAGCCATGCCGACGACCAGCGGCCGACGCACCGGCCGACGCGAGAGCATCCACGTCACGGGCAGCGTCGAGACGAAGACCAGCGCGAGGCTCAGGCCGGCCAGACCGATCCACGACGAGAGTCCGATCGTCGGCGCGTTCGACTGGCTGTGCGCCGCCTCTCCCCATGCGAACCCGCCATACGGCATCCGCGAGAACACCGCTTCGCGCGCCGTCCAGACGACCGCCCAGATCAGAGCGATCAGCGCCGGATGCGTCTGCCGCACCAGTCGACGCCGGGTCAGGTATGCTCCGACCGCACAGCCGAATGCGCAGAAGAACGTCATAGCGCCGCTCAGAGCGATCCAGGGCACCGCCCCCAGGTATTCGGTCAGCCACATGATGTGGCCCGACCAGAACCCTGCGCCGAACAATGCCCCGCACAGTGCCCCGAACCAGAATCCGCGACCGAGCACAGCCCAGGCGACCAGCGCCATCGCAGGCAGCGTCAGCGGCCAGATCAGATACGGGGCGAACGCGTACTGGTAAAGCAGACCCGCAGCAAGGGCGACGACTGCCCGAACGATCGCATCTGCGCGGTGCTGGTGCCGCATCACCCGACGCTCGAGTACTCGACGATGCCGCGCAGCAGCAGATCCTTGGCGCTGCGAGCCACAGCCCCGACACCGTCTGGCTGCGCGGCGCCGATCTGGTCGAGCAGGTCGATGACCATCTTCATGAGACGGACGAAGTCGCCTGCGGGCAGCTCTGCCTCTTCGAGCACGTGATCGAGCGTGGCGCCCCGGCTCCATCGCAGCACCGCCGTGCACACCAGAGCGTTCGGCTCGGGGAACCGCGGCAGATCGCGGCGCTGCTCTTGGTCGTCGATCTCATGCCAGACTGACAGCGTGTCGGCATAGGCCTTCTGCAGGGCGCCTCGAGGCAGCCACACCTCTTCGTCGCCGCGGTCACGCCGCGGCTCGTAGACCAAAGCCGTGACGATCGCGGCGAGCTGATCCGGTTCGAGCCCCTTCCACACCTCTCGGCGCAGACACTCGGCGACGACCAGATCGCGTTCTCCATAGATCTTGTCGAGGAGCCCGGCCTGATCGGTGACCGCGACCTCGGCCAGATCTGCATCGGCAGAGAGATAGCCGAAGTGCACCAGCACCCGCACGACGCGTTCGAAGGTCAGCGCGATATTGCTCACTCTGTGCTCGATCTCGCGTTGGAGGTCTTCTGTCTGACGCTGCAGACGCCACCAGCGCTCGGCCCACCGGGCCCGATCCTCGACATCGTCGATGCGAGCGGCAGGATGCTGCCGCAGCTGGGCCTTCAGGTCACGAGCGTGAGCGATGAGGTCTTCGCGTCGACTGCCGCTGCGGCGCTCTTTCTTCGAGATGTGCTGGATGCTGCGGTCGGTCTCTGAGAGTTCGTGACGCAGGTCGAAGAAGTCGCGCAGCAGCGGATCGTCCAGCCCGGCCGCCTCGGCGTAGCCGTCGAGCGAGGTGCGCTGCTCTTTGAGCTTTCGAGCCAGGCCGACGACCGACCGGTCGGCCTGGAACTGGGCGAACGACGACTCCAGGATCTCTCTCGTCGCGCTGAGGCCGAACTGCCCGATCAGGTTCACCGCCATGTTGTAGGTGGGGCGGAACGCCGACTTCAGCGGGTAGGTGCGGCGGCTGGCCAGCGAAGCGACCCGTTCGAGGTCGACACCGGGCTGCCACACCACGACCGAATGCCCCTGGTCGTCGATGCCACGACGGCCCGCACGCCCGGTCAGCTGGGTGTACTCCCCCGCTGTGATCGGCACACGAGCGACGCCGTTGTACTTCTCAAGGCTCTCGATGACCACCGTACGCGCCGGCATGTTGATGCCGAGCGCCAGCGTCTCGGTCGCGAAGACCGCCCGAACGAGTCGACGCTGATAGAGCTCTTCGACGGTCTCTTTGAATGCGGGCAGCAGCCCGGCGTGGTGCGCGCCGACACCGCGCAGCAGGGCGCCCTTCCAGTGTTTGAAACCGAGCACTTCGCGATCCTGGTACGGGATGTCACGGCAGTGGCGGTCGATGATCCGTTTGATCTGGTCGCGCTCCTGCTTGGTCGTCAGCGAGATGCCGGCCAGCATGCACTGGCGCACCGCGGCATCGCAGCCGACGCGGCTGAAGATGAAGCCGATCATCGGCAGCAGGTCGGCACGCTCGAGCGTCTTCACCAGCGCTGCCCGGTCGACGCGCTGCTGTCGGTGATGACCTCCGCGCCGTCGTTCCCGGTTCGATCGCGGCCCGTCAAGACCAGAGAGCCGGTGCAGGTGCCGGTTGAGCTGGCCGGGACGGCCGGGTTCGAAGAGGTCGTCGAGATCACCGCGCACCAGCACATGCTGGCTGAGCGGCACTGGACGAAACTCCGAGACGATGACGTCGGTGTGTCCGCGCACCTCCTGCAGCCACGCTCCGAACTCCTCGGCGTTCGAGACCGTCGCACTCAGCGAGATGAGTCGAACGTGCTCGGGCAGCTGGATGATGACCTCTTCCCAGACCGGCCCGCGCATGCGGTCGGCGAGATAGTGCACTTCGTCCATCACCACGAAAGAGAGCGAGCCCAGCAGATCGCTGCGCTCGTAGATCATGTTGCGCAGCACCTCGGTGGTCATGACCACGATCGGCGCGGTCGCGTTGATGTTGTTGTCACCGGTCAGCAGACCGACGTTCGACTCGCCGTAGCGCTCCTGCAGCTCGTGGAACTTCTGATTGCTCAGCGCCTTGATCGGGGTCGTGTAGAAGATCTTCTCATCGGCCGCCGACTCCATCGTCAGGTAGACGGCGAAGTCGGCGACGATCGTCTTGCCTGCGCCGGTCGGTGCGGCGACGAGCACTCCCCGACCATACACGATGCTGCGCGCGGCCTGCACCTGAAAGTCGTCGAGCGCGAATCCGACCGTGCGCTGAAAGGCCACCACTTCGTCGGGCAGTGGGGTGTGCTCCGTCTGCTCCGTCTTCACGGTCTCAGCAGAGTCGTCGCTCGGCATCGCGTTCTCAGTCGTCATCGCTTCTCAATCGTCGTCATTGCGTCCGGAGCGTGCGCTCCGGGTCACTTCGTCGTCCCGCCCGCATCGGATGCACCGGAGGTCTCGGACAGGTCTGCGGTGCCGAGGATGTCCGGGTCGGGCAGTGCGTCGTCTTCGAACAGCTCCTGTGCCCGTTTCGCCGCGCGTCGGTCGTGCAGCCAGGAGATGAGGCAGGCGATCAGGTAGAGCCCGAGCATGGGACTGGAGAGCAGGAACATGCTGAGGATGTCGGTCGGCGGGGTGATGAACGCCGCGAAGATCAGTGCCACCACGATGGCCACGCGCCAGCCCTTGATGATGGTCTTCGCGCTCATCACGCCGACGAAGTTCAGCAGCACGAGCAGCAGCGGCAGCACGAATCCGAGCCCCATGAAGAGCATCAGGTTCATCACGAATCGCAGGTAGGTGTCTGCGCTGATCAGCTGCACGTCGTCTGCCGACGCGAAGCTCGACATGAACGACACCAAATTCGGAAAAGCCCACCAGCCGAACAGGCAGCCGCCGAGAAACAGCGGGATGGCTGTGCCGACGAACCCGACGGCGGTGAGCTT
Source organism: Pseudoclavibacter sp. CFCC 13611 (assembly GCF_008831225.1). Lineage (NCBI taxonomy): Bacteria > Bacillati > Actinomycetota > Actinomycetes > Micrococcales > Microbacteriaceae > Pseudoclavibacter > Pseudoclavibacter sp. CFCC 13611. Next base: position 641,319 of record NZ_WBKE01000002.1, on the reverse strand, counting down.
CTCTTTGCGCAGCATGCCCGGTGCGAGAAACCGCCAGAGCTCATACAGCCAGATCGGAGCCGCGATGATGATGCCGAGCACCATCGTGATGTGCATGCGCACATTGAGCGGACTCGATACATCCGAGTAGTTGATCTGGGTCTGTCGACCGGTCTTCTGCATGACCGTCAGCAGAGGCTCTCGCAGTGCATCGAGCACGAATGGCGCGATGAACCACGCACCGATCGCGGCGGCCACGATCGCGATCGCGCAGATGATGATGCGCTTCTGCAGCTCCACCAAGTGCTGCGCGATCGACATCGTGCCGTCGCGGCTCTTCTTCGTCTGAGACACCGCCGTGCCGGTTTTAGGAGTTCTTCTGCGCGTCGCCCTCAGCAGGCTGTGTGGGCGCCGGCTGAACCGGCTGCTGCTGCACGGGGGCTGGCTGCTGCACGGGGGTCTGCGCCGGTGCCTGACCTGACGTCATTGGCGACGACTGCTCACCCTGTTGGTTCGGCCGAGTCCATTCCTGATCGGCGGCCTTGTCTGCTTCGAGCCCCTTCACCTCTTTGCGGAAGATGCGCATTGACTGCCCCAGGCTCTTCGCCAGAGCGGGCAGCTTCGGCGCGCCGAAGAGCAGCAGGATGACGAGGACGATGATGATGATCTGCCAAGGTTTCATTGCGGTCGCTCCAAGAGTGTGGGGAATCGTGATCAGTATAGCGGTGCGTATGGTGTCAACGAGCGCATGCCGTTGGCTGTGCGAGTGTCAGGATCGAGTACGTCGCACACGACGGTACTTCGCCCGAGCCGCACGCGCAGCCATGACTCGACGTCGCTGTGCCTCTTCGATCTCACTCGACGTCAGAGCGAGGCTCTCGTCGTCAAGGCTGATGCTGGTGCCAGGGCGCAGCCGCTGCTGAAGGAGGCCGATCTGAGCGGTCAGCGGGCCCAGCGACTTCGGAATCTCGTCGACGGAGGCCATCAGCTGACGTGCCGACCGACGATACCGCGGTACGCAGACGCAGACCACGACGGCCAGCGCCAAAAGCGCCAGCACGACCACGCCCAGAGAGATCCAGAAGAACATGATCACGATCCTACTCGGCAGGTGACTCGTCAGAGGATGCATTCTCGGCATCCGCAGAGACCGCCAGCGCGCGACGAGCGTGGTCGGCCACAGCCTCGCGCACCGATGCCGGAGCGAGGATGCGAACGCGCCCGGGCAGCGAACTCACGTGTCTGACGAGTGCAGGCACCGAGGCGACTCGCACCAGGCGGCGCACCGGCCAGCTCACATCGTCGGTCAGACGCTCTCCGAACGCCATGAGCACGCCGGCGGCCTCGGCCTGCACCTCGAGGGTGACGGTGATGGGCTCGGCCTCGTCGTCTCCGCTCACGGTGGCGACGGATGCCGGGGTCGCCTGGTCGTGTTCGGCTGCGATCGGCGATCGTTCGCTGCGGGCGACCGCCGCCATGCGATCGAGCCGGAAGGTGCGTCGGCGCGGCAGGCCCGCGCCGTCGACGCCGTCGACTCCCGAGAGGTACCAGATGCCCTGGGTCATGCGCACGCGTTCGACAGTGACCGTGCGGTGCGATCGGTGCCCGGAGGCCGAGGTGTAGTCGAACTCCACCGCGCCCCGGTCGGCGCCGCAGGCCCGCAGCAGCGCAATCGTCTCGGCGAAGCGTCCCTCGCTGCGAGCCGTGACCGTACCGCCGCCCAGTCGAGCGGCGAGTCGGGTGGCCGCAGCGCGTCGCTCGTCGGGCAGCAGTGCGGCCAGATAGTTCAGCGCCGCAGAGAGCCCTGCGAGCTCGGCTGTCGAGAAGCGCTGCACATGGTTCAGACCCACGGAGTTCGTGATCGTCACCCGGTCGTTGAGCTCGAAGTCGTCATAGTCGATGTCGAAGAGGTTGCCGGGGTCATAGGCGGCTGAGTCACCGGGCACACCCACAAGGGGCAGCATGCGCACGGTGTCTCGTACCTGCTCGGCGGGTACGCCGAACCATTCGGCGATCGATTCGACGGTCGCTCCGGGGTTGGCCACCACCCACGGCACCAGCACCAAGGCGAATCCGAGGCGCTGCATGGCTGCGTTCGACTGGTCGCTCATCGCTCGCCCTCTCCGGTGTGGTCGGCCAGCAGACGGCGCAGCTTGGCCTCGACACGGGTGCGCAGACTCTCAGGTGAGATCACTGTCACTTCGTCGCCGTACCCGGTGATCTCGTCGGCGAGCAGGTCGTAGTCCGTCGTCAGCACGTCGAACGTCGTCTCCGACGTCGCCGCACCGCTGACGGCATGCAGTCGATCGCCGAGGCGCACCGCAGCCTCGCTGCCTGGTCGCACCTGCAGCCGGGCGCTCTGTTCCTGGCGCAGTCGCTCGAGATCGGCGACGACCGACCCTGCCCACTCCTCGCGGCTGCGCTCGGCGGCGATCGTCTGCGCGTCGCGCACCCGGCCGCTCTGCAGCTCGCGCTCCTCGACGGATCGGACGACTCCGCGGATGCGCTGCAGCAGAAAGGTGCGCCGCAGCTGGGGGTCGTCAAGTCGCTCCGCACGCGTCGGCAGACGGTCGAGGTCGACGCCGTGCACATGCCAGCGGCCGTCGACCAGCACGACCGCCAATGGCAGCAGCGTGCGGCGGGTGGTGCACTGATGATCCTGCGTGTGGTAGTCGAAGCGCACGATGCGGCCTTCGAGCACAGCAGACTGGAGCGGCCGCAGGTTCGGTTCGTAGACCATGAGATCGAGCAGTCCGCCGACCACCAGCTCAGGCGAACGCTCCTGCGCAGCGTCGGGCGCACCATCTCGGTCAACTGCGTCGTCGTGCGGCGCGCCAAGGGCCCTGGCTCGTTCTGCGACCCTTCGGCCTTCCGGTGCGTCAAGCCGCGAGAGCAGCAGAGCCGCAGCGGTGAGCAGACCGAGATCGGCGCCGCTGAGCTCGAGGTCATCTGGCAGCGCATACGCCTGCTCGTCGATGTGATACCGAGTGAGCTGGTTGTCACCGGGCGTCCAGACATCGTCGGCGGCGACGACGTCGATGCCGAGGGCACGCAGCGCGGCTTTGTCTCGTTCGAACCGTCGTTCGAGCGCCGACATCGAGACTCCGGCCGCCAAGTCGTCGCTGTAGCCCGACACCTCGCTCAGGATCTGTCGCTTCGTCAGGCCGAAGCGCGTGTGCTGGAGGGCCAGCACGAGATTGAGCATCCGCTCCTGTGCGGTCACCCGATCGGCCATGGTCTCACTCAGCAGCCGGAGTGCGTGCCAGCACGTCGATCACCAGCAGATCGCCGACCTGCGACTGATAGCTGGTCGGCACGTGCACGATCACCTGCGAACCGATCGGCACCGACGTGAGGGTACGCTCCATCAGCCCTAAGAACGCGTCGTCCGAATCGTCCAGCTTCAGCTGAGTGAGCTGTCCGTCATCCCACGTCGACTGCAGCACCTTGGCGCTGCGGGTCTTCGCCGAGGTGTCGAACATCGTCATCTGCAGCTGCACGGTGTCGCCTGCCTGAGCGGTCTCGTTCGAATCGCCTTTGACCAGCACAGCCGACTCGGGGGCTCCGGCGGAAGAGTATTCGTCGCCCAGCACCAGCCCGGGTCGGCCTGTCGTGTCGCGCACCACCTGCGGGAATCCGTTGACTGGCGCCTGTTCCGCGCCGTGGGCCCGAGCCTGGAAGCTGTCTCGCACGGTGCCGATCACGACGACGTCGCCGGCACCGCTGCCGTCCGTCGAACTGGGATCTGCTCCGTCGACGTTGGGCACCACCAGGGTGAAGACGTCACCCACGCGCTGACCTTTGAGCGCATCTGCGATCGCCCCGTAGACAGGAGAGTTCAGACCGCGCAGGAATGACACCGACACAGCGGGGAGATCCGCGGCCTGGCCGAGCGCCTTGCCGGTCTTCAGATTGAACATGCTCACGCCCAGCAGCACTGCGTCCTGATCGACGTCGACGAAGCGGCCGTCGCCGGCGCTGCCGATGCTCAGCTGTGTTCCGTCGACCTGCAGATCCGGCTTCGGATCGATGCTCGACCGCGAGAGGTCGAAGTCCGAGGCGACCACCGCATCCGACGCGTCGCCGGATGCGACTGCACGATCGGGCTGCGACGAGCACCCCGCAAGCAGCGCACCGACCAGTGCGAGCACACCCACACCGGCGCCGATGGTCGATCTCATGGCCTTCTGTGAACGCATGTGTTCTCCAATCCGTGTGACAGCCTACTCGGCTGCCCGCTGCTCGCGCTGACGCTGCGCCGTGCGCACCGACTTGCGCAGCTTCTTCTCAGACGTGTTCCGCGCACCGACCGAGCCTGGCGTCCAGACGGCCAGGTCGTCCGGGTCGAAGGCGTCTTTGGCCGGTCGGCGAGAGATCTCAGGGAGGTCGACCCCATCGGCCAGCCTGCGAGCCGACGTGAGAAAGCCGGTGTGACCGATCATCCGGTGCTCGGGGCGCACGGCGAGTCCCTCGACGTGCCACTCGCGTTCCATCGTCTCAGTAGCCTGCGGCACTGTGAAGCAGCCGCGATCGCGAATCGTCTCGGACACGCGCGACAGCTGCGTGACAGTCGCGACGTAGACCACGAGCACACCGCCGGGTCGCAGAGCCGCCGCCGCCGCGTCGATCGTCTCCCACGGCGCGAGCATGTCGAGGATGACGGCATCGGCCGAGCCGTCGGCGACCACCGCAGGCAGCTCCTGCTGCAGATCGCCGACCGTCACCGTCCAGTTCTCGGGGTGACGGCCGAAGTGTCCGCTGACGTTCGCATCCGCGATCTCGGCGAACTCCTCACGTCGCTCGAACGAGAACAGTCTGCCGGAATCGCCCAGGCTGCGCAGCAGCCACATGCTCAGCGCACCTGACCCGACACCCGCCTCGACCACCCGCGCCCCGGGGTGCACGTCGGCCAGCGCCAGAATCTGCACGGCGTCTTTCGGATAGATGATCGCGGCGCCGCGTGGCATCGACAGCACCTCGTCACGCAGCAGCGGGCGCAGCGCCAGGTAGCGCACGCCCTGTGTCGACTCGATCACGCTGCCGTCGGGAGCACCGATGAGGTCGTCATGACGAATCGCGCCCTTGTTGGTGTGAAACTCGGCGCCGCGCTGCAGAATCAGCGTGTGCATCCGGGCCTTTGGGCCGGTCAGCTGCACTTTGTCGCCGACGCGAAGGGCGCCGTGCTGCATCTCGCCTCCTGCGCTCGACGAGTCATGGGCGGTGGCCTCGTGCTGCGGTGCGGCTGGGGTGTGGTCAGTCATCTCGTCTGTCTCGTTCATGCGTTGTGCATCTGCTCTGCGACCGTCTGACGCAGCAGTGCGACGTCGACTCCCTGCAGTGTCTCCCACAGCAGATAGTCGCTCGATTCGGGCAGCGGAAGCACGCAGGGCACCGCGATGGTCAGCAGACCTGCAGCGGATGCGCTGCTCACGCCCGTCTGGGAGTCTTCGAAGGCGATCGTCCCGGCGGCACTCGTGCCCAAGTGCTCGAGCGCGGTGAGGTACGGATCGGGGTGAGGCTTGCCGCGTGCGACCTGATCGCCGGTGATCACGTGCTGGAACACGCCTGCGGGGGCCGCCTCGGCAATCGTGGTCGCTGTGTCTGCATGCGACATCGTGACGATCGACTGCGGGACGCCTGCGTCACGCAGCTCCTGCAGCAGGTCGAGCACGCCCGGCCGCCAGGGAATGCCCAGCGAGGCATAGCGGTCAGCCACGCCAGCGCTCACTGTGCGGATGACCTCTTCGACCGGCAGATCGACCCCCGCAGCGATCACGAGTCGGGCCATGACGTCGAGCGCCGCTCCCACGCTGGCCTTGGCATCCTGCTCGGTCCAGACGCCGCCGTGTTCGCCGACCAGGTCGACCTCAGACTCTATCCAGTAACGCTCGGAGTCGATCAGCGTGCCGTCCATATCCCAGCAGACGGCTTCGAGTTCACCGGCACTCATGCGACAGCGGCCTTTCTGGTCAGATCGATGCCAAGCAGCGCCTGCGCGGCGTCCGCGATGAGCTCCGGCGCCTCAGGGCTGTCGGCCCAGGCGTCGAGCACGCTGAGTGCGCGCGGCGCGTCGAGGTCGTTGGCCAGGGCCTGGCGAAGATTCGCCAGCACCGGGTTGTCGGCCTCACGACGGTGGTCGCTGCCCTGCATGGCCACCTGATAGGCGCTGCGCCACTCAGCCAGACGCTCCTGTGCCTTGGCCACGTCGGCGTCGTGCCACTCCCAGTCGGAACGGTAGTGATGTGCGAAGACGGCAGCCCGGACGGCATCCGGTTCGATGCCGGCGTCGCGCAGACGGTGTACGAACACGAGATTGCCCAGCGACTTGCTCATCTTGCGGCCTCGGTATGCGACCATGCCCACATGGCTGTAGATGCGGGCCAAGGGCAGCTCGTTGATCGCCGTGGCGTGGCCTGACGACATCTCATGGTGTGGGAAGATCAGGTCTGACCCGCCGCCCTGCACGTCGAAGTTCGGCCCGAGACAGCGTTCGGCGATGACCGAGCACTCGATGTGCCAGCCGGGACGACCGACCGGCAGCCCGATCACCTGCCAGGAGGGCTCGCCCTGTCGTTCGGCTCTCCACAGCAGTGGGTCGAGACGATCACGTTTGCCGGGGCGCTTGGGGTCTCCCCCGCGCTCCGCGAAGAAGCGCACCATCTGTTCGAGCGAGTAGCGCGACTCTTCGCCGAGCGTCCACGCGGCCAGCGCCGCGTCTGCGGCGCGCACGTCGAAGTAGATGTCCTCTTCGGCGTCTGGGCTCTCGACGCGATAGGCGAAGCCGCGTTCGATCAGTTCGAGAACCGCCTGACCGATCTCATCGATGACTTCGGTGACGCCCACGAGATGCGCAGGCGAGAGCGCCGACAGCCAGGCCATGTCGGTGCGGTAGAGCTCGATCTGTTGGGCAGCCAGGGCCTCCCAGTCGGCGCCGGTCTGCTCCGCGCGCTCCAGCAGCGGGTCGTCGACGTCGGTGACGTTCTGCGCATACTGCACTGCGACTCCGCTGTCGACCAGGGCCCGGTTCAGCAGATCGTAGGCGAGATAGGTGGTGGCATGGCCGATGTGCGTGGCATCGTACGGGGTGATGCCGCAGACGTACAGACGTGCGGTGCGGCCGTCTTCGGACGCCGGCTGCAGCGCGTCGCTCGCGTGGTCGTAGATGCGCACCGGGCGTGGGGCGGCCGCAGGGGGCAGATGGGGCGGTGCAGGTGTCGACCAACTCTTCACAGTACGAGCCTAACGTTCTCAGGCGGCGATGACGCCGGTGCTCAGCAGAATGATCAGCGTGATGCCGAGCACCACTCGGTAGATCACGAACGGCGCGAACGAACCGCGCTGCAGGTATTTCATCAGACGGTCGATGACGAACCAGCCCACGACGAACGACACGATGGTCGCCACCAGGGTCGGGAGGAACTCAGGAACATCATGGGTCTCTCCGCGAACCGACTCGATCAGCTGGAAGAATCCAGAGATCACCACGGCTGGTACGGCGAGATAGAAGGAGTACTTCGCCGCTGTCGGGCGATCGTAGGAGAGCCCGCGGCCGACGGTGGTCGTACCACCTGACCGAGAGACGCCGGGGATCAGCGCGAGCGCCTGACCCAGCCCCATGAACAGACCGTCTCGCAGGGTCAAGTCGCCGAGGTTCTTACGCTTCGGCGCCCAGCGGTCGACCACACCGAGAACGATGCCGAAGACGATGAGCATGATGGCCACGATCCAGAGACTGCGCAGCGTGGTCTCGATCTGGTCTTTGAAGAGCAGCCCCAAGACTCCGATCGGAATGGTGCCGATGATGATGACCCACCCCATGCGCGCATCAGGATCGTTGCGAGGAATGCGGCCGAACAGCGCTGCAAACCAGGCTCTGACGATTCGGACGAAGTCCTTCCAGAAGTAGACGATCACGGCTGCTTCGGTGCCCAGCTGGATGATGGCTGTGAACGCCGCCCCAGGGTCTTCTGCTCCCGGCAGGAACTCGCCGACGATGCGCAGATGCGCGCTCGATGAGATGGGCAGGAACTCAGTGAGCCCCTGCACCAGTCCGAGGATGAGGGCGTCGAGGATGGACAACAGCACACCTTTCCGGTGATCAGCACTTGGTGATGTCAGGCACGGACGCGAAGAGCGCGCCACGGCAGGCCCGTCGACTTCGCACGGGTGCCGCACACCAGACTAGACCACCGACGGCGGCATCCGCCGAACCGGGCGTCACGGGTTCGGTCAGTACCGTTCGAGCAGATCGCCGAGCACCTGCTCGCCGAACAGCAGCGCCGAGAGCGGAATGCGCTCGTCGACCGCGTGATACGAACCCGGAAAGTCGAAGTCGTCTGGCACTCGGGTCGGCACGAACCCGTATCCGGTGATGCCCAACCGAGTGAGACTCACGTTGTCGGTGCCGGCGTTCAGCAGATATGGAAGCACGACCGCCTCGGGATCGTGCTGGGCGATCGACTGCTGGATCGCCTGAACGAAGTCGCCGTCGAACGGCGATTCGTATCCGATGCCCTGTTCGATGATCTCGATGGCGACGTCGGGGCCGACAGCCTCACGAACCCGCGCGAGCACCGGTTCCTCCTGTCCGGGCAGTGGGCGCACATCCACGAGTGCCTCGGCCGACGCCGGAATGACGTTCTGCATGTACCCGGCGTTGATGACAGTGGGGGTCGTGGTGTTGCGCAGCGTGGCGCTCAAAAACGGCTTCGCGAAGCCTGCGGCGGCGACCACGTCTTCGGGCGGTGTCGAGGCGGGCAGTCCGGCCAGATCGCGGATGCCCTCGACCAGCGCTCGCGTCGTCTCGGTGAGCTCGATCGGCCATTCGATCGCCCCGATCGCAGAGACCGCTCGCGCGATCGCGGTGACCGGATTGTCGTTGTTCACCGCCGAGGCGTGACCCGCCGTGCCGCGTGCTCGCAGCCTCAGCCAGGTATGCCCCTTCTCTCCTGTCTGCAGAAGATACGCCCGTCGGCCACCGACGGTGATCGTATAACCGCCGACCTCGCTCAGAGCCACTCGGGCCTCGGCGAAAAGCTCTGGATGCTGGAGCACCAGCCAGGCGGCACCGGCCGAACCACCGGCTTCCTCGTCGGCGAAGAACGCCAGGATGACGTCGCGTCGCGGTCGTCTGCCCTGCTCGGTGAAGTGCTGCACGTTCGCCAGGATCAGACCGAGCATGTTCTTCATGTCGACGCTGCCCCGCCCCCACAGGCAGCCGTCGCGAATGACTCCGGCGAACGGATCCACGCTCCAGTCGCTCGCGTCGGCCGGCACCACATCGGTGTGTCCGTGCAGCACCAGCGGAGGCAGCGTGCTGTCCTGCCCTGGCCAGCGGGCGACGACGCTGGGACGCGCCGGAGCATCCGGCGTCGCCTCGGGACCGACGATCACGGGTTCGAGCCCCTGCGAGCGAAGGAATTCTGCGATGTAGGCCGCCGCCGGTCCCTCTCCTCTGGCATTGCCGCCGCCGTAGTTCGTCGTGTCGAAGCGCACCAGGTCACGGACGATGCGCACCACATCCGGCAGATCGGCGTGATTGTCGCCATGACGCGCAGCGCCGACGTGTGAATCTGAGGGAACGCCTGCAGCGTCGTCATGAGTGACCATGACGAAATCGTATCCTGTCGCACGCCGGTGACTGCTCCTGGTCGACCACGAGCGTCATCTGACCGGCTTGAGACATGCCCGGGATGCACGGGTCGCGGTCACCTCGGATGCCCGGTCTCAGGCCGATGCGCCGCGACGCACCCCGTCGGTTTTCTCACTTCGGGGCAAACGTGCTACTGTCATCTGGTGCCCTGCGGGGCACAGCACCAGCCCGGGTGGCGGAATAGGTAGACGCGCTAGCTTGAGGTGCTAGTCCACAAATTATCGTGGGTAGGGGTTCAAGTCCCCTCTCGGGCACAGAACGAAGCCCCTCGGAATCATCGGTTCCGAGGGGCTTTTCGCATTCTGCCTGGGGTCTGGGCATTATTCCTTGAGTCTGGGCGTGACTCGCCGGGCCGGCCCGACGGTCTGGGCACGGCGGCCGGCCCGATGTCAGCGACGTGCTGAATCGCCGACGTAGCCGGGTCGAGTGCCGATGACTGCGAACGGCAGTGAGATCGCGACGCAGGCCAGCAGATAGGCCAACGGCAGCGTCCATCCTCCCGAGAGATCATGCAGCAGACCGAACAGGAACGGCCCTGCGGCGGCGATGAGATACCCGACGCCCTGGACGAACGCGGACAGCTGCGAGGCATGCATCTGCGTACGCGCCCGCAGCGGGATCAGCACCAGGATCATGCAGAACGTCAGTGGGCCGAGACCGAGCGCCGCCACCCAGAGCATTGACAAGTGGCCCGGTGACACCATGAGCCCGATCAGACCGACGGCGAAGCAGACCGTCGACACCGCCAGCAACGGGCGAAGCGTCGCCTGGCGGGAGGTCATCGGAGGTATGACCACCCCGAGCAGAATGCCGAGAGCGGTGAACAGCGACAGTCCGAATGCTGCCGAGGCCGCGTCGACGCCGGCGTCGCGCAGCAGCGCAGGCAGCCACGCGAACATGGCATAGACGACCGTCGACTGGGCTGCCATCATGACCGCGATGCCCCAGCCCTGCCAGGTTCGCCACACCGCCAGACTCTCATCAGGCGCGTCTGCGGCGCTGACCGCGCTGCGGTTGTCGACGTTCGTGCCGCCGGCGGCGGTCTCTCGCATCGCAGCGGGGGCGGGAGCCTCGCCTGGCTCGGACGCGCGCCGGCTGCGACGGCTGGTCAGGATCACGACGCCCCACAGCAGAGCGGCGAGGAAGGCGGGCACGGCCCATGAGGCGAGTCCGATCCGCCAGCCGACCGCATGGGACAGTACGACGATGTAGATGGGCGGCACAGCGGTGCTGAGCCCGAGCGTGATGCTGTAGGCCGAAGTCATCGTGCCCACATGACGTGGAAAGAACAGTTTGATGGTCGGCGGTGCCACGATGTTGCCGACCCCGATCGCCAAGAAGATGAGTCCGGTGCTCAGGCAGAAGGCGAGGTCGCTGTTCGTCGACGCGCGCAGCACCTGGCCCCCGGCCGTCACGACCATGGCGGCGCCGGCGAGCGCCGGAAGCGACATACGTCGGACGAGCAGCGGAGTGATCAGACCGGCGCCGGCGAAGAGCAGCTGCGGAAGTGCACCGATCACTCCCTGCATGACCGTGTCGAGTTCGACGTCTTGGTTCACCAAGTCGACGATCGGCGACAGAATCGTCGCCGCGCCCCGCAGATTGAGCGCAGTGAGCACGATCGCGCAGGCTGCAAGCAGGCGTCGCTGCTGCTGCGCAGGTGGAGCGTCAACCACGCTTCAGGGCCTTTCTCACCATCTGCAGAGCGCTCAGCACCAGCAACACGGCGAAGAGCGCCATAGCCAGGCGCGTGTCGATCACGTGTACGAGCCATCCGCCGAAGATGGTGGTCAGCGACCCCGGAAGTCCGACAGCGGCGGCCAGTCGCAGACTGACGTTGTGGTTGCGCAGGTTGCCGTACGTGCCGCTCACCCCGCTGGGGAGCATCGCGATGAGTGAGGAGCTCTTCGCCAGATTCGGGTCGAGGCCGAGCGTCAGCACGAGAACGGGAACGATGATCAGGCCGCCCCCGATTCCGAGCAGCCCCGCCAACGCACCCACGAGCAGGCCGAAGCAGACCAGCAGAGCCACCGTCAGCGGCTGCGGCGCGAACCCGGTGCCCTCGACCGGCAGATCGACGAAGAGCCGAACCGCCGTCGCGATCATCGCCAACGCGAAGAAGAGCTGCAGCACCTTCGGTTTGACGCGCTGCAGCAGCCAGGTGCCGAGAAACGCCCCGAAGAACGACCCGAAGCCGATGGCGAGACCGGGAACGAGATCGATCGTGCCATGCGAGGCATAGGTGATCACCCCGACGATGGCGATGGGAACGGTCGCAGCCAGCGATGTGCCACTGGCCAGACGTTGGCTCAGCCCGAGCATGACCAGCACCGGCACCATGATGATGCCGCCGCCGACGCCGAAGAGCCCGGAGAGCACCCCGGCGAACGCTCCGAGCACAGCGCCCTTGACCATCAGTGATCGCGTAATCTTCACCGAACCAGCCTAGACCAGCCGGAGGCATCTCGGATCACGACGCATGGGTCGCGCTCAGTCGAGCACTGTCTCGCCGACGTAGCCGCCCACGTCGCAGCCCGGAGGAATCGCGAACGTGGCGGAGCCGATCGGCACGGTCCACTGGTTGAGCAGATCCATGTCGGCGAGCGACTGCTGCACCGGAACGAACTGCTGCATGATGTCGGCCTGCCAGGCACCGAACAGCAGCCCGACGTCGGCGACGCCCTCGGCATCCACACCGTCGTCGTAGCTGTAGCCGCGACGCAGGATGCGCACCCGGCCGTCGGCCTGACGGGCGCGACGCATGTGTGCGGCAAGGTCGATGACCGGAAAGCCGACGGAGTTCTTGGCGTCGAAGTCCGGCTCGTCGAACTCATCGGTGCCGGTCAGCGGGGCGCCCGAGCCGAGACGGCGTCCGACGCTGTTCTCTCGGCCGACGGGGTCGACCTCGTCCCAAGTCTCCAGATTCATCCGAATCCGACGAAGAACGAGCGTGGTGCCGTTCTCTGTCCACGGGGCGAATCCTCCCGATGCGCCCCACACCTGCTGCTCGAACGCGTCGGTGTCGGGACGGGGGTTCACCGTGCCGTCTTTCTGCCCGAAGAGGTTGCGCGGCGTGGCCGTCTGCGGCTCGCTGTGCCGGGCTCGTTGAAAGCCCTGCTGGCGCCAGGCCACCGTGGCGAAGAAGCGCATGTTCTTGATCATGACCCGTTCGGTGTGCGAGAGGGTGATCGGATCGTCGCTGCCGATCATCAGCAGAAGGTCTCCGCCGCTGAACTCCGGCCGCAGACGGTCGATCGAGAAGGCGGGCAGGCCGCCCACCCCGGGTGGCGGGGTACGGCCTGCCAGTTCGAACACGCGCGCTCCGAAGCCGATCGTCACCGTGAGCCGCGCGGCAGGCGTCGCCAGATCGGGGTCGCTCATCGCCAGCGACGGCACGCCCCGAGTCAGACGAGAGGCGTCGTCGCTGATGATGCGCAGTGCACGCCGCAGCTGCTCGACGCCGGTCTCCGGGCGCAGTGTGAAACCGAGGTAGCCGATGTGCGCCGGGGCCGGGGCCTCTACGGCCGCCTGTCGGCGACCGTAGAAGGCCACCGTCTCGTCCCCGGTGACCACGGCATCCGCCGAGGGCGGCCCGGCCGGCGCGATACGCTCGCGAACCGCCCAGCCGCCCCCGGCGCCCACGACCAGGCCTGCCGCAGTCGCTCCGGCGCCGGTCAGCAGACCGCGCCGGGTGAATCGACCGGCGCCGCCGGAGGAGTGAGTCGCCGAAGCCGACGAGCCGTCAGACCTCGACGGCTCGCTCTCCACGGGGTCGTGGTCAGCCATGGTGGTGCTCCGACATGCCGTCGCCGTTCGTGGCAGTCGGCCCGTCGTCGTCCATCTTCATGTTCGGGTCATCGGTGTAGCTCTCCTTGGCGCCGGTGTACTGACGCACCGGTGCCGCGAACTGTGCTGAAGTCCCGTCTTCGAAGTGCAGAGTGATCGAGACGCTGTCACCAGGCTGCAGAGACTTCTGCAGCGACATGAGCATGATGTGGTTGCCGCCGGGCTGCAGATCGAGCGCACCGTCGGTCGGAATCATGAAGCCGCCCTGTTTCTCGCGCATCGTGGTCGAGCCTCCGTCAGCGACGGTCTCGTGCAGCTGGGTCATGCCAGAGGCATCTGACTCGGCAGAGACCAGATGCAGGCTCTGCCCCGTCGTCGAGTGCAGAGAGGCGAATGCGGCCGTCATCGGATGCGCGTCGCCGTCAGCGTCGACCGCTTTCACCCAGGGATCGCAGATCTGCACCTCGCCCGCGGTCTCGCACTGCTGTGCGGCCGCCGAGTTCGAGGCGCTGTCGGAGGCGCTGTCGGAGGCGTTCGAGCTGTCCGAGCTCGACGAGGCCGCGCAGCCGGAGAGCATGCCGACGGCCAGCGCGAGGCCGCTCGCGGCCACGCCCCACCGCCTGGCGGGGCCGCCGCGATGCAGGGTCTCGGCCGTCTCGATCGCACGCTGATCTGCTGTGATGCGTCGGGTCTGTGCCGACGACTGTAGGTTGTCGTTGTTGTTCATGATGAGTTCTTTCGGGTTCGCGGAATGCGCGAACCGCAGTTCGCCCGTTCCGCTGTGTCTGTTTCTGAGGGAGGTGGAGTCGAGAGTCGCTCGACCCCACACCGTCACCTCTTGGTGCGGCGGCTGCGCCGAACGCCCAGCACGATCGCTGCCACGCCGATCACGACGACGACGCCGGTGATCACCCAGGCGACGATCGCGCCGCTGTGATCGACGTTGTCGCTCTGGTCGTCGGTCTGCGCGTCGGCTGATGCGCTCGGTGCGGCGGATGTGCTGCTCGCGCTCGCGTCGGGTGTCTCGTCGGCCGCTGGGGCGTCTGGCGACGCGAGGTCGAATGTGAACGTTCCTTCGACGGGATGCCCGTCACTCGAGACCACATGCCAGGCCACGGAGTAGGTGCCGTTGGCCGTGATCGTCACCGGCACGGTCACGACCCTTCCCTCGACTGCCGCCAAGCCGTCGCCGGCGACCGAGGCGCCGTCCGGTCCGTGCACCTGAATCTGGTTCGCGACGCCGGTGAGCACATCGTTGTTGAAAGTCAGTGCGACCTGAGTCGGTGCGGTCGTCAGCGCCGCTCCGGCTGCCGGGTCAGACGACACGAGAACGTCATGGGCGTGTGCGCGGCCTGTCGCCCACGGCTGCAGTGTGAGCAGCAGACCGACGAGCAGCGCGATCGCCGCGGTGAGCGTGGTTCGCGTGCGCGCAGGCGCGATGAATTGATTGTGCATTGAGTGGGTCTTTCGTCTGAGTTCTGAGAACCGATGCCGCATCTCACCAGGAAGGAGCGGGCTGACGCGCGAGACGGCGTCAGCGTGCGGCACGATGATGTGCTGGATTCAGAGAAAGACGGGTGGTCCGCGCAGCGTGCGGACACTGCCGAAGCAGCGACGGCGCAGGGTGTGCGCAGCGTCGGCGAACGACGCCTGCAGCAGGCGCGCTGTCGCACCCGCAGGCTGCAGGGCGAGCGTCAGCCAGGCGACGACGCCGCTGAGCAGCCGAGTCACGAGGCGTTCCGTGCTGGGCAGCATGCCGAGCCAGAGCAGACAGAGAACAATGGCAAGACCGTGGGCGACCAGCATGGTGGGACCCATCGCATGAGCTGGCAAGGATGCGATCGAATGCGAGAGTGGCGTGTCCGACATCGACGTCATCACCGCCGAACCGGCACCGTGATGGTGGGCGCCAGCCACGGCGACAGCCGGCGGCAGCCCTCCCCCTGAGAGACTCGAGGCGCTCTGATCGAGGCTGAGCAACACGTGAAGGATGCCCTGTCCGAGAGCGACTGCCAGCACTGCGGAACCCCATTGGCCCACGCACCGCAGAGCGAGCATCAGCACGGGCGCAGTGAGCACGACGGCAATGACCAGGGCGAACGCAGACGGGGCATGATGTTCGACCGCTGTGTGGGCAAGCCACCCCACAGAGACCGAGAACACGGCACTGAGGTAGGCGCGCGGCACTCTGTGCGCGCTCGACTGCCTCTGCCTGTGCATGATGGGCTCAGTCTATCGGTTCTCACGGATGATGTGAGCGGCGCAGACGGAGACAGGGGCGTGAGCCGTACCCGGCGCACGCCCCTGTCGTCCAAGGTGCTGCTGTGCGGATCAGTCCTGCTTCATCGATCCGGTGTCGAGGAAGCGCTGGTGCCAGCTGAGCGCCTCGGGCAGGATGTGCGGCGTCTGGCCCGCGTTCGGCTGTGCGTTGGCACGGTCGAAGTAGTCGCGCAGCTGGTCGCGGTAGTCGGGGTGCGCGATCGCGATCATGGCCTCCGCGCGCTGACGAGGCGTCTTACCGCGCAGATCGGCGAAGCCGAACTCCGTGACGACCACCATGGTGTCGTGCTCGGTGTGGTCGATGTGCGACGCGAACGGAACGATCGCCGAGATATTGCCGTTCTTCGCCGTCGAGGGGCTCAGGAAGATCGAGATGTAGCCGTTGCGAGCGAAGTCTCCCGAGCCGCCGATGCCGTTCATCATCTTGGTGCCCATGATGTGAGTCGAATTGACGTTGCCGTAGATGTCGGCTTCGAGCATGCCGTTCATCGCGACGACGCCGATGCGACGAATGAGCTCGGGGTTGTTCGAGATCTCTTGAGGCCGCAGCAGAATGTGCTTGTTGTAGAAGTCGATGTTGTCACGGAACTCGTCCACCGCATCGGGGCTCAGTGAGAGCGCCGTCGCAGAGGCGAGCTCGACGGTGCCTGACTTGATGAGGTCGAGCATGCCGTCCTGGATCACCTCGGAGTAGCACTCCAGCCCCTGGTACCCAGCACGCTCCAGCCCCGCGAGCACAGCGTTGGCGACGTTGCCGATGCCCGACTGCAGCGGCAGCAGCCGCCCCTCGGGCAGACGTCCGGCGGCCTCCTCCTGTTTGAAGAACTCGACCACGTTGTCGCCGATGGCCTTCGAGCATTCGTCCAGCGGAGTGAACTTGGTGTTGCGGTCGCCGCCCTCGGTCTCGATGACCGCGACGACTTTGTCAGGGTCGACCCGAAGACGACCGATGCCGATGCGGTCGTGCGCCGTGTTGAGCGGAATCGGCTGACGATTCGGCGGGGTGCCGATCGAGTAGTAGACGTCGTGCACGCCGTCGAGCTGCTCAGGCTGCCACTCGTTGACCTCGAGGATCACCTTGTCGGCCTGCTCGATGTAGGTCTTGTTGTTGCCGAGCGAAGTCGAGGGAATCAGGTCGCCGTTCTCGTCGATGCCCGAGATCTCGATGACCGCGAAGTCCAAGTGGTCGAAGAACCCCTCTTCGACCTGCTGTGCCAGATGTGAGAGATGCGTGTCGATGTAGCCGACCTCGCCCGAGTTGATCTGCTTGCGCAGAGCGCCGTCGGTCGAGAAGGGAGTGCGAAACGAGATGGCCTCCTCTTCGGCGAGGATGCCGTCGAGCGCATGGTCGGTCGATGCCCCCGTGTACACCTTGATGCTGAAATTCTGCTCGTTCGCATGCAGTGCATGCGCCCGCTTTGCGAGAGCCTCGGGAACCGCCTTCGGATACCCGGCACCCACGAAGCCGCTGAATCCGACGGCAGCGCCGTCGTGAATCAGGGCCGCAGCGTCGTCGGCCGTAACGATCTTGCTGCGGAAGATCTCGCTACGGATACGGTCTGTGTTCTTAACGTCATTGGTAGCCACGCTTCTCATGCTAGCCCACTGGCATGAGGGTCCCCGACCGCCGCCGATGAATCGTATACAGAGTCTGCGGATACACTGATTTCGGCTCATTCAGGATCGTTCGTCCAGAGTCGAGCGACGGACGCGTGTGCGGCGGGAGGCGAGGAAGGTGCTCATGGATACGACCCTGTGTCTGGTCAGGCACGGAGAGACCGACTGGAACGCGGAGCACCGCATCCAGGGAGGCACCGACATTCCACTCAACGACACCGGCCGTGCTCAGGCGCTCGCCGCGGCACAGGAACTCCGGCGCCATTATTGGTCCGGGGTCTACTCCAGTCCGCTGTGCCGAGCCTTCGAGACCGCCGAGATCATCGCGGCCGAGCTTCGTCTGCCCGCACCGCTGCGCATCCCAGCGGTGCATGAGCGCAGGTTCGGCGAGATCGAGGGGCTCACCCTTGAGGAGCGCATCGCCCGATTCGGCGACGAGAGCGAGGTGCCCGGGCTCGAGAGCCGTGCGGACGTCGTCGCTCGCGCACAGCCAGCGCTCACGACGCTCGCTCACCAGCACCCCGGCGAGCAGCTGCTGATCGTCTCGCATGGCGGTGTGATCGGGTCGCTGATGCGCTTCGTGACGGATTCTCGGCGCCCCCGCCCACAGGAGTACATCCACAACGGAAGTGCGAACGAGTTCAGCGTCTCACCGACCGGTCACTGGTCGCTGAGCCGCTATGACGCCCGCCCTGGACGCACGGAGTACCGACCGGTTCCCTGAACCTCCACACCCGAGAAGAGGCGAACGGCCCCTGCAGATCGTATGAATCCGCAGAGGCCGTTCTCATCACGACTGCTCAGCTGCTCATGCAGCAGCAGCCTCGCCCGCACCGTCGAAGAGGATGACTTGACGTACGGCGCGGCCGTCGGCGAGTTCGTCCATCGCTTCGTTGATCTGGTCGAGCGTGATGATTCGAGAGATCAGCTTCTCGACGGGCAGCTTGCCGCTGCGCCACCAGTCCGCGAACTTCGGGATGTCGCGTGAGGGCACTGCGGAGCCCAAGTAGCTGCCGATGATCGTACGGGCCTGACCGGTTATCACCGTCGGCGAGACCTCTGAGCGCGCGTCAGGATGCGGCAGGCCGACCGTCACGGTGCGTCCGCCCGGCTTGGTCGCCCAGAACGCCGTCTCGAATGCCTTGGGGTGTCCGGCGCACTCGATGACGTGGTCGGCCTTAATCCCCTGCTCGGCGACCTCGGCCGGCGTGTAGACCGCCGTCGCGCCGAGCTCCAGAGCGCGCTCGAGCTTGTCGGGCAGTGCGTCGACGGCGAGCACGTCGCCCTTGCCGACCGCGAGCGCCGAGATGAGCGCCGACATGCCGACGCCGCCGAGTCCGACGACCATGACGCTGTCACCGTCATCAGGCTGCACGGCGTTGAGCATGGCTCCTCCGCCGGTCAGCACGGCGCAGCCCAGCACTGCGGCGATCTCGGGAGGCACGTCGTTGCCGACCGGCACGACCGAAGCGCGGTCGACGACGGCTCGCGTGGCAAACCCGGAGACTCCGAGGTGGTGCTTGACCTCTTCGCCGTCTCGGGTCAGATGATGTGTGCCGTGCAGCAGCACGCCGGCTTCGTTCGCCGCAGTGCCAGGCACGCAGGGCAGACGCCCGTCAGTGGCGCATCCCTCGCACTCGCCGCAACGAGGCAGAAAGGTGAGCGTCACTCGGTCGCCGATGCGCAGGTCGGTCACCTCGTTGCCGAAGGCCTCGACGATTCCGGCCGCCTCGTGTCCGAGCAGCATCGGCACCGGGCGGGGGCGATTGCCGTCGACGACGGAAAGGTCTGAGTGGCAGATGCCTGCGGCCTCGATGCGCACGAGCACCTCGGTGGGCCCCGGGTCGGTGAGTTCGAGTGTGCTGACCGTGATGGGCTTCGATTCGGCGTACGGACGGCTGCGTCCGATCTCTTCCAGCACGGCTCCGGTGATCTGCATGATGGTGCTCCTCTGCTCGCCGTGACACTGCGCGCTGGCAGTTCACGGGACTCCGTTGTCTTGGCGTCGGTCTGCCCCGCTGTGGAAGCAGATCACTACTGACAATACGAAGATCGCAGAACTGCAGCGATGGCACGCAGACCATATTTGAGGGACAATCATATGCGTGACGCACAACCTCGCGCAGGGCAGAGAACAGTTGCAGCAGGTGCTGCTCGACACCGCGGCAGATCTCACCGAGCTGCGCGATCTGGAGGCGGTCCTGCAGGCGATCGTGCATCGCACACGGGTGCTTCTCTCGACCGATATGGCCTATATCAGTCTCACCGATTTCGAACACGGTGAGACGTACATCCGTCATGCCGAGGGGGTGATCACGCAGGCCTATCGAACGATCCGACAGCCGTTGGGCACCGGCGTGCTCGGGCAGGTCGCCACGGGTCTCGCCCCGGTCCAGTCCTCGAACTACGCCGAAGACCCAGACATCGAGCATCTCGCCGAGATTGACGAGATCGTGCAGGGCGAGGGCGTCCAGGCCGTCATGGGCGTACCCCTCACCGTCACCGGACGCGTCATCGGCGCTCTGCTCGTGGCCGAACGGCACAGTCGTCTCTTCTCAGCCGCTGAGATCGCGGCGGTGGACTCACTCGGACGCTACGCCGCGATCGCGATCGACAACTCCATGCGTTTCGAATCGCTGACCAGGCTGGTCGAGCAGCTCTCCAGCCGACAGCGCCGCGACGCCGACGAGCTCGCCCTGACCACTCACGTGCTCGATCTGGATCGGCGGCTCATGGAAACGGTCATGGGCACGCCGGACGCCGAGCACCTGCTGATGATCGGCCGGTCGGCTCTGGCCGTCGATCTCGCCTTCTACGACGCTGACGGCTCGATGGTCGCCGCCACTTCTGGCCGTGCGCCCGAGGCTGACGCGCAGTCGTACGTCTCTGTCGTCGCCGCAGGTGAGACGCTGGGACGAGTCGTCGCAGATCGACTGCTCAGTGAGACAGAACGCACTCTGCTCGAACGGGTCGCCGTGCACCTGGCCCTCGCGGTGCTCTTCGAACGGGCCGAAGAGGATGCCGACCTCCGTCGTCAGTCCGAGGTCGTCGAAGACATCATCGACGGTCGCGAGCACTCCCGTGAGCGCATCGAACGCCGTCTGAAGCACTGGGGCATCCGTTCTGGGGAACCGCTGCTGTGCGTCGCGATCGAAGTGCCCGACCAAGACCGTCGCCGTCTGCTGCAGCTGCTGAGCGGCCTGCGAATGCGATGCGTGCTGATGTCGTCGCACTCGGGCCATGTCTGCATGGTGACGGTCGACACGCAGTGGGAGCAGCGCATCCGCGCCCTCTTCGCAGCACGCGGGTGGACGCTGAGAGCCGGCGTGGAGGGCCCCTTCGACGACCCGAGGCTCATCGGCAGCGGGCATGAACGAGCCGAGCTGGCGCTGCATTCACTGGACACTCTGCAGCGCGACGGCGTCGTGCACGGCGAGCAGCTGGGGCTGCTGGGCGTCGTTCTCGGTCTGGCTCGACGCGGGCAGACGCCGCAGTCGCTGACGGCGCCGATCGACGGCTTGATCGCCTACGACCACGCACACCACACCGATCTCACGAACACGGCGTACGTCTATCTGGAGTCCGAGGGCAACACAGCGCTCACCGGTGAACTTCTCACCGTGCACCGCAACACCGTTCGCCAGCGGCTCGAGCGCATCGGCACGATCCTCGGTGCAGGCTGGGACGCCTCGCCTCGCAGGCTCGGCGTGCATCTGGCCCTGCGCATCCGCGATGCCCAGGTGACGCTCGATCACTGACCGATCAGACTCACGCCGGTGCGCACACGAACGGTCGCACCCAGCTGTCAGCCTGGCGCCAAGCCTCATAGTGCACAAGATGACCGACTCCCTCGACGACCTCAAGACGAGCGTTCGGGAGAGCTTCGACGAACGCGCGCTGCGACGTGAGCGGCACGATGTCGTCGCGGTCACCGGCGATGACGAGCACGGGCATGGTGAGCGCGTCGGCATACTCCCCCGTGTCATGCGTGATCGAGGTGTGGAAGGCCTCGAGCAGACCCGATGGAGAGTCGAACACCGAGAAGTAGGCCTGGTGCTGAGCATGGATCCATGCTCGCAGCCGAGGGTCATGCGTCTTCGCCATGATCTCGCTCATGACCCGCACGACGAGTCGCATCGAGAGCACCCGACGCGCGGCGCCCTCAGGAAGCAGCGCGGTGAGCCGGTAGTAGCCGAGCGCGGCGAGGCTGCCGAGACGCTGCGGCCCCTGCAGGGCCGGCTGGCTGATGGGGTTGATCAGCACGACTCGGCTCGGCCGCAGACCGGCGGCGACGGCCGCGCACACCACGATCGACCCGAACGAGTGACCCAGCACCGGCGCTTCGGACAGCCCGATCGCAGCGGTGAAACGTCTCAGCCAGGTCGCATACGCATCGATGGTGTTGCCTGCGGCGAGGCTCTCTGACTGCCCGAAGCCGGGCAGATCCGGCGAGATGACCCGCAGATCGGGCGCAAGGCCCTTGGCGATCAGATCGAGGCCCTCATGGGTGCCGCGGAATCCGTGCACAAGCACGATTGTGGGCGTGCCCGCGCTGTTCGCGCACGATTCGTCACCCGACTGGTCGGATGGCGTCTCGCCGTAGACCCAGTATGTCGTGGTCGTGCCGTCGATCACCGTTTGCTTGCGCTCAGCCATCCGCTCAGTCTACGTCGCACCTGTGGGCGTTCCGCTCGTGTCACAGGTCGCCGCTAGACTTCAGCACATGGAAAACACCCCGAAACTGCCTGAGTGGGCACGCGACCTCTTTGTCTTCGACACCGAAACGACAGGGGTGAACACCGACACCGCGCGCATCGTGAGCGCCTATATCGGCAGGCTCGACGCATCTGGAGCCGTCACCGCAGAACGCTCATGGCTGATTGATCCAGGAGTGGAGATCCCCTGGCAGGCGCAGAAGGTGCACGGCATCAGCACCGAACAGGCTCGGGCCGAGGGCCAGCAGGCTCCCGAAGCCGTGGCCGAGATCGTGGCCGCTCTCCGTACGGCACTCGAGCGAGGGGTGCCTGTGGTGGCGTACAACGCCCCGTACGACTTCTCGATCGTGCAGAGCGAGGCGCTGCGCTATGGCGTCGCCCCGCTCGTCAATCCGAGCCCCATCATCGATCCGCTGGTCATCGACAAAGCCGTCGACACGTATCGCCGTGGCAAGCGCACACTCACCGTCACGACCGAGCACTACGGAGTGCGGCTCGATGATGCGCATCATGCCTCCGCCGATGCGCTCGCCGCCGGCCGTCTTGCGCAGGCCATCGCCCAGGCATACCCGCAGCGGCTCGATGTGAGCGCCCAGCAGCTGCACACCGCCCAGATCGGCTGGGCTCAAGAGCAGGCCGACAGCTTCATCGACTACATGCGCAACACACGCGGAATGACCGACTTCTGGACGAGTGGCAGCTGGCCCGTCCGCTGACGGAGGCTGATGCCTGTGGGCACACCGGGCGGGCGGTGTGGGAACACACCCCACAGCCCAGAAGACACAGAAAGAGGGACGCCATCTCTGGCGTCCCTCTTTCTGCTATCGCGTGCGAGTGGCTCAGGAAAGCTTGCCGAAGCCCTTGTACCGCGAGTTGAACTTCTCGACGCGACCGGCCGAGTCCATGATGCGCTGCTTGCCCGTGTAGAACGGGTGCGACACCGACGAGATCTCGACGTCATAGACCGGGTAGGTCTTGCCGTCGGTCCACTCGATGGTCTTGTCCGACTTCACCGTCGAGCGGGTGAGGAAGGTGTCGCCGCTCGCCAGGTCGCGGAACACGACCGGAGCGTAGTCGGGGTGAATGCCTTTTTTCATTGAGTGATCCTTTTGTTCGTACTCAGACGATTCTGCACGCGATGCGCATAAGCCAAGCTGACACTATACCAGATTCGCGCGCGCTGCGTAGCGTCCCTCGTTCTCGGTCACAGTCAGCGGCAGCCCGTACAGCTCGCTGAGCCTCTCGCTGATGACGACCTGGTTGATGGGCCCCTGCCGCATGACCTTGCCGTCTTTCAGCAGCAGAGCGTGCGTGAAGTTGCGCGGAATCTCCTCCACGTGATGTGTCACCGACACCAGGGCGGGTGCGCCGGGGGCAACGGCGTACTCCCCGAGCAGCTGCAGCAGCTCTTCGCGTGCGCCGAGATCGAGATTGGCCGTGGGCTCGTCGAGCAGCAGCACCTCAGGGTCGCTCATCACCGCTCGAGCGATCTGCACACGCTTGCGCTCGCCGTCGCTCAGCGAGCCGAAGCGACGGTGGCTGAGCGGCTCGAGCTGCCAGTCGCGCAGCATTGAATGCGCACGGTCGAGATCGAGTTCGTCGTACTTCTCGTTCCAGCGCCCGGTCACGCCATAGACGGCCGTGAGCACGGCGTCGAGCACCGATTCATTCGCCGGAATGCGCGCTCCAGTCGTCGACGATGCGACGCCGATGCGGGGTCTGAGGTCGAAGACGTCGACACGCCCGAGCTGCTCGCCCAGCACGCGCACCTCCCCCTTGCTGGGGTGCAGCTGAGCGCTCGCCACGTTCAGCAGCGTGGTCTTGCCTGCGCCGTTCGGGCCGAGCACCACCCAGCGCTCGTCGCCTTCGACGCGCCACGAGACGTCGTCGAGCAGGGCGCGGCCAGAGCGCCGCACGCTGACATGCTGAAGATCGAGCACTGTAGTCATGGGCTCCAGCCTAGAACATGCCTTCGACTTCTTGGAACGCCGCACCGTGTGTTGACGTCACCCGACGAGCCTGGGGTGACGTCCTGCCGGTAGACTGGGCCGGTGACCGTCTCAATGCTCGTCGTGACCGATGTCGACTCCACGCTCATCCAGGACGAGGTGATCGAGCTGCTCGCCGATGCCGCCGGCGTCCGTGCCGACGTCGCGGCCGTGACCGAACGGGCCATGCGCGGTGAGATCGACTTTCGTGAGAGCCTGACCGAGCGTGTCGCCACTCTGGGCGGTCTGCCCGAGTCTGTGGTCATGGATGTGGTCGGCCGCGTGCGGGTCAGCCCCGGCGCCGAGCAGCTCATTTCGGCAGTGCATGCGCACGACGGCCGCATCGGGGCGGTCTCCGGAGGCTTCAGCCAGATTCTCGAGCCGCTGGCCGACCGTCTCGGCCTCGACCTCTGGGCGGCCAATGTGCTCGAGATCGTCGACGGGCGACTGACCGGGCGGGTCAGCGGTGAGATCGTCGACGGTCAGCGCAAGGCCGATCTGCTGACACAGTGGGCCGCGGAGCTCCAGGTTCCGCTGGCACGTACTGTGGCGATCGGCGACGGAGCCAACGATCTGGTCATGATGAGCACGGCCGGCACCTCGATCGGCTATCGCCCGAAGCCGGTGGTGGCGGCGCAGGCCGACCATGTCATCCTGCCGCCCGCCGGGCTGGACTCAGCCGTGCCGTACCTGCCGATCGGCGACTGACCCCGCCGCTGCCGCAGAAGGCCGGAGCCTCGGGGCGTCAGTGCCCCATCCCGAGGCCGCCGTCGACCGGGATGACCGCCCCGCTGATGTAGCCGGCGTCGTCTGAGGCCAGCCAGGCAATCGTGCGCGCCACGTCGTCGACCGAACCGAAACGCCCCGCAGGAATCGCTTTCAGGTACTCGGCCCGCTGCTTCTCATTGAGCTCTGCCGTCATGTCGGTCTCGATGAAGCCCGGGGCGACCACGTTCGCCGTGATGCCGCGTGCCCCCAGCTCGCGCGTCACCGAGCGTGCGATGCCGATGAGGCCGCTCTTGGCCGCGGCGTAGTTCACCTGGCCGGCTGAGCCGTAGAGGCCGACGACGCTCGACAGCAGGATGATGCGCCCCCAGCGCGCCTTGATCTGCCCCTTGACCACGCTCTTGATCGAGCGGAACACCCCGGTGAGGTTGGTGTCGATCACCGATGAGAAGTCGTCCTCGCTCATCCGCAGCAGCAGCGTGTCGTGCGTGATGCCCGCGTTGGCGACCAGAATCGCCACCGGACCAAGCTGCTGCTCGACCTCGGACACCGCCGTGTTCAACGACGCCTGATCGGTGACGTCCGCATGCACTGTCAGTGTGCCCTCTGGCCCGGAACCGTGCCGAGCGGTGACGGCGACGGGATACCCGCGGCGCACGAACTCCTCGGCGACCGCTCGGCCGATGCCGCGATTGCCTCCGGTGATCAGAACGACGCGTGCTTCGGCTGCAGACATGAGGGGCTCCTTGTGATGATCGATTCGGCGAGAGGGATGCGACATGGCCGAGACTGATCGGCCCATGCCCGCTGCATCCGTCTTAGACTATAGTCACGGGCGTGTGTACGCTCGCGTCACCGGCTTCTCAGGTCGGTGCAGCGCAACGGGAGCATCTCTGACCCGATGCGTTCGTCAAGCCCGCAGGAGGTGATCGACATGCCGAACCGCCAGGTCGCCGTCGTCACCCACGCCCCGAACTCTCCCAGAGACGACCGCGTGCGACGCATGGTGCACTACTCGATCGCCATGGGCATCCGCATCGTCTGCCTGCTCGCACTCTTCGTCGTACCGGGCTGGTGGAAGCTCATCCCTGCGTTCGGTGCAGCGTTTCTGCCCTACTACGCGGTGGTCATCGCGAATCTGCCCAAGCGCGTCAATGACGACGGCTTTCAGTCGATCGTGCAGCAGGCCATCAGTCAGGATGCGCACGCGCACAGTGCAGCCGCCGATCGCGCCGAGACGATCACCGTCGACGAGCCCACGTTCGCCGGCGGCGACACGGCGTTCGACACCAGCCAGGACGGCTCACGGTCGCACTCCGATTCCGTTCGCTCAGACTCACGGGCACTCCGTTCGGTGCCGTCAGGCGTCATCTCATCAGCGAGTCAGCATGATCAGCTGACCCTGCATCACGCATGAGAGCGGCGAAGACGCGGCCACCTCTGCTGGCGGCGCTGGGCAAGCTGCGCCCGTGGGAATGGATCGGCTATCTCGCCGGCGTCATCGTCTTCGCCGTCATCTGCGTGATGCTGTCCCGCTGGCAGTTCGATCGCCGAGATCAGGCTGTTGCCGAGATCGCCAAAGTCACCAACAACTGGTCGGCGCCGGCTGCAGAGCTGCCCGATCTGGTTCCCGGTCTCGACGGCTTCGACGATGCCGACGAATACCGAAAGGTGCTGCTGCACGGCACGTATCTGACCGACGAGCAGCTGCTGGTGCGCAATCGGCCCCTGAACGGGCAGCCCGGGTTCGAGGTGCTTGTTCCGTTGCGACTCGACGATGACCCGGCGTCTGCTGACTCGACGACGACCACAGCCGGCCGCGTCTTCTTTGTGAATCGAGGATGGCTCCCCACGGGGTCTGACGGTGACGCCCCCGCCGACGTGCCCGCGCCGCCGTCGGGTGAGGTCGAGGTGGTCGCCCGGCTGCGTCCGGCACAGCCTGAGGTCGACCGCTCGGCTCCCGACGGGCAGATCGCCAGCTTCGCGCTTCAGCAGGTCGTCGACCGATTCGACCTCTCCCCCGCCTACACGGCGGCCTACGGACAGATGGAGTCTGAGTCGCCTGCCACGGCCGATCGACCGCAGATCATTCCGCAGCCCAGTCTCAGCGAGGGCAGCCACCTCTCGTATGCCCTGCAGTGGATCGCCTTCGCCGTACTCGCCTTCGTCGGATTCGGCTACTCGATCAGGCAGACGCTGCGCCGAATCGAAGAGACCGGCAACGACGAGGTCGTCGCGCAGCAGCGCCGCCGTCAGGGCAGCCGTCGACACGACGACGACACCGACTACGAAGACGCGCTGATCGATGCCGCAGCACGACACAGGGGCACTCCGGGCGAGTGATCCCTGTCGCTGTCGGGCCGCCCAACGCGACAGCAGGGACCGGATGCCGCCGCGAACCGCGGTTTCAGGCCAGCGAGATCAGATCGGCGTACTCGGCGGTCCAGATGTCTTCAGTCGCCTCAGGCATGATGACCACGCGCTCTGGGTCGAGCGCGAGCACCGCGCCTTCGTCGTGGCTGACCATGATGACGGCGCCCTCGTAGTGCGAGAGCGCATCGAGGATCTGCTCTCGACTGGCCGGATCGAGGTTGTTGGTCGGCTCGTCGAGCAGCAGCACGTTGGCGCTCGAGACCACCAGTCGGGCCAGTGCGAGTCGCGTCTTCTCGCCGCCGGAGAGCACACCGGCAGGTTTCAGCACGTCGTCACCGGTGAATAGGAACGAGCCGAGCACGCTGCGCGCCTCGCGTTCACTGAGATCGGCGCCGTCGAGCATGTTCTGCAGCAGCGTTCTGTCACCGTTCAGCGTCTCATGCTCCTGCGCATAGTAGCCGAGCTTGGCTCCGTGGCCGAGCTCGACCACACCGGAGTCCGGCTTGTCGACCCCGGCGAGGATGCGCAGCAGCGTCGTCTTGCCCGCACCGTTGAAGCCCAGAATGACCACGCGCGATCCTCGGTCGATCGCAAGGTCGACCGAGGTGAAGATCTCAAGCGACCCGTAGCTCTTCGAGATGCCCTTGGCCATGAGCGGAGTCTTGCCGCAGGCGGCGGGCTTCGGAAAGCGGATGTTCGCCACCCGATCGGCCTGGCGCGGGCCTTCGAGCCCTTCGACCAGTTTCTCGGCGCGTCGCTGCATCTGATGCGCCGCCGCTGCTTTGGTGGCCTTCGCCCCGAAGCGTGCCGCCTGCTGCTGCAGCTGGGTGGCCTTCTTCTCGGCATTGGCCCGTTCGCGCTTGCGTCGCTCTTCGTCGGCGATGCGCTGCCTCTGGTAGAGCTTCCAGCCCATGTTGTAGATGTCGATCGTCAGGCGGATCGCATCGAGATAGAAGACCCGGTTGACCGTCTCTTCGATCAGTCGCACATCGTGACTGATCACGATGAGCGCCCCCTGATACTTCTGCAGGAATCCGCGCAGCCACATCACCGAGTCGTGGTCGAGATGGTTGGTCGGTTCGTCGAGCACCATGGTGTCGGCGTTGGCGAAGAGAATGCGTGCGAGATCGACGCGGCGTCGCTGGCCGCCCGAGAGCGTGCCCAAAGGCTGGGCGAGCAGACGATCGTCGAGGCCCAGATTGTTCGCGATCACGGAGGCGTCGGCCTCGGCCGAGTAGCCGTCGAGCGCCTCGAAGCGGTCGGTCAGTCGGCCGAATCGGGTCATCGCCTTCTCGGCGACCTCCGGGTCGGGCGACCCCATGTCGTCCTGCGCCTGTTTGAGCTGGGCAGAGAGATGCCCGAGCTCACGGGCGTCGAGAATGTGATCGAGCGCCTTCTGATCGGGGTGCCCGGCTTTGGGATCCTGCGCCAAGTAGCCGAAGACACCTCTGCGCTCGACTTCGCCGTGAGCCGGCAGCAGCTCCCCGGCCAGCACTTTGGTGAGCGTGGTCTTGCCAGCGCCGTTGCGCCCGACCAGCCCTACTTTGTCGCCCTTGTCGACGCGGAAGTTCACTCCGCTCATCAGGGTGCGGGCACCCACTCTGATCTCGAGATCTTTAACGGCGAGCACTCGCGGTCCTTCTTCTGCTGTGATTCTGCGCGGCGTCTGATGCGCAGTGATTCGTTCGCGGTTCTGTGCGGCGGCCGGCAGGTGACGTCTGCACGGCTTGGGCGCACGGCGTGTCTGCGCCGACCCGATCAGCCAGTATACGGTACCTGCCTGGCTCCGCGTCAGAAGCGCATGAGGGGCTGTCTGTCTCAGCTGTGCCGCAGAGCGGGTGTGGGCGCTCTGCGGCCCCAAGAGATGCGAAGAGCGCGGCCGACGTGAAATGCTCCACGCCGGTCGCGCTCGTTCGAGGGGATGCTGCGGTCGTCAGATCGTGAAACCGAGCGCCCGCATCATGTCGCGTCCCTCTGGTGTGATGCGTTCTGG
Source organism: Pseudoclavibacter sp. CFCC 13611 (assembly GCF_008831225.1). Taxonomy (NCBI): domain Bacteria; kingdom Bacillati; phylum Actinomycetota; class Actinomycetes; order Micrococcales; family Microbacteriaceae; genus Pseudoclavibacter; species Pseudoclavibacter sp. CFCC 13611. The sequence continues at coordinate 612,210 of NZ_WBKE01000002.1, read as the reverse complement.
GCCCCACGGCGGCATCCACACCCAGTTGATGCGGAAGGACGGCACGACGTCTTTCAGCGAGGCGGTGATCTGCTCCTCGAGCACGTCGGTCAGCGGGCAGCCGGCCGAGGTGAGCGTCATGCTGATCACCAGTTCGCCGTCCTCGTCGAAAGAGAGGTCGTAGACGAGACCGAGGTCGACGATGTTGACGTCGAGTTCGGGGTCGACGACTTCGCGCAGCGCGTCTTCTATCTCGTCGTACTTCTCTGGCGAGGGCTCAGCCATCAGACCAGGGCCTCGTTGGGATCGAGGAAGCGATCGTAGCCTTCGTCCTCGAGACGGGTGGCGAGCTCGGGGCCGCCTTCTTCGGCCACCCTGCCCTTGACGATCACGTGCACGAACTGCGGCTTGATGTAGCGCAGGATGCGGGTGTAGTGCGTGATCAGGATCAGACCGGTGTCGTTGTTCTCGTGCACGCGGTTGACGCCCTCCGAGACGATGCGCAGGGCGTCGACGTCGAGGCCGGAGTCCGTCTCGTCGAGCACGGCGAACTTGGGCTTGAGCAGCTCCATCTGCAGAATCTCATGACGCTTCTTCTCGCCGCCTGAGAAGTTCTCGTTCACGTTGCGCTCGAGGAAGTCGTCGCTCATGCGCAGCTCTTTCATCGAGCCCTTGACCTGCTTGACCCAGTCGCGCAGTTTCGGTGCCTCGCCGTCGATGGCGGTCTTGGCGGTGCGCAGGAAGTTGCTCACCGTGACACCGGGGATCTCGACCGGATACTGCATGGCGAGGAAGAGCCCGGCGCGGGCGCGCTCGTCAGCGCTCTTGTCGAGCATCTCTTCGCCATCGAGCTTCACCGAACCGCTCTTGACGATGTAGCCGGGGTGACCGGCGAGCGAGTAGGCCAGCGTCGACTTGCCCGAGCCGTTGGGGCCCATGATGGCGTGCACCTCGCCCGTGTTAATGGTGAGGCTGATGCCGTTGAGAATCGGCTTCTCGCCTTGGTCGGTCTCGACGCTGACGTGGAGATCTCGGATTTCCAGTGATGACATGGTGTTTCTTTCTGTGAGGTTCAGTTGTTCCGAACGCGAGCTCAGCCTTGGGCGAGCGTGCCCTTCGGATCTATGTAGATGTCGCCGTCTCTGATTTCGACCGCGTAGACGGGAACCGGCTCGTAGGCCGGCAGTGTGAGCGGCTTGCCGGTCGTCAGATCGAACTTCGACCCGTGAGCCCAGCATTCCAGTGTGCAGCCTTCGACGAAGCCCTCTGAGAGCGAGATGTCTCCGTGCGAGCAGCGGTCGCCGATCGCATGCACTTCGCCCTCAGTGGTCTTGACCAGAGCGATCGGCTCGTCACCGATGGTGACGCGCAGCGGAGCCTCAGGGTCGAGCTCGTCAAGCGAGCAGACTCTGACGAGATGGTTGGTCTCGGTGTCAGACATGCTCACACCTCCGTATGCAGCAGCTCTGCCTCGACCGCCCGCTCCAGACGTTCCTCCAACGGGGCGTAGCCGATGCGCTGGATGACCTCGATCAGGAACCCGCGCACGACCATCCGCTTCGCCTCGTCCTCGGTGATGCCGCGCGACTCGAAGTAGAACAGCTGCTCTTCGTCGAATCGGCCAGTGGCCGAGGCGTGACCGGCGCCGATGATCTCACCGGTCTCGATCTCGAGGTTCGGCACCGAATCGGCGCGCGCCCCATCGGTCAGCAGCAGGTTGCGGTTGAGCTCATAGGTGTCGGTGTCTTCGGCGTCAGCCCGGATCAGCACGTCGCCGATCCAGACGGTGCGTGCCCCGTCGCCCTGCAGAGCACCCTTGTACGTCACCCGTGACACGCAGTTCGACTCATTGTGGTCGACGTAGACCTGCTGCTCCAAGTGCTGATGCGCGTCGGCGAAGTAGATGCCGTCGAGCTCGACGTTGGCGCCCGGCCCGTCGAAGCGAGCCGACGGGTTCACCCGCACGACGCCTCCGCCGAGGTTGACCACGACGTGTCGCAGATGAGCCGAGCGGCCGATCGTGATGAAGTGCTCGGCATCGTGCACTGCCGTGTCGTTCCACTCCTGCAGCGTGATGACCGTGAGATCGGCCTCAGCCTCGACCACGATTTCGACGTTCTCGGCCAGGTTCGCATCGCCCTGGTTCTCAAGCACGACGATCGCCTTGCTGTGCGGCTTGGCGGTGATCACCGTGTGAGCCGCGCGAGGAACGTCGCCCAGCTGACCTCGCGTGACGAACACCGGGTCGGCGAGCTCTGCGTCGGCCGGAATCGTGATGCTCAGCGCCTGGGCGAAGCCGCTCCAGGCCGCTGCCGAGACGTAGTCTTCGGGCAGCGTCTGCGACGATCCGACGACTTTGTCTGTGCGAGCCACCCACGCAGCGGTGACGCCCTCAGGCGCCGTGAACGTGTAATCGTACGTGCTGCCGTCGAGTTCGCCGAACAGCGCGGCAATGCGATCGAGCGGCGTGTTCTTCCACACCAGCTCTCGATTGCTCGGCTTGCTGAACTTCGAGACATCGGTCGAGGCGAAGCGCTGGGAGCGAGTCTGCACCGGCACGTCGTACCCGTGGCTGTGCTCTTTCAGTCCTTGCTGTGTCACTGTGTCAGTCACTTCCTAGCCCACTGATCCTTCCATTTGCACTTCGATGAGCTTGTTGAGCTCGAGGGCGTACTCCATCGGCAGCTCGCGCGCGATCGGTTCGATGAATCCGCGGATGATCATGGCCATCGCTTCGTCTTCTGGCATGCCTCGACTCATCAGGTAGAAGAGCTGCTCTTCGCTCACTTTGGAGACCGTCGCCTCGTGCCCCATGGTGACGTCGTCCACGCGGATGTCGACAGCCGGGTAGGTGTCGGACCGAGAGATGTTGTCGACCAACAGCGCGTCGCAGCGCACCGTGTTCGCCGAGTGGTGAGCGTTCTCACCGAAGCGCACCTCGCCACGGTAGCCCGCACGACCGCCGCCACGGGCGATCGACTTCGAGACGATCGACGACTGAGTGTACGGCGCGAGATGAATCATCTTGGCGCCCGGGTCCTGGTGCTGTCCCTCGCCGGCGAAGGCGACGGAGAGCGTCTCACCGCGAGCGTGCTCGCCGACCAGATAGATGCTGGGGTACTTCATCGTGACCTTCGAGCCGATGTTGCCGTCGATCCACTCCATCGTCGCACCCTCTTCGGCGATGGCACGCTTGGTGACGAGGTTGTACACGTTGTTCGACCAGTTCTGAATCGTCGTGTAACGCACGCGTGCGTTCTTCTTCACGATGATCTCGACCACTGCGGAGTGCAGCGAGTCCGTCTTGTAGATCGGCGCGGTGCAGCCTTCGATGTAGTGCACGTAGCTGCCTTCGTCGGCAATGATCAGGGTGCGTTCGAACTGCCCCATGTTCTCGGTGTTGATGCGGAAGTATGCCTGCAGCGGAATCTCCACATGCACACCCTTCGGCACGTACACGAACGAGCCACCTGACCAGACGGCGGTGTTGAGCGCAGCGAACTTGTTGTCGCCAGCCGGGATGACCGTGCCGAAGTACTCTTCGAACAGCTCGGGGTGCTCACGCAGCGCAGTGTCGGTGTCCAAGAAGATCACGCCCTGCTCTTCGAGATCCTGGCGAATCTGGTGGTACACGACCTCGGACTCGTACTGTGCGGCCACACCGGCGACCAGCCGCTGCCGCTCGGCCTCGGGGATGCCGAGCTTCTCGTACGTCTTGCGGATGTCTTCGGGCAGCTCTTCCCATGACTCGGCCTGCTTCTCGGTCGAGCGCACGAAGTACTTGATGTTGTCGAAGTCGACGCCGCTCAGATCTGCACCCCACATCGGCATGGGTTTGCGATCGAACATCTGCAGACCCTTGAGCCTGCGCTTCAGCATCCACTCAGGCTCGTTCTTGAGCTTGGAGATGTGGCGAACGACTTTCTCGCTCAGGCCGCGCTGGGCATGTTCGCCGGCGGCATCGGGGTCGGCCCAGCCGAATTCGTACTGACCCAGGCCTTCGAGCTCGGGGTTCTTCTCGAGAATCTCGCTCACGGTAGTGTTTCCTCTCTCGCCCTCGTTCAGCGGTTGTTGCCGCCGGGCACGCTCACTCCTCACAGCGAGCAGTCTCCACTCTAGTCTGTGGTTCTCTTACTGCAACGGATATCTCGGGTGTCGCATTCCTCCGCACCGACGAGGTGCGAGATAATGGAAAACATGCATGCCCACGACCGCACAGACGGAGTCGCAGACGCTGGTCAGACAGCCGATTCCTCCGCTGAGAAGCGCCACTCCCCCGAATCACGCTCTTCCGTCGACCCTCTTCTCCGAGTTCCCGGCGTGGGTGTTCGCGCCGCAGCCATAGCCGCGCTGATCGCGAACGTCGTGATCATCGCGACCGGCGGCCTCGTGCGCCTGACCGGCTCAGGTCTCGGCTGCGACACCTGGCCGAAGTGCACCCCTGACGCGTTCACCACCACGCCCGAGCAGGGCATCCACGGCCTCATCGAATTCGGCAACCGCACGCTGTCAGGTGTGATGCTGATCATCGCTCTGTGGGGACTCATCGCGGTCTACCGCGGCGCGAGACGCCGTCGCGATCTGATCACCTTGGCCTGGGTGCAGGCGTCCGGCATCATCGTGCAGGCAGTGGTCGGCGGCATGGTGGTGCTGTTCCATCTCACCTGGAACCTCGTCGGCTTCCACTACCTTCTGTCGATCGTGCTCGTCGCGTTCATGGCGGTCTTCGCTGTTCGCGCGCATGCTCCGGGCGGCCCCCGCGCTCGGGCAGTGCGCCTGCCGACCCTGATTCTCACGCACGTCATGACCCTGGTGCTCGCGATGACGGTGGTCGTCGGCGTCTTCGCCACGGGCTCAGGGCCGCACTCGGGCGATCCGTCTGAGGTCGTGCGCACCGGGTTCGACGCCGAGTTCGTCTACCACGTGCATGCCTGGTCAGGCTACGTGCTCTTCGCCCTGACGCTCGTGGTCGTCGTGCTCTCGCTGCGCGAGTACGTCGGATTCCGCAAATGGGTGGTCGCTCTGGTCTGCGTGCAGATCGTCCAGATCGTGGTCGGCGTCACGCAGGCCAGACTGCACCTGCCGGGCAGTCTGGTTCTCGTGCACATGGTGCTGGCCGCCGTGCTCACGGCCGCCGCCGTCGCGACCGTACTGGCGCTGAAACGACCGACCGCGGAGCTCGACGGGGATGCCGCAGGCAGGCCCGCGGGAGCCATCGCCTAGCGCATCCTCGAGCTGACGTCCCGCCAGACCCATGTCAGATCGAGGCCGGGGTCGGTGCAGCTCAGTCTCACCTTTCTGCCACTGGAGCCGCCACGGCTGCCGTCTCAGGGCGCCACCGGGCTGCGACAAGGTCGACCGTGCCGTTCGCACGCATCGGCGTCCGCTCCCGCTTGTAGTGCAGCCGAGCCCGTTCTTCGAGTTCCGCAGGAAGGGAGCCCGTCGACGAGACGACACGCCACCACGGCAGGTCGGCTCCGCTGTCGCGCATGACCCGGCCGACGGCCCGGGAGGCGCGAGATCCGAGCAGCGCAGCGACGTCACCGTATGAGAGGGCCCGACCTGTCGGGATCGTCGACACCAAGGCGACGACCTGTTCAGAGAACGGCAGCGTCTCGGGGGCACGAGTCAGGCCCGACATCGGTGAACTCACCCGCCTCAGAGCGGCAGGTACAGCAGCGGATCGACCGCGACGGCGAGAAAGAGCAGACTCAGATAGGCGATCGAACCGTGGAACACGGTCATCGACCGGCTGCCGTCGCCGCGCAGGCTCTCGGAGTACAGCGCGTGCGTCTGCCACATGAACCAGCCGCCGCTCAGCACCGCGGTCACCGTGTAGATCCAGCCCATGCCGCCGATCGGGACGAGCAGCAGCGAGCAGGCCACCAGAGCCCACGTGTAGAGGACGATCTGCAGGCCGACGACGCTGCGACCGCGGACGACGGGCAGCATGGGCACGTCTGCGGTCGAATAGTCGTCTCGGTACTTGACCGCCAACGGCCAGTAGTGCGGCGGCGTCCACAGAAAGATCAGCCCGAACAGAATCAGCGATTCCCAGCTGAGCGACTCAGTGACCGCGGCCCAGCCGATGAAGACCGGCATGCAGCCAGCGATCCCGCCCCAGACGATGTTCTGCGAGGTGCGGCGCTTCAGCAGCATCGTATAGACGACCACGTAGAAGAAGATGGCGAAGGCCGACAGAAATGCGGCGAACCAGTTCGTGGTGGCCCAGAGCCAGCCGATCGAGACCAGACCGGCGATCCATGAGAAAGCGAGCGCCTGGCGGTCGGTGAGTTCTCCGGTGACGAGCGGACGATGCTGCGTGCGCTTCATCAGCCGATCGATGTCACGATCGAGGTAGCAGTTGAAGGCGTTCGCACTCGCAGCGCTCAGCGTGCCGCCGATCAGGGTGTTCAGCACAAGCCAGATGTTCGGGATGCCGTGGGCAGCGAGAATCATCGTGGGCACGGTCGTGACCAGCAGCAGCTCGATGATGCGCGGCTTGCTCAGTGCGAGATAGGCACGGAATCGACCTGCGAACCAGTCACGCCGCGTGCCTCCGGCGGCGAGCGCGGCCTTCAGGCTGTGGTCGGCGGCAGGATGCCCTGTCTGGGGCGCGTCAGACGCTCTCGCCACGACGTCTGCACCGGTCTCGTCTTCGACCACGGCTGCGGGCTTGGACTCTACCTCGGACATACACCCTCATTCGGCACTCGTGGGAACGTGCACTCAGGACCCGCTGGGCAGGCGCAGACGCACAGGTTCTCTACAGTCTAAAGCAGGCGCCTGACAAGCGCCATGCTCACTCCGCGCGCGTTGCGGGGCTCGCCGCGCGGGGCGTGCAGGCCTCTCGGCTCGTCGGCGAGGGCTTCTCTATACTTGTTGCTGTCGTGCGTGCACGGCCGGGCCTGTGCCCGCGCCGGTGTCAGCACATCTGTATCCCGAGATACCGAGGAGACCCCGAGTGGCGACTTTGCAGTGGAATGACACGGACCGAAAGGCAGTCGACACCGCGCGCGTGCTCGCCGCCGACGCCGTCGAGAAAATCGGATCAGGGCATCCGGGCACGGCGATGAGCCTCGCCCCGGTCGCCTACCTGCTCTATCAGCAGTTTCTGCGGCACGATCCGTCAGATCCGAACTGGATCGGCCGTGACCGGTTCGTTCTGTCGCCCGGGCACACCTCCCTCACGCTCTACACGCAGCTCTTCTACTCCGGCTACGGCCTCGAGCTGAAAGATCTCGAACAGCTGCGCGCACCGGGGTCGCTGACTCCCGGTCACCCCGAGTACGGTCACACGCCGGGCGTCGAGATCACCACCGGCCCCTTGGGCCAGGGGCTCGCCAGCGCCGTCGGCTTCGCCTACGCGCAGCGCTACGAACGTACGCTGTTCGACCCTGAGGCTCCGGCTGGTCAGAGTCCCTTCGACCATACGATCTGGGTGATCGCCTCGGACGGCGATCTGCAGGAGGGCGTGACCAGCGAGGCCAGCTCGCTCGCCGGCAGCCAGGAGCTCGGCAACCTCGTGGTCATCTATGACGACAATCACATCTCGATCGAAGACGACACGAACATCGCCTTCAGCGAAGACGTCCTCGCTCGCTACGCCTCGTACGGCTGGCACACCCAGCGTGTGGACTGGACCGCTACGGGCGAGTACCGCGAGGACATGCCTGCGCTCTTCGACGCGCTGACCAGCGCCAGAGCCGAGACGAAGCGTCCGTCGATCATCGCGCTGCGCACCATCATCGGCTGGCCCAGCCCCAACAAGCAGAACACGGGCGGCATCCACGGTTCGAAGCTCGGCACCGACGAACTGCGTGCGCTGAAAGAGCACTTGGGCTTCGATCCCGAGCAGCATTTCGTCGTCGACGACGACGTGCTCGCTCACGTTCGAGAGGTTCGCGAGCGCGGCGCCGAGCTGCATCACCGTTGGAACGCCGACTTCCAGGCCTGGCAGCAGCGCGAGCCCGAACGCGCCGCTCTGCTGCAGCGGCTGCAGCAGGGGCGTCTGCCCAGCGAGCTGCAGCAGGCGCTGCCGGAGTTCGAGGCAGGCACGTCGCTGGCCACCCGCGCCGCCAGCGGCAAGGTCATCAACGCATTGGCTCCCCTGCTCCCCGAGCTGTGGGGCGGTTCGGCCGACCTCGCGGGCTCGAACAACACCACGATCACCGGCGCAGACTCCTTCGGCCCCGTCGACCGAGGCACCGACGCCTGGCACACGTCTCCCGGTGGACGAGTGCTGCACTTCGGCATCCGCGAGCACGCCATGGCCTCCATTCTCAACGGCATCGTGCTGCACGGCCCGACTCGGCCGTTCGGCGGCACCTTCCTCATTTTCAGCGACTATCAGCGCCCCGCACTCCGGCTGGCCGCGCTGATGGGCGTGCCCTCGATCTTCGTCTGGACGCATGACTCCATCGGCCTCGGCGAAGACGGCCCGACCCATCAGCCGGTCGAACAGCTCGCGTCGCTGCGTGCCATCCCGGGGTTCACCGTCGTGCGTCCCGCCGACGCCAACGAGACCGCCTATGCCTGGCTCGGCATGCTCGGCCAGCGCAGCGGCCCGGCAGGCATCGTGCTCACCCGCCAGGGCGTGCCCACGCTCGAACGCGCCGAGAGCCCCGTCGGCGATCGGCTGGCCCCTGCTCGCGGCACGCTGCGCGGCGCCTATGTGCTCGCCGAGGCGCGCAGCGGCAGCCCCGAGGTGATCCTCATCGCCACCGGCAGCGAGGTGCAGCTGGCTCTTGAGGCTCGACTGACGCTCGAAGACGAGGGCATCTCGACGCGAGTGGTGTCGGCCCCCAGCCTCGAATGGTTCGAGAACCAGGACGACGACTACCGCGAGAGCGTGCTGCCCGGCAGCGTGCGTGCACGCGTGTCGGTGGAGGCCGGCACGGCACTCACATGGCGCGGCATCGTCGGTGACTTCGGTCGCAGCGTGAGCCTCGAGCACTACGGCGCCTCGGCCGACGCCAAGACGCTGTTCACACAGTTCGGCATCACTGCCTCGGCGGTCGTCGAGGCCGCCCACAGCTCGCTCAACGCCGCACACGCCGGCCTGCAGATCTCAGTCGCTGTCGGCGACGAGCAGAATCAGGAGAACTGACATGACCGCATCCTCCGACGCATCATCAGCCGACGCACCGCTCTCGGCGCTCGGCGACCTCTCTGCAGCTGGCGTGAGCGTCTGGCTCGACGACCTCAGCCGATCGCGCATCCGCACCGGCGATCTGCAGCGGCTGATCGACACCCGTGACGTCGTCGGCGTCACGACCAACCCCAGCATCTTCGACGCCGCACTGGCCGACGGGGCCGCCTACGCCCATCAGCTCGATCAGCTGGCTGCCGACGGAGCATCCGCAGCCGAGGCGGTACGGCAGCTGACCACGGTGGACGTCGCCGAAGCGGCCGAGCTGCTGCGCCCGATCTACGAGCAGTCGAACGGAGTCGACGGCCGGGTCTCGATCGAGGTCGACCCGTTTCTCGCGCACGACACCGAAGCGACGCTGACGCAGGCACGAGACCTCTGGCGGGAGATCGCCCGCCCGAACCTGATGGTCAAGATTCCCGGCACCGAAGAGGGTCTGCCCGCAATCGCCGATGCGACGGCAGCGGGCATCAGCGTCAACGTCACGCTGATCTTCGGGGTCGACCGGTACCGCGAGGTCATCAATGCCTACCTGACCGGCCTGGAGCGCGCACACGCCGACGGCATCGACATCTCGAGCATCCACTCGGTCGCCTCGTTCTTCGTCTCTCGCGTCGACGTCGAGGTGAACAAGCGCCTCGACGCGTTGGGCGTCAGCCACGACGAAGGCCTGCACAACACCGCCGCTCTCGCCAACGCGCGGGCCGCCTATCAGGCGTTCACCGACACGCTCGACACCGAACGCTGGCGCACACTCGCTCAGCGCGGCGGCAAGCCGCAGCGTCCGCTCTGGGCCTCCACCGGCGTGAAAGACCCCGAGCTGCCTGACACCACGTACGTGACCGGGCTGGTCGCAGAGCACACCGTGAACACGATGCCCGAGAAGACCCTCGAAGCCACCTTCGATCATGGAGTCATCGGCCCCGAGCGCATTCCCGACCAAGTCGAAGCCGCGGTCGAGCAGCTCGATCGCCTCGCCGCCGTCGGCATCGATCTGCACGACGTGACCACGGTGCTCGAAGCCGAAGGGGTCACAAAGTTCACCGATGCCTGGACGCATCTGCTCGAAACCGTCGATACCGCTGTCAAGGAGCGCCGATGACCACCGAACCCAGCACACCAGCCGCAACGCCGACCCAGCATCCGCTGCGCGTCGTCATACCCGAGGCACTCGCCGACCGGGCACAGCCCGCCCTGCGACGCCTCATCGACGAGCGCTTCGCCTCTCGTCTCGCCGCAGGCGACGCCACGATCTGGGGTGCCGACGCTCAGCCGGAGGCCGCCAAGCGGCTTGGCTGGGTGCACGCTGACGCCGTCAGCGCGCCCCTGGTCGACGAGATCGTCGCGCTGCGTGACCATCTGCACGCGCAGGGCGTCGACCGAATCGTTCTCGCTGGCATGGGCGGTTCGTCGCTGGCTCCCGAGGTGATCACCATCGCCGCTGACGTCGCCCTGAACATTCTCGACACGACCGATCCACAGCAGCTGCGTCGCGTGCTCGATCACGACATCGAACGCACCGCACTGGTCGTCTCGTCAAAGTCGGGGTCGACGCTCGAGACCGACTCGCAGCGTCGCGCCTTCGCCGCGGCGTTCACAGCTGCCGGCATCGACCCGGCCGAGCGCATCGTCATCGTGACCGACCCCGGTTCGCCGCTCGACGCGCTGGCCCGCGAGGCCGGGCACCACGTCTTCAACGCTGACCCGAACGTCGGCGGTCGATATTCGGCGCTGACCGCGTTCGGCCTCGTGCCGTCGGGCCTCGCCGGAGCCGACATCGCAGGTCTGCTCGCCGACGCGCATGCGGAGCTCCCCGCGCTGCTCGCCGATGCCGAGTCGAATCCGGCTCTGCAGCTCGCGGCCGCTCTCGCCGCCGATCCTGAGCATGTCGACAAGTTCGCGGTGGCCTGCGAGGATGCCGGCCGACTCACCGACCTGCCGGCATGGATCGAGCAGTTGGTCGCCGAGTCGACGGGCAAGCTCGGTCGCGGGGTGCTGCCGATCGCCGTGGATACCGGAGAATTCGAGGTCGCCGCCGATGACCGGCGTGACTCGACGGCCGCTGCGCGACTGGCCGAGCTCACCGGAACCCCCGGGCCGAACCGCCCGGCCGACGTCGTGCCTGTCGCCGTGGTGGACGCCCTGCCGGATGCCCCTGCCGACCATGCAGTCTGGGTGGCCGGCTCGCTGGGCGCACAGTTCATGACCTGGGAGATCGCCACGGCTGCGCTCGGCCTGCTGCTCGGCATCAATCCCTTCGACCAGCCCGACGTCGAGAGTGCGAAGGCCGCAGCTCGCGACCTCCTCGAGCACCCGGTCGAAGGTGGCGCTCCGCTGCTGGTCGACGACACGCTCGCCCTCTTCGTTCCGGGCACCGACGAGGCGGCCTCGGCCATCGCATCCGCCAGCACGCTCGAAGGGGCGCTGCGACGACTGCTCGGCCAGGTCGACCCGGCGCTCGGTTACGTGGCCGTGCAGGTCTATGCCGACCGTGAGGGGCTGGACGACCTCGGCGAGCGTCGCGGGCGTCTGGCCTCCGCGCTGCGCCGCCCCGTGACCTTCGGCTGGGGGCCGCGCTTTCTGCACTCGACCGGGCAGTACCACAAGGGCGGCCCCGCTCAGGGCGTCTTCCTGCAGCTCACCCGTGTGAGCGACGATCCGCTCCCCATTCCCGAGCGACCGTTCGGCTTCGCCCAGCTCATCCGGGCACAGGCGACCGGCGACGCCCAGGTGCTCGCAGCACACGGTCTGCCGGTGCTGCGCATCGAGGCGTCCGACGACGCCGGGCTGGCCCGTGCGCTGGACGTCGCAGTGCGGGTCGCATCGCAGGTGACGGACGCCCGTGACTCCTCCGGCGCCGGTCTCTCGGGGCGCGACACGAACTCGCAGTCACGATGACCGCCGGTTCTCGGGGACCGTTCGAGCAGCTGGCGATGCAGCCCGCTGATCTGCAGCTGAACCCGTTGCGCAGCAGCAACGATCGGCGGCTGCTGCGCATCGCGGGGCCGGCTGCACTGGTGATCTTCGGCGTCACCGGCGACCTCGCCCAGCGCAAACTGCTGCCGGCGATCTACGACCTCGCCAACCGCGGCCTGCTCTCGCCGGCGTTCAGTCTGGTCGGCTTCGGGCGTCGCGAGTGGAGCGATCAGCAGTTCGCCGAATTCGTGTTGACAGCGGTCAGGAACGGTGCTCGCACGCCGTTTCGTCAGAAGGTGTGGGATCAGCTGGCTGCCGGCCTGCGGTTCGTGACCGGTGCCTTCGACGACCCGGACGCCTACATCGCCCTCGACGACACGCTCTCGGAGCTGGCGCGCACGCGCGGCACTCGGGGCAACGCGGCGTTCTATCTGTCGATCCCGCCGCGCCACTTCTCGGCCGTCTGCGACCACCTGGCTGGTCAGGGGCTGGCCAACCACGACGACCAGACCTGGCGTCGTGTCGTCATCGAGAAGCCCTTCGGGCACGACCTGCGCAGTGCTCAGGCGCTGAACGCAGTCGTCGAGCGGGTGTTCGCACCAGACGACATCTTTCGCATCGACCATTACCTCGGCAAAGAGACCGTGCAGAACATTCTGGCGTTCCGATTCGCCAACTCGATCTTCGAGCCGCTCTGGAACGCCAACTACGTCGATCACGTGCAGATCACCATGGCCGAGGACATCGGCATCGGCGGCCGTGCGGGCTATTACGACGGCATCGGCGCAGCGCGCGACGTCATCCAGAACCACCTGCTGCAGCTGCTGGCTCTGACGGCGATGGAAGAGCCCACGTCGCTCACCCCGTCTGCCCTGAGAAGAGAGAAGATCAAGGTGCTGGGCGCGCTCGGTCTGCCCGACGATCTTGCGGTGCACACCGCACGCGGGCAGTACTTGGGCGGGTGGCAGGGCGGCCGACAGGTGCGCGGTTATCTGGATGAGGAGGGCATCGCGCCCGACTCCGTCACCGAGACCTACGCCGCCTTCCGCGTCGACGTGCACACACGCCGCTGGGCCGGTGTGCCCTTCTACCTGCGAGCAGGCAAACGACTCGGCCGCCGTGTGACCGAGATCGCCCTCGTCTTCAAGCAGATTCCGCAGCAGCTCTTCGGCACGCATCAGACCGCCGCGCTCGGCCCGAACGCCCTGGTCATCCGCGTGCAGCCCGATGAGGGCATCACCCTGCGCTTCGGCTCGAAGGTGCCCGACACCAATATGACGGTGCGCGACGTGAGCATGGACTTCACCTACGGCCACTCGTTCGCCGAGGCCAGCCCCGAAGCCTACGAACGGCTGATCCTCGACGTGCTGCTCGGCGACCCGCCCCTGTTCCCGCGACACCGCGAGGTCGAACTCGGCTGGCAGGTGCTCGACCCGATCGAGCAGTTCTGGGCCGCAAACGGCCGCCCAGAGGGCTACCGAGCCGGCACATGGGGGCCCTCCAGTGCCGATCGCATGCTGGCCCTCGACAACAGAGAGTGGCGTCGCCCATGATCATCGATCTCACTGACACAGACACGCCGTCGATCTCGAAGCGGCTGAGTCGAGAGCGCGAGGCCACCGGCTTCAGCGCCCTGGGCCGCGTGCTCACACTGGTCGTGATCGCACGAGCCGACGACGAGGCACGCGCGATCGCCACTGCGGTCGCGGCGTCTCAGGAGCATCCGATGCGGGTGCTCGTGCTGATCCCGCAGCCCGAGGCCGACGCCGACCGGCTCGACGCACAGCTGCGCCTCGGCAACGACACTGGCGCCAGCGAGGTGATCGTGATGCGCGCCCTCGGTGCGGTCGCCTCGGCCCTTGACACGATCGTGATCGGTCTGCTGCTGCCCGACGCCCCGGTCGTGCTCTGGCTGGCCAACGGCGATGTGGATGCCCCGCTCGGGTCGCTCGCAGAACTCGCGGCTCGGCGAGTCTCAGACGTCGGCCGCTGCGGAGATCCGGTCGGTTCACTGCTCGACGCCGCCCGCGCCTATCGACCGGGCGACACCGACTTGGCCTGGTCGCAGATCAGCGTGCTGCGCGCCCAGCTCGCGGCGACCCTCGACCAGCCGCCGCATCTGACCGTGACAGCCGCTGCGCTCACCGGCAGCCCGAACTCGCCGGAGTTCCTGCTGCTCTCCGCCTGGCTGGCGCTGCGTCTCGGCGTTCCCGTCGCCATGCACGACTCGACGTCGTCACTGCCGGTGTCCGAGGTGCGACTCACCCGCCCCGACGGAGACATCGTTCTCTGCGGCGATCCGGCCGCAGGCATGAGCCGGCTCACGCTCCCGGGGCTCCCCGAGCAGCAGCTGCCCCTCACCCAGCGCACCGAAGCGGAGTGTCTCTCTGAGGAGCTGCGCCGACTCGACCAGGACCGCGTCTTCGGCGAAGTGCTGCGCTCAGGACTACCGCTGATTCTCGAGGCACAGGGCGACGATGATGATGCCTGAGCCCGAGTCAGCAGCCGGCGTCACGCGACCGCCGCTCACCCACCTGCAGGTGCCGAACGTCCAGGCGGGCGTTTCCGCGGCCGTCGAAACGGTGCTGCAGCGTCTGAGCGCGTTCGCCGCGAGCCGCCGCACCGAGAACCCCTTCGCCGACTCACCGAGGCTGTCCGGTGAACAAGCGGTGTCGGCTCGTGCGTTCAACCTGGCGCTGACCGGCGGCGGATCGGGCTCGGCGGTGACTCAGGCACTCGCCGAGCACGCCGAGATCGACTGGTCGATGGTGCACCTCTGGTACGGAGACGAACGGTGGGTCGACCGGGGCTCGGCCGATCGCAACGACGTGGTGGCGCTCGACGCGCAGCACCGCCGAGCAGCCTTCGCCGAAGCCGAGCTGCACCGCATCGCCGCTGCAGACGATGGGATCTCCGTCGAGGCCGCCGCCTCGGCCTATGCCGTCGATCTCGCCACCAATGTGTCGCAGCGCGATCCGGAGTCAGCACTGCCGGCGCTCGACCTCGTGCTGCTGGGCGTCGGCCCCGACGGGCACGTTGCCTCGATCTTTCCCCACCATCAGAGCGCTGTCGCGGGTTCGAGCGACAGCCCCGCCAGCACCATCGCCGTGCGCAGCAGTCCGAAGCCTCCCCCGACTCGGGTGTCGCTGACGCTCAGCACGATCCGCGCTGCCAGCCATGTCGTGCTCATCGCCTGCGGCGACGAGAAGCGTGCGGCCGTTCGAGAGATCCTCGCAGGCGAGCCTGTGCCTGCAGAATTGGCCCGGGGGCGTCGTTCGACTCTGCTCATCAGCACTCCGCAGAGCTGATGCGGCCGCACTCCGGCTGACGCGACGTGGCTCGGTCAGCCGAAGTGCAGGGTGCGGGACTCCTTCGTGCAGAGCAACGCTGCGAAGGCAGCCACCAGCGCGCAGGCGAGCATGACCGCCACGACAGTGTGAAGCGAAATGCTCCCAGTGATCGTGACCATCGGGGTGACCGCAGCTGCCAGTGCATACTGCGATGCACCCATGAGCGCGGATGCGATGCCTGCGCCACGCCGCTGGCGGCCCAGTCCCAGCGCCGTGCTGTTGGCGATGATGACGGGGAACGGCGCCCCTGCGAGGCTGACCAGCACGAGCAGCGCCCAGAGAGCCGGTGCGCTCGATCCTGTGCCGGCATCCGTCGCCGACACGACGACGAACAGGACCACGGCGCAGCACGCCTGGAAGACGACGGCGGTCACCAGCAGACGCCACATACCCAGACGGCGCACGAGACGCGTATTGAGCACGCCGGCGGCCAACGTGCCGACCGCGAAGATCGCCATGCAGAGAGAGAACTGGCGTTCGTCGAGGCCGTAGACGAGCTGAAGCACGACGGACGAGCTCGAGATCCAGGTGAAGAGCACGCCGAAGCCGAAGACCTGCATGAGGGTGAACCCGATGAACGACCGGTCGCGCATGACAGAGCCGAGCATGCTGCCGACCTCTCGCAGCCCTCCACGCACCCGTCCGGTGGGCGGCAGAGACTCCCCCAGCACGAAGACACTCGCGAGCAGCATCAGCACGGCCACGCAGGTGAGCACCCAGAGCACGCCTCGCCAGCCGATGTGAGGAATGAGCAGGCCACCGGCGACCGGGGCGAGCACAGGCGCGAGACCGTTGACGATGCCGATGAAGCCGAAGAGCCTCGCCAGCTGCACGCCGTGACTGACGTCACGAGCGATGGCGCGACCGATGACGACGCCGGCACACCCGCTGAACCCCTGAATGAAGCGCCAGATGCAGAGCCACACGATGCTCGGTGACATCGTGGCGAACAGGCTGGAGACGACGAAGAGCGCTCCGGCCACGAGCAGCGGCCGACGCCGACCGAGCATGTCACTGGCCGGCCCCCAAAACAGCTGCCCGCCGCCCATGCCGAGCATGAAGAGCGAGAGAGTGAGCTGCACCGACGCCTGTGAGGTCTGCAGGTCGCCTGAGACCAGGGGGAACCCCGGCAGGTACATATCGGTCGCCAGAGGTGCGACCATGCTGAGCAGACCAAGGGCGCCGATCAGCGCCGGCCCGTACTTCGGGGCCGTGGTGTGCGTCACTGTTGAGCTGAGTGTGCGGTCAGATCTGGCCGAAACGGATCATCAGGCCGATGCCGACGATCGAGACGAACCAGAGCACTGAGACCACGACGGTGATGCGATTCAGGTTGCGCTGGGCCACGCCCGACGCACTGAGGCTGCTGGTGGTGCCGCCGCCGAACATGTCGCTCAGGCCGCCGCCACGCCCCTTGTGCAGCAGGATGAGCAGTGTCAGCAGGATGCTGGTCACTGTCAGCAGCACATTGAGCACGATGATGAGAGCAGTCACGATGGCCTTTCGTCGTCAGGATGCCGAGCGCGGAGCCGGGCAACATCCGCCAGTATACCGGGGATGTCACCCGACGGCATCTTCCGCACGGCGGCGGGTCGTCAGACGTCAGGCGGTGCGCACGTGACGACGAAACTGAGCAATGCCCGCAAAGCTGGCGGCATCAAGGCTCGCGCCGCCCACCAGAGCACCGTCGATGTCGGGCTGAGCGAGGAAGCCTGCGACGTTGTCGACAGCGACCGAGCCGCCGTAGAGGATGCGCGTGGCTGCTGCGACGGCGTCGGCACGCTCGGCCCCCAGCGGCGCGCACAGCGCCTCTCCGAGGGCTCCGCGCAGACGCCCGATGACTTCTTGGGCCTGCTGCGCAGTCGCGGCCTTCCCGCTGCCGATGGCCCACACCGGCTCGTAGGCGATGACGATCTCGGCCGTCTCCCCGGCATCCGCACGCTTGGCCAGTTCAGCTGCGAACTCGGCCACTGCCCCCTGAAGCTGCTGGACGGGAACCGCCGCCGGTCCCTTCGCCTCAAGGTCGGCTGCCGTCTCGCCGACGCAGATCAGCGGAACCAGCCCGTGGCGGATTGCCGCCAGAGCCTTGCGTCCGACCTGAGCGTCGTCTTCGTGGTGGTACAACCGTCGCTCAGAGTGCCCGACGATCGCGTACTTGGCGTCGAGGCGGTTCAGGAAGGCACCCGAGATGTCTCCGGTGAATGCCCCGTGGTCGTGTTCGGAGACATCCTGCGCGCCGAAGGTGATCGGCAGTTTGTCAGCCGCGACCAGCGACTGCACCGACCGCAGGTCGGTGAACGGCGGGAAGACGGCCACTTCGACGTCGTCGAAGTCGTGATCGGCGTCACGCAGCGTCCAGGCGACCTTCTGCACCAGCGCGATGGCGTGCAGATGGTCGATGTTCATCTTCCAGTTGCCCGCGATCAGCGGAGTGCGCTCCCCGACCGGGTGCGCTCCTGCGGAACGGTCCTCGGTTCGTTTGCTGTTGCGCAGACTCATTCGGCCGACCACCCCAGCACGTCGAGGCCGGGCAGAGCCTTGCCTTCGAGCAGTTCGAGGCCGGCGCCGCCGCCGGTCGAGATGTGGCCGAAGTCACTCTCGGTGTAGCCGAAGGACCGCGCGGCCGCAGCCGAGTCACCGCCTCCGACGACGCTGTACCCCGCGGTCTCAGTCAGCGCACGTGCGACGGCACGGGTGCCGCCGGCGAACGCCGCGAACTCGAACACGCCCATCGGGCCGTTCCAGAACACGGTCTTCGACTGCCGGATGACCTCGGCGAACTGTTCTGCGGTCTGGGGGCCCACATCGAGGCCCATGACATCGGCACCGAGATCGCTCGCTTCGATCGCATCGACTGCGGTCACGCGGTGGGCGGCGTCTTCTGCGAAGCGGTCGGCCACGATGATGTCGACCGGAAGCTGCAGGTGCACGCCGAGGCGCTCGGCCTCGTCGAGATAGCCGCGCACGGTGTCGATCTGATCTGCCTCGACCAGGCTCTTGCCGATCTTCTCGCCGCGTGCGGCCAAGAAGGTGTACACCATTCCTCCGCCGATGAGCAGGTGATCGACTTTGGGCAGCAGATTGTCGATGACGGCGAGCTTGTCTGAGACCTTCGCTCCGCCGAGCACGACAGTGTAGGGATGCTCCGGCGAGCCGAGCAGACGGCCGAGGGCCTGCAGCTCGGTCTCGATCAGCAGCCCCGCGGCGTGCGGCAGCAGGGTGGCCAGCTCGTACACGCTGGCCTGTTTGCGATGCACGACGCCGAAACCGTCTGACACGAAGGCGTCGCCGAATGCGGCGAGCTGTGCGGCGAACGCACGGCGCTCCTCTGCGTCCTTCGACGTCTCAGCGGCGTTGAAGCGCAGATTCTCGAGCAGTACGACGCCGCCCTCTCCGAGCTCGCCGACCTGCTGACGGGCGGAGTCGCCCACGGTGTCGGTCGCGAACGCTACCTCCGTGCCCAGCAGTTCACCCAGGCGCACGGCCACCGGCTCGAGTGAGAGCTCGGGAACGACCTGTCCTTTGGGGCGGCCCAAGTGGGCCACGATGATCAAGCTGGCACCGGCTTCGAGCAGCCGACGATACGTCGGCAGCGATGCACGGATGCGGCCGTCATCGGTGATGACACCGTCTTTCAGCGGAACATTGAGGTCGCTGCGCACGATGACGCGGCGTCCGGCGAGGGAGCCGAGCGATTCAATCGTCTTGAGAGACATGTGCAGGCTCAGCCCAGCTTCGAGGCGACGAGCTTGGTCAGGTCGACCACGCGGCTGGAGTAGCCGAACTCGTTGTCGTACCAGCCGACGAGCTTGACCGTGGTGCCGATGACGCGCACCAGCGGGGCGTCGAAGACGGTCGAGTACTGGTTGCCGACGATGTCGCTCGAGACGATGGGGGCCTCGCTGTACTGCAGATAGCCCTTGAGCTGCTGCTCGGCTGCCTCACGGTACACCGCGAGGATGTCGTCGACCGACGCCTGGCGCGACGCCTCGATGGTGACGTCGGTCAGCGACCCGTCGGGCACGGGCACGCGCACCGCGTACCCGTCGAGCCTTCCCTTGAGCTCGGGAATGACGAGGCCGATGGCCTTGGCCGCACCCGACGTGGTCGGCACGACGTTGACTGCGGCGGCACGTGCGCGACGCAGGTCTTTGTGCTTGGAGTCGACGAGGCGCTGGTCGCCGGTGTAGGCGTGCACCGTGGTCATGAAACCGCGTTCGATGCCGAAGTTGTCGAGGAACGGCTTGACCAGCGGAGCCAGGCAGTTGGTGGTGCAGGAGGCGTTCGAGATGACGTCGTGACGCTCGGGGTCGTAGAGATCGTCGTTGACGCCCATCACGAACGTGGCGTCTTCGTGCTTGGCCGGAGCCGTGATGATGACCTTCTTGGCCCCCGCCTCGATATGAGCACGGGCGTTGTCGGCGTCGTTGAACTTGCCGGTGCCCTCGATCACGATGTCGACGCCCTGATCACCCCAGCCGAGCTCGCGAGGATCGCGTGAGCTGAGTGCTGTGATCTCGCGGCCGTCGACGATGAGCTTGCCCGGTGCCGTCTCGACGTCGTGGTCCCAGATGCCGTGCACGGAGTCGTACTTGAGCAGGTGAGCCTGGGTCTCCAGGTCGCGAAGGTCGTTCGCGGCGACGATCTCGAAATTGGTGTCCTGCTGGTCGAGAGCCGCACGCAGGACAGTCCTGCCGATGCGACCGAATCCGTTGATCCCAACCCGAACTGTCACGAGCGTTCTCCTTCGATGCTTCGATGCGTCACGTATTCGACGGGAGATGTCCCGCCACAGCCATTCTACTGAACTCCGTCAGACTCCGCCGCTCGGGCGCTCGAAGAGGCCGACCGCCGCAGCGAGATCCATCCCCCAAACGCAAAGCACCCCACGGCATCCGTCGGATGCGTGGGGTGCTCGGTCGACCGGGAGTGTCTCTCGGTCTGTGCGCTGAGGCGATCGTCCGCCTCTTCGGCCCGGGACGGTCAGAGGGTGATGATGCCCTGAGTGCCGTTCTTGGCGGCTGTGAAGCGCTCGGCGACGTTCTGCCAGTTCGCGATGTTCCAGATCGCCTTGACGTAGTCGGCCTTCACGTTCAGGTAGTCGAGGTAGAAGGCGTGCTCCCACATGTCGACCAGGAACACCGGCACGGTCGCCGCAGCGTGGTTCGACTGGTGATCGTGCAGCTGCTCGATGATGAGGCGCTGGCCGAGGCTGTCCCATGACAGGGCAGCCCAGCCCGAACCCTGGATGCCCAGTGCTGCGGCAGCGAACTGCGCCTGGAAGTTCTCGAACGAGCCGAAGAATTCGGTGATCGCGGCGTCGAGCTCACCCTCGGGACGCTGCGTGTCGGGGCCGAGGTTGGTCCAGAAGATGGTGTGGTTGACGTGGCCGGCCAGGTTGAAGGCGAGATCCTTCTCAAGCTGGTTGATGTCGCCGTAGCCGCCACCCTCGCGAGCGGCCTCGAGCTTCTCGAGTGCGGTGTTGGCGCCCTTGACGTAGTTCGCATGGTGCTTGTCGTGATGCAGCTCCATGATCTTTCCGCTGATCGACGGCTCCAGCGCCGAGTAATCGTAGGGAAGATCGGGAAGGGTGTAGACAGACATGACAACTCCTCACAGTTCACAGATGTGACGGTCGAAACCGACCGCCCTGTGTGCGAGTGTACTCAGCTGTGGCGGCGAACGACGCAAGAGATGCGCAATGTCATACGACGTTCACTGACCGCGAAATGCTTGTTCGGTCAATTGACCGAAGACGCCGTGCGTACCTGCCCGACGGTCGATCAGCGCACGCTGTCGGGCACGTTGGCCTCGGTGCCCGGCAGTCCCAGCTCCTTCGCACGGCGATCGGCCATGGCCAGCAGACGACGGATGCGACCGGCGACGGCATCCTTCGTCAGCACGGGATCGGCGAGGCGACCCAGTTCGTCGAGACTCGCCTGTCGGTGCTGCAGGCGAAGATCGCCCGCCTGACGCAGATGATCGGGGATCTCATCGCCGAGGATCTCGAGCGCCCGCTCGACGCGCGCGCTGGCTGCGACGGCTGCCTGAGCCGAGCGCCGCAGGTTCGCGTCGTCGAAGTTCACCAGTCGGTTGACGTTGGCTCGCACTTCACGACGGTGCCGCACCTCTTCCCACTCTTCGAGGGTGTGCGTCGCACCGAGCAGCCGCAGCATCGTCGCGATCGCCTCGGGCTCACGCACCACCACTCGGTGCGACCCGCGGATCTCGCGTGCCTTCGTGACGACGCCGACGCGACGGGCCGTGCCCACGAGGGCCATTGCCGCCTCAGCGACCGGGCACACCACTTCGAGCGCCGAGCTGCGCCCGGGATCGCTCAGCGAGCCGGCCGCCAGAAACGCTCCCCGCCAGACGGCGCAGGAGATCTCGGGCGAACCGTTGACCAACGCGCTCGGCAGGCCGCGCACGGGACGATTGCGGGTGTCGGTCATGCCGGTCTGGCGGGCCAGAATCTCTCCCCCGCGCGGGATGCGCAGCACGTACTCGCCAGGTGCTCCCACGCTCTCGACGAGCTGTGCCGGGGCACCGTACAGTTCGGCCAGGCCGCGCCGCACCCGTTCAGTGAGTTCGGGAGAGTCGAGCACGACCTCGATGACGATATGACCGGAGATGTGATGCAGACCGCCCGCGAAACGCAGCAGACTGGCGAGCTCAGCTGCGCGCAGTCGACCGGTCGGGTATCGGTGCCTCATGAGCTCCTGTTTGACTTGGGCTGTCAGTGGCACCGCAGGTCATTCCTTTCCAAGGTCTCTGTGTGTGACTTCGACGATGAGATCTGGATGCTTGCGCAGTCTGCGCGCCATCTCGTTCGCCGTGGCCACCGAGCGATGTTTGCCCCCCGTGCACCCGAAGGCGAACATCGCGTGACGCTTGTTCTCACGCAGGTATCCGTCTATCACTGTGCCCAGCACACGCTCGTAGTCACTCAGGAACTCCTGTGCTCCTGGCTGGCCGAGCACATATTCTCTCACATCGTCGTCAGCACCGGTGTGCGCTCGAAGCTCTTCGACCCAGAACGGATTCGGCAGAAAGCGCATGTCTGCCACCATGTCGGCGTCGAGCGGAATGCCGTACTTGAAGCCGAAACTGGTGATCGTCACAGTGACGGTGTCGGCCTGGTCGCCGCCGAAGAGGTCAAAGGCACGGTTGGTCAGCTGATGCACGTTGAGACCGGTGGTGTCGATGATGGTGTCGGCACGACCGCGCAGTCCGGCAAGCAGCTGGCGCTCAGCCCGGATGCGCTCGACCAGCGTGCCACCGCTCTGCAGCGGGTGCGGACGCCGCACCTTCTCGAATCGCCGAACGAGTTCGGCGTCGCTCGCCTCGAGATAGACCACCCGCATGGGCACGGCGAGGCCGTTGAGCGCATCGAGCTGCGCGTCGAGATCGCTGAACACCGTGCCCCCGCGCACGTCGATGACGACAGCCAGGCGACGGATGTCGTGCTCGCCGTCTTCGACGAAGTGCGCGAGCGGAACCAGCATCTTGGGCGGCAGGTTGTCGATCACGTACCAGCCCATGTCTTCGAGCGCGTTCGCAACGGTCGAGCGTCCGGCGCCCGAGAGCCCGGTCAGGATCAGAAACTCGCTGCGCTCTGCGTTCGGCCGCGCGCCTGCGGACGTCGCAGAGTCCGTCTGCGCGGGGTCACTCTGCACTGTCTCGCTCACGCTCGCCTTCATGATCATCAACCTTAGCCCGATTGCGGTGCTGCCATTCAGCGAGTCTCTGGGCCGTCGTCGCGCCGATGCCGGGCACGGCGCAGAGCTCTTCGACGCCGGCCTCGGCGACACGGGCCGGAGAGCCGAAGTGACGCAGCAGGTCGCGTGCGCGACGGTCGCCGATGCCCGGCACTGCGGCGAGGTCGGTCTCATAGGCCTTGGTGCGGGAGTTGCGCTGGTAGGTGATCGCGAATCGATGGGCCTCGTCACGGATGCGCTGCACCATGAACATCGCCTCGCTGTTGCGCGGGAGGATCACCGGGTAGTCGTCGTCCGGCACCCAGAGCTCCTCGAGGCGTTTGGCGATGCCGGCCAACGCGATGCGGTCGGCGAACCCGTGCTCTTCGAGTGCACGCTTCGCGGCCGCCACCTGAGGTGCACCGCCGTCGACGATGATGAGACTCGGAAAGTACTGGAACGAGTTCTGCCGAGGGTCTCGGGGAGCATCCGAGGGTGATCCCGCCGGACTCTGCTGCTCGCGCAGATGTGCGAGACGACGCGAGATGACCTGATGGATCGAGGCGGTGTCGTCGTTGGTGCCCACGATCGAGAACTTGCGGTAGTCCCGCTTCTTCGGCAGGCCGTCCTCGAAGACCACCATCGAGGCCACGACATCGGTGCCGCCGAGATGTGAGATGTCGTAGCACTCCATGCGCAGCGGCGCTTCGCTCATGCCCAGCGCCCGCGCGATCTCGGTCAGAGCGCTGCTGCGCGCCACATAGTCGCTGGCACGCTTCATCTTGTACTGCCTCAGCGCCTCAGCGGCGTTCGTGGTAACCGTCTGCTGCAGCGAGAGCTTCTCACCGCGCTGCGGCACGCGAAGATGGACCGGACCGCCCCGACGACGCTCGAGCAGCTCGGTGACGGCCTCGGCATCCGCCGGCATCGCAGGCAGCAGAATCTGCACGGGCACGGTCAGGGGACGATCCGCATCATCGAGATAGACGTGCTGCAGCGCCTGAGCCAGGAACTCGGAGTCAGGCATCTCGAGCTCTTTGTCGATGAGCCAGGTGCGCACCCCGCGAATGCGTCCGCCGCGAACCATGAACACGTGCACTGCTGCGTGCAGATCGTCGTCGCTGATGCCGAGCACGTCGGCGTTCTCGTGGTCGGAGAGCACGACCGCCGTCGAGGCGAGCACGGAGTCCAGAGCCTGCAGCTGATCACGCAGCCGCGCCGCCTGCTCGAACTCGAGGTCGTCGCTGGCGCGCTGCATGCGCTGCCGCAGGTCACGAATATAGGCCTGATCCTGACCTGCCATGAAGCGGATCACGTGCCGAGCGGTCTCTCTGTGCTCGTCGATCGAGACCCGACCGACGCAGGGGGCCGAGCATTTGCCGATGTCGCCGAGCAGACAGGGCTTGCCGGTGCGCTGTGCGCGCTTCAGCGTGGAGGCCTTGCAGCTGCGCATCGGGAACACTTTGAGCAGCGAGTCGATGGTCGAGCGCAGGTCGTAGACCTTGACATACGGCCCGAAGTATCGATCGCCCTTTTTGTGCCGGCCCCGTGTGATCGTGACGCGAGGGATCTCTTCGGACATCGTGAGCGCGAGGTACGGGTACGACTTGTCGTCTTTGAACTGCACGTTGAACGGCGGATCGAACTCTTTGATCCAGGTGTACTCGAGCTGCAGCGCCTCGAACTCGCTGCCCACGATCGTCCACCGCAGCTCACGGGCGGTCGTGACCATGCGTCGAGTGCGCTCGTGCAGCGTGTGCAGCGGAGCGAAGTAGCTGCTGAGCCGTGCACGCAGGTTCTTTGCCTTGCCGACGTAGATCACGCGGCCGTTGGCGTCGAGCCACCGGTACACTCCCGGCTTCGACGGGATGTCACCCGTGCGCGGTCGCCACGAGAGATCTTCGGCCACGGTCAGCGGGCCTTCCCCGCCGAGCGCGTCGCTGCACCCTCAGCCTGGGACTTCGAGGCACTTCGGTCGAAGATCTCGGCCAGGAATGCTCCAGTGTGGCTCTCAGGCACCCGGGCGACCTCTTCCGGGGTGCCCTCGGCCACGACCGTGCCACCGCCAGAGCCGCCCTCAGGCCCCATGTCGATGATCCAGTCGGCGCTCTTGATCACGTCGAGGTTGTGCTCGATGACGATCACCGTATTGCCCTTGTCGACGAGTTCGCGCAGCACGATGAGCAGCTTGCGCACATCTTCGAAGTGCAGACCCGTCGTGGGCTCGTCGAGCACATAGACGCTTCGCCCGTTCGAACGACGCTGCAGTTCGGTGGCGAGCTTCACACGCTGGGCCTCTCCGCCCGAGAGCGTCGTGGCGCTCTGCCCCAAGGTCACGTAGCCGAGCCCGACGTCGACCAGCGTCTTCATGTAACGGTGGATGCTGTTGATCGGCTCGAAGAACTCAGCGGCCTGAGCGATGGACATATCGAGCACCTCGGCGATGTTCTTGCCCTTGTAGCGCACGGCGAGCGTGTCGCGGTTGTACCGAGCGCCGTGGCAGACCTCGCAGTCGACATAGACGTCTGGCAGAAAGTTCATCTCGATCTTGAGCGTGCCGTCGCCGTTGCAGGCCTCGCAGCGGCCTCCCTTGACGTTGAACGAGAAGCGACCTGGAAGGTACCCGCGTGCCTGAGCCTCGGGCGTCTGCGCGAAGAGCTTGCGAATCTGATCGAACACTCCCGTGTAGGTCGCCGGGTTCGACCTCGGCGTGCGGCCGATCGGGCTCTGATCGACGTGCACCACTTTGTCGAGCTGTGAGATACCGGTGATGCGAGTGTGTTTCCCGGCCACGTTGCGCGCATGGTTGAGCTTCTGAGCGAGCACGCGATAGAGGATGTCATTGACCAGCGTGGACTTGCCTGAACCGCTGACCCCGGTCACCACGGTCATCACTCCGATCGGGAAGCTCACGTCGACGTCGCGCAGATTGTTCTCACGAGCACCCACCACCGAGATCTGTCGCTGCTTCGAGGTGCGGTGCCGTTTCTCGGGCAGCGGGATGCTGCGCCGCCCCGCCAGATAGTCGCCAGTGATCGAGTCGCGATTCTGCAGCAGGGCCTCGTAACTGCCCGAGTGAATCACTCGGCCGCCGTTGACGCCCGCACCCGGGCCGATGTCGACGATCCAGTCGGCTGCCTGAATGGTCTCTTCGTCGTGCTCGACCACGAGCAGCGTGTTGCCGAGATCTCGAAGCTTGCGCAGGGTCGCGATCAGACGGCGGTTGTCACGCTGGTGCAGACCGATCGAGGGCTCGTCGAGCACGTACAGCACTCCGGTCAGACCTGATCCGATCTGCGTCGCCAGGCGGATGCGCTGGGCCTCACCGCCGGAGAGCGTTCCAGCAGTGCGCGAGAGCGAGAGGTAGTCGAGGCCGACTTCGAGCAGAAAGTCGAGTCGGGCGCGCACCTCGCGCAGCACCGGCTCGGCGATTGCCGTCTCACGCTGGCCGAGACGCAGGTGACTGAAGAACTCGGCGGTCTGGTCGAGCGGCATCTTGACGACGTCCCAAATGCTGAGGCCGTCGACTTTGACCGAGAGCACCTCTGGCTTCAGGCGGGCTCCGTGGCACACTGAGCAGGGCACCTCGCGCAGGTACGGCTCGTAGCGATCACGCTGCGCGTCGCTCTCAGCTTCGAGCCAGTGACGGTGCACGTAGGGCAGCACTCCTTCGAACCCGCTGGTGTACTTGATCTCGCGTCCGAAGCGGTTGCGGTAGCGCACCTTCACGTTGAAGTCTTTGCCGTTGAGCACCAGCGCCCGGGCCTTCGCGCTGAGCTTGTGCCACGGCGTGTCGAGCGAGAAGCCGTTCTCATCGGCCAGGCCTTCGAGCACGTGCTCGAAGAAGTGCGAGAGCCCTTTGCTCTGCGTGCTCCACGGCAGAATGGCTCCGTCGTGAATCGACGCCTCGGGGTCGCCGATGACCAGTTCTTCGTCGACGCTCATCGCGGTGCCGAGGCCGGAGCACTCGGGGCAGGCGCCGAAGGGTGCGTTGAACGAGAAGGTCCGCGGTTCGAAGTCGGTGACCGTGATGGTGTGGCCGTTGGGGCACGAGAGGTCTTCGCTGAAGACCCGCTGACGCTCCCCTGTCTCGTCGTCATCGGAGCGATCGACGAAGTCGGCGATCACCAGCCCATCCGCCGCTTTCAGCGCCGTCTCGACCGAATCGGTGAGTCGCGTGTCGATTCCCGGCCGCGCCACGAGACGGTCGACGACCACCGAGATGTCGTGTTTGAAGGTCTTCTTCAGCTTGGGCGCCTCTGAGAGCTGCACAGTGTCTCCGTCGACGACGGCACGTGCGAAGCCCTGGGCCTGCAGGTTGGCCAGCAGGTCGACGAACTCGCCCTTGCGCTGACGCACCACCGGGGCGAGCACTTGGAAGCGCGTGCCCTCTGGCAGTTTGAGCAGTTCGTCGACGATCTGCTGCACCGTCTGACGCTGGATCACCGCGTCGCACACCGGGCAATGCGGAGTGCCCGCACGGCTGAACAACAGTCTCAGATAGTCGTAGATCTCGGTGATGGTGCCGACGGTCGACCGCGGGTTGCGGTTCGTCGACTTCTGGTCGATCGAGACCGCAGGACTCAGGCCCTCAATGAAGTCGACGTCGGGGCGGTCGACCTGCCCGAGAAACTGCCGCGCATAGGCAGAGAGGCTCTCAACGTAGCGACGCTGCCCCTCGGCGAAGATGGTGTCGAAGGCGAGTGACGACTTGCCCGAGCCGCTGAGCCCGGTGAAGAGCACCAGTGAGTCGCGGGGAAAGTTCACATCGATGTTGCGCAGGTTGTGCACCCGCGCGCCGCGCACCTCGATACGGTCGTTGGCTCGTTTCTGTATGCGACCGGGATGTGCGCTGCGAGTCTCAGCCGATTCCGACTGGTCTGCCTCTGCCTGCTTCGAGAGGCGAGCCTGCGCCGTCGTCTCGCTCGTTGTGGGGGCTGCGCCGTTCTGCGCGGTGCTGCTGGCCTGGTGCGTCATGATGATCTTCTTCGTGAGGTCGTCGGTGCTGGGGGGATGTCGGAGTCGTATGGTTCTGGCGTCGTGCGCGCACTCATGCCGTGCTGCGCTGGGTGCGGATGCCGGAGCGTGTCACGCTCATCGGAGATCGGCTTTCTGCACACTGCGCAGTTCGCTCTTCACGTCTTTGAGCTCATCGCGCAGGCGTGCCGCCAGTTCGAACTGCAGCTCTTTGGCTGCCTGAAGCATCTGCTCGTTGAGCTCGGCCGCCAGCTTCGAGAGCTCTTCGACGCCGTGGGCGTCTTCGAATCGGGGGGCCGGGCCTGCGTCTCCGGTGGAGCCGATCGTGGTCTCGACCCCGACGGCGTCGGCGGTCTTCTGATGGCCGCGGCCGTGTTTTGCCGCCGCGCCTCGGCCTTTGCGACCGTGACCCGACATGAGTTCTTGGGTGTCTTGGTCTTCGCGGATGATCTGGTCGGTGATGTCGGCGATCTTCTTTCGCAGCGGCTGCGGGTCGATGCCGTGGTCGTCGTTGTACTGCTTCTGGATCTCGCGCCGCCGATTCGTCTCATCGATGGCTCGACGCATCGAGTCGGTGACGGTGTCGGCATACATGTGCACCTCGCCGCTGACGTTTCGTGCGGCTCGACCGATCGTCTGCACCAGTGAGGTGGTCGAACGCAAGAACCCCTCTTTGTCGGCATCGAGGATCGCTACGAGGCTGACCTCGGGAAGGTCGAGTCCCTCGCGCAGCAGGTTGATGCCGACGAGCACGTCGAAGGTGCCTCGGCGCAGTTCGGTGAGCAGCTCGACGCGGCGCAGCGTGTCGACGTCGGAGTGCAGGTACTCGACGCGCACGCCGTTGTCTGCGAGGAACTCGGTGAGGTCTTCGGACATCTTCTTGGTCAGCGTGGTGACGAGCACGCGTTCGCTGCGGTCGACGCGCTGCCTGATCTGTTCGAGCAGGTCGTCGATCTGTCCCTTGGAGGGTTTGACCACGACGAGCGGATCGAGCAGGCCGGTGGGGCGGATGATCTGCTCGACGACGCCGTCGGCGTGCGACAGCTCGTACTGCCCTGGGGTGGCCGAGAGGTAGACGGTCTGCCCGACGCGGTCTTCGAACTCGCTCCACCGCAGCGGTCGGTTGTCCATGGCGCTGGGCAGGCGGAAGCCGTGCTCGACGAGCGTGCGCTTGCGCGAGGCATCGCCTTCGTACATGCCCCCGATCTGCGGCACGGTGACGTGAGACTCGTCGATGACGGTCAGAAAGTCGTCGGGAAAGTAGTCGAGCAGGCAGTGCGGAGGCTCTCCAGGGGCACGACCGTCGATATAGCGGGAGTAGTTCTCGATGCCGCTGCAGAACCCGATCTGCTCGAGCATCTCGAGGTCGTAGCTGGTGCGCATCTTCAGACGCTGGGCCTCGAGCAGCTTGTTCTGCTTCTCGAATTCGTGCAGCCGCACATCGAGATCGTCCTGAATCTCGCCGATGGCGCGACGCATCGTCTGGTCGCTGGCGACATAGTGCGATGCGGGGAAGATCGCGACTGTGTCTTCGCTCTTCAGGATCTCACCGGTCAGCGGATGCAGCGACGAGAGCGACTCGATCTCGTCGCCGAAGAGCTCGATGCGCATCGCCTGCTCGTCATAGACCGGGATGATCTCGATGGTGTCACCGCGCACGCGGAAGTTGCCGCGCACGAACTCGACGTCATTGCGCTTGTACTGCATATCGAGAAATCGATGAATCAGCTCGTCGCGGTCGATGCGGTCGCCCACGTGCAGCGACAGCATCGCCTGCAGGTATTCGTCAGGGGTGGCCAGACCGTAGATGCACGACACCGTCGAGACCACGACCACGTCACGCCTGCTCAGCAGTGAGCGCGTGGCCGAGTGACGCAGACGTTCGACCTCGGCGTTGACCGACGAGTCTTTCTCGATGAAGGTATCGGTCTGAGGAACGTAGGCCTCAGGCTGGTAGTAGTCGTAGTACGACACGAAGTACTCCACTGCGTTGTTCGGCAGCAGCTCGCGAAATTCGTTGGCGAGCTGAGCGGCCAGCGTCTTATTGTGCGCGAGCACGAGTGTGGGACGCTGCACTCGTTCGATGAGCCATGCAGTCGTCGCCGACTTGCCCGTACCGGTCGCACCGAGCAGCACGACATCGCGCTCGCCATCGCGAAGACGATGCTCGAGCTGATCGATCGCCTGAGGCTGATCGCCGGAGGGCTGATAGGGGCTGACGACCTCGAACGGTCGTACTTCACGGGTCGGCTGCACGGTTACAGTCTAGTCGCAGAGTCGCCTGATATCGAACCTATGTTCGAATGGACGACCTCAGTCGGCGAGAATCGAATTCCACTCGGGATGTCGCTCGAACCACCGCGCCGCATACCAGCAGGTGGGTCGGATGCGCAGCCCGCCCTGCTG
Source organism: Pseudoclavibacter sp. CFCC 13611 (assembly GCF_008831225.1). Taxonomy (NCBI): domain Bacteria; kingdom Bacillati; phylum Actinomycetota; class Actinomycetes; order Micrococcales; family Microbacteriaceae; genus Pseudoclavibacter; species Pseudoclavibacter sp. CFCC 13611. Next base: position 581,734 of record NZ_WBKE01000002.1, on the reverse strand, counting down.
GCTGATCAGAGTGACGGCCTGTTCGACTGCCTGGCCCGCGTAGCCATGACCGCGCAGCGCCGGCGGCGTGAAGACATGGGTCAGCGCGATGACGGACTGTCGGTTGATGGAATAGTCGACTGCGCTGAGCAGTGCACCGTCTTCATCGCGCAGAACGAAACGCTCGGCCTCGATGTCTTGTGTGAATGTGGTGCTCATGGCCTCAATGGTAGCGGAGCCCTTCGGCTTTGTCAGCGACGATGCCGCCGACCGATCAGAGGTATGCCGCTGCCATCTGGTGCCAGATCTGCAGAGCGTTGCGCTCGGTATCGGCGATCGTTCCGGAGGCGTCGACCACGAAGTCGGCGATCGCCTCACGCTCTTCTTCGCTGACCTGTGCGGCGACCCGCTGAGACGCCTCGACGACGGTGTACGCACGTTCGGCGATCAGACGATCGATCCGAGTCTGTTCCGGAGCGCTGACGGTCACCACGGCGTCGAATGGCTGGGGCAGGTCGGCTTCGACGAGCAGAGGCACGTCGTAGATCACGATCGACTCGTCCGGAGCTCCGGCGATTCGCTCGGCTACGCGGTCGCGCACCCGTGGGTGCACGATGGCGTTCAGCTGCGCGAGCTTCGCGGGGTCATTGAAGACCTGTTCGGCCAATGCCCTGCGGTTCAGGGTGCCGTCGGAGTTCATCACCTCGTCGCCGAACGTCTCGTGAATCTCGTGCAGAGCGGGCTGTCCGGGTTCGACGACCTCGCGCGACACCTTGTCGGCGTCGATCACACGGGCGCCTTGTCGGGCGAAGATGCCTGCCACAGTCGACTTGCCTGCAGCGATTCCACCAGTGAGTGCGATGACAGTTGGCATGTGTCCACTGTATCGCCCGCGACCCCAGCCGCGGGCTCGACCGCGGGCTCGACCAGGTGCGCATCCCATCCCTGCCGCCGCATGCACACCGTCGCAGGACGCCCCTCGCCCCAGTTCACGCGCCCGCACTCGCACACCGGAGCGACGGTCGCCGCAGAGGGACGCCAGCACGCAGAAGACCGCCCCGCACACCGAAGAACGGTATGCGGGGCGGTCTGTCAGAACTCTCGGAACATCTCAGCGCAACGGCACAAGCCGCCGCGTCTCAGACGCTCCGACGAACTCAGTGCTGCTCGAGCTGCTCCTTGAGCGCGGCGAGCGACGCGTCGTCAGCCAGCGTGCCCTCGTGCTCGTTCGAGCTGTACGAAGTCGCCGAAGTCGACTCGCTTGCACCGAAGCCAGCCTCGGACTCCTTGGCGTTCTGCTCGGCGACCTGCTTCTTGTGGGCCTCCCACAGAGCCTGAGCCTTGGCGTACTCCTGCTCCCACTTCTCGCGGGCCTCTTCGAAGCCGGGCTTCCACTCGTTGGTCTCGGGGTCGAAGCCTTCGGGGTACTTGTAGTTGCCCTGCTCGTCGTACTCGGTCACCATGCCGTACAGCGCGGGATCGAAGTCGGTCGACTCGGGATCGATGCCCTCGTTGGCCTGCTTGAGCGACAGCGAGATGCGACGACGGTCGAGGTCGATGTCGATGATGCGCACGAAGACCTCCTGGCCGACCTGCACGACCTGCTCGGCGAGGTCGATGTGGCGGTTCGAGAGCTCCGAGATGTGCACCAGGCCCTCGATGCCGTCGGCGACACGCACAAACGCGCCGAACGGAACGAGCTTGGTGACCTTGCCGGGGGCCAGCTGGCCGATGGCATGGGTGCGGGCGAAGACCTGCCACGGATCTTCCTGCGTCGCCTTGAGAGACAGCGAGACGCGCTCGCGGTCGCGCTCGACGGAGAGCACCTCGACGGTGACCTCCTGGCCGACCTTGACCACGTCTGACGCGTGCTCGATGTGCTTCCAGCTGAGCTCCGAGACGTGCACGAGGCCGTCGACGCCGCCGAGGTCGACGAATGCGCCGAAGTTGACGATCGACGAGACGACGCCCTTGCGAATCTGGCCCGGGCGCAGCTCGTTGAGGAACGAGGTGCGGGTGGCCGACTGGGTCTCTTCGAGCAGAGCACGACGCGACAGCACCACATTGTTGCGGTTCTTGTCGAGCTCGAGGATCTTGGCCTCGAGCTCCTGGCCCAGGTACGGCGTCAGGTCGCGCACTCGGCGCAGCTCGATCAGCGATGCGGGCAGGAAGCCACGCAGGCCGATGTCGACGATCAGGCCGCCCTTGACGACCTCGATGACCGTGCCCTTGACGACACCGTCGGCTTCCTTGATCTTCTCGACGTCGCCCCAGGCGCGCTCGTACTGCGCACGCTTCTTCGACAGGATGAGGCGGCCTTCTTTGTCTTCTTTCTGAAGAACCAGGGCCTCGACCTCGTCGCCGACCTTGACGACCTCGTCGGGATCGACGTCATGCTTGATCGAGAGCTCGCGTGAGGGAATGACACCCTCGGTCTTGTAGCCGACATCGAGGAGTACCTCGTCGCGGTCGATCTTGACGACGGTACCTGTGATGAGGTCGCCGTCATTGAAGAATTTCAGCGTCTTTTCGACCGCTGCCAGGAAGTCCTCTGATGAGCCGATGTCGTTGACGGCGATCTGCTCGGGGGCCTTCTGGTCGATTTCAGTTGACATTGAGTGGGTACTCCAGTGCGTGTGCTGCTCAGGTCGGGCGAGCTCGGCATTGGCCGCACTCTACTGCTCCCGACGATGGATGTTGGTGTGGACCGCACTCGGCTTGAGCATGATCCATTGTGCAACACTACCGGGTCTGATAAGCACCTGGCAAACACATCACCCGCGACACGCCGCAGTTCTCCAGGCTGACCTCAGCTGTGCCGAAAGTGGTCGAAGCCCAAGTACTCCGTGGGTCGACCACTGAGCAGCACGCCGTGTTCGCCGCGTTCGATCACGGTGCCCACCGCCTCGAAGCCTTCGGGCAGCGCGGCGTCCGCCGCGAACGTGCCGAGCAGGCCGAAGTCCTCCCCTCCTGCCATGACGAGCTCCCACGGGTCGACGCCGAGAGTGTGCCGCGTCCAGCCGAGATCGGCGCAGCGCCCGGCCAGCGCGCCCGAGACGAAGTCGAGGGTGACGTCTGACGCAGCGGCGATTCTGGCGGCGTCGCGCGCGAGCCCGTCTGACACGTCGATGAGAGAGTGCGCGCCGTACGCAGCCGCACGTGCACCCAGCGAGACCGGAGGGTGCGGACGCAGCTGGGCATCCACCGCATGCTGAATCGCGCCGGTGCGCTCGAGGCCGCGCAGGTCAGGATCGTCTGTGCGCTCGCCCATCAGGATGCGCAGACCGGCGGCCGCGAACCCGAGCAGACCGGCATAGGCGACGACGTCGCCGAGCAGCGCGCCGCCGCGGGTCACGGGCTCAGCCACCTCGCCGTAGCTGGTCGCCTGCGAGGTGAACAGGCGGGCGTGTGAGAGATCGCCGCCCCAGATCGACACCTGTGGAGCGAGTTCGTTCACGGCGTCGCGCACACCTCGCGCATACCCGATGAGGTCGGCCACGGTCGCATCGTGTCCGAGACCCAGAGCCATCACCAGCCCGGTCGGCTGTGCGCCCATCGCCCCGATGTCCGAGAGATTGACCGCTGCGGTCTTCCAGCCGACGTCGTACGCGCTGAACTCGGGCAAGACGAAGTCTTCGTGCTCGATCAGCATGTCGCTCGAAGTGACCAGGCGCAGCCCGGGGGTCACCGTGATGACCGCGGCGTCGTCGTTCTCGACCTCGGTCGGGTGCTCCCCCGCCGGGTACGCCTGACGCAGAATCGCGACGATCTGCTCTTCGGCGAGATCGCCGACACGAGTGGCGAGTGAGACCTTCATCAGTGCGCGGCCTTGTTCCAGCTGGTGCCGGTGCCGATGTGCACGTCGAGCGGCACATCGAGACTGGCCGCGTTTCCCATCGCGTCGGTGACGAGATTGCGAACGGCCTCCAGCTCGCCGTCAGCCACTTCGAGGATGAGTTCGTCATGCACCTGCAGCAGCAGCCGCGAGCGCAGCCCCTGCGTCGCGAGACGCCGGTCGACGGCCAGCATGGCGAGCTTGATGATGTCGGCGGCGCTGCCCTGAATCGGCGCGTTGAGAGCGGCGCGCTCGGCGTTGTCGCGCACCCGGCGGTCACGCGAGTGCAGGTCGCCGAAGGGGCGACGTCGCCCGTAGATCGTCTCGGTGTAGCCATCGACGCGAGCCTGCTCGACCACGTTGCGCAGATAGTCGCGCACGCCGCCGAACCGCCGGAAGTAGCCTGACATCAGATCTTTGGCCTCATCGCGCGTGATGCGCAGCTGGTTGGCCAGCCCGAAGGCGCTGAGCCCGTAGACGAGCCCATAGCTCATCGCCTTGACCTTCGAACGCATCTCGGGAGTCACTTCGTCGGGAGTCACGCCGAAGACCTTCGAACCCACGTAGCGGTGCAGATCCTCACCCGAGTTGAACGCCTCGATCAGGCCTTCGTCGCGCGAGACGTGCGCCATGATGCGCATCTCGATCTGCGAGTAGTCGGCGCTGATCAGCGTCTCGTACTCGGGAGCCGAGACGAACTGATCGCGAATGCGCCGCCCCTCTTCGGTGCGCACCGGGATGTTCTGCAGATTGGGGTCGGTCGAGCTCAGGCGGCCGGTCGCGGTGCCGGTCTGCTGATACGTCGTGTGGATGCGACCGTCATCTGCGACGGTGCGACGCAGACTGACCACCATCTGGGCGAGCTTGGTCGCGTCGCGGTGTGCGGCGAGCAGCTCGAGGAACGGGTGCTGCGTCTGCTCGTAGAGCGCGGTGAGCGCCGCCTGGTTGGTCGAGTAGCCGGTCTTCGTCTTTCGTGTCTTGGGCATGCCCAGCTCGTCGAAGAGCACCTGCTGCAGCTGCTTCGGGCTGGCCAGGTTCGTCTCGTGCCCGATGACTTTGTAGGCCTCTGAGGCGATGTCGCGGGCCTTGTCGGCGAAGCTGTCGCCGAGCTGTTCGAGCCCGTCGACGTCGACTGCGATGCCGGTCGCCTCCATCTTCGCCAACACGGGTGAGAGCGGCAGCTCGATGTCGCGCAGCACCTGACCGCCGCGGGTGGTGTCGAGCGAGCGCACGAGCTCGCGCCCGAGCACGAGGGTCTGCCATGCGGCGAGCGCGGTGTCGCGGTCTGCCCCCGACGGCGCTGCTGAGCCGTCCGCGGTCGACGAAGCCTCCTCGCCTGCCTCGCCCGCAACGTCGAAGAGCGCGTCATCGGCGACCTCATGCTCGAACTGCGAAGTGAAGAAGAGGTCTTCGCTCGCGCGCAGCGAGTAGTCGCTGCGCGTCGAATCGAAGAGGTACCAGGCCAGCTCGGAGTCGAGCACGATCCCACCTACGGCCTCCCCCACACTGCGCTCCGCCGCGTCACGCGGCGCGGTGATGCCTGCACGGTCGAGCTCGTGCAGCATCTGCTTGAGGCCGTGCACCGCTTTGGGGTGCTCGCCTGCCAGCCACTGATGCAGAGATTCGCGGGTCGTCGTGTCAGAGCCGCCGGGAAGCGCGGCGACGCGCGACTCGTCTGCCGTGGCGAGCGCCATGGCGATGGGGCCGCCGTCGGCGATCTCGAATGCCAGACCGACCGTGGCATCCGCCCCGAGTGACGCAGCCCAGGCGAGCAGCGCCGTCACCGAGGCGGCCTTGGTCGCTACTGGGGGTTCGGCCGTGATGACCGGCACCGGCAGACCGCCGTTGTGCGTCTGCCCGAACGAGGATGCCGTGGTCGCCTGAGCTGGCGCACTCGCGTTCGCACCGGCTCCGTTCGGTCCGGCGTCGATGCCGCTGACCGGCACCGCACGCTGCTTGACCTTGTGCAGCTGCCCGTCGAGCCCCTGCACACGCGCCTTCATGGTGCGCAGCTCGAGTTCGGTGAAGACCTGTTCGACGCGCTCGTGATCGACGCCACGCACTTTGAGGTCATCGAGGGTGACGGGCAGCTCGAGATCGCGGCGCAGCCGGTTCAGCCGACGGTTGCGCTCGACGTCGTCGATGTGTGCCCGCAGGCTCTCGCCCACCTTGCCCTTGATGGCGTCTGCGCTGGCGATGATGTCGTAGACGTCGCCGTACTTGTTGATCCATTTGGCCGCGGTCTTTGGCCCCACGCCGGGCACGCCCGGCAGGTTGTCGCTGGTCTCGCCGACCAGGGCGGCGATGTCTGGGTAGTGCTCGGGCGGCACGCCGTACTTCTCGTGCACGGCATCAGGGGTGAAGCGGGACAGCTGGCTGACGCCTTTGACCGGGTAGAGCAGCGTCACGTTCTCGTCGACGAGCTGAAAGGTGTCGCGGTCGCCGCTGACGACCAGCACGTGCTCGCCGGCCTGCTCGGCGACGAGGCTCAGTGTGGCGAGGATGTCATCGGCCTCGAAGTTCTCTTTGGTGATGACCGTGATGTTCATCGCTTCGAGCACCTGCTGCAGGTGCTCGACCTGACCTTTGAACTCCTCTGGCGTCTCGCCGCGCGTGCCCTTGTACTCGGGGTACTCCTCGGTGCGGAACGAGTGACGCGAGAGGTCGAAGGCGACCGCGATGCGAGTCGGACGTTCTTTGTCGAGGAGGTTCAGCAGCATCCCAAGAAAGCCGTGGATGGCGTTGGTGTGCAGGCCCGACTCAAGCTGGAAGCTCTCGGGCGGCAGAGCGTAGAAGGCGCGGAAGGCGAGCGAGTGCCCGTCGATGACCATCAGGGTGTCTCGGGAGGTGTCAGTCACGCCCACCACCTTACCCGGCGAATCGTGGAGCGGCCCTGCTCGTCTCATGCGGGCTGCCGCGTCGGGTATCGTCTGCTGCACGAGCGATTCCGCACGTCACAGACCCGAAGGAGTGCACATGTCGATCATAGATGCGGCCCGAACGGATGCGGCCCGGCGCCTGCTGGAGCAGCGGGGCACGCTCGGCGAGCTCGCCGAGAAACTGGGCATCGCGTTGGTGAGCCTCTCAGCCGACGAGGCGGTGGCCACGATGCCCGCCGAGGGCAACCGCCAGCCCTATGGCGTCGTCAACGGCGGAGCGTACGTGACCCTCGGCGAGACCCTGGGGTCGTTCGCTGCGAACGTGCACGCGATCGATCGCGACAAGGTGGCGGTGGGCATCGAGATCAACGCGACGCACACCCGCTCGGTGCGCACCGGCACGGTGACCGGCACCTGCCGGGCGCTGCACCTCGGCGGAACGCTGACCACACACGAGATCACGATCACCGACGAGCAGGATCGTCTGATCTCGACGGTGCGCATCACGAACTTTCTGCGCAACGCGTGACCGGGGACCCGGACGGCGCGGCTGCCCGGCGCAGATGACAGACGCAGATGACAGACGCCACACCGGTGTATGTCGGTGTGGCGTCTGATCGAGTCTCTGTCTGATCTCTCTTGTCTGATCTCTGTCTGAGACGGCGTCTGCGTGTCGGTCTGCGACCGTCAGCGGCTATTCGGCGTCGTCGTGGTGCGGCTTGGGATGCTCGCTTTTCGAAGCGTGGTGATCGCCCTTGCCATGGTGGTCGCCTTTGCCATGCTCTTTGCCATGGTCTGGGTCGAGCTGCTGGATGACGGCTTGCGCGACCTCGCGCATCGTGGCGCGACGATCCATGCTGGCCTTCTGAATCCAGCGAAAGGCCTCGGGCTCGGTCATGCCCATGCGCTGGTTGAGCAGGCCCTTTGCGCGGTCGAGCAGTTTGCGGGTCTCAAAACGCTCGACGATGTCGGCGACTTCGTCTTCGAGGGCCTTGAACTGCGCGTGGCGCGAGAGAGCGATCTCGATCGCCGGAATCAGCTCTGCCGGGGTGAAGGGCTTGACCACATAGGCCATCGCCCCCGCCTCGGAGGCCCGCTCGACGAGTTCTTTCTGGCTGAACGCGGTCAGCAGCACGACAGGGGCGATGCCCTCGTCGGTGATGTGCTGAGCGGCGGTGATGCCGTCCATCTCGGGCATCTTGACGTCGAAGACGACGAGATCGGGCTTCAGCTCACGAGCGAGCTCAAGGCCCTTCGCGCCGTCGCCGGCCTCGCCGACGACGTCGAACCCGGCGTCTTGCAGGGTGTCGACGATATCCATGCGGATGAGCGACTCGTCTTCGGCGACGACCACGCGTCGCATCGGTTTGGGGGCTGCGGTTTCATCACTCACACGCCTAGCTTACGGTATGATGACGTCGGCCGTGTGTCGTCGGCCGACCACCGGTCGGTCTTCGATGATGCTGGCCCAAGTGGCGGAATGGCAGACGCGGGGCACTCAAAATGCTCTGCCCGAGAGGGCGTGTGGGTTCGACTCCCACCTTGGGCACTGTTTCGTCTGCCCGGCACCGGTTTTCGGCGATGACGCGCCACGTCTACACTCGTGAGGTGACCACCACCCCGCGCCAGACGCTCACTCGAGTCGCGCAGCGGATCTTTCGAGTGCTCAGCAGCAACTTCGACCTCGTCGGTCTGGTCATCGGGCTGAACCTCTTCTGGGCGTCGCTCACACCATCGCTCATGCCCCGCAGCTGGTACTGGCAGGGGCTGATCAGCGGCATCCTCGTCGTGATCGGCTACGGTCTCGGCACACTCCTGGGCCATATTGTGCGCGCACTGATCAGCTGGCGCCCGTCCAAGGCCCTCGGGCAGCGCGTCTCGCTGGCATGCCTCACGATCGTGGTGGTCGTGAACGTCTACTGGCTGTCGATCTATGTCTGGTGGCAGGACAGCGTGTATCCGCTCAGCGGCTTCACGCGCCCCCAGCTCAGCCTCGTGCAGATCATCGGTCAGACCGTGCTGATCATACTCATGACCATCGCCGTCGCCTGGGGCATCCTGCTGATCGTCCGAATCGGACGACGCGCGATCAGCACGTTCTGGCGCTTCCTGATGCACCGCAGCGGCATACGTCGCATGCCTCCGTTCTTCGGCCGCACGGTGGCCTTCGTCGTGGTCGTCGTGGCGCTGGCCTTAGTGTTCGACACCAGCGTGCGCCCCACACTCCTCGGCGTCATGGACAGCTTCTACACCACGAAGAACGACCGTGACGCCGGGCTCGAACAGCCGACCGATCCGCTGCGATCCGGCAGCGACGCATCCCTCGTCTCGTGGAACTCTCTGGGCTGGCCGGGCAAGACCTTCGTGCAGAGCGGCCCGAGCACCGACGAGATCCAGTCGTTCAACCCGGGACAGCCGACGGTCGACCCCATTCGCGTCTACGTCGGCAAAGAGTTCTCGAACAACATCTCGGAACAGGCTCGCATCGCGGTCAAAGAGCTCGAACGCACCGACGCCTTCGACCGTCAGGCCCTGCAGATCGTGGTCACCACCGGCACCGGCTGGGTCGACACTCAGTCGACCAGACCGCTCGAATATCTCTACAACGGCGACGTGGCGACCGTATCGATGCAGTACTCCTTTCTGCCCAGCGCGCTGTCGTTCGTCTTCGACCGCGACCGCGTGGAGCAGACCGCACGCTCGCTGATCACCGGCGTTCGAGAGGCGGTCGACCGGCACGAGGCGCAGACCGGTCATCGCCCCAAGCTCTTCGTCTACGCGCAGAGCCTCGGTGCGTACGGTACGCAGAACGCCTTTCCCGACCTGAGCGATCTCGTGTCGGGCACTGACGGCATCGTCTTCGCCGGCACGCCCGGCATCAGCGAGACGCACCAGCGTATGACCGCCATGCGCAACGGATCGCCCTGCGTCGAGACCGAGGGCCAGCCGGTGCTGTTCGTCGAGCGTCGCGAAGACATCGACGCGAGCTGTGCGGGGCGGCCGCGCCTGATGTACATGCAGAACGTCTCAGACCCGGTGGTGAAATGGCAGAGCAGTCTGATCTGGCGTGAGCCCGACTGGGTGGCCGCCGAGAAGGCGAAGGGGCAGCTCACCCCGTATTTCACGTGGATGCCCGGGGTCACCTATCTGCAGATGACGCTCGACATGCTCATCTCGGGTTGGGCTCCGGCGCTCTACGGCCACAACTACGGATCGAGCGCCGTTCCGGCCTGGCAGCGTCTCTCCGGCGTGCAGTGGGACGACGCGCGCACCGACCGACTCATGGACACCATCAGGTGAGTCGTCCGGGTCTCAGCGCATGCCCGCCCACGTCGGCACCGCGGCGACGAGCCACCCGACCGCCGGTCCGATGAGACACATCAGGCCTGCGTAGATCAGCATGCGTCGGTAGTACCAGTCACGGATTCTCTCATCCACGTTGGCCAGCAGCATCGCTCCGTTGGTGGAGAACGGGCTGATGTCGACGATGGTGGCCGAGAAGGCCAGCGCCGCGACGAATCCGGCGATGCTCACCTCGCTCTGCTGCAGGAACGGAACGGCCAGCGCGATCACGACGCCGATGATGCCGAGCGACGAGGCCAGGGCCGAGACGAACCCTGCGAGGTAGAAGAGCAGCAGCGCCGCGATCAGCGGTATCGCGATCGCCTGGATCCCTCCAGACACCCACTCCACGGTGCCGGCCGACTCGAGCACGGCGATGTAGGTCAGCACCCCGGTGATCAGCACGAGCACCGACCATGAGACGCGTTTCAGCGCCTGCGTGCCCTCGGACGGGCTGATGCAGGCCAGCACGATCCCGACGCCGAGGCAGACCACGCCGATGTTCAGGTTGAAGATCAGAACCAGGACGACCATGATCGCCAGACCTGTCAGAGTGAGCAGCTGAGACCGGTTGAGGCTCCCGGAGCGGGTGACTGCCCCACCTGCGGCAGCAGTGCTGCCCGCAGCGGATGCGCGAGTCGCATGCTCCGCCATCTCGGGGTCGTCTCGTCCGCGCAGCACGAACCAGGTGACCAGTGCGAAGAGCACGTTGAGCACGAACGGAATGGCGAAGAGCGAGAGCGGAGCGGTCGGCAGACCCTGCTTCTCGAGGTAGCCGTTGATGAACACCCCGTAGACGCTGATCGGAGAGAAGGCTCCGGCCAAGGCGCCGTGGACGACCAACAGGCCCATCATCAGCTGATTCATGCGGTTTCGCCGGGCGAAGCTCAGCGCCAGCGGAGTGATGATCGCGACGGCGAACAGCGCGCCGCATGCGATCAGCACGGCCGTGAGCGCGAAGAAGATCCACGGGGCCAGGTGGTGACGTCTGCCGATCAGCCTCATACAGCCGCCGACGAGCACTTCGATCGCTCCGTTGTTCTGCGCGAAGCCGAACAGGAAGGTCAGTCCCAACAGCGACACGAACAGATCGACGGGGAACCCTGCCCAGATCTCTTTGACGTCCATGCCGAGCATGGTCGATCCGAGGGCGAACGCGGCGACGAATCCGAGCACGCCCATGTTGACGCCTCGCCACGTGGCGAGCACGAACATGACGGCGAGCAGCAGGATTGAGACGACTTCAGGGCTCATGGACGAGTGGCTTTCGGGGTGTCGCACGAGTGACAGGCGGTATCGCCAGCGTCACTGTGCGGAGGTCGGTCTGCGGCGGCTCGTGGCCAGGGCCCGGCGACCGGTGGTATCGGTCATCGGGCCGAGACGATGATACCGTGCTGACGGCCGATGTCGGTCATCCGCGATGCAGAGCCTCGATGAACCGCCGCTTCATCAGTTCGTTGCAGGCGAGGTACGCCAGCGAGATCACGATCACGGCGGCCATCAGCATCCCCGAGACCGCATCCAGCCCGAGCACGCCGGCCAGTGGCGAATAGGGCACCCACAGTGTGAACACGCCCACGATCACGCTCAGCACGACCAGCCCACGGCCCGGACGAGTGCGGAAGAGCGGCCGGGCCGAACGCATGGAGAAGAGCACGATGAGTTCGGTGATCGTCGATTCGAGGAACCAGGCGCTGCGGAACGTCACGTCGTCGGTGTGGAACACCTGCATCAGCACGACGAAGGTGATGATGTCAAAGGCAGCCGACAGCAGCCCGAAGACCAGCATGAAGTTGCGGATCGCCGCGATGTTCCACTGACCGGGGCGCCTGACCAGCTCGTCGTCGAGGCCGTCGACCAGCACGCTCAGCCGCTTGCGTGAGAAGTCATACGGAAGCTCCCCCACGGCTCGCGCGCTCGGGGGCACGGTGGCCTGGGCGAGCACCGCCTGATCGAGCGGATTCGCGAAGCCGGTCTGCAGCCCGGCGTTGAGCACGGCCAACCGGCCGACCGCCTCGTCAGAGCGCCCCGACGGATCGGCCGCGAGGTCGAGGCCGGCCGACCCGATCGTCACGGTGCCCGTCTTGTCTGTGCAGAGAACCGAGACCGAGCCGAGATCTTCGATGGCGTCGAGCCGCTTCACGATCACCTTGCGGCGGGCCATCTTGCGTGCCCCCGTCGCCAGGCTGACCGAGGTGATGGCCGGCAGCATCTGCGGAGTCAACCCGATCGCGAGCGCGACCGCGAACATCAGTGCCTCCAGTACCTCGCGACTGCAGGCTGAGTGCTCGCTGGGCGGCTCAGAGCTTCTTGCCGGGGTTCAGTATTCCGCGCGGGTCGAACGCCGCCTTCACACGAATCTGCAGAGCCAGGAGCTCGGACGAGAACTCGGTGCCGAGCGCGCTGCGCTTGAGCGTGCCAACCCCGTGCTCGCCGGTGATGGTGCCGCCGAGCTCGATGGTGCGAGTGAGGATCTGCTCATAGGCGCGGTGTGCTCGTGCCAGGCTGTCGGCGTCGCCTGCGACATAGCCGACGATCGGGTGCAGGTTGCCGTCGCCCACGTGCCCGCCGGTCGCCACCGGCGCACCGGTCTCGGCTGCGGCCTGCTCGATCACGCGCAGCAGCTTCAGCAGCCGACCTCGCGGCACCGCGATGTCTTCGGTGAGCAGCGTGCCGAACTCCGCGTAGAGAGCAGGATGCAGCTGACGGCGGATCTCAAGTAGCGCATCGACTTCGGCCGCGTTCCGAGCCAGGTCGATGCGCACCGCATGATGGCTCTCGAAGATGCGCTGATATTCGGCGACGTCTTCGGTGGCGCGCCCGATCTCGTCGGATTCGACGATCAGCATGGCGGCGACGTCGTCGGGCAGCTTCGCGTTCGGGTTGAAATGGTTGATCGCCTGAATGGTGCGCTGGTCGAGCATCTCGAGTGCGCTTGGCCGGCGGGCGTTGGACGCCGTCTCGGCGGCTGCGGCGAGCGCGTCCTCCAGCGTGGGAAAGAGCGCTGCAGCGCCGGCGGCCTCACCGGGCAGCGGACGCAGCGCCAGGGTGGCCTGCGTGACAATGCCGAGGGTGCCCTCGGAGCCGACGATCAGACTCGTGAGATCGAGCCCGGCGACGCCCTTCACCGAGTCGTGCCCGGTGCGCACGACGGTGCCGTCGGCCAGCACCACCGTCAGGCTGCGCACTGAGTCGCCGGTGACGCCGTACTTCACGCAGCGCATGCCGCCTGCGTTGGTCACGATGTTGCCGCCGATCGAGCTGATGTGCACCGATCCCGGATCGACCGGGTAGAAGAGCCCCTGCTCACGCACGGCAGCCGCCAGATCGCCGGTGATCACGCCTGGCTGCACGGTGACCAGCTGGTCGTCGACGTCGATGCGCAGAATGCGGTTCATCAGGGTGAGGTCCAGCAGAATCGCACCGGGAACCGCATCGGCACCGCCGACGACCCCGGTACGGGTGCCCTGCGGCACCACGGGAATCACCAGATCGTTGGCAATCGCCATGACAGCGGCGACCTCTTCGGTGCTGGTCGGCAGCACCAGCGCGAGGGCCAGCGCCGGGGAGTCGTCGACGCCGGTGTCGTGGCCGTGGTCGAGCAGCTCGGCGCGGCCGGTGACGACGTGATCGGCGCCGAGAGCCTCGGTCAGGCGAGCGACTGCGCTGCGCTGCGCGTCGCTGAGCAGGACGCTGGAGGATGTTGCGAGTGGGTCTGTGGGTGCATCGGCTGCAGTGTTCATGATGGAGTCAAGCTTACCCTCGTCGGCTCCACGACCTGCCCACGAACCGCTGGGGGCCGATCGAGCGTCAGAGGCGCCCGAGCCCGGCGGCCACGCTGCTGGGCCTCAAACGAACGGGTAGTATTGGGAATATTCTTCCCGACGCATACGTTTGAGACCCTGAATGCCCCCGATCTCGTGAGGTGAGTCCGTGCCCGTAGCCTTCGTCGCAGTACTGGTCGCCATGCTCATAGCCTGGCCATCTGTGCGACGTTGGGGATCACGCGGGTTCGTGCCGATCGGCGCTGTCGTCGCCGTCGCCTTCGTCGCACTGCTCGCCGAAGCGCCGAAGGTGCTCTCCGGAGCGGTTCCGGCGTTCGATCTGCCGTGGATTCCCCAGCTCGGGGTGAGCCTCTCGTTCCAGCTGGACGCCCTGAGCTGGGCGATGTCGCTGGTCGTCACCGGCGTCGGCGCGCTGGTGCTGTTCTACTGCAGCGCCTACTTCACCGACTCCGAGCCCTCTCTCAGCCGGTTCGCCACGCTGCTGACCAGCTTCGCCGCAGTCATGCTCGGTCTGGTTACCAGCGACGACATCGTCGTGATGTTCGTGTTCTGGGAGGTCACGAGCGTGCTCTCCTATCTGTTGATCGGGCACACCTCTGACCGACGTGAGTCGCGAGGCGCTGCGCTCCAGGCGCTGCTGGTGACGACCTTCGGCGGGCTGATCATGTTGGTGGGCGTGGCCATTCTGGTGGTCGACAACGGCACGACCTCTCTGACTCAGATCATCGCAGACCCCGTGATGAGCGCCGGCACGCCCTGGGCGGTGCTCATGATCGTGATCGGCGCACTGAGCAAGTCGGCGATCGTCCCCTTCCATTTCTGGCTGCCCTCAGCCATGGCCGGCCCCACGCCGGTGAGCGCCTACCTGCACTCGGCGGCGATGGTCAAGGCGGGCATCTATCTGGTGCTGCGCTTCGCGCCCGGCTACGCCCAAGTGCCGGGGTGGCACGAAGTGCTGGTTCCGCTCGGCCTCGTCACACTGCTGATCGGCGGCTGGCGAGCCTTGCGTCAGTATGACTTGAAGCTGCTGCTCGCCTACGGCACCGTCAGCCAGCTCGGCCTGCTCATCACCGTCGCCGCGATCGGCACCCACGACGCTGCGGTCGCGGCTCTGGCTCTGCTCGTCGCCCACTCGCTGTTCAAGGCCAGCCTGTTCATGATCGTCGGAGTGATCGATCACAACTTCGGCACCCGGGATCTGCGCGCGCTGCGAGGTCTCGGGCGCGGCCATCCGCTGCTCGCGGTCGTCACCGCGCTGAGCGCGGCATCGATGGCAGGGCTGCCGCCGATGCTGGGGTTCCTGGCCAAAGAGAGCGCTCTGACGGCCATGCTCGACTGGCAGCACGGCTGGTCGGTCTGGGTGACGGCAGTCGCCGCACTCGGTTCCGTGCTCACCGTCGCGTACTCCGCTCGGTTCGCCTTCGGAGCCCTCAGCAGCCGCCCGCGCAAGACCGGATCGTCCAACGTCGACACCAGCACCGTGCACGTGCTCGTCGACTGCAGCCAGCCACAGGCGCACGGCAATGTGGGGCTCATCGGCCCGGTCATCCTCTTGGGGCTCTCGCTGCTGCTGGCGGTCTGGCCGACCGGCCTCGACCATCTCGCGACGGCGACCGCCGCGGCGCTGCCCGCCGGTGAGCATCCGCTGCATCTCGCGCTCTGGCACGGCTTCACCCCGGCCCTGGGCATCAGTGCGATCGTCATCGCACTCGGAGCGCTGCTCTTCGTGCTGAGACGACCCGTGGCGAAGCTCCAGGCCAGGGTGCCGGACTGGATCGAACTCTCCCGGTGGTATTCGGCGACACTCGCCGCAACCGACTGGATCTCGGCTCGGGTGACGCTGTTCGCACAGCGCGGCGGTCTGCCCGGCTATCTGGGCACCGTCTTCGTCGCCTTCGTCGCGGCGCTCGGACTGGCCCTGCTGCGCGTGCAGCTCTGGCCCGGCGAGATGGTGCCGTTCCACTCCGTCGCACAGCTCGGCATAGCCGCCCTGATGGCCGTCGCGGCCCTCGCCGCCGTCCGTGCCCGGCGCCGTCTGCTGGCCATGCTCTTGGTCGGAGCCACCGGCTACGGCATGGTCGCGCTCTTCACGCTGCAGGGCGCCCCCGACCTCGCGCTCACGCAGCTGCTGGTCGAGACCGTGACCCTCGTGATCTTCGTGCTGGTCGCGCGTCGCCTTCCGCGGCATTTCGAACGAGCCGAGGGAATCAAGCGGGTCTGGCCCAAGGCCGTCATCGCCGTCGCCGTCGGGGCGGTCATGGGCGGCGTCGCACTCGCCGTCGTGGGTGCGCGCAGCCAGACGCCGATCTCAGCGCAGATGCCCGATCTGGCATATCTCGAAGGGTACGGTCGCAACGTGGTCAACGTGCTTCTCGTCGATCTGCGTGGCTGGGACACCATGGGCGAGATCTCGGTGCTGGTCGCCGTCGCCACGGGTGTGGCCAGTCTGGTCTTCGTCACCCACCGCACCGGCAGAGTCCCTTCGATCAGCGCCCAGGGCCAGCGACGCCGTCGCCTGCAGCGTCTGGCACCCGTCGTCGAACCGGTCACCGGGGCCCTGCCCGTGGTCGACCCGAACACCGGCCGTCCCGTCAGTCAGACGGCGCTGCAGCGCACCATTGACGCGCACGACGAGGTCGACGACGACAGCACCCGCCGAAGCTGGCTGATGGCCGGCCGAACCTTGGCCCCCGATCATCGGTCGCTGATGGTCGAGGTCGTCGTCCGGCTGCTCTTCCTGCCGCTCATGCTGATCTCGGTGATGCTGCTGATCGCCGGGCACAACCAGCCCGGCGGCGGCTTCGCCGGCGGACTCGTCGCCGGTCTCGCCCTGGTGCTGCGCTATCTGGCCGCCGGCCGCTACGAGCTCGGGGAGGCCCTTCCGGTGCCACCAGGAGTCCTGCTCGGCACCGGGCTCGCCACAGCGGTCGGCACGGGAGCCCTCTCCATGCTCTTCGGCGAGCCGTTCCTCACCTCGCTGTGGTGGCAGGCGACGCTGCCGATCATCGGTGAGGTGAAGCTCGGCACCCCCACACTCTTCGACATCGGCGTCTATCTCGTCGTGCTCGGGCTGGTGTTCGACGTACTGCGCTCACTCGGCGCTGGCATCGACGAGCAGTCCGTCTCAGACGAATCGATCGTCGACGACTGGGCGGAGGGCGTGCGATGAGCGTCTCCCTCACTCTGATCGTCTTGATGGCCGTCATGTACGCCTGCGGCGTCTATGCGATGCTCGAGCGCAGCCTCAGTCGAATCCTGATCGGCTTTCTGCTCATCGGCAACGCGACGAACCTGCTTCTCATCATCGTCGCAGGCCCGCCCGGAGAGGCACCGATCGTCGAAGACGGCGTCACCAGCGATCAGATGGCCGATCCCCTGCCGCAGGCCCTCACGCTCACCGCCATCGTGATCACCTTCGGCATCACCGCGCTGCTGCTGGCCCTGATCTACCGAAACTGGCGGCTGTCTCGCCAGGAGCACACCGAGGAGCACACGGCAGTGCCCGGCTCAGACCTGCATGCCGATGACGAGACCGCCATGCTCGTGCGACAGGCCGCGGGCGATGACGCCGCTCTGCACCAGGCCATCGACGCCAGCGACGCGAACGACAGCGGCGACGATGTCTCCGACGCAGACGACTCGAGCACCGCATCCGCACCAAACCGCCACGATCGACAGAGAGGCCATCGATGAACATCGCACAGCTGCTGCCGATCATCGTCGCGCTGCCGCTCGCGGCTGCGGCGACCTCGCTGCTGCTCGGGCGGCGCCCCAAGACGCAGATCGTGGTCACCCTCGGCACCCTGCTCGTCGTGCTCGGCATCGGCGTCGCCACTCTGGTGGCCGCCGACCATGACAACGTCGTGAGCATCGTGTTGGGCGGCTGGCAGGCGCCGTGGGGCATCTCGCTGGTGGCCGACCGGCTCAGCGCTCTGCTCGTCGTCGTCGCCACGACCATGCTGCTCGGCGTCTTGGTCTACGCCATCGGTCAGGGCATCACCGACGGAGACGCCGAGACGCCCGTGACGATCTTCCAGCCGACCTACTTGGTGCTCGCAGCCGGTCTCTTCAACGCCTTTCTGGCCGGCGACCTGTTCAACATGTTCGTCGGCTTCGAGATCATGCTCGCGGCCAGCTATGTGCTGATCACCCTCGGCGGAACCGGCCCGCGCATCCGTTCGGGAGTCATCTACATCGTCGTCTCGCTGGTCTCGTCGGTGTTCTTTCTCGTCGCGATCGCGCTGCTCTATGGCGCGACCGGCACCGTGAACATGGCGCAGCTCGCCCAGCGCATTCCCGAGCTGCCTGCCGAGACGCAGACCATCGTGCATCTGTCGCTCCTGCTCGGCTTCTGCATCAAAGCGGCGGTCTTCCCGCTGTCGTTCTGGCTGCCCGACTCATACCCGACCGCACCGGCGCCTGTGACGGCAGTGTTCGCCGGCCTGCTCACGAAAGTCGGCGTCTACGCGATCATCCGTACCGAGACGCTGCTCTTCGCCCATCACGACGTGAGCGCTCCGCTGATGACCCTCGCCTTCTTCACGCTGCTGATCGGCATCATGGGCGCGATCGCTCAGGCCGACATCAGGCGACTGCTCTCGTTCACCCTGGTCAGCCACATCGGCTACATGCTCTTCGGCATCGCCCTGGGCACGCAGGCGGGCATCGCAGCCACGATCTACTACATGGTGCATCACATCACCGTGCAGACCACCCTCTTCCTGGCGGTCGGCCTGGTCGAACGAGTCGGCGGCACCACGTCGCTGACGCGGCTCAGCGGAGTGCTCAACGCCTCGCCGCTGATCTCGGCGCTGTTCCTGGTGCCCGCGCTCAACCTCGGCGGCATCCCGCCGTTCAGCGGGTTCATCGGCAAGCTCGCCCTGATCCTGGCCGGCGTTCAGACGGCCAACTGGCTGACGTGGGTGGTCATCGGAGCGATGATCCTCACTTCGCTGCTGACGCTGTACCCTCTGGCCCGGGTCTGGAACCTCGGTTTCTGGCGACCCGCGATCGACCCCGACCGCCGGCATAGCCGCATGCTCCGATCGCTGCAGGAGAACCCGTTGGCCCCGCCCCGCAGAGTCGCGCAGCGTGACGTGTCAAAGCTGATGATCTCAGCAACCGCAGGCATGGTCGTGCTCACCCTCGCGCTCACGGTCTTCGCCGGGCCTCTGCTGGGCTTCGCCGACCGGGCCGCGACCACCGTGGCAGACCCGCTCTGGATGATCGCCGCCCTGCTCGGCCCGCTGAGCGGAGGTGCAGCATGAGACAGAGGCTCAGGGCCGGCTGGCAGGAGCTGCTCACCGTCATCGTGCTCACGGTGGTCTGGTGCCTGCTTTGGGGCAAGCTCGACGCGTTCACCGTGATCGGCGGGCTGGTGATCAGTTGGATGCTGGTCGCGATGTTCTATCTGCCGCCGCTCGAGATCACCGGGCGTCTGCATCCGATCTCGGCGGCCTACGCCTTCGTGCGACTGACCCTCGACATCATCCGCGCCTCGATGATCGTCGCCGCGCAGGCGCTTTGGCCCTGGTGGCGGCCCACCGGTGCCGTGGTCAAATTCGATCTGCACACCACCGACGACCTCATCATCACCCTGACGGCCGAGGCGATCTCGCTGGTGCCGGGCTCACTGGTCGTCGAGATCGACCGCAACAACGGAGTGCTGTACGTGCATGCCTTCGGCGTGCGGACTGCGGCCGACATCGAACGCGCCCGCTGTCAGGCGCTCGATCAGGAGGCTCGCATCATCATGGCGTTGGGCAGTTCCGCCGAGCGACAGGCGGTGCGGGGTCTGGCCGCCCGTCGGCGTGCGGATGCGCGAAGGGGCCCGCATCACGAGAGCGGCTCCGACTCGACGCCGGCTCACACATCACCCGTCGATCTGTCGACGCCGACGTCACGAGAGGAGCGCTGACATCATGCCCACCTGGCTCACGATCCTGCTGGTGGTCGTCTACGGGGCGACTGCTGCACTGTGCATTCTGCGCATCGTGCGCGGACCGAGCGTTCTCGACCGCATCGTCGCCTCAGACGTGCTGCTGGTGACGCTGATGTGCGCTCTGGGCACCGAGATGGCCGTGACCGGACACACGCACACCATGCCGATTCTGATCGTGCTCGCGATGTTCGGGGTGATCGGGTCATTCGCCGTGTCACGCTTTCTGGTCACGGCGAAAGATCCGCTGCGCGACGAAGCACCGGAGGAGGCCGCAGATGGACGGTGACACGATTCGCTTCACGATCGCCGGGGTTCTGCTCGGCCTGGGCGCGCTGCTCTCGCTCTCGGCCGCAGTCGGCCTGCTGCGCTTTCCCGATCTGCTCTCGCGCATGCATGCGGCCACCAAGCCGCAGATTCTCGGGCTCATCTGCGTCACCGCGGCGATCGCCGTGCTGAACCCCACTCCCCTGGTGATCGGCACCGCGATCGTGCTCATCACTCTGCAGATGCTCACCGCCCCCATCGCAGCCCATATGGTCGGGCGCGCTCACTATCGCAGCGACGATCTGCGAGACGATCTGCTCGTGGTCGACGAGCTCGCCGAGCACATCGCCGAGGCCGACGAGGAGCACAGCGGCTCCCCGAACGTGCGCTGAACGGTGCCGCAGGGCGATGATCAGCGGATGATCGTCTCGCGACTCTCGGCGACTGCGCTCTGCATCATCTGTGCCGTGGTCTGCCGGTACCCCGGCGCGGCCTGTCCGACCGCCTCGCCGACGGTGAGCACCCGCAGGTCGTTGGTCGACCCGGGGATGCCGGGCGGGCTCCCGGCGGCGACGATGACGCGCTCGCCCGGTTTCGCCCGCCCCGAGTCGATCAGGTAGGTGTCGACGCTCAGCACGATCTCGTCCGTGGTCTGCAGAAACGGCACGAGCACCGACTCCACGCCCCAGATCGGCGTCATCGCACGCCGAGTCGAATCGTCATAGGTGAAGACCAGCAGCGGCAGCTCGTCGCGCAGGCGCGAGACCCGACGTGCCGTGTTGCCGCTGGCGGTGAAGACGCACAGATACTTCGCATCGACATGGTGCGCCACCTCGACGGCCGCGCGGGTGATGGCGCCGGCCAGCGTGTGCGGCTGAGTGCCGAGCGGCGGAATGCGATGCAGGCCGTGCTGCTCGATCGACTCGATGATGTTCGACATCGTCTGCACCGTCTCGACCGGGTGGGCGCCCACTGAGGTCTCGCCGCTGAGCATGAGTGCGTCGGCACCGTCCAGCACCGCGTTCGCGCAGTCTGACGCCTCGGCGCGGGTCGGGCGTGCGCTGGTGATCATCGATTCGAGCATCTGTGTGGCGACGATCACGGGGCGGGCACACTGGCGCGCGAGCTCGATGGCACGCTTCTGCACGACCGGCACCTGTTCGAGGGGCAGTTCGACCCCCAAATCGCCGCGAGCCACCATCACCATGTCGAAGGCCTCGGTGATCGCGTCGAGCACCTCGACGGCCTGGGGCTTCTCGATCTTGGCGATCACCGGCAGCCGCACGCCATGGGCGGCCATCACCTCGCGCACCGCGGTGACATCGTCGGGGCTGCGCACGAACGAGAGTGCGATCAGGTCGACGCCGAGGTCCAGTGCCCAGTGCAGGTTCTCTTCGTCGCGATCGCTCAGTGCGGGAACATCCACCGCCACACCGGGCAGATTGATGCCCTTGTGGTCTGAGACACGGCCGCCCACGACCACCTCGCAGGTGACGTCTGTGGCGTCCACAGCAGTGGCGCGCAGCGAGATGTTCCCGTCGTCGATCAGCAGCTGGTCGCCGACGCTCACGTTTTTGGGCAGATCGGCGAAGGTGGTGCCCACGATGTCGGCGTCACCCGGCACATCGCGCGTGGTGATCGTGAACGTGTCGCCGACGGCGAGGATCTGCGGCCCCGCAGCGAACTGCGCCAGCCTGATCTTCGGCCCCTGCAGATCGACCAGCACGCCGACCGGTTTGTGCAGTCGAGCGGCGACTTCGCGCACCGTCGCGATGTAGCGCCGGTGCTGCTCGTGGTCGCCGTGGCTCATGTTGATGCGGGCGACGTCCATGCCCGCACGGATCATGCTCTCGATGACCTCGGCGTCGTCCGTCGACGGCCCCAGTGTCGCGATGATCTTCGCTCTGCGTCGCATGCCACTCCAATCGGTTCGACAGTTCGTTCTGCCGAGTCAATTCTAGGCCGCTGCGTTGAACGTGAGACGAACGTCGCGGGTCACCGCCGATGTCGGGTCACCGGACGTTCACCGCACACTCACCGCACGCTCATCGCTCGGTCGTTGGCCGCGACCGGCCGCGGAAGCACCGTCTCGCCCTCGAGGTACTGGTCGACCTGCGCGGCGGCGGCCCGGCCCTCTGCGATCGCCCAGACGATGAGCGACTGTCCGCGTCCGGCGTCGCCCGCGACGAACACGCCGTCGACGTCGGTCGAGTAGTCGTTCTCGCGCTCCAGCGCGCCCCTGCCCGTCGTCGACAGGCCGATCTGCTCGTCTGCGCCGTTGACCTCGGGACCGGTGAAGCCCATCGCGATGAAGACCAAGTCAGCCGGCAGATCGCTCTCGGTGCCGTCTTTCGGGCCTCGCGAACCGTCGGCGCGGTACTCCGTCTCGGCGATGCGCAGCGCACGTACGTGTCCGTCATCGTCGCCGACGAACGCCTCGGTGCAGGCCAGGAACCTCCGCTCGCCGCCGTGTCCGTCGGCCTCTTCGTGCGAGGTCGAGACCTCGAAGAGCTTCGGCATGGTGGGCCAGGGCTCGTGATTCGACCTGGTGATGCCCGGCTGGCGGCCGATGGCGAGGTTGGTCACCGATGCCGCCCCCTGCCGGATCGCGGTGCCGATGCAGTCTGAACCGGTGTCGCCGCCGCCGATGACGATGACGTGCTTGCCACGCGCGTTGATCTGGTCGGCGACCTCGTCGCCGGCCACGACTCGGTTCGCCTGGGTGAGATAGTCCATCGCGAAGTGGATGCCGTGGAGCTCCCGCCCCGGCATCGGCAGGTCTCGCGGCGTGGTCGCGCCCGTGGTCACGACGACCGCGTCAAAGCGCTCGCGCAGCTGCTGCCACGAGATGTCGGTGCCGACGTTCACGCCGCTGCGGAAGCGGGTGCCCTCAGCCATCATCTGGTTCAGTCGGGCGTCGAGCACCTTCTTCTCGAGCTTGAAGTCGGGAATGCCATAACGCAGGAGCCCCCCGATGCGGTCGTCGCGTTCATAGACGACCACAGTGTGCCCGGCACGAGTGAGCTGCTGCGCCGCGGCGAGTCCTGCCGGGCCTGAGCCGACGACGGCCACGCTCTTGCCGCTCAGACGCTCCGGCTGATGCGGCTCGACCCAGCCGCGATCGTAGGCCTGGTCGATGATCGAGACCTCGATCTGCTTGATCGTGACCGCCGGCTGGTTGATGCCGAGCACGCAGGCCGACTCGCAGGGCGCCGGGCAGAGGCGTCCGGTGAACTCGGGAAAGTTGTTAGTCGCGTGCAGCCGTTCGATGGCATCCTGCGGATGCTGGCGCCAGACGAGATCGTTCCATTCCGGGATCAGGTTGCCGAGGGGGCAGCCGCTGTGACAGAAGGGCACGCCGCAGTCCATGCAGCGCGACGACTGCTCCTGCAGCTGCAGCGGATCCTGGCGCTCGTAGACCTCTTTCCAGTCCATGATGCGCACGTCGACCGGACGCCGCTTGGGCAGGGCGCGATTGCGAACGGTGAGAAAACCATGTGGGTCAGCCACGTGTGACCTCCAAGATCGTGTTCCAGACCTCGGCGCCGTCGGGGTCAAGCCCCTGCGCCTCGGCGTCCGACCGGGCTCGCAGCACACGAGCGTAGTTGGTCGGCAGCAGTTTGGTGAAGTGCGTGACCGTCTCGTCGAAGTCAGCGAGCATGCGCTCGGCGACCGTCGACCCGGTCTCGATGCGGTGACGTTCGAGCAGGTCGTGCAGCAGTGCGATGTCGTCGGCGTCCAGCTCGAGCAGCTGCAGCTCGTTGCCCGCCAGCGCCTCGACGTTGATGCGATCACGCTCGAGATCATGCACCAGGGCGATGCCGCCCGACATGCCGGCGCCGATGTTCCGGCCTGTGCGGCCGAGAATGACGGCCACGCCGCCCGTCATGTACTCGAGCGCGTGATCGCCCACGCCCTCGACCACGGCGGTCGCTCCCGAGTTGCGCACCAGAAAGCGTTCGCCGACGAGCCCCCGCAGCAGCATCGTGCCGCTGGTCGCCCCGTAGCCGATCACGTTGCCAGCGATGACGTTGTGCTCGGCGACGAAGCGGGTGCCGGCAGGCGGGTACAGCACGAGCTGTCCGCCGCTGAGCCCCTTGCCGACATAGTCGTTACTGTCGCCTTCGAGACGCAGCGTGACGCCGTGCGGCAGAAAGGCGCCCAGTGACTGCCCGGCCGAGCCGTGCAGGGTCACGTCGATCGTGCCGTCGGGCAGCCCCTCGGCCCCGTGTGCCATCGTCACGTGGTAGCCGAGCATGGTGCCGACCGCACGCTCCGTGTTGCGGATGCCCAGGTCGATGTGCACTGGTTCGCCGGTCTCGATCGCGGCCTGAGAGAGTGCGATGAGCTGATTGTCGAAGTGCTGCTCGAGCTCGTGATCCTGGTTGACGAGATGTCGTCTCGGTGCGTCGGCGGGCAGTTCCGGTCCGTGCAGAATCGGGTCGAGATCGAGCCCCTGTGCCTTGAGCTCTGTAGCGGCCGGGGCCACGTCGAGCAGATCTGTGCGACCGATCAGCTCTTCCATGGTGCGCACACCGAGCTCGGCCATGTACTCGCGCACCTGCTGGGCGATGAACTCGAAGAAGGTCACCACGTGCTCGGCCTTGCCGGTGAACCGCGAACGCAGCTCAGGGTTCTGCGTCGCGACGCCGACCGGGCAGGTGTCTTTGTGGCAGACGCGCATCATGATGCAGCCCTCGACGACCAGTGCCGTCGTGGCGAACCCGAACTCCTCGGCCCCGAGCAGTGCGGCGATGATCACGTCGCGTCCGGTCTTGAGCTGGCCGTCGGCCTGCACGACGACGCGGTCGCGCAGCCCGTTGAGCTGCAGCGTCTGCTGTGTCTCGGCCAGGCCGATCTCCCACGGAGTGCCCGCATGCTTCAGCGAGTTCAGCGGGCTGGCGCCGGTGCCGCCGTCATGGCCTGAGACCAGCACCACGTCGGCCTTGGCCTTAGCGACGCCTGCGGCCACTGCGCCGATGCCGTTCTCGCTCACCAGCTTCACATGGATGCGCGCCTTCGGGTTGGCCCGCTTCAGATCGAAGATGAGCTGTTTGAGATCTTCGATCGAATAGATGTCGTGATGCGGGGGCGGCGAGATCAGTCCGACGCCTGCCGTCGAGTGCCGCGTGCGCGCGATCCACGGGTACATCTTCGCCCCCGGCAGCTGGCCGCCCTCACCGGGCTTGGCTCCTTGGGCGAGCTTGATCTGCAGGTCGTCGGCGTGCGCCAGGTACATGCTGGTCACCCCGAAGCGCCCCGAGGCCACCTGCTTGATGGAGCTGCGCCGTTCGGGATCGAGCAGCCTTTCGAGGTCTTCGCCGCCCTCACCGGTGTTGGACTTGCCGCCGATGCGATTCATCGCGATCGCGAGGGTCTGGTGGGCCTCCTGCGAGATCGAGCCGTAGCTCATCGCGCCGGTCGAGAACCGCTTGAACAGCTCGCTGGCCGGTTCGACCTCGTCGATGGGGATGCTCTGTCCGGGCTCGGTGCGCAGACGGAAGAGCCCGCGAATGGTCTTGAGCTCGCGCGACTGGTCGTCGACGAGATCGGTGTACTCCTTGAAGATGTCGTAGCGGCGCGTCTTCGTGCAGTGCTGCAGACGGAAGATCGTGTCGGGGTTGAAGAGGTGAGCGGAGCCGTCCCGGCGCCACTTGTACTCTCCGCCGACCGGCAGCTGCTGATGCACGGTGGCCGCAGGTTCGAGCGGGTACGCCAGTGCATGGCGTCGGGCGTTGTCGTGCTCGATCTCGAGCAGGCCGATGCCGCCGAGCTTCGAGACGGTGCCGGTGAAGAACTCGTCGATGACCTCTTGCGAGATGCCGACCGCTTCGAATGTCTGTGCGCCGACGTAGGAGGCCACCGTCGAGATGCCCATCTTCGACATGATCTTGAGCACGCCCTTGCCGAGCGCCTTGATCAGGTTGCGCACCGCGGTGTCGGCCGAGACGCCCTGCACCAGCCCGGAGCGCACAAGATCCTCTGCACTCTCCATGGCCAGATACGGGTTGACCGCACTCGCGCCGTAGCCGAGCAGAGTCGCGACGTGGTGAACCTCGCGCACATCGCCGGCTTCGGCGATCAGACCGACTCGGCGTCGACACTCCTGTCGCACCAGGTGGTGGTTGATGGCGCCGATGGCCAGCAGCGAGGGAATCGGAGCCTGTTCGGCTGTCGAGTCGCGGTCGCTGATCACGATGAACTCCACGCCGCGCTGCACGGCGGCAAGCGCTTCGTCGCACATCTCGTCGAGGCGACGGCGCAGACCGGTGACGCCGTCGTGCACCGGGTAGGTCGAGCGCAGCGTGACGGTGCCGGTGAAGCCGCTGCGGCGACCGACGTGCTGGATCTTCGCGAGCTGGTCATTGGTGATGACCGGAAAGTCGATCCGCACCTGACGAGCCGACGCCGGTTCGAGGCTGAGCAGGTTCTGCTCTGGGCCGATGCCCGCCGAGAGCGCTGTCACCAGCTGCTCACGAATCGAGTCAAGCGGCGGGTTTGTGACCTGGGCGAAGGTCTGGGTGAAGTAGTCGAAGAGCAGGCGCGGCTTCTCGCTGAGTGCGGCGATCGGCGTGTCGGTGCCCATCGCGCCGAGCGGTTCGGCGCCGGCCTTGGCCATGGGGCCGATCAGCATGGTCAGGTCTTCTTCGGTGTAGCCGAAGGTTCGCTGACGACGGGACACCGAGGCACGGGTGTGCAGGATGTGCTCGCGCTCCGGCAGATCCTTCAGAGAGACCTGCACATCGTCGAGCCATTTCTTCCACGGCTTCTGCTCGGCGAGCGTCTGCTTGACCTCTCTGTCGGGAACGATGCGACCGGCCTTGGTGTCGACCAGGAACATACGACCGGGCTGCAGCCGCCCGCGGCGCATCACGTTCTCTGGTGCGACGTCGATGACGCCGGTCTCGCTGCCGACCACGACGAGCCCGTCGCGGGTGATCACGTAGCGTCCCGGGCGCAGGCCGTTGCGGTCAAGCGTCGCGCCGACGAGCGTGCCGTCGGTGAACGAGATGGCGGCCGGCCCGTCCCAGGGCTCGATCAGGGTGGCATGGTAGGCATAGAACGCCTTGAGCTCCGGGTCCATGTGCTCGTTGTGCTCCCACGCCTCGGGCACCATCATCAGCACCGCGTGCGGCAGCGAACGACCGCCGAGGTGCAGCAGCTCGAGCGTCTCGTCGAACGACGCGGAGTCGCTGCCGCCGTCGGAGACCAGCGGAGTGAGACCGCTGAGGTCGCCGAGCAGCGGGCTGGAGATGTCCGCCTGACGGGCCCTCATGGAGTTGCGGTTGCCCTTCACCGTGTTGATCTCGCCGTTGTGCGCGATCATGCGGAACGGCTGCGCGAGGGGCCACGACGGGAAGGTATTGGTCGAGTACCGGGAGTGCACGAGGGCCAGTTCGGTCTCGAAGCGTTCGTCAGAGAGATCGGGAAAGAAGGGCTCGAGCTGCAGCGTCGTGACCATGCCTTTATAGACGATGGTGCGGCTCGACAGCGACGGGATGAAGACGTCTGTGGTCTTGCTGGCACGGCGCCGAAGTCGGTAGACGATGCGGTCGAGTTCGATGCCGCGAGCGGTCGGCCCGTCGACTCCCAGCCGAGCCACGAAGATCTGCTCGAAAGCCGGCATCGTCTCCCGCGCCTGGGTGCCAACGGCGCTGTCGTCGGTGGGCACTTCGCGCCATCCGAGCACGGTCAGCCCCTCTTCGCGGGCGATGAGATCGATGGTGCGCTTCGCGCGCTCGCGCTGCACCTGATCAAGCGGCAGATAGATCATGCCGGCTGCGTACTCGCCTTTGTCTGGCAGGGCGAAATCGACGACCTCGCTGAAGAAGCGATGCGGAATCTGCAGCAGGATGCCGGCGCCGTCACCCGTGCCGGCGTCAGATCCGACGGCACCGCGGTGTTCGAGGTTGCGCAGTGCGTTGAGCGCGTGATCGACGATGTCATGGCCGGGTGTTCCACGCAGGGTGGCCACCATGGCCAGCCCGCAGGCGTCTTTCTCTGCTTCACGTCGGTAGAGACCGGCATCGCCGGGGATGTGACTGAACCGGGTGAACTCGGAGTCGGGCGCTGTGCCCGAATGGCGATGCTCTGCAGTGGATGCGGAGTGACTCTGCATTGTAGGACTCCTTCATGCGCGCCGGCTCAGAAGCGTCTGCTCGTATGCGCTCATGGTCACGAGAGCTCGTGTTCATGACGGCCGTGTTACGGCGCCATGACATCGCATGCTGATCCAGCGAGGAAGTCCAACTTTATCCGGCTATTGTTACCGGGATCTCACATTGTGTTACAGGCACGTTACAGAACCTGCGCCGATGTCAGCTGCGCTCGCTGGCTTTCGACTCTGCTGCGGAGGCGACCTCGGCATCCGCCGAATCGGCATCGACGGCAGCAGACGAGACGGCGACCTGTTCGAGCGCCTCGAGCCGGGCCAGATGCTCCGGCCGGTACGGGCTCGGCTCGGCACCGGGGTGCCGGCGCGCCTGCACGAACATGATGACCAGGCCGATGACGACGACCACGACGGCGCCCCACTGGTTCAGACGTGCGCCGAGGAAGACGGCGATCGGGTCGAGTCGCATGCCCTCGACGAAGAATCGGCCGATGCCGTACCAGACCAGGTAGAGGCCGAAGAGCCGGCCCCACTGCAGCGCGAAGCGGCGCCCGGCCCAGAGCAGCACGAGCACGCCGATGAGGTTCCACAGCGATTCGTAGAGAAAGGCCGGGTGGAAAAGCGTGCCTTCGGGCAGACCCACCGGGAAGGCGCTGTTGCTCGCCGGGATCTGAATGCCCCACGGCAGGTTCGTCGGGGTTCCGAAGAGCTCGTTGTTGAAGTAGTTGCCCCACCGGCCGAGTGCCTGCGCGAGCAGGATGCCGGGGGCCGCCGCATCGAGCAGCGTGGTCAGCCGCAGGCCGGCGAGATGCGTGCCGATGACGGCTCCCACCACGCCGAGCAGCAGAGCGCCGAAGATCGCCAGACCGCCCTCCCAGATGTAGAGAAAACGCAGCGGGTCGCCGGTGCCGGTGAAGTAGTCGGCCGGATGCGTGAAGACGTGGTAGAGGCGCCCGCCGATGATGCCGAACGGCACCGCCCACAGCGCCACGTCGAGCACGGCCCAGCCGTCGGCCCCACGGTGTTTCAGGCGCACACCCGTGACCCAGCAGGCGAGCACGATGCCGATGGCGATGATCACACCGTAGTAGTGGATGGTGAGCGACCCGATGGAGAACGCTCCGGTGCCGGGGGTGGGAAAGCTGGCGAGATTCACGACTCGTATCCTAGTCTCTTCTGCTCGAGCGGCGGTCTAAGCGGTCGCTCGGGATGTCTTGCCGGCAGCGAGCTGCTCGGCGAGCGTCGCGACGGCGGAGGCTCCCCCGTCTCGCAGAGCCCGCACGAACGCCGACCCCACGATGGCGCCGTCGGCGTAGCCGAGCACGTCGGCCACCTGATCGGGGCGCGAGATGCCGAGGCCGACCGCAAGGGGGCGATCGGTGAACGCACGCAGTCGGGCGGTGAGCTTGCCGGCGCGCTCGTCGACCTCGGTGCGGGTGCCGGTGACGCCCATGGTCGACACCACGTAGACGAAGCCGCGCGAGGTGTCGGAGATCAGCCGCAGTCGTTCGTCCGACGACGTCGGAGCAGCGAGAAAGACGTGGTCGAGATCGTGCGCTTCAGCCGCGGTGATCCAGTCGGCGCCCTCGTCGGGCACCAGGTCGGGAGTGATGAGCCCGGCGCCGCCCGCCTGCTGCAGGTCGCGGGCGTACTCTTCGACGCCGTGCTGCAGAACGAGATTCCAGTACGACATGACCAGCACGGGCACGTCGACACGACGGCGGATCGCCTCGATCGCACGAAAGACGTCCGAGACGCGGAAGCCGCGCTCAAGCGCCGCACCGGTCGCCGCCTGGATGACCGGGCCGTCCATGACGGGATCCGAGTACGGCACGCCCAGCTCGATCACGTCGACGCCGTGCTCGGCCATCGCGACCACGGCGTCCACACTCGCGTCGAAATCGGGAAAGCCGACCGGCAGGTATCCGATCAGGGAGCCATGAGCACCGTCGTCACCGGATTCGGCACGGGTGCGCAGCAGCGGTTCGACGCTCATCGGCGTTCCTCCTTGGTCGCGGACTGATTCGTGTCGGCGGGCCTCTGCTCGCCGGGTCCGGCCATCTGCTCGGGGTCGGTGATGTACCCGAAATAGCGTGCCGCGGTCTCCATGTCTTTGTCACCGCGGCCGGAGAGCGAGACCAAGAGCACGGCGTCGGGTCCGAGCCGGCGGCCCTCACGGATCGCACCGGCGACGGCGTGTGCGGATTCGATCGCCGGAATGATGCCCTCGGTGCGCGACAGGTCGCGGAAGGCGCTCATGGCCTCGTCGTCGGTGACGGCCTCGTAGCGGGCACGTCCGATGTCAGAGAGCCATGAGTGCTCCGGGCCGACGCCCGGGTAGTCGAGGCCGGCAGAGATCGAATGGCTCTCGATGGTCTGGCCGTCGTCGTCCTGCAGCAGATAGCTCTTGGCACCGTGCAGGGTGCCGGAGCGGCCGCGCTCGATCGTCGCCGCATGGTGAGGTGTGTCGATGCCTTCGCCGCCGGCTTCGATGCCGAGCAGTGCCACCTCGGGGTCGTCGAGGAACGCGTTGAAGATGCCCATGGCATTCGAGCCGCCGCCGACGCAGGCGATGACTTCGTCGGGCAGCCGACCGATCTTCTCTGACAGCTGCTCGCGTGCCTCGTCGCCGATGACCTTCTGCAGATCGCGCACGATCTCGGGAAAGGGATGGGGGCCGGCGACGGTTCCCATCAGATAGTGCGTCGTGTCGAGGTTGGCGACCCAGTCGCGCAGCCCCTCGTTGATGGCGTCTTTCAGCGTGCGCGAACCGGTGCGTGCAGGCACCACCTCGGCTCCCAGCAGCTCCATGCGAGCGACGTTGAGCGCCTGGCGCTCGATGTCGACCTCGCCCATGTAGATCTGGCATTCGAAGCCGAACACCGCCGCAGCGGTCGCCGTGGCGACACCATGCTGGCCGGCCCCGGTCTCGGCGATCAGCCGTGTCTTGCCCATGCGCTTGGCGAGCAGCGCCTGCCCGAGCACGTTGTTGATCTTGTGCGCGCCGGTGTGGTTGAGGTCTTCGCGTTTGAGCCAGATCTTCGCGCCCCCGGCGAGCTCGCTGAGCCGCGGAGCGAAGGTGAGCAGCGACGGCCGACCGGTGTAGTCACGGGCGAGCCGTTCGATCTCGGCCTGGAACTCGGGGTCGGCCTGGGCCTCATGCCAGGTGCGATCGAGCTCGTCGAGTGCGGTGATGAGCGGCTCGGGCACGAACCTGCCGCCAAAGGCGCCGAAGTACGGCCCTGTCGTCTCGCTGAGCTTCGTCATGCGTTCCTTCCACACTGTTCGTTCACCCACACAGATTGTCCTCTGTGTGCAGGAGTGCCACAAGAATTTGTTCGGCTGGGCCGGCCGCACGAGCGAGGTGCCGGCGGAGGCTGATCGATCGCCTGCCTGCGACCTGGTCGGGATGTGCGGCCGAATCGGTCGAATCGGCTTCAGACCGCGGTGAACTGCGGCAGCAGCTCTGCCGGGTCTCCCGTGACCAAGGCCTGGCCCACCAGCACGGCGTCTGCGCCGGCGGCGCGATAGTCGCGCACGTCTTCTGCGGTGCGCACCGCAGATTCGGCGACCTTCACGACGTCGTCGGGAATCTGTGCGGCGAGGGCGGAGAACCGCGACGGATCCTCGGCGAAGTCTTTGAGGTCACGTGCGTTGACTCCGATGATGCGTGCACCGCTGGCCACGGCTGCCCGCACCTCGTCGTCATTGTGCGTCTCGACCAGTGCGTGCATGCCCAATGACTCGGCCAGCTCGCGCAGAGTGCGCAGCTGGCTCTCTGAGAGACCGGCCACGATGAGCAGCACCAGGTCTGCTCCGGCGGCACGCGCCTCGACGATCTGATACTCGGTGGCGATGAAGTCTTTGCGCAGCACCGGCACGCGAACGCGCTGACGCACCGCGCGCAGGTCATCGAGCGACCCTTTGAAGCGTGTGCGCTCGGTGAGCACAGAGATGACCGAGGCCCCGTTGGCGGCGTAGGTCTCGGCGAGCAGCGCCGGATCGGGGATGTCGGCGAGATCGCCGCGCGAGGGGCTGGCACGCTTCACCTCGGCGATCACGTGGATGTGATCGCTTCTGGTCAGCGCTGCATAGCCGTCTCGTGCGGGCGGCTGCGCCGCAGCCAGCGACTGCACCTCTGCGAGCGGCGTCTGCGCCTCGCGCACTGCGGCATCGCCCAGCGCAGCCTCATACAGGCTGTCGAGAATGGTCATCGGTCAGTGCGACTTGTGCGCATACCTCGGGCTGTGCGCACCGAACCCTGCCTTCGAGAGCACGACGCCGACGATCACACCCACGGCAGCGACGATCGCAGCAACGAGCACGCCCACCGGATGACCGGCCACGAACGCGATGGTGCCGATGATGAAAGCCGCCAGCACGATGATCACCGCCGTCCATGCGGCCGGCGAGTTGCCATGGCCGGGATTGATGATTTCTTCGCTGATCTCGCTCATTGCTCTCCTCGAGGTCTCGGATTCTGTTCAAGTGTACCCGGATCGTCCGGGCTGCCGTTGCGCCTGCGCGCTCGGTCGTCGGCCCCGTCGTCGAGATCGACGTCGTTCTCGGTCGGGTCGATTCCCACGGAGAAGGCGTCCCAGGTCTGGGCCGACTCGGCCGCATCCACCGGGCTCGGGCCTGAGACCGACGCTGCGGTCGGCTTCTGAAAACGACGCACGGTGCGCTTCCAGCGTCCGGCGACGACGAAGACCCACACCGCATGCACCACGATCAGCGCTGCTGCGGCCAGCGCCACCCAGACCCAGCCGGTCGGCGTCGGCTCGCCCACCAAAGTCGCCAGTGTGCGAGGGCCGGAGACGCCGGTCGCCTCGGCCAGCTGGTTCAGGCTGACGGCCAGCGGATCCCTCCACACGGTCTGCACCGACCAGATCGTGACCGCTCCGAGCACGCCCTCGATCACCGCGAGCACCCGCGTGAGCACGACGCCGCTGAGCCCCATCACAGCCGTCACGGCCAGGGCTGTGAGGCCGTAGGCCTGCACCGCTCCGACGGCCTGCTGCCCGGTGACGTGCACGGCTCCGTGGGCCGACCCCACTGACCAGTCCAGCCATGGCTGTGATGCGGACAGGGTCAGCACCCCGGCCAGAGCCAGCCCGATGACGACGACTCCACCCCGACCGCTTCCCCGTGATCGGGTCGGCTGCTTCGCCGTGCCCGCTGTGGGATGCTCGCTCATGCCCGACCCGTTCGCTCGCGTCGATCGGCGGCGGGTCGCACGGTGGATGCGATGGCCACGGCCCGAAGCGGAGCGGCCGCCTTGTTGCGCGACTCCTGATACTCGCTCTCCGGCACCGAGTCAGCGACGATGCCGGCGCCGGCCTGCACCGTGGCTCGGCCGCCGCTCAGCACAGCGGTGCGGATGGCGATGGCCAGATCGGCGTTGCCGGCGAAGTCGAAGTATCCGACCACTCCCCCGTAGACGCCACGCCCGACGGGCTCGAGGTCTTCGATGATCTCAAGCGCCCTCGGTTTGGGAGCACCACTGAGCGTGCCGGCCGGAAAGGTGGCCGCCAGCACGTCAACGGCGTCGACGCCTGCGCGGGTGACGCCCTCGACCGACGAGCTGATGTGCATGATGTGGC
The DNA here is from genome assembly GCF_008831225.1 of Pseudoclavibacter sp. CFCC 13611. Lineage (NCBI taxonomy): Bacteria > Bacillati > Actinomycetota > Actinomycetes > Micrococcales > Microbacteriaceae > Pseudoclavibacter > Pseudoclavibacter sp. CFCC 13611. The sequence continues at coordinate 547,993 of NZ_WBKE01000002.1, read as the reverse complement.
TGAACCGCTCGATGATCATGAACTCGCTGACCCGCACGCTGTGCGGCTCGCAGACTTTGAGCAGATCGTTACGGGCAAGGTCGACGAGCATGAGATGTTCCGAGCGCTCTTTCTCATCGGCCAGCAGTTCGTCGGCCAGGTGAGCGTCGCGCTCCGGGGTCGTGCCGCGTGGCCGCGAGCCGGCGATCGGATGCGAGACGACGGCCCCGTCGGTCACCTTCACGAGCGCCTCGGGCGACGAGCCGACCACATGCAGCAGCTCTCCGTCAGTGCCGCGGTGCGTCTGCAGATACATGTACGGACTGGGGTTCAGCGTGCGCAGCACCCGATAGACGTCGAGCGGGTCGGCCTGCGTCTCGAGGTCGAAGCGCTGGCTGATGACCACCTGAAAGATGTCGCCTGCGACGATGTGCTGCTTGGACTGTTCCACAGCGGCGAGGAAGTCGCCTCTCTCGGTGCGGTGGGCGGCCTGCGGCTCGACGTCGAAGTCCACGTCGTCGATTGTGGCCGGCGTGGGCTCGGCGAGCTCTGCGACCAGCGACCCCAGGGCATCCTGCGACTCCTGCCACAGCGCGTCAAGATCGCTGTCAGCGTCTACCAGCGCGTTGTGCACCAGCCAGATCGTGCCGTATCGATGGTCGATCGCGACCAGATCGCGCACGAACGACAGGCTCACCACCGGGGCGTTCGTCTCGGGCGGGTTGCGTCGCTCGATGTGCTCGAGTTCGCGGATGGCATCCCAGGCGACGAATCCGACCAGGCCACTGGTCAGCGGCGGGACTCCGGGTACCGGTGCGGTGCGCCAGCGGCGCACGATGGTCTGAATCGCGTCGAACGCACGCTCCGGCGTGTCGCCGCCGAATGCACGCTCGGCGCTCAGTGACTCGTCATTCCAACGCGGGCGTCCGGCGGCATCCGTCGTCAGCGTGCCGTAGGAGGACGCGCCGACGAACGAGAACCGGCCCCACTCGCCGGCGCTGTCGGCCGACTCCAGCAGGAACGTGCCCGGGCGCGAGTCGGCGATCTTGCGGTAGACGCCCATCGGGGTCTCGGAGTCGCCCAGGACGCGACGCACCACGGGGACGATCGCATGGCTCTGGGCGAGTTCGCGGAACCGCTCACGGGTGGTCGCGGCCGATCCGAATGCGGTGGTCATCATGACTCCTCGATCTCGCTCCACAGGCGGCGCCCCGTGAAGCAGGTTCGCGTGCCGGTGTGGCAGGCCGCGCCGATCTGATCGACGCGTGCGAGCAGGGTGTCGCCGTCGCAGTCGGCGTCGAGGGAGACGAGACGCTGGGTGTGGCCGCTGGTCTCGCCCTTGCGCCAGATCTGCTGTCGCGACCGCGACCAGAAGACGGTGCGACCCTCGACCATGGTGAGTCGCACGGTCTCGGCGTTCATCCACGCCATCATGAGCACCTCGCCGGAGTCATACTGCTGCACGACGACGGGCACGAGTCCTTGGTCGTTGTAGCGGATGTCGTCGAGCGTGGTCATGGTCATTCCTGATTCTGAGACGCTGCTGCGGCCTGCGTCGCCTCGGTGACGGAGAAATCGGTGGTGCCCAGCCCGTCATGAGCGTCGGGCACGGCCCGCACTTCGAAGCCTGCGTCGGCCAGAGCCTGTTTGACGTCGGGGATGGCGACCTGCTGCCGGTGGAAGACGCTCGCGGCGAGAACGGCATCGGCACCGGCTCGGGCGGCCTCCACGAAGTGCGCGACGGTACCGGCACCCCCGGAGGCGATGATCGGTGCAGCGACCAGGCCCCGCAGCCGAGCGATCAGGTCGAGGTCGAAGCCGTTCTGAGTGCCATCAGCGTCGATGGAATTGACCAGCAGCTCACCGGCCCCCAAGTCGACGGCCCGCTGAGCCCACTCGAGTGCGTCGACGTCGGTCTCGGTGCGGCCGCCGTGCGTGGTGACCACGAAGCCGGATGCGGTGCGCGGACTGCGCTTGATGTCGAGTGAGAGCACGGTCACCTGCGCGCCGAATCGGTCGGCGATCTCGGTGAGCACCTCGGGACGGGCGATCGCCGCCGAGTTGATGCCGATCTTGTCGGCGCCCGACGCCAGCAGCCGAGCGACCTGGTCGACGCCGCGCACGCCCCCGCCGACGGTGAGCGGAATGAACACCTGCTCGGCGGTGCGCTGCACCACGTCATACATCGTCGCCCGGTTCTCGACCGTGGCAGTGACGTCGAGGAAGGTCACTTCGTCGGCGCCCTCGCGGTAGTAGCGCGCCGCCAGTTCGACCGGATCGCCCTCGTCGCGCAGATTCCTGAAGTTGACGCCTTTGACGACTCTGCCGTCTGCGACGTCGAGGCAGGGAATGACCCGGATCGCGAGCGTCATCTAGATTCTCGCCGTGTTCAGGGTGCTGACCAGAATGGCGCGGGCACCGGTCTTGTAGAGCTCGTCGACGGCGTCGTTGATGTGCTCGCGCGGAGCCATCGCCCGCACCGCCACCCAGTCGGCGCGCGCCAGCGGCGAGACCGTCGGCGACTCGAGCCCCGGGGTGAGCCGGATGGCTGCGTCGAGCTCGGTCTTCGGCACGTCGTAGTCGAGCAGCACGTACTCGCGCGCGACGCGGACACCCTGCAGACGCTCGCTGAGCACACGGGCTTCGTCTACCAGACGGCCGTCCGTCAGCGACTGAGGTGCTCCGATGAGCACCGCAGACGACGCCAGAATGATCGGCCCGAAGATGTGCAGCCCGGCGTAGCGCAGGGTCGTGCCCGTCTCGACCACGTCTGCGACGACATCAGCCACCCCGAGACGAATGGCGTTCTCGACGGCTCCGTCGAGGTGCACAAGCTTCACTGTGATGTCGTGCTGGGCGAGGAAGTCGGCCAGCAGCTTCGGGTAGCTTGTGGCGACCCGAAGACCATCGATGTCTTCGAGGGTGCTGTACTTGCCCTCGGGGCCGGCCAGACGGAACTTCGAGCGCCCGAACTGCAGGTTGTCGACCTCGGTGGCCTCGGTCTCGGAGTCGAGCAGGAAGTCACGACCTGTGATGCCCACGTCGAGCGCACCGGCACCCACGTAGGTGGCGATGTCACGGGGACGCAGGTAGAAGAACTCGACGCCATTGTGCTCGTCGAGCACATAGAGGTCTTTGGTGTCGCGGCGGGTCGCATACCCGGCCTGTCTCAGCATGTCGAGGGCTGCCTGACTCAGCACGCCCTTATTCGGAATCGCTACACGCAGCACTTTCTGTCTTTCTCGAGAGACGAGGCTCAGGCTCAGACGGGGCGAACCGAGGCCTCTGATCAGGTTATCGGGGAGTGAGGTCTGGGCGCCATCAGATCACACCGGACGAAGGTGCGACCGGGTGCCGCCCGACTCGTATCGGAGCGTCTGACTCAGAGTTCGCGGTAGACGTCTTCGAGGCTGATGCCCTTCTTGATGAGCATGACCTGCAGATGGTAGATCAGCTGGCTGGCCTCCATTGCGAGCGCCTGATCGGTCTCGTGCTCGGCGGCGAGCCACACTTCGGCGGCCTCTTCGACGATCTTCTTGCCAATGGCATGCACGCCCGCGTCGAGTTCGACGACGGTCTTCGACCCCTCAGGACGGGTGGCGGCCTTTTCGGTCAGTTCGCTGAACAGCTCTTCAAACGTCTTCATCGTGCTCAAGCCTACCGCGTGAATCCGTCGGGCGCGCATCCCGGCACACGAGCGGCGCGGACTGCGCTCACCGGCTGCGAACAGCACCGGCCGCGCGGTCAGCCTTGGCGTGCCAGCTCGGCCGCGGCGCGCAGCTCGGCGATCGCGACCCGCGCATCCGCCGCGGCGAAGACGCTCGAACCCGCAACCAGCGAATCCGCACCGGCAGACACCGCGATGGCGCCCGTATGCGCGTTGACTCCCCCGTCGACCTGCAGCACCAGATCGTCGAGTCCCTGCCGATCGGCGCGTTCGCGAAGCATCTGCAGCTTTCTCGTCGTGCCCGCCTCGATGTACGACTGCCCGCCGAATCCCGGTTCGACGGTCATCACGAGCACTCGGTCGAAGTATTCGAGCAGGTCGATGACAGTCTCGACCGGCGTGGCCGGCTTCAGCGCGATGCCGGCCTGCGCGCCGAGCGACCGCAAAGTGCGCGCCACGCTCAGCGGCGAGGTCGCGGCTTCGAGATGAAAGGTCACCGCGTGCGCGCCGAGTTCGGCATAGGCCGGTGCCCACCGGTCGGGGTCATCGATCATCAGATGCACGTCGAGCGGAATCGGCGAGTACTGCTGGATGTACTTCACCACCGGTGCGCCGAAGGTGAGGTTCGGCACGAAGTGGTTGTCCATCACGTCGATGTGCGCGGTGTCTGCCGTGGCGATCTGCTGAAGTGTGCCCTTCAGATCGCCGAGGTCTGCATTGAGGATGCTCGGGCTGATCTGCACGTGACGAGTGGCTGCGGTCATGCGGTCAAGTCTAGGCCGTCGCCCGAAGCGCCCGAATGCATCGACGAACCCCACTGGCAGACGGCGCCCCAGCAGCGCAGGTGTGACAGCACCCCGCCGAAATCGCACCAAAGTGACAACCGCGGTCGTTCTGACGCAGATCTGTCACATCTGTGCTGATTTGCCCGGCTGCGCTATGACACCTCGTGCGAAGATCGCCTCCGTCTGCTCGAGCGCAGCACCCTTTGTCTCAGGAATGCGCCGCAGCACAAAGAAGAACGAGAACAGGGCGACCAGCGCGTAAATCCCGTAGGTGATGGGCAGCGACCACGCGCCCATCGAGGGAAACGACACCGTCACCAAGAAGTTCGCCACCCACTGCGCCGCGGCAGCAAGACCGAGTGCCCGGCCGCGAATGCGGCTCGGGAAGATCTCGCCCAGCAGCACCCACACCAGCGGCCCCCACGAGGCTCCGAACCCAATGACGAAGAGATTGGCTGCGACCAGAGCGATGATGCCCCAGGGCGCTGGCAGGCTCGGTGCCCCGTTCACATCGACCGCGAACGAGAAACTGACCGCCATGGCGCCCAGCGACACGGCCATCAGCACCGACCCGCTCAGCAGGATCGGTCGCCTGCCCACCCGGTCCACCAGCACGATCGCGATGATCGTGACCAGCACGTTCGTCACCGATGTGATCACGCTGATCGTGAGCGAGTTGCTCTCGGTGAACCCGACCGCCTTCCACAGCGTGGTCGAGTAGTAGAAGATCACGTTGATGCCGACGAACTGCTGCAGAACCGAGAGCACGATGCCGATCCACACGATCGGCTGCAGCCCGAGCCTGGATCCGCGCAGCGACGCCTTCGACTGGCTGCGATCGGTCGCGATGGCAGCTTCGAGCTCGCCGATCGTGCCGTCCAGCGCACGGCTCGGAGTGAGTTTCGCCAGCACTGCTCGCGCCGCCTGCTCACGCCCCACGGCCACCAGAAAGCGCGGAGACTCGGGCAGCAGCACCGCAAGCACTCCGTAGACGGCGGCCGGAATCACGCCGACCAACAGCATCCACCGCCAGGCGGGCATGCCGAACCAGAGCGCCTGCGACGCACCGCCGGCACCATGTGCCAAAAGCGAATCGGAAAGCAGCGCCGCGAAGATGCCGAGCGTCACCGCGAGCTGCTGCAGTGACCCCAGACTGCCGCGAATGCGCTGCGGCGCGATCTCGGCGATGTACGCTGGCGCCACCACCGACGCGATGCCCACACCGACGCCGCTCATCACGCGCCACAGAATCAGGTCGGGCACGCTCACCGTGAACGCGGCGCCGATCGAGCTGACGAAGAACATGATCGCGCCGATGCGCATCACCCACAGGCGCCCCCAGCGATCGGCAAGCGCGCCCGCGAACATCGCCCCTGCAGCTGAGCCGAGCAGCGCGACGGCGACCACGAAGCCAGTCAGCGCATCGCCGAGCGTGAAGTGATGGTTGACCGAGTCGACTGCCCCGTTGATGACCGACGAGTCGAACCCAAAGAGAAAACCGCCCATCGCTGCGGCCGACGCAAGCACGACGGCGCGTCGTCGAAAGCGCGGCTCGAGGTCTGGGACGGGTGAGCCAAGAGTGCGTGCACCTGGAGTCGAGCAAGCGCCGGCCACACCGTGCTGCGACATCGCGCCGGCGGATGCTGCGGCATCGCGCCGCTCGGAAGTCGGCTGATTCTTGCGCTGGTTCTCGGGCCGCGGGCTCACTGGACTGTCAGGCACGGGCACTGAGTCTAGCAATGCGATGCCGACGGCTCTGCACGATCCCATCGACGATCAGCAGCACGATCGACGTCCAGATCAGTGCGAAGCCGACCAGGCGGCTCGTCGGCATCGGCTCATGCAACACGACGACGCCGATGACGAACTGCATCGTCGGGGCCAGATACTGCAGAAAGCCGATCCAACTGAGCGGCAGTCTTCTCGATGCTGCCGCGAACGTGATCAGCGGCACCGCAGTGACCACACCCGCCGATGCCAGCAGCAGCGCGTGGCCGAGGCCGGTGCGCCCGAAGGTCAGACCGGCTCCGGCGAACTCCACCACCAGCAGCACCACCACAGCGATGGGCAAGAGCAGCGTGGTCTCGATGGTGAGACCGCTGATGGCATCGACGCGCTCGCCGACCTTCGACTTGATCAGCCCGTAGAAGCCGAAGCTGAATGCGAGGCCGAGACCGATCCAAGGCAGCTGCCCGTAGGCCACCACGAGCACGACCACGGCGACCGTACTCAGGCAGACCGCCGCCCATTGCACACGGCTGAGCCGATCGTGCTGCACAAACACTGCGAGCAGAACCGTCACGATCGGGTTGATGAAGTAGCCGAGCGACGCCTCGAGCACGTGTTCGCTGGTTACGGCGATCACGTAGAGCTGCCAGTTCGCATAGATCAGCAGTGCTGCGGCGGTGAGCGTCAGCAGCACCCGCGGTTCTCGGAACAGTGCGACCAGATGCCGCCACTGCCGTGTCACAGTCACCAGCAGCACGCAGAACACCGCGGAGAAGACCACTCGCGCGGCCACGAGCTCGAACGGTCCGGTCGGCGCCATCAGCATGAAGTAGAGCGGCAGCGCTCCCCAGATCAGATAGGTGCCGATACCAAGCATCAGGCCGCTGCGACGCGGCTGTCGTGAGAGCTGCGACGGTCTCGCGGCACCCTCCGGCAGCGCAATGGGCCCGGTCGCCATCTCGGGCGAACTGTGCGGAGCCATCAGCGCCTCCTCAGCACCGAGACGAACATGCCGTCGCTCGCGTGCACATGCGGCCAGAGCTGCAGCCCTGGAGCACCTGAGCCGACCAGAGGTCTGTCACTCGCTCCGAGACCGGACGCTGCTCCGGGGCCGAGCCCGGCGTCAGCCTCGACGAGTATGCCCGCCGTGTCGAGCACATCCAGCGTTCCCGGCTGCCGCGCCAGCAGCGCGTCGATCTGTCGGCGCGTCTCAGCCAGGTGCGGCGAGCAGGTCACATAGGCGATCAGCGCACCGGGGCGCGCCGAGGCGACGGCTGCGTCGAGCAGCCGCTGCTGCAGGGCGGTCAGGTCGCGCAGATCCGTCGGCTGCTTGCGCCAGCGAGACTCCGGCCGGCGACGCAGCGCCCCCAACCCGGTGCACGGCGCGTCGATCAGCAGCCGATGCCACTGTCCCGACACCCGTCCGAGCTCGGTGGCTCCGTCGTGCTGGTCGACGGTGACGGCACCGAACCCGGACTCCTCCAGCGCCCGCCGCACCAGATCGGCGCGGTGCGGCACCGGCTCGTTGGCGCGCAGCGCAGCCTTCGGCTCGTGCCGGGCGGCGAGCGCGGCGAGCAGCGCGGTCTTGCCGCCGGGGCCGGCGCACAGGTCGAGCCAGCGCTCGCCCTCGTCGTCGGCGGATGCACCGGGTCGGTCGCCGCCGTCGGGTGCGGCCGCGAGCGCGAGGGCCGCCAGCTGAGAGCCGACGTCCTGCACTCGCACGCCGCGTCGACACAGCTCGAGCGGATCGCCGTGTTCGAGCACCGCGCCGAACGGCGACAACGGGCTCGCCGTGGTGCCCGGAATGTCAGCGCGGTCGGCGACGCCCGGCAGTGCGACGAGGTTGACGGCCGGTGCGGCGTTGTCGGCGGCCAGCAGCGCTTCGAGGTCTCCGTCGCGTCCGTCGGCGGCGAGCGACTTGCGCAGGGCGCGCACGATCCACTCGGGATGCGACCAGCGCACGCTCAGGTACCGGTCGGCGGGCAGTTCGGCCTGCAGCACGCTCACCCACTCGTCGAGGCTGCGCTCGGTGAGCCGACGCATGACGGCGTTGATCAGGCCCGCAGCCTTCGCCTCGCGTGTGCGCTTCGCCAGTGACACCGTCTCATTGACCGCGGCATGCCCGGGCACCCGCATGTGCAGCGCCTGATGGGCGCCGAGACGCAGGATGTCGCGCACGCGTCGGTCGAGTTCACTCGCGTCGCGACGTGCGGCGCGGCTGATCAGCTCGTCGTAGAGGGCTCGCCAGCGCAGGGTGCCGTAGACGAGTTCGGTGACGAAGCCGCGGTCTCGCGGTTCGAGGCCGCTGTCTGCCAGGCGGGCCGGCAGCAGCAGGTTCGCATAGGCGTCGTTGGCATCGACCTCTTCGAGCACGCCGAGCGCGAGCCGACGCGGGTCGGCTCGACGCTGCTGCGGGCGGTCGCCGCCACGCTCATTGCGGCCGGAATCGTGTCGGCGGCTCTGAGACCGGTCTGATCGGCGATCGTTCCGGCTCATGCGAACACCGCCAGAGGCTGGTCGGCCGCGGCGCCCTGCTGGCGCAGACCGTTGGCCCAGTCACGGGCTGCCATGCCGCGTCTGCCTGCGGGCTGCACCTCGAGCAGTTCGAGCCAGCCGTCGGCTGCCGCCACGAGCACGCGGCGCTGCCACAGCACGACGCTGCCGGCCGGCTGAAGCGACGGCGTCTGGGCCGCCGGATCAGGTCGCCCTAGACGCAGGACCTTGCAGGTGTCGCCGTCGAGGGTCGTCCACGCCCCCGGTTCGGGCGTCGCTGCGCGCCAGCGGTTGAACACCTGAGCGACAGGCTGCATCCAGCTCAGGCGGCCGAATTGCCGATCGAGCTTGGCGGCCACGGTCACTTCGCCTTTCTGCGCGACAGGATGTGCGGTGCCGGCGGCCAGGCCATCCGCCACTGCCACGACGCTCTCTGCGCCCTCGACGCCCATGCGCCGCAGCACCTCTCCGGCTGTCGCGTCGTCGAGACCCGCTACCGTCTGCTGCTCGTAGACGTCGCCGGCGTCGAGTTCGCTCGTCACGCCGATGACCGAGAAGCCGAGCGGGGCATCCCCCGCTGCGATCGCCCGCTGCACGGGGGCGGCGCCGCGCCAGCGCGGCAGCAGTGAGACGTGCAGGTTGATCCAGCCGTGCGCCGGCAGGTCGAGCAGGTCGTCGGGCAGAATCGCGCCGTAGGCGACGACGACCCCGAGGTCGACTGGGCCGGCGGTCTCACGGATCTCGTCGAGCGCCTCGGCGGTGATGCGGGTGGCACGGACGACGGGCAGGCCCTCGGCCTCTGCCAGCGCGGCCACAGGGCTCGGCGTCAGACGGCGGCGGCGCCCCAGCGGGGCGTCCGGGCGGGTGACCACGGCGGCGATCTCGTGGGGTGAGTCGATGATTCGGCGCAGCACGGTGGCTGCGATCTCAGGGGTTCCGGCAAAGATGATGCGCACCGCACCAGTGTACGTGGCGCGGTGCGCATCGGGTCATGCGCGCAGCGGATGCGCGTCGGCGAGCTGACCGCAGACGCCCGTGCCGCGGTCGGTGCTCGTCGGTCAGGCCGGGAAGCGACGCAGCGCGACGACCGGCCCCGTCCAGTAGTCCTGGTCGAGGACGGCTCCGCGCACGGCCACGACCTTGCCGCCGAGACGCAGCACGGTCAGCGCGATCTCGCCGAGCACGTCGTCTGAGCCCTCGTCCAGAGCCAGCGTGCCGGTCTCACCGTCGTAGTTGCCGTGCACGTGGCTGGTGATGTCGTAGTAGAGCGTATCGATCGCGCCCTGTGCTGCGGCGCGACCCACGGCGGCGAGGTCGCGCTCGACGCGTGACCCGTCGCTCTCACCGAGGCTGCGCAGCGCCGCATCGACGGTCTCGACGTTGTAGCGAGAGAGAAAATGGCGGATGCGCTCGTCGACGGCGGCGGCCTGCAGATGGTCTGCCGCCTGCTCGATCACGGTGACGTCGCGAGCGGTGCTGTCGCTCGCCGCGAAGTGCTGCGGAAACATCTCGGCCAGCGGGCTCACGGCGAAGACCACCAGCGGCACCCGGCCTTTCGGGTCTGCACGCTGGAGCTCGGCAGCGGTGGCACGAGCAACCTCGCGTGCATACGCCGCATAGTAGAGCGAGCGATCGTTCTCGATCTTGCTCGGACGGCTCGCCCGGTCTTTGCCCCCGTCGAGGTCTGGACTGCCGTTCGCCTCTTCGGCATCGGCCGGCCAGTCGCCCTCGGGCACGACCTTCTCGGCTCGGCTCTCAGGAGTCGCATGCCAGAGTGACCAGCCCTTGGCCGAGAGGGTCAGAGCATGGGCCTCCTGCAGCTGGCTGACCGCACGCAGCAGCGGGCCGACGGCGAACCGATTGCTCACGAAGACCGCGTCGTCGATGCGGCTGGGCAGCACGAAGACGTCGCTGAAGTCGGGTGAGACGAAGATGGCGAGCGACCGTGCGAGATCTGCCCAGACGTCGTTCTCAGCGAGCACCTCGTCACGACGCGTCTGAATCGCGTCGATGACGCTCTGCGGCTCACCGGCCACTTTCAGCTGCGATACGGCTTCGTCGAACAGGCTCTTCACGGCGGTCTGCGCACGTTCGCGCTCCGTCACCGTCGGCTGAGCGTCGACGTAGACCGTCACTGACGCCGGGCGCTCACCGGCGAGCTCCTGCAGAATCTCAGTGGTGGGAAGGGTGTACCGAATGGCCATGATCGCAACCTTTCACGCTGCGCGAAGCAGCGATGTTGGACGACGACGGCCGGTCACAGGTTTGCGCTGGCCGCGCATCGTGTGTGCACACCCAATGGTACCGGTCTGGCGTCCGCCGGCCACCGTGACGGTCTGATCAGCTCGTCTGCAGCATGCGCACGTCGTCGGCGTGCACGCGCAGGCGACGCTGTCTGCGCACCGGGCCGGTGGTGGCGCGCACCACTGCCGCCTTCAGCGCCCGTGCCGTGGCGGCACCGACTGAGTACGGCACCCGCAGCAGCGTCACCTCTTCGAGCGTGGGCTCGCCCTCGCCCGGCTCGCTGGGCAGCAGCTGGGTCTGAACGACTTCGACGCTCTCGGGCAGCTGCGCGTCGTCGAGCGCCTCCTGTGTACCCCCCTGGGCCGTCGAGATCGAGAAGAAGCGCACGGCCGGCGGAAACCCCAGCGCGACGCGCTGAGCCAGCTCGTCGTGGGCGAACTGCGCAGCATCCCACTGCACAAGGGCATCGGCGAGTCTGCCCTGCACGCCGGTGAGCACGACCGTGGCGTCGGATCGTGCCAGTGCAGCCGCGGCGAACCAGTGCCGCATGGCGTCTTCGCTGGCCGTCAGCCCCTCACGCGAGACGATGGAGAGCGCGTCGAGCAGCAGCACGGCTCCGTACCCGTTCGGGCACCGCGGTTCGCTGCCTGCGGTGGCCACGACGAGCGCCGGGCTCGCGCTCACCTGCTCGCGAGGCTGCTCGGCGGTGGCCACGATCACCGGCACCTCGCTGAACGCCCGGCCAAGTTCGTCGGCCGTGCGCCCGGCGCCGGCCAGCTGCCGTGTGCCTTCGTCTGTGGTGACTTCGCGCTGGTAGCCGGCACGGGCCACCTGCACGAGCACCGGCCCGCTGGCCAGGGCCCGGCGCGCGATCGTATAGGCGATCTGCGGAATGCGCGCGAGCTGCAGCATGGGGTCGTCTCCCCAGATCGCGGCAGCGGGAATCACCCGCGGATGCACCACCGGCACGCCCGGTTCGACATAGCCGATATCGACGAGACGCTGCACCGCGACCGACCGCGACGAAGAGAGGAACACCAGACGGCACCCGCTCTGCTGCTGTCGGATCAGGGCCACGTCGCGCAGATGCGCGTACGGGGCGTGCGGCTCGAGATACGAGGGGTCGCCGTCGTCGACGACGATCAGCTGCCCGAGGTGCTGGGCCGGCGCGTAGGCTGCGGCGCGCGTGGCGACGACGATGCGTGCGACCCCGCCGAGCACGTCGAGAAACGACCGATACCGGGTGTCGTCATCGACGGCTCCGTCGAGCCTCGCGACGGTCTCGTCGGGGAACCGCTCGACGAGCGCGCCGTGCGCCTGAACGACGTCGCGCTGGTCGGGAACCGCGACGATCGTCGACTCTCCCCGCGCGAGCGCTTCGCGAACCAGGCCGACCACATCGGTGACCCAGGCAGAGACCACGCGGTTGTTCGAGATGAGGTCGCAGCCCACATGCGGCTGCTGATGCACTCGGGGATGCTCCCACGAGGCCACAGGATCGGCTGTCGACGGTGCGGTGCCGGGTGCGTCTTCGACCACGCGTTCGCCGACTGCGCCGTGCTCGGTCTCGTCGTCGGAGTCGACGTCTGAGCCCGGCAGAGGCTCACCGGTGATGCGTGCGGCGGCCTCGGGATGCTTCGTCATCCACGTGCGTTCGGCTCTGGCATGACGTGCCGGCAGTGCGAGTCGCAGCACATCGGCTGCGGTGCCCGCCTGCCGGTCGGCCACCGCACGGGTGAGCGACCAAATCGCGGGGTCGAGCGGCGGAACGCTGCCGACCACTTTGCGAATCGGCTGCAGCTGCCCCTCAAAGGAGGCGCTGGCAGTGAGCGACGTCACCCATCCGTCAAGCTGCCGACGATGGCCGAACGGCACTTTGACCCGGCTGCCGACGCGAATGCGATCGACGAGATCGTCGGGAACGGCGTACTCGAAGTCGCGATCGAGATGCGGAAGCGGTGAGTCGATGCAGACGTGCGCGATGCGGGGCGTCGCGTCTGAGGTCATGCTGTCACACTACCCGACCCTGCAGACACGACCCCGCCGTCATCCGAGGCGAGCACGTGGTGCTCTGCAGGCAGGAGTGCTTCTGTTCAGAGACCGGCGGCCTCGCGCAGCTGATCGACCTTGTCGAGACGCTCCCAAGTGAACCCGGGCTCGTCACGACCGAAGTGCCCGTAGGCGGCCGTGCGCTGGTAGACGGGCTGACGCAGTTCGAGGTTCTCGAGAATCGCCTCAGGGCGCAGGTCGAACACCTCAAGCAGCGCATCGGCGATGCGCCGATCGCTGCCGAGCGTGCCCGTGCCGAACGAGTCGGCGTAGAGTCCCACCGGACGCGCCTTGCCGATCGCGTAGGCCACCTGAATCTCGAGGCGCTTCGCCAGCCCCGCCGCGACCGCGTTCTTCGCAGCGTGGCGCAGGGCGTACGCGGCGGAGCGATCGACCTTCGACGGGTCTTTGCCGCTGAAGGCGCCCCCGCCGTGGTGAGCCGCTCCCCCATACGTGTCGACGATGATCTTGCGGCCGGTGAGCCCGGCGTCAGAACCCGGGCCGCCCTCGACGAAGCTGCCGGACGGGTTGATGTACGCGGTCATGCCCGCGGCGTCCAGCCCGCTGTCTGCGAGCACCGGGTCGATCACGTGACGACGCACGGCCTCGTGGATCTCAGCGGTCGTGCGATCGGGATCATGCTGCGTCGAGACGACCACGGCATCCACCGTGCGCGGTACGGCGCCTTCATAACCGAGCGTGACCTGGGCCTTGCCGTCCGGGCGCAGCCAGGGCAGCTCGCCGCTGTGCCGCAGCTCGGCCAGCCGACGGGTGAGCTTGTGCGCCATGGCGATCGGCGCCGGCATGAACTCGGGGGTCTCGTCGGTCGCATAGCCGAACATGATGCCCTGGTCGCCGGCGCCCTGGCGGTCGAACGGGTCGGTCGAGCCGAGCTCACGCACCTCGTACGAGGTGAGCACGCCGTCGCGAATCTCCTGTGACTGCTGTCCGATCGACAGCGAGACGCCGCAGCTGCGACCGTCGAAGCCGACGTCGCTCGAGGTGTAGCCGATGCCGGTGATGACGTCGCGAACGATCTGCGGAATCTCGACGTACCCCTCGGTCTTGATCTCGCCGACGACGTGCACGAGCCCGCGGGTCGCCACCGTCTCGACGGCCGTCAGCGACTGATCGTCGACTTCGAGCAGGGCGTCGAGAATCGCGTCTGAGACCTGGTCGCAGACCTTGTCGGGGTGTCCCTCTGTGACCGACTCACTGCTGATCAGTCGCAGTTCACTCTCACTCATGCGTCGTCCTCTACATTCGTTCGTCTTGCTCAGGTTCTCGTGTGCTCGCTCGTGCGCGCGGAGACGCGGCCGATCGTCGCCGTCAGATTGCTCATCATCGCTGCAGCGTCGAGGCTGCCGCGCCAGGCGATCCCGTCGCCGGGATCGAGCACACCGCAACCAGTGTGCGACACCCGGTCGCAGAACGCCAGTGTGTGTCGCTGCGCGTCAGATCGACAGGGCGACCTGATTCATCAGCACCTCGGCGACCTCGCGCTTGGGGCCGTTCACCTCGGCGACGATCTGCCCCTTGGCGTCGAGAATGGTCACGTCAGTGTCGTCAAAGCCGAAGGTCTTGCCCTCGCCGACCTCGTTGACCACCAGCAGATCGCAGCCCTTGCGCTCGATCTTGGCCCGGCCCAGCTCGAGCAGCCTCTCGCCCGACGCAGTCTCGGCGGCGAAGCCGACGATCAGGTTGCTGCGCCCCGAGCGGTGCGAGATCTCACTGAGGATGTCGGGGTTGGCGATCAGCCGCAGGTTCAGCTCGCTGCCCTCCTGCGCTTTCTTCAGCTTCGCGCTGGCCGGGTCGGCAGGTCGGTAGTCGGCGATGGCGGCGGCCATGATGATGCAGTCGGCCTCATCGGCGAGCGACTCGATCGCCTGCCGCATCGACTCGGTGTAGCGCGCCTTGATGACCTCGGCCCCACGCGGGGTGTGCACGTCGAGGTGCCCAGCCACGATGATGACCTCGGCCCCGCGGGCGAGAGCCTCTTCGGCGATGGCCACGCCCTGCTTGCCCGACGAGTCGTTGCCCAGAAACCGCACCGGATCGACGCGCTCTCGGGTGCCGCCGGCGCTGATCACGATCGTTCGGCCGACCAGGTCTTTGGGGCGCAGACTGCGTTCGACGGCCTCGGCGATGATCTCGGGCTCGACCATGCGGCCGATGCCCTGATCGTCGCCCGTGAGCTGACCGACGTCTGGCCCGAGAATACTCACTCCCCGGTCGCGCAGAGACTGGATGTTGGCCTGTGTCGCCGGGTGCCGCCACATCTGCGAGTGCATGGCCGGAACGAAGATGACCGGCGCCTCGGCGACCAGCAGCGACGAGGTGAGCAGGTCGTCCGCCTGGCCCTGCACGGCGCGTGCGATGAGGTCGGCCGTCGCCGGGGCGACCACGACGAGATCGGCCTGCTCGCCGATCGAGACGTGACGCACCCGCGACACCTCGTCGAACAGCTCGGTCGAGACCGGGTTGCGCGAGATCGCCTCCCACGTCGGCAGGCCCACGAAGCGCAGCGCGTTCGCAGTCGGCACGACGTGCACGTCATGGCCGGCCTTCACCAGCAGACGAACAGCCTGCACGGCCTTGTACGCGGCGATGCCGCCGGCCACGCCGAAGAGGATGCGCACGGTGGTTAGTTCGCGGTGGTGTCGGCGGCAGCCGAATCAGCGGAGTCAGCGGTGCTGTCGAGCGCCTCGCCGGCGACCGCGTCTGCGGCCGCTGCGTCGAGGGCGGCCTGCTTGGCCGCAGCCTCTTCGGCCGGGTCGATCTTGGTGAGCTCGAGCTTGTCTTCGGCGATCTCGCGCAGAGCGATCGACAGCGACTCGTCTTCGACGTTCGCGTCGACCAGCGGGCCGACGTTGTTGAACAGGCTGCCGTCATGCAGATCTGAGTAGTAGTCGTTGATCTGGCGCGCCCGCTTCGAGGCGAAGATCACCAGCCCGAACTTCGAGTCGACGCGCTTCAGCAGCTCGTCGATGGGCGGGTTGATGATGCCTTCGTACGTGTTTGCCATATTCAGCGGGTCTCCTTCTGGGGATGAATTCCCATCAAGTGTACGACTTCGTTCGCGGCGCGTGCCACGGAGTCGTTCACAACTTCGTCATCGAACTCGCTTCGTGCGTCGAGTTCGACCTTTGCGGTCTCAAGTCTGCGCCGCTGCTCTTCGGCGGTCTCGGTGCCGCGCCCGACGAGGCGTCGCACCAGTTCGTCCCACGACGGAGGCGAGAGAAAGACGAGGCGGGCGTCTGGCGCGTTGCGACGCACCTGACGTGCACCCTGCAGGTCGATCTCAAGCAGCACGGGTCGGCCTTCGGCGAGCGCTCTGCGCACGGGGGCCTCTGGCGTGCCGTAGCGGTAGGAGTTGTGCACCGTCGCGTATTCGAGCAGCTCATGCTGCGCGATCATGCGATCGAACTCGGCGTCGTCGACGAAATAGTAGTGCACTCCGTCGATCTCTCCCGGTCGCGGCCTGCGCGTGGTCGCCGACACCGACAGGCACACCTGCGGGCAGTGCTCGCGAATGTAGGCGGCGACGGTGCCCTTGCCGACGGCGGTGGGGCCGGCGAGCACCGTCAGTCGCGCAGGCGTGATCTCGGATTCTGCAGCGGTGGTCATGCCTGCAATTCTCCCACAGCCTCGGCGATGCGGTCGGCCAGCCCCTCGGAACCGCCGCGCAGCACCGACCGCGAGACGTTTGCGACGACGCGATGGCGAGCGCCGGGAAACAGCGTGTCGAGCTGGCCGAGCTGCGCGCCCTGCGCCCCGAACCCGGGCACGAGCAGCGGCAGCGTCGTCGGAGTCTCACGGATGTCGAGCCCGCGTGACACCGGAGCGTGCGTCGCGCCGAAGACGATGCCGAACGAGCCGAGCTCAGCAGCGGCGGTGACGTCGGTCGCGTTCCAGCCGGCCACGGCATCCGCCACCGACTCGGCGACCGTGCGCTCTTCTGCGATCACCGTCGCCGACTGCAGCGCCTCGGCCTCGGGATTGCTCGTCGCCGCGAGAACGAACAGCCCTGCGCCCTCGGCGCGGGCCAAATCGACCAGCGGCGTCAGAGCGTCCACACCTAAGTACGGCGAGATGGTGAGCGCATCGCTCGCCAGCGGCGCCTCGGCAGCGAGCCACGCTGCCGCATAGCCCTCATTGGTCGAGCCGATGTCGCCGCGCTTGGCGTCTGCGATCACCAGCAGCCCGGCCGCCCGGGCCGCGGCGATCACACGTTCCAGCGCAGCGATGCCGCTCGACCCGAAGCGTTCGAAGAGCGCGACCTGCGGCTTGACGATGCCGACACGGCCGGCGGCGGCCTCCACGACAGTCAGGCCGAAGCGTTCGAGCGAGGCCGCGTTGTCGACGAATCCCCACTGCTCGATGAGCGCGGGGTGCGGGTCGATGCCCACGCACAGCCCGCCGAGACGCGTGATGGTCTCGGCGAGCCGTGCGCCGAACGGGCGCCGACCGGCGACCGGCAGGTCTGACTCGGTCACTGTGCTGCGGCCTCGGTGCGCAGCTGGTCGAACTCCTGCAGCGAGTGCACCTCGAACGGCCCGTCGACGACCTCGAGCGAGGTCACCAGCGCATTGAGCGCGGCGATCGTGGTGAACACCGGCACGCCGTGTGCGGTCGCCGCGGCACGAATCTCGTACCCGTCGGTGCGTCCTGTGCGCCCCTCAGGCGTGTTGATCACCAACGCGATCCTGCCCGCGGTGATCAGGTCGACGATGTCCTCCTGCGCGTCGTTCAGCTTGTGCACGAGCGACGCCTCGATGCCGTTGCGGCGCAGCACCTGCAGAGTGCCAGCGGTCGCGACGATGTCGTATCCCATGGTCTGCAGACGCAGCACCGGCAGAACGACGTTGCGCTTGTCGTCATCGGCGACCGAGACGAACACGGTGCCGCGGCGTGGCAGCGGGCCGTTGCTCGCGGTCTCGGCCTTGGCGAAGGCGACCGGGAAGTTCCAGTCGATGCCCATGACCTCGCCCGTCGAACGCATCTCGGGGCCGAGCAGCGAGTCGACGACCTTGCCCTCAGGCGTGGTGAAGCGGTTGAAGGGCAGCACGGCCTCTTTCACCGAGATCGGCGACGAGGCGGGCACGAAGGTGCTGTCCTGCTCGGGCAGCACCCCCTGCTCGCGCAGGTCGGCGATCGACTGTCCGGCCATGATGAGGCTGGCGGCCTTCGCCAGGGGCAGCCCCAATGCCTTCGACACGAACGGCACCGTGCGGCTGGCACGGGGGTTCGCCTCGATGACGTAGAGCACGCCTGCCGCGATCGCATACTGCACGTTCAGCAGCCCGTCGACGCCGATGCCCTTGGCGATGCCCAGGGTCGCCTGACGCACGGCGCGCAGGTGCGACTCGCCGAGGCTGACCGCGGGCAGCGAGCAGCTCGAGTCGCCGGAGTGGATGCCGGCCTCCTCGATGTGCTCCATGATGCCGCCGATGAAGAGCTCCTCGCCGTCGTACAGCGCATCGACGTCGAGTTCGACCGCGTCGTCCAAGAAGCGGTCGACGAGCAGCGGGTTCTCGGCGCTGACCAGCGCCTGATCTCCGATGCGCTCGAAGTAGTCGATGATCGACTCTCGGTCGTAGACGATCTCCATGCCGCGGCCGCCGAGCACGAACGACGGGCGCACGAGCACGGGAAAGCCGATGTGCTCGGCCACCGAGAGAGCTTCGTCGACGTTCGTCGCGATGCCGTTGCGCGGCGCCAGCAGGTTCGCCTGTTCGAGGATCTCGGCGAACAGGCCGCGCTCCTCTGCCAGGTCGATGGCCTCGGGAGTGGTGCCGAGAATCGGCACGCCTGCGGCCTTCAGCCCCTTGGCCAGCCCCAGCGGGGTCTGCCCGCCGAGCTGCACGATCACACCGACGAGTTCGCCGGCCTCGCTTTCGGCGTGGATGACCTCGAGCACGTCTTCGAGTGTGAGCGGCTCGAAGTACAGACGATCAGAGGTGTCATAGTCGGTCGACACGGTCTCTGGGTTGCAGTTGACCATGATGGTCTCGTAGCCCGCGTCGTGGAGTGCGAACGAGGCGTGCACGCATGAGAAGTCGAACTCGACGCCCTGACCGATGCGGTTCGGGCCCGAGCCGAGAATCACGATGCGCTTCTTGCCCGACTTGGCGACTTCGGTCTCCTGCTCGTAGGTCGAGTAGTGGTACGGCGTGCGCGCGGGGAACTCACCGGCGCAGGTGTCGACCGTCTTGTACACGGGGCGCAGCCCGAAGCCATGCCGGGCGTCGCGCACCTGCTGCTCGGTCAGACCGCGCAGCTGCGCGATCTGCACGTCGCTGAAGCCCTCTTCCTTGGCGATGCGCAGCACGTGCGCGTCGAGCTCGACCGCCTCGGCGATCCAGTCTGCGGTCTCGTTGATGTGCTGGATCTGGTCGAGGTACCAGGGGTCGATGCCGGTCGCCTCGTGCGCCTGTTCGATCGACGCGCCGGCGCGCATCGCCTGCTGCAGAGTGACGATGCGGCCGTCGGTCGGGCGCTTGGCGATACGCAGCAGCTCTTCGGCAGTGCTGGGCCTGCCCTCGGCGTGGGTCGGCAGTTCGCCCCAGTGGAAGGTCGATCCCTTCTTCTCGACCGAGCGCAGCGCCTTCTGCAGCGCCTGTGTGAAGGTGCGGCCGATGGCCATGGCCTCGCCGACCGATTTCATCGTCGTGGTGAGCGTGTCATCGGCGGCGGGGAACTTCTCGAACGCGAAGCGCGGTACCTTGACGACGACGTAGTCGAGCGTCGGCTCGAAGCTCGCCGGCGTCACCTGCGTGATGTCGTTGGGAATCTCGTCGAGGCGGTAGCCGATGGCCAGTTTTGCGGCGATCTTGGCGATCGGGAAGCCGGTCGCCTTCGAGGCCAGCGCCGACGAGCGCGACACGCGGGGGTTCATCTCGATGACGATGATGCGCCCGGTCTCGGGGTTGATCGCGAACTGGATGTTGCAGCCTCCGGTGTCCACGCCCACGGCGCGGATGATGTCGATGCCGATGTCGCGCATCTTCTGGTACTCGACGTCGGTGAGCGTCAGCGACGGGGCGACCGTGATCGAGTCTCCGGTGTGCACGCCGACGGGGTCGAAGTTCTCGATCGAGCAGACGACCACCGTGTTGTCGGCGTTGTCGCGCATCAGCTCGAGCTCGTACTCCTTCCAGCCCAGAATCGACTCTTCGAGCAGCACCTCGGCCGTCGGCGAGTAGTCGAGCCCGGCCCCGGCGATGCGACGCAGGTCGTCTTCGTCGTAGGCGAAGCCCGAGCCGAGCCCGCCCATGGTGAACGAGGGGCGCACGACGACCGGGTAGTGCAGGTCTTCGACCGCCTCGAGGCAGTCTTCGAGCGTGTGGCAGATGTGAGAACGAGCCACGTCGGCGCCGCACTCGACCACGAGCTCTTTGAAGATCTCGCGGTTCTCGCCGCGTTCGATGGCATCGACCTTGGCGCCGATCAGCTCGACGTCGTACTTCTCGAGGATGCCGGCCTTGTCGAGCTGGATGGCCGCGTTGAGCGCTGTCTGGCCGCCCAGCGTGGGCAGAATCGCGTCGGGCTTCTCTTTCGCGATGACGGTCTCGAGCACCTCGGTGGTGATCGGCTCGATATAGGTCGCGTCGGCGAAGTCGGGATCGGTCATGATCGTGGCCGGGTTCGAGTTCACCAGGATGACGCGGATGCCCTCGGAGCGCAGCACACGGCAAGCCTGGGTGCCGGAGTAGTCGAACTCACAGGCCTGGCCGATGACGATCGGGCCCGAACCGATGACGAGCACACTGTTGATGTCTGTTCTGCGTGGCATTACTTGTCGTCTCCTTCCAGGCCCGAAGCCTGAACGTCTGTGGCTGCGCCCTGCCCGCTGAGCACCAGCTCGCGGAAGCGATCGAAGAGGTAGCTCGCATCGTGCGGGCCGGCGGTGGCCTCGGGGTGGTACTGCACCGAGAACGCGGGGATGTCGAGGCAGCGCAGCCCTTCGACGACCTGATCGTTCAGGCCGATGTGGCTGACCTCGACGCGGCCGAAGCCCTCGGGCGAGTCGATGACGCCCTCGGTGTCGGCCTGCACCGCGAAGCCGTGGTTCTGCGCGGTGATCTCGACGCGACCTGTGGCCTTGTCGAGCACCGGCTGGTTGATGCCGCGGTGGCCGAACGGCAGCTTGTACGTGCCGAGACCGAGCGCGCGGCCGAGCAGCTGGTTGCCGAAGCAGATGCCGAAGAAGGGGATGCGATGGCCCAGCACCTCTCGCAGCGTCCCGATGACGTCGTCACTGGCCGCGGGGTCGCCTGGTCCGTTCGAGAAGAAGACGCCGACCGGCTCGAGCCGCTGGATGTCTTCGAAGGTCGCCGTGTAGGGCAGCACATGCACGTCGAAGCCCTGTGCGGCGAGCTTGCGCACCGTCGCACGTTTGACACCGAGGTCGATGATCGCGATGTTGCCGTGCGACTGGCCGACCGCCGGCTCGACATAGGCCTCAGGCGTGGTCACCTGGGCCGACAGGTTCTGCCCGGCCATGTGCGGCGAGGCGAGAACCTGCTTCAGCTGCTCGTCCGGCGACAGCGCGGCGGCGTCTCCCGAGAAGATGCCGGCGCGCATCGCGCCTTTGTCTCGCAGGTGACGGGTCAGCGCACGGGTGTCGATGTGCGAGATGCCGATGATCCCCTGGCGCTCCAGCTCGTCGTCCAGGCTCGAGGTGGCGCGCCAGTTCGACACGATGCGACTGGGCTCGCGGACGGCATAGCCGGCGACCCAGATGCGACGCGACTCGTTGTCTTCGTCGTTCACGCCGGTGTTGCCGATCTGGGGCGCCGTCTGAATGACGATCTGCCCTGCGTACGACGGGTCGGTGAGGGTCTCTTGGTAGCCGGTCATGCCGGTGGCGAAGACGGCCTCTCCAAAGGTGGTGCCCTGTGCTCCGTAGGCGCGCCCGGTGTAGCGGGTGCCGTCTTCGAGCACGAGAATTGCTGGTTCAAACACTGGTGAGTGCTCCTTGCTCTGAATGGTCTCTGTGACGTTCGTGACGTCGTCGGTCTGATGGATGCTGGTGCAGGCTGCGGGGGATGTGCCGGAGAGCTGCGGTCTCGGTCTGCGTCTGATCAGAACATGAGATCGCGAGCCCTCCGTGCCGCAGACTGCGGTGGGGCGATGGTCCGGACGGCCGTGACGATGGCAGGGCCGTCCTGGGGTCGTCGCATGCGGAAGAACGAGGTGACCTCGCGGTCGCCCCACCGCCAGTCGATGCCGGTGAGGCCGCCCTTCTCCACGCCCTTGTCGACCGCATAGCTTTCGAGTCCGGCACCGTCGAGGCTCGGCTGTGCGATGAACAGCGGCTGAGACCCGTCGCGCTCGACGACGACTCCCTGCGCATAGACGTGCACGGTTGCGCGTGCGCGGAACCCCAAGTCGCCTGCGGTGATGCGATTCAACGGGTCGTCGGCCTCGGTCGTCGCGACGTAGAGCCCGCTGCCGGCGGCCATCGGCTCGCCGAGCTGCTCGGTCGACGGCGCCGGCTCGAGCCCGGGCAGCTCAGCCTCCTGCTGGCGGGTGCGTCGTCTCCAGCCGAGCCACATGCCGACGAATGCCGCGATCACGACGAGCACGGTCACGACGGTGGGAAGGACTTTGGGGTCTAGATCCACGTGTGCACCGCCTCGGGTGTGCACAGCGCGCCGTCGAGCACAGTCGGCACGCCACGACTGATCGTGGCCACGATTCGGCCGGGCAGCTGCTCCCCCAGCCAGGGCGAGTTCCATGACAGGCTCGCGATGTCGTCGCGCTGCAGCGTCGTGCTGCCCAGCGGATCGACCAGCACGAGGTTGGCGATCGCATCGGCGGTGAGCTGCTGCCCCTGTTCGGCGTCTCCGGCGATGGCGGCAGGGGCGCTGCTCAGGACACGGGCGAGATCGCCCCAGCTCAGCACGCCGGTGTCGACCAGCACCGCCTGGGCGACGTGCAGGGCGGTCTGCAGCCCCAGCATCCCCGGTTCGGCGTGAGCCCATTCGCACTCTTTCGCCTCGGGCGGCTGCGGAGCGTGATCGGTCGCGATCGCGTCGATGGTTCCGTCGGCCAGACCCTCGCGCAGTGCCTCGACATCGGCCTGAGCGCGCAGCGGCGGGTTGACCTTGTAGCGGGGATCGTAGCCGGCGATGAGCTCTTCGGTCAGTGCGAGGTGATGCGGGGTGACGTCGGCGGTCACGTCGATGCCCCGCTGCTTCGCCCAGCGCAGCACGTCGACGCTGCCCTTCGCTGAGACGTGGCGCACGTGCAGTCGCGCCCCGACGTGGTCGGCGAGCAGCACGTCACGGGCGATGACCGAGGCTTCGGCGACGGCGGGCCAGCCGTGCAGCCCGAGACGGCTTGAGAGCTCGCCCTCGTTCATCTCGGCGTCTTTGGTCAGCAGCGGATCCTGTGCATGCTGCGCGATGACGCCGTCGAAGGGCTTCACATATTCGAGTGCGCGACGCAGCAGCAGCGGGTCGGTGATGCCGGTCTCGCTGTCGCTGAAGACCCGTACCTGTGCGGTGGAGTGCGCCATCGCACCGATCTCGGCGAGACGATCGCCCCGCATGCCGACGGTGACGGCGCCGATCGGACGCACGTCGACGTAGCCGGCGTCCAGCCCGAGCCGGTGCACCAGTTCGACGTTGCCGGCCGTATCTGCGACAGGGTCGGTGTCGGGCAGAGCGTGCACGGCGGTGAAACCGCCGAGTGCGGCTGCCTGCGACGCCGAGGTCACGGTCTCGACCTGTTCGAGGCCGGGCTGGCGCAGGTGCGCGCCGAGATCGACAAGACCGGGCAGTGCGATGAGTCCCGAGCCGTCGATGACGAGATCGGCGTCACGACCGCTCTCGCGATCGGCGGCGGATGCCGTGGTCGCGCCCGTCGGCTCGACCGACACGATCTGCTGGCCGGAGACGCGGATGTCGACGGCATCGCGACCGAGCAGCCGTGCGTTGGTGATGACGATGTCGCGGCTCATGCGAGACCTCCGTTCGTTTCGCCGAGGCCGGCTCCCATGCCCGTTCCGAGCAGCGAGTAGAGCACGGCCATGCGCACCGAGACGCCGTTGGCGACCTGCTCGCGCACGGTGGCCTGCACCGAGTCCGCGGCGAACGAGCTGATCTCGAGACCGCGGTTCATCGGGCCGGGATGCATGACCAGCGCCTGCTCGCCGAGACGGCGCAGGCGCTGCTCGCCGAGACCCCAGAGCCGGGTGTATTCCTCACTGGTCGGGAAGAATGCGTCGTGCATGCGCTCCAGCTGGATGCGCAGCATGATGACGACGTCGAACCCGGCGGCGATCGCCTCGTCGAAGTCGTCGTACACACGCACCGGCCAGCCGTCGATGCCGAAGGGAATCAGCGTGGGCGGGCCGGCGAAGGCGACCTCCGCTCCCAGCGTCGTGAGCAGCCACAGATCGCTGCGCGCGACTCGCGAGTGGTCGATGTCTCCCACGATAAGCACGCGCACGCCGTCGAGAGCGAGGCCGCGTGAGGCGTCGCCGTGCAGGCGTTTGCGGATCGTGAAGGCGTCGAGCAGCGCCTGAGTGGGGTGTTCGTGCGTGCCGTCGCCCGCGTTCACGACGCTGGCGTCGATCCAGTCTGTCTGCGCGAGACGGTGAGCCGCCCCGTCGGCGCTGTGTCTGATGACCACGCCGTCGGCGCCGATGGCCGTGAGCGTCTGGGCGGTGTCTTTGAGAGACTCGCCCTTCGTGACGCTCGAGCCCTTCGCGGTGAAGTTGATCACGTCGGCCGACAGCCGTTTCGCGGCCGCCTCGAACGAGATGCGCGTGCGAGTCGAGTTCTCGTAGAAGAGGTTGACCACGGTGCGACCGCGCAGCGTCGGCAGCTTCTTGATCTCGCGGCGGTTGACCGCATCCATGTCTTCGGCGATGTCGAGCAGGCCGACGGCGGTCGGCTGGTCGAGGTCGCGTGTGCTGAGCAGATGCTTCACGAGATCACCACCTCGTCGGTGGCGTCGAGCGGCTCGAGGTGCACCTGCACCTGTTCGCTGCGCGAGGTCGGCAGGTTCTTGCCGACGAAGTCCGCCCGAATGGGCAGCTGACGATGCCCGCGATCGACCAGCACCGCGAGGCGGACGACCTCTGGCCGCCCCAACTCGCCCAGCGCATCCAGCGCCGCGCGCACGCTGCGACCGGAGTAGAGCACGTCGTCGACGAGCACCACGGTCTTGCCGTCGATGCCGCTCAGCGGCACCTGCGTGGGCTGGGGATGCTTCAGCGGCTTGGCGCGAAGATCATCGCGATACATGGTGATGTCGATCGACCCGACGAGCGCGCCGGGATCGGGAAGCGACTCGGTCTTCGCGATCTTGGCCGCGAGACGCTGAGCCAGGGGCACTCCCCTGCTGGGAATGCCGAGCAGCACCAGATCGTCTGGGCCTTTGTTGCCTTCGAGGATCTCGAAGGCGATGCGTGTCAGGGCGCGATCGATGTCGCCCGCCTGCATCACAGTTGTTGCCACGGGGTTCTTCCTTTCCCGCCTCACAGGACGGTCGTTAAAGGATGTTCAACCGAGTGTAGCACTGGCATCAGGCTCTGCGATCGGCAGCGCGGTGCCCGAAACGGTGATGCCGCCCGACCGCGGGATGCGCACGGCGAGTCGGCTGGGACGGCCGACGTGTCTGCCCTGCAGCACGGTCACGTGGCCGGGCACCGGGGCCTGGCCCAGCGCGCGCAGGTAGCCGCCGAACGCAGCTGCCGCCGAGCCCGTCGCCGGATCTTCGACGATCTGACCGACCGGAAACAGATTGCGCGCCTCGAACCGGTTGGCCGTCTGCCGATGCATCACGGTCACGGTGCCCGGCCACCCCTGTTCGTCCATCAGTGCCCGCACGGCCTGAGGGTCGAAGGAGAACTCGTCGAACACCGCGGCGTCGGCGATGGTCAGCATCGGATGGTCGTTGCCCGCATAGGCCACCCGCGGCGGCAGCTGTCGGTCGAGATCGTCGGGCTGCAGACCGAGCAGCTGCAGCAGCTGCAGCAGCACCTGGGCCTCAATCGGCCTCACGACGGGCTCGACGCTCGTGAACGAGGCGACCGTGCCGGAATCACTGCGCACGGTGTCGACCGTGAGCGAACCGACCGCGGTCTCGAAGACGAAGCGGTGACGACCGCCGGCCGGCTCGCGCTCGGCAAGCGCCACAGCCGTCGCGATCGTGGCATGCCCGCAGAACGGCACCTCGGCCTCAGGTGAGAAATACCGGATGCCGATCTCGCCCGGGGCCTGCTCGGTCGCCGGGTGAGTCACGAACGCGGTCTCCGAGAACCCGACCTCACGGGCGATCGCGAGCATCGCATCCTCGTGGAGCTTCGAGGCGTCCAGCACAACGCCGGCGGGATTGCCGCCGCCCGGTGCGTCGGCGAAAGCGGCGAGACGGAGCACATCGACTGATTCGATCATGCGGTCATTGTGTCATGCCAGACAGCACGCCGGCCTTCTCTGTTCGACTGCTCACCACCGTGCCGTTGAAGCGGCGCGCTCTCGACGCGCGACGACCGGCCCCGATCGACAGCAATCGCAGCGCTGTCAGTTCCCAGCTGACGGAGTCGACTGCCCGGCCTGGGTGGTGGCCTTCCAATCGACGATCCATCTGCCGTCATCCTGCTTCTTCAGAACGACTGCAGCAGGCCGGTTCTGATACGTCACATTCACCGTCGCTGTGTCACCGTCAATCTGCTCACCGGTATAGACGACACTGCCAAGATCGATGTCTGCGCCTTTCCCGTCTTCGCATTGCCCCAGATCTATGCCGTCAGACTCCATCGTCGCCTTGACTTCGTTGCAGTCTCCGACGGACATCGCCTTGATGAGCCTCTTGACGACGTCTGTCGGCGAATCAACAGCAGGGCTGTTCGAACTCTGCTGCGCTGACGCACTGGCAGGATCGTTGGTCTCGGTGCTGCCGTCCTGCGCCGAGCAGCCGGCGAGCGCGAGAGCTCCGATAAGTGCGATTGTGGCGAATGCTTTCCTCATACTGTCCCCCAAAAGGTCTGACGAAAATGGATATGACCGGTTCATCTTATGGCTCACATGTCGACGAGGCACCAGCTCGCGTGCTCTGACGGCTCTCACTCCGTGGCGGCGAGCTGCCCGCAGGCGCCGTCGATCTCTTTGCCACGAGTGTCGCGCAGCGAGGCGGCGACACCGGCTGCTTCGAGACGCCGGATGAACTCGCGGGTGGCGGCGGGCGTCGATGCCGTCCAGACCGAGCCCGGCGTGGGGTTCAGCGGGATGGGATTCACGTGTGCCCAGCCCTTCCCACGCTCGTTGAGCTTCTCTGCGAGCAGATCGGCGCGCCAGCCGTGATCGTTCATGTCTTTGATGAGTGCGTACTCGATCGAGACTCGTCGACCGGTCACCTCGTAGTAGTGGTACGCGGCGTCGAGCGCCTCATCCACCTTCCACCGGCTGTTGACGGGAATCAGCTCGTCACGCAGCTCGTCGTCAGGTGCATGCAGCGACAGCGCGAAGGTCACCGGAACACCCTCGTCGGCGAGCTTGCGGATGGCCGGGGCGAGTCCGACCGACGACACCGTGATCTGACGCGCGGCCATGTTCATGCCCTCGGGCTCGGGGTCGACCATGCGGTGCACGGCACCCATCACCCGCTTGTAGTTGGCGAGCGGCTCTCCCATGCCCATGAACACCACATTGCTCACACGCTCGTCGTCACGCGTGCCGCCTTTGAGCGCACCGCTTGCGATGACCGCGTTCGCCGCGACGATCTGGGCCACGATCTCGGCAGTCGAGAGGTTGCGAGTGAGTCCGGCCTGGCCCGTGGCGCAGAACGGGCAGTTCATGCCGCAGCCTGCCTCGCTCGAGACGCAGAGTGTGATGCGCCCGGGATACCGCATCAGCACCGACTCGACGAGCGCGCCGTCGAACAGCTTCCAAAGAAATTTGATCGTGTCGCCGCGGTCGGTGACCAGGCGACGCTCCTCTGTGAGGAGCTGCGGCAGCACCGTGGCCACCAGCTCGTCACGGCCCTCTTTGGGCAGATCGCTCATCTTCGCCGGGTCGGCTGTGTGATGCACGAACCAGTGCTTCGAGAGCTGCTTCGCTCGAAAGGTCGGCACGCCGAGTTCTTTGAGCCACTCTTTGCGCTCGGCCAGGGTGAGGTCGGCGAGGTGCTTCGGCGGCTTCTTCACCCGTGGCTTCGCGGCGAACTGCAGCACTGGACGGCCGTCGGCCGCCACCTGCTGAGTCCAGCCTTCGGTGCGCGGGCGCACCTGTCTGTGTGCGCGCGCTGCAGGCTGCTGCTCGGTCACTCCGCCTCGGCAATCGCGTGCAGCACACCGCTGACGAAACGCGGCGAGCTGTCGGTGCTGAGCTCTGAAGCGAGCTTCGACGCCTCCGAGATCGCGACTGCAGCAGGAACCTCGTCGTTGTAGAGCACCTCCCACACACCGACTCGCAGAATGGCCAGGTCGACCTTGGGCAGGCGGGCCAGCGTCCAGTCCTTGGCGTAGCTCTCGATGAGTTCGTCGATGCTCGACTGGTGGTCGCCCACACCGGCGGCGATCTGCCGAGCGTAGGTGTACGTGTCGAGGTGGTCGAGTTCGCGCTCTGCCTCGAGCTGTCGCAGCCCTGCAGACTCGCTCTGCGGGCGGCTGTTCGCGAGGTTGTCTCGCGCGTTGCTCAGCCAGGCCTCGATCGCCTCTGCGACGGACTGCCCGCGCAGATCGGCGGCGTACAGCACATCGACGGCGCGCTGACGAGCCAGCGTGCGCCCGCTGAACGGGCGACGCGTGCTGTCTTCGGTCTGGTCGGTCACGGCCATCAGTCGGTCACGCGGCCGAGGTACTCGCTGGTGCGGGTGTCGACCTTCACCTTGGTGCCGGTCTCGAGGAACAACGGCACCTGGATCTCGTAGCCGGTCTCGAGCGTGGCGGCCTTCGTGCCGGCGCTCGAACGGTCGCCCTGCAGTCCGGGCTCGGTGTAGGTGACCTCGAGGGTCACCGATGCCGGCAGCTCGACGTAGAGCGGCGAGCCCTCGTGGAAGGCCACGGTGGCCTCCTGGTTCTCGAGCAGAAAGTGTTCGGCGTCGCCGACGACGTTGGCCGGCAGGGTGATGAGCTCATAGTCCGAGTTGTCCATGAACACGAAGTCTTCACCGTCTTTGTACGAGAACTGCATGTCGCGCTTGTCGACGGTCGCAGTCTCGACCTTGGTGCCCGCGTTGAAGGTACGGTCGACCACCTTGCCGGTGAGCACGTTCTTCAGCTTGGTGCGCACGAACGCCCCGCCCTTGCCCGGCTTCACATGCTGAAACTCGATGACGGTCCAGAGCTGGCCGTCGATCTTCAGCACGAGTCCATTCTTCAGGTCGTTGGTGGTTGCCACAGTCTTCCGTTCGTTCAGTCGTCTTCGGTCACGTGACGGGGATGCTGCACTCACTCGCGCTGCGTCGACATCCGTCGCGCCGGTGTCGCTCATCCGGGGAGCAGACACACTCTGCCAGTCTACTCCCTCACCTACCGGTGATGCGATCCACGTCGAGGGTCAGCGACCCTGCAGCCGTGCGATCGCCTCGAGCGCGAGCACATACGAGTCGAAGCCGAAACCGGCGATCGTCCCCGTCGCCACCGCTGAGATCACGCTGCGCTGCCGGAACCGTTCCCGCCCGGCTGGGTTCGAAATGTGCACCTCGACCAGCGGCAGGCCAGCCTCGGGAACCTGCACCGCAGCATCCGCGAGCGCGTACGAGTAGTGCGTGAACGCAGCCGGATTCAGCACGACCGGGCTGCGCTGCTCGATGGCCTCGAAGAGCCAGCCGATCAGCTCCGCCTCGTCGTCGCTCTGCCGAACGTCGACCCGCAGCCCGAGTCGCGCGCCCTCGGCGCCAAGCTCGCGGGTCAGGTCGTCGAGGGAGGCTGTGCCGTAGACCTCTGGCGTGCGGGCTCCCAGCCGACCCAGGTTCGGTCCGTTGAGCACCAGCACGGTCGGCGCCCCGGTCGTCTGCTCGGCCGCGGCCGTCATTCGGCGATCTCCTGGTAAGCAGTGAAGAGCAGATCGGGTTCGGGCCCGGTGAGCACGATCGGGCGGCCGATGCCGTCGAGAATGATGAAGCGCAGCACGTCGCCGCGGGCCTTCTTGTCACGGTGCATCACGGTGAGCAGCTGTTCCCAGGCACCATGACGGTAGGTCGTCGGCAGCCCCAGCGACTGCAGCACGCTGTAGTGCCGGTCGAGGTCTGCGTCGCTGAGATGGCCGGTGAGGTGCGAGAGATGCGCGGCGAAGACCATGCCCACCGACACTGCTGCTCCGTGCCTCCACTGGTAGCGTTCGGCATACTCGATCGCGTGCCCGAGCGTATGCCCGTAGTTGAGGATCTCGCGGCGCCCGGCCTCGCGCAGATCGCCCTCGACGACGTCGGCCTTGAGTGAAACGGCCTGGGTGAGTGCGTCGAGGAACACCGGCGACGCGGGGTCGACCGCCTGGTCGCCATGCTGCTCGATCAGGTCGAGAATCGAGTTCTGACCGATGAACCCGCACTTCGCGACCTCGGCGTAGCCGGTGAGCAGCTCGTTGCGCGGCAGCGTCTCGAGCGTCGTCGTGTCGGCGAACACCGCCGCCGGCGTGTGGAACGCACCGGCAAGGTTCTTGCCCTCGTTGGTGTTGATCCCGGTCTTGCCGCCGACGGCGGCGTCGGCCATGCCGAGCACCGAGGTGGGCACCTGAATGACTTTGATTCCGCGCAGCCACGTCGCCGCAGCGAATCCGGCGATGTCGGTGACCGCTCCCCCGCCCACACCGATGATCAGATCGGTTCGGGTGAAGTCGGCCTTGCCGAGCACCTGCCAGAGAAAACCGATCACTTCGATGCGCTTGCCCTCTTCGGCGTCGGGCACCTCGGCGGTCATCGCCTGCACCCGACCCTCGAGCTGGCCGCGCAGCCGTTCAGCGAGCGCCTGCCCGGTCGGCTGGTGCACGATCAGCACTCGCGTGACCCGGTCGTCGATGGTTTCGGCAAGCCGGTCGAGCACGTTCTCGCCGATGAAGACGTCATACGGGTGCTGCCCGCCCACGTGCACGGTGCGGGGTTCGAGCCCGCTTCCCTGCGTCACGGTCTCGTCTGCCTGCTGCATTTGTCTCCTCTGTGCGATCGCCCGTTCGACTTCGTCGGCTACCGACTCTCGATCGAGATCGCGCGTGTCGACGGTGTGGTCCGCCAGACGTGCGTAGGTGTCGAGTCTCTGATCGTAGAGCCGCTGCCATGCGTCGATACCGCCGGCCAACAGCGGTCGGGCCGTCTGCTGGTCGCCTGCACCGGCTCCGGCGTCGGCCTGCGAGGGCAGGCTGCCGTCGATGCGATCACCGACGTGTGCGGCGTCGACGTCGAGAAAGACGACGAAGTGCTCGGCGAGCAGCCACTGGGTGCTCGCTGAGAGCGGAGCCCCGCCGCCGAGGGCGACGATGGCGTCCGGGTCGTCGTCGGCGAGCGCCTGTGCGACCATACGCTCCTCTTTGCGGCGGAACTCGGCCTCGCCGTCGTGCAGGAAGATCTCGGGGATCGGCCCGTACTGCTGCGAGATGAGCACATCGCTGTCGACGAAGGGAGCTCCGAGGCGCGCCGCCACGGCTCGACCGATGCTCGACTTGCCGACTCCGGGCGGGCCGATCAGCACCGTCACCATGCGGAGTTCACCTCATGGCTGGTGCGCAGCGCGTCTGGAACGCCGGCCTGGAAGCTCTGCAGATTGCGTCGCGTCTCGGCGATCGAATCTCCGCCGAACTTCTCGAGCACGGCCTCGGCGAGCACGAGGGCGACCATCGCCTCGGCGACGACGCCGGCCGCCGGCACCGCACAGACGTCTGAGCGCTGGTGGTGGGCGCGAGCTGCTTCGCCGGTGCTGACGTCGACGGTGCGCAGCGCGTGCGGCACGGTCGCGATCGGCTTCATGGCGGCGCGCACCCAGAGTGGCAGCCCGGTCGACATGCCGCCCTCGAGACCGCCGGCGCGATTCGATGCGCGAGTGATGCGCTGCCCGGCGGGTGTCTCGACGGCCCCGATCTCGTCGTGCGCCTGCGAACCGGGCACCGCTGCGAGACCGAACCCCTGACCGCATTCGACCCCCTTGATGGCCTGAATGCCCATCAGCGCCTGGGCGAGACGGCCGTCGAGTCGGCGGTCCCATTGAATGTGCGAGCCGAGGCCGACCGGCAGACCGTAGGCGACGACCTCGACCACGCCGCCGAGTGTGTCGCCGTCTTTATGGGCCTGGTCGATGCGCTCGACAATGCGCTTCGAGGTCTCGGGATCGAAGCAGCGTACGGGATCGGCGTCGAGGCGCTCGACGTCGTCCGGCGTCGGGTGCGGCTCGTCGTCGGGTGCTGCGACGCCGCCGATGGCCGTGGTGTGGCTGACCAGCCGGATGCCGA
This sequence comes from Pseudoclavibacter sp. CFCC 13611, assembly GCF_008831225.1. Lineage (NCBI taxonomy): Bacteria > Bacillati > Actinomycetota > Actinomycetes > Micrococcales > Microbacteriaceae > Pseudoclavibacter > Pseudoclavibacter sp. CFCC 13611. Next base: position 515,654 of record NZ_WBKE01000002.1, on the reverse strand, counting down.
GCTCGCCGAGGAATGCTCGGGCGACGGCGCCGAGCGCCACGCGTGCCGCAGTCTCACGTGCACTGGCGCGTTCGAGGATCGGTCGGGCCTCGTCGAAGCCGTATTTCTGCATGCCGACCAGGTCTGCGTGGCCGGGCCGAGGTCGGGTGAGCGGCGCGGCTCGACCGCCGGTGAGCGTCTGGGGGTCGACCGGGTCGGGGGTCATGACCTCCTGCCACTTCGGCCACTCGGTGTTGCCGATGCGCAGCGCGATCGGCGAGCCGATGGTGCTCCCATGCAGAATGCCGGCCGAGAGCGTGATGGCGTCCTGTTCGAACTTCATCCGGGCACCGCGGCCGTAGCCCAGTCTTCGGCGGGCCAGATCGGCAGAGATCTGCTCTCTCGTGATCGGAACGCCCGACGGAAGGCCCTCGATGAGCGCGATCAGTTCTGGGCCATGGGACTCGCCTGCAGTCAGCCAACGCAACATGTGCTCCATCTTTCCATAGGGTCGAGGGTCAAACTCGTTTCGGTGCCGAAGCCGCGGCGTCAGGGCCGCGGCAGATCTCCTGGCGGCATCCCGTTCGGCGGCAGCACCGCTCGCATCGCACGCACGATCGTCGGTTCGTCGGGCAGCTCGCGCGTGTCGTCGCCGAAGACGAAGAAGCGCACCTGTGCGACCGCCTGCCAGAGCAGCATCTCGATGCCCGAGACAGCGGTGCCGCCGATGGCCTGCCAGCGGGTCGCCAGCGTCGAGGGCCATGGGTCGTAGGCGACGTCCAGCAGCACGTCGCCCGTCGATCCGAGTCGAGGTTCAATCGCATCTGCGGCATGGGCGGGCAGCGTCGACACGACCGCCGGTGCCGTCAGCGCGAGCTCACCACCGGTCAGCGTCACGACATCCACCGTGACGCCCCAATCGGCCGCGCGATCGACCAGCTCGCCGGCGTGCTCCGGCGTGCGTGCGTGCAGGCGGACGCTGCGGGCGCCGAGATCTGCGAGCGCCCGCAGCGAGCTCAGTGCGGTCGCACCCGAGCCGATCACCTCGGCGCTCTCGAGTCGTTCGATTCCGGCTTCGCGCAGGGCCTGCTCGATGCCCCACACGTCGGTGTTCGCCCCTTGCAGCACACGGGTGCCGGAGCTCCTGCCTGAGGCGAAGCGCAGCGTGTTGGCCACCTGCAGCTCGTTGACCAGCGGAGTCACCTCGTCGAGATAGGCGATGACCTCGCGCTTCAGCGGCATCGTCAGGCTGAGCCCGAGCCAGTCGTCGCCCAGCCCCTGCAGAAAGGGCAGCAGCTCGCCGCTGCCGACCTCTGCGCGGTCGTACTGCCAGGGCAGCCCGAGGGTGGTGTAGGCGGCATTGTGCAGCAGCGGAGACAACGAGTGCTCAATCGGGCTGCCCAGCACGGCCAGGCGCCGCTGCGACCGCACGGTCGCAGCGGAGGCATCGGCAGCCACTACTGAATGCCTTTCTGCTGCTTCCAGGCGTTGTACCGGTCGACCGACGCCTGATGCTCCTGCAGCGTCGTCGAGAAGACCGTCTCGCCGGTGTCGAGGTTCACCGTCACGAAGTACAGCCAGTCGCCGGGGGTCGGGTTGATCGACGCCTGAATGGCGTCGTCGCCCGGGTTGCCGATCGGTCCGACCGGCAGGCCTTTGTTGGCGTAGGTGTTGTACTTGTTGCTCGCATCGTCGCGTTCCTGCTTGTCAGGCTCGACGATGTCGGTGCGCCCCGATCCGTAGGTCACAGTCGAGTCCATCTGCAGCGGCATGTCCTGGGCGAGGCGGTTGTCGATCACACGCGCGACTTTGCCCATGTCGGCGACGCTGCCCGATTCGGCCTGCACGACCGACGCCTTCGTCATCACGTCATAGCGTGCCGCGTCGCCCTGCACCCCGGCGTTGTCGAGCGCCTTGTTGGCGCGATCGACCATCTGCTTGATGATGTCTTTCGGCTCGGCCTCTGGGTCGATCGTGTATGTCGCGGGGAACAGGAAGCCCTCCAGAGACTTGTGATCCTTCGCCTGCTGCGGAACGTCATAGGCGTTCACGTCGCGCGCGGCGGCCTGCAGCTTCTCGAGCGGCAGATCGACCACCTCTGAGATGCGGGCCAGAATCTGCGACTGCCGGTAGCCTTCGGGAATGACGACCTTGAGGTCGACGCGGTTCGACGGATCGCTCAGCACGTCGATGACTGTGGCAGAGGCCGACTCTTTCTGCAGCTTGTACGCTCCGGGCTGGAAGACCGGTTCGGGCGACCGTTTGTGGTACTCGTCCAAGAAGCCCTTGTACGTCTTGATCACGCCGACGTCGACCAGGTTCTCGGCGATGTCGGTGCCCGACTCGCCGTCACGGATCACGAAGGTCACGTCGTCTGTGCCCGGCCCCGGGTAGTCGACGACCTCGCCGATGCCCATCTCACGCATGAGCGACCGGCCGGCGAAGAGCAGCGCGGCGATGAAGACGGCGATCAGCACCGTTACGACGATCCAGGTGATCGTGCGTTTGCGTCGTGTGCGGCGTCTGCCTGCGTGTCTGCTCATGCATCGTTCCTTTCGACAGCGTCGCCGGGCAGTCGCCCGGTGTGCTGCTCAATCTCCAGAGCCTGCTGCAGGATGGCAACTGCGGCTGCCTGATCGATCACCGATCGCTGCTTCCCGCGTTTGCGACCACTCGGCCGCAGCTGGCGGGCCGCGACGTTGGTGGTCAGCCGTTCATCGACCAGATGGGCGGCGATGCCGGTTCTCTGAACCAGCTGCTGACAGACGTCACGGGCGTCGTCCGTCGACTGTGTGTCGCCGCCGCGCAGATTGATCGGCAGGCCGCAGACCAGGCCTACGGCGCCGTACTCCACGGCGATCTCAGCGATGCGTTGCGCCCATGAGCCGTCGGCAGTGCGCTGCACCGTCTCGACCGGGTAGGCCAAGAGGTGCTCGGCGTCGCAGGCGGCCACTCCGATGCGGGCCTTGCCGACATCGATGCCGAGCAGCACGCCGCGACGCTCACCCGCTGCTGTCACCGGTCGCGCACCTGCACACGCACCGCTTGGAGCGCGGCCTCGACTCCGCTGGTGTCGGTGCCGCCTCCCTGGGCGAAGTCAGGTTTGCCGCCGCCTCCGCCGCCCAGACGCGTCGCCGCAGCCTTGACCAGAGCACCGGCCTTGACGCCGAGGTCACGAGCCGCCTGATTCGTGGCGACGACGACCGTCGGTCGCTGACCGACGACTGCAACGAGCGCGACCACGGCTGCGTCCGCGCCCAGAGCCGACCGCACCTGCATGCCCAGCTCTCTCAGGGCATCCGCATCTGACACCTCGACGCGGGCGACGACCGCTCGCACGCCGGCGAGGTCTTCGGCACGTCCCACGAGATCGGGAACCTGTGCGCCGAGCTTGGCCTTCGTGAGATCTTTGACCTGCTTCTGTGCGGCGTGCAGCTCTTCGACCAGAGCCGAGACTCGCTGTTCGAGCTGGTCGGGCTTCGTCTTGAGCTGAGCGGCGAGCGAGGCGATGAGCTGCTGCTGGGTGATGCCGTGCTGCACGGCGTCCATGCCCACCAGTGCCTCGAGGCGACGCGCACCCGAGCCCACCGACGTCTCGCTGATCAGGTTGACGACGCCGATCTGCGAGCTGTGCGCGACGTGCGTGCCTGCGCAGAGCTCGCGTGACCACGGCCCGCCGATCTCGACGACGCGAACCTCGCGGCCGTACTTCTCGCCGAACAGGGCCATCGCGCCGGTCGCCTTTGCCGATTCGAGATCCATGATCGTAGCGCTGACCGGCAGATCGTTGCGCACGGCCTGGTTGCAGATCTCGTTAATCTCGCTGACCGTCTCAGGGCTCAGCCGATTGTTCCAGGCGAAGTCGAGACGCATGTAGCCGGGGCGGTTGAGCGAGCCCGACTGCACCGCTGTGCGGCCAAGCGTCTGACGCAGAGCGGCGTGCACGAGGTGCGTGGCCGAGTGTGCCTGACTGGCCTCAAGGCGGTGCAGCGCATCGGCGTGCACCTGCACGCGGTCGTCGACCGCCAACGTGCCCTTCGAGACCTGCACCGAGTGCACGGTGAGCCCCTTGACCGGAGCCTGTGCGTCGACGATGCGTCCGGTGAAGTTGGCGCCGACGAGCGTGCCGTGGTCTGCGGTCTGGCCGCCGCCCTCGGCATAGATCGGCGTCTCGTCCAGGATGACGTCGACCGACTCGCCCTCGGCGGCAGTCGGAACCGACTGCCCGTCGCGAATGAGGCCCAGCACACGTGCCTCGGTCGACAGCGCGTCGTAGCCGAGGAATTTGGTCGCGCCCAGCGCGCGCAGATCCCGGTAGACCGCGAGATCGACGTTGCCGGTCTTCTTCGACTTGGCGTCGGCCTTAGCGCGTTCGCGCTGCTCGGTCATGAGCTTGGCGAACTCCTCACGGTCGACGTCGAGTCCGGCCTCCTGTGCGATCTCGACGGTGAGGTCGATCGGAAACCCGTACGTGTCATGCAGAGCGAACGCCGTGTCACCCGACAGCGACGAGCTCTTCGCCTCTTTGGTGTGCTCGATCGCGAGATCGAGGATCGTCGTACCGGCGCCCAGCGTGCGCAGGAAGGAGTCCTCTTCGTTGTAGGTGATGTTCGAGATGCGCTCGAACCCGGTTTCGAGCTCGGGGTACGAAGCCTTCATGGCGTCTTTTGACACCGGCAGCAGGTCGGGCATGACCGGGCGGTCGACGCCCATCAGGCGCATGGCACGCACGGCACGACGGATCAGACGGCGCAGCACGTAGCCGCGGCCGTCGTTCGAGGGGCTGACGCCGTCGTTGATCAGCATCATCGCACTGCGCACGTGGTCGGCGACGATGCGCAGCCGTACGTCGTCGTCGTGGCTCTCGGTGCCGCCGTAGCTGATACCTGCGAGCTCGGAGGCCCGGTCGAGCACGGGGCGCACCTGGTCGATCTCGTACATGTTCTCGACGCCCTGTTTGACGAAGGCGACGCGCTCGAGCCCCATGCCGGTGTCAATGTTCTTGTGCGGCAGCTCGCCGACGATGTCGAACTCGGTCTTCGAGCGCACGTTGTTGATCTCGTACTGCATGAACACGAGGTTCCAGATCTCGAGGAATCTCGAGTCGTCCACGGCAGGCCCGCCGTCACGGCCGTATTTCGGGCCGCGATCGTAGTAGATCTCAGAGCAGGGACCGGCGGGGCCCGGCTGACCGGTCGACCAGTAGTTGTCCTCGCGGCCGAGACGCTGGATGCGATGCTCGGGCAGGCCGGCGATGCGGCGCCACAGCTCGTGGGCCTCGTCGTCGTCTTCGTAGACGGTGACCCAGAGGTCTTTCTCGTCGAACCCGTAGCCGCCGTCCGATTCGGACGAGGTCAGCAGATCCCAGGCATAGGTGATCGCGCCCTCTTTGAAGTAGTCGCCGAACGACCAGTTGCCGAGCATCTGAAAGAACGTGCCGTGGCGGGCCGTCTTGCCCACCTCTTCGATGTCATTGGTGCGGATGCACTTCTGGCAGTCGGCCGCCCGTGGGTACGGGGCGGGAACAGCGCCCGTCAGATACGGGATGAACGGCACCATCCCGGCAACGGTGAAGAGCAGGGACGGATCATCCGAGATCAACGATGCCGAGGGAACGATGGTGTGATCTTTGCTGGCGAAGTAGTCGAGCCAGCGCTGTCGGATATCCGCAGTGTACATATGCCTTCACAGACGTTTCGTAGTGGGGAAACGGGTGCCAGGTGCGGATCTCTCCGCACGATGGCACCCGTCCGGTGAATCGTTCACCGTGAGATGTGTTGGGCTCAGCGCAGATCAGTGCTGCGCGGCGTCGCGCAGTTCGTCCTGCAGATCGTCGATCGCCTCTCGAACCTCGGCGGTGCGCTCCTGAAAACTGCGTGCCACGGTGTCGGTGAAGTCGTTGACCTCGGCGAAGAATGCCTGACCCTTCTCGGTCTGAGACACCTTGTGTGCCACGAGGAATCCCGTGCCGATACCGACGATGAACCAGAATGCCTTGCCCATATTCGCCTACTTTCGCTTCGCGGTGGTCTTGGCCTGCTTCGCCGTCGTGCGACGGCTTTTGCCGAACGACGCCGCAATGCCAGCGACGCGCCCTAACGGCGAGTTGACGACCGAAGTGACCGTCGCGACCACGCCGCTGACGTTGTCGGCGACCTTCGTCAGGTTAGTCGTGATGCCGTCGACCTTGACCAGCTGCCGATTGGCCTCGGCCACGGTCGCCGTGCTCTCTTCGATCAGGGGGGCGACGTTGTCGGTGAGATCGCGCACGCTCTCGCGTGCCTCATCGAGCAGATGGCCGAGCTTCCAGAGCGGCACGATCAGCACCGCCACCAGAACGACGAAGGCGATCGCAGCGATCAGCGCTGCAATGTCTCCTCCAGTCATGACCGTTCTCCTCTCTCCCACCGACAACGTCGGTTGGGTCAGTGATCAGCGCGCAGCGTAGTACTCGACGACCAGCTGGACTTCACAGGTGACGGGCACTTCGGCACGCTTCGGGCGACGCGTCAGCGTGGCCTCGAGCTTGTCGAGCGTGACGTCGAGATACTCCGGCACGGCCGGCAGCACCTCTGCGTGGGCGCCTTCTGCGGCGACCTGGAAGACGTCGAGCTTCTCGCTCTTCTCGTGCACGTGAATGAGCTGACCCGGCTTCACGCGGAACGACGGGCGGTCGACGCGTTCGCCGTCGACCATGATGTGACGGTGCACGACCAGCTGGCGAGCCTGCTGGATGCTGCGCGCGAAGCCGGCGCGCAGAACGAGCGCGTCGAGACGCTGCTCGAGCAGCTCGACCAGGTTCTCACCGGTCAGACCCTCCTGCTTGCGGGCTTCGCTGAACACGCGGCGCAGCTGAGCCTCGCGGATGCCGTACTGGGCGCGCAGACGCTGCTTCTCGCGCAGACGCACCGCGTAGTCGGAATCGGTGCGGCGCTTCGTGCGGCCGTGCTGACCCGGGGGGAACGGACGGTTCTCCATCAGTCGGGCAGCCTTGGGGGTCAGTGCCACGCCCAGCGCGCGGGACAGACGGGTTTTGCTATGTGTACGCGACTTCGTCGCCATTGTTTCCTCTCGATGACGCTAAATACAATCAATCAGTGAGCCGGGGCAACGCTCGGCTACAGAGCGCCACCATTCACTCCACTGGCGCAGCCGCTCGCCGTGCAGAGTTCAGGCCGAATAACACTACCACGCTCGTCTGTCTACGGAGCCCGCCGCACCGTCACTTCTTCTCGAGGCCATCGTCGGCATCCGCCGTCACCTCAGGCGACGACTCGGTCGCCTTCCCGGAGGGCACTTCAGGGGGCTTGCCAGAGGAGGCCTCAGCGGTCTTCGCAGTGGCGGCCCCAGCGGTCTTTGCCTTGGGCGTCTGCGCAGCTCGCTGCATCGGCAGCCCGGCGAGCAGCCGACGCACCTGATCGAGCCGGCGGCCGATCGTGGCGTCGAACCCGTGGCCGGTCGGCACATAGTAGCGGCGTCCCTGTAACGTGTCGGGCAGATACTGCTGGGCACTCACCCCCGTGGGCTCGTCGTGGGGGTACTGATAACCGACGCCGTGACCCAGTGCACGCGCCCCTTTATAGTGCGCATCGCGCAGATGCGACGGCACATCGCCTGCATCGCCGGCTCGGATGTCGGCGATCGCGCGATCGATGGCCAGGTACGCCGCGTTCGATTTGGGGGCCGAGGCCAGATAGACGGTGGCTTCGGCCAAAGGAATGCGACCCTCAGGCATGCCAACCATCGCGACCGTCTGCGCGGCAGCCACAGCGATGCTCAGCGCCTGCGGATCGGCCGTGCCGATGTCTTCGGCAGCCGAGATCATGAGACGTCGTGCGATGAACCGGGAGTCTTCGCCGCCCTCGATCATGCGAGCCAGATAGTGCACCGCCGCGTCGACGTCTGACCCGCGGATCGATTTGATGAACGCGCTGACCACGTCGTAGTGCTGATCGCCGTTCTGGTCGTATCGCACCAGGGCTCGGTCTGCCACGATCGCGACCACAGCCGCGGTGATGCGGGGCAGCCGAGCCTGTTCGGATGAGTCTGCGTCGTCGGCCTTCTCAGCGGACGCCATGTCGGCGTCTGCCTGGCCGGCGGCCGCCTCGAGCAGGGTCAGCGCACGCCGGGCGTCGCCCGAGGCGAGTTCCACGATGGCCGTTCGGGCCTCGTCGTCGATCGCGACCGCCCCGTGCAGACCGCGTTCGTCGACGATGGCGCGATCGATGAGAGAGAGCAGGTCGTCGTCGGAGAGCGACGTCAGACGCAGCAGCAGCGATCGGCTGAGCAGCGGCGAGATCACAGAGAACGAGGGGTTCTCAGTGGTCGCCGCCACCAGCGTGACGATGCCGTCTTCGACGCCGGGCAGCAGGCTGTCCTGCTGCGCCTTGGTGAATCGATGGATCTCATCGAGGAACAGCACCGTCTGCGTGCCATAGAGGTCACGGTCTGCCTGCGCCTGCTCCATCACGCGTCGCACGTCTTTGACTCCGGCGCTGATGGCCGAGAGTTCGATGAAGCGGCGCTGTCCCTCGGTGGCGATCACATGCGCCAGCGTCGTCTTGCCCGTTCCCGGAGGGCCGAAGAGAATGACCGATGCCGGGGTGCGCTCGCCCTCGGTCGGGTGGCACAGACGCCACAGCGGTGTGCCCGGTCGACGCAGCTCGCTCTGGCCGACAACGTCGTCAAGCGTTCGCGGTCGCATGCGCGCCGCCAATGGTCGGCTGGCTCGGGCACCTTGCAGAGACGTCATGCCGACAGCGTAGCGCCAGCCGCCGACACGGCCTCTCAGACCGGCTTCGCCAGCGCGTCACGTGCACAGCAGCCGTTTGTCACCGGCTAGACTGGTGCAGCATCGAAGCGGGATTTGAGGAGAGTCGTGAGCGAGACACACCAGCAGCAGTTCGGCCGCGCCGACGGCGAGGGAAACGTCTACCTGATCACAGGTGACGGCGAACGCTGGGTCGGGCAGGTCACCGGAGCCACCGCCGAGGAGGCGCTGGCCTTCTACAGCCGCAAGTTCCAAGACCTCGTCGGCCAGGTCACTCTGGCCGAGCAGCGGGCACGCACCGGGGCGAAGGCCCGAGACGTGCGCAAGAGCGTCACGGCACTCGACGAAGCGCTGAAAGAGCCGACGGTCGTCGGCGACCTCGACGCACTGCGCACCAGGGTCGACGCGCTGCGCACGCAGGTCGACGCGCTGGAGAGCAAGCAGCAGGAGCAGTCGGCGCAGGCTCTCGCCGAAGCCGCGGCACAGCGAGAGGCCATCGTCGAGAAGATCGAGCAGCTGGCCGCCACCCCAGTCGCCAACATTCGTTGGAAGGACGTTCACGCGCAGGTCGAGCAGATCTTCGGCGAGTGGAAAGAGCACCAGCGCACCACGGCCCGCCTGCCCAAACAGCAGGCCGACGCCCTGTGGGCGCGGTTCAAGCAGTCTCGCCGCAAGCTCGAAGACGGTCGACGTGCGTTCTTCGCCAGCCTCGACGAGCAGCATCGCACGGCCAAGCAGACGAAGCAGCAGTTGGTCGAAGAGGCCCAGAAGCTGGCCGAGCAGGCCGAGCCCCGTGTCAATGACTACCGCGCCCTGCTCGATCGTTGGAAGGCCGCCGGGCGCGCCGGCGCCAAGGTCGACGACCGCCTCTGGGAGCAGTTCAAAGCAGCCGGAGACGTCATCTTCGCGAAGAAGCAGGAGCACGACGCCGTCACCGACGCCGAGTACGCAGAGAACCTGCAGAAGAAAGAGGAAGTGCTGACGCGGGCTGAGGCGCTGCTCCCGGTCACTGACTGGAAGGCTGCTCGCTCCGCGCTGCGTCGTCTGCAAGACGAATGGGATGAGATCGGTCGGGTTCCCCGTGCCAGCATGCGCTCCGTCGAGGCTCGGCTGCACGCTGTCGAGACGGCGGTCAAAGAGGCCGAAGACGCACACTGGTCCAAACGCAACAGTGAGAAGAGCGATCGTGCCACCGGTCTCGCCGCGCAGCTGCAGCAGAGCATCACCGATCTTGAGGCAGATCTCGCTGCTGCTGAGGCGGCAGGTGACGCAGAGAAGACAGCCGAGATCACCAAGGCGCTTGAGACGCAGCGCAGCTGGCTGAAGGCCACCGGCATCGCCTGATCTGCCATTGGTCTCACAGGCCCGGCGGATGCTCCTTGTGCACAGGAGCATCCGCCGGGTCTTTCTGTACACAGCGTTGCGTTGACCCGTGTGCTTCGCCAACACTCGTGATCGACTGGCCTCATGGACCAGACAGAGGCGAACGGCCTGCGAGCTCAGGGCACCCGATCATCCGCTCACGCACTGAGCCCCGAATGCTCCGCTCTGGCGGCGTTCTTCTCACCAGAAGAGCGCCGCCGGCTCACTCTTGACGGCCTGCTGAATGATCTCGGCGGCGTTCACCTCCCGTGGTTTGCAGCCAGCACTCCCCGAGCACGGGCCGCCTCCCTGCCGAAGCTGCCCGAGCCACTCGTCTGGGCCGGACGAACCGCTGCCTGGGTCTGGACAGGGTCACGTCGCCGCCCGTTCTATGAGGCGATGACGGCTCCCGGTCGACGCTGGGACATCCGTCGCGACGCCCTCGGCGCCGGAGTGATCTGCAGAATTCGCCATATGCGGCTGCAGCACTCGCACGTCGACGCTCTCGACCGCGCTCGTGTCACCGGCCCGACGCGCACCGCGAGAGACCTCGCCATGACGCTCGAGCATCCTGATGACTGTGTGCTGCTGGCCGACCTCGCAGCGCAGCACCGCCGCGCGGTCGAACGGGCGCTGCCCTTGCTGCCCGCCGGCGATCAGACGCAGCACTCCGCGCAGGCGCGACGCGCGCTGCAGCAGGCGCTCGCGCTCAGCCGTTGACGCGGTAGACGTCGTAGACGGCGTCGATGCGTCGCACGGCGTTCAGGATGCGATCGAGATGCACGGTGTCGCCCATCTCGAAGACGAACCGAGAGAGCGCCAGACGGTCGTCAGAGGTCTTGACGGAGGCTGAGAGGATGTTCACGTGATGTTCTGAGAGCACCCGAGTGACATCGGAGAGCAGGCCGGAGCGGTCGAGGGCCTCGACTTGGATGTTCACCAGGAACACGCTCTTATGCGTCGGCGCCCAAGAGACCTCGACCATTCGATCATGCTGGTTCTCGTTCAGATCGGCCACGTTGCGGCAGTCGGCTCGGTGCACTGAGACGCCTGCGCCGCGGGTGATGAAGCCCACGATGTCGTCGCCGGGCACCGGAGTGCAGCATTTCGCCAGCTTGACCATGACGCCCGACTGGCCGCGCACCAAGACCCCGGAGTCGCTGGTGGCCGCGCGCTGATGCGTCGTCGGATGCGGATGCGCCATGATCGGCAGTTCGCTGGTCGTCTCATCGAATTCGTCGAGTTCGATGCGCTCGATGACCGATTGAGTCGAGACGTGTCCCTCGCCGAGCGCCGCGTACAGCGCCCCGATGTTGGGGTACCCCAGACCTGACGCCACCCGTGTGAACGCCTGCTGATCGCCGATGACGCGCAGCGGCACCCGATTCTTGCGCAGCGCCCGCTGCAGGGCCTCTTTGCCGGCCTCGATCGACTCGTCGCGGCGCTCCTTGCTGAACCACTGGCGAATCTTCGCACGGGCTCTCGGGCTCGTCACGAACGAGAGCCAGTCTTTGCTCGGCCCGGCGTCCGCAGAACGAGAAGTCAGGATCTCGACGACTTCGCCGCTGGCCAGTCTGGTGTCAAGCGGCACCAGACGCCCGTTCACCTTCGCTCCCATCGCGCGGTGACCGACCTCGGTGTGCACCGCGTACGCGAAGTCGATCGGCGTGGCACCGCCGGGCAGACCGACGACCTTCCCCTGCGGGGTGAAGACGTAGACCTCTTTGGCGCCGATCTCGAACCGCAGCGAGTCCAGGAACTCCCCCGGGTCTTTGGTCTCGGACTGCCAGTCGGAAAGATGCTGCAGCCAGACCAGCTCCTGGTTGATGCCCTGCTCGGCGGTCTGGTTCATCACCGGCTTCGCCCCGCTGGCCTTATAGAGCCAGTGCGCAGCGACACCGTACTCGGCGCGCTGATGCATCTCGTAGGTGCGAATCTGAATCTCGACGGGGCGTCCGTCCGGACCGATCACCGACGTGTGCAGCGACTGGTACAGGTTGAACTTCGGGATCGCGATGTAGTCTTTGAAGCGCCCGGGAATCGGGCTCCATCGGGCGTGAATGGCACCGAGAGCGGCGTAGCAGTCTCGGATCGAGTTCACCAGGATGCGAATGCCCACGAGGTCGTAGATCTCGTCGAACTCACGGCCGCGAACCACCATCTTCTGGTAGACGGAATAGTAGTCTTTCGACCGTCCGACGACCTCGGCCTTGATCCGCTGCCGACGAAGATCGTCGTCCACCATCGAGATCACGCGCTTGACGTACGACTCGCGCGCCGGCGTGCGCTCTTTGACCAGACGCACGATCTCGTCGTAGACCTTCGGGTACAGCGCTTTGAACGAACGGTCTTCGAGCTCGTGCTGCAGGGCGCTCAGGCCCAAACGATGAGCGAGCGGCGCATAGATCTCAAGCGTCTCTTTGGCCTTGCGCGCCGCTTTCTCCGGCGGCACGAAGCCCCACGTCCGTGCGTTGTGCAGCCGGTCGGCCAGCTTGATCACGATCACTCGCACGTCGCGAGCCATCGCGACGACCATCTTGCGAACGGTCTCAGCCTGGGCGTTCACCCCGTACTTCACTTTGTCGAGCTTCGTGACACCGTCGACCAGCATGGCGATCTCGGCCCCGTAGTCGGCGGTGAGCTGGTCGAGCGTATAGTCGGTGTCTTCGACGGTGTCATGCAGCAGCGCAGCCGCCACGACTTGGGCTGATACGCCCAGATCGGCCAGAATCTGTGCCACCGCGATCGGGTGGGTGATGTACGGTTCGCCGCTCTGACGCAGCTGCCCGTCATGGGCGGCATAGGCCGTCAGATACGCCCGCCTGATCAGTGCGAGGTCTTCTTTCGGGTGATGGTGCCGAACCGTCTGCACCAGTTGCGAGACCTGTGCGTCAAGACCTGTCGCCGGGCGCTGGAAGAGACGCGGCAGACCGAGACGCCGTGGGGCTGACGGTGTTGACTGCTGCTGTGGCTCAGGCATGGTGTCGCCCCCTGCTCGGTCGTGCGCGGTAGTGCTCCTGATGACTACTTCAGATTACTCGGTTCGCCCGCAGACGTCGCATCGCCCGCCATCGACTCTGTGGCCTCGCCCTGTGTCGATCCCGCAGCCTCGAGTTCGGCACGATGCTCGGCGACCACTCCGTCATGCGTGACGATCTTCGACTCTCTGCTGCGCAGCAGTGCATACGTGGGCGCAGCCAGGAAGATCGTCGAGTACGCCCCGACCAGGATGCCGATGAAGAGCGCCGTCGAGATGTCACGCAGGGTGCCCGCGCCGAGCAGCCCGCCGATGAACAGGATGGATGCCACCGGCAGCAGCGCCACGACCGTGGTGTTGATCGAACGAATCAGCGTCTGGTTGACGGCGAGGTTGACCAGTTCTCCGAATGTTCGCGTCTTCTGCTCTTCGAAGCCGCGCGTGTTCTCACGAATCTTGTCGAAGACCACGACGGTGTCGTACAGCGAGTAGCCGAGAATCGTCAGAAAGCCGATCATCGCCGAGGGGGTGACCTCGATGCCGACCGCACCGTAGATGCCAGCGGTGACCACGAGGTCATGGAAGAGGCTCAGCATCGCCGCGAGCGACATCTTCCAGGTTCGGAAGTAGATCGCCATCAGCACCGAGGCCAGAACGAGGAAGATGATCAGACCGCGCAGCGCCTGCGCTCCGACATCCGCACCCCAGCTCGGATTGATGTAGGACACGGCCACGTCGTCCCCGGGCACCTGATAGGTCTGGGCCAGAGCCGACGAGATCTGCTTCGACTCGTCTTCGCTGACCTGGTACGTCTGCACACGAATGGTGTCATCGCCGATCACGGCGATGCGCGGCTCGACCTCGCTGTTCTGCAGCACCGATTCGACGGCGTCACGCGCCGGCTGCTCCTGCGGATCAACAACGTGCGTCACGCGGAACTCACTGCCTCCGCGGAACTCGATGCCGAGGTTGAACCCGCCCCGGGCGATCGGAAGGATCACCGAGAGCAGGATGAGCACGGCTGCGATCAGGTACCACACCTTCCAGCGACCGATGAAATTGACTGAACGCTTGCCTGAGTGCAGGTCGAAGCCCAACTGCGAGAAGGCGGCCATCAGCGCTGCTCCCCCTTCTTCTCATCGGCTGCCGAGTCTGTCTGGGCAGCGTCTTTCTGTGCGTCGTTCGTCGAGGCGGCCTCGGCTGCGTCGACGGCGTCATGCGGATGCGGTTCGAAGCCTGCAGCGCGCGCCTTGCGCTCGGCGATGGTCAGGCGGCGTTCGGCCTCGCCGGCAGCCCGGCGCGACTTCTTCGCTTTGCGACTGCCTGGTTCGGCGGATTCTGCCGCCCGAGCGGCGAAGTCCAGGTTCAGGCGTCCGCGATAGGCGTTGCCGAGCATCTGCGGGTTCAGTCCCGAGAAGTGATGACCTTCGCCGAAGAACCGTGTGGTCGCAAGCAGCTGCATCATCGGGTGGGTGAAGAGCATGACCACCACGAGGTCGACGATGGTGGTGAGCCCCAAGGTGAAGGCGAAGCCCTGCACACCGCCCACGGCGAGCACATAGAGCACGACGGCCGCGAGGAAGTTCACCATGTCCGAGGCCAGAATCGTGCGCAGCGCACGCTTCCAGCCCACCTCGACGGCGGGGATGAGCGTCGACCCGTCTCTGAGCTCGTCGCGTATTCGTTCGAAGTACACGATGAACGAGTCAGCCGTGATGCCGATCGCCACGATCAGGCCGGCGATGCCGGCCAGCGACAGCCGGTACCCTTCTGTCCACGACATCAGCGTGACGAGCAGATAGGTGATGCCCGAAGCGAGCACCAGTGACACGATGGTGACCAGGCCGAGGGCACGATACTGGAAGAGCGAGTACACGACGACGGCCAGCAGACCGATCGCACCGGCGATGAGGCCGTAGACCAGCTGCTGAGATCCGAGTGTCGGAGTGATCTTGTTCTGGCTCTGCACATCGAAGCTGATCGGCAGTGCACCGTACTTGAGCTGATCCGCAAGCGTCTGCGAGCTCTCCTGGGTGAACTGCCCGCTGATCTGCGCGCGGCCGTCGGTGATGATCGCATTCGAGGTGGGTGCCACGATGACCTGTCCGTCGAGCACGACAGCGAAGCGGTTGGCCGGCTCGGTCTGGCTGGTGAGGTCGCTCGTGACCTTGTGGAACATCTCGGTGCCGACATCGTTGAATTCGATGTTCACGACCCAGTTGTTGGTGACGGTGCCGTTCTGACCGGCCTGCTGGCCCGCCTTGGCGTCGCTCAGCTGTTCGCCGTCGAGCAGTGCTCCGTCGGCCTTGTCATCCTGACGGTCGACGGGAGCCAGCAGCAGCTTCTCGCCGTTCGCGCTGCAGGCGATCTTCGGCAGGTCGGCGCTGTTGACGCTGGTGCCGTCGGCTTCGACCGAGGCACGGTTCGGCACGGGGTCGGCCATCTTGTACTGCTGCTGCGATGCGGCGTCGTCTCCGGCGTCTGGAGTCGACCCGTCTGCAGGAACCACGCAGCTGTAGGCGTCGAACTGCGAGATGATGTCGTTCGACGCCTTCGTGCGAGCGGCGTTCTCGGTGGGGTCCTCGCCGTCGAGCGTGGGCAGCTTCTCAGTGACACCCGGCGTCGTCGGCGTCGTCGAGGTGGCGGCAGCGGAGCGCCAGACTCGACGAAACTCCAGCTTCGCAGACGAGCGGATGCGCTGCAGCTGCTCGTCGGTGGGGTCTCCGGGAAGACTGATGACGATGTTGCGGCCGCCCTGCGTCGTGATCTCGGCTTCGGAGACACCACCCGCGTCGACACGCTGGCGCATGATGCTCTGCGCCTGTTTCATCTGGTCGGCGCTTGGGTCGCTGCCGTCCTCGGTCTCTGCGGCGAGCACGATCTCCGTGCCGCCCTGCAGATCGAGCGCCAGCTTCGGCGTCGCCGAGGCTCCGCCCCAAAGGATGCCGCCGCCCAGGGTCGCCGCGAGTGCGACGATCACCACCCCGAGCCAGATCAGAGACTTGCGTGCCTGTCGCACCGGACCGCTTGCTGCCACTGTGTCGTTCTTCCTCGTCGTCAAGAGCACATGACCTGCCGGTCAGCGCACCGAACCGAGCGGTCGTTCCCCCCGGCTGCGTGGCCGTCTCGTCTCGACGAGATCGGACCACTCATGCGAATGAGCCGATGCACGCGGACATCGGCTCATTCACATGTCATCTAGTTGTTCTTGGGCTTGTCGTCATTCTGCGACGACGCATCGGCGCTCGGATTCGGATTTGTCCACTCGGGATTTGAGTCCTCATCGCTGCGCAGGCCGTACTTCGGCGAACCGTCCTCGTCGGTGAGCGGCTCAGCAGCCGGGGTCGAGTCGCTCGTCACGGCGGCGGCCGGGGAATCGTCGACGGGAGACGTCTCGATCTTGGTGATCGTCTGACGGTGCACGCGCACGAAGGTTCCCGGCGTCGACTCGAGGGTCACGGTGTTGTTCGCCTCGTCGATGTCGCGGATCGTTCCGAACAGCCCGAAGCTGGTCATGACCTGGGCGCCGACGACGGCTTTGTCCTGGGTCTGCTGCGCCTCCCGCTGTCGTTTCTTGTTGTTGCGGAACGTCACGAAGATCAGCACGACGAACACCGCCAGCAGAATCAGAAGCATTGGATCCATGGAATATAACTCCACTCTCATCGTCGGTTGCGGTCATCGGGCACGCACAGACGTCCCGATCCAAGAAACTAGGCTACCCTAATCGTCCAAGAGCGTGGGCTGTGCGTTCTCTGCGGAAGAGAGTTTCGCCTTCGGCGGAATGAGGCCCAGATGCAGCCAGGCGTCTCGCGATGCGACACGGCCCCGTGGGGTGCGCAGGACGAGACCGCTGCGCACCAGATACGGTTCGACGACTGACTCCAAGGTGTCGGTCTCCTCGCCGACACTCATAGCCAACGGGCCGAGCCCGACCGGTCCCCCGGCGAACTGTCGAATCAGCACGCCGAGCACGTCTCGGTCGAGCCGATCGAGGCCGAGCTCGTCCACTTCGTAGAGCGACAGCGTCGACGAGACCGCCTGCAGAGGATCCTCGTCGGGGTGCACGATGAGGTAGTCGCGAACACGGCGCAGCAGCCGGTTCGCGATGCGAGGCGTCCCCCGTGACCGAGAGGCGATCTCGATGATGGCGTCTTCGCTCAGTTCGATCTCGAGCAGACCCGCGGTTCGATGCAGCAGCTGTGCGAGTTCATGAGGCGGATAGAACTCCATGTTCGCAGTGAACCCGAACCGGTCGCGCAGCGGCGCGGGCAGAGCACCCGCGCGCGTCGTCGCACCGACCAGCGTGAACGGCGCCAATTCGAGCGGAATAGACGTCGCACCCGGCCCTTTGCCCACCATGACGTCGACGCGGAAGTCCTCCATCGCGAGGTAGAGCATCTCTGCCGCCGGCTTCGCGATGCGATGGATCTCGTCGATGAAGAGAACTTCGCCCTCGGTGAGCGAGCTGAGGATGGCGGCGAGATCGCCGGCATGGGTGATCGTCGGACCACTCGTCAGGCGCAGCGGCCGCCCGAGGTCATGCGCGACGATCATCGCCAGAGTCGTCTTGCCGAGGCCGGGAGGTCCCGCCAGCAGAATGTGGTCGGCTGCCCGCTCTCGCACTCTGGCGGCCTGCAGCACCAGATCGAGCTGCTCGCGCACTCGGCGCTGACCGACGAACTCATCGAGATGCTGCGGCCGGAAGGCGACGTCATTGGCCGAGTCCCGGTCGTCGAGCGGCGTCGGCGAGACGACGCTCTCAAGAGGCGCAGGCGCTTCGCCGTGCGGGGTCTCGTCGCCCGCCGACGATCCTGGACGGCGCCTCGAACTCATCGGGCACCCCCGAGCAGGGCGAGCGCAGCTCGCAGCAGTGCGTCATCGCCTTTGGCCCCCACTTCGACGGCTCGCGCGACGGCCTCCTGCGCGTCACGCTCGGCCCAGCCGAGTCCGACCAGAGCGGCGACCACGTTGACCGAGACGGCGGCGGATGCCGTGGACGTCTGCTGCGCAGGCGCCGGTGGTGCGATGCGGCCGGCAAGCTGCACAGTGATCAGCTTCGCGGTCTTCGCGCCGATGCCTGAAATGGTCTGGAACGTCTTCGCATCTTCGTCGGCCACCGCCTGAGCGATTCGCTGCGGAGAGAGACCGCTCAGCACGGCGAGAGCCAGCTTCGGCCCCACACCGCTCACGGTGCGCAGAACGTCGAAGAGGCCTTTCTCCTCGGGAGTGCGAAAACCGAACAGCGTCACGGCGTCCTCGCGCACGATCATGACGGTGAGCACGCTCACCTCACTGCCCTCGCGCAGGCTCCGAGCCTGTTCTGCCGTCACCGACACCAGGTATCCCACGCCGTTGACGTCGATCAGCAGCTGGTCGGCGCCGGCGCTGACGACGGTGCCCCTCAGAGATCCGATCATCCTCGCCTCATCTTCCACTGCCCCGTCTTCGCCGCATCGCCTGCTGTGCGTTTGGAATTCAGCTGGCCGCGTTCGCGACCCAGCCGCCACTGCCGCTGCGCCGCAGTCTCGCCTGCCGGCGCGACGGCCTTCGTGTCGCTCGCAGTCGGCTTGAACGATTCACAGATCGCCACGGCCAGGGCATCGGCGGCATCGGGCGGTCCGTCGACGTGGTCGATGCCCAGCAGCCTCGCGACCATGTGCTGCACCTGCGACTTGTCAGCTCGTCCGCTGCCGGTGACCGCAGCTTTCACCTCACTGGGAGTGTGCAGCACCAGCGGTATGTCGGCTTCGCCTGCGAGATGCATCACTGCGCCGATGATGTGCGCGACGCCCATCACCGACGGCAGGTTCTGCTGAGCGAAGACGCGTTCGACCGACACGGCTCGAGGCCGATGCCGCCGCATCAGCCGTTCGACCTCATGTGAGATCCGATGCACGCGAACCGCGATGTCGGCGGCTGGGTCGGAACGGATCACACCCACGTCGACCAGAGCGACGCGGCGTCCCGGGTGCGACTCCACGACTCCGAACCCACAGCGGGTCAGGCCGGGGTCGATGCCCAGGATGACCGACATGTCAGTCTTCTTCGGCCAGCGTCTCGACGATCTCGTCGCTCACGTCGAAGTTGCCGAACACGTTCTGCACGTCGTCGCTGTCTTCGAGCGAATCGATGATGCGGAACAGCTTGCGCGCCGTGTCGATGTCGACATCGATCTGCAGACCGGCGACGAACTCGTTCTCTGCAGAGTCGTAGTCGATGTTCGCACCGACCAGGGCCTGTCGAACGGCCACCAGGTCGTTGGGCTCGCTGATCACGCGGAAGCTGTCGCCGTTGTCGATCACCTCTTCGGCTCCTGCGTCGAGCACCGCCTCGAGGATGGAGTCCTCGGTGACCCCGTCAGCCTTGGCTACGGTGACGACACCCTTGCGGCTGAAGTTGTACGCAACCGATCCCGGATCGGCCAGCGTGCCGCCGTTGCGGGTCAGCGCGGTGCGCACGTCGGCCGCTGCGCGGTTCTTGTTGTCGGTGAGGCACTCGACCAGCAGCGCGACGCCGCCCGGAGCATACGCCTCGTACATGATGGTCTCGTACTTCGCACCGCCGTCGACCTCGCCCGAACCACGCTTGACGGCGCGGGTGATGTTGTCGGCCGGAACCGAGTTCTTCTTCGCCTTCTGAATGGCGTCGAAGAGGGTCGGGTTGCCCTCAGGGTCGCCGCCGCCCAGGCGTGCGGCCACCTCGATGCCCTTGATGTACTTCGCGAAGGCCTTGGCGCGCTTCGCGTCGATCGCGGCCTTCTTGTGCTTCGTGGTCGCCCATTTGGAGTGGCCTGACATGTGACTCCTTGTTCGTAGTCTCTCGATGAATCTTACTCGTGATGACGGTTCGGTCTCCGGTGGCCCGCTGAGCCGACTCGACCGGTGACCGTTGACGGATGCCGTGCGCCGCAGCAGCGTGCGGTGTCGGCCCGACGCGAATCGCTACTCGGCCGCAGCAGCGGCCTTCGCCTGCTGTGCTGCCACTTCGGCCAGTGCGACGGCCGGCGCCTCGACGCCGGAAGCGGACGTGGCATCCACCGCGCTGCTGACCTGCACCCTGGCGTCGGCGAGCCCGCGCAGCCAGGTGATCGCCTCGGCGACGGGCACACCGTTGCACTGCGAGCCGTCACGGAAGCGGAAGCTCACCGTGCCCGAAGAACGGTCGTCCTCGCCTGCGATGAGCATGACCGGAACCTTCTGCTTCGAGTGCGTACGGATCTTCTTGGGCATGCGGTCATCCGACGTGTCGACGCTGGCACGCAGCCCGACGGCACGCAGCTGCGCGGCGACATCCTCGAGATACGGTGCGTACTCGTCGGCCACCGGAATGCCGACGACCTGCTCGGGGGCGAGCCACAGCGGGAACGCGCCGGCGTAGTGCTCGGTGAGCACGCCGAAGAAGCGCTCGATCGATCCGAAGAGCGCGCGGTGAATCATCACTGGGCGCTGCAGCGTGCCATCGGGTGCGGTGTACTCGAGGCCGAACCGCTCAGGCAGGTTGAAGTCGAGCTGCAGCGTGCTCATCTGCCAGGTTCGGCCGATGGCGTCGCGCGCCTGCACCGAGATCTTGGGACCGTAGAATGCGGCGCCCTCTGGATCGGGCACAAGTTCGAGACCGCTCGCCTCGGCGACCTCTCGGAGTGTGCGGGTCGCCTCTTCCCAGACCGCATCGTCTCCGACGTACTTCTTCGGATCCTTCGTCGAGAGCTCCAGGTAGAAGTCGTCGAGACCGTAGTCTTTCAGCAGGTCGAGCACGAACTGCAGCACGCTGGTGAGCTCGTCTTTCATCTGCTCGCGCGTGGTGTAGATGTGCGCGTCGTCCTGGGTGAACCCGCGGGCACGAGTCAGACCGTGGATGACGCCGCTCTTCTCGTACCGGTAGACGGTGCCGAACTCGAAGAGTCGCAGTGGCAGGTCACGGTAGCTGTGCGCCTTGCTCGAGTAGATGAGGTTGTGCATCGGGCAGTTCATGGGCTTCAGGTAGTAGTCCTGCCCCTGACGCCTGACGTTTCCCTCTGCATCGAGCTCTTCGTCGACGTGCAGGGGTGGGAACATGCCGTCGCTGTACCAGTCGAGGTGACCGCTCACCTCGTACAGGTGTGATTTCGTGATGTGCGGGGTGTAGACGAACTGATACCCGGCCTCTTCGTGACGCTGACGCGAGTAGTCTTCCATCACCTTGCGGATGATGCCGCCCTTCGGGTGGAAGACCGGAAGGCCGGAGCCGATCTCGTCGGGAAAGCTGAACAGATCGAGCTCGACGCCGAGCTTGCGGTGGTCGCGCTTCGCCGCCTCAGCGAGGCGGTGCTCGTAGGCCTTGAGCTCCTCTTTGGTCGGCCAGGCCGTGCCGTAGATGCGCTGCAGCTGCGCGTTCGCCTGATCGCCGCGCCAGTAGGCCGCTGCGGTGCGCAGCAGGTCGAAGCCGTTGCCGATCAGACGGGTGTTCGGCAGGTGCGGTCCGCGGCACAGGTCGCACCAGATCGTCTCACCGCTCTTCGGGTCGACGTTGTCGTACATCGTCAGGCCGCTGCCGCCGACCTCGACCGACTCTTCGTCGTCACCGGCGTTGCCCTTGAGACCGATCAGCTCGAGTTTGTACGGCTCGTTCGCCTCTTCGACGCGGGCGTCGGCCTCTGAGATGGGACGACGCACGAAGCGCTGCCCCTGCTTGACGATGCGCTGCATCACCTTCTTGATCTGTTTGAGATCTTCGGGAGTGAAGGGCTCCTCGACGTCGAAGTCATAGTAGAAGCCATCGGTGATGAACGGGCCGATTCCCAGCTTCGCATCGGGGCGAACCTGCTGAACAGCCTGCGCCAGCACGTGCGTCGTCGAGTGACGCAGGATGTTGAGCCCGTCCTCGCTGTCGATCGTCACCGGCTCGACGGTCTCGCCTTCGGCGACGGTACCGGCAAGATCGCGAAGCTCTCCGTCGACTCGCTGGGCGACGACGTCGCGGTGGTCGGCGAAGAGGTCGGTGCCGGTCGTTCCAGCTGCCACCTCTCTGTGCTCGCCGTTGACAGTGATGGTGATGGGTGACGACACCGGAGCTCCTTGAGCATGGCCGCGCCGACCGATACGAAGCGGTCCGCGCGTGGGTGATTGCTGTTGACCTGACTATCCTACCGCAGGGTGTGCGCAGCCTTGGAAAAGTACGCTATACTTGTCGAGTTGCCTGAAAGGCAGCAGTCGTTTGGGCGATTGGCGCAGTTGGTTAGCGCGCTTCCTTCACACGGAAGAGGTCGCTGGTTCGAGTCCAGTATCGCCCACAGGCAGAAAGCCCCGGAGCCACGCGGATCGCGTGGTGTCCGGGGCTTTTCTCGTCTCATTGCTCAGCGCGCAGGTGAGTGGCGGTGTCGAAGAGCCGCTGAGGCGCACGGCCAGACACGAGGGTCACAGCATGCGTCCGCTCCCCTGGCTCGGTGGCCAATCGTATTCGCTCCCAGCTGGATGCTCAGTTCGCAGCGGAAGCCTCCTAGAATGCGAATCACCTGGTGATGCGCCAGGGGCTGTCAGACGCAACGGGGCGTCGACCGGCCGAGATGCAAGGAGGCATCAGCATGATCACCAAACGCGTCAGCCCAGTCGTCATCGACGGCCAGCGGTATTTTCCACTTGAGCGCCCAGAGCAGCTGCCTCGTGAGTTCGGCAGCATCGAGCTGTTCATACGCAACAAGGTGCCGGTGCGATTCACCCGAGTCGCCGACAACACCTGGGTTGTGCACCGCACTGATCGCCCGGGCTCGACCGGTGTGCTCGTGGATGACCCTGAGGGCGACGCGGAGGCGAAGAGCGGGGTCACGGTGAAGGCTCCGGAGGCTCACGAGACAAACCGTCCACGTCCCCGCTTCATCTATTCCGCGGCTGCAGCCACCAACGTTGGTCTCCCCGATTGGCGAATCCCGCTGCAGCGCGTCTCTTGGGACGACTTTCTGAAGTTCTTCGAGTCAGCATCAGTCTGATCGCTGAGAGAGACGAAAACAGCGGCCCCGCATCAGTAAGATGCGGGGCCGCTGTTCTGTTCAGCAGGTCAGTCGACGATCAGTGTGCCAGCCGATTGCGGTGGTTCTCAAATGAGAAGCCGATGACGGTCACGACCAGCAGCGCACCGCCGATGATCGTCATCCACGTTCCGACGGCCAGGCCCAGGAAGATCACTCCGGCTGCCAGCGAGAGCGCGAAAGGCCACCAGCTCCACGGGCTGTACCAGCCGTAGTCGGGGTCGGCGTCTTCGATCTTCGCCTCGAGATCATCCTCAGGAAGGGTTCCGCCTGCGTTCTTCGACGCCTTGTAGAAGTAGAAGGCGGGAAACCAGGCCATGCCGATGCCCAGGGCCAGTACGGTCGCACCCGCGGGCTCGATCGGAACGGCAGGATTGAACAGTCCGACGCCGTCGTTGACGAACGCGAGGCTGCACACGAAGTATGCGACCAGACCGACCAGGAAGAACAGGCCGATGCCGAAGAAGATATGTGCTGCAGTCTTCATTCTCAGTTCTCTTTCTTGTCGCTCGCCGCACGGACGGCCGGCACGTCGGCGAGAGCCTCATGTCGGTCTGCCTGCTCGGTCTGCTTGGCCGTGGCGAGTGCGAGTTCGGGATGGTGCAGGTCGAACGCCGGACGCTCCGAGCGGATGCGCGGGATCGCCGTGAAGTTGTGCCGCGGCGGCGGGCAGCTGGTGGCCCATTCGAGCGAGCCGCCGAAGCCCCAAGGATCGTCGACGTTGACGCGCTTGCCGTAGCGAGTGGTCATGTAGACGTTCCAGAAGAACGGCAGGAACGAGATCGCCAGAATGGCGGCACCGATGGTCGACACCTGGTTCAGCACTGTGAAGCCGTCCTGCGGCAGGTAGGTGTAGTAGCGACGAGGCATGCCCATCGCGCCGAGCCAGTGCTGCACGAGGAACGTCGTATGGAAGCCGATGAACAGCAGCCAGAAGTGCACCTTGCCCAAGGTCTCGTTGAGCATCTTGCCCGTGAACTTCGGCCACCAGAAGTACAGACCTGCGAACATGGCGAACACGACGGTTCCGAACAGCGTGTAGTGGAAGTGCGCCACGACGAAGTAGGTGTCAGACACCTGGAAGTCGAGAGCAGGGCTGGCCAGGATCACACCGGTGAGTCCACCGAAGCAGAAGGTGATCAGAAAGCCGATCGACCAGAGCATCGGGGTCTCGAAGGTAAGAGACCCTCGCCACATCGTGCCTATCCAGTCGAAGAACTTCACGCCGGTCGGAATGGCGATGGCCATCGTCATCAGTGAGAAGAACGGCAGCAGCACCTGGCCGGTGACGTACATGTGATGCGCCCAGACGGTCGCGGAAAGGGCCGCGATCGAGATCGTCGCGAGAACCAGTGTGCGGTAGCCGAAGATCGGCTTGCGGCTGAAGACCGGAATGATCTCTGAGACGATGCCGAAGAACGGCAGCGCGATGACGTAGACCTCAGGGTGACCGAAGAACCAGAACACATGCTGGAAGAGCATGGCTCCACCGGTCTCTGGATCGAAGATGTGCGTGCCGAACTTGCGGTCGGCGAACAGAGCGAAGAGCGCAGCTGCGAAGGGCGGGAACGCCATGATCACCAAGATGCTGGTGACCAGCGTGTTCCAGGTGAAGATCGGCATACGCCACATCGTCATACCCGGCGCACGCAGCGAGACGATCGTCGCGATGAAGTTCACCGCACCCATGATCGTTCCGAAGCCGGACATGGCGAGGCCGATGACCCAGAGATCGCCGCCCATACCGGGTGAGTACGTCGACGTCGACAGTGGAACGTAGGCGGTCCATCCGAACGAGGCTGCACCCTGAGGCGTGAGGAACCCGGCGACCGCGATGAGCGAACCCACGGTGTACGTCCAGTAGCCCAGCGCGTTCAGACGCGGGAACGCGACATCCGGTGCACCGATCTGCAGTGGCACCAGAACGTTTGCGAAACCGGCGAAGAGCGGTGTCGCGAACATCAGCAGCATGATGATGCCGTGCATGGTGAAGAGCTGGTTGTACTGCTCTTTCGTCGGGATCACCTGAAGGCCCGGCTCGAAGAGCTGCGCTCGGATGAGCAGGGCCAGCACGCCGGCGAACAGGAACCAGACGAACGACTGGACGATGTACAGGTAGCCGAGCGTCTTGTGGTCGGTCGTCGTCAGGAATCTGACGATCGAATGGCCTTTCTTACCCAGCTTGGGCGAGTAGCCCGCGACTGCTGTTGCGGAAGTCATAGTTCTCTTCCCCTCAATTCTCTGTCACGGCAGCAGCGCTGTGCGTGTGCTCGGCATCATCGGAGTTGTATTTCAGATCTTGGCGGCGGTCGAGCTCATGCCCGAGTGCGCCGGTGTTGCCACGCTCGCGGAGCTCCGCGATGTGCGTCTGGTACTCGCTGTCAGAGACGACCTTCACGTTCATGAGCATCATCGAGTGGTACTCGCCGCAGAGCTCGGCGCACTTGACCGGGAACGTTCCTTCTTTTTCAGGAGTGAACGTCCAGTAGTTGTTGTGCACGCCCGGAAGCAGATCTTTCTTGTACAGGAACTGCGGCACCCAGAACGAGTGGGCGACGTCGCGAGCGTCGAGCTTGATCTTGACCTCTTTGTTCACCGGGAGGTACAGCGTCGGCAGCTTCGACTCGTCGAACGTCGGGCCGCTGACGTAGTCGGCCTGAATGCCGGCGTCTTCGTGAACGTCAGGGTCGCCAGCAGTGGTGAGGTAGTTGATGTCCCAGCTCCACTGTTTGCCGACGACCTGCACCTGAACGTCGGCTCCGTCGTAGGCAGGCGTCGCCTTGGCCTCGGTTGCCGACTGCACATGGACGGTCGCAATGAAGAACCCGATGATCAGCACGAACGGCACGGCGGTGTACAGAACCTCGATCGGCAGGTTGTAGCGAGTCTGCGAGGGAACGCCGGTGTCACCCTTACGACGCCGGTAGACGACGACGCACCACACGACCAGGCCCCAGACGACCAAGCCCACGCCCAAGAGCACGACCCATGAATGAACCCACAGATCAGTGATCTGCTGAGTGTGGTCAGTGGTGTCTGACGCGGGGAGAAACCCTCGCTTCGCATCATCTGAACACCCGCTCAACGCCAGGGCCGCGATGCCCAAGACGCCGCTCGCAGCGACGGCTCTCTTCACTCTCGAACGCACCATTGTTCCTATCGGTAGCTTCTGAACGCAGCATCGACATACATCGACGCACTATCCATATTACCCACTCCGAACCGTCTCACTGACCATATGCACACCGAAAGACTGAATTCTCCGTGCATCGGCTGTGAAATTCACAGCATGAGCCCTGAGCCCGTGGGCCTGGACGCCGCGACACGCAGACGGCGGTCACCGCCCGAGACTCACACTCGGGTGGTGACCGCCGTCTGACGAAGCCGAAGAATCAGTGGAACGAGTCGCCGCACGCGCATGACCCCTGCGCATTGGGGTTGTCGATCGTGAAGCCCTGCTTCTGAATGGAGTCTTCGAAGTCGATGGTCGCACCGTCGAGATACGGTGCGCTCATCTTGTCGACGACGACTTCGACTCCTTCAGCGAACTCGGCGAGCAGATCGTCGTCGAGCAGCCGCTCATCGAAGTAGAGCTGGTAGATCAGGCCTGAGCAGCCCCCGGGCTGAACGGCAACACGCAGGCGAAGGTCTTCGCGGCCCTCCTGTGTGAGCAGAGCGTGCACTTTCTCCGCCGCGGAATCGGTGAGCGCGACGTTGTGCTTCTCAATGGTGTCGGTTGCCACGATGGTCTCCTTCTTCAGCTGCACCGCGCGTCATCGACGCCCGGCGATCTCTGCAAGCATCCTACGTCGTTTCCAACGTCGTCGCGCACTGGTGTGTTCCCGGCACTGCGGAGTTTCGCCAGGCAGGGTCGGCTCGGGCCATCGCCATGCCGGTTGGCGTCGCTGTGGCACCGCATAGAATGGAGCAGTGCGTCGGAGACGGCGCCCGAAGGTCGGCGCTCCGCGTCGATCTGGCACACCTCGACTTCCAGGAGCAGCACGCGTGAGCAGCAGGCACCACGATTCCGCACAGGACAACGATCAGAATGAGTCGACTGACGAGACGTTGCATCAGGGCAAAGGGCGCCCCACCCCGAAACGCCGTGAGGCTGAGGCCCGAAACCAGCGGCCGCTCATTCCAAATGATCGCAAAGAGGCGAAGGCTCGTGCCCGTTCCGAAAGAGAGAAGGCACGGCTCGGTATGGCCGCGGGCGACGACCGGTTTCTGCCGGCCAAAGAGAAAGGGCCGCAGAAGCGTCTGATTCGCGACTACGTGGACGCCCGCTGGTCACTGGGAGAGTTCATGCTTCCCGTGATGATCATCGTCATCGTGCTGACCTTCATCCGCGAGCCGATGATCGTCACGATCTACACCGTCGGTCTGTGGGTCTTCGTCGCCGCGCTGCTCATCGACTCGTTTGTGATCGGACGCAAAGCACGGAAGATCGCCGCCGACCGTTTCGGCAAAGACGAGGTCGAGAAGGGTCTCGGCGTCTACGCTGCGATGCGCGCGATCCAGATGCGCGGCATGCGTCTGCCGAAGCCCGCGGTCAAGCGCGGCGAGTTCGACCCGAACCGCCGCCTCTGACTCAGCGGTACGCGGCTGCGGTCAGCTCGGCGAACGATGAGAAGCGGCTGCGCTGCAGCCGCTTCTTCAGCTGCCGGTTGATCTGTCGGGCCCACCCCGGGCCGGCATAGATGAACTCTGAATAGCCCTGCACGAGTGTCGCCCCGAGTTCGAGGCGCTCCCACACATCAGCGGCGTCGCGGATGCCGCCCACAGAGACGATGGGCAGGCGGGCTTCGTTGTGTGCGGCGAGCAGACGCAGCACTTCACGGGAGCGATCGTGCAGTGGCCGTCCCGAGAGACCTCCGGCGCCCATGCGCTCCACGGTCGCGGGGTCGGTGGTAAGCCCTTCCCGCGACACTGTGGTGTTGGTCACGATGATCCCAGCGAGTCCGAGCTCGGTCGTCATCGCCAAGATCGCGACGAGTTCGTCATCGCTCATGTCCGGAGCGATCTTCACCAGCACCGGCGTTCTGCCTGCGACCTCGCGAATGCCGCTGAGCAGTGGCTGCAGCGTCTCCACATGCTGCAGCGAGCGAAGCCCCGGCGTGTTCGGGCTGCTCACGTTGACGGCCAGGTAGTCGGCGAGCGGCGCCAGCGCTCTGGCTGCCCGCTGGTAGCTCTCGGGGGCCTCGTCGAGCGGGACGACTTTGTTCTTGCCGATGTTGACGCCCACCCGCAGCGCTGATCGCCGATCGCGGGCACGAAGGCGTTCCGCGGCAGCGGCCGCGCCTTTGTTGTTGAAGCCCATGCGATTGATGAGCGCACGGTCGGCGGGCAGCCGAAACAGTCGGGGCCGAGGGTTGCCCGGCTGCGGATCTGCCGTGATGGTACCGACCTCGACGTGGCCGAAGCCGAGGTCGCCGAGCGCCTCGAACATGACCGCGTTCTTGTCCAGGCCCGCAGCGATGCCGAACGGTGTGGCAAAACGCTGGCCGAATGCTTCGACTTCGAGCAGTTGATCCGGACGCGTGCAGGCTCTCGCGACGGCACCGACGCCAGTGGCATGGGCCACGCGCAGCAGCGCGACGGTGAGCACGTGCGCCTTCTCGGGGTTCATGCGGGTGAGCACGTTGTCGAACAGCAGCCGGTAGATCATGCGTCGCCCTTCTCGGCACTCTTCGCGGTGGCAGCAGCCTGGTCATTCGCAGCGTCGTGTGCGGCTGCTCGGCCGCGGAGTCGTTTCACGGCCTCTTCGAAGTCGTCAATCGACGAAAAACTGCGGTAGACGCTCGCAAAGCGCAGATACGCCACCTCGTCGAGTTCGAGCAGCGGCTCGAGAATGGCGAGTCCGACGTCATGCGACTTGACCTCGCTGGCGCCGCTCTGCCGAATGGTCTCTTCGACACGCTGGGCGAGCAGTGCGAGGTCGCTGTCACTGACCGGCCGGCCCTGGCAGGCCTTGCGCACACCGGCGATGATCTTGTCACGTCGAAAAGGCTCGAGCACTCCCCCGCTCTTGACCACCGACAGCGATGCCGTCTCGATCGTGCTGAACCGACGACCACAGGCCGGGCACTGGCGACGGCGGCGAATGGACGTTCCGTCGTCGGACGTACGAGAGTCGACGACCCGGGAGTCTGGGTGGCGGCAGAAAGGACAGTGCATCGGTGACTCAGGCCTTGCTCTCGAATCGTGCGGCGATGCTTTCGGCGTGTGCGTTCAGCTTCTCGGCCTCTGCGAACCGTTCGATGGGCTCGGCGATCTCTGCGAGCCCCTCGCGCGTGTACTCGATGATCTGCTGCGGACGCAGGAAGGTGTAGGCGCCCAGCGCCGGGCTGAATCGCGCGCGCCCACTCGTCGGCAGCACGTGGTTTGACCCTGCCATGTAATCTCCCAGCGGAACCGGAGAGTAGGGACCGACGAAGATCGCGCCGGCGTTGCGCACCCGATCGGCCAGCTCTTCGGCGCTCTCAGTGATGATCTCAAGGTGCTCGGGAGCGTAGGCGTCGCTCACCGCGAGCGCGGCATCGAGGTCGTCGACCAGGACCACGGCCGACTGCTCCCCGTTCAGTGCGACTGAGGCACGTTCCCGGTTGGGTGTGTGATCCAGACGAACGCTCAGTCGCGCACGAACCTGATCGGCGAACGTCTCGGAGTCGGTCACCAAGACCGAGGAGGCATCCTCGTCGTGCTCGGCCTGACTCAGCAGGTCTGCCGCGACCAGATCGGCGTCAGCGTGTTCGTCGGCGATGACGAGAATCTCAGTCGGACCGGCCACGGAGTCGATGGCCACGTCGCGAGAGACGGCCAGCTTCGCGGCGGCGACGAAGGCGTTGCCGGGCCCGCTGATCACATCGACGGCGTCGAGCCCGATCTCAGGCACCCCGTAGGCCAGCGCAGCGATCGCTCCGGCTCCGCCGAGGGCATAGATCTCGTCGAGCCCGAGCAGACCGGCCGTCGCAAGGGTCAGGGGGTGCACGGCGCCGCCGAAGGCCTGCTGCGCCGGAGAGACGAGCGCCAGCCGCGGTACGCCTGCGACCTGTGCCGGCACGACGTTCATGATCACGCTCGACGGGTACACCGCCTTGCCACCGGGCACGTAGAGCCCCGCGGCCTGCACCGGTGCCCAGCGCTGGGTGATTCGCGACCCGCCGGGAAAGGTTGTGACGACCGGCTCGCGCAGCTGAGCAGCTGTCGCCTTGCGCACGCGTTCGATGGCGATCTCGAGCGAGTGGCGGATGCTCGGATCGAGTTCGCGAACCGCGGCGTCGATCTCGGCCTGGCTGACCCGGAACTCGTCGATCTGCACGTGATCGAACCGCTGAGCCTGATCGATCAGCGCCGCGCGACCGTTCTCTCGCACGTCGGCGATGAGCTGCTGCGCAGCCTGCTCGGCGGCGGCCACGTCATGGTGCGGGCGGGGAAGCCGGTCTCTGAGAGAGAGGGAGTGGACGTTCTGCTCGCGAAAATCGATAGTGTGCATCACGCACCACAGTCTACTCTGCGCCCCGTGTCGACACTGTCTTCCGTGTCGGCTCTGCACCCCAGTGTCGACGCGGCCCTAGTGTCGACGCTGTCCCCAGTATCGGCGCTGCCCTCAGTATGGACGCTGCCTCGACGGATGCGCCGTGGACTTGGCCTCAATCGATGCAGCTGGCGCCGAGCAGTGCTTTGAGCTCGCTGTACAGTGCCGCAGTGACGCTGACTCGATAGGGAATCTCGAAGACGCGCTCGGCACCCGCAGTCATCAGCTTCAGCAGCACCTCGGTGTCTCCGCTGTGGCGCACCAGAATAGACGACAGATCTTCGACGATCTCTGGTGTCGCCGTCAGCTCTGGAATGCTCAGCATTAACGGTAGTCCGGCTCCCCCGGCGCCCTTGATCTCGGGGGTGAAAACAGAATAGGCATGCAGCGTCGCGCCGTCATCCCGCTCGTTGATGCGACCGCGCACGACCACGATGGAGTCGGCTACCAGCGCCGGAGAGAACTCCTGGAAGGTCTTGCCCATGAACAGCGCTGACATCTCGCCGGTGAAGTCTTCGACCTCGATGATGGCGTACTCATTGCCGCTGTTGCGCGCAATGCGCTTCTGCACGCTCGTGATGAGCCCGGCGATGGCGACTTTGTCTCCGTCGTGGAACCGTTCGCCACCGGTGATGTCGACGATGTTCGCATCTGCGTGCCGAGAGAGCTCGCGCTCCAGCCCGTGCAGGGGATGGTCAGACACGTAGAGTCCGAGCATCTCGCGCTCGAACGAGAGCTTGATGTGTTTGTCCCACTCGGGGCGGTCAGGCACCTCGGCCCCCGGCTGTTCGTCGAGGTCGAACATCCCGGCGAACAGGTCGACTTGGCCGTGCGCTTCGTTGCGTTTGAGTTTGGCCGCTTCGTCGACTGCCTGCTCGTGAATCTCGATGAGCGCGCGGCGGGTGCTGCCGAGCGAGTCGAAGGCACCTGCTTTGATCAGCGATTCGATGGTGCGCTTGTTGCAGACGGTGAGCGGCACTTTGCGCAGAAAGTCGTGAAAGCTCGTGAACGGGTCTTCTGTCTCACGGGTCTTCACGATCGCGTCGACGACGTTGGCGCCGACGTTGCGCACCGCCCCCAGACCGAATCGAATGTCTGTTCCGACGGCCGAGAACCCGAGGAACGAAGAGTTGACGTCGGGCGGCAGCACCGAGATGCCCATATGGCGGCACTCGTTCAGGTACATCGCGAGTTTGTCTTTGGAGTCACCGACGCTGGTGAGCAGAGCCGACATGTACTCGGCCGGGTAGTTGGCCTTCAGGAAGGCTGTCCAGTAGGAGACGACCCCGTAGCCGACCGAGTGCGCCTTGTTGAACGCATAGCCGGCGAAGGGAAGCAGCGTATCCCAGAGCGCTTTGACGGCCTCTTCTGAGTAGCCGCGATCGACCATGCCCTGATGAAAGTTGGCGTACTGCTTGTCGAGCTCGGACTTCTTCTTCTTGCCCATGGCGCGACGGAGCATGTCGGCCTGACCGAGGGTGAAGCCGGCCACCTTCTGGGCGACGCCCATGACCTGCTCCTGGTAGACGATCAGGCCGTAGGTCTCGCCCAAGATGTCTCTCAGCGGCTCTTCGAGCTCTGGGTGAATCGGCTGGATCGGCTGCAGGCCGTTCTTGCGCAGCGCGTAGTTCGTGTGCGAGTTCATGCCCATGGGGCCTGGGCGGTAGAGCGCGATCACAGCCGAGATGTCGGCGAAGCTGTCTGGCTTCATCTGCTTGAGCAGGGTGCGCATCGGCCCGCCGTCGAGCTGGAACACACCGAGGGTATCGCCCCGGGAGAGCAGGTCGTACGTCGGTTTGTCGTCGAGAGAGACCTCTTGCAGGTTGAGCGTCTCGCCACGGTTCTGTTTGATCGAATCGACGGCATCGCCCATCACGGTCAGGTTGCGCAGACCGAGAAAGTCCATCTTGAGCAGACCCAGGTTCTCGCACGCCGGGTACGGATACTGCGTGATGATCGCGCCGTCTTCTTCGCGCTTCATGATCGGGATGTTGTCGATCAGAGCCTCCTGGCTCATGATCACGCCCGCTGCGTGCACGCCCCACTGGCGCTTCAGACCTTCGATGCCCCGCGCCGTCTCCAGGATCTTCTGCGAGACTTCGTCGCCCTCGACGACCTCGCGGAACTCGGCGCCCTCCTGATAGCGCTTGGCATCCGGGTCGTACATCTCTTCGAGAGTCATCTCTTTGCCCATGACGGCGGGCGGAAACGCCTTCGTGAGCTTCTCGCCGGCCGAGAACGGCAGCCCGAGGATGCGAGATGAGTCTTTCAGCGCCTGCTTCGCCTTGATCGACCCGTAGGTGACAATCTGACAGACCCGGTCATAGCCGTACTTCTCGGTGACGTATTTGATCACGTCGGTGCGGCGACGGTCGTCGAAGTCGACGTCGACGTCGGGCATCGACACACGCTCGGGATTCAGGAATCGCTCGAACATGAGGCCGTGTTCGAGCGGATCGACCTCGGTGATGTGCATGGCATAGGCGACCATCGATCCTGCTGCTGACCCTCGCCCGGGGCCGACGCGCACGCCGTTGCCCTTGGCCCACTGGATGAAGTCGGCGACCACGAGGAAGTAGCCTGGGAAGCCCATCTGCTCGATGATGCCCATCTCGTAGTTCGCCCGCTCGCGAACCGGATCGGGAACGGTCTCACCGTATCTGGAGTGCAGCCCCGTCTCGACCTCGGACTTGAACCAGGTGAGCTCCGTCTCGCCCTCCGGCACGTCGAACTTCGGAGTGAGGTCGCGTTTGACGAACTCCACCTCGCAGCGTTCGGCGATGCGCAGCGTGTTGTCGCAGGCGCCTGGATAGTCCCGGAACAGCTCCCGCATCTGCTTCGGAGTCTTCAGGTAGAACTCGTCGCTGCCGAAGCGGAACCTCTTGGGATCGTCAAGAGTTGAGGCGGACTGCACGCACAGCAGCGCGGCGTGCGCATGGGCATCCTCTGCATGCGTGTAGTGGAGGTCGTTGCTGGCCACCAGCGGAATCTGCAGATCCTTGGCGAGATCGATCAGATCGCTCATCACACGGCGCTCGATGTCGATGCCGTGATCCATGATCTCGCAGTAGTAGTTGTCGGGCCCGAAGATGTCGCGGTACCGTGCCGCAGCCTCGCGAGCCTCTTTGTACTGGCCCAGGCGCAGGCGAGTCTGGATCTCGCCGCTGGCGCAGCCCGTCGTCGCGATGATGCCTTTGGCATACTGCTGCAGCAGTTCGAGATCCATACGAGGTTTGAAGTAGAACCCCTCGATCGACGACAGCGATGCCAGCCGGAAGAGGTTGTGCATGCCCTCGGTCGTCTCAGCGAGCATGGTCGCGTGCGTGTACGACCCGCCACCCGAGACGTCGTCTTCGCCGCCGCTGCCCCACCGCACGCGTGAGCGGTCCTGGCGTTTGGTGCCCGGCGTCAGGTAGGCCTCGAGGCCGATGATCGGTTTGATCCCGGCGTCCTGACACGCATAGTAGAACTCATAGGTGCCGAACATGTTGCCATGGTCAGTGATGGCCAACGCCGGCATCTCAAGCCGAGCCGCCTCGGCGATGAGCGGTTTGATCTTCGCGGCACCGTCCAGCATGGAGTATTCGCTGTGCACATGCAGGTGCACGAAGCTGTCGGAAGCGGTGCTCGATGATGCAGCCAAGAACGATCGCCTTTCGCAGACGTGACTCAGGGGAACTCGACTTAGTCTACGCCTGTGGGTCGCGCAGCAGCGAGAGTGCGTGCCGCAGATCTGTCGGCGGTTCGCTGTCGACGACCATCGACGCTGCGGTCACTGGGTGAGCGAACTCAAGACGCACCGCGTGCAGCCACTGTCGAGTGAGACCGAGCTGCTCGGCCAGCACAGGATCGCCACCATAGAGCGGGTCACCCATCAGCGGATGATGCCGTGCAGACATGTGGACACGAATCTGGTGGGTGCGTCCGGTCTCGAGGTGGATCTCGAGCAGCGAGCCGCGAGCGAAGGCCTCGAGCGTTCGGTAGTGGGTCACCGAAGGGCGCCCTCCGGCGACCACGCCGAACTTCCAGTCGGCGCGCGGCAGACGGCCGATCGGCGCGTCGATGGTTCCGCTGCTGGGGTCTGGATGCCCGTGCACGACCGCCTGATACGTCTTGTGCACCGTGTGCTCGCGAAAGGCCTGCTTCAGCGCACTGTAGGCCGGCTCACTTCGCGCCACCATCATGAGGCCGCTCGTGCCGACGTCCAGTC
The DNA here is from genome assembly GCF_008831225.1 of Pseudoclavibacter sp. CFCC 13611. NCBI lineage: Bacteria > Bacillati > Actinomycetota > Actinomycetes > Micrococcales > Microbacteriaceae > Pseudoclavibacter > Pseudoclavibacter sp. CFCC 13611. The sequence goes on along the minus strand of NZ_WBKE01000002.1, from coordinate 480,816 downwards.
GCTGCACGATGCCATGCCGTTCGGGAGGGCCGCCCTGTGCCACCGAGATCCCACGTGCGGCGAGAACACCGAGCACCGTCGGGCCGGTCCAGCTGGTCGCCGGGTGCGCGACAACGCCCACTGGCTTGTTCACGATGACGATGTCATCGTCGAGGTAGACGATCTCGAGCTCCGGAACGTCGAGTGGACGCACCGCGAGACGGTCTTCCTCCTCCCAGTAGACCGTGACGAGACCATGATCTTCGAGTCGATCGGCCTTGTGCAGCGGCTCGCCGCCCTGGGTGACATCGCCTGAAGTCATCAGCGACTGAATACGAGCTCGGGACAGTCCGGTCAGCTCTGCCAGGCCGGTGTCGGCGCGCTGACCGATCAGCTCAGGTGGAATGGAGACGAGTTTACTGGGCATGTTCGTCTGCTCGTGCCGCTGACGACTCGCCCTTGGCCGCTGCCGATACCTCTTCGAACTGGCGAGGGCGGAAGAGCATGATCAGCACCAGCCCGATCACCGCACAGGTGAGCATGATGTCGGCGAGATTCACGATCGCGAAGCCCTTGAGCTGCAGAAAGTCGACCACGTGCCCCCGCGCGAATGCGGGCGGACGGAACAGACGGTCGATCAGGTTGCCGACGACACCGCCCAGGAAGACGCCGAAAAGCACGATCAAGGGGGTCGAGCGCAGTGACCGCGAAAACCAGACGAGCACACCGGACACGACGACGGCGAGCACGGTGAAGACCCACGTCATCTCTTCGCCCATCGAGAATGCCGCACCCGGATTGAACACCAGACGAAGCTGAACGAGGTCGCCGACCAGCGAGACCGGCTGCCCCAATGTCAGAGACGCGATCGCCCAGATCTTGACGAGCTGGTCGATGACCACCGCCACAGACGCGATGCCCAGCACAGACAGAATCGAGCGGCGGGCCGAGGCCCGCCGCTCGATCTCGTGCGAGGCTGAGGAATCAGCCACGCGTCACGCTACTTTCGGCCGTTGCTGCTGCCGTGCACCGACTTCGTGGTGCTCTCAGCGAGCGAACCTGACGACTCGAGGTCTTTGAGCTGGCCGCTGATGAACGACTTGAGCGACGAACGGTACTGACGCTCGAACGTCTCGAGATCTTTGATGTCGGCTTCAAGAGTCGTCTTGCGCTGAGTGAGGTCGTTGAGTTCTTTGGTCTTGCGATCCTGCACCTCGGTGAGGATGCGGCGAGCCTCGACGCGAGCCTCGGAGATGGTCTTCTCTTTGGTCTCTTCGCCTTCGCGAACGTGCTGATCGTGCAGAGTGCGGGCAAGCTGCAGGAGCGAGGTGGCCTCGTCCGACTCGTTACGCGGCTCGGCATCGTTTGACGCGTTGTTCGTCGTGGGTGCAGCAGCAGCGGGCGCGGTTGCGGCGACTGCTGCCGGCGCGGCCTCGGTGCCACGGCTCTGACGCAGCATCTTGATCTCTGCCTCGGCGCGAGCCAGCTTCGATTTCAGCTCGTCGGCCTCCTGAGCCTTGGCCTTGAGCGACTCGTTCTCTTCGCTCAGGCGACGGAACTCGACGACGACCTCATCAAGGAAGTCATCGACTTCGTCCTGCTCATAGCCATCGCGGAACTTCGTCGTCTGGAACCGCTTGTTCAGAACGTCATCGGGCGTTAAGGCCATTACTTACTCCTAATTCGTGTGTAGTTTCGCTCTCGACTTGAGCTTGAGCCAAACCCCATCAGATTCATCTTAGACCATTGAAAACCGCACCTAGGGTGCTGAAGACAAAAATGGAGAGGAAGATGCCAAAGTCGAGGCTGACCTGACCGACTCGCAGCGGAGGAAGGAGTCGTCGTGCCAGCCGCACCGGCGGGTCGGTGATCGTGAAGAGCAGCTCGGCGAGAACCGTGACGAGATGCGGCAGTCGCGCAGATCGGCGAAGCCCCAGAACCAGCTCGACCAGAAACCTCAGGAAGAGAATCGATGAGTAGGTCTGGCAGAGCCAGCCGAGAATGCCGAAGAGGATGCTCACGCCGAGTCGCCGTCAGAGACTACTGCTCGGTGAAGAACCCGACCTGGCTGGGATCTTCGTCGTCGCGCTGCTGCCCGCCGCTCACGAGTACGTTCTGCGGCGAGAGAAGGAACACCTTCGGCGTCACCCGTTCGATCTTGCCCAAGAGCCCCTGCGCGAGACCTGACGCGAAATCGATCAGACGACGGGCGTCCGGCTCGGTCATCTGGCTGAGGTTGATGATCACGGGGACGCCACCGCGGAAGCCCTCGGCGATCATCTGCACGTCAGCGTACTTCTTCGGATGGACGGTCAGAATCTCGTTCAATTCACCTGCCTGGGTCTGTGCTGGCGTGCGTCGCAGCGGCGTGACGTTGCTGCGCTGCTGGGCATGCGTTGTCGTCGTCTGAGCGGCAGCTGCCGCCGGACGCTCAGTTGCGGGCGCTGCCGGAGTCTCATCGACGTACTGGTCGTCGTCGACGAGTCCGAGGTACTCAAGTGTCTTGCGCAGTGGGTTTCCCATGGGGCATCCTCCAATGTCTCTGTCACAGGTTAGCGGCCGGAGACCGGTTTTCCAGTGATTGCCGTGCCGATTCGCAGGTGTGTCGCACCATGGCGGATGGCCGCCTGCCAGTCCCCGCTCATCCCTGCCGAGATACTCTGCGCCTCGGGAGCGATGCGCTGAATGCGCGTCGAGAGCTCCTGCAGTCGTTCGAACGCCTGATCGGCATCCTCCCCGAGCGGCGCCACAGCCATCAGGCCCTCAAGACGCAGGTGCGGCGAAGAAAGCACACGTTCGACCAGATGATCGAGCTCGTCAGACGACACTCCCCCTCGATCGGGCTGACCGTCGAGCGAGACTTGGACGAACGCGTCGACAGCATGATCCAGCTCGATCCGGTCGATGCGATCGACGAGCTCTGGACGATCGATGGAATGGATCGCCGACGCCAGTCGAGCGACCTGACCGGCTTTCTTGCGCTGCAGCTGCCCGATGAAGTGCCATCGAGCCGACGCCAGCGCAGGATCTGCCTCGAGTTTGGCGTGCAGCCCCTGCAGAGTGTTCTCACCGAAGTCTCTCTGCCCGGCGGCGCTCAGCACAGCGGCGAGCTCCGGTGTGTGGTACTTCGTGACGACGATCACCTGCACCTCGTCACGGCGACGGCCGCACAGGCTCAGCTCTGCTTGCAGATCACTCTCGAACGCGCGCAGACGCTCCGTGACACCTGCCTCGCCCCCGGCAAGCCGAGGCTCCGGCTGCGGCGACGACCCAAGGTCGATCGGCTCGCTTGGGGCGGGCACCGACTCGAACTCCGAACTCACTTCAGGAAGTCAGGAACATCGAGCTCCTGATCGTCGAGCCGCTCGAACGGATACGAACGCGCCGCATAGGGGTCGGCGACACTGGTGTCGACCGACTGCTCAGCGCCGCCGGCATCACTGCCGGCTGCTGTCGTGTCGGCGTCTGCGGCGTTCGACACGGCGGCCTCGTCCGGCTCGTCGGTCGTCGGCGCGGCCGTCGACCTCTCGGCTGCCGCGGGTGCCGCATGTCCGCGCTCGTCGCGACCACGACGCAGATTTCGCAGTTCGTCCTCTTCGTCGAAGCCGGCTGCGATCACGGTGACGCGCACCTCGTCGCCCAGTGCGTCGTCAAGCACGGTGCCGAAGATGATGTTCGCCTCGGCGTGCACGACCTCCTGCACCAGCTGCACGGCGTCGTTGATCTCGAAGATGCCGAGGTCCGACCCGCCCTGCACCGAGATGAGCACACCGTGCGCGCCATCGATCGTCGACTCCAGCAGCGGCGACGAGATGGCGAGTTCCGCCGCTTTGATCGCCCGGTCGGCTCCGCGCGCGGAACCGATGCCCATCAGAGCCGTGCCGGCTCCCTGCATCACTGACTGCACGTCGGCGAAGTCGAGGTTGATCAGCCCCGGTGTCGTGATCAGATCGCTGATGCCCTGAACACCGGCGAGCAGCACCTGATCGGCGATCGAGAACGCCTCGAGCATGGTGATGCCGCGATCACTGATCTCGAGCAGCCGGTCGTTCGGCACGGTGATCAGCGTGTCGACCTCGGCACGCAGCGCCTGAACACCCGACTCTGCCTGAGACATACGCCGCTTGCCCTCGAACGAGAACGGCTTGGTGACCACACCGATCGTCAGAGCCCCGATCGACTTCGCGATCTTGGCGACGACGGGAGCGCCTCCGGTGCCCGTGCCACCGCCCTCGCCGGCAGTCACGAAGACCATGTCGGCGCCGCGCAGCGTCTCTTCAATCTCGTCGGCGTGCTCTTCGGCCGCACGTCGCCCGACCTCAGGGTCAGCGCCAGCGCCGAGCCCACGGGTCGACTCGCGACCGACGTCGAGCTTGACGTCTGCGTCACTCAGCAGCAGTGCCTGCGCATCCGTGTTGATGGCGATGAACTCGACGCCTTTGAGCCCGCGCTCGATCATGCGGTTCACTGCATTGACGCCGCCGCCGCCGATGCCGACCACTTTGATCACGGCGAGGTAGTTCTGGTTCGACATATTGGACCGGCCTTCCGTCAACCTTCAACTTCAACTGGAGCGTTAAAGTTATACTGCGTATACGTTTGATCTCTGAGAAAGTATCCACGTCTGAACGCCGAAACACGACGGCTCATGCGGTGTGTCGCGACTTGGATGCGAAATCCGAGCATGGCGGACGCGCTCGTCATGAGGCCACCGGGAGCGAGGGCGAGGAGACGTCGATGTGCTTGGCATCCGGCCGGTCCCCCACGAGCGCACGAAGCACGCGCGCCTTGAGCTCCGTCTCGCTGCCGTCTCCCCAGACGACGGTCGTCCCGCTGCGCAGTGTGAGCTGCACGTCATCCTGTGTGCTCGCCTGCGCAGTGGCCACCTGAGCCAGCAGGTCACCGTCCAGGCTGCGCAGCACAGCTGCGACTGACGAGAACGCCGGCGACTGCGGATCCGTCGAGGCGACCTGCAGTGTGGGGTACCCCTCCTCAGGCTGATCTGCGCTCTGCACCACCACACCTGCCGCATCCACCAACAGGTAGGAATCGCCCTTCTTGAAGACGCCGATGGGGGCCCGTTCGGTCACAGTCACAATCAGGGTGCCCGGCAGCTCGGCACGGATACTGTACGACTCGACAGCACTGAACTGCTGCAGCTCGCGCTCGATCTGCGCCCCGGAGAGTCCGATGATCGGTCGCCCCACTTGGTCGCTCAGCGCGTCGCTCAGCTCGGCTGCCGATGCACGCTGCGTTCCACGCACCTCGATATGCTGCACCGACAGCCACGGCGAGAACACGAGGCCGATGGTGACGGCGATGACCACGGCCAGTCCGATGATGAGGAACCGCCCGAGGTGCAGGTCGTGGAAGAGCGAGCCGATGCTCGCCCGAGTCGCCGCAGTCGCTGCTCTCCCCTGCCCCGCACGCTGCTGACCGCCGGCGAGATCGCCGGAACGATCGAGACGACCGGCAGCGCGCAGATCCTCGCGCTCACGAGCGCGCCGTCGACGAACCGTCGCTCGCAGCTGAGCTCTGGCGGCGCGAGCCGTTCTGGCCTCCTGCCAGCGAGCGCTCAGCCCCGACCGCCAGTCGGTCGACTCCGCATCGACGCGTGGTGTTCCGACCTCGCGAGGCCGGGATGTTCCTCGCCCGCTGCTCTTTCGACCGCCTGCGCGCCCGGTGCGTCCCCGTTCACCGGGTTCGTCATCGCCCTGGGTTCGCAGGTACGGTCGCCGAATGCGATCGTCACCGCTCACGCAGACGCTCCAGCAGTCGCGGCAGAATCGGGTAGAGCCCCACGCCGAGAGTCAGCACGATATCGCCCGGCCGCGCACGACGCACGATCTGTTCGACGGCGTCATCCCACGTCGGGCTGTAATGTCCGAGATCGGGGCGCGGGAACCTGCTGACCAGCCAGGCCGAGTCGATGCCCGGGATCGGATCCTCCCGAGCTCCGCGCAGCGTCAGCACGTCGACGAAATCGGCCCAGCGCGCGAAGACCTGCGCGAACTCGTCGGCGTGATCGCGCGTGCGGCTGTAGAGGTGCGGTTCGAAGATCACCAACACGTGCCCGTCACCGGCCAGCTCATGTGCGGCCGTGAGCACCGCGGCGACCTCGGTGGGATGATGCGCGTAGTCGTCGACGACGGTCACCCCGCCGACCACGGCCTGACGATCGAACCGGCGAGCGGTTCCCTGGTAATGGCCTGCCGCGCGCAGCGCATCGGCCAGCGGATACCCGAGCTCACGCAGCACCGCAGCGACGCCGAGCGCGTTCAGTGCATTGTGGTGGCCGAGCAGGTCGCTGCGAAAGCGGATGCTTCCCTCCGGCTGCGCAGTCACAGCAACGTCGGTCTCCCACCCCTGTGGCGTCACCTCGGTCAGCTCCAAGTCGTTGCCGTCGCCGGCCTCGCCGAATGTGATCAGATGTTCGGCGCTGTCGAGTCGAGGCAGAATCGCTTTGGTGAGACGGTCGCTGCCGTTGACCACCGAGAACTCCGCGGCGCTGGTGATGAAGCGCACGAAGGCGTCTTCGATGCCCTGCGCGGTGCCGTAGTGGTCAAGATGCTCGGTGTCGATGTTCGTCACCAGCACGCCGGCCGTCTCGTATCGCAGGAACGAGCCGTCCGACTCGTCGGCCTCCAGCACGAACAGGTCTGATTCGCCCCAGCCCGCATTGGTGCCGAGCTCTTTGATGATCGCGCCGTTGACGAAGCTCGGGTCGGCGCCAAGTTCGCGCAGGGCGGTGATCAGCATTCCGGTGCTCGTGCTCTTGCCGTGCGCTCCGGCGACCGCGATGACCCGGTGGCCGCGAGTCAGCCACTCCAATGCCTGTGACCGGTGGATGACGCGCAGGCCTGCTGCTCTGGCCGCCGCCAGCTCAGGGTTGCTCTCGTGCACCGCCGACGAGATCACGACGGTGTCGACGTCGTGCACATGGTCGGCGGAGTGTCCGATGGCGACGGTGACGCCCAGTTCGCGCAGGGCCTGCACATTGGCGCTGTCCGCCTGATCAGAGCCGGTGACCTGCAGACCCTTCGCAGCCATCATGTGCGCGATGCCGCTCATACCGGCACCGCCGATGCCGATGAAATGGATGTGCCCCAGTTCGTCAGGCAGTGTGTTCGACGAGTCGACTGATGTGTTCGTGTCGTTCATTTCGTCCTCCTCAGTGCTTCTGCTCGGCCACTTGTCGTGCCATGTCGGCGAGTCGCTGCGCGGCGTCCACGATGCCGATGCCGACCGCAGCGTCGTGCATGGCGTCGAGTCGGTCGCGATCGGCCAGCAGCGGCAGCAGCACCTGCGTCACCCACGTCGCGTCGAGTTCTTCGTCGCGCGCCAGCATCGCGGCGCCGGCGGCGATGGCCGGGCGTGCGTTCAGCTCCTGCTCGCCGTTGCCATGCGGATACGGCACGTACACTGCGGGAATCGCGAGGGCTGTGAGCTCGCAGACCGTCGAGGCTCCCGATCTGGAGACCGCCAGCGACGCAACCGCGAGGGCGTCCTGCATGTGGTGGCAGTACTCCATGAAGTGATAGCCGTCGACATCGGGAGCGGCCACGTCGTTGCGTGCTCCGGCCACGTGCACCACCTGCCAGCCGGCATCGGCGATCTGCTGCGCCGCAGAGGCGAGCACCTCGTTGATGTGCTTCGCTCCGAGCGAGCCGCCGGTCACCAGGAGCACGGGACGTTCGTCGAGGCCGAGGCTGGTTCGCGCGGCGGCGACGAGCTGTGCATCGCTGCCGGCAGCACGTGCATGAGCGATCTCGGCGATCTCAGGGCGCAGCGGCATGCCGATCACCTCTGCGCCGGCCAGAGGAGTGTCGGGAAAGGCGACGGCGACGTGCGCCGCTCGCTTCGCACCCAGACGATTGGCCAGGCCGGGCCGGGCGTTCGCCTCGTGCACGAGATAGGAGACGCCTTCGCGTCTGGCAGCAAGATAGGCCGGCGCAGAGGCATAGCCGCCAAAACCGATCACGGCGTCGACGCCCCGACTCACGATGATCGAGCGCACCTGCCGCACCAGCGAGCCGAGACGCTTGGGAAACGCCAGAGCCTGCGCGTTCGGCCGACGCGGAAAGGGCAGCTTGGCGATGGGGATCAGCTCGTATCCGCGGGCCGGCACCAGTTCTGCTTCGAGCCCCTCGGCGGTGCCGAGCACCAGAATGCGAGCATTGGGATCGCTCTCACGCAGGGCATCGGCTGTCGCGAGCAGCGGGTTGACGTGTCCGGCGGTGCCGCCGCCAGCAAGCAGATAGGTCGTCATGAAGGAGTCCTTTCGGTATTGGCGATGCCGAGCACCACCCCGAGCATGAGCAGATTGGCCACCAGCGATGATCCACCATAGGACACCAGAGGCAACGGCACACCGAGCACGGGCAGCAGGCCGAGCACGACCGCGATGTTGATGAAGGCCTGACCGACAGTCCAGGTGAGGGCTCCGGCGACCACGATCTGCTCGAACGGCCGATCGGCGAGGCGCACGATCAGTCGCACCATCAAGACCGCCAGCAGCACATAGAGGCCGATCAGCGCGATCAGCCCGACCAGTCCGAGTTCTTCGCCGATGATCGCGAAGATGAAGTCGTTCTCAGCCTCGGGCAGCCACGCCCACTTCGACTTGGAGTTGCCCAGCCCCACCCCGAAGATTCCGCCCGCCGCCAGCGCCCAGGTGCCGTGCGTGGTCTGCCAGCAGGTGCCGCTGTAGTCCGTGCAGCCCGACGACCCGGCCCAGCTGGCGATGCGACTCAGACGGTTGGCGCTGCCGATCGCGAAAATCCCGGCGATGACACCGCCGGCCACGGCGAGGGCCCCCAGGAATCGCAGCGGCACTCGGCCCACGAAGAAGCAGCCGAACACGATGATCAGCATCACCATGGCCGTACCGAGATCGCGACCGGCCATGACGAGTCCGATCGCCGCGACGACCCACACCAGCACATGTTTGACGAAGACTTTGAGACTCGTCAGCTCGTCGCGCCGCTCGCTGAGCACTCGTCCGAGCCAGATCACCAGCGCCAGCTTCATGAACTCGCTGGGCTGCACGGAGAATCCGCCGACGTTCAGCCAGTTTCGGTTGCCGCCGCCGGCCGATCCGAGCGAGGTGCTCACCACGAGCAGCTGCACCAGCATGGTCGCGATGAGAAACGCCTTCGACCAGCGTCTCAGCACCTCCATCGGGATGCGTGAGACGAGCAGCATCGCAGGAAAGGCGAGCAGGGCGATCAGCCCCTGCTTCATGAACAGGCTGAAGAAGGAGTTCGAAGCCGAGTACGAGTCGATCGATGAGGCGGAAAGCACCATGGTCAGACCGAGCAGCAGCAGCAGTGTGATCACGCCGAGCAGCTGGCCGAACGACTTCGTGATGTGGCGTTGGCCGCCGAGCAGTCGAATGCGCGTGTTGTTCGCGCTCATCACGCGCTTTCCCGAAGCCCCTGCACTGCGGCGGCGAAGAGATCACCGCGCTGGGCGTAGCTGACGAACTGATCCCACGATGCGGATGCCGGCGCCAGCAGCACGACGTCGTCAGGGTGCGCCATCTGCGCCGCGGCAGCCACGGCCTGGCGCATCAGCTCGGCGCCGGCTTCGACATCACCGGGGTGGGCCACGACGTCGATCTCGTGCGTCTCGACCTCAGGTGCGAGGCGGGCGAACAGGTCACGCACCGTCGACCGATCGGCGCCGACGATGACGGCGCCCCGCAGCCGACCATGCTCTCGCTCGATGAGCGGCGCAAGGTCGATGCCCTTGAGCATGCCGCCGACGATCCAGACGACCGAGTCGAACGATTCGATCGCCACACGTGCGGCATGCGGATTCGTCGCCTTCGAGTCGTCGATCCAGACCACACCGTCGATCTCGGCGACCGGCGTGATGCGGTGTCCGTCGGTGTGAAACTCGTCGAGCGCCCGTCCGATCGCGGCCGCATCGACCCCCACCGAACGAACCAGCGCGATTGCGGCCAGCGCGTCGAGCACGAGATGGCGCAGCCCGAGACCATGCGCCTGCAGGCGTGACACCGTGGTGATCTCCTGCGCATGCGTCTCACGGTTCGCAATGAACGCGCGGTCTGCGATCACGTCGTCGACGATGCCGATCTGGCCGATCGAAGGTGCCACCGGGCCCACACCGATCGCTCGTGCGCCGGCCACGACATCCGCCTGCTCGACGATGCCAGTGACCTGCTCGTCGCCGATCGGATACACACACGCCGTCTGCACGTTCTCGTAGATGCGGGCCTTGGCCGCCGCATACGCTTCGACGCTGCCGTGCCAGTCGATGTGGTCGGAGTCGATGTTCAGGCAGACGCTCGCCCATGGGCTGATGTGGTTGATGTAGTGCAGCTGAAAGCTTGAGAGCTCGACCACGATCGCGTCATAGGCCACCGGTTCGCGCACGAGATCGAGAATGGGCACACCGATGTTGCCGCATGCGGCAGCGCGCAGGCCTCCTGCGACGAGCATGTCGGTGGCCATCTCGACGGTCGTCGTCTTGCCGTTGGTGCCCGTGACGCAGAGCCACTTCGTGTCATGGCCGCGCTGACGCTGCAGGTGCCAGGCCAGGTCGATGTCGGTCAGCAGCGGGATCTGCTGCTCACACGCCCACCGAACGGCAGGATGATGCGGCGAGAACCCGGGAGAGACCACGATCGCCTCTGCAGCGAACTCCTGCAGCACCGGCACCTCATCGCCGTCATGGGCGATGGGCTGCCATTGGGCCCCCAGCACGCCGAGCAGGTCAATGTGCTCGGCAGAGGCGCTGCGCCCCATGGCGAGCACGTTCGCGCCGAGTTCGACCAAGGTGTCTGCCACCGAGAACCCGGTGACGCTCATGCCGAGCACGGCGACGCGCCGACCTGCGAAGGTCTGGTCGTCGTGCGTGCTGTCGAAGAAGTCGGTTTTGTCAGTCATCGTGTCGTACTCACCCACTGCACATAGAAGATCGCGAGCCCGGCGACCGCGCAGAGGCCGGCGAGCACCCAGAAGCGCACGACGACGGTCACCTGCGCCCAGCCTTTGAGCTCGAAGTGATGGTGCAGCGGAGCCATCAGGAACACCCGCTTGCCGCCGCTGATCTTGAAGAAGCCCATTTGGATGAGCGACGAGAGCAGTGCCACGACGAACATCCCGCCGATCAGCACAGAGAGCACCTCGGTGCGGGTGACCATCGCCACCGCGGCGAAGGCACCGCCGAGTGCGAGTGACCCGGTGTCGCCCATGAAAATCTGCGCCGGCGACGTGTTCCACCACAGAAAGCCGATCAGCGCCGCCACGATCGACGTGACGATGATCAGCACGTCGAGCGGGTCGCGCACCTCATAGCACTGCCCGAACGAGACGCCCGAGGCACGTTCGCAGTCCTGGTTGAACTGCCAGAAGGCCAGCGCCCCGTAGGCCCCGAACGCGAGGATGCCGATGCCTGCGGCGAGCCCGTCGAGCCCGTCGGTCAGATTGACCGCGTTCGAGAAGCCGGCCACGATGCCGTAGACCCAGATGAAGAAGATGACGGCGCCCGGAATCACTCCCCAGGCGAACAGGTTGATCGGGGTGTCACGCAGCACAGACACGTACGTCGATGCCGGGGTCAGCCCGCTCTGATCGGGAAACTGCAGCACTCCCCAGGCGAACAGGCCGGTGATCACCAATTGGGCGATCAGTTTGGCCGCTGGGGTCAGCCCCAGCGAACGGTGATTGCGCACCTTGATGTAGTCGTCGGCGAAGCCGACGAGCCCCATGCCGACGGTGAGCCCGAGTACGAGCATCCCGGTGGCCGTCACTCCGGAGCCGGTGACCAGTGCCGAGACGAAGTACCCGCCGAGCACTGCGATGAGGATGACGATTCCGCCCATCGTGGGCGTGCCCCGTTTGGTGAGGTGGGTGCGCGGGCCGTCCTCGCGGATGAACTGCCCCCATTCCAGGCGGTGAGCCAGCCTGATGAACAGCGGCATGCCGAAGATCGAGATGATCAGCGACACGGCGGACGCGATGAGTACGCTGATCATGCTCTGGCGGCATCCTCATACAGGCGGTCGCCCAGGAATCTGAGCCCCGCGGCGTTCGACGACTTCACCAGGACGACATCTCCTTCTCGCAGTCGTGGCGCCAGCCAGTCGTGCGCTTCATCCGCGTTCTCGCAGTAGACCGCTTCGCCGCCCCAGGATCCCTCCTGCTCGGCGGCGAGGAAGATACGGCGGGCATCATTACCGACGACGACGAGCTGATCTATGTTCAGCCGGACGACGTCTTGGCCGATCTTATCGTGCTCGGTGCCGCTGGCCTCGCCCAACTCGCCCATGGCACCGAGAACGGCAATGGTTCGATGCCCGGTGCGCCGGATGCCTGCGAGCGTGCGCAGGGCGGCTGCCATTGAGCCGGGGCTGGCGTTGTAGCCGTCGTTGATCACGGTGACGCCGTCGGCGCGGTGCAGCGCCTGCATGCGCCAGCGTTCGCCTGAAGAAAGGCTTTCGAGACCGGTGACGATCTGCTCGCGGCTGAGCCCCATATGCAACGCCGCCGCAGTCGCCGCAGCGATGTTCCAAGCGTTGTGCTCGCCGAGCAGTGCGACGCTGGGGTCGACCGTCTCACCGTCGAACGTCAGCTCGACGCGAAGACGCTCCCCCTCTGGTTCGACGGCACCGATGCGCACAGCGGCGTCGCTGCGCGCTCCGAACCAGACGACCTGAGCACTGGTGTGCTCGGCCATGCGACAGACGTTCGCGTCATCGGCGTTGAGCACCGCGACGCCGGTCTCGGGCAGTGATTCGACAAGCTCCTGCTTCGCGATGCGGATGTTGTCGACCGAGCCGAATTCGCCCACATGAGCCAGACCGACCTGCAGCTCGATGCCGAGGTCTGGATGCGCGATGCCTGAGAGATAGCGCAGATCGCCGATATGGCTCGCACCCATCTCGACGACCACGAAACGCGTCTGCAGCGTCGTCTGCAGCATGGTCAGCGGCGCACCGACCTCGTTATTGAACGACCCCTGCGGAAACACCGTCTCGCCCGCCTGCGAGAGCAGATGAGCGAGGATGCGCTTTGTCGTGGTCTTTCCGGCCGAGCCCGTGATGCCGATGACGTGCTCGAGACGGCCGACGGAGCGAGCCTGAAGCAGAACGGCCTCTGCGAGCAGTCCGAGCGCCCGCGTGGCGTCGGCGACCACGATCTGGGCCAGCGTGGCGTCGGGCACTGGATGCTCCACGATCGCGGCTGCCGCCCCTTGACGCTGAGCCGTGACGACATAGTCGTGTCCGTCGCCGCTCTCGCCCCGACGAGCCACGAAGAGGTCTCCTGTCGACACCTCGCGGGAGTCAGTGCGCACGGCACCGGTCACCAGACCGGCCCCAGCAGAACCGGTCAGCGTGCCGCCGACGGCCTCGGCGATCCAGTCAACGTCTGTCGTGATCATGCCTGCTCCTTCGCGCTCTCGGCGTCGTGTCGCTCCGCGGCCGCCAGGTCGTCGGCGTGCACGCCGTCGGCGGGATCCTGCCCTCCGCGCCGGGAGTGGTTGGGCTCGAAACCGGCCTCCCGCAGTGCCTCGCGGGCCGCTCCACGTGAGGAATACGGAAGCTTGACGCCGCGTACCTCGTGGTAGTCTTCGTCGCCCGGACCGCACACGATGATCGTGTCGTCGTCATGAGCGATGCGGATCGCCGTGCGGATGGCCGCCGACGGGTCGCCGACGTCATAGACCTCAGCCGGATGATCGGCGGCACGGGCGGCCTCGACGAGCACCGACCTGATCGCATCGGGATCTTCGAATCTGGGGTTGATGTCGTTGACCACGAGCACGTCGCTGAGTTCGCTGGCGACCCGCCCCATCGCTGGACGCTTGTACGGATCGCGGCCGCCGTCCGCGCCCAGAATGAGCACGATGCGACCCTTGGTCTGCTTGCGCACGGCCACCAGCGTCCGCTCCAGCGCATCCTCGGTGTGGGCGTAGTCGACGAAGAACGTCGGCCCGCTCTCACCGGATACCCGCTCCAGACGCCCGGGCAGATACACGTCTGCCAGCACGTGGGCATCGAGCCCGGACTCGATCTGCTGCGCATCGATGATGCCCGACTCCACGAGCATCACGACCGCGAGCACCGCGTTGACGTCCATGTGCACGCCGGGCACTGACAGCACGATCGGCCAGCGCTGACCGTTCGGTCCGACCAGCGTGCCGGTCGATCCGTCCGCTCGATCGCTCTGCTCGACGAGCTGCCAGTCGCACTCGTCGCCGGTGCCGACAGTGGTCACCGGAAGTTCGGTCTCTCGTGCCAGACGCCTGCCCCACTCGCTCTCTAGCGAGATCACGGCACGATCTGCCCGATCTGCGGTGAACAGTGCGCGTTTCGCGGCGTAGTAGTGCTCCATGTCGCCGTACTCGTCCAGGTGCTCTGGACTCAGGTTGGTGAAGCCGACCACCGCGAAGTGCACCCCGTCGATGCGGTGTCTGGTGACTGCCTGAGCCGACACCTCGACCAGCAGGGCTTTGGCGCCGAGCTCACGCATGCTGGCGAGCAGGCCGTGCAGCTCGCTGGCCTCCGGCGTGGTCAGGGCGCTGCCCAGCACGTGTTCGCCAACATGCCGCTCGACGGTCGTGCTCAGTCCGGTGCGTACCCCCGCGTGTCCGAGCAGGGCCTCCATGAAGTACGTGGTCGACGTCTTTCCGTTCGTGCCGGTGACGCCCAGTGTGGGCAGACGATGCGTGTCGTTCGCGTAGATGTGCTCGGCGACCTTGCCGAGCACCAGGCGCGGGTCCGGCACGATCAGCAGCGGCAGATCCTCCGCCGTGCTGGCGGCGACGTAGGCCCGCCCGGCTTCGTCGGTCAGCACGGCCACCGCTCCGAGACGCCGGGCCTCCTCTGCGTACTTGGCGCCATGGGTGTGCTGTCCGGGCATGCCGACGTACAGATCGCCAGGCCGCACGTCGCTGCTGGTGAGCGTCACGCCGCTGATCACACGTGCGGCTGCGGCGTCGGCCGCGGGCTCGCCCGCCGACGTGACGACCGACGCGCCGAGCAGGTCGGCGACGGCGGCCAGCGTCAGATCAGCCGAGTGTTGGGGACGAATATGAGGTGCGGTTCGCGAAGACATCAGTACATTCTCCCACTCTCACCACGTCGGTGCGTAGTCGGGCAGCTCTCCGGTGGCTGGCGGCACGTTGTTCGTGATCAGCGTCTGCGCCATGACATCGTGAAACAGCGACATGGTGTTGTCCGAGGTCTTGTCGGTGGCCGGGTTGTAGATCGTGATGCCGACGACGAAGCGGGGATCTCCGGCTGGCGCCATGGCGGCCAGCGAGTTCACATACTGGTTGGGCAGATATCCGCCGTTCGTTCCGGCGATCTGTGACGTACCAGTCTTACCAGCCAGGCTGTAGCCTGCGATCTGCGCAGACTTGCCCACGTATTGGGTGAAGAGCGGTTCGAGCATTCCTCGCAGTTTGCGGGCGGTCTCGGGCTGGATGACCTGCTCGGGCTGAGCCGACGGGTTCTCCGTCGTCGTGCCGTCCGCACTGGTGCAGCTCTTGATCAGCCGAGGCGAGATGCGCACGCCGTTGTTCGCCACCGCCTGATATGCACTGGCGACCTGAATCGGCGTCGCCGCGATGCCCTGACCGAACATGGTCGTGTAATGCGAGATTTTGTCCCATTTGTCGACCGGCGCCAGCGTCCCGCTCGACTCTGCGGGAAAGTTCACAGCAGACTTCTCGCCGATGCCGAATCGCTTGAGGTAGTCATAGCGTGTGGCGTCATCGATCTTGTCACCGACCTGCATGATGCCGGTGTTCGACGACTTCATCAGGATGCCCGTGCTAGTCAGATTGAGGGTGTCGTGATCCCACGCATCTTTAATGGTGTGCGGAGTGCCGGGAACCGCGATCGACCCGGGTGCCTGGAACTGGCTCTCGGGACCCACGTCGCTGTGCTCCATGGCGGCGGCCATCGTGATCGTCTTGATCGGCGACCCAGGTTCGTAGGTGCTCTGGAAGATGCGCGAACCGCGATCCTGCTCTTTCGACGCTCCGACGTCATTGGGGTCGATGCTGGGAGTCTCTGCGGCGACGAGGATGTCTCCCGTCTTCGCGTCGAGCACCGTCGCCGAGATCCACTGTGCGCCGAGTTCGCTCTGGCGCTCGGTGATCTTCTGCTGCACGTACCACTGCAGATCGCGATCGATGGTCAGTTCGACCGTGCCTCCGTCGGTCACCTGCTGCTCGGTGACCGTCGTGCCCGGGATGCGGATGCCGTCGGCGCCGCGTTCGTAGCTCTCTTTTCCGTCGGTGCCGGCGAGGCAGCTGTCAGCCAGCACTTCGACGCCTGCCTGCGGCTGCTGCTCGGCGCTAATGAAGCCCAGCAGGTTGCCGGCCACTGCTCCCGAGGGATACGTCCGGTGTGGCACTGCTTCGATTGCGAGCCATTTGATGTCGAGGGCGCGAAGCTCCTGGTACTGATCGGCGTTCAAGTCCTGCGCCACGACCGAGTACTGGCTGTTTCCCTCCAACGCCGACTTGATCCGGGCTGGATCCTTCTTCGTGATCTGCGCCAGCCGATCGATGATCTGCTGGAGGGTCCACTTCTGACCCTTGCCGTCGACCTGGACGATCGAGTCTCCGGCCAGCGTCTGATCGGCCGCCACACGATATCGCTGCACGCTCTGCGCGAGCACGTTGCCAGAGCGGTCGGTGATCGTTCCGCGCACCGCCTGCAGGGTGAGAGGCACCGACCGGTTGCCCTCCGCCTGCGCGTTGAGGCCGGGGGCGTCGACGATCTGGATGAACACCAGTCGAACGACGAAGACGAGCGCGACTGCGACGACCGCGGTCAGAACCGCAATCAGACGACGCCGACGATTGCCCAGAACCGGAGCCATTTCAGCATCCCCTGTCGACGGCGGGGACGGACTGCGAACGCAGAGCCCTCATCGCAGCGTCACCTGGGGCAGTTTGGAGCCTGCTCCTTGACCGGCATCGCCCGGCTGGCTGTCGTCGCTCGGGGCCGCAGTGCCGTCGGCAGAGCCCGACGAGGAATCCGAGCTGTTCGCATCCGCAGTCGCCCCGGCCTGGAGCTCCTGCTGATCGACTCGCTGCGGAGTCTTGGCCTCGTCGCCCGCCGCCGGCTTCGCCGTGGCATCGGCCGCGTCGAGCGTCGCGAGCATACGGTTGTTCACGAGCCCCTTCTGCGCCGCGATCTGCGCACCCTTGCTGTCGGCCGACCCGATGGTCTGCCCGTCGGCAAGACGGAGGAAGGTCACCTGCGCCGAAGGCTCCATGCCCAGCTCTTTGGCTCGGTCGGCCAGGTGCTGCGGTGACTGCAGCGCCGAGATCTGCTCGCTGAGGCTTTGACTTTCGCGCTTGACCTGGTTCTGATCCTGCTGCAGCTGGTTGATCTGATATCCGCCGTCGGCCAGGGCGATGCTGAGCATCAGCTGGGCCACGAGCGCCACCGCGATGACGGCCACCAGGATGCCACCGTGGACGATCCGCGTGCGCACGCGAGACGACATCTGCGTCATGGTCATCGGCCCCTCCGAACTCTCTGCACCGCTCGGAGACGTACCGAACGCGCTCTGGGATTCTGCTGCTGCTCTTGGTCTGCCGCCTGTTCGGCTCCTCGGGTGAGCGAGACGAACCGCGGGGCGTGCTCCTCGAGTTCGACAGGCAGCCCGCTCGGCGTGCTCGAGGTGGTCGCGTCGCGCATGATGCGCTTGACGATGCGATCCTCGAGCGACTGAAAACTCATCACGACGACGCGTCCGTCGACCGAGATTCGATCGAGTGCCTTCGGCAGGGCGTCTTCCAGCCCGCGCAGCTCTTGGTTGACCTCGATGCGGATCGCCTGGAACACCCGCTTCGCCGGGTGCCCGCGGTGGTCGGTCGCCTGGGTCGCGGTGCGCACTGCTTCGACCAGGTCTGCGGTCGTGCTGAGCGGATGCTGTGCCCGCATCTCGCCGATGCGCTCGGCGATGCGCCGGGCGTGCTTCTCTTCGCCGTAGCGCCGCATGATCGTCCAGAGACGGCTCACGTCATAGGTGTTCACGACGTCTGCGGCGGTCAGCGTCTGCGACAGGTCCATGCGCATGTCGAGCGGCGCATCGGCACGGTACGAGAAGCCGCGTTCGAGATCGTCGAGCTGCAGCGACGAGACGCCGAGGTCGAAGAGCACCGCCTGTGCTCCTTCGACGCCGCACTGATCCAGCGCCTGGTCGATGTGGTCGTAGGAGGTGTGCACGAAGCGCACACGGTCGCCGAAGCGCTGCAGACGTCTGCAGGCCAGGGCGATGGCGTTCTCGTCACGGTCGATGCAGATCGCCTGCGCATTCTCGCACCGGTCGAGCACGGCCTCGGTGTGCCCGCCCATGCCCGTGGTGGCATCGACGTAGATGCTGCCGGGTGCGCTGAGCGCAGGGGCCAGCAGGTCGACACAGCGGTCTCTCATGACTGAGACGTGCAGCGCGCTGGGATCGGCATCGGCGCGCAGATGGGGGTAGGGCTCGTCAGAAGACACCGGGGATCACCTCTTCTGCGGTCTCGGAGAACGGCTCTTCGTTGGCGTTCAGGTACTGCTGCCACGCGGATGAATCCCAGATCTCGGCTCGGTTGCCGGTGCCGATCACAGTGAGGTCTCTGGTGAGACCGGCGTAGCGCCGCAGGTCGGTCGGCACGCTGATGCGGCCCTGCTTGTCGGGCACCTGATCGCTCGCACCAGAGAGGAAGAGTCGCAGAAAGTCTCGGGCCTGCTTCGACGTCATCGGCGCTTGGCGAATCGACTGGTGGATGTTCTCGAACTCCCCTGCACTGAACACGTACACGCAGTGCTCCTGCCCACGCGTCAGAACGACGCCGTCGGCCAGCTCGTCACGAAACTTCGCAGGCAGGACGAGCCGTCCTTTGTCATCCAGCCGGGGAGAATGCGTGCCGAGAAACATGCCGCACTCCTTCCTCGGGCTGGTTGGTCTGCAATGCTCACCACTTTACCCCACTTCCCTCCACCACAGTCCACCTAGCCCACAGAACACACCGCATTCTCAACGTTTCGACACGTTTGGAGCCGCTGTATCCGGTCATCTCCCTGACGAGCGGCACCTGCCGACGCTTGGAATGCCGCGGCAGTGAGCCGTCGCGCGGTGCGTGCGGTCTCAGATGTGGAGGAGAGTGGGTGCGTTCAGCCACCCAGGAATGCGAAAAGCCCGCCCCTTGCGGGACGGGCTTTGTGAATGACCGGAGCTGCGGTCAGAAGGTCATGTGGTCGATCACTGGAATCGGCGGTTCCAGCGATCTTCCATGCGCTGCCCCATCGAGGCGCCCTTCGCAGACTTCGTCTGGCCAGAGCCGTTGGGGCCATCGTGACGGTCGGAGCCGGCAGATGCGGCTCCAGCCGCAACCGGGGTGGGGCGCATCGCCCAGATAATGCTGGCGACGATGAGCACGAAGCCGACCACACCCACGACGATGAGCTTGGCCGACACCGCCCACAGCAGCAGCGCGAGACCGATGACGACGCCGATCACGCCGAGCACGACGGCCATGCGGTTCAGCGAGCGCGGCACCTGATCGGTCGAGACTTCGTCAGACTCGGCCTGGTAGAGGTTGCGCTCCATTTCTTCGAGCAGCTTCTGCTCGTGGTCTGAAAGCGGCATGAGCACCTCCGTTCTCTCGCTCGGGGACTGCATCGCAGTCTTCATCTGCGCTCATTCTAAGGGCAAGCGAAGCATTAGGCTAGACAGGTGACCGCCCATTCCACTCTGCTGCAGCTGGTGCAGGATCGCATCGATGCGTTTCTCAGTCGAGAATCCGCACACCTGCGTCGCATCTCCTCACTCGCCACTCCGCTCACCGACGAGCTCTCCGGCCTGCTGCACGGCGGCAAGCGATTTCGTTCCCAGTTCTGCTATTGGGGCTGGCGTGCGGCAGAGACCGACGCCGACGAGGAGCTGTCTCGCATGCAGCTGGAGTCCGTGCTGCAGCTGAGCGCCGCCATCGAGCTCTTTCATGCGGCCGCGCTCGTGCACGACGACGTGATCGACAACTCCGACACCCGACGGGGTCGCCCGGCTGCGCATGTGAGCTTCGCCGAACTGCACCGCTCCGGCCACTGGCGCGGGGATTCCGCCCAGTTCGGCTCGTCTGCCGCCGTCGTCCTCGGTGATCTTCTTCTGGGCTGGTCGCAGCGCGGTTTCGCCGACGCCGTCGACCTGCTGCCCGAGGCTGGCATCCGTCAGCGTCTTCGCGTGCTCATCGCAGATATGACGACTGAGGTGATGGTCGGGCAGTACCTCGACATCCTCGGCGAACACGCCTGGCCTGCTCTGCCTGACGACGAGGCACTCGAACGCTCAGAGACCGTCATGCTCTACAAATCGGCGAAGTACTCGATCGAGCAGCCGCTGCTGATCGGCGCAGCGGTGGCCGGTGCCGACGACGAGCAAGCGAGCGCGCTCTCCACTTTCGGCGTGCATGCCGGCCTGGCCTTCCAGCTGCGCGACGATGTGCTCGGCGTCTTCGGCGATCCCGCGCAGACCGGCAAGCCGGCGGGCGACGATCTTCGCGAGGGCAAACGCACCGTGCTCGTCGCCCTCACCCGATCGATGGTGCCCGCGACCGTGCGTCACGTCGTCGACGACCTGCTAGGCGACCCGACGCTCACGAGCGAGCAGATTCAGATGCTGCAAGAGACGATCGTCGAATCCGGCGCACTCGCTGCGACCGAGCGCCTCATCGACGATCACTCGTCGCAGGCGGATGCCGCACTGCAGTCCGCTCCGATCGTTCCGCCCGCCCGCCGGGCACTGGGCGATCTCGCCCGACAGGCTGCTCAGCGCACCCGCTGATCCGGCCTGAAAGAGCCTGCCGTCTAGGATGGTGCCGTGACCGACGACTACACGCCTCCAGCAGATCCCCTCATCGGGATGCTGCTCGACGGCCGTTATCGGGTGGACGAGCGCATCGCTCGCGGCGGCATGGCGACCGTCTACCGGGCACGGGACGAACGCCTCGATCGCGTGGTCGCCGTCAAGGTGCTGCACCTGCATCTGGCCGAAGACGAGTCGTTCCGTGACCGCTTCACCCGTGAGGCGCTGGCCGCGGCGAGGCTGTCGCACCCCAACGTCGTCAACGTGTTCGACCAGGGCCAGCAGGCCGGAGTCTGCTACCTCGTACTCGAGTACGTTCCCGGGCAGACGCTGCGCCACCTGCTGCATCAGCAGGGTCGACTCACTCCGCAGGTCGCGCTCGAAGTGCTCTCACAGGTGCTCGAAGGGCTCGCCGCCGCGCACCAGGCCGGGCTCATGCATCGCGACCTCAAGCCCGAGAACATCCTGCTCAGCCCGGACGGCCGGGTGAAGATCGCAGACTTCGGGCTGGCTCGAGCGGTGGAGAGCTCGACCTCGGCCACCTCCGCGCTCATCGGCACCGTGGCGTATCTCTCGCCCGAACTGCTGCGCCGCGGCACGGCCGACGAACGCTCGGACATCTACGCGCTCGGCATCATGCTCTTCGAGATGCTCACGGGCGAGCAGCCCTTCACGGGGTCGGCTCCGGCCCAGGTGGCCTTTCAGCATGCCAACGACGAAGTGCCGCTGCCCAGTTCGATCGTGCACACCCTGCCTGCCGAGCTCGACGACTTAGTGGTCTGGGCGACGCGCGCCGACCCACAGGATCGGCCCGCCAACGCCACCGATCTCTTCGAAGAGACCCGACGTGTGCAGTCCGAGCTCGCTCTTCCGGTCGGCTCCTACCGTGCGCTGCGCGCGCTGCTCGCACACGCAGCGGCCGGTGACCGCTCGCTGAACGCCACTGAGGTGCTGCGCCCGACCATGGTCGCGCCTGCCGTTTCGGCCGCTCCCCCGTCTCCGACATCCGCCATCGCCAAGCTGCCCACCGTCACACCGCCGCTGCCCGTTGCCGGCGCTGACGATCGCGGCGACGGTGGCGACGGGCACAGCGCCGACACGCCGGATGACGATGCGACCGCTGCGCACGAACCGGTCGTCCCTGAGGCATCGACTGCCGCAGCTGCCCCAGTGGTCGCTGATTCCGGCGAAGATCCAGAGTCTGAGCGCGATGCGGTGGACGCCGTGCTCACGCGGGTGCAGACGCGACGTCGGCGAGGGTGGTCGATCACCGCAGTCGTCGTTGTGGTGACCGTGCTGCTGGCCGCGGCGGGGTGGTTTCTCGGGGATGGCCCCGGCGCACGCCTGACCGTGCCGAACGTGGCAGGCGCGACCCTCGAAGACGCTCAACGCGTGCTTGCCGATGCCGGCATCGACTCGACGCAGGCACAGGCCAACAGTCTGGACGTGCCAGCAGGCCAGGTGATCGGGACCGACCCTTCGGCGGGCTCGCGCGTGCCGAAAGACGCATCGGTCTCAGTCGTCGTCTCACTGGGCCCGCGCATGATCGCGCTGCCCGACGTGGTCGGTTCGAAGGCCGATCTCGCCGACGACGCCCTTGCGCAGGCAGGCTTCGTGGTGTCGGACGACCGCGCGGAGCAGTTCGACGACAAGGTGGATTCGGGGTCGGTGATCGGAGTCACGGGCAGCGACGGCAGCATGGTCAAGGCATCGACCGAGCTGGCCGAGCGAACGCAGCTCGGGCTGGTCGTCTCACTCGGTGCGGTGCCGGCTGTCTCAGGGCAGTCACTGGCAGACGCGACGACACATCTGCAAGACGTGGGTCTCAAGGTCAGTTCGTCCGAGGCCTTCCACGATACGGTTCCCGCAGGCTCCGTCATCTCGGCGGCGCCGGACAAGAAGCCCGTGCACAAGGGCGACACGATTCGTCTGGTGGTCTCGAAGGGCCCCGAGATGGTCACAGTGCCCGATGTGAGCGGACAGACCCTCAACGACGCACGTGCGACGCTGCGCGCAGCCGGGCTCGACGGCACGTCGAACTTTCCCGAGCAGGCGATCCCGTTGAGCACGAAGAGCTATTGGGACGTCGTCACTGTGTCAGGCACCGACCCTGCCGCCGGCACGTCGGTGAAGAAGGGCACGACCGTGAAGATGAACGGGTCGCTCTTCGACGCCTTCTGATTGGCCATCGAGGGTCGAGGTCCCAGCCAGCGCAAAAGCAGCACCGCGAACCACGAGGCGCACTGACGCGGGTACTGACGAGTGCGACGCGCAGTGAGCCCCACCCGTCAGCGTCGGTCAGGCGGAGTGAGACTTCTTGAGCTCCTCGGCCACCAGGAACGCGAGCTCCAGAGACTGCCGGTGGTTCAGACGCGGGTCGCAGAGCGACTCGTAGCGAGTGGCCAGCCCGGCCTCATCGATCTGTTCGACGCCGCCCAGGCACTCGGTGACGTCATCACCGGTGAGCTCCACGTGGATGCCTCCGGGAACGGTTCCGACTGCTGCATGAGCCTCGAAGAAGCCGCGCACCTCGTCGACCACGTCATCGAACCGACGAGTCTTGTAGCCGGTCTCGGTGGTGATGCCGTTGCCGTGCATGGGGTCGGTGATCCACAGCGGCTGAGCACCGCTCGCCTTGACCGCCTCGAGCAGCGGCGGCAGCGCCTCGCGAATGCGGCCGGCGCCCATACGAGTGATGAAGGTCAGACGACCGGGGATGCGATCCGGGTCGAGTCGGTCGATCAGACGAAGCGCGTCGTCGGGGTCGGTCGTCGGGCCGAGCTTGACGCCGATGGGATTGTGAATCTTCGAGAAGTACTCGATGTGTGCGTCGTCGAGCCCGCGGGTGCGCTCACCGATCCACTGGAAGTGCGCCGAGGTGTCGTAGACCAGCCCGGTGCGCGAGTCGATGCGTGTGAGCGGGCGCTCGTAGTCGAAGAGCAGCCCCTCGTGGCCCACGTAGAAGTCGACGCGTTTGAGATCGTCGAAGTCGGCGCCGCAGGCGGCCATGAACTTGATGGCCCGGTCGATCTCTTGCGCCATCTCGTCGTAGCGGGAGTTGGCCGGGTTGCGTGCGAAGCCCTGGTTCCAGCGATGCACTTCGCGCAGATCGGCGAACCCGCCCTGGGTGAAGGCTCGAATCAGGTTCAGCGTCGAAGCCGAGGTGTGGTACGCCTGCACCAGTCTCTGCGGATCTGCCTCACGTGACTCCGGAGTGAAGTCATAGCCGTTGACGATCTCACCGCGGAACGCAGGCAGTGTGACGTCGCCGCGCGTCTCGGTGTCTTTCGAGCGCGGCTTCGCGAACTGACCGGCCATGCGCCCCATCTTCACGACGGGCACTGAAGCCCCGTAGGTGAGGATGATGGCCATCTGCAGGATCGTCTTGACGCGATCCTTGATCTTGTCAGCGGTGGCACCCTCGAAGGTCTCGGCGCAGTCGCCGCCCTGCAGCAGGAATGCCTCGCCTCGGGCTGCCGCCCCCAGACGGTCGCGCAGGGCATCGGCCTCACCAGCGAAGACCAACGGAGGCAGCGCACTCAGCGTCGCCCGAGCATCCGCGAGCGCAGCCGAATCAGGCCACGACGGCTGCTGCTTCGCAGGCAGCTGCTCTGCGGCGTCGAGCTCGGCCAGCAGCGACTGTGCGACCGTGTCGCTGACGACCGGCTGCTGGTCGGTGATATTGGCATTCACGTGGTGTTCCCCAATCATTTGGTGCTGTCGGCTCGATGCAGGTGCGTCGGGTCGGCGGTTCCGCGTCGCCGCGGGGTCACTGCTGAGCTGCGGCGAGACGGTGGCGCACGCTCGACGCGTACACGTCGCGGTACTCCTGCTCGCTGATCATCTGCAGCTCGTGCATTATCTCATCTGTGATCGATCTCAACACGAATCGATCGCCTTCCATTCCCGCGAAGCGGGTGAAGTCGAGCGCTGGCCCGGCGATGACGGCCAGCGGCACGCGCTTCGGCCATTTGGCGCCGATCGGCATCATCTTGTCGGTGTTGCGCACTGCGACGGGCACGACGGGGCAGCCTGCGGCGAGAATCGTGCGGGCTGCACCCGTGCGGCCACGGTACAGATAGCCGTCCGGACTTCTCGTTCCCTCGGGATAGAGCGCCAGCACATGACCTTCAGAGAGCACGCGCAGACCGGTGTTGAGCGAGGCCTCGCTCGCTTTGCCGC
Organism: Pseudoclavibacter sp. CFCC 13611; assembly: GCF_008831225.1. NCBI lineage: Bacteria > Bacillati > Actinomycetota > Actinomycetes > Micrococcales > Microbacteriaceae > Pseudoclavibacter > Pseudoclavibacter sp. CFCC 13611. The sequence continues at coordinate 455,812 of NZ_WBKE01000002.1, read as the reverse complement.
CGCTGCGGTCGATGGGCAGCTGACCGGTGCCCTTCATCATGACCCGGGTGAACCACCCTTTGATGCCCTTGCCGGTGAAGTACTCGCTCTTCGCCAAGAAGCGCACCGGGCGCTTCACGAAGAGCGGCATGATGATTGAGTCGATGAAAGACAGGTGATTGCCGACGAGCACGACAGGCCCCCGGTCGGGGATGTTCTCAAGACCGCGCACCTCAGTGCGGAAGAACAGTCGCAGCCAGGGGCCGATGAACACCCATTTAAGCAGCCAGTAGAGCACGGTGAAACCTCCAGTGGGCCAGTCTACCGGGATAGTCTGGGGGTCTGGGCGCAACACGGCGCATGGCACGGTGCCCGTCGGTGAACCGTGCGCAGCAGTCCGAAAGGGGAACATGGATATGCGGACCCTCCGCACGCGCTCGACCGCGCTGGTGCGCAACCGCACCAGAATCGCCAGGCTGCTTGACGGATTCTTCTTCGTCTTCGCCGCCGTGGCCACATTCTGGCTCGCATTCACGCTCTTCACCGACTCGCTCGACACCGGCTGGTGGGGTGCGCTGGTCGCCATAGTGTTCTGGGTGCTGATCGCCTACCTCGCGCTGCCCCGACTGCATCGCATCCTCACTTCGATCTACGTGCCCGACTATTTCATCGGCCGCACCCGCACCAGCGACGGTCTGTTGGGCGACCCCGTGAACCTGGCGCTGATGGGCGACGAGCAGCGTCTGCATCAGATCATGGACGCGGCCGGCTGGACGCGCGCCGACGACCTCGGGCTGCGCTCGAGCATCCGCATCGTGACCTCGACGCTGTCTCGACGCAGCTATCGCGAGGCGCCCGTGAGCCCGCTGTTCCTCTTCGGCAGGCAGCAGGACTTCGCCTATCAGCAGGAGGTCGAGGGCAACCCCGCCAAGCGGCATCACGTGCGATTCTGGCGCTGCCCGCCCGACTGGCTGCTGCCCGGCGGCCGCCGCGTGGACTGGCTCGCGGCCGGCACCTTCGACCGTGCGGTCGGGCTCTCGCTGTTCACCCTGCAGGTCACGCACAAGATCGACGAGAACACCGACATCGAGCGCGACCACATCGTGGGGAGCGTGCTCGGCGCCGACGACGACGTGACCGTTCACGTGCTGCGAGACTTCTCGACCGGCTATCACTCCCGCAACGGCGGCGGAGACTCCATTCGCACCGACGGCGATCTGCCGATCATCGATCTGCGTGACGACGGCGTCGAACCGTTCGCCGGGCAGGGTGTCGTCGAGGCGTCTGACGCTGCGGCCTGGCTGCCCGGTGCACGTCAGGACCGTGCAGCGGATGCCGTGCCTGCGCACTCGGCACGGGCTGCGGCAAGGGCTGCGGCACGACTGAAGCGGCCGGCATTCGAGCTGCTCGACGACGACTCAGGCGAACAGTCGACCCTCGAAGAGGTTCGGCGTCACGGTCGGCCCGTGACGATCACGTTCGGTGCGGCGGTGCTGATGCTGCGCGCACTGGGGTCTCTGGTGCTGATGGTCAGCGGTGCGCTGCTGCCCGACGCCGACGTGCATGAGCTCGTCGCCGACGTCGGCGTCGATGCGGCGACGCTGCCCCAGGCCTTCGACGTGCACTGGGTGCTGGTGCTGCTGGGGCTGGCCATCGCGGCAGTGACCGCGCTGCTCGCCATCCTGGTGCTGCGCGGCTCTGACTTCGCCCGCATGGTCGTGCTGGTCTTCGCCACGCTGTCGACGCTGCTCGCCTTCGCGAGCCATGCGGCGGGGCTGCCCCTGCTGTCCGACTTCTCGACGCTGATGACGGTGACTCTGAACATCCTGATTCTGATCGCGCTGAGCGGACGACCCGCTCGCGCCTACGCGACGACGCGTCGCGAGCGACGCAGAGCACGCATCGCATCCGCAGCTGCCTGAGAATGCGATGCGGCTGATGGTGCTGCGGCAGAGGCCCGCTCAGAACCAGGACTGAGCGCGCACCTCGCGCATGGCGGCACGCCGGGTCTCGCCCTGCAGCCGGTGCAGATAGACCGTGCCGCCGAGGTGATCGATCTCGTGCTGCAGCGCCTGGGCCATCAGCCCGTCGCCCTCCAGCGTCACGGCGTTGCCGTCGAGGTCGATGCCCTCGGCGCGCACCCAGCTGTACCGCGGGGTGTCGAACCACAGGCCGGGCACCGACAGGCAGCCCTCCTGAATCTCGACGATCGGCTCGCGACGCTCGACGATGCGAGGGTTCAGCAGGTAGCCGACCTCGCCGTCGACGTTGTAGCTGAACGCCGCAAGGCTCACGCCGATCTGCGGCGCGGCCACGCCGGCCCGCCCGGGCAGTTTGACTGTGTCGATGAGATCCTGCACCAGCTGGCGCACGTGCTCGTCGATGTGGTCGATCTGTTCGGTCGGCTGGCGCAGCACCGGATCGCCGTAGAGGCGAATGTCGCGAACCGCCACGTCACTCCCCTGCCACGTTCGTCACCGTACTCGGGGCGATCACCAGCAGCAGGTCGCCGGGCTCGACCTGGCGCGACCCGTCGAAGACGACGCGCTCGACGACGCCGTCGGCGCCGGCGGCGATGTTCGCCTCCATCTTCATGGCCTCGATGCTGGCCACCGGCTCGCCGACCGAGACGGTGTCGCCCGGCTTGACCTTGAGCGTGACGACCCCCGCGAAGGGAGCGGCCACCTGGTTCGGGTTGCTGACGTCGGCGCGCTCGGCCTCTTCGGTCTGCACCTTGATCGACTCGTCGCGCACGGTGACCGGTCGCAGCTGACCGTTCAGCACGCCCATGACGGTGCGCTCGCCCTTGTCGTTGGCCGGGCCGATCGCCGAAAGCGCGGTGTAGAGTCGCAGCCCCTTGTCGAGCTGAGCCGCGTGCTCTTTGTTCGCCTCGAAGCCGTACAGATAGTCTTCGGTGTCGAGCGTCGACAGATCGCCGTAGTCCTGACGGAACTTCTCGAAGTCGTCGGCCGGCCCCGGGAACAGCAGGTGGTTCAGCTGACGACGACGCGACGCGGAGTCGCCCTCGAGCGCGCGCTCCTGATCTTCGGTGAGCTCGGTCTCGGTGAGGTGCACTTCGCGCCCGGCGAGCACCTTCGAGCGGAAGGGCTCAGGCCACCCGCCCGGCAGATCGCCGAGTTCGCCGGCCATGAACTTCACGACCGAGTCGGGCACGTCGTACTTCTCGGGATGCGCCTCGAAGTCGTCGGGATCGGCACCGACAGCTGCAAGGTGCAGAGCGAGGTCGCCGACCACCTTCGACGACGGGGTCACCTTCGGCGGGCGACCGAGGATGCGATTGGCCGCCGCGTAGTTGTCTTCGATGACCTCGAACTTGGTGCCCAGGCCGAGGGCGATGGCCTGCTGGCGCAGGTTCGTCAGCTGACCGCCAGGAATCTGGTGGCGGTAGATGCGCCCGGTGGGCGCGTCGAGCCCCGACTCGAACGGTCGGTACAGGTGCCGCACGGCCTCCCAGTACGGCTCGAGATCGCTGATCGCATCGAGGTCGAAGCCGGTGTCGCGCTCGGTGTGGCTGAGCGCGGCGACCAGGGCCGAGAACGACGGCTGGCTGGTCGTTCCCGCAAGCGGCGCGGCGGCGACGTCCACCGCATCCACACCGGCCTCGCTGGCGGCCAGCAGCGTCGCCAGCTGACCGCCGGGCGTGTCATGCGTGTGCAGGTGCACGGGCAGATCGAACTCGCGCCGCAGCGCGGTGACGAGCTGGCGTGCGGCCTCGGGGCGCAGCAGACCGGCCATGTCTTTGATGCCGATCACGTGGGCGCCCGACTGCACGATCTGCTCGGCAAGACGCAGGTAGTAGTCGATCGTGTAGAGGTCTTCGCGCGGGTCGAGCAGGTCGGCGGTGTAGCACAGCGCGCCTTCGGCCACCGCGGTGCCGGTCGCCAGCACCGACTCGATCGCCGGGCGCATCTGATTGATGTCGTTGAGCGCGTCGAAGATGCGGAACACGTCGACGCCGCCCTTCACCGCCTCTTCGATGAACGCGTCGGTGACCTTGGTCGGGTACGGGGTGTAGCCGACGGTGTTGCGACCGCGCAGCAGCATCTGCAGCGGGATGTTGGGCAGCGCGACGCGCAGCTTGTCGAGACGCTCCCACGGGTCTTCGCCCAAGAAGCGCAGCGCGACGTCGTAGGTGGCACCGCCCCAGGCCTCGACCGACCACAGACCCGGCGCCGCGGCGGCGACGTACGGCGCGGCTTCGAGCAGATCTTTGGTGCGCACGCGCGTCGCCAGCAGCGACTGGTGGGCGTCGCGGAACGTGGTGTCGGTGACGCGCAGCTGGGTGTCGTTGCGCAGCGCCTCGGCGAAGGCGCGCGGCCCCACCCGGTCAAGCAGCTGCTTCGCGCCGTCGGGCACGACCTTGGTGTCGATGGTCTGCGGCAGCTTCTGCGTCGGGTCGACCAGACCTGCGGGGCGCTCTCCCCAGGGCTTGTTCACCGTCACGTTGGCGAGCCACGTGATCAGCTTGGTGCCGCGGTCTTTCGACTTGCGCATGTCGAACAGCTCGGGCCGTTCGTCGATGAAGTGCGTGCTGAGATCGCCGGCGATGAAGTCGGGCTCGGCGAGCACGTTCAGCAGGAACGGGATGTTCGTCGAGACTCCGCGGATGCGGAACTCGGCGAGGGCACGACGGGCACGACGCACGGCCGACGGAAAGTCACGGGCCCTGCAGGTGAGCTTGGCGAGCATCGAGTCGAAGTAGGGGCTGACCTGCGCACCTGCCGCAGTGGTGCCGCCGTCGATGCGCACGCCCGCACCGCCCGGCGAGCGGTACGTGCTGATGCGACCGGTGTCGGGCCGAAAGTTCTCGGCCGGGTTCTCGGTCGTGATGCGGGTCTGCAGCGCCGCCCCGTGGATGCTGATGCGGTCTTGCGAGAGACCGAGCTCGGGCAGCGTGGCGCCGGCCGCGATGAGCATCTGGGTTTGCACGAGGTCGACGTCGGTGACCTCTTCGGTCACGGTGTGCTCGACCTGGATGCGCGGGTTCATCTCGATGAAGACCGGCGTGCCAGCGCGGTCGCCGACGGTCTCGACCAGGAACTCGCAGGTGCCGGCGTTGACGTAGCCGATCTCTTTGGCGAATCGGATGGCCGCCGTGGTCAGCTGCTCGCGCAGCTCTGCGGTGATGTTCGGCGCCGGAGCGATCTCGACGACCTTCTGGTTTCGGCGCTGCACCGAGCAGTCGCGCTCGAAGAGGTGCACCGTGTAGCCGCTGTGGTCGGCGAGCACCTGCACCTCAATGTGACGCGGGCGCAGCACGGCCTGCTCGAGGAACATGCGCGAGTCGCCGAACGCATTGCCGGCCTCGCTCATGGCCTGTTCGAGTGCGGGCTTCAGCTCTTCGGCGGTGTCGACCTTGCGAATGCCGCGACCGCCGCCACCGGCCAGAGCCTTGGCATACAGCGGAAAGCCGATATCGTCTGCCAGCGCGACCAGCTCATCCGGGTCGCTGCTGGCGTGCGTCGATGCGAGCACCGGCACACCCGCACGAATCGCCGCCTCTTTGGCGTTGACTTTGTCGCCGGCCAGCTCCAGCGCATCCGCACCGGGCCCGATGAAGGTGATGCCGTTCTCGGCGGCGGCGCGGGCCAGCCCGGGGTTCTCAGAGAGAAAGCCGTAGCCCGGGTAGATCGCGTCTGCACCCGATTCGAGGGCCACGCGAATGATCTCGTCGATGTCGAGGTAGGCCTTCACCGGGCGCCCCGCCTCACCGATCTGGTAGGCCTCATCGGCCTTCAGCCGGTGAATGGAGTGTCTGTCTTCGTAGGGGAAGACCGCGACCGTCTTCGCACCGAGCTCGAATGCGGCCCGGAACGCACGAACGGCGATCTCTCCACGATTGGCCACCAGGATCTTCTTGAACAATTGGTCTCCCCACATCGCGAGTCGTTTGCACGATTGTACCGTGCTGCCGCGCCCCGTTCACACGCCCAGTTCGCACGCCCAGCCGACGGCCAGAACCGAGACGGTTGTGCAGAGTCGCGCTCTACCGGGTAGCGTAGATGGTCGTGGACGTACTCAGTGTGAGCTCTCTTAAAGGCGGGGTCGGAAAGACCACCGTCGCCCTCGGTCTTGCCTCAGCGGCCCTGGCGCGCGGAAAGCGCACCCTGGTCGTCGACATCGACCCCCAGACAGATCTGACCACCGGTCTGGCCGTCGACCCCGGGTCGGCGCTGACAGTGGCAGACGTGCTCAAGAACCCGTCGCCCGACGTCGTGCGTCGCGCGATCGTGTCGAGCGCCTGGACCGAAGACCGCACACTGTCAGTCGACGTCATGGTCGGCTCGCCGCGAACCATCGAGTTCGACGTGCCGGCCCCTCGCCCACGCGATCTCTGGAAGCTCGACGAGGCGCTCGCGCTGCTCGAAGACGCCTATGACGTCGTCATCATCGACTGCCCGCCGTCGCTGAACTCGCTCACACGCAACGCCTGGCTCGCCAGCGACCGAGTGCTGCTCATCGCCGAGCCGAGCCTCTTCGCCGTCTCAGCCGTGGGCCGCGCGCTCAAGGCTATGGAAGAGCTCAGCCTCGACCAGCAGGTGCCGGTGAAGCCCCTCGGCGTGTTGGTCAACCGCTTTCGCAAACAGTCGATCGAGCATGAGTTCCGCATCTCAGAGCTCGAACAGCTCTACCCCCGCCAGCTGCTCGACGTGCGTCTGCCCGAGCGGGCCAGCCTGCAGCAGGCTCAGGGCTCGGCACGGCCGGTGCACTCGTGGCCGAGCGAGTCGGGCAAGAAGATGGCCGCACAGTTCGACCAGGTGTTCGACGTGTTCGAGCAGGCCGTCGACGGTCACCCGCAGGCTCGCGGGCACGCCGGACGCAAGGCCGCCGCGAAAGCTGCTGAGAAGAAGTCTCACTGACCCTCAGCGGTCAGCGCAGGCCGCGCATGCTCCCCTGTTTTGAGCTGGCTCTCCGCCGAGGCGGGGATGCGACGGCTCAGCTGGCCGAGCGGCGGCGATGGCGGCGTTCGGCGAGTTCGTCGACGTGCGTCTCGGTCGCGCCGATCGTCACCAGGTTGTCTTCGACCTCACGCAGCACCTTGCCGACGGCGATGCCGAACACCCCCTGGCCCCGACTCACCAAGTCGATGACCTCGTCGTTCGAGGTGCAGAGGTACACGCCGCCGCCGTCGCTCATCAGCGTGATCTGCGTCATGTCTTGAATGCCCGCATCGCGCAGCTGCTCGACTGCGACGCGGATCTGCTGCAACGAGATGCCCGTGTCGAGCAGACGCTTCACCAGCTTGAGCGTGAGGATGTCGCGAAAGCCGTACAGACGCTGTGTGCCAGACCCGTGTGCGCCACGAATCGTGGGCTTCACCAAGCCCGTGCGGGCCCAGTAATCGAGCTGTCGATAGCTGATGCCGGCGGCATTCGCTGCGACGGCACCACGGTAACCACGGTCTCGGTCGAGCCCGGGAATGCCATCGGTGAACAGCACGTCAGAGAGTTCAGGGTCGTCGACTGACGAAAGCTGCGCATCCGGCATATCTGGGTGCTGTTCATCAGTCATGAACGACTCCTTCGAGGGGGCTGTGACGACCGCAGCTTGTGCGCGATCTGTGAGTCACATTACCAGCCGCACCCCGCTCGAAGACTGAAGACGAGGCTTTCTCGTCGGCGTGTCGAAGTCTCAACGTTCACGTGAGACTTGAATCAGCTGTCGAGCTGTTGAACCGCTCGCTCCAGTAGTGTGCGTTTCAGGTCAACAAGGGCCTCGACCACCTCGGCGGTGACGTTCGCCGCCTGGGCACGAGCCTCCGGAACATCACGACGAAAGCCACTGATCGCGCCCTCGACGAGCCCGATCTCACGATCGGTCGAGGCCTTCACGCCTCGCAGATGTCTGGGTTCGATGCCGCGCTCTTTGAGTGAGACCAACAGTGTCAGCACTTCGCGAGCCTTCTGGTCGAAGCGCGACCCGGTGGGCAGCAGACCGACCGAGACCGCGTCGCGCACCAGCTGGGCGTCGGCGTGTGTGATCTCGATGAGCTCAGCTCGCGAGTACGCCTGCTGGTCGGCCTGGTGGTCGAGTGCGCTGAGCGGATGCGCGATACCCGGAAGCATCGGAGACTCCCCCGCATCGATCTCGTCGACGTACTGACGGATGACTTTGAGCGGCAGGTAGTGATCGCGCTGCAGGCTCAGCACCAAGCGCAGACGGTCGACGTCTGCGGGGCCGAACTTGCGGTACCCGGATTCGGTGCGCTGCGGCGAGACCAGACCGCGTTCTTCGAGAAAGCGGAGCTTCGACGGGGTGACGTCGGGAAACTCTGAGACCAGTCGAGTGAGCACCTGGCCGATGCTCAACAGCTTCTGAGCGTCATCGACTGACTCGGATGCTGCCTGTGCAGCCGCCGAGTGGTCGATGTGCCTGCGTGCTGCCTGTCCCATCAGCCGTTCTCGCCTGTGAGCAGATCGCGACGTGACGGGTAGTAAGTGAGTCGGAACTTGCCGATCTGCACTTCTGCGCCGTCTTCGAGATGTGCACTCTCGATGCGAGTGCCGTTGAGGTACGTGCCGTTCAGCGACCCGAGGTCGACGACGTCGTAGCCGACGGCGGCACCGGTGCCTGTGCGACGGAACTCCGCATGACGACGCGACACGGTCACGTCGTCGAGGAAGATGTCGGCGTGCGGGTGACGGCCGACCGTCACCACGTCGGAGTCAAGCAGAAAACGTGACCCGACATTGGGCCCTTGGCGCACGATCAGCAGTGCCGACCCGGCAGGCAGCGAGGCGATGGCCTCGAGCTCTTCGGTGCCGACGCCAATCTGAATCGCCCCAGTCGCAAGCAGCTTCTGCGCGAACGTGCCAGTGAAGGTGAGGGTCTCATCTTCGGTCGAGAGATTCACGACCGGCTGCACTCGCGTGGCCGGCTCTTGGGGATCATTCTCGGGATGCTGCTGCCCCAGATCTTGGTCTGCGCTCATTCATCCCTCCTCTCAACACAATCTGGTGACCACTTTAGTCGATCAATGAAAGGTGTGGGCGCGGCGTGTCGTGCCGATTCACGCGCTCTCAGGCATGTGCGTACCGATGCACCTGTGCGCATGTGTATTATGGGTGAGGTTGTCCAAGAAATGGACGACGGGCTGTGGCGCAGTTTGGTAGCGCACTTGACTGGGGGTCAAGGGGTCGCAGGTTCAAATCCTGTCAGCCCGACACACAGAACGCCCCGTGCCCTTGTAAACACAAGGTACGGGGCGTTTTCTCGTTAACCGGTCAACCCGTGTTCAGCCACCTCGGAGGTGATCTGGGGGGGGTGATGACTCTTGACTGCCCCACATCTCCCGCCCCCCTTGCCCATCCTCTTACGACGCCTCGACCGCCAGTTCACCAACGTCAGGTGCCCACGCTGGCCGGCTTTGAACCTGCGGGCGCGCGCCGACCGCATTATCAACAGCACCATCACAGCGAGAGCTGTCCCCCCCCCCCCCCCCGACGGGAGCACGGCATGCGGGGCGACCTGGTCATCACCCTGCGCAACGACCGATGCCTCCGCACTGGCAGCTCATGGGCCAGGAATAGTGACCGTTGGCTGGTCACGAAGCTACACAAGGACGAGTCGGCGACTTCCTGGCCGTGCCCGCCGTCCAAGCCATTGGGCGCCTCGACCTAGGCTACGCCGTCACCTCATACCGGGCACAGGGCCTCACGGTCGATACCTCGCACGTTCTGGTCGACACGAGCATGACCCTCGAGAACCTGTACGTCACGCTCACCCGAGGACGAGACGCGAACCTCACCTACGTCACCATCGACAAGCCCGACGATGCCCATGACGGCCCGCACCCCGGAGACAACACCGAAGCCACCACCCGATCGGTGCTGTTCGGGGTCTTACAACAAACACGTCGGCGCCGAACTCTCCGCCCACGAGACCATCAGCGTCGAGCAGGAAGCATGGGCCAACATCGGACAGCTCGCCGCCGAATACGAAACACTGGCCGCCGCCGCGCAACACGACAGGTGGGCACACCTCGTCCGTGCCTCAGGACTCACCGACGAGGAAGCCAAAGACACCATCACCTCACCCGCCTTCAGCGCCCTAGCCGCAGAACTCCGCCGCGCCGAGGCCAACCACCACGACATTGAGACGCTGCTGCCATGCCTCGTACGAGCCCGCGGATTCACGGACGCCGACGACATCACTGCCGTCCTTCCACTACCGCGTCACCCGCGCCACGACGAAACCAGCTGGTTCCGGGCGCGCTCGGAAGGCACCACGCCTGATCGCCAGGCTCATCCTCGAGGTAACCGGCACCATGAGCGCCGAGTTCCGCCAAGCGCTCACCGAACGACGCGACCTGATCGAGGCTCGCTCAGTCGCGCTTCTCGACACCGCGCTCACCGAGAACCAAAAGGGCTGACAACCCTCGGCATCCCGCCGAAGGAAACCCGCGCCGCAGCCGCCTGGCTGCAGGCTGCCCGCACTGTGGCCGCCTATCGAGACCGCTACGACATCATCGACACCACGCCTCTCGGAGCCCCCGCCGAGAACGACGCGCAGAATATCGACGCGGCCAGGGCACGCGCGGTGCTCGACCGCGCACGGACCCTTGCAGTCGCCGAACAGCACGTACAGGAACTCCGACACCAGACCAGGTCCGGGCGGGGCGGGCCGACGCTGTAGCGGTTCGACTACTCGGTCCGATCCGGTGGTTGGATCATCCGTACGTTCGAGATTCCGCCCTGGTTCACGCAATCCTGGGCTAGGTCGTGAACGCGCCAGTAGAAGTCAAGGTCGGCAGCCGCCGCGTCCACGGTGCTCTCGACAGGTATGTAGCGGTGCAGCGGCGTGGAGACACCGCCGTAAGAGTGACCGAAGTCGTCCACCGTCAGGATCGTCAGAGGTCCTGAGCCGGTCCACTCGATCCCGACGCGCACCTCGTACTCGTCGTTTCCCGTCGCGGCGGCGGTCGCTCGGATCAGCGCCATCAGATCGGCGACGCCGCACTCGACCGCGTCCGACTGGACCTGCGATCCCTCGAAGTACCCGTCGCTACTCATGCGGTGGCCGCCGATTGCGGCTGCGAGCGTGACTGATCCGTCGTGGTGGAGACTCGCCCATGCTTCTTTCCACAGTGATCGGTCACCTGTTGCAGTGTTGACGGCGACCCAGCGGCGCAGCCCCGGTCGCGGGTTGTGCCGGTCGACGTTCTCCATCGGGTGCACACCGCCACGTCCGGCGTAGAGCAAGGCGAGGCCTTCGGCCTTGTTCAGCACGTCGCGGGCGCCGTCGCGGGTGAAGCGGTTGTGGAGTTGAGGGACGCGTGGGTGGGCGACAGCGATCAGCCAGGCGCGTTCACTCGAGGTCCGCCCGCCCGCGGTCTCGGCATACAGGTTGTCGAGCGCTTCGCTGGCATGGCGTCGCTCATCGAAGCGAGCTCGGTACATCGCCTCGATCTGACGTTCCTTCATCCACACGGTGTCGGAGTCGTTGCGCACCGGCGCGCCGAAGTAGTCGTTACGGTAGATCAGGTGCGGCCCGTCGACGCTTGCCGGCACCTCCACAACGACAGCGCGAGCACCCTCAGCTCCGAGACGGTGCACGTTAAGGCCGAAAACAGGCGGGGAGATAGCGGTGATCGCTGCGGAGCGCAGGGACCGCTCGTACGCTTCATCGAACTCTCCGACGTCGACCCGCCCTGTCGCGGCCTTCTGCGACTCGCGTACTCCGAACACGATGACGCCACCGCCGCTATTCGCCATCGCTGCGACGTCCTTGGGGAAATCCGTTTGCGGTAGGCCCTTCGCCGGCGGCAGCTCCGACTTCCAGTCCAGATCGTTCGTCTCCACGACACCGCTGCTCACCGCGGCCTCCAGCAGCTCGTCCGTCAGCGAACCAGGAGCGCCCCCGAGGGCGCGATGCAAGGCGGTGAAAATCATGACCCCAGCATACGGATCACGTGTGACAACCGGCGGTGCCGCCGACCAGTGGCTACCTACAGAGCGTGCCCCTGCCAGTGAGCAGGTCGAGCGATGCTCAGTGCACGCTCGAATGCCTGCCCCACCCCCTGAGGGCGGGCCGAGGAGGGCCGTGACAGCGGCGGTGTCCGTGACGAGAAATGCGACGCCTTAGCGCAAGAGCCGGCACGTGCCGGAGCTGGCGGCACTGGTCACAGGGCCAGGCACGGCGCCCACCGAGCGGCCGAGCCGCGCGGCACGTGCAGCGACGTTGGGGGAACCGGACCAGTAGCCCACCCTCCACGACGATGGTCGCCGCGGAGAGGGCACCCCGGATGCGATTGTGCGCGAGGAACCGCCACTTGGTCGGCGCGGAACCGGGGCGCCATCTCACTGGCCAGCAATCCAACGTCTCGGACTCGTTCCAGCAGCGCGCGGTTCCCGGGACGGGTAAAGGCGATCCAGACCACCCACCACCACGGCGAGAGTCTACCCACCAGGGACGAGCGCGGCTCTGTGTGCGGCGGCATCGATGCTATGGGCGCCACCAGCCACGATAATCTGCTCCGCGTCGGCTGGACTGGAGGTCAACTCTGTCGTGACATGCTCGCCGTAGCTGGTTGCGGCGCGTGTCCCGGTGACGCTCACGCGATCCTTAGACGGGTCAGCGGGGAACGATGGCGCTCCGCGCGTTCACAACGCCGTCGGCGCACAATCGCCCAGGCCGTTCAGTGCGGCTGGCCAGTCGCGGTCGCCTGGCACAAGCACCGTCAGTCCGAAGCGGTCGGTCCGGGTGAGTACTCGCTCGAGCGTCACCACGTCCAGTCGCGGGGCGATCATCTTGCGCCAGAGCTCGCCTTCGACGGGATCGACGACCTTCGAGCTAGCCGCGAGGCGGATGGTCTCGACAGCGCCTCCAGCTGTCAGTATGCGACCGGTCATCGAGTCGTCCGGCTCCAACACCGCAGCCAACGCGACCCGAGCCGCGCGCTCATCCTTCGCGAGAGAAGTGACCGTGACCATACCCGGCTCCAAGATCGTGTACTAGGTAGGCGCGCGCAGACGCTCCGGGGCTGCTGGCGCACCTGTTACGCAGTCCGCCTGGTGGTGGCAGACTCTTCCTTGAACTAGCGTCCGCTCGCGGGCAGGATTTCTGGGCCACTCTCTACGCACAGTCTCGTCACCTGGCCATGCCATGAGAGGACATCGCCATGGTCCGCCTGCTCTGGGGCCTGAGCACTCACACCCGCTACTACTTGAGGCGCTACCTGCCCACCAACATCGCACTCGACGCGATCTGCACCGGCCGTGGTCTGAAATGGGGCCTCCCCGCGATACTCCTCACCGCGCCATACCGGCTCGCCGCGAACTATTGCACCACCCTGATCGAAGACGGCGGCCCAGGCTGGCTCACTTTTCTCATGTTCCTGTTTGTGATGGTGCGCTGCAACGGTGACTAGGTGTTTGACCGGACCGGTTCAGCGAAGCCGTTAGGTACTGGTATGCCCCGTAGAGACTGCTGCGAACTCGCGCAGTCCAGCTTCAAGAAGACGGAGGAGAAGCCGGTGCGGCTTCCTCCACGCAGTGGGTCGCTAAGCGCTGATGGCAAGCGGGGCTGAGCCCGCTCGCGATCAGCGGACCGGGGCTTCGAGACTGGTGGGATCAACAAAGAGCGCCAGGCCAGCCCTCCCCATCTCGAACCGCTGCTGAACATCACCGAACTCACTGACTACCCCGGCGTGCCCGTCTCCACCGTCTACGATTGGCTTACCAACGGCAATGGCCCGCGCGCCTCCCGCTTCGGCAAGCGCATCATTTTCGGTATCACCGACATCCGCGCCTGGATGGACACCATGCGCGAGCCCGCCACCCCGTCCGGCGCTGCGACGTTTCCCGGCGCGGGGAGGCCGCGTGTGGGTAGGCCCCGCACACCCGGTACCTCGGGATCATCGTCACCCGTGCGCAGCCCAACGGCAGCGACGTGGTCGGCGCCAGGTACCGGGACTGGGACAGCAGCAGCCGGCTCGTCCAAGCCGCAGGTCCCACACGGGCAACGGCAGAGCGTAAACTGATACAGAAGTTCGCTGAACACTCCCTCTACCATCCAGGGTTCAGCGGCATGAGCACCGACAGTCTCTTCCCGGAACTTGTCGCCTACTGGCTCGAAGACATGGAAATCGAAGACCGCGTCACACGAACCACCAGGAACTTGTACGAGCGTGACATGCGCACTCTTGTCCTCCCAGCTTTCAAGGACCTCACGCTTCGAGAGATCGGGGTTGCACACTGCGACTACGTCCTCAAGCAACTTGCCGGATGCAGCTACAGCCGGGCCAAGCACGCCCGCGTCGTCCTGCTCCTCGCCCTCGCGCTGGCTATTCGCCACGAGTTCCTGCCCCGCACCCCAATGAACCACGTCCCCCGGCTGCATCGGAAGAGGACCGTCCCTGCCGCGTTCACCATCGGCAAGGTGTAGGAGATCCGTACAGCGATCAAGGAATTGGATTCACGGCGGATACTGGCGAGGCCGAAGCAGGACCGGCCGCTCGGGCAGATCGCCGAGGTCATGCTCGGCACCTCCGCTCGCATCGGCAAAATCCTCGCCATCCGCCTCCAAGACCTTGATCTGGATGGCCCGACCCGACGGTGCGGATCGCCGGGACGATCATCCGAAGACGCACCGCTCGGTTCGCCGCGTTCCACTGCCATCATTCGCGTCGCAGGCGATCCGATCGCGCCTCATCCGTACCGGCGACACCGACCCCGCCGTGCTCCTGTTCAGCACGCGAGTGGGCACACCACACAATGAACAACATCCGCCGGCTCCTGCGCGACGTGATGGACGCGACCGGGATTAAGAATAAGAACGTGACCCCGCACCGCTTCTACCGGACCGTCGCTACCGTCATCAACGATCCACAAGGCATCCTCCTCGCCTCCGAGCTCCTCGGGCACGCAGACCCGCGAACACAATACAGCACTACATCCAGCGCAACGAGACCGTGAACCCTGTCACGGCTGAGCATCTCGATCGCGCGTTCGGGAAGACCAGATGAGTGCCGCTTTGGTCGTCACAGGTATTCTCTTCTCGACGTTAACCTCCGCCATAATTGCCACATGGATATAGACGCGGTGAAAACGCTGCCACTAGCCGATCAGATGACGTTCTTGCGGGGTCGTATCCTCGGAGAATCGTTAAGTATGGAAGCCGTCGCACGTTACGTGTATGTGAGACTGAGCGGCGGCTCCAATCTGGAGGAAGCGCTTGATACGCCCCAACAGTTCAAGAAGCTGGCGGTGGATTGCGCCAATTTCGTCTCCAGCAGCGAACGCCTCAGCAAACGGATCAAGCCCCTCGCGATGACTGTAATCGAGAATGCAGCAGTACTCTACGAGCGGCGCAACAGGTTCGTGCATGATGCGCTCCGGCACGATCTCATTTCGGAGGAGCGCTGGGCTCGATTCAAGCTCTGGCGCCGAAAGGGTGAGAAGGGCGAACCTCTGCCGTCTCCTGAGCCGGTTTCGTCCGAGGAAATGATCGATCTCGTGTTCGACCTGATACGGGAGACATGGCGACTGCGAGGATTGCTCTGGTCCTTGATCGGTACCTCGCAGGAGGTCTCTCCGTTCCTAACACACGCGTTCGACCCGCAATGGGATGGCTCAATCAACATCGTGAACGACGGCCCAGGAGAACTGCCCCAACGGTAGGCGTTGTGGAGCGTCCAGCGACAGCGATAGCGACGGGCCCGAGGCGCTGCGGCTCGGCCTGGGGTTGCCTGCTGCGCGGGCTCGGAGGCGGTGTCTGCCTCCGTTGCTACACTATGTTGTAGGCGTCAGCGAGAGGTTGCGGAAAGATGGCGGAACACGAGGTCATTGCTACCGACGAGGCGGCAGCTCTTCTTCGAGTCAGCACCAAAACTGTCCTGTGTCTCGCCAACTCGGGAGCGCTCCCAGGAGAAAATGTCGGACGAGCGTGGCGCTTCCTCCGGACCGATGTCCTTTCGTACGTCCTCGGAGCGGACACTCAACGTGGGCAGAAGGGAGGGAACGCGTGAGCGGAGACCTGGCAGAGGAGGAGGGGTCGACGAGCGCGGGGCCCCACATGCCCACGCCGACTGTCATTGACTTCTTTTCCGGTTGCGGAGGAACTAGCACTGGCCTTCGCGACGCTGGTATGAGAATCGCCGCTGCAGTCGACTTTGACTCCGCGGCGTCCGCTACTTACCGGGCCAACTTCCCCGAAGCAGAATTCCACGAAGTCGACATTCGTATACTTGCTCATGACGCCTTCGATCATCTAGTACCTCACGATGCACCGCTGGTTTTTTCCGCTTGCGCTCCGTGTCAACCGTACAGTTCGATGCGTCCGACCGCTTCACGGGCCCGTCCCCGAGAGCGATCATTGCTACTCACTCTCATACCATTCATGGATCGACTCATACCCGACGTGCTCATCGTTGAAAACGTTCCAGGGCTACAGAAGATTCCAGGTGGTTCGACTTGGAATCGTTTCCTTCGATACCTCGCACGTGCCGGTTATTCAACTCGGTGGGAGGTAATCGACTGTCGTGACTACGGTGTGCCGCAAAGACGCAAGCGTCTGGTCTTGCTGGCGTCCCGGCATGGAGAAATCGACTTGCCCACCCCAACACACGGAGGTAATCGACGACCCTACTCAACGGTGCGGGATTGGATTGGATCACTACCCGCTATTCAGGCCGGCGAGACATACGCGGACGACCCGCTCCACCGTTCGGGGGCGCTCGGGGATCTCAACATGCGTCGAATCATGGCGCTCTCAGAAGGTGGAAGTCGGTCGGAATGGCCTGACGACTTGTGGCTCGAGTGTCATCGGAATAGCAAGGGCCATCAGGATGCCTATGGCCGAATGAGGTACGACGACACAGCCCCAGTCCTTACAACGAAGTGCACAGACATCACCAACGGCAGATATGGGCATCCGACCCAGCATCGCGCTATCAGCGCACGCGAGGCCGCTTTGTTGCAGACGTTCCCCCTGGAGTACAAGTTTCTGGGTAGCTTGAAGTCCGTAACAAAGCAGATCGGGAACGCAGTTCCCGTGCTTGTCGCGAAAGCAATGGGTGACCATATCGTCGAGCACTTGAACGACGCCGGAATTGATAGTGATGGCTGAGTTCAAGACAAGCGCGCGCGCCGTCGATATGCTGGGGAGGCAACAGATTGCTGGTATCCCAAGTGCAATCAGCGAACTTTTTAAGAATGCTCACGACGCATATGCCGCGAGAGCAGAAGCCGACTTCATACGGTTCAAAGATGCTTTTGTCATCAGGGATGACGGGGACGGCATGTCCCGTGCGGACTTCGAAGGTCGGTGGCTCACGCTTGGAACCTCGTCCAAGTCGGTGCAGGGTTCGGCGTCCCGAAATCATGCAGGTCCCCGAAGAGCAATCTTGGGTGAGAAGGGAATCGGCCGCCTAGCGATTGCTGCAATCGGACCGCAGACACTGGTCGTGACGAAAGCACACGGGCATCCTCGTGTTGTCTCACTCATTCATTGGGGAGTTTTCGAGCTTGCGCACGCTGGCTTGGACGAGCTAGTGGTACCCGTTGAGGAGCTGTCGGAGGGTGAGGCCCTCGATGTGCGCAAGATGGGGGAAAGGATCCTGTCCAACCTCCGTGAGCTCATAACAGAAGACGACGAAGGCCTCTACGAACGGATCGAACTAGATGTCTCACGTTGGCGCGAAACGGACCTTGTCGAGTTAGCTAACATGGCTGGCTTTGATCTAACGTCGTTCGACTCTGGTACTGCGTTCGTGATCTTGCCGACATCGCCGGACCTGGAGGCAGACCTAGAGCCACAGACACCCAAGGAAGCGGCTCCGCTCCTTCGCACCCTAATTGGCTTCGCAAACACCATGACTCCGGGCCATAGCGCCCCCGAGCTGCGCACAGTGTTTCGAGATCATCGCGCTCCAGACAACATTAGCGACCTGATCGAGGAGCAGGAGTTCTTCACCGTGAATGAGTTCCTGAACGCCGACCATCACTTCCAGGGACAGTTTGACGAGTACGGACAGTTCTCTGGAACGGTCTCAATTTTCGGCGGTGAGCCGGTAACATTCCCGCTTGCCTGGAACGCTGCCCGTGGCACCAAGACCCAATGTGGTCCGTTCAAGTTGAACCTCGCCTACATCCAAGGTCGGGCTAAACAGTCTCGACTTGAGCCCAACGACTACTTCCTGATCACTGAAAAACTCGACCGCTACGGCGGGCTCTATATTTATCGAGACGGAATCAGAGTCCTGCCATACGGTGACAGTAGGTTTGACTGGCTTGACGTAGAGCTACGGCGAACTAAATCGGCCTCGGACCACTTCTTCTCCTATCGACGGATGTTCGGTGCAGTAGAGATATCACGTGAGAACAACAGCCGCTTGCGAGAAAAGGCCGGGCGTGAGGGCTTCGCGACCAACGAGGCCTATCGACAATTCCGCGCCATTCTCCAGAACTTCTTGCTCCAGGTCGCTTCAGAGTTCTTCCGCGAGGGCGGCGCTCAAGCCGAAATGTACGAAGACGGACGCATCGCCAACGAGCGGATGGAGAAGGCTCGACGCGCACGAAGCAAGCAGGTTCGTGCACGCCGCTCGGAGTATAGTGCCGCGTTGGACCGTTTTTTTGACGCCGTTGACACACGACGCCCTGAGACACGAGTGGCTGAGATCCAAGCGGACATCGTCTCCGCGATCGACACGGCGAAACGCGACCGTGACCCTTCAACTGGCGCCGACCGGCTGGTTCGCGCTGAGTTGGCTGCTCAAGTGAAGCTTCGGGAACTGGCCTCGGACCTCCAGGTCAAGCGGCCCCGTGGCGTAGCGCTGAGCGCCGAATTGAGTCGTCGCTCAGCGGCATACGAAGCCGCTCGTTTCGAAGTGTTGACCTCGGTAGTTGAGCCAGCGGAACGTGAGATCGAGTCGACCCTAGGTCAGGCAGGTCTTGCCCTTGATGCAGCGCTGCACCGGAGGCTCCGCTTTGACCAGGCCGTAGACCAGGCGGTTTCAGACGCTCGGACTCTTGTGGGCGAGGCGAGACAGGACCTGACCAGACGGGCGAACGACACCGGCGACCGTGCGAAGGACGCCGTCAGAGTTGCTCACCGGGCTCTTGAGGACGCTGCTGTTGGGGTTCTTCAGGAGGCCAGCAAGACCGACGTCTCGGGCATCACCGACGAGTCTTTCACTCTACTTCGGAACTCCCTCGAAGGACGAGTGCGCAGCGTCGCGGCCGCCCAAGCGGAAGAACTTACCGCGATCACGGACCAGTTGAGGGCTGTGGCTTGGTCGTCGCAGGACGATGCGATCGACGAGGTTTCCTTGGTTGACCAAGTCGAGCAGCTAGAGGCCCGCGTCGAAGCGCTTACAGATCGCGCGGCGCAAGACTTCGAACTTGTACAGATCGGCATGGCGGTCAACATCGTGACGCACGAGTTCGAGAACAGTGTCAAGTCTGTACGAGACAATCTCCGACGACTTCGGTCGTGGGCACAACAGAATGCAGGGCTGCGACCCTTGTATTCGGACTTGAGAGTTTCCTTCGACCATCTCGACGGATACCTAAAACTCTTCACGCCACTTCATCGCCGACTCTATCGCGAGCCTGTTGAAATTCGAGGTGTGGACGTTCAGCGATACCTTCATGATGTTTTCGATAAGCGCCTAAACGATCAAGAGGTCGCACTAGAGGTTTCGGATTCGTTCGAGAGTATGCGTGTTCGCATGTACCCATCGACCCTTTACCCGGTGATAGTCAACTTGATTGATAATGCTATCTACTGGCTCGACCGGTACGCGGGCGATCGAGTGATCTATCTCGACAAGGTTCCCGGCCTAATCACTGTCACGGATTCCGGGCCCGGGATCAGCGTGGGTGATGAGGAGGCCATCTTTGAGCAGGGGTTCTCTAAGAAGCCGGCAGGGTCGGGGTATGGGTTGTTCGTCGCGCGTGAGGTTTTGCGGAGAGATGGTGCGGATATTTCGCTCGCTGCTCCAGCTGCGGACCGCGGCGCTCGGTTCGATATAGTCCTCCCTGATGAGAGCGAAGGTTGAGATGGCTACGAGATTCGAGCTTCACGTGCGTCACCAAGTAAAGGGGTTTCTACAGACGATCCTGATGATCGACGATGAGGCTTTCCGAAGAGAGACTGAAGCCACGCTGCCCACTGATGAAAATTGGGACGAGGTCGAAGATGCATCGATTGGTTCACCACTCAAGTTGATCCCGCCGAGTGGTTCGGTTGAAGGCGATGAGCTTGATGTTCAGGAAGTGTCGCGTAGCTTCGCGGAGGAGGCGCTCGCGTGCGCTATTTTGTCGCCACAGTCGCTACAGGAGAACGAGGACTTCAGGCCAGCCTTCGTTGGTACAGCCAAGCGTGCGGACGCGCTGATTCTCGATTGGAATCTCAATAGCGACAACGGTACGACCGCCGAGAAACTGATCAAAGCAGTTTTGCACAATGATACGAAGCTGCCCCGTAGACGGCTACGGCTGCTCACGGTTTATACGGGCGAGCCTGACCTTACGCAAATTGCGGAGCGTGTCGCGAAGGCGACGACAGAGAGCCTCGGCGAAGATGAACTGAAGTGGGACGATGATCGCCGCGTAGCTTTTAGTCGCGGCCCGCTCCGTGTCGCTGTCTTCGCGAAGGAGCATGTGCGAAGCATCTCGACGGAGCTTGCTGATCGTCGAAGAGCGATCTCTGACTTGCCGTCTCTCGTCGTTGAGGAATTCAGTCGGCATAGTCTGGGTTTGGTGACAGCCGCCTCGCTTGCTGCACTGTCCGGGATCCGAAATGATGCCCATCGACTGCTTGCTGCACTGGGGCCGGAGATCGACGCTGCTGTTCTTGGCCAACGCGTCTCCTTGCCCCATCCAGAAGACGTCGAACGTCAGGTTGAAGGTTTGATCGCTTCCGAACTCGCGGCTATTGTGCAGGATCACGAAGTTGGTTCCCACGTTGGTCTACCGAGAATTCGAGAGTGGTTGACCCACAAAACCCGGCTCGGAGAGCGTGGAATATCGACCTTCGAATCGATGGATGCCGAGCTTCGTCTACAGCTTCTTGCCGACGGATTCAGTTCGGAGACGAAGGCAAAACTAAAGGACGCCGGGATAAGTAAGAGCAAACAGGGCAAACTCGTGACGGAGGCCACTCACCTGTTTGTAGAGACGTTGGAGGAGAAACAAATCTCCGACCAGTTGTTTTCCATGCGCATGTCACTTCGGAGTCGGTACGCGAAACCTTCGCCGGTCCTTCAGCTTGGAACCATCGTTGAACAGGACGGTCTGTACGCAGTGTGTGTTCAGCCGCTATGTGACAGCGTCAGGATCGATGGATCTCGAATGTTTCCTTTGTTGCCTCTTGAAATTGTCAGCGAGGGGGATCGGATTCAAAGCGATCTGACCGTCCGCGACAGCAACAATCCGGGTGGATACGTGCGATTGCGCCTGGTGCCAAAGCCATCGAGAATTCTGATGCGTGACTTTAAGAGTGGCCCTTCCGGGACTGTGCAAGGTCGCCGGTATCGAGAGGTCGACCGCTTCTCAGAAGTCAAGGTTAAAGGCCGGGGTAAGTCTTGGCGTTGGGTAGGTGACTTAAAGGCTGATCATGCGCAGCGCATGGTCGAGCGCCTATCTTCCGAGTTTTCGCGAGTCGGGCTGGAAGAAGCCGAGTCTCTAAGACAGGGGTGGTAGGGGGGGGACTAAAGGGGGACCAGAATCCTGAAAAGCATAAGTCCCGTGATGTGCTCTGCGTGCTCTGAGGCTTGGAATCATGCGGATTTTCGGTCCAACAAGAGTTTCTGAACGCCTGGGGGTCAAGGGGTCGCAAGTTCAAATCCGGTCAGCTCGCCAGACAGAGCACTCCGTGCACTTGCAAGCACACGGCACGGGCGTTTTCTCGTTACCACTCCCCTCTTCAGTCCCCTCGGTGTGATCTGGAGGTAATCACTTCTTGACCGCCTTCGCACGAGCGTGCTGCAGAAGAGTGCTCGCTACGGATGCCGACCGCCTTTTACGGGACGTACGGCACCCGAGACATAGGAGGCCTTTTCCGAGGCCAGGTAGACGCAGGTGTCCGCAAGCTCAGCGAACTGGCCGGGGCGGACGAGCGGGCGCGTTCTCGCCGAAGCGACGCTGCTTGTCATTCTCGGCCAGTGGCAGGACGGGAGTCACCCCAATGGGTCCCGGAGCAACCGCGTTGACGCGCTCACTCCGCTCCCCCTGCTCCTTAGCGAGGGCACAGGTGAAGACCACGAGACTGGCCTTCGTCATGGCATAGTCAAGCGGGTGGTATCCCAGATCGAACAACTGGATCGACGCGGTCAAAATGAAGGGAATGCGGGTTGCAGGAGCGGAGCTCTCCCGGCAGCCTGAGGCACCTGCGCCCCGCATCTACAATGTATCTTTAAGTCTCTGAGGCGCCTGATTCTTCCTGCGGCAGGTGCGAGATCGCGATATCTGCCCCCTGTAAAAGCGATCGCGACGACGCGACCGATATCAGAGTCGCCGCCGCTGATGAGTGCCCGCAGACCCGATAGTCTCGCGTTGCCGCGGTAATTCTCCTCACCGTTATCTGGTCTGGGGTTCATCGAGGCGGTCATGCCCAGCTGGTCCAGCTGATTCTGCGCCGGTAGTGGCGGCTTTGGATACTTGTAGCTTGGACGTGTTCGTCAAGGTGTGCCCCGTTGTGGTGCGCTCCTCTGCCCGTAGCCCACTTCATCGAGACGAGGATCGCCCGCAGTCAGTGCTCGCGTAACAGGCGGATGAGCTCGGCTTTACGCAGCTTGGAGTAGCCGGTGATGCCGAGCTCTTTCGCACGTCCACGCAGTTGCGAAACGGTGCGTTCTTCGTAGTCCCCGGCCTCGCCACCGCGCTTGCCAGCTTTGACTGGCCTTCCTTGGCTGCCGCGTTCGAGATGCGGGCGGCCTTCTCTTTCGACGCCCCTTCGTCACGCAAACGTTCGTAGAGCTTCTCGTCCTTCAGCTGGGGCACAGATGATCGTTTGGGCATCGTCCTCTCCTTTCTTTGCGTGTGGTCCTACGGAGGCTGCGCGCCCGCCACGCAGGCAGAAGGCTACGCAGAGAAACCCATCGACTCGCGTGCTGCCGGCTGCCGGAGGAAGTCTCTACCACCGACTCTAAGCGGAGCCCTGTCGCACGACCACCCCGTTGACATGTTTGACAGCGATGGCCCATGATGACGCTCCCCGCGAATCAAGACCTCTCGCTCTCCGAGTACACGACCACACGGCGCGGCCGCACCCTGCCCTATGGTGTCATCATGACCACATTGGCCCAGCAGGCACGGCACCAGCTCGAGGCGCAGTTCGGGCTCGGCTATCGCATCCCCTTTGTTGCGCAGGGCACCGGGACCTCGAGGGCCGACGCACGCCGCTCGGCCGTGCTCATTCTCTTCGGCCAGCTCGACGAGGTGCCCGCCACCGCCAGCGCGACCGCCGCGGTCGATGCCGCCGACCACGCCACAGACGCCCGCGCCGTGGTGCCCGAACTCGACGTGCTGCTCACCCGCCGATCGAGCACGATGCGCGCGCACGCAGGCCAGATCGCCTTCCCCGGCGGCGGCGCAGAGCCCGGCGATGCGTCACCGGCGGCGACCGCGCTGCGCGAGGCCAATGAAGAAACCGGCCTCGACCCGACCGGCGTCGACGTGTTGGGCACGCTGCCAGACATCTACATCCCAGTCAGCAACAATCTGGTCACGTCGGTGATCGGCTGGTGGCGTCGCCCGAGCGAGATCGCGGCCGACAACACCGAGTCGACCGAGGTGTTCCGCGTGCCCGTCGCCGAGCTGATCGACCCGACGCACCGTGGCACGTCGGTGCTGCGGGTCGGCCGCCAGACGAATCATGGCCCGGCCTTCCGGCTCGCGTCGCACTTCGGCGGGCATCTGATCTGGGGCTTCACCGCGATGCTGCTCGCCGGCGTGTTCGACTCGCTCGGGTGGGCGGTTGCGTGGGATGCCGACCGCCGCTTCGAGGTCGCCCGCTGATCGTGCATGGTCGCCGCCGGTCGAGTACCGCTCCGTGCACGAGCCGACTAAACTCGGTGGTCGTCACTGTGTCGCACGCAATGTCGAGCTGAGAACAGGAACCACAGAACATGGCCCAAGCAGCCAGAAGCAGGAGCCACGCGAACGGCGGTTGGTGGATCGCCAGCGCGCTGTTGGTCGTCGCACTCGTCTGCGGCGGCTACCTCTGGTACCTGCACGGCGGCAGTCTCGATCAGCTGAACACAGGCGCTGGCAGTGATGAAGGCCGCTGTGCGTCAGCCACGACTGCTCTGACCGAAGCGCAGAAGTCACTCACCGATGCGGCAGCCGCAGCGAAGACCGCTCTGCACGAGGCAGACGCGGACGCCGACGTCGCGAGCCGTCGCCCCGCCGAGGCCGCCGACGAAGAGGGCCCCGCGTACGCAGCCACACCCGATGGCACGACGCTCATCGCACAGCTGCGGCCGGCCGCGAGCAGTGCCACCACAACGCCGGTTCCCTCGTGCAGCACGCGATCTGACGCCGACGCGATCGGCACCCACGCCGACGAGGTAAAGGCACAGGCCGACGATCTCACGAAGAGCACGGCGACGCTGCGCCAGGGCATGACCCAGCTCAAGCGCGATCAGGCAGCCGAGACCGCCCCAAAGGTGCTGAGCACCTCAGACCAGGTACTCTCCGACGCCCACGGCACCGATGAGTACGCAACCAGCGACGTGGGGCGCACGCTGATTCCCGACGTCGAGAGCCGCCGTGATGCTCTGCGCAAACTGACGCAAACCGACACCAAGAACGTCGACGCCGCCCTGTTCGACAAGACGGTGGATGCCGCACGCTCCGGCGCGACGGCGCTGGCCGCAGACCTGGCCGAGTGGAAGCAGGCGCGTGCTGACGAAGAGACCGCGGTCTCGCAGAAGTCGCTGGAGCAGGCCGCATTCGACACCTCGCACGACGACGAGCACGATGCCGACGAGCAGGATGCCGAGCACTCTCCCAGCACTCAGAGCACCGCATCCGACGCATCTGCGAGCGGCGAAGACATCCGGCTGCACGCCTTCTGCAAGGCGCAGAACGGCTACATCACCTACCGTGCGTCGAACGGCTGGAGCCGCATCACGGCCAACCAGGATTACCTGCAGCGGCAGTGCGACTGACCGTCGGTCAGTGCTGCTGAGACTCGTCTGCGATCGTCACGGCGAACCTCCGGCCCAGCAACGCCGGGTTCGTGGCACGCACTTGGGCGATGCGCTGCAGGCTGATCTCGGTGTGCACCAGAGCGTCTTCGGCACCGGTGGCCGAGAGCACCACGCCCATCGGGTCGACAATCAGTGACCGTCCGATGCCGTCGGGCACCGACTGCCCCGCAGCCAGCACATAGACGGTGTTCTCGATCGCACGCGCCTGAGCCAGCGTGCGCCAGTGCAGCTCTTTCAGCGAACCGCCGACCCACTGCGACGGCACCGCCACCAGCTCGGCACCGGCGTCGACGATGCGCCGGGTGATCTCGGGAAAGCGCAGGTCGTACCCGGCCTGCAGCCCGACGACGATGCCCTCGACCTCGAAGGTCTGCGGGTCGTCGAGCGGCCCCGGTCGCACATACCGCGACTCATGGTGCCCGAACGTGTCGAACAAGTGCACCTTGCGATAGATGCCCTCGATCTCGCCTTTGGGCGACACCGCGACCACGGTGTTCCACAGCCGCTGGTCATCCTGGTCGTCGACCTCGCCGAAGCCCGCGACCACGTGGATGCCGTGCACCGCTGCGATCTCGGCGAGCTGACAGACGAAGGGGCCGTCGAGCGGCTGCGCGTGGGCGACGAAGTCTGCCCCGAGACGACCGCTGAAATACGAGGCGTACTCCGGGAAGACCACGAGGGATGCTCGGCGACGGGCCGCCTCAGCGACGCACCGCTCGATGATGCGCAGGTTCTCGGCTTCATCCGGTCCCGGCGAGATCTGCGCGGCCACCACCACCACGGTCTTGTTCAGCCAGAGAGAGTCTTCGGGAGTCGACATGACGTCATCTTCTCACAGCACAGGCGTCGAGTCGCCGCACGACGCTCTGCCCGCAGCGGCCGGTGGGGTAAGGTGTGCGTCATCGAGGCAGAACGCCGCCCGTCTCAGCGCACCTTTCGAGGAGAAAACCGTGCCCATCACTCAGTCGATGCTGCAGGTCGCGGCCTCGCACCCCGAACGCCTCGCGATCGTCGGCGACCGTCTGCGTCTGACCTACCGGCAGCTCGTCGCCGACGGAGCCCGAGTGCAGGCCGCCGTCGAGCATCTGCTGAGCCCCGACCGAGACGCGACGACAGCCGGCATCCCTGAGGCGCAGGGGCGTCCCATCGTCGGCATCTGCCTGACCGACGCCGCACAGACCGGGCGTCTCATCGCCGGTCTTGCGGGCTTCGGCGCGATCTCGGCGACCATCGACCCGCGCTGGCCGGTCGACCATCAGCTGCGCGTCATCCACCGCACCCAGATGGCCATCGTCATCACCGACTCGACCACGCTGCGGCAGCGGCTGCACGACTGGACGGGCACTGTGATCACCTCGGCGGCCTTCGACGAGCTCACGCGCGCCCTGCCGCCGGCGAGCGCACCGACCGTCCGCGACGGCGACGAGCCCTTTCTGCTGCTGTTCTCGTCAGGTACGACCAGCGCGCCCAAGGGCTTCATCCGCACCCGCCGCGAGTACCGCTACAACATCGCCGTCTCGAGCCGCTACCTCGAGGCGCTCGACGGCGAGCGCACCCTCGCACCCGGGCCCATCTCGTACAGTCTGACGCTCTATGCCCTGCTCGAAGTGCTCGCCTCGGGCGGCACCTGCTCGCTGAGCGACTCGTTCTCGCCGATTCCGCTGGTCTCGCGCATGCGTGACGAGCACATCGAACGCATCGTGGCGGTGCCGGCTGCGGTGCAGGGCATCGCTCAGGCGGCACGACACGAGCCGGCCGCGGCCGAGCACCTGCGGCTGCTGGTGACCGGCGGCGCCAACCTCTCGGCGAGCGTGCGTGAAAGCGTGCAGCAGGCCTTTCCCGGTGTGCCGCTGATCAGCTACTACGGAGCCGCCGAGATCGGATTCATCGGCGACAGCCGCGGCGGCGACGGCACCCGCATCCATCTCTACGACGGCGTCGAGATCAGCATCCGCGACCCGCATGGGCAGCCGGTGCCCGACGGTCAGATCGGCGAGCTGCACATTCGCGTGCCCTCGACGGCGGCCGGCTATGTCGCCGCGCTCACCGATGAGCATCTCGTCGACGAGGCCGGCTGGGCGACGGTGCACGACCAGGGCCGGCTGGTGGATGGCGCGCTCGAGCTGGTCGGGCGCGCAGGCGACATCGTGGTCACCGGCGGTCACAAGGTGAGCCTTCCCGAGGTGGAACGCGCCCTGGCCGAGATCCCGGGCTGCGAGCGCAGCTGCGCGGTCGCCGTACCCGACCGCACGCTCGGCTCGATCGTGGTCGCCGTCATCGAGCACGATGAGCGGGATGCGGGCGCAGTCGGGCTGCCCACGAAGGCCGGGCTGCCAACGAAGGCCGAGCTACTCCGCGAGCTGCGTCGGCGTCTGGCTCCGCAGTTCGTGCCCAGAAGGTTCTGCGTCGTCGCCCGGCTGCCGCGCACCGTCGGGGGCAAGGTTCGGCGTTCCGAAACCACTGAGCTGATCGAGGCCGACGGACCGGAGGTCACCCGGCTATGAGCGCAGATGTGTCCACGAGCTCACGTCCTGCGGTGAGCGCACCCCAGAACGGCGCACGCCGCCCGGTCTTTGTCAGCGGGTTCGGTGCCGTGACCCCCTGCGGGCTCGATGCCGAGACCACCTGGCAGGCGGTGCTCGCGGGGCGCAGCGGCGTCGGGCTGCTGCACGGGCCTGACGGCTGCGGCGGATCGTACGACGACCTGACTGTGCGCATCGGCGGGCAGGTTCGCGACTTCGAGGCGAGCTCGGTGCTGCCGCCGCACGAGGCGCGCCGACTCAGCCGGGTGCTGTGGTGGGCGATCGCCGCTGCAGACGAAGCCCTCGCTCACGCTGGGTCGGCTGGTCGGCTGCCGGGCGCGCCACGTGCCGAGATCATTGTGGGCACCGGATCTGGCCCGATCGAGACGGTGCAGCAGCAGACCCGGGCGCTCGACGCCCGCGGGCCGAGAGGAGTCACCCCGTACGTCGCCATGCACGGCGCGCCCGACGCCGCCGGCGCCCTGCTCAGCATGCGCTATGGCCTGCACGGCCCGACCGTCGGCCTCTCGGCCACCTGCGCGAGCGGGGCGGTCGCACTCGGCGAGGCCATGCGCCGCATCCGCCACGGCTATGCCGACGCCGTGCTCGTCGTGGGCATGGAAGACTGCCTCAACGCGGTCAATCTCTCGGCCAACGCACGCATGCGGGCGCTGGCGGCCGGGTACGAGGCCGACCCGGCATCCGCCTGTCGCCCGTTCGACCGCGCCCGCAGCGGGTTCGTCATGGCGCAGGGCGCCGCGGCCGTCCTGCTCGAATCCGGCGAGAGTCTGCGGGCTCGCGGCGGTCGCCCGCTCGCCGAGCTGGCCGGCTACGGGGCGTCGAGCGATGCCTGGCACGCGACGGCGCCCGACCCCGAGGCGCGCGGCGCGGCGCAGGCGATCGACGCCTGTCTGCAGGATGCCGGCGTCGCGCCCCGAGACGTCGATCACGTGAACGCGCACGGCACCGGCACCCCGCTCAACGACAGCATGGAGGTGCAGGCCCTCGACCGCGCGCTCGGCGCGGCGGCACAGCAGGTGCCGATCACCTCGACGAAGTCGTCGACCGGTCATCTGCTCGGCGCCTCGGGCGTGCTCGAGGCGGTGTTCGCCGTGCAGACGCTTCGCGACCGTGTGGTGCCGCCGACGATCAATCTGGACGAGAGTGCGTTCCCCGACCACGACATCGTCACCGGGCAGGCCCGGCCGGTCGACGTGCGCACGGTGCTGTCGAACTCTTTCGGCTTCGGCGGTCATAACGCCTCGCTGCTGCTGCGCCGCGCATCCGCACTCGCCCCCAGGAGACCTCGTGAGCTCGCATCCGCAGACGGCTCAGGCTCAGCCCCAATCCAAAATCCAGACTCAGGCCCAGCCCCAGACTCAGGCTCAGCCCCAAACTCAGCCCCAGAACCAGACGACCGGGCAACCAGCCGGCCGCCGACCCATGCGAAAGGCAATCGATGACTGACACCGCACACCGTGACCGCGAGGCGCGCTTCGCCGAGATCTCGCAGCAGCTGCTGCCCGACGATCTCTGGCAGCGCATCCATGATCGAGCCGCCGACTACGACGAGCGCAACGTCTTCTTCGACGAAGATCTCGCCGAGCTGCGCGAACACGGCTATCTCAAGGCGTTCGTGCCCACCGAACTCGGCGGCGCCGGCCTCGGCATGCACGAGGTGTCGCTGCTGCAGCAGCGCCTGGCGCAGGCCGCACCCGCGACGGCTCTCGGCATCAACATGCATCTGGTCTGGACGGGTGTGGCGCACGCCATGGCCGCTCGCGGCGATCACTCGCACGACTTCGTGCTCGAAGAGACCGCTGAGGGAGAGATCTTCGCCTTCGGCATCAGCGAGGCGGGCAACGACTTCGTGCTCTTCGGGTCGACAACCGAGGCCGACCCCCAGGACGACGGCGGTTATCGCTTCACCGGCACGAAGGTGTTCACCTCGCTGGGCCCGGTCTGGACGCGGCTGGGGGTGCACGGGCTCGACCAGACCGACCCGGAAGCCCCGCGAGTGGTCTACGGGTTCCTCAATCGCGAAGACGGCGGCGCCGAGCCCGTGGGCGGCTGGAATCCGTTGGGCATGCGCGCGACCCAGAGCCGGTCGACGCGGCTCGATCACGCGCTGGTGCACGCCGACCGCATGACCCGAAGCATTCCGGTCGGCCCCTCCCCCGACCTGCTCACCTTCGCCATCAACGCGAACTTCCAGCTGCTGATCGCCTCGGTCTACACAGGCCTCGCCGCGCGGGCGCTCGATCTTGCCGTCGAGGGGCTGCGCAGCCGCTGGTCGGCAAAGGCTTCGGAGTCGCTCGCCGAGGTGCCGGAGTTTCGTGCGCGCATCGCCGACATGGCGATGGAGTACGAAGCCGTGCCGCCGCAGCTGGCGACGTACACCAGAGAGTTCGACGCCCTCGTCGATCACGGCGCAGGCTGGGCCCGCCGCTTCGTGGGCGGCAAGCTGCGCGCCGTCGAGATGGCCAAGAACGTCGTGCAGGATGCGATCCGTCTGTCCGGGTCACGTGCCTATGACGCCGGCAGCGAGCTCAGTCGCCTCCAGCGCGACGTGCTCGCGGGGATGTTCCATCCGGCCGGGTGGGACGCCGCCCGACCTGTCTTCGCGACGCAGTATCTCGACGAACAGTAGTCGTCAGACGACGAAAGAGGGCGTTCCCACTGAATTCATCAGTGTGAACGCCCTCTTGGTGTGTGCCGTGCGCGATCAGTGCGATCGTTCACGACTCACGAAGTCGACTGCGCCTGTCTCAGGCGTTGCGGATGTTCTCGGCCTGCAGACCCTTGGGGCCCTGCGTCACCTCGAACTCGACGTGCTGGTTCTCTTCGAGGTTACGGTAGCCGTCACCGGTGATCGCGCTGTAGTGAGCGAACACGTCGGCGCTGCCGTCGTCAGGGGCGATGAAGCCGAAGCCTTTTTCCGAGTTGAACCATTTGACTGTGCCGGTTGTCATGCTGTACTGCTTTCTTTCGTTGTTCGACAGCACTCCTGCACTGTCGATTTTTCGCGGCCCGGTGGGCGCGAAGCTTTTCTGTGTGCGTATGACAACCGTTGTCATACGACTTGCGCACGCCCTTTTCGCGCGAATCTGGTCGGACGCCGAGGCATATTCGCACATGCCACCGAGAGTGCTGATCGTCCGTTGATTGCTTTCGAAGGCCGAGCGGGAAATCACTCGGCCGTTCGACGACCGATGTGACCGAGAGACGACTGCCTGCATCGCTCTCGTCCGTACAGGCGCTCTCAACCGCCCGCGGTAGCTCTCAGCCTACACACCTCGCCTGCGACGCGCGACTCCTGCGGCGCGGCGCGTCGCGGCGAATCTCGCCGACAAGACTGTCACAGCTTGCTGCTCGGAACTGCACATGCAATCACCTCCTGCATCACAAGCACCGTCGCGAGCATGTTCATATGACGACCGACCAGACCCGACCGGCAACCGACCCACACCGTCTGCGCGCCCCTGATCCGCCGCAGACGCCGCACAGCGTGCTGAACATCGTGATTCCCGTGTACAACGAAGAGGCCTCGCTGGCGCGGGCGGTGACGACCACCCGTTCCTTTCTCGATAACGGGTTTCCGTTCAGCACGACGATCACCATCGTCGACAACGCATCGACAGACGGCACGTGGCAGGTCGCCGGCGCGCTGGCCGAGAGTCTGCCCTCCGTGCGCGCTGTGCATCTCGATCAGAAGGGGCGAGGGCTCGCGCTGGCCACCGCCTGGTCTGCTGCCGACGCTCAGGTGCTCGCATACATGGATGTCGATCTCTCGACAGATCTGCGCGCACTCGCACCGCTCGTGGCACCGCTGGTCTCAGGGCACAGCGATCTGGCGATCGGAACACGGCTTTCTCGCACCTCTCGGGTGAAGCGCGGCGTCAAACGAGAGTTCATCTCACGCTCGTACAACCTGCTGCTGCACGGCACGCTCGGCGTTCGCTTCTCAGACGCACAGTGCGGGTTCAAGGCGATCTCGGCGCAGGCGGCTCGGGCTCTGCTGCCCTACGTGCACGACTCGCAGTGGTTCTTCGACACCGAGCTGCTGGTGATCGCCGAGAAGGCGGGACTGCGCATTCACGAGGTTCCGGTCGACTGGGTCGACGATCCAGACAGCCGTGTCGACATCCCGGCGACTGTCAGGCAAGACCTCGGTGGCATCGTGCGACTCGGATCCGAGCTCGTGCGCGGTCGCATCCCGCTCGAGACGATTCGTCGCACGGTTCGGCCAGGCGACCCGAGAGCACCTGCGCCGACCGATGCGAGCGCACCAGAGACGCAGAGCGGCTCGCTGCTCAGACAGCTCGTACGATTCGGTCTGATCGGCGTCGCGAGCACGGCCCTCTACACCGTGCTGCTGCTGATGCTGCAGACCATGATGAGCGCGCAGGCGGCCAATCTGCTGGCGCTGCTGCTGAGCACGATCGTCAACACCCAGGCCAATCGCAGACTGACCTTCGGAGTGCGCAGCCGTGCCGGCACCCTGCGGCATCAGGGCCAGGGGCTGCTCGTCTTCGCCCTGTGCTGGCTGCTGACCTCGGTGGCGCTTTCGCTGACTCAGGGGTTCTCTCCCCTCGTGCAGATCGTGGCTGCCACCGTCGCGAACCTTGTCGCCACGCTGCTGAAGTTCCTGCTCTTTCGACGCTGGGTCTTCCGCCCGCACCCCGCTGATTCGACGTCGGCAGCCAATTCGAACGACCGATCCTCACACCCTACGATCATCTCCGGAGGAGACAAATGACGACCACCGCATCCACCCCCGAGACCGCCGCCGTCAGCGAGACGCGGGCGCCCGAGAGGCAGCGACGACCACGGTGGGAGCTCCCGGCGCTCGGCGCCCTGCTGGTGGTGACGGCCTTCACATACATCTGGAATCTCGGCGCGTCGGGTTGGGCGAACGCCTTTTACAGCGCCGCCGTTCAGGCCGGCGCCGAGAACTGGACGGCATTTCTCTTCGGCTCGTCAGACGCCGGCAACTCGATCACTGTCGACAAACCGCCGGCGTTCCTCTGGCTCATGGCGCTCTCTGTGCGGGTTTTCGGACTGAACACGTGGGCGATGCTGATACCTCAGGCCCTGCTGGGCGTCGCGACGACAGCGGTGCTCTATGCCGCCGTGCGGCGGGTCTCCACCCCCGTGGCTGCTCTGCTGGCCGGCGTCGCATTCGCGTCGACGCCGATCGTGGCGCTGATGTTCCGTTACAACAATCCCGATGCGATGCTCGTCTTTCTGCTCACGCTCACGGCGTACTTCGTCGTCCGTGCCGTGCAAGACGGCAGAACACGATGGATGCTGTGGGCCGGCGTCGCCATCGGGTTCGCCTTTCTGACGAAACAGCTGCAGGCCTTCGTCGTGCTGCCGGGGTTCGCCGCAGCCTATCTGCTGGCGGCACCGGTGCCGTTGAGACGCCGTCTGCGAGACGGACTGCTGGCCGTCGCGGCGATCATTGGGAGCGCTGGATGGTGGGTTGCTCTGGTCGAACTCGTTCCCGAGTCGTGGCGCCCCTATGTCGGCGGTTCGCAGAACGACTCGTTTCTCGAGCTCACCTTCGGGTACAACGGGCTCGGCCGCATCACTGGCAACGAGACGGGATCGGTCACACCCGGCGGAGGCGGCGGGCAGGGAAGCATGTGGGGCTCGACCGGGATCACACGTCTGCTCGACGGCGAGATCGGAGGTCAGGCGTCCTGGCTCATTCCTGCTGCGGTCATCCTGATGGTCGCGCTGCTCGTGCTCACGTGGCGTCGTCCACGAACTGACGCACTGCGGGCTTCGGTCATCGTGTGGGGCAGCTGGATGCTGGTCACCTTCCTGGTGTTCAGCTTCATGTCCGGCATCTTCCATGCCTATTACACGGTCGCTTTGGCACCGGGCATCGCCGGCGTCATCGGGCTCGGTGCCGCTGAGCTGTGGCGGATGCGCGGCGAGAGCGCACGACGCGGCCGCGCTCTGACCATCGTGCTGGCAGGGACGGTCATGGTGACGGCGGTTTGGGCGTTCGTGCTGCTCGGCCGCAGTGAGAGTCTGCTTCGCTGGCCGGTTCTCGTGCTCGGCGCGGCCTCGGCGATCGGGCTGGCGGCCAGCGCCTGGGTTCCCGATTCGCGAAAGCTGGCCGTGCGCAGCGCAGTCGCCGCAGTCGTCGTCTGCCTCGCCGGGCCGACGAGCTACACGGTCTACACCGTGCAGCAGGGGTACACCGGCTCGATCATCACCGCGGGCCCTGCCGTGCAGTCGGGCAGCATGCGAGGCCCAGGCGGCGGCATGGGCGGCGGACAAGGCATGCCGCAGCCTGGAGCAGGCGCGGCTGACGGTGCCGACTCGGCACCGAATGCTCCGGGCACCTCACCGGACGGCTCGGGTACCCAGCCGCCGAGTGCAGGATCGGCCGGAGGACGCGCCGAAGGCCGCATGGGCGGCGGGCTTCTCGGCGGCACCACGGTCTCGGATCAGATCACAGAGATGCTGCGAGGCGATTCCACCGCCTTCCGGTGGGCGGCCGCCACGACAGGGTCGCAGAACGCGGCCTCGTATCAGCTCGCCGCCGACGTGCCGGTCATGCCGATCGGCGGGTTCAACGGCAGCGACCCGTTCCCGACGCTGCAGCTGTTCCAGCAGTACGTCGACGATGGCGAGATCCACTTCTACATCGCCGGGGGTTCCATGGGAGCGCCCAACGGAGGGTCATCGGCGTCCTCTGAGATCGAGTCGTGGGTGCAGCAGAACTTCACAGCTCAGACCGTCGACGGAGTGACCGTCTACGACCTCACACAACGGTGAACCGAAGATCGCCCGCCGCACTCTGCTCGGTGAGCAGCTGTGCGGCGGGCGATCTTCGTCGGCTCTGTTCAGGCGGCCGGCCCTGTGCAGGCCGCCAGTTCTTCAGGCGGTCGGCTCTGTTCAGGCCAGAGACGCCCTCAGACGGTCGGGCGCTGTCGAGCGGCCTTGCGCTCCATCCCCGACGCGCATCCGTCCGGTCGCTCCGGTCGCTCCGGTGACTCCGGTCGCTCCGAGCGCCTGCTGCACCAGTCGTACGCAGTTCTCGAACGCTTCGGCGTTGCGATCGGTCATCTCGCCGGCATAGTGCCGCGCGGCGATTTTCATGTTCAGCGCCTGGCGTCGTGTCGCCCAGCCCTTCTCGACGCGGCCGACCGGCAGAGCTCGAAGATAATGCGCGCCGACGAGGCCCGGCCATGAGACCGCCCGGCGGTCTGACCGTCGGGCGTCGGTACGCATCACTCGCGAGTTCTCCAGGTGCAGCACGCCGTCGAGCATGACGACGCGGCGGGCGTCGTAATGGTCTGCCTGACGCCACGAGCGGCTCGACTTGACCTGGACGCCGATCACTTCGTGCGCTGCGGTGTCGATCACGATCATGTCGGCGTTCGCTCCGCCGGCGAATCGTTCGAACTGCGGCGGGGCGGGAAGCACCACTGTCTGAGGTGACCGGCACGACACTTCGAGCAGGGCGATCATCGCGTCGATCTCTGTGAGCATTCCCGTGTGCCACCTGCGCAGCTGCCTCGTCTCAGCGTCGTCTTGGGCCATGCTGCCCAGGGCCTGTTCGCGCACTGCAGAGAACAGCAGGACGTCACTGGAGAGTTCGAACCGCGCCCGCGCCACCGTGCGGCGGATGCTTCGTGGCGTGCATTCGTCGAAGAGCAGTGCGCTCCACATCGGCAGACATCTGGCGTTCAGCCGGTGAAAGCTGAATTCGGTCAGCGCGTGGAGCACCTTCGCCGATTCGATCTGCTGAGATGCGGTCGCTCCTTCAGCCGCCCCGCCAGAGCAATCGACCTCAGAGGCCGCCTGCTCGTTTGCGATCTCGACTGACAGCGCGACGAGTCGGTCTCCGGCCGCGGCGAACCAGCGCAGGTAGGCCTGCGCCTCGGCGTCGAGCTGACGCTTCGAGATGCCGATGGCTCTGCCTGCGAGACAGTCGTGCAGAAGACCGCCCCAGCGCTCGGCGTGGACCCTCCCCTGACCCATGATGGAGTCGAGTTCGCGCTGCGTCTTCGCTGGGAGGCTTGCCCCAGCTGTCGCGGTGTGCGTCGGTGGGACTTCGCGGTGATACGCCTGCACGAATTCGCTGAACTGCATGACTCCTCCTGCCGGGAGCCGCAGCGTGCGGTCCCCGACTACAGGGTGCCGCCTGATGCTGTGCCGTGTCTGAGCAGCAGCCGTGCGTCTGCAATCACCGAAGGGGCATCAGGAGCGCCGGTTCGGTGCCAGCCGGGTCAGAGGGGTCTCAGAGGTGCTTCGGCAGCATGGCGGGGCGGGCCATGCCGGCCTCGGCGGGATGATCGTCGTCGAGGTCGAGTTCGAGCCAGGTGACGTCGTGCCACTCGTCGAACTTCCAGCCGACCCGTTCGAAGCGGCCGACCTCACGAAACCCCATGCGCTTGTGCATGCGGATGCTGGCCTCGTTCTCGCTGACCACGTTCGCGATGACGCGTCGGTAGCCGCGCTCGGCCAGACGATCCATCATGGCGTCGTACATCGCACGGCCCACGCCTCCACGGCGTTCGTCGACCGACACGTAGACGCTGGTTTCGCAGGTCCAGTCATAGGCGGGTCTGTCGCTGAACTCGTGCGCATATGCGTACCCGACGACCTGGCCGTCGCGTTCGGCGACCACCCATGCGTAGTGCTCGAGGGCTCCCTGCATGCGCTCGGCGACCATCTCGGTCGTCGGAGCGATCGTCTCGAAGGTGAACGACGTGTGTTCGACGTACGGACGGTACACTTCGGCGCACGCCTGAGCGTCGTCAATCGTCGCCAGGCGGATGTTCAGATCGGTCACAGTCTCTGTCATCGTCACCGCGTTAGCCTAACGTTCGAAAGCGAACATGCAAACCCCTGTTTCCTGCGTGTCGCCGACGTCGTGGCACGCCCCTGGCATGGGATGACGGGATCAGGCGACGCGCCGATGTGCCCACCACAGTGGAAGGACGGTGAGCAGCAGCGCGCCGGCCAGGTTTCCGGCCAGTGCGGGCACTTGATTCCACGCCCACCACTGCGCTGCGGTGACGTCGGCGCCGAGTACGATGCCGGCCGGGATCACGAACAGGTTCACCACCGCATGTTCGAGTCCCAGGGCATAGAACATCGTCACCGGCAGCCACATCGCCAGCACTCGCCCGGCAGTGTCGTCAGCCGCGTAGTTGAGCATCGCGCCGATCGTCACCAGCCAGTTGCAGAGCATCGCCTTGACGAAGACCACGGCGACGCCCAGGGCACCGAATGCGGCGTAGCCGGTCGTCTTGGTCTCTGCGGTGCTCACGATCATCGCGATGACGGCGGATGTCGCGCTGTGTCCCTCGGGCGTCCTGCCGAAATCCGTGGCACCGGCTGCGAAGAGGCCGATGAAGACGCCGGCACCGACGAAGTGCCCGAGCAGCACCCATGTCGCGTTGCGCGCGAAGTCACGGCCGCGAGCGCGGTGCGCGAGCATGGCCAGCGGCACGACGGCGAAGTTGCCGGTGACGAGTTCGAGACCGAGCAGCATGATGACCACGAACCCGATCGGAAACACGATGGCGCCGATCAGCGGCAGCCCGGTCTGCGTCGTGGCCGCATATGAGAGCACCGTCGCACACGAGAGCAGCGCTCCGGCAAGTGCACCGCGGGCGAAGAGCGACGCGGCCGGAGCCACAGCCCGTTGGCCTCCGGAGTCGATCACTCGATCGAGCATGACCCGCGCGCTCACGGCACTCGGGGAACTCGGGGCACTCACGACGCCAGCAGCTCGTCGATGACGATCTTCTTCATGCCCAGAAGTCGTTCATAGGCTTTGGGGCGCTGCATCAGCTCGCCGATGTTCGCAGGAACGATCTGCCAGCTCACCCCGAACCGATCTCGGCACCAGCCGCAGGCCTCGGCCTCAGGCGACGACGACAGCAGCGCCCAGAGACGGTCGATCTCGGTCTGGTCGGCGCAGTCGACCTGCAGAGACACGCCCTCGGTGAAGGTGAAGTCGGCACTGCCGGTGTCGTCTGCGGCCGTGAGCCACTGGCCGCAGAGCTGAAAGTCCGCGAACTCCAGCAGCCCGTCGGCGCTGGCGTCGTCCGTCGGATCTTTGTCTGTTCGGCTGTGCGGAATGACCGTGCCGAGCCCGGCCATCTCGGCGCGCGGTCTGAACACGTCGACGTAGTACTCGATCGCAGGCAGTGCACTTCCCCGCTGAGGGCCGGCGAACAGGAGCGACGGCAGCACGAACGGCCGAGGCGCACCGCGAGGGTCGGTCAGGATCAGCTGCCAGCACACGCCGTATCGATCCTGCATCCACCCGAAACACCTGCTGAACGACGTCTCGCCCAACGGGGCGAGGGCTGTGCCGCCACGACCGAGTGCCTGCCACACGCGGTGCAGACGCTCCTGTGCCTGGGCGTCGACGCTGGGGTCGAAGTTCAGCATGAGCGAGATCGACGGGTTCGGGCGAAATTCCGCACCGGCGTTGATGGCGACGAGCCTCTGGCCCGCGACGGTGAACTCGATCGTGAGCTCCTGGCCCGCCATGGCTTCCTGGAAGGGAGGCAGGCCCTCGTGCGGATAGTGAGAGACGTCGGTGACGTGGCAGTCTGGCAGCGCCTCGAGGTAGAAGTCGACGGCCTCGCGAGCGCTGCCGTCGAACCAGAGGTTCGGCACGATGCAGGTCTTCTCGTCTGTCTGCATCGGGGGCCTCCTTCGATCGCCGCTGACCATGTCATCTCATCGTGCGCCATGAGACCGTTCTGCCACCACTCGGGCGCCGCGGAATATTCGATTTCGTCGGTGCGACAGCACAAAGTCAGGAGTATAGTGGTCGAACGAATACCCCCACCGGGTATTCGAGCCGACGATCTGATTCGTCGAAGAGAGGAAGACGACATGAGCACGATCACCGATTTCGCCGTCACGGGGATGTCCTGCGGGCACTGCGAGCACGCCGTGCGCGAGGAGGTCGAGAAGATCCCCGGCGTGCAGAGCCTCGAGGTCAGCGCACAGACCGGTCGCCTGCACATCACCAGCGAGCAGCCGCTCGACGACGCAGCAGTTCTGGCCGCCGTCGAAGAGGCCGGATACTCGGCGACTCGCGGCTGAGCCGGCCGCAGTCAGAAGCCGCAGAGACAACAGCGGGCTTCATTCTCAGCGAAGGAGTCAGACACCGTGACCGCAGAGAGCACCACCTCGGCAGCGCCCGGGCGCGACAGCATTGAACTCGAGATCGGCGGCATGACCTGCGCCTCGTGCGCAGCACGCATCGAGAAGAAGCTGAACCGGCTCGACGGTGTGCAGGCGACGGTGAACTTCGCCACCGAGAAGGCACGGGTCCACGCGCCCGAAGGGTACGACCCGGCGCAGCTGATCGACGTGGTCGAGCAGACCGGCTACACGGCAGCTCTGCCCGCTCCCCCCGAGCCGTCCACCGCATCCGCCGCCTCGCACGCCGACGTCGAGCTGGTGGCGCTGCGCAACCGGCTGATCGGCTCTGTGGTGCTCTCAGTGCCGGTCATCGCGATGGCCATGATCCCCGCACTGCAGTTCACGAACTGGCAGTGGCTGTCGCTCACCCTTGCGGCTCCGGTCGTCGTCTGGGCGGCGTGGCCGTTCCATCGCGCCGCCTGGACCAACCTGCGTCACGGGGCGGCGACGATGGACACGCTCATCTCTCTGGGCACCGTCTCGGCGCTGCTCTGGTCGCTCTACGCGCTCTTCTTCGGCACAGCCGGCATGCCAGGCATGCACCATGCGTTCGAACTCACGATCGCTCCCACCGACGGCTCGAACAACATCTACCTCGAGGTCGCCGCCGGGGTCACCATGTTCATCCTGGCCGGACGCTACTTCGAGATGCGCTCGAAACGACAGGCCGGCGCGGCGCTGCGCGCACTCGTCGAGCTCGGGGCCAAAGACGTCGCGGTGCTGCGGAACGGCCGCGAGCAGCGCGTTCCGGTCGCTCAGCTCGCCGTGGGCGACGAATTCGTGGTGCGGCCGGGCGAGAAGATCGCGACCGACGGCCGCGTGATGTCAGGGTCGTCGTCGGTGGATGCGTCGATGCTGACGGGCGAACCGGTGCCGGTCGAGGTGCACGAAGGCGACGCTGTGGTCGGCGGGACGGTGAACGCCGGTGGCCGCCTGGTCGTGCGCGCCACCCGGGTCGGCTCCCACACGCAGCTCGCGCGAATGGCGCAGATGGTCGAAGACGCCCAGTCGGGCAAGGCACCGGTGCAGCGACTTGCCGACCGCGTGTCAGCCGTCTTCGTGCCCATCGTGATCGGCATCGCCCTGATCACGCTGGTGGTATGGCTGCTGCTCGGGCATCCCGCCACAGCGGCCTTCACCGCGGCCGTCTCGGTGCTCATCATCGCCTGCCCGTGCGCTCTGGGGCTGGCGACACCGACCGCACTGCTGGTGGGCACGGGGCGCGGTGCGCAGCTCGGCATCCTCATCAAAGGCCCCGAGGTGCTCGAGTCGACGCGTCGGGTCGACACCATCGTTCTCGACAAGACCGGCACAGTGACCACGGGCCGCATGACCGTGAAGAACGTCGTCGCCGAGCCTGACGTCACGCAGCACGACCTGCTGCGGCTGGCCGGCGCCCTCGAGGCGGCCTCGGAGCATCCGATCGCCCGTGCGATCGCCCAGGCTGCGGCCGAAGCCGGAGCTCTGCCAGAGGTCTCTGACTTCGCCAATGCCGCAGGCCTCGGCGTTCGCGGTCTGGTCGAGGGCCATGTCGTCGTCGCCGGCCGCGAGGCGCTGCTGGAGCAGTGGTCGATGCACCTGTCTGACGAACTCGTGGCCGCCAAGCAGCAGGCGGAGCAGGGCGGTGCGACCGTCATCGCCGTGGGCTGGGACGGCACGGCACGCGGCATCGTCGTCGTGGCCGACACGGTGAAGCCCACCAGCCGCGAGGCGATCACGCAGCTCACCGGTCTCGGGCTCGACCCTGTGCTGCTGACCGGAGACAATGCACGGGCCGCTCGACAGATCGGCGCCGAAGTGGGCGTCGACCAGGTGATCGCCGAGGTGCTGCCGCAGCAGAAGGTCGCCGAAGTGAGGCGGCTGCAGCAGGCCGGGCACGTCGTGGCGATGGTCGGTGACGGCGTCAACGACGCCCCCGCACTGGCCACCGCCGACTTGGGGCTCGCCATGGGCACCGGCACCGATGTGGCCATCGAGGCCGCAGACATCACCCTGGTGCGTGGCGATCTGCGCAGCGCCGCCGACGCGATCCGACTGGCCAGGCGCACGCTCGGCACGATCAAGACCAACCTCTTCTGGGCCTTCGCCTACAACGTCGCGGCGATCCCGCTCGCAGCGTTGGGGCTGCTCAACCCGATGCTGGCGGGCGCAGCGATGGCGTTCAGCAGCGTCTTCGTCGTGGGCAACAGCCTGCGGCTGCGCGGCTTCCGCAGTCGTGCACAGGGCTGACGCACGCTCGACGATGTGGCACAGCTCACCGGGTACGCTGGGAGGCCATGGGATCTGCAGCCTCTGACTGGGTGTTGTCACTCGCGAGTTCGCCCTGGGTGTTCGTCGCGCTGGCCCTCGTGCTCGCGCTGAGCGGCACGCTCACCTTTCTGCCCACACAGTCGCTCGTGATCGCACTGGCGACCATCGCCTACGCCCGCCCCGAGCAGTTGTTCGTGACCATCGTGCTGCTGATCAGCACCACTGTCGGCATGGTGGTCGGCGACCTCGGAGCGTTCGGTCTGGCACGGTGGACGCATCTGGGCGGCTGGCGATGGCTGAACGGCGTCAGAGTGCGGCGCATGAGACGCTGGATGCGACGCCGGCTGCGAGATCAGCCCGACATCACCATGATCAGCGCCCGTCTGGTGCCGATGGGGCGCCTGGCGACCACCCTCGCGTGCGCCGACCTGCACATGCCGACGGCGCTGTTCGTCCGACTCTCTGCGGTCGGCTCGCTGGTCTGGGCGATCTACAGCACCGGCATCGGCGCGGTCGCCGGCATCTGGGTCGAGAGGCATCCCGTAGCCGTGATCTGCATCGCCGTGGTGATCGCCATGCTCATCGGCATGATCGCCTCACGCATCCAGACCGCGCTGATGTCTCGCGAGACCTCGGAGAGTCGCTCTGGACGCGCCTCCTGAGCTCAGCCCTCCAGCGTCGTGATGATGGCCGCCACGAAGGCGTCGAGATCCTGCGGCGACCGCGAGGTGATCAGCCGCCAGCCATCGGTGTCGTCGACGACCGCTTCGGCGTCGACCCACTCGGCTCCCGCGTTGACCAGATCGGTCTTGATGCTGCTGTACGAGGTGAGCTTCTTGCCCTCGGCCACTCCGGCGTCGATCAGCGCCCACGGTGCGTGACAGATCGCAGCGATCGGCCGACCCGCGATGGTGAAGCGACGCACGATGCGCTGCGCGTCGTTGTCAACGCGCAGCTGGTCGGCGTTGATGGTGCCGCCGGGCAGCACGAGCAGGTCGAACTGCGCCGGGTCGATGTCGGCGAAGGTCGCGTCGGGTGCGAGCGTCTCGCCGACCGTGCGGTCGTGCACCAAGGTGAGAATGGCCTCAGGCTTCGGCGCGGCGACGGTCACCCGAGCACCCGCTGCGCGCAGATCGTTGACCGGGCGCGAGATCTCAGCGGTCTCGACTCCGTAGTTGGTCGAGATGACGAGCACGCGTTTCTCTGAGAGTGCTGTGTTCATAGAAGAACTCCTTCTGAGTCTTGATCGCCGACGCCGAGACGGAGCCGGCGCCGCCGATCATACGTCGCTGCCGCCCGATGCGTCAGCGTCTTTGTCCGAGGCCGCCGCCGCATCCGCCGACGCTGCGCCGGTGGGGGCTTTGGCCTCCTCTTCGGCGGCCAGCTCGGCCTCGCGAGCCTCACGACGTTCCCGAGCTGACTTCGCCCGAGCGAACCGTGCCGGGCGTCCGGGCCCGTCCCAGACCTGCAGCACCGACCACGCTGCTGCGGTGAGCGGCACTGCGATGATCGCCCCGAGCACACCGCCCAGCGAGGCGCCGATGGTCAGCGCGATCAGAATCACCAACGGGTGCAGCTTCAGCGTGCGTCCCATGACCACAGGCTGCAGCAGATTGCCCTCGAGCTGGTTGACCACGATCACGATGGCGATCACGATCAGTGCGGCGACCGGCCCGTTGGCCACCAGCGCGACCAGGGCGGCGAGCCCGCCGGCCAGTGTGGCACCGACGATCGGGATGTATGCCGTGACGAACACGATCACGGCCAGGGGCAGCGCCAGCGGCACCTGCAGAATCACGAGTCCGATGCCGATGCCGACGGCATCAGCCGCGGCCACGATCGTCGTGCCGCGCAGATAGCTGCCGAACGTGGTGACGGCCTGCTGTCCGGCGCGGCGAGCCCTCGTGTATCCGTCTCCGTGCAGAGGCCGCAGCAGGAACTCCCAGATCGCCGCCCCGTCTTTGAGAAAGAAGAAGAGCACCACCACGAAGATGCCGAAGCCGGTGAAGAACTCCGCCGTCGCCGAGACGCCGGCGAGTGCTCCGCTCTGAAAGCCGCTGCTGGCCAGCACGCCCTGCGCCCACGCCCCGACCTCGGCGAGCGCCGGCATGTGCACGGTGAACGGCAGCCCGTCGATGAAGTCCTGGAGCGTCTGCATGCCGCCGGTCGCCGAGCTGACCAGCACGTTCCACTGATTGAGCACAGCCCACACGATCAGCCAGATCAGCAGCCCGAAGGTGACCACGATGCTCAGCAGGGCCGTCCAGGCGGCGAGCATGGCCGGCGCGCCTCTGCGCCGCAGCCAGGCGGTGAACGGAACGATCGCCGACGAGACGATGAGAGCGAGCAGCACGGGAATGCCGACGATCGACACCTGCATGATGGCGAAGATCACGACCACGATCACAGCGAGCACGACCAGAGTCTGCACGCATCGCGTGGCCAGCGTTCCGAAGCCGTCAGCCCACAGCCGACGAGCCGCTCCTGGTTCTTTCACTGCGCGTTCAGTCATCATGACGCCTCAGCCCCTTCATCATCATCGTGCCAACACGGTAGCAAATGTTCACCAAGTGTACTGTCTGCCGGCAAGACCTCGCGCTGTGCCAGACTGGAGGCCATGACCGATCGACTTGTCGCCGCCCGTGCACTTGGCGCCCGGGCGAGCGCCTACGCTCAGGGCTTCGCTCGCGTCGCAGCCGTCACCTTTCCCATCGCCATCGCCGATCCTGCTGCGAACGCGAAGCAGATCATCCAGCAGGCTGTGGAGTGCGACCGAGACGCGGTCGGAGTGGCCGTCTTCAGCGAGCTGTGCCTGACCGGTTACGCCATCGACGACTTGGTGCTGCAGGATGCAGTGCTCGACTCCGCCGTCGACGCCCTGATCGAGGTGGTCGCAGCGAGCACCGAGCTGCTGCCGGTGCTCGTGGTCGGAGTGCCGCTGCGGCACGAGTCCCGGCTCTACAACTGCGCCGCAGTCATCCATCGCGGCCGTCTGCTCGGGGTCGTGCCGAAGTCCTACCTGCCGACCTATCGGGAGTTCTACGAACGCCGCTGGTA
Organism: Pseudoclavibacter sp. CFCC 13611; assembly: GCF_008831225.1. Taxonomy (NCBI): domain Bacteria; kingdom Bacillati; phylum Actinomycetota; class Actinomycetes; order Micrococcales; family Microbacteriaceae; genus Pseudoclavibacter; species Pseudoclavibacter sp. CFCC 13611. Next base: position 411,628 of record NZ_WBKE01000002.1, on the reverse strand, counting down.
CGCTCCCGGAGACGACCAGCGCGGCGGCAGCATCCGCATCGGCGAATTCGATGCGCCCTTCGGCACCGACCTGCTCTTCGATGCCGTCGACGTACCGGGGCTGGTGCTGCACGCAGAGATCTGCGAAGACATGTGGGTGCCGGTTCCGCCGAGCGCTCGTGCCGCACTGGCCGGGGCGAGCGTGCTCGCGAACCTCTCGGGCAGTCCCATCACCATCGCACGCGCCGAAGACCGCCATCTGCTGGTGCGCTCGGCGTCTGCCCGCTGCCTCGCCGCCTATGTCTATGCCGCCGCGGGAGCCGGAGAGTCGAGCAACGACCTTTCGTGGGACGGCCAGACGATGATCTACGACAACGGCACGCTGCTCGCGCAGACCGAACGCTTTCCCGACGGGCCGAGACGGTCGGTCGCCGATGTCGATCTCGACGTGCTGCGGCAGGAGCGTCTGCGACAGGGCACGTTCGACGACAACCGACGCACACTCGCCGATCTGAGCGGCGACGGCCGCGAGGGCGACTATCGCACCGTTTCGTTCACGCTGAGGCCGCCCACCGACGACATCGGCCTGCGCCGCACCCTCGCCCGCTTTCCCTTCGTGCCCGCCGACCCCGCCCGGCTCGCGCAGGACTGCTACGAGGCGTACAGCATCCAGGTCTCGGGTCTCATGCAGCGCATGCGCTCGATCGGCTCGCCGAAGCTCGTGATCGGCGTCTCGGGAGGCCTCGACTCGACGCACGCGCTGCTCGTCTGCGCACAGGCCATGGACCGTCTCGGACGCCCGCGCACCGACATCCTCGCATTCACCATGCCCGGGTTCGCCACGAGCGACCACACCAAGTCGAACGCCGTGGCACTGGCCGAGTCGCTGGGGGTCACATTCGAAGAGCTCGACATCAGGCCTGCCGCACGCGAGCTGCTCAGCCGCATCGGACACCCCTTCGCCGACGGTGAGCCGGTCTATGACACCACCTTCGAGAACGTGCAGGCCGGGCTGCGCACCGACTATCTGTTCCGACTCGCGAACCAGCGCGGCGGCATCGTGGTGGGCACCGGCGATCTCTCAGAGGGCGCCTTGGGCTGGTCGACGTACGGCGTCGGTGACCAGATGTCGCATTACACGGTCAACACCGGCGTTCCCAAGACGCTGATGCAGCATCTGATTCGCTGGGTGAGCTCGACCGGGCACTTCTCTGCCGAGGTCTCAGCCGTGCTGCAGCGTGTGCTCGACACCGAGATCTCGCCCGAACTGGTGCCCGCCGGCGCCGACGGCAAGGTGCAGAGCACCGAAGAGAAGATCGGCCCCTACGCGCTGCACGACTTCACGCTCTATCAGGTGCTGCGTCACGGCATGCGCCCGAGTCGCATCGCCTGGCTGGCCGCACATGCGTGGGCCGAGCCGACGACCTGCCGCGACGCCGGCATCGGGCAGTGGCCCGCGGGCTTTCCCGAGGCAGATCGCCATGACTTCGACCTGCAGCAGATCGTGCACTGGCTCGAGGTCTTTCTGCAGCGCTTCTTCGGGTTCGCGCAGTTCAAGCGCACGGCGATCCCGAATGGCCCGAAGGTGTCGCCCGGCGGGTCGCTCTCGCCGCGCGGCGACTGGCGGGCGCCGTCAGACTCCTCGCCGCAGGCATGGCTCGACGAGCTGCACCGGGCATTCCCGAACGGCGACTGAACCGGTCGGTCACCCCTCGGAACGCGGGTCGACGCTGAGGAACACCACGCCGTCCTCGTCTGAGACGACCCAGTCGCCCGGCCGCACATCGACCTCGAGAAAGCGGATGGGCTCGCCCAGCACGCCGAAGCCGCGCTTCACGGTGGGCACCGGCTGAGAGCCCAGCGCCTTGACGTGCACGTCGGCCTGACCGAGTTCGACGGTGTCACGCACGGCGCCTGCCACCAGGATGCCGGCCCACCCGTTTCGCGCGGCCAGCACGCCGAGATTGCCGCCGACCACCGCGCGACGCAGCGATGCGCCGGCGTCGACGACGAGCACACGCCCTTCGCCGGGCGTGCCGAGCTGCTCTCTGATCAGCGTGTTGTCTTCGTGCACCTGCAGCGTCTGCACACGCCCGAAGACGCGTCGGCGACCGCCGAAGCTGCGCATCTGGGTGACCACGCTGCGCAGCTCGCGATCACCGTCGTCGGCGAGATCTGCGGTGAGCAGGTCGGGAGAGTCGGTCATGGGCGGTTCCTTTCGTCGGCCGTCGGTGACGGCTCGGGCGGTGCGTGTCGTTCGAGGAATTCGTACACGTCTGTGGTGTCGACGCCGGGAAAGACGCCCTGTGGCAGCGCGGCGAGCAGTGAGGCGTGCGGTCGCGTGGCAGGCCAGCACTGATCCTCCCATTTCTCTCGCAGGTGCGCTGGCGGGATGCGACAGCAGTTCTCGTCCGGGCACGTCGAGACGGCACGACTGGCGGTGTTGCCGCCGCGGAACCAACGGGCATGGGTGAAGTCGGTGCCGACCGACACCGACACCCTCCCCTGCGACGAGGCGAGCACGCGAGCGGCGCACCAGAACGTGCCGGTCGGCGTGTCGGTGTACTGAGCGAACGGGCTGAAGTGATCGGTCTCGGCGAAGACGATGCGGCTCGTCCAGTGTCGGCAGCAGGTCTGCCCCTCGATGGCGCCCAGCGAATCGGTGGGAAAGCACACGCTGTCGTTCTCGTAGGCCTTCCAGATCGTGCCGGACTCATGCACTTTCACGAAGTGCACGGGCAGATCGAGAAACTCCGTGGCCAGATTGGTGAACCGATGCGCAGCAGTCTCGTAGCTGACGGCGTAGGCGTCGCGAAAGTCGTCTATGGCCAGGTCTTTGTTCGCCTTCGCGGCCCGCAGTCGTTCGACGCTGCGGGTGCGAGGCATGAGCATCGCACCGGCGAAGTAGTTGCTCTCTACCCGCTGGCGCAGGAACTCCGCGTAGTCCGCAGGAACGGTGTGCCCGAGCACCTTGCTCGACAGCGCCTGCAGCACCGCGGCGCGCGAGTCGCCCGAGCCGATCACCGACTGCGGCAGATAGATGCGGCCGTTGCGCTCGTCCAGCACCGACCGCGTCGACTGCGGCAGGTCGTCGACGTAGTGCAGCGTGACGCCGAGGTGTTCGGCCAGCGCTGCGGTCAGCCGCTGCGGCAGCGGGCCGCCCGCGTAGCCGAGCGTCTCGAGCAGTCCCTCGGCCTCATCATCGATCGATTCGAAGTAGTTGTCGCTGGCCCGCATCGTGGTGCGCAGTTCGGCGTTCACCCTGCGGGCCTCTTCTGGTGTCGCCTGTCGGTCGTCGCGCAGCTGCTCGATCTTGCGATAGAGGCCGACGATCGTGGCCAAGGCGTCGTCTCCCAGTCGAGGCCCCACTCGCACCGCAGGCAGGCCGAGCGATGAGAACCCGACCGACCGCTGTATGCGTTCGAGCTCGATCTCGTGTGATGCCCGTTCGTCGGGCGGCTCATCGCCGCCGATGAGATCGTCGAGGGGAACGGCGAGCACTTCGGCGATGCGCCTGAGCTGGCTGAGCTTCGGCTCTCGGTGTCCGTTCTCGAGCGCTGAGATCTGGCTGGGTGCGCGCTCGATCGCCTGCGCGAGAGACTCCAAGGTGAGCCCTCGCTGTTTTCGTATCGCGCGAATCCGCCGCCCGATGATGAGAGCGTCAACCATCGCCTCATCGCCAAGACGCGCCCCGCGCCGTTGCGTGGTCGTCATGTCTTCATGATGACACAGCCGTTTTCTCCGCAGAACAGAAATATCGCAGAACTTTCCTGCAAATTCGTCCGGATCGTCCGCATCTCTTGTCGCAGAGTAGAACTCACCACAGCACGACCGATCGACTCAACGATGACTCGATCACCCAAGTGACGTGGTTCGGCTCACCGGCCGATGAGGTGGCACACGCACCATGAGATCAAAGGAGATCACCATGACCGAGCAGAACATCCGCCCCGGCGACCAGACACAGACCGCTGAGCACCTGCAGTTCGAGTGGGACAACGACCCGCGCTGGGAGGGCGTGCGCCGCGATTACTCCGCCGAAGACGTGCTGCGCATTCGCGGCGGCATCCGCGAAGAGAGCACACTCGCCCGTCGCGGCGCCGAGAGACTCTGGGAGCTGCTGCACGAAGAGGGCGACGACTGGGTGCGCGCGCTCGGCGCTCTCACCGGCAACCAGGCGGTTCAACAGGTGCGAGCCGGTCTGCGCGCCATCTACCTCTCCGGCTGGCAGGTCGCCGCAGACGCGAACCTCTCGGGCCAGACCTACCCAGATCAGAGTCTGTACCCGGTCAACTCGGTGCCAGCGGTGGTGCGCCGCATCAACAACGCGCTGATGCGCGCCCACCAGGTTGAGTTCGGCGAAGGGGGGCCCGAGGCGGTCACCCGTGACTGGATGGCGCCGATCGTCGCCGACGCCGAGGCGGGCTTCGGCGGCCCGTTGAACGCCTTCGAGCTGCAGTCGGCGATGATCCAGGCCGGAGCGGCGGGCGTGCACTGGGAAGATCAGCTGGCCAGTGAGAAGAAGTGCGGCCACCTCGGCGGCAAGGTGCTCATTCCGACGAAGCAGCACATCCGCACTCTGCAGTCGGCTCGACTCGCGTCCGACGTCGCGGGTGTTCCCACCCTGATCATCGCCCGCACCGATGCGCTGGCGGCAGATCTGCTCACCAGCGACGTCGACGAGCGCGATCGCCAGTACACGACCGGCGAGCGCACCGACGAGGGCTTCTACCGAGTGCGCAACGGCATCGAGCCGGTCATCACCCGCGGTCTGGCCTTCGCCGAGTACGCCGACCTGCTCTGGGTCGAGACCGGAGAGCCCGACATTGAGCTTGCCCGTGAGTTCGCCACGGCGATCCACGAGAAGTTCCCCGGCAAGCTGCTCGCCTACAACTGCTCGCCGTCGTTCAACTGGAAGGCACACCTCTCTGACGAGCAGATCGGCTCGTTCCAGCGTGAGCTCAGCGAGCTGGGCTACAAGTTCCAGTTCATCACGCTGGCCGGCTTCCACGCGCTCAACTACTCGATGTTCGAGCTGGCCAGCGGCTACCGCGACGAGCAGATGACCGCCTACGTGCAGCTGCAAGAGAAAGAGTTCGCCGCCGAGAGCCAGGGGTACACCGCCACCCGGCACCAGCGCGAGGTCGGCACCGGCTACTTCGACCGCATCTCGACGGCGCTCAACCCGGACAGCGCGACCCTCGCGCTGGTGGGCAGCACCGAAGAGGCACAGTTCTGATCTCGTCGGATCGGGGCGCCCCTGCATCGCCGCAGGCCGTGCCCCGACCGGCTCACTCCCGACGCCGCCGTCGCCGCGACGCCGGTCGTCACGTCACACCGCCACGCACCCGCCGATCAACGACGATCGGCCCCGCCACCAGGATTGGAGAATCATGCACACCACCACTGCCGTCCGCCGACCGACCCGACCCGTCGTGCGCGTCGCCGGGCGCATGCACGAACGCTTCGACGAGATTCTCACGCCCGAGGCGCTGGACTTTCTCGCCGCACTGCACCACCGCTTCTCGTCACGTCGCCATGAGCTGCTCGCCAAACGGGCGAAGCGGCTGAAAGACTACTCGCTGGGCACCAACCCCGACTTCCTGCCCGGCACCGCGCACATCCGCGCCGACCGAAGCTGGCGTGTCGTCGGCTCTGCGAATGCGCCCGGTCTGCAGGATCGGCGCGTCGAGATCACGGGGCCGACCGATCGCAAGATGACCGTCAACGCGCTCAACTCCACGGCCAAGGTCTGGCTCGCCGACTTCGAGGATGCCACCAGCCCCACCTGGCAGAACGTGGTCGGCGGCCAGCTGAGCCTCTTCGACGCGATTCGCGGGCAGATCGACTTCACCTCGCCAGAGGGCAAGCAGTACGCCCTGCGAACGAAAGAGCTCGCCGAGCTGCCCACCATCGTGCCTCGCCCGCGCGGCTGGCATCTGCCCGAGAAGCACTTGGTCTTCACCGATGACAGCAACCGCACCGAAGACACGTCGGGCAGCCTCGTCGACTTCGGGCTGTTTTTCTTTCACAACGCGAAAGAGCTCATCGCCCGCGGGCGAGGCCCGTACTTCTACATCCCCAAGCTCGAGAGCCACCTCGAAGCCCGCCTGTGGAACGACGTCTTCACCTTCGCCGAGCACGCACTGGGTCTCGACATCGGCACCATCCGCGCCACCGTGCTGATCGAGACGCTGCCTGCGGCCTTCGAGATCGATGAGATCCTCTACGAGATGCGCGATCACATCACCGGCATCAACGCCGGCCGCTGGGATTACATCTTCAGCGTGATCAAGGTCTTCCGCGAGCGCGGTGCGAAGAACGTGCTGCCTGATCGCTCCTGCATCACGATGGAGGTTCCCTTCACCCGTGCATACGCACAGCTGCTGGTCAAGACCGCACATGCCCGAGGCGCCTACGCCATCGGCGGCATGAGCGCATTCATCCCGAACCGGCGCGATCCGGAGGTCACCGAGCGCGCCTTTCAGCAGGTGTCGGCAGACAAGCGCCGTGAGGCAGAGGCCGGCTATGACGGCACCTGGGTCGCGCATCCCGACCTGATTCCCTACGCACAGGCCGAGTTCGACGCGGTGCTCGGCGAGCGGCCCAACCAGGTCGAACGTCAGCTCGACGACGTCAGCATCGGGCAGAGCGATCTGCTGAACTTCCAGGCGACCCCTGGCGAGGTCACCGAGGCCGGCCTGCGCGACAACGTCTCGGTGGGCATCCGCTACATCGAGTCGTGGCTGCGCGGCGTCGGTGCCGCGGCCCTCGACAACCTGATGGAGGACGCGGCGACCGCCGAGATCTCGCGCACGCAGATCTGGCAGTGGCTGCACTACCAGACCGTCACCGCCGAGGGCAATGCCATCACCCGCGAGCGCGTGCAGCAGATCATCGACGGCGTGGTCTCAGAGCTGCAGCGCTTCGACGGCGACCGGTTCGACGACGCCGTGCAGGTGTTCGCGCAGGTCGCCCTCGACAAGCCGTTCCTGCCTTTTCTCACCACAGAGGCCTACCGACGCTACCTCGCCACCGATGTGGTCACCCCTGAGCCGCTGACCGACGAGGCCGCCGGTCTCGTCGAGCCGCAGCCGGCGAACCGAGGATGACACCATGTCGACGCAGACGCAGACGCAGACGCAGACAGTTCGACGGTCGGGCGATCCGCAGACCGGTCGGGCGCGCACAGCGCACGGCCGGTCTTGGGTCAGCGTCGCCGCCGTGCTCTTCGCAGTCGCCTGGGCCGGCAACGAGTTCACTCCGCTGCTGGTGATGTACCAGATGCACAGCGGCTTCACCGCCCTGCAGGTCAACATCCTCTTCGGCGGCTACGTGCTGGGCATCATCCCGGCTCTGCTGATCGGCGGCCCCATGGCCGACCGCATCGGCCGCCGTCCGGTCATGATCCCAGGCCCGCTGCTGGCCATGGCAGGCAGCCTCGTACTCGCCCTCGGCCCCGAGAGCATGGTGGCGCTGTTCGTCGGTCGTCTGCTCTGCGGGCTCGCGCTCGGTCTGGCGATGGCCGTCGGCAGCACCTGGATCAAGGAGCTCTCGACGGCCCCGTTCGATGCGAACGCCGATGCGGGGGCGGGCGCACGTCGCGCATCCATCACGCTCAGCGTGGGCTTCGGGGCCGGCGCCGCAGTCGCCGGTGCCATCGCGCAGTGGGGGCCAGCGGCCACCATGCTGCCCTACCTCGTCAACGTCGGGCTGCTCATTCCGGTGACTGTGTGGATGATGTGCAAAGGCCCGGAGACGCAGGTGCACGCAGTGCTCTCGACGTCACGCCGCCGCAGCCGCTCGCGCTTCGCGCTGATCGCCGAAGACGGCATCGACCCGGCGGTGCGTCGCCGCTTCCTGCTGATCGTCGCTCCCGCAGCTCCGTGGGTGTTCGGCTGTGCAGCCAGCGCCTACGCGATTCTGCCCACGCAGATGCGCTCGCAGGCTCCCGGCCTTGAGATCGGCTTCAGCGCGCTGATGTGTCTGGTGGGTCTCACCTGCGGCGTCGGTGTGCAGCCGGTGATCAAGCGTCTCGAGCGTCCGGGGTCGGCCCGCACGCTGGTGCTCGGCCTGGTCGTCGCCTGCGCGGGGATGCTGCTGGCCGCGAGCGCACTGGCCACGCAGCAGCTCTGGCTGGGTCTGACCGCCGCGGCCGTGCTGGGCATCGGCTACGGCACGGTTCTGGTGTCTGGTCTGCAGTACGTGCAGCGCATCGCGCCGCCCGGTCGTCTGGCCGCGTTCACCGCCGTGTTCTACAGCCTCACCTACACGGGGTTCTTCATGCCGGCGATCCTCTCGGGCGTCGAGCTGGCATTCAGCGGGGTGCACCACATCTGGATGTTCGCAGTGGGCGCTGCACTGGCGCTGGTCAGTCTCGCGGTGGTCGCAGCGAGCAGCGCAGCACTGCGTGAGCGTCCCAGTGCGGATGCCATGGTCGAGCTCACGCGGGAGGGCGGCTGCACACGGGGTGCTAACGTGCCAGCATGACTCTGCTCACGCTGCTGGCGATCACTGTGATCGCGCTGCTGGGGCCTGTGCTGAGCTGGGTCACCCGATGGCGTGCCCCGGTGCTCGTCGGTCAGATTCTCGGCGGCCTGCTCATCGGCGGCGCCGGCTTGGGATGGGTCGATGCCGGCGACTCGATGTTCACACTGCTGGCCGACTTGGGCTTCGCGCTCACGATGTTCGTCGCCGGCAGCCAGATTCCGGTGCGCAACCCCGAGCTGCGGCCGCTGCTGTTGAAGGGGCTCATCCGAGCGGCAGCCGTGGCCGTGGCCGCTCTGGCGCTGGGCGCGCTCATCAGCCTCACCCTGCACAGTGCGGACTGGCTGATCTATACGGTCGTACTCGGGTCTTCTTCGGCGGCGCTGGCGCTGCCCGCGATGGCTCAGGCCCGGCTGACCGGCCCGGCGGTGACCGCCACGATGGCGCAGATCGCCGTCGCCGACGTGGCGTCGATCGTGCTGCTGCCTCTGGTCATGGACACCGGCCGCGCCCTGCTGACCATCGTCGGCGCACTGGCACTCTGCGCTCTGACCGCCGGGGTCGTTCTCGCGCTGCGCATGATGCGACGCCGCGGCATGCTGAGCGAGGCGCACCGGGTCAGTCGCCGCGAGCATTTGGCGCTCGAGCTGCGCATCTCACTCGTGCTGCTGCTCGCGTTCGCCGTACTCGCCTCGCAGACAGCGGTGTCGATCATGCTCGCCGGGTTCGCTGCAGGGGTCGCGGTCTCGGCGATCGGAGAGCCTCGACGACTGGCGAAGCAGGTCTTCGCCCTCAGCGAGGGCTTCTTCTCACCCCTGTTCTACGTCTGGCTCGGCGCGTCGCTGTCGCTGGGCGACCTGTGGAGCAGTCCGCGGCACGTTCTGCTGGGCCTCGCACTGGGCTTCGGCGGCCTGGCCGTGCACGCGGTCAGCGCGCTGACCGGGCAGCCCGCCTCACTGGCGCTGCTCGGCGGCGCACAGCTGGGCGTGCCGATCGCTGCGGCCACCATCGGCATGCAGACCGGTGCGCTGAACAGCGGTGACGCCGCAGCGCTCGTCTTCGGCGCGCTCATCAGCGTCGTGTCGCTGTCGGCGACGGTTCCTCTCGCAGCGAGACGTTTCGCCACGCAGCGCTGATCCGCTGCCGCCGCGGGCGAATCGACTAGGGTATGTGCATGCTCACTGACCCTCATCCGTCAGAGCCCACCGGCTCATCCCCCGCCGACAGCGATGCGACGTCGCCAGAAGATCACATCACGCTGCGCTTCATGGCCCTGCCTCAAGAGGTCTCGAAGACCGGCACCTCAATCGCCGAGGGCCGCGTCCTCGAATGGATCGATCGTGCGGGCTACGCCTGCGCCGTCGGATGGAGCTCGTCGTACTGCGTGACCGCGTACGTCGGCAACGTCCACTTCAACAGTCCGATCGCCCCGGGCAGCATCATCGCTGCGCATGCCCGCATCATCCACACCGGCCGCACCAGCATGCACGTGCTCGTGCGCGTCGAATCGGCCGACGTGCGCACTCGCGCCTACCAGCCGGCCTGCGACTGCATCCTGATCTTCGTCGCCGTCGACGAGAACGGCACGCCGGCGCAGGTTCCGCAGTGGAGCCCGCAGACCGACACCGAACGCCAGCTGCACGAGGCGGCCATCGAGCGCATCGAGCCCCGCCGCCGCATCCGCCAGTCGATGGCCTCGCAGGCATACACCACTTACGGCACCGCACCAGAGACGGTCTTCCGTTTCTTGGCCGCGCCGCAGCATGCCAACTGGGGCGGCAAGACCCACGGTGGCACGGTGATGCGCTGGATCGGCGAAGCGGCGAACACCTGCGCGAGCAGCTGGGCCAAACACGACGTGGTCGGCGTCTACTCGGGCGGCATCCACTTCATCAACCCGATTCCGATCGGCAACATCGTCGAGATCCGCTCGCGCCTGCTGCTGACGACGCCGCACAGCATCCACGTCAGCACCCAGGTGCGCACGGCAGACCCGAAGCGGCCCAACGACCTGCGCCTGACGACTCGATGCATGACCGTGCTGGTCGTCGTCGGCGAAGACGGGCACGCCACCGACGTGCCGCAGTGGGAGCCGGTCAGCGACGAGGATCGCCACCTGCGCTCACACGCTCGCGAGCTCATCCAGATGCGTCACGAGATGCATCCGGTGCCGCTCGAACTGCCCGGCATCTGATCGATCGGCCGCTGGCCGACCGACGCGCGACCTAGCCGAGCAGACCGGTCGACAGCAGCCAGGGGCCGGCCAGCTGCCAGCCGACGAACGCGCAGGTGTCGAGCAGAAAGTGGGCCACCACCAGCGGGGCCACTCCGCCCCACCGTCGGGCCGCCCAGAGAAAGACCACGCCCATCACCGCGTTGCCGACGAACGGGCCGATGCCCTGATACAGGTGGTACGAGCCGCGCAGCAGGGCGGCAGCGACGAAGACGGCCGGCCATCCCCACGCGATCTCGCGCAGGCGGATCGCCAGCCAGCCCGAGACGATGGTCTCTTCGAGCACGGCGGCCTCGACGGCTGCGAGCAGCAGCACCGGGATGCTCCACCAATGCGCATCGAGCGCTGCGGGGACGACGTTCGCGGTCAGCCCGAGCAGCCGCCCGACGGCGTAGAGCGCGAGGCCGGGCAGCCCGATCACCGCCGCCAGCAGACAGCCGCGGCCCCATGCGCGCCTGCTCCAGAGGTCGTGCAGACCGAGTCTGGCCGCGCCTGCTGCGAAGCCGGCGCCGGTGAAGCCCGCGCCGGAGCATCGGTCGGCAGGCTCCGACGACCGAGCCGCCAGCAGCCACAGCACCAGGAGCACCGGCACCAGGCCGAAGCCGATCTGCGCCAGCTGGATCAGCAGATCGAGCCAGGGCTGCGACGCCTGACTGGCGTTCAGCGTGCTCGTCTGCGCACCGAGGCCACCCTCGGCCGTCAGCTTGCGCAGCAGCGAGAGCACGGCGAACACCGCCGACTGGCCGAGGGTGAGCCCGAGCACGATCCAGACCTCGGCGCGCACGCGCGGCCGGGCCCAGGCCGGCGTCACCTCGGTCTGCGGCCAGCGGAAGCTTTGGGTCATAGCAGCACCCTACTCGTCGGCCTCTCTGCGGTATCGTGGAACCCGTCGCCGGCAGAGAGGCAGTCATGATCACAGAGCGCGAGACGCATTCCGTCTTCTTCGTGTCGGACGGCACCGGCATCACGGCCGAGACCCTCGGCAACACACTGCTGACGCAGTTTCCGAACGACAGCTTCATCCGCGCCACGATCCCGTTCGTGAACACCGTCGAATACGCGCGCACCGTGGTGCGCCACATCGACTCGCTCTCGAAGACGCAGCCCATTCCCCTCGTCTTCTCGACCGTGGTCTCAGACGAGATCCGTGAGGTGTTCACCGCCTCGGGGGCTCTGGTCATCGATCTGCTCGGCGAGGCGACCAAGCGTCTCGAGCAGACGCTGCACACTGAGGCCAGTCACTCGCCCGGCCGCGCGCACGGTCAGGGCGACCTCGAGCGATACAACGCCCGCATGCATGCCGTGGAGTTCGCGATCGAACACGACGACGGCCAGAGTCTGCGTGCGCTGGATCGCAGCGACATCATCCTCATCGCCCCGTCACGCTGCGGCAAGACGCCGACGACCATGTATCTGGCGCTTCAGCACGGCGTGCTGGTCGCCAACTACCCGCTCATCCACGAAGACTTCGGCTCGACCGAACTCCCGGCGCCGATCGCTCCCCTGGCCGACAAGTGCTTCGGGCTGCTCTCGACTCCCCAGCGGCTGAGCGAGGTGCGCTCGCAGCGCCGCCCCGACTCACGCTATGCGTCGCTCGACCAGTGCCGCTACGAGCTGCGCAACGCCGAAGAGATGTACCGGCGTCACAACATTCCCTTCGTCAACTCGGCGAGCAAGTCGATCGAAGAGATGTCGTCTGTGATTCTGCACAGCATGAGCCTGCGCAAGTGACCTGTGCGACCGTGTCACCACGCGGAAACATATCGTGACTATACTTTTTTGCAGGGTGACGATGATGATCCATCGACACCACTACCTCTGAAGGAGACCAGTGTCAGAAAACGTCCTGTGGTTCACCGAGGCCGGCCTCGATGACATCGACAAAGTCGGCGGCAAGAACGCTTCGTTGGGTGAGCTGATTCAGAACCTCTCATCGGCAGGCGTCAACGTTCCCGAGGGTTTCGCCACGACCTCGGCTGCGTTCCACACCTTCCTCGACGAGTCGGGTGTGCGTGACTACATCTTCAAGACCCTTGCCGATCTCGATGCGGATGACGTGGTTGCCCTGGCTGCGGCCGGCAAAGACATCCGTGCGAAGGTTCGCGACACGCCGTTCCCCTCGGCACTCGAGGCCGACATCCGCAGCGCCTTCGACACGCTGACCGGATCATACGACGATCCCACGGCCGTCTCGTTCGCCGTGCGCTCTTCTGCCACCGCAGAGGATCTGCCCGACGCCTCGTTCGCCGGTCAGCAGGAGACCTTTCTGAACGTGCGTGGCATCGACCACATTCTGGCCGCCATCAAAGAGGTGTTCGCGTCGCTCTACAACGACCGCGCGATCGCCTACCGCGTGCACAACGACTACAGCCATGAAGACGTCGCGCTGTCGGCGGGCATCCAGCGAATGGTGCGCTCCGACATCGGCGCCTCCGGTGTGATGTTCACTCTCGACACTGAGTCGGGCTTCGACGACGCGGTGTTCATCACCAGCGCGTTCGGCCTCGGCGAGGGCGTCGTGCAGGGTGCCGTCAACCCCGACGAGTTCTACGTGTACAAGCCGGCGCTGCGTGCCGGCCGACCGGCCATTCTCAAGCGCTCTGTCGGCGGCAAGGCGCTGAAGATGATCTACACCGACGACCAGACCGTCGGTCGCAGCACCGAGTTCGTCGACGTCGCCGAGCCAGACCGTCTCAGGCTCAGCCTGACCGACGACGAGGTGCAGGAGCTGGCCCGGCATGCACTGGCCATCGAAGAGCACTATGGGCGCCCGATGGATATCGAGTGGGGCAAAGACGGGGTCGACGGCCGCATCTACGTGCTGCAGGCCCGGCCTGAGACGGTGCGCTCGCGCGACGACTCATCGGCACTCGAGCGCTTCAGCATCGGCGAAGAGGGCAAGGGCGACGTGCTGATCGAGGGTCGTGCCATCGGTCAGCGCATCGGCGCCGGGCCGGTGCGCGTCATGCACTCGCTCGATCAGATGGTCGACTTCGTCGAGGGCGAAGTGCTCGTCGCAGACATCACCGACCCTGACTGGGAGCCGATCATGAAGCGCGCCAGCGCCATCGTGACGAACCGCGGCGGGCGCACCTGCCACGCCGCGATCATCGCGCGCGAGCTCGGCATCCCCGCTGTCGTCGGCACCGGCGACGCCACGCACGCCCTCGCCGACGGCAGATCGGTCACCGTCTCCTGCGCCGAGGGCGAGACCGGATTCGTCTACGACGGCATCGCCGACTTCGAGCTCAAGCGCACAGAACTCGATCACATGCCTGAGATCCCGGTCAAGGTCATGATGAACGTCGGCACGCCTGATCAGGCCTTCAGCTTCGCGAAGCTGCCGAACGCCGGAGTCGGTCTCGCCCGACTCGAATTCATCGTCAACCGCCAGGTGGGCATCCACCCGCGCGCGCTGCTGGAACTGGACGACCAGGAGCCCGCGCTCAAAGCCGAGATCGAGAAGCGCATCGCGGCATACGAGAGCCCCACCGACTACTTCGTCAAACGCGTGGCCGAGGGCGTCTCGATGATCGCTGCGGCGTTCGCCCCCAAGCCCGTGGTCGTGCGCATGAGCGACTTCAAGTCGAACGAATACGCCAACCTGGTCGGCGGAGCGCGCTACGAACCCCATGAAGAGAACCCGATGCTCGGCTGGCGCGGTGCCTCGCGCTATGTCTCGCCTGACTTCCGGGCCTGCTTCGAACTCGAGTGCCGGGCCATGAAGTTCGTGCGCGACGAGATCGGGCTCACCAACGTGAAGCTGATGGTGCCGTTCGTGCGCACGGTCGAAGAGGCCAGAAACGTCATCGAGCTGATGGAGCACAACGGGCTGAAGCGCGGCGAGAACGGCCTCGAGATCTACATGATGTGCGAGATCCCGAGCAATGCGCTGCTCGCCGACGAGTTCCTCGAGTACTTCGACGGCTTCTCGATCGGTTCGAACGACATGACGCAGCTGTCGCTCGGCCTCGACCGTGACTCGTCACTGGTCGCCGACGAGTTCGACGAGCGCAACCCGGCGGTCAAGAAGCTGCTGGCAATGGCGATCGAGCACTGCAATGCAGCCGGCAAGTACGTCGGCATCTGCGGTCAGGGCCCGAGCGATCACCCGGATCTTGCCGAGTGGCTGCTTGATCAGCACATCGTTTCGATGTCGCTGAACCCCGATACGGTCGTCGACACGTGGCTGCGTCTGGCCGAACACCAGAAGTGATCATGTGCCCGGTGTCGTGCTGAGCGTCAGGCTCGTCACGACACCGGAGCAGAAGGGCCGGCGCACTTCGTGCGCCGGCCCTTCTGCATCTGTGCGGGACGTCTGTTCGATCAGCTGTTCCACAGACCGAACGACGCGGCGAGGCGGCTGATCTTCTTCGCACGAGACAGTCGCGGCAGGTAGCTGCCGTCAGCTCCCCCATCGCCCTGTGCGTCTTTGTCGAGCAGGTCGCGCGCCCAAGCGATCTCAGACTGCGTGGGTGCGAGGTGATCGTTGATCTGGGCCGTCTGATGCGGCTTGAGCACCAGTTTGCCGGTCATGCCCATCTCAGCCGTGACCTGGCAGGCCGCCGTGATCACGGCGGGGTCGTCGCTGAGCACAGGCCCGTCGATGGGCCCGGGCAGCTCGCCGACGCGCGAAGCCACCACAAGACGTGAGCGTGCGTACGCGAGTGCCAAGGCGGTGTTGCCCGCCCCGGTGTCTCGCCGAAAGTCGCCCACGCCGAAGGCGAGCCGAAAGGTTCCCGGGGCCTTTGCGATGAACGGCGCGTTCTCGACGCCCAGGCCGCTCTCGAGCAGCGCCACCACCGGTGTGCCCGGGTTGAGACCCTGCCCGGTGAGTGCGACCTGCTCAGCGGTCTCGGTCTTGGCAAGCATGACGCCGCGCAGTCCCTCGGCGCCACGCAGCGCGTCGAGGTCACGGTGCCACAGCTCGCTGCCTGCCGGGTTGATGCGCACCCACGCGCTCATCCCGTTGTTCAGTGCGTCGGCTGCCAGTGCGCGAGCGGCGTCTTTGCCCTCGTCTGGAATGCCGTCTTCGATGTCGAAGACGACGGAGTCTGCCTCACTCGCCAGTGCGTCGAGCAGCGACTGCTCGTCATGTGGCGGCGCGAGAAGCCAGCTTCGCGAGAGTTTGGCCGGAAGATTTGCCGCACGTTCGTTTCGAATGCCCATACCAGCCATGCTAGTCATGCGCCGACGTTTTGGCGTGTCTCACCGAGTTCCGACGCAGCGACATATACGACTCGGAGCATACGCACCTCGATTCGTCGGCTCAGGCGCTGACCGACCCGTGCACGATCGGAATCTCGCTCGTCACCACGGGGATCGACGTCGTGAGCAGCGTGCCGTCCTCACGCCGGAAGCCCTCGAGCTGATCGATGTCCGGCTCGCCCTCGATGATCGGCCCCTGGCCGTCGAGCACCACCGAGACCGGCTCACCGGCTCGCACCACGAAACGCTGTGCCCGCACCCAGAAGGTCAGCTGCGTTCCCTCCTCGACCTCGGCGAAGAACGTGTCTCGCGTGACGGTGAAGCGCACCCGTGTGCCGGCCTGCGCCAGCGGGAACGAGAGCTCCTGCCACCCGGCAGGCAGCCGAGGGTCGAAGCGCAGCACGCCGCCGACGTCGCGCAGACCGCCGAAGCCGCTGACGATGGTGCTCCAGATGCCTCCGGCGGATGCGATGTGGGCACCGTCCTCCGTGTTGCGGTGCAGGTTGTCGAGGTCGGTGAACAGCGAGCACATGAAGTGGTCGTAGGCGAGCTCCTGGTAGCCGACCTCGGCGGCGACGATCGACTGCACGCCTGCAGAGAGTGTGGAGTCTCCGGTGGTCAGCGGCTCGTAGTACTCGAAGTCTGCGCGCTTCTCGGCGTCGCTGAACAGATCGCTGCGCAGGTAGAGGGCGAGTACGACGTCTGCCTGTTTGACCACCTGGAACCGATAAATCACCAGCGGATGAAAGTGCAGCAGCAGCGGTCGCTGCTCGGGCGGGGTGTTCTCGACGTCCCAGATCTCGCGATTGAGAAACTGCTCGTCTTGAGGGTGGATGCCGAAGTGCTCGTCGAAGGGCAGCTCCATACGATCGGCGATCAGCTCCCAACGGCGGATCTCGTCGTCGGTGACGGCGAGCCGTTCGCGAGCGCGCAGCGCGTCGTCAGGGCGCAGCTGGGAGATCTGCTCAAGCGCGCTCACCGCATAGCGCAGATTGAACTGCGCCATGGCGTTCGTGAACAGGTTGTTGTTGACGACGGTGGTGTACTCGTCAGGCCCTGTGACGCCATGGATGTTGAAGCTGCGCTCTCCGTTCTTCCCTCGCCAGAACCCCAGCGAAGCCCACATGCGCGCGGTCTCGACCACCACGTCGATCGCCTCGCGTGCGAGAAACTCGTAGTCGCTCGTCGCCCCCATGTACTTCGCGATTGCATAGGTGATGTCGGCATCGAGGTGATACTGCGCGGTGCCTGCGGCGTAGTAGGCCGATGACTCCTCGCCGTTGATGGTGCGCCACGGAAAGAGCGCCCCTTCGACGCCGAGCTGCTCGGCGCGCTGTCGGGCCTGTGGCAGCATCTGCACGCGAAAACGCAGGGCGTTGCGGGCGACGTCAGGGTTGGTATACGAGAGAAACGGCAGCACGAACACCTCTGTGTCCCAGAAGTAATGGCCGCTGTATCCCGACCCGGTGAGGCCTTTGGCCGGCACACCCCATCCTTCGGCACGTGCAGAGGCCTGAATGAGCTGGAAGAGATTCCAGCGCACCGCCTGCTGGATCACCGGCTGCCCAGGAATGCGCACGTCTGACCGCTCCCAGAACGCGTCGAGCCAGCGTCGCTGCTGCCGACGCAGCCCGTCGGCCCCGTACTCGTGTGCCCGTGACAGGCTGCGCACGCAGCGATCGACGAGCTCCTGCACGGGATACCCGTTCGACGTGTGATACGTCACGAACTTGGTCACCGTCGTGGGCACTCCCTCGCGCGCATCCACCTCGAACACGTTGCGGGCGAGGTCGTCGGTGATGGTGTGCGAACTTCGATACGCGTTGCGCGTCTCGATGAGGTGATCGGCTGCCACCGCGATCGTCTGGCCTGATTCGGCCACGCGGTAGCCGAGCACGCTGCGCTGATCGTTCTGCATGCGATAGCGCGGCAGGAACACTCGGTGCTCGAACTGCTTCGCCTTGCGCGGCTCGATCCCTTTGCCCAGCGCATGCTGGCGCACGCCGAAGTCGTCTTCGCCATCCTGCCGATTCATGATCTGACACGAGATCGCGATGGGGGCATCCCCTTCGAGCATCGTCACTGTGAGGGTTAGCAGCGCCAGGTGACGCTGCGTGAACGAGACCAGACGCGACGATGTGATGCGCACTCGTTTGCCGGCCGGGGTTCGCCAGACCACATCGCGGGTGAGCTGCCCGGTGCGAAAGTCAAGACGACGGTGGTAGTCGACGATCTCGGCCTTGTCCGGTATGAACGGCTCATCGTCGACGTAGACGCGAATCGGCCGCGCGTCGGGAGCGTTGATCATGCTCTGCCCGACCTTGGCGAATCCGAAGGCCTCTTCGGCGTGACGAATCTCCCAGGTCTCGTGCAGCCCGCTCACATACGTGCCCTGCTCGTAGCTGGAGCGTCCCTCTGAGAAGTTGCCGCGAAAGCCGATGTATCCGTTCGACACGGCGAACAGCGTCTCGGTGATGCCGATGTCGTCAACGTTGAAGCGATCTTCGCGCAGCCCCCACTCGTCGATGCGAAATCGCGTTCGGTCGATGTCGGTCGGGCTCCACTCGCGCCCCAACGCGAGACGTCCGGATGTCGTCATGCGTGCTTCCTCTCGCCCGTTTCACTCTGTTCTGCGGATGACTCGGCTGATGTTGGCAGTTCGTCATCGGTCTCGATGAGCTCGGCGAGATCAGTGACGACCACGTCCGCGCCGTGCTCGCGAAGCGCGGCGGCACCGGCTCCGCGGTCGACACCGACCACGAGGCCGAACCCGCCGGCACGCCCCGAGGCCACTCCCGAGAGCGCATCCTCGACGACGACGGCATGACGCGGATCGACCTGCAGACGACGTGCGGCCTCGAGATACGTGTCGGGGGCGGGCTTGCCGGCGAGCCCGCGCTCAGCCGCGTAGGCGCCGTCGACGATCACCGAAAAACGCTGCAGCAGCCCCGCGGCCTCGAGCACACGTCGGGCGTTGCGCGAACTGGAGACCACGGCGACGGAAGTGCCCCGGCGCTGCAACGCGTCGAGCAGTGCCCTCGACCCCGGATAGGCTTCGACGCCGTCACGGGCGAGCACCTCGGTGAAGAGCTCGTTCTTGAGATTGCCCAGTGCACAGACCGTGCTGAACCCCGGAGCGTCGGTTGGCGCACCCTCGTCGAGGGTCACCCCTCGAGAAGCGAGCACCGCCGCCACCCCGGCATAGCGTGGGCGCCCGTCGACGAACCGAAGATAGTCGTCTGTCGTGTAAGGGCGTTCGACGCCGAAGTGTGCGAACGCGCGCTCGAAGAGCTGACTCCAGGCACGCTCGTGCACCAGCGCCGTCGGCGTCAGCACGCCGTCAAGGTCGAAGAGCACTGCCTGACACTGTTGATTGGTCGTCACCCTGTCAAGACTAGCGACGTCGCGAGCTCGTTGTGTCGCCGATCATTTCACTCAATGGTTACATCCATGTCTTCGGCTGTGCACAGTGGGCAAAGTACTTTGGGGCGAAAGCACGCGCTCGTCGGCAGTCCCCAACCGCACTGACCGCTTCTCTCGTTCCATCCGCAGTCTGACCGCCTGATCTCCGTCAGGGGGCGCCCCCGTCCCGTGGGCGTCTTCTTGTGGCCGCTGAATCGACGATGACACCGTGTGAGCCTCTGCTCCCGGCGATCCGTCGACAGGCTCCCGGCACCTGCCGCTCTACGGCTGACAGGCGCCGCGCTCTCATCTGATTCCAGCCTTGATCCTGCCGTGGAGGCGTCCATTATGTCCCCTTCCAGACTGCTGTTCGCACGTCTCATCGCCGTTCTCGTCGCGGGGTTCGGCACCGCATACATCGTCTGGCGGTGGTCGGAGACCATCGCCTGGTCTGCTGCATGGCTCGCAGTTCCGCTGGTGGTCGCCGAGACCTACTACCTCTCGGAGTCGCTGCTCTACGCGCTGACGATTTGGAATGCCAGAGAACGTCCACGTCCGCCTGCCGCTCCCCCGGGGCGCACCGTCGACGTGTTCATCACGACGTACGACGAGCCGCTCGGGCTCGTTCTGCGCACGGCGATCGCCGCCAAGAAGATTCGATACCCGCATCACACCTGGATTCTGGACGACGGGGACCGCCCCGAGTTCCGTCTGGCTGCGCGACGCATCGGTGTCGGATACATCACGCGAGGCCCGGAGTGGCAGGGCCGGCCCCGTCTCGCCAAGGCCGGCAACATCAACAACGCCCTGTTTCGCACAGATGGAGAGTTCTTCGCCGTGCTCGACGCCGATCAGGTGCCTGAGCCCTCGTTCCTGGACGCCGTGCTCGGGTATTTCACCGACGACCGCGTCGCCTTCGTGCAGACTCCCCAAGAGTTCTGGAACATCGGGCGGCGCGACCCGCTCGGCAGCAGAGCCGAGCTCTTCTACGGCCCGATCCAGCAGGGCAAGGACGGCTGGGACGCCGCCTTCTTCTGCGGCTCCAACGCGGTGCTGCGTCGCGAAGCGGTGATGGCTCTGGGACTCAAGCGCATTCCCTCACGCGCCCGGGTGCGCATCCACCGGCATCTGCGTCGGTCCCGGCATCGGCTGACGGCGCTTCGCAGGTCGGTGCGGGCCACCGACCAGGCTGCCGCATATGTGCTCGCAGACGTGCTGTCTGCGATCGATGAGGCTGCCGGCTCACTTCGGCGGGCACAGCCGTTGGCGGCCGTCGTGCTGCGATTCCGTGCTTGTGTGCGCACGGCGTGCAGCATGGAGGCCATTCTTCCCCTCGAGGTGGCTGAGGCGATCGACGCCGTGCAGCAGCGCATGACCGTCACACGCAGCGATGCTGCGCTCGCCGTGCAGCCGGTGCGCACCACCTCGATCACCGAGGATATGGCGACGGCCATGCATCTGCATGCACTCGGCTGGTCCAGCGTCTTCCACGACGAGGTGTTGGTGCGCGGGCTGGCGCCCGAGCATATTCGCGACGCTCTCGCTCAACGGCACCGCTGGGCGACCGGCACGATGCAGGTGTTCTTCACGCAGAATCCGCTGGTCGTGCGCGGGCTGTCTATCGGGCAGCGGCTCATGTATCTCGCCACCATGACCAGCTACCTCAGCGGCTTCGCTGCGGTGGCTCTGTTGAGCGCTCCGATCGTGTTTCTCACCCTCGGCATCGCACCGATGGAGGCGAGTGCGATCGATTTCGCCGTGCGCTTCATGCCGCTCTTCGTGCTCTGCCAGCTGCTGTTCATCGTCACAGGCTGGCGTCGTCGAGGGCTGTGGCGAGGTCAGCAGATGTCGATCGCGCTCTTCCCCACCTGGATGCGCGCCTCGGTCGACGGCGTGCTCTCTGCCCTCATCGGCCGTCCGGTGCAGTTCGCCGTCACTCCCAAGTCGGCCGACGGAGCCGCTCGTGGTGGATTCCGCGTGGTCATGCCGCAGCTGGTGGCGCTGTCGCTGCTGCTCGTAGCGGGTCTGATCGGCGGGGTTCGCCTGATCATCGGAGCAACCGATCTTCAGGCGTCGCTGCTGGCCTTCGGCTGGACGGCTCTGGACGTCGTTCTGCTCTCGGTCGTGGTTCCAGCGGCGATCTATCGCGGGCCGAATCCGAATGCCGTGCGAGAGCCCTCGCCTGCTGAGGACGCACTGTTCGCCGATCTGGTGGCCGCGGCGGCGAGCAGGCAGGACGCTGCCGCGGCGACCCGAGACGCGTGTGTCTCAGAAACTGCGACAGCACTGTGCGGGCCGATCTCGGACCGAGCCGATGCGGTGGTCTTCACTCCGGATGCGATGACGCTCGATTCTCGTGCCGCCCTGCGACTGCGCAATGAGGTCGCCGGGTTCCTGAGCGAAGACCGTCTGGTGCTCATCGACGTCTCCGAGGTTCGGAAGGTCACGCCGGCGGGGCTGGCGGGAATGCTGCAGCTGCTGCATCTCGTCCGGGCCGAGGGAGCAGACCTGCGCCTGTTCGGGCTGTCGGCGGCCATGCGCAGTGCGCACGAGGCCTACCGGCTCGATCTGCTGACGCCGATACATCGGCAGGAGGCTGACGCCCTGCGTTGGAACCCTGCGCCGGCAGTCGCTCAGCCGCGGGGGCGCCGTCGACAGCCGTCTCTCACCGCACGACACGCGAGCACACGGAGGAACGATGTCAGATGAGTGCGGCGGCGGCCGACCGACGCATTCAGGCGAGTTCGCTGAGCGCCTGCCGAAACGCCGCAGCGCTCTCGGGGCTGGAGTCGATGCGCCAGTCTCGTTCTTTGTCCATCTGGAACCAGATGATCCCCAAGAGGCGCTCCTGTCTCGCGCTCAGCCGCATCAGAGAGTCGATCCACGCGGCTTTGCGCCGGGTGGCGCTGGTGTCCTCTGCGGAACCCGTCTCCGAGATCAGCAGCGGCGCCGTCGTCTCCAACGCTCTCAGCTCGTCGAGCGACGCCCCGAACAGCTCCGCCGGCTCGGTCCAGTGGTGCCCTTCGCCGTCGCCCCAGTTGTACCCGCTCACCCCGATGAGGTCGACGGTCTCGGCACCGGGAAAGGTGTCGGAAATCGGGGTCGTCACGCCGCTCACCTTGACGTTCGGCGACCAGAGCATCTGCACGTTGTCGGCTCTGTGCTCGGCCAGTATCCGATCGAGCCGGTGCCAGACCCGCACGTACTCTTCGGCGGTGTTGCCGTTGACGCCGACAGCCCACGGATACCAGTTCGCGTTCATCTCGTGGCCAAAGCGCAGGATGATCGGCGCCTCGACGACGGCCAGCGCCTGCGCCCAGCGGTGCAGAGCGACGTCATGGTCTCCGGCGGCCAGCGTGCGCAGTGCGTACGACGGCTGATCGACGCCTGCCCCGGGCTGCCAGGGCTCCAGCGCCACGACCGGGGTGGCTCCCTGAGCGAAGTCTGCACGGATGCCGTCGACCGGCACCGGATCGTCCAGCGCTGCGAATCGCATGAGGTAGTCAGGCGTGTCACCGGCCACTTCGGTCACGTGTGCATAGTCGCTCGACGCCTGCCCGTCGTGCGGCAGGAAGACGCCCCAAGTCAGATCGTGCCGAGCACTGGTCGGTGCGGTCTCCGACTCCCCGCGCTCTGCCGGTGCACCCTTGGGCGATGCGGCGCATCCCATCGCCATCACGGTGACCGCCATCACGCCGGCGGCTGCAGACAGCACAGACTGACGTCGACCTTTTCCAGTCTTCCTGTTGCTCGGCATTCCGGGCCTCCTGACCGCCGCATCCGATTGCATTGGAGTCTGACATGAACACCTCTGAGAATCGACCCCGCAGACTTGGTCGAACACGCGCATCCGTCGTCGTTCCTGTCGTCTTGATGGCGCTGTCCGCCACAGGAATCACTCTGGGAATGCGGCAGGCGCTTCCGCCCGAGCCCACTGCGGCTCAGTGCGCGATCACTGATCGAGACCTGCTCGACAGCACCGATGACGGCGTGCTGCTGGGCGTGAACCTCGATTGGGAGGCCAAGTCATTGGCCGAGCACGGCAAGTCGCTGTCGCATGACCCCGCAGTCGTCGTTCAGTTCACGGATATTCCCTATGATGACGAGACGTGGCAGCATACCGTCGAGGCGGCCGCCCAGGTCAGAGCGACCGGCGGGGCGCTGCTTCTCACTTTGGAACCGCACGGCGGCCTCACCACGCTCAGCGAACCAGTCGTCGACAAGCTGGTCGCCGACCTCGCATTCCTCAATGCGTCGGGCGTGCCGGTGATCGTCAGGCTGGCCCATGAGATGAACGGCTCCTGGTACGCCTGGGGCCAGCAGCCGACGGCGTACCGTGAGGTCTTTCGGCGCGTCGCCGAGGCCGTCTACGACGGTGCCCCCGGAAGCTCGATGATGTGGGCTCCGAACTACGGCGGCGGCTATCCCTTCGTCGGCGGCCAGTTCGCCGCGGTTCCGGGCAGTGTCGATCACCACCTTCTCGACACTGACGGCGACGGCACGATCACCATGCATGACGACCCGTATGCCCCCTACTATCCGGGCGATGACGTCGTCGACTGGGCGGGAGTCTCGCTCTATCACTGGGGCAATCAGCGCCCTTGGGGCGACAACGACCCGCTGATCGAGAGAACGAAGTTCACCGATATGCTCACCGGCACATATCAGGGCACAGCTGGCGACGACTCGGCTCTGCCAGATTTCTACGCGGTCTACGGCGAGCAGCACGGCAAGCCCATCGGCATTCCCGAGACGGCAGCCATCTACACGCCGTCACGTGGCGGAGCCGACGAGCTGACGGTCAAGCAGGCGTGGTGGAACCAGGTGTTCGACGACTCCGTGCATGAGCAGTATCCACAGATCCGCATGATCAACTGGTTCGAGTGGCGCAAGTTCGAGATCGAGATCAACGACACCGTCGACTGGCGGGCTGCCGGGTCCGATGAGACGCGGGATGCGTTCCTTGCTGATCTGCCCGACTGGCTGCTGTACTCGTCTGCGCTCGGCACCTGCCGCGCTGGCCGGTGATCGGAGCCCGAACCGAAGCACCTCGGCCGGTGAAGAGCCGTGTGGCTCACCCGCAGATGAGGAAGGGGCCGGCACCGCATTATGCGGGCCGGCCCCTTCCAGCTGCAGCCGGGAAGACTCACGCCGAGAGCGTGCGGTCAGACTTCTGCTGACCTTCGCGTCTGAGGTTCGTCCTGTGGCTCAGGCAGCCGGATCAGATCTCCACTGCCTCGGCGAGCGTGATCGCCTGGCCGATGCCCGCCATCACCGCAGCGATGCGCAGCGTCTCGAAGACCTGCTCACGAGAGATGCCCTCGCGACGCACGGTCGCCTCATGAGCGTCGAGGCACTGCTCGCACCCGTTGATCGCCGATACGGCCAGCGACCAGAGTTCGAAGTCGGCCTTGTCGACGCCTCCTGCAGACCCGATGATGTTCATGCGCAGGCCCGCACGCAGATCGTCATAGGTGCCGTGCAGAAAGTGACGGGCACGGTAGAACACGTTGTTCATGCCCATGATCGAGGCCGCACCGAGCGCCGCTTTCAGCGCCGTCTCGTCGAGATGCTCTTTGGCCTCGCCGACGACCTCGACGATGACCGACTCGACTCTCGTCGCCGCAGCCGTGGCCGCCATCGCGCCCCAGAGCTGCTGCTCGGTCAGCGTCGAATCGCGCAGCAGCGTGCCGATGTTGAGTTTGAGGTCTTTGGCGTAGTCCGGCAGTGCGTTCTTCAGGTTCTCGATGGTCATCAGTGCACCAGTTCGTGGAACGCGTCGATGGTGGCTGCGCCCTTCTGCCAGTTGCAGGCGCAGAGTTCGTCAGACTGCAGCGCGTCGAGCTGACGCAGCACCTCGTCGGTGTTGCGCCCGACCGAGCCTGCGTCGACCATGACGAACTGCACCATGTTGTTCGGGTCGATGATGAAGGTGGCGCGGTCGGCCACACCGTCTTTGTTCAGCACACCGGTGGCTGTGACCAGCTCGCGCTTGATGTCGCTGGCCATCACGAAAGGCAGATCGCGCAGGTCTTCGTGCGAACGACGCCATGCGTAGTGCGTGTACTCGTTGTCGACCGAAGCGCCGATGACGACGGTGTCCCGATCTGCGAAGTCATCGTGCAGCTTGCCGAAGGCCGCGATCTCCGTCGGGCAGACGAACGTGAAGTCTTTCGGCCAGAAGAAGACGACACGCCACTTGCCGGGGTTGTCCTTCGACGAGACCGTCGTGAAGAAGTCTTCCGGCTTGTTCGCCTCGACCTTGCTCAGATCACCGGGCACCACACCCGTGAGCTCGTAATCGGGAAACTGATCGCCGATCGTCAGTACAGACATTCCGTGTTCCTCCATCTCTGCGGCACGGCATCACTCTGCACGACGCCGCGCCAAGGCGGCCCGATTGGGTCGTCGACTTATTTTGTCTGACTCAAATATACCGCATCTGTCGGAGAGTGACGACACGAACACGACGGACATACGGTGCACGGCTCCCGATCTGAGTCTGCGGGTGCAGCCGTCATGACGCTGGACGAGCTCACGCGCCGCAGGATCAGACCTCGTGCATGGCGAGCGTGCGCACCACGGCCTCTCCGGCCTCGTCCGAGGCGTCGAGATCGACCTCAGCGGTGATCTGCCAGTCGTGGTTCTCCTCCGGGTCTTCGAGCCGCTGCCGCACCGTCCACACTCGGGGGTTCGTCTCATCGATCTCGAGCAGGCGAGGGCTGCGTGCCTTGGCGTCGAAGCCGATCGCGTCGTACTGCTCACGATATCGGTCGAGCGCCTGCTGCCAGCCGGCAGCGTCCAGGCCGCCGTGCTCGGCATCCGCCGCCGCCAGATCATCGACACGCCAGAAAGCGGCAAGCTGAACTCGCCGGAACATCTCGTTGCGCACCAGCACGATGAAACCGCGACGGTTGTCGGTGAGTCGCGGCGGGTTGGCCGGAAGAGCCCCGGGGCGCAGCGACTGCTCGGCATCGCGGGCGAGCTGCTCGGCATCGGGATGCGCGAGCTGCTCCCATTCGTCGATCAGGCTGGAGTCGACCTGCCGCACCAGCACGCCGAGCCATTCGATGATCGTTGTGAGCGCCTCGTCTTTCCTGCTCTCGGGCACGGTGTGCGACAGCGCGCGGAAGGCATCAGAGAGATAGCGCAGCACGACCCCCTCGGAGCGCTGCAGATCGTAGAAGCCGATGACGTCGCGAAAGTCCATTGCCCGCTCGAACATGTCGCGCACCACCGACTTCGGCCGAAGCTCTTCGTCGGCAGCCCACGGCACCGACTGCAGGTACTGGTCGAAAGCCGCGCTCAGCAGCTCGTCGAGCGGCTTAGGCCATTCGATCTGCTCGATGATCTCCATGCGCTCGTCGTACTCGACGCCCTCGGCCTTCAGCTCGGCGATCGCCGCACCGCGCGCCTTCTTCTGCTGCGCGACCAGCACGACTCGGGGGTTCTCGAGAGTGGCCTCGATGATCGAGACCACGTCGAGTGCATAGGTCTCGCTCTCGGGGTCGAGCAGCTCGAGCGCCGCCAGAGCGAACGGCGACAGCGGCTGGTCGAGCGCGACCTGCTCGCCCACTCCGTCGGCGAGACGAATCACCAGGCGCCCGTCGTCGAAGCGCTTCTGCTCGACGACGCCCGCAGCGCGCAGGGTTCGATAGATCTGCAGGGCGCGTCGGGCCAGGGCGTACTTGTTCTCAAGCGGCTCGGCGCTGTCGAAGATGAGCGATCGCACCCGGGCGAAGACATCGCCGCCGAAGGCGATCGCGTTGAGCAGGATGCCATGGGTGATGCGCATCTGCGAGCGCAGGGGCTCCGGTTGGGCCGCGATCAGCTTCTGAAAGCTGGGCTCGCCCCAGCTCACCATGCCCGCAGGCGCCTTCTTGCGCATGACCTTGCGGCGCTTCTTCGGGTCGTCGGCGTACTTCTTCGAGATCTTCGCATTCTCGATCTCGTGCTCGGGGGCCTGCGCGATGACGTCGCCCTCGGTGTCGAATCCGGCTCGCCCGGCACGGCCTGCGATCTGGTGGAACTCACGAGCCGTGAGATGACGCTGACGCACCCCGTCGAACTTGGTGAGACCGGTGAACAGCACGGTGTGAATGGGCACGTTGATGCCGACGCCCAATGTGTCTGTGCCGCAGATGACGGCGAGCAGCCCCTGTTGCGACAGCTGCTCGACCAGCCGCCGATAGCGTGGCAGCATGCCCGCATGGTGCACGCCGATGCCAGCGCGCACCAGCCGCGACAGCGTCTTGCCGAATCCTGTGGTGAAGCGGAAGTCTCCGAGCGCCTCTTTGATGCGGTCACGACGCTCACGTCCGACCAGACCGGCGTTGACCAGCCCCTGCGCGGTCTCGATCGCCGCCGCCTGTGCGAAGTGCACGACGTAGATCGGTTCGCGACGCGAATGCATCAGCTCTTCGGCGAGCTCGTGCAGCGGCGTCAGCGAATATTCGAAGTGCAGCGGCACCGGCCGCTCGGCGTCGTCGACGAGGGCGACTGGGCGATCGGTGCGGCGGGCCAGGTCGGCTCGCAGCCCACTCACGTCGCCGAGAGTGGCCGACATCAGTAGAAAGCGCGCATCGGCGAGCAGCAGCAGCGGAACCTGCCAGGCCCATCCGCGTTCGCTGTCGCCGTAGTAGTGGAACTCGTCCATCACGACGGTGTCGAGACCCGCCCGGTCGCCGTCGCGCAGTGCCTGGTTGGCCACGATCTCGGCCGTGCAGCAGATCACGTCGGCGTCGCTGTTCACTGCGGAGTCACCGGTGAGCATGCCGACGCGATCTGCGCCGAAGATCTCGATCATGTCGAAGAACTTCTCGCTGACCAGAGCCTTGATCGGGGCGGTGTAGGCAGCCCGTCCGCCACGCCACAGCGCGAGGAAGATCGCTCCGATGGCAACCAGCGACTTGCCCGAGCCGGTCGGCGTGGCGAGGATCACATGTGCGTCACCGGCAAGCTCGAGCACGGCCTCCTGCTGATGCTCATAGGGCTCGATGCCTCGTGCGCTCACCCAGTCGAAGAACTGCTCGAATGCGGCGTCCAGATCGTCGCGATCGCGATCGGGCGTCAGCCGTTCGGCCAGCGACGGCACCGTCGGCCCGTCGGCGTCACCGCCGTTCGCGCGTACAGCGTCATCGCGCTGCACATCGTCGAAAGCGGCATCGGTGTCAGAAGTCTGGTCAGCCATCACGTTCAGTCTAGGGGTGGCCGCCGACGGCCAGTAGACTGACGCCATGAGCGACCTGAACCAGCACCCCAGTGACCGGAGTCAGTATCTGCAGCCGGCGCCCGACGGCTATGTGGTTCGAGATTCGGGTGACGCCTGGGTCACCGGGCCTGACGGCAGCAGGTATTGGGGGCGGTTCGGAGCGGCCGGACTGCTCGCCCATGACACCGACCGCGGCGTCCTCATGCAGCACCGAGTCGAGTGGAGTCACTTCGGCGGCACCTGGGGCATTCCCGGCGGCGCTCGCCGCGAGGGCGAGACTGCCCTGCAGGCCGCCCTCCGCGAATCCGGCGAGGAGGCCGGAGTGCCGAGCGACGCGATCGACCCCATCACCGAGCACCGATACGACTTGGGCTTCTGGTCGTACGTCACCGTGCTCGCCCGCGTCACACGGCCGTTCGACGCGGTGCGCTCCGACGCCGAGAGCCTCGAGGTCGCCTGGATCCCGCTGACGCAGGTCGCCCGTCTCGAGCTGCATCCCGGGTTCGCCAAGGCCTGGCCTGACCTGCAGCGCACGCTGCTCGAGCATCAGATCTGAGCAGAACCGCTACAGGACGATGTGCTCCGCCCACGTCAGTTCGGCGGCGTCTCGAACGCCAGCCGCAGCGAAGGCGGCGTCGTCAGAGAACTCTGCGACCGACGCATCCGCCGGCACCTTGAGCCGACGCAGGGTCTGTCGTGCGACGGCCTCGGCGCTGTCGAGCAGCACCGTTCCAGGCGGCAGTGCAGAGGCGATCACGTCGGCGACCAACGGGTAGTGCGTGCAGCCCAGCACCACGGCCGGCACTCGGGGCGTGCGCGAGACGGCGTCCTGAACAGCCGCCTCGATGCGGTCGGCGTCTGCGTGCTCGATCGCATCGGCAAGGCCATGGCTGCCGACGATGTCGACCTGCTTCGTACCGGCGAACACCTGCACCAGGTCGGCGAGGTAGTCGCTGTGCGCAGTCGTCTCGGTCGCCCAGACCGCGAAGTGGTCGAATCGCTGTGCAGCCGGTTTCACTGCCGGCACGGTCGCGATGATGGGGATGCGCGGCTCGAACTGGTCGCGCAGCGGCTCCCGTGCCACGATGCTCGCGGTGTTGCAGGCCAGCGCGATGCCTTGGGCACCGGCGTCTCGGGCCCGACGGGCCATGGCGAAGACGCGTTCGACGACGTCTCCGGGGTCGCGTTCGCCCCACGGCGAACCGGCCGGGTCGGTCATCAGCAGCACACGCAGGTCGGGGGCCAGACGGTGGATCCACTGTGCGGTGGGCAGCAGCCCCTTTCCGGAGTCGATCAGCGCAACGCATTTCTCGGTAGACACGCTGTGCATTCTACGCCGCGGCGCTTCGACGCCAGCGCCGATTGCACGCAGGCGCACGTCGCACACTAGGCTTGACGCATGCGCCTTGGGGTTCTTGATGTCGGATCGAACACCGTTCACATGGTCGTGGTGGATGCCCACCCCGGCGCAAACCCGTCACCGTACTCGACGCATAAGTCCGTACTGCGTCTGATGCGGTATCTGACGGCAGACGGTTCGATCAGCGATGAGGGCGTCGACCATCTCGTGACCTCGATCGCACAGGCCGTCGCGAGCGCACGGGCAGAGAAGGTGCACGACCTCGTGGCCATCGCCACGTCGGCGGTGCGCGAGGCGACCAACGGCCCCGCAGTGCTCGAACACATCGAGAACGAGACCGGCGTGCACCTGCGGGTACTCGACGGAGAGGACGAGGCACGGCTGACGTTTCTGGCGGTACGCCGCTGGTTCGGCTGGTCGTCGGGCACGATCATGCTCATCGACATCGGCGGCGGGTCGCTCGAGATGGCGATCGGCCCCTCGGAGTATCCGATCTCGGCACGTTCGGTGCCGCTCGGCGCAGGTCGCAGCACGATCGGCTATCTGCATGACGACCCTCCGACCAAAGATCAGATTCGTCGGCTGCGTCGCCATGCCTTCGAGCTGGTGTCCGACGCGGCAGACGTGTTCGCCGAGATGCCGCGCCCAGACCATGTGGTCGGCAGCTCGAAGACCATCCGATCCCTCGCACGACTGGCCGGCGAGACGCACACGCACGGCAACATCTCGTCACAGTGGCTGAAGCGCAGCGATCTCAAGAAGTGGCTGCCGAAGCTCGCGGAGCTGCCTGCCGATCAGCGGCAGAGCCTGCGCGGCATCACCGCTGACCGGGCCTTCCAAATCGTCGGCGGCGGCATCGTTCTGCATCAGACCATGAAGGCGCTCGATGTGGACGAGCTGCAGGTGAGCCCCTGGGCGCTGCGCGAAGGCGTGATTCTGCGCTACCTCGACTCGCTGGAGCAGGGCGGCTCAGATCTCTGATCTGCCGACCGAGACGCTGAGGGCCTCGTGCGCTCTGCGTGCACGCGGCCCTCAGCCCTGCGATGGCCGGTGACGGCCGTCAGATCGACGTCAGTTCGCCGCACCCTGCCAGAGCACATCGAACGGGGCGTTCGACTCGACGCGCCCCTTGATGCCTGCGGTCACGAAGTCCTTCGCACGATGTGCGGCTTCGAGCGGGCTGTCCCCGAGAGCAAGGCCAGCCGTCACGGCGGCCGCGAGAGAGCATCCCGCGCCGGCCACCACATGCTCGCCGACTTTGGGCACGCGGAGCACCTCGAGCGTGGTGCCGTCGTAGAACACGTCGATCGCGTCGGGGCCGGGAATGCGGACGCCTCCCTTGGCGAGCACCGCCGCGCCGCTCTTGTCGTAGATGCGCTTGGCCGCCTCGACGAGGTCCTGCTCGCCGTCGATGCGGGCCATGCCCGAGAGCTGTTCGCTCTCGAAGTGGTTCGGGGTGACGAACGTGGCGAGAGGCAGCACCTTCTCGGTCAGCGCGGTGTCGATGTCAAGCGCGGCGCCGGGTTCCTGCCCTTTGCAGATCAGCACGGGATCGAGCACGACGTTCTGGTACGAGCGCTCGGTCAGCGCGGCGGCCACACGGTCGATGGTCGGTGTGGTGCCCAGCATGCCGACCTTCACGGTCTTCAGCTGATCAGGGCCGTACGCTGCGGTGATCGCCTCGATCTGATCGCTGATCACCTGCGGCTCGACCGGCACGAACCGGTGGCTCCAGTTGTTCTTAGGGTCGAACGAGACGATGCAGGTCAGTGCGATGGAGCCGAAGACTCCGAGCTGCTGAAAGGTCTTCAGGTCGGCCTGGGCTCCGGCGCCTCCGGTGGCCTCAGAGCCCGCGATGGTCATGGCGAATGCAGGTGTCGATGGCATGCAGAGTATTCTACGCGCGACACGCATGGTCGATGTTCACATCAGCCGACGGTCGGTGACGACGCCGCGCACCCGACCCGCGGTGACCTGCACCAGGTGGGCGAGTGCGTCATCCGCCTCTGCGAGCGGCACGCCCAATCGCAGGGTCACCGACGCTTCCCAGACAGCACCGATCTGTGCCCAGCCGCGCTGACGAGCCGCGCGCTGCACAATGGCCGCATCGTGGTGTGCAGCAGCAACCTCGATGACCGCGCACTCGCGCACTTCGCGCAGCGACGCCCGGTCGATCGCGACTGTGGCGGCCTCGCGATATGCACGGGCGAGGCCGCCCGTGCCGAGCAGGATCCCGCCGAAATACCGGGTCACCACACAGACGACGTGCCCGAGACCAGCGCTCTGCAGCGCGTCGAGAATCGGGCGGCCCGCGGTGCCCGACGGCTCGCCGTCGTCATTGGTGCGCAGGATGTCGGCTCGTTCGCCGACGATGAAGGCACTGCAGTGGTGCCTGGCCTGTGGATGCGCCGAGCGCGCCTGCGCGATGGCTGCCCGAGCCTCCGTCTCGCTCTCGACCGAGACGAGCCTGCTGAGAAAGCGCGAGCGCTGCACCAGGATCTCACCATCGACCGGCAGTGACGGGGTCAGGAAATGCGTCATGTGGCGATGATACCGCCGGGTCTGAGACGCCAAGAGAAAGAGAGGGCCGCCTGCTGACATGCAGCGAAGCGGCCCAACCGGCTCCCCCCGGATTGTGCACGCCAAGCGCTCACAGCCGACACCTCGAGATTACCAAGCAGGTCTTCGTCAGCCGAACGGGTTGCCGAGAATGGATACCAAAGTATGCATACAGACGCGCTGACCGTGCGCTTGGCGTCAGAACAGCGGGATCACCACGCGCAGACTCCAGCGTTCTCCGTCAGCAGTCGCTGAGAGTTCCCCGCCGAGCGTCTCGACTCGGGCAGAGAGTCGGTCGAGCCCCAAATGCGTCGACTCGTCGAGGTCATCGTCGACGACGCCGACGGAGTTCGTGAGCAGACCCGTGACAGAGGCACCTTGGCGCACGATGTCAATGGCTACCGTCGGTGCCGGGCCGGCGTGCCTGACGATGTTGGTCGTCGCCTCTCGGATCACGCGCACCAGAGTGCTGGCCACTGCCGGCGGAAGACTCTCGAGGCCTTCCGTGCGGCTGTTCACCGTGGCTCCGATCGACTCCAGCTCGACCTGTGCGGTGCGCGCAGCTGCTGCGACGTCGGTTCCCAACGGCTGATCATCGACGAGTTCGTCGGTTCGAACCGTGTTCAGCAGCCTGCGGATGTCGGCGAGCGACCGTGTGGCGCTGCCCTTGATCACGGCCAGTGACTCCCGATTCACCTCGGGATCGTCCATGGCCTCCATGACCCGCGCATGCATGGCGATGAGCGTCACGTCATGGGCGAGGATGTCATGCAGCTCCGAAGTGATGCGCTCGCGCTCCGCAGCGACGGCCTGCACTCGCTCCGTTTCGTTGCGGGACGCAGCGTCTGCAAGCTCGACCGAGCGAAAATAGGCTCGCCTGGCGCCGACGCCGATCAACGCAGAGACGAGGGCGATGAAGGCCAGCGCGAATGGCCCCAGGCTCGTGAGTGTTCCCGCCTGTGCGTTGGCGATGACGCCCACGGCGGTGATCACCGCCACATGCGTCCAGAGACACCACCGCGGGCAGGCGTAGACGACGAGCCCGATCGTCGCGGCGGCGAAGAGCAGATATCCGCCCGGAGACAGCATGACCGCCTGTGCGAAGACCAGTGCCGCCAGCGATATCGCGGCGGCGACCGGAGCCAGAGCGAACAGCGGAAGCATCAGCACCATCGCCAGTTCGAGGAGCTGCTGCTGCCAGGAAGTCATCGAGTCAGAGACGAAGCTGATGCTCTCCAAGGCGATGACGCCCACAGCGATGACCACCAGGGCGAGACTTCCCCACCGCGGCAGACGCGCGCGCGGCTGGTCTGTCTGCAATCGAAAGACCTGATGGTTCGAAGAGCTCACACCACCATTGTCGCCCACAGCGCATGAAACGGCCGCCTCGAGCCTGTCTGACGACGAATGGACATGACGATACACCGCGGAACCGAGCACTGATACATACCAAAGTACTGACTTGGCAGAGGCCTGAACTCGTTGAACGTACGATGATCTCGTGAATCAGATCCGCGTGGCCGTCGTCGACGACGAAGCACTCGTGCGGCATGCGCTTCGCATGTTCATCGGGCTGGACTCCTCCCTCACCCTCGTCGCCGAGGGAGCCACCGGCCTCGACGCCATCGCGCTGGCCAAACGCCACATGCCCGACGTCATCCTGATGGACACCCAGATGCCTCAGATGTCGGGCATCGACGCCACCAAGGCGATCACCCGTCTGCCCGTGGTCATGCGAGTGCTGATGCTGACGACGTTCTCGTCAGACCGACATGTCATCCCCGCCCTGCGCGCCGGGGCGTCTGGCTACTTGGTGAAAGACACCGAACCGCGCGACATCATCCGCGCTGTGCACGAGGTGTACGAAGGCCGACCGGTGCTCTCTCCCTCGATCTCGCAGGAACTCGTCGCCAAGGTCGCTTCGGCCCCTGACCCTCGCGACGACGTGGCTCGCGAACCGCTGACCGCCCGCGAACTCGATATCGTGAGGCTCATCGCGCAGGGCAGGAGCAACGCTGAGATCGCTCACGAACTGCATCTGGCTGAGCCAACCGTCAAGGCGGCGATCGGACGCATCCTGCGCAAATGGAGTGTGCGCGATCGCGTGCAGGCCCTGATCTACGCAGTGTCGAACGGGATCGTCGACCTGTCGTAGCCGGCCCGGCGCACATGGGGCACCGGCGCAGATTGCGCTCGGCGCCGCCAGCCGGGCGGAGCTCTACTCGGCGGCAGTCACGCCGTCTTCTGCGTCAGCTGCGACCAGCTCCTGCTTCGCTGTGCGGTCGAACTCCGCAGACTCGGGCTGCTCAAGCGCCTGTTTCAGCATCTTGAGCGCGCCTTCTTTGGTCTTCGCCGCACCGATGAACCCCACTTTGTGCGTGAACACGACGTCGGGCACCCCAGTCAGTTCGGCGAGGTGCTCTTGATCAGCACCGCGCCAGGCTTCAGGCAGCAGCACGCGAGATTCGAAGCTCGCAGAGTCGACCTGCACGGTCTTGATAGCCCAGTCGCCGTTGGCATTGGGAAAGACCACGAACTGCAGCAGAGGCTGCTTGCTCGCGATGCCGCCGTGCGGCACGAACTGGTCGAGTACGACGTACCGCGGATCAGGAGTCTGGTCATAGGCACGGGAAAAGTAGCGCTTGCCCTCGATGGCGTCACGAGATTTGAGCAGCAGACGCTTGAGCAGGTGTGTGGCCACCTTGACTGCGACCATGAACTGCTCGTCGAAGTCTTCTTCGCCGACCAGTGTGACCGGGTTGAACCAGCCCAGCACCTCGCTGATCTCGATGGGGCGAGCACGAAAGTCGTTCAGGGTGTAGAGGTCCTGTCCGTTGTCGCCCGCATCGATGCACTGCACCAGGCTGCGGTCGATGCGCTTCCAGACGTCTTCGTCCCCGTCGCAGAACTCCATGCCGTAGTGCTGCCAGAGCAGCCCGAACGCCGAGTAGAGAATGCCGTTGTCGCGTGCGCCGGAGGTCTTCTGGTGATGGTCGAAGCGCAGCTTCTTCGGGTCGTAGACGCCGCCCACGTCGAGCACGATGTCTGCACTGTCGAGCACCTTCGGATCTCGCGAGCGCACCACCGTGGCGTCTGGGTAGAGCTGAAGAAGCAGTGTGACGCCGAAGACGTCGTCTGCGTGGAATTTGCCGTTGTGCGTTGCGATGATCACGCCGTACATTCTACGCACTCGTCCGTCAGCGCCACCCGATCGCGTGCGCCGTCCGTGCACGCCGCCGCTGGGGATGCCGTGCAGCCCGGCGCCATGGGCACATCCCGATACCATGAGCACATGAAGAATCCATGGAAAGAGAGCCCGCGCGCACTGCTGCGCGCCGAGGGCGAGCACTTCGATCTGTCAGCCGTCGACCCGGCTTCGACACCGGGCTGGCGCAAAGGCTGCGACGCCGACGACTACCTCGCAGACACGGCCGGAGATCTCGCCGACCTCCAGGAGATGCTCTTCGCCAACGGCCGCACCGAAACCGGAGCGAAGCGTTCGCTGCTGCTCGTGCTGCAGGCCATGGACACCGCAGGCAAAGGCGGCATCGTCAAACACGTGATCGGCAACGTCGACCCGCAGGGCACCCACATCCATGGGTTCAAGAAGCCCACGCCAGTCGAGCTCAAGCACGACTTTCTCTGGCGCATTCGCAGAGAGCTGCCGGCGATCGGTCTGATCGGCGTCTTCGATCGTTCTCATTATGAGGATGTCCTGGTGCATCGAGTGCGCCACCTCTCGCCCGCAGAGGTGGTCGAACAGCGCTACGGCATCATCAACGACTTCGAGGCGGAGCTCACTGAACAGGGCACCACTGTGGTCAAGGTGATGCTGCACATCTCGAAGGACGAACAGCGTCGGCGTCTTGAGTCACGACTCGATCGACCTGACAAGCACTGGAAGTACTCCCCCAACGACGTTGACGAACGCGAGCTCTGGCCCGCCTACCAAGAGGCGTATCAGATCGCCATCCAGCGCACCTCGACTGCGGTGGCGCCCTGGCATGTCGTTCCCGCCGATTCGAAGCAGTACTCCCGTGCCGCTGTGCAGCGCATCCTCATTGAGACCCTCGAAGATCTCGCGCTCACCTGGCCGAAGGCCGACTTCGACGTCGAGACCGAGCGTCGGCGCCTCGCCGCCAGCTGACCTCGCTGAAGCCTGTGCCTCAGCGCAGCACCAGCGCTGCACAGCGCTGCTCCGGCACCAGCCGGCACTGCACCAGCCCCAATACCGAGCACGGTTCCGCTGGGATGGACACAGTTCCGCTGAGATCACCACAGTCTCAGCGGAACGGTGTCAGTCTTGGCGAAACGGTGCACGGCTGCACTGCGCTCCACGTCTGACTGGGATCGACGAGCTGCGGGGTGTCTGCGAAGTGCGCGGTGCGGCCGGCGAACTGAGATTGAGGGACGCGAACTGCGGGGTCGGCGAGCTTCGGGCTGCTGTCGAGCTGCCGGGGCCGGACGGTGGGCTGAGGGCGGAGAGAGGCATACCGCTAGAGGCAAGCCTCAACCTGCAACCTGCAACCTGCAACAGCGTGTGCCAGAGCTGGTCCTACTTGCGACCGCGCTTCTCGCGAACACGCATGTTGATGCGAATGGGCGTGCCGACGAAACCGTAGACCTCGCGCAGGCGACGTGTGATGAAGCGTCGATACTGCGGGTCCATGAAGCCGCTGGTGAAAAGCACGAAGGTCGGCGGCTGTGTGTCCGCCTGCGTGCCGAACAGGATGCGAGGCTGCTTTCCGCCGCGCAGCGGGTGCGGGTTCGCCTGGGTGAGTTCGTGGATGAACGCGTTGAACTTGCCGGTGGGCACACGAGTGTCCCACCCTTCGAGCGCGGCCTGCAGGGCGGGCACCAGCTTCTCGAGATGACGACCGGTCTTGGCCGAGAGGTTCACCCGAGGCGCCCAAGCCACATGGCCGAGGCGCTGCTCGATCTCACGCTCGAGCTGGGGGCGGCGTTCGTCGTCGAGCAGATCCCACTTGTTGAACGCGAGCACGAGCGCGCGACCGGCTTCGAGCACCATGTCGATGATGCGCAGATCCTGGTCAGAGATGCTCTGGCTCACGTCGATCACCACGATGGCGACCTCGGCACGGTCGAGCGCAGACTGTGTGCGCAGCGTTGCGTAGTAGTCGCTGCCCTGCTGCAGGTGCACGCGACGACGGATGCCTGCGGTGTCGACGAAGCGCCAGGTCGTGCCGAGAATGGTGACCAGCTCGTCGACCGGGTCGCGCGTAGTACCGGCCAGGTCGTTGACCACGGCGCGCGTCGAGCCGGTCGCCTTGTTCAGCAGGCTCGACTTGCCCACGTTCGGGCGGCCGATGATGGCCACACGACGCGGCCCGCCAGGCTGCTGCTGCGCAACCTTCGACTCCTTCGGCAGCATCTTGATCACCGCGTCGAGCAGATCGCCGCTGCCACGTCCGTGCAGCGCCGAGACAGGGTGCGGCTCACCGAGGCCGAGGCTCCAGAGCGCCGCGACCTCGGCCTCCTGGCCACCTGCGTCGACCTTGTTGGCGACCAGCAGCACAGGCTTGCCCGAGCGCCGCAGCACGGCCACCAGCTGCTCGTCGGTCGAAGTCGGCCCCACCTTTGCATCCACCACGAAGAGCACGCCGTCGGCCTCTTCGATGGCCAGCTCCGCTTGTTCGGCCACCGACCGGTCGAGGCCTTTGGCCTCGAGCTCCCAGCCGCCGGTGTCGACCAGTCTGAAGGGCTGACCGTTCCACTCGGCGTCGTACGA
The DNA here is from genome assembly GCF_008831225.1 of Pseudoclavibacter sp. CFCC 13611. NCBI lineage: Bacteria > Bacillati > Actinomycetota > Actinomycetes > Micrococcales > Microbacteriaceae > Pseudoclavibacter > Pseudoclavibacter sp. CFCC 13611. The sequence goes on along the minus strand of NZ_WBKE01000002.1, from coordinate 373,440 downwards.
CACACGATCGCGGGTGACACCGGGAGTGTCTTCGACGACGGCCTCACGGTGGCCGAGCACGCGGTTGACGAGTGATGACTTGCCCACGTTCGGGCGGCCGATCACGGCCAGCACGGGCGGGGCAGGACGAGCCGCCTGCGCATCGGGCGTCTCGTCGCCGCTGGCCAGCACCGCCGCGTCTTCGGGCTCGAGGTCGTAGTCGTCGAGCTCGGCGCGTGCCACGTCGGCGACCTGCTGCTCGATCTCGGGTTCGATGTGCTGCAGACGGGCAGCGAGCTCATCTGCGCTGGTGGCGCCGAACTCGGGGTCGATCGGTTCGCGTGATTCAGCCATGTGACTCCTGAGTCTGAGGATGAGATGGAAGGTTCGTGCCGGTGCCCGCCGCCGCAGGAACGAGCCCCGCAACTTTATCAGTGACCTGCTCGAGGGTGAGATCGCTGGTGTCGATGAGCGTCACGCCGTCGGCCGGGCGCATGAAGTCGACCACGCTGAGATCGCGGGCGTCACGCTCCGAGATGCTGCGTGCGATGGATGCCACGTCGGCTTCACCGATCTGTGCGGCTCGCCTGCGGGCGCGGGCGTCGGCGGATGCGGTGAGCAGCACCCGAACCTCGGCCTGCGGAAAGGTGACCGTGGTGATGTCGCGCCCCTCGGCGACGACGCCGGGCGCCGACGTGGTCGCGGCGAGGTGGCGGAAGGCAGTGTTGAGATGGTCGCGTACGATGGGCAGCTGCGAGTAGCGGCTCACCGCACCGCTCACCTCGTGCGTGCGGATCTCGGCAGAGACGTCGCGCCCCCGAATCAGGATGTGCGAGTGGTCGAAGGCCTGGGCGATGATCTGATCGAACGCGTCGAGCAGCCCCCGTACGGCGGCCTCGTCGTGCGGATCGACTTCGGTGCGCAGCGCGATCAGCGTGAGCACTCGGTACCAGGCGCCGGTGTCGAGATGTGCGTAGTGCAGGCGTTCTGCAACTGCCTTCGCAGTGCTTGACTTGCCGCTGCCCGCCGGCCCGTCCAGGGCGATGATGACCGGCTTGGGTGCGGCCGCCGGTGTGCGTGTCTCAGTCATCGACTCAACCGCCATCCGCGCTCCTTCAGTGCTCTGGTCAGCTCTTCGACGCGTTCGGGCAGCACCGAGACCTCGGCGAGCCCGAACTCGGCCTTGGGCGAGTGCTCCAGACGCAGATCTTCGATGTTGATGCCGATCTCGCCGATCTCGGCGAAGAGACGCGCGAGTTCGCCCGGCCTGTCGTCGACGAACACGATCGTCGTCGAGAATTCGGCATCGGTGCCGTGCTTGCCGGGGATACGACGCACTCCGGTGTTGCCTGCGATGAACAGCTCGGTGATCTCGCGGCGTGCACCGGCACGGTCGACGTCTTCGAGATCGTGGATCATCGCGTCGAGGTCATCGCGCAGGGCACGCAGCACGCTGGTCACCTCGTCAGAGTTCGCGGCGAGGATCTGCAGCCAGAGCCCCGGGTCGCTGGCGGCGATACGCGTCGTGTCGCGAAGCCCCTGCCCGGCAAGAGAGATCTGTGACGGCGTGCCGTCGACGAGCCGACCGGCCAGCAGCGTGGCGACGACTTGAGGCACATGCGAGATCAGGGCGACGGCCCGGTCGTGCTGCACGGGGTCGAGATGCACCGGCACAGCTTCGACGTCAAGTGCGAGTCGTTCGACGGTCTCGAGCGCGTGAGCGGTGACGTGCTTGTGCTCGGCGATCACCCACGGCTGGCCGCGAAAGAGGTCGGCCCGCGCCGAGATCGGCCCGCCGCGCTCACGCCCCGCCATCGGGTGCGAGCCCAGATAGCGATCGAGATCGGCGCCTTCGTCGATCAGCGCCCGCACGATCTGCGCCTTCACGCTGGTGACGTCGGTGACCACGGCGTCGGGCCAGCGACGCAGCTGCTCGGCCACGGCATCCGCCGCGATCTCAGGCGGCACCGCGACGACCACGAGCACCGGCTGGTCGCCGTCGGCCAAGGCACGACCTGCGCCGTAGTCGGCTGCGAGCGCCAGCGCGCTGGGCGAGATGTCAGAGAGCAGCACCTCGACACCGCGCTGCATCAAAGCGAGGCCGATGCTGGCGCCCAGCAGCCCGGTGCCGATGATGAGCACCGGTGACGGGGTGCGCGCGAGATCGTGACTGATGCTCATATCGGGCCAGTCTAGTCGTTCTCGGGTGCGGCACCCTGTGGCGCGACCGCATCGCCGGTCTGCTTGAGCAGCCGGCCGACTTCGTCACTGGTCAGCGGGCGGATCTGACCCTCACGCAGCGTGCCGAGGTGAACGGGGCCGAACTGACGCCGAGTCAGCTCAATGACCGGGTGGCCGACGTGCCCGAACATGCGGCGGACGATACGGTTGCGCCCGGAGTGCAGGGTCACCTCGACCATGGTTTGGTCACGGCTGGCGTCGAGCACACGAGCGCGGTCGGCGGCGATCGGCCCGTCATCGAGCACGATGCCCTCACGCAGCTCGGCGAGGGTGCGCGGCGCGACCTTGCCGCGCACGAGGGCGACGTACACCTTGTCGATCTCGAATGAGGGATGCATCAGCCGATGTGCGAGCTCGCCGTCGTTGGTCAGCAGCAGCAGCCCGTGCGTCGCCTCGTCGAGACGGCCGACGTTGAAGATGCGTCCGGTCTCGGCGGTCACGTAGCGGCTGAGATCGGGGCGGCCCCGCTCGTCGCTCATGGTGCTGACCACGCCGGCCGGCTTGTTGAGCGCGTAGTAGCGCAGATCGGGGTCGGTGACGATCACCAGACCGTCGACCTCGATGCGGTCGTCGGGCCTCACTCGAGAGCCGAGTTCGCGCACCACGCGCCCGTTCACCGTGACTCGCCCGGCGGCGATGAGGTCTTCGCTCGCGCGACGAGACGCCACCCCGGCGGCGGCCATCACCTTCTGCAGGCGTTCGCCGTCGGCGCGCGGGGTGTGGTCAGCTGAGGTCGTCATCTTCAGGGTCCTCCGGAAGCAGGTCGGAAATGGGTGGCAGGTCGGCGATCGAGTCGATGCCGAGGTGGCTGAGCAGCAGGTCGGTCGTCTCGAAGAAGGTCGCCTGGGTCTGCTCGTCGACATAGGCCTCGGCGATCAGCCCGCGTGCGAGCAGTGTGCGCACGACCGAGTCGACGTTGACCGCACGGATCGAGGCGATCTGACCGCGACTGATCGGCTGTTTGTAGGCGATCACCGAGAGGGTCTCAAGTGCGGCCTGCGAGAGTCTGGGCGGGGTCTGCTCCTCGATCATGCGGCGCACAACCTGTTCGCAGCCGGCACGCACGTAGAGCTGCCAGCCGCCGGCGATCTGTCGCAGCTCGAACCCTCGCACCGGGGGCGCGTCGTAGTCGGCGCGCAGCTCGTCCAGTGCCTGAGCGACCTCGGGCACGGGCGTCTCAACCGCTGCGGCCAGCGAGATCGTGTCGATCGGGTGGTCGGCGGCGATCAGCACCGCTTCGACGCGGGCACGCACCGGCAGCTGCGCCAGTTCGTTGGCTGCGACGAGCTGTTCGCTCTCGCTCATGGCGTCCTCTCGGTCATTGGTCGTAGTCGGCTCCCAGCGCGGCGAGCTGATCGTCGCTCCAGTGCTGGCCTGTCCAGCGTACGCTGAGCGGCCCCAGCGGCTCGATCTGCTCATAGGTGATCGCCGCCTCACGGTAGAGCTCGAGCACAGCCAGAAAGCGAGCGACGATGACTCCCCTGCTGTCGGCGTCGGCGATGAGCTCTTGGAACGTCGCCTGGCCTGTGGCGCGCAGACGTGCGACGAGCACGGCTGCCTGCTCGCGGATGCTGACCGCCGGTGCGTGCAGATGCGCGAGTCCGATGGTCGGCGGGGTCTTGGGGGCCAGAGCAAGTCGAGCGATGACCGCGAAGTCGTCGAGCGACGTCGTCCAGACCAGGTCGGGCGGGGTGAGGTCGATCTCTGCTGCGGCGCCAGCGGTGCGAGGCACGCGCAGCCGCTCGCTTTCGAGGTGCGTCGCGAACCAGGCAGAGACCTGCTTGAACGCCCGATACTGCAGCAGCCGGGCGAAGAGCAGGTCACGCGCCTCGAGCGCGGCGATGTCCTCGTCGTCGACAGCCTCGCCGCGTGGCAGCAGACTGGCGACCTTCATATCGAGCAGGGTCGCAGCGATCACGATGAACTGGCTGGCCTGCTCCAGCTGCCCGGCTTCGTCGAGTGCCCGCACATAGGCCACGAATTCGGTGGTGACCGCACTCAGAGAGATCTCTGTGACGTCGAGCTCGTGACGGCTGACCAGCGTCAGCAGCAGGTCGAACGGGCCGTCGAAGTTGTCGAGCCGGACGGCGAACCCGGGCTCGGCGTCAGGGCGCTCCGCCACGCGAGATCAGTTCTCTGGCGACGCGCCGATACGCCTCGGCCGCCGGGTGGCTGCTGGCGAACTCGGTGATCGGGCGGGCCGCGACCGACGCGTCGGGAAACTTGACGGTGCGCGGAATCACGGTGTCGAAGACCTTGTCGCCGAACGCCTCGCGCACGCGCGCCGACACCTCGCGGGCGTGCAGCGTTCGCGAGTCGAACATGGTGATCAGAATGCCGTCGAGTTCGAGCGCGGGGTTGAGCCGGTCCTGCACCTTCTCGACCGTCTCGACGAGCAGAGCGACGCCGCGCAGGGCGAAGTACTCGGCCTCCAGCGGAATCAGCACACCGTGCGCCGCGGTGAGCGCGTTGATGGCGAGCAGGCCGAGGGAGGGCTGGCAGTCAACCAGAATGACGTCGTAGTCACCGGTGACCTGCCGCAGGGCACGGCTCAGGGCCTGTTCGCGGGCCACCTCGTTGACCAGCTGCAGCTCGGCGGCTGAGAGGTCGATGTTGGCAGGCAGCACGTCGAGGTCTTGGATGAGACTCGGCACGATAACCGAGCGTGTGTCTTTGACCGTGCCCATCAACAGGTCGTAGATCGTGGGGTCGTCCATCGTCTGAACGCCGAGCGACGCCGAGAGTGCGCCCTGCGGATCGAAGTCGACAAGCAGCACGCGCCGCCCGTACTCGACGAGCGCCGCGCCCAGACTCACCGTCGTGGTGGTCTTGCCGACGCCGCCCTTCTGATTGCACATCGCGATCACGCGTGCAGGGCCGTGGCTGGTCAACGGCTGGGGCACGGGAAAATCATTCACGCCGCATAGTCTACCCGTCGCCTGACTCATGCATCACGAGCGGCTCGACGCCGACGCCCTCGGCTGACGTGTGTGCGGCCCGGCACCGTCAGCGATGCGCCCGCGGGTGGCTGGTCGCGTAGACCTGTCGCAGGTGCTCCTGCGTGACACGCGTGTAGACCTGCGTGGTCGTCACCGACGCGTGCCCGAGCATCTCTTGAACGATGCGGATGTCAGCCCCGCCGGCGAGCAGATGTGTGGCGAAGGAGTGCCGCAGCACGTGCGGTGACACTCGATGCTCGAGGTCGACGCGAGCCGCTGCGCGTTTGATGATCGTCCACACCGCCTGTCGCGAGAGGCGCCCGCCGCGCACGCCGAGAAACAGATGCGCTCCGCCCCTCCCCCTCGCGGCGAGGGCTGGACGCACCCTGACCAGGTAGGCGTCCAGCGCGGCTCGCGCATAGGAGCCGAACGGCACGACGCGCTGCTTGCCGCCTTTGCCGCGCAGCCGGACCACGTCGATCGTGTCGGCATCGGCTCGTTCCACGTGTTGAACGTCGTCGACCAGTGCGTCGCAGAGTTCGCTCACTCGGGCACCGGTGGCATAGAGGAATTCGAGGATGGCCCTGTCGCGCACCGACTCCGGGTCGCTGCCGTCGACCCCGCCGAGCAGCCGCGACACCTCGTCGATCGACAGAGCCTTGGGCAGTCGGCTGGGCTTCTTGGGCGCATGGAGCACAGTGGCCGGGTCGTGTGGGGTGCGGCCGTCGAGAAAGAGATGGCGGTGCAGGCTGCGCACCGCGCTGAGCATACGGCCCGTGGTGGTGGCTGCCGTCGGCAGACCGGCCTCGGCTCGATGGTCGGCCAGCCACTGCGGGTACTCGCTGAGATCGCGTTCGGTCAGGGTGGTCAGGTCGACGACGCCTCGCTCGGCCAGCCAGTCGGTGTAGCTGCGCAGGTCGGAGCGATAGCTGCGCACGGTGTTCTCAGACAGGCCGCGTTCGATGCGCAGGTGGCGCAGGAACGCGTCGATCTCGCGGTCGACCGCAGGCATGGCGGCCTCGGTCAGCCCCGACGACTGCGGTTGGCGGCCTCAGCGAGGATGGACGCCACAAGCGTCGGGTTGTGCAGACGGCCGGAGAGCACGGCGTCGAGCACTTCGTCGAAGGCACGCCAGGTGAGGCCCATGTCCTGCTCTTCGGCGGTGCGCTCGAAGTGCGCGGCCGGCGAGAGACCGGTGGCGCGATACATGCGCAGCCGCTCGTTGCTGCCGCCAGGCGTGGTGTACATGTCGATGAGGTGCAGCCAGTGTTCGGCGACGAGCTCGGCCTCTTCGGCGAGCTCCCGCTTCGCCGCGTCCAGCGGCAGCTCGCCGGGCACATCGAGCAGACCTGCGGGCACTTCCCAGAGGCGCTCACGAACCGGATGGCGATACTGGTGAACGAGCGCGACACGGTCGAGGTCGTCGATCGCGAGCACGCCGACGGCACCGGGATGCTCCACGAACTGTCGGGTGAGCTGCCCGCCGTCGTAGTCGAAGCGTTCGCTCGTCACATCGATGACATGACCCTGCAGATCGAGATGCCGTTCGCGGATCTCATGCTGCTCTGCGCTGTCGCACAGCTCCGATTCGTCGGCCATGTCAGTTCAGCTCTCGGTCGTGGAGTTCTCGACGTCGAAGAGACGAGAGGCCTGCTGACGCTCCAGTGCCGCGGCGATCAGCCCGGCGAACAGCGGGTGAGGAGCGGTCGGGCGTGATTTGAACTCGGGGTGCGCCTGCGTGCCCACGTAGTAGGGATGCACATCGGCCGGCAGCTCGACGAACTCGACGAGGTGCCCGTCGGGCGACGTGCCGCTGAAGCGCAGGCCGGCGGCGGCGATGCGATCGCGGTACACGTTGTTCACCTCGTAGCGGTGGCGGTGACGTTCGGTGACGTCGGTGCTCCCATAGGCCTGGGCCACGATCGAATCGTCGGCCAAGGCAGCCGGGTACGAGCCAAGTCGCATGGTGCCGCCCAGGTCGCCCTCGGCGAGGATGTCGACCTGCTCGGCCATGGTCGCGATGACCGGTTCGTGCGTCTGCGGGTCGAACTCGCTTGAGGATGCCTCGGTCAGGCCGGCCTCGGAACGTGCGTATTCGATGACCATGCACTGCAGTCCGAGGCAGAGCCCGAGTGTGGGGATGCCCTGCTCTCGGGCGAAGGTGAGCGCGGCGAGCTTGCCCTCGATGCCGCGGATGCCGAAGCCGCCGGGCACGCAGATCGCGTCGACGGCGCCGAGCTCGCGCTCGCGCACCTGTTCGTCGAGCAGACTGTCTGAGGGGATCCAGCGCACGTTCACCTTGGTGGTGTGGGCGAAGCCGCCGGCTCGAAGCGCCTCGGTGACCGACAGGTAGGCGTCGGGAAGATCGATGTACTTGCCGACCAGCCCCACGGTGACCTCGTGCTTAGGGTTGTGCACCGCGTCGAGCACCGGCTGCCAGCGGGACCAGTCGACGTCGTGCGTCTGCAGGCCCAGCTGCTCGGCGATGACTTTGTCGAGCCCCTCGCTGTGGATGATGGTCGGAATGTCGTAGATGCTCGACGCATCCGGACAGTTCACGACCGCACCGGTCTCAAGGCTGCACATCAGGGCGATCTTCGACTTGATGCTGTCGCCGACGGGGCGATCCGAGCGCAGCACGATGGCGTCGGGCTGCACGCCGATCGATCGCAGTGCGGCAACCGAGTGCTGAGTGGGCTTGGTCTTGAGCTCGCCGCTGGGGCCGATGTAGGGCACCAGCGAGACGTGCACGAAGAACACGTTGTCGCGGCCGAGCTCCTGACGAACCTGACGGGCGGCCTCGAGGAAGGGCTGCGACTCGATGTCGCCGACAGTGCCGCCGATCTCGGTGATGATCACGTCGGGCGTGTGCTCGCCATGGGCCTGTGCGCGCATACGACGCTTGATCTCGTTGGTGATGTGCGGAATGACCTGCACGGTGTCGCCGAGGTATTCGCCACGACGTTCTTTGGCGATGACCTCGCTGTACACCTGACCGGTGGTCACGTTCGCCGCCTGGTTCAGGTTGATGTCGAGAAAGCGCTCGTAGTGGCCGATGTCCAGGTCGGTCTCGGCGCCGTCTTCGGTGACGAACACCTCGCCGTGCTGAAACGGGTTCATGGTGCCGGGATCGACATTGAGATAGGGGTCGAGCTTCTGCATGACGACTCTCACACCGCTGGCTCGAAGAATATGGCCGAGACTGGCCGCCGTGAGGCCCTTTCCGAGCGAGGAGACCACGCCCCCGGTCACGAAGATCTGCTTTACCGTCCGAGTGCTCTGCGCGTTATCCACGGGTCTTCATCCTATCTCATTCGCAGCGGTCTTCGAACACTGCGATGTCGTCGTTGCTCTGATCATGTCTCTGACTGCGGTGCTCATGCACGGCTCTCTCATTCGGCCTCAATGCGGGACTGCTCCAGCAGCTCGTGTGCATGTGCCAGCGCGGTGTCGCTGACGCGGCCGGCCAGCATGCGGGCGAGCTCGTGCACGCGCTGCTCGCCGTCCAGGCGAACCACATCGCTGGTCGTGACGCGTTCGTCTCCGACCTTGGTGACGACGAGATGCGTATCGGCGTAGGCCGCGACCTGCGGCAGATGCGTCACGACGAGCACCTGCGCATGCCGTGCGAGTCTGGCCAGCCGCTGCCCGATCTGCACGGCAGCCGCGCCGCCGACCCCCGAGTCGACCTCGTCGAACACGAAGGTCCGATCCGCCAGGTCGCCGCTCGCCGCCAGTCGCAACTCCAGAGCGAGCATGACGCGTGACAGCTCGCCGCCGCTCGCCGATCGTGCCAGCGGCAGCGGGTCGGCACCGGCGTGCGCTGCCAGCAGGAACGCCACCTCGTCTGCCCCGGTCGCATCCACCGCACACGGCATGACCTGCACGGCGAACGCTGCGTCGCGCATCGCGAGGCTTCCGAGTTCGCCGGTGACCTCTTCGCTGAGTCGCTGCGCAGCACTGCGGCGGATGTCGCTCAGGCGACGCGCGGTGAGGTCGCGCTGGTCGAGGGCCTCGGCGAGCGCGACGGCGAGCTGCTCCCGGGTGTCGCCGTCGGCGTCGAGTTCGGCCAGTCTGGCGCTGCCGTCGTTCAGCAGGGAGATCGCCTCGTCGAGGCCGCCGAACCGACGTTCGAGGTCTCGCAGCGTGTCGAGACGCTCGTGCGCCGCGGCCAGCTCGCCGTCGCCCACGTCGTCGAGCGCGGCGATGTAGGAGCTGAGGTCGCCAGAGAGATCCTGGGTCATGGCCTCGACCTCGTGCAGCCGGGTCGCAAGATCGCTCAGGTCGGGATCGCCCGCGCTCTCAAGATCGGCGCGCGCACCGCTGAGCAGACCGAGTACGTCCTGCGGGCCGGCCACCGCGTCGATGTCGGCCGAGAGCCGCTGCCGGGCGTCGCCGGCTCGACGCAGCAGATCCTGTCTGGCGTCGAGCCGTGCGACACGGGCCTCGATCTGGTCGAGCTCCCCGGGCTGGGGCGAGACGGCTTCGACCGCCTCGATCTCTTCGCGCAGCCGGTCTGCCTCGGCTCGACGGGCCTCGGCGTCGTCGGCGAGCGCCCGTGCCCGACGGTCGAGATCACGCCAGCGTCGATAGGCGTCGTGAAAGGCCTCTGCAGCGGCACGCAGCTCTCGCCCGCCGAACGCGTCGAGCACGTCACGCTGCTGAGCGGCGGTGCGCAGCCGCAGCTGGTCGCTCTGGCCGTGAATCGAGACCAGCTGACCGATGGTGTCGGCGAGCACGCCGTTCGGCACCGCATGGCCGCCAAGCCAGGCTCGAGTGCGACCGGTGGCGGCGAGTCGGCGAGTCACGATCAGATCGCCGTCGTCGATCTCTCCGCCGGCGTCTTCGACGGCCTGGGCGACATCGCTCTCGGAAGACACCTGCAGCAGACCCGAGACCTCTGCGCGATCGGCGCCGGCACGCACGCGTGAGGCGTCTGCTCGCGCACCCTGCAGCAGCTGCAGAGCGGTGACGACCATGGTCTTGCCCGCGCCGGTCTCACCGGTGATGACAGTGAGCCCGGCACCGAGCTCCAGGGTCGCCGACTCGACGACGCCGAGGTCGTCGATGCGAACTTCGTCGATCACGTGCGGTCTCCGCTCGTGCGCTCGGGGCTCTCGTCGGCCTCTGGGCGGGCCCGCCCCTGTTCGGCTGCCGCTGGTTCGGCCAGGTCGAGCATTCGCTCGGCCTCCTGCAGCGCCTCCTGCGTCTCGCGCGTGCGAACGGCATGCTGCTGCCAGCTCAGCGAGGGCAGCGAGAACTTGTTCACCAGACGATCGACGAACGATCCACGTCGCAGGCGGGCGAGCCGAACCGGAATGGTCGAGCGACCGACCTGGACGAGCGACCCGGGAGGCAGCGTCTGACTGCGGCGACCGTCGCACCAGCTGATGGCGCCATCGGCGTCGTCGCCCAACTGCACGTTGACCGAGCTGTACGGCGAGATCACCAGCGGGCGCGCGAACAGGGCGTGTGCGTTCAGCGGAACGAAGAGCAGCGCTTCGAGATTGGGCCAGACGATCGGGCCGCCCGCTGAGAATGCGTAGGCGGTCGAGCCGGTCGGCGTGCTCACCATCACGCCGTCACATCCGAACGCGGTGAACGGCCGATCGTTGATGCTGACGTCGACGGTGATCATCTTGTTGCTGCGCGGCTTCTCGATGGTCACTTCGTTGAGCGCCCAGTCTTGGAAGAGCAGACGGCCTGCTGAGAACACCCGCACGTTCAGCGCGAGACGCTCCTCGACCTCATAGGTGCGAGAGACCACGTGCCGCACTGCGTCGACGAGATCGCCACGCTCGCTCTCGGCCAGAAACCCCACGTGTCCGAGGTTCACGCCGATGATCGGTGTGGCGTCGAACCGCACCAGCTCTGCTGCGCGCAGAATCGTGCCGTCACCGCCGAGCACCATGACGATCTCGAGATCCGGGCCGGTGCAGTCTTCGCCCAGCACCTCGGCGTCGTCGATGTCGATGCCCCACTCGCGCAGCGGCGCGATCGCGTCCGGCGGGAACACCGGCACCAAATGCGACTCACGCAGCAGACGCAGGGTCGTCTGAGTCGACTTCAGCGCCACCTCGCGTTTGGGGTGCACGACGAGCAGCACTCGCCGAGGCTGATCGGCCCGTCGCTGTCGGGCGCGGGGCGTCGGCTGAGCCGAATGCGCGCTGACGGCCATGCGTCACCTCCTGCCGATCAGTTCGTCGACTCGCTCATGCCAGTCGACGGCTCTGTCCCCGTTCGGGGTGAGCCAGATGGGAAACTCCTGGTTGCCGGTGCCGCCCACCACGCTCGTTCGTGTGATGCCGGCGACGACGAGGCCGATCTGCTCGGCGCAGGCGGCCACACGCTCGATGGCGGCCCGATGCCCGGCCGGATCGTGCACGAGACCACCACGGTCAAGGTTACCGCGGCCGACTTCGAACTGCGGCTTCACCAGCAGCACGAAGTCGTGTGCATCGAGCTGTTCGTGCAGTCGAGGCAGCACCTGGGTGAGCGAGATGAACGACAGGTCGCCGACGACCAGGTCGATCTGATCGGGCGACACTGCGCACGACGCGGCCGCGGCCAGTTCGGCACGCGTGAACCAGCGCAGGTTGACCCCTTCGATCGAGCTCACTCCGGAGTCTGCGGCGATCGCCGCAGCGAGCTGATCGTGCCCGACGTCGACGGCGAAGACGTGTGCGGCGCCGCGTTCGCGCAGCACTTGGGTGAATCCTCCTGTAGAGGCGCCTGCGTCGAGCGCGACACGGCCCGAGACATCGATGTGGAACGCGTCGAGCGCATCGATGAGCTTGCCCGCTGCACGCCCCACGTAGTGATGGTCACCGCTGACGGCGAGCGTCTGTCCGGCGTGAACCGGATACGACGCCTTGTCGACGATGCGCCCGTCGAGGGTCACCTGACCCGTGCGAACGAGCTTCTGCGCCTGCGTGCGAGATCGTGCGAGCGATTGCTCGACGAGCGCCTGATCAAGCCGGATGCCGGTGGGGTTCATCGCCCGCCCAGCTGGGTCTGACCGACCGCCTGTTCGAGCCGCCGGCTCAGATCGGCGTAGAGATGTTCGTATTCGACCGCACGCTGATCGATCGGCAGCTCGTCGATGCGCTGCAGCGTCGATGTGATCAGCGCACGATCGATCGCTGCGTTCTCGTCGCTCGCCGGCTGCGGCCGTTCGGGCATCTGCTGATCGGGCATCGTCATGTGCGGCATCCTACCGCGGCGGGCCGACGAGGTCTTCGGGCAGGCGCAGCGCAGAGACGGGGATGCTGCATTCCCAGACAGCGGCGGCCGCGGCCCGCAGCGTGTCGATGTCGCTCGGGTCGCCGCGCTCGATGATGACGTCGGCTCCGTCGATGCGCACCACAGAGTGTCCACTGACAGCTCCGTTGGGCGCAATCTCGAGCACTGGATACGGTCGGTGCAGGTCAGCCAGCGTCTGCAGCAGAAAATCCGGCCGTCGCTCTGGCGCTGCCTCGATGATCTCACGCGCCTGGTCCACACCGGTCAGCACGTGGGCCGAGGTGATGCCGACACGACGTGCTCCCTCGATGTCGGTGTCGAGGCGATCTCCGATGAACAGGGGCTGAGCCGCTCGAAAGCGGGTGACTGCAACGTCGAAAATCGGCCGCTCCGGCTTGCCTGCGATCGTCGGGAAGGTGCCCGTCGCCGTGTGCACAGCTGAGAGCAGCGTTCCATTGCCAGGCGCCAGACCGCGTTCGTTCGGCAGCGTCCAGTCCTGGTTCGTACCGATCCACACGGCGCCTGCGGCGACGGCGTAGGCGGCCTCGGCCAGATCCGCCCAACTGACGTCCTTGGCGAAGCCCTGCACGACGGCGGCGGTCTGCTCGCTCTGTGTGCGGGTCACATGATAGCCGGCCTGCTGCACGGCCTCGAGCAGCCCGACACCACCGACGACGAGCACCTCCGCACCGGGGGCAATGTGGTCAGCGAGCAGCGGCACGGCGGCCTGAGGGCTCGTCACGATGTCATTCTCCGCAACGTGCAGACCCATTGCGTTGAGCTGGTCGGCGACCATCTTCGGCGTGCGTGAGGCGTTGTTCGTCAGATAGCTGACCTGCAGCCCGGTGCGCTGCGCGAGGTTCAGCGACTCGACGGCATCGGGCACGGGCTCGGGGCCGCGGTAGACGACGCCGTCGAGGTCGGCGAAGATCGCGTCGGCCCCGTCAAGCGGCGAATTCGGCACCACTTTGGCGGTTGGTTCTGCACCGGCGTCATTCGGCAGAGTCGTCGGTAGGCTGCTGTGGCTTGCAGGAGTGCCGGAGCTCTGCTGCTCCCCCGGACGTTCGCCGGTTGTGGCTTCGTCGCGATGCCGCTGTGTGAGACGCTGCAGGAATCCAGACATGACGTCCATCCTACGGGTAGAGCCACGGGTGCCCAGACCACGCTGCCAGACGTTCGATCTCGGCGGCGATGCGCAGCAGGTGGTCGTCATGCCCGAGGCGTCCGATCAGCTGCACACCGAGCGGCAGCCCGTCTCGTGCCAACCCGGTGGGAATCACAATCGCCGGCGCGCCCGACACGTTCACGAACGAGGTGAACGGCGTGAACGCTCCCCGCTCCGCGAAGTTGCGACGGGCATCCGCCGTGTCGAACCAGCCGTTCGGGCGAGCTGTCAGTGCCAAGGCGGGCGTGAGCACGACATCCCACGGAGCGAACGCCGCCGTCACGCGTTCTCCATAATCGTGCAGGTATCGCAGTGCACGCGTCTTCGTCGCCCTGGGAAGGGCGCGACCGCTGTGAATCAGCCACTGTGTCAGCGGCTCGACTTCGTCGATGCGGTTCGAGGGAATCGGCAGACCGGCCGCGCCCATCTGCCACACAGCGCTGAACGACTGGCCGTACTCCACCGAGTCGGGCAGCCGCAGAGAGCGCACGTCATGGCCTCCTTCGTCGAGCAGGTCGGCGATTCTGCTCACCTGTGCCGCGGCCTCGACCGACACCTGCACCTGGACGAACGCGTCCCAGGGGCTCCCCTGCAGCACGCCGACGCGAAGCCGGCCCGGTGACGCTTCGCCAGAGCGCACCTTGGCAGGAGCCACCGAATCTGCGAGCGGGGTCGCAGAAGACCCGTTTCGTCCAGGGCCGCTCGCGTACGGGTGACGGGCACCACGAAGCCTCGCGAGGCCGCCGAGCAGACCGTCGACGAGCAGAGCCGCATCGGCGACGCTGCGTGCGATCGGCCCGGGCACCACCAGATCGAGCTCGGGTGCGTCTGGCGCCAGATCGTCGGCCGGCGTCGCCCGTCGCGCTTCGAAGCCTTTCAGGCAGAAGAGGTCGCGGCTCAGCTTCATCCCCACCAGCCCGCAGCTGGCAGCCGGGATACGAACCGATCCGCCGCCGTCGGTGCCCACCGCGAAGGGCAGCATTCCTGAGGCCACGGCTGCCGCGGCACCGCCGCTCGATCCGCCGGCGTTGCGCGAGAGCTTCCAGGGGTTCAGCGCGGGACGCCCCGCATCAGGTTCGGTATACCCAGAAAGACCGAACTCCGGAGTGCTGGTGCGCCCGATGCTCACCGCTCCAGCAGCGTCGGTCGCCGCCAGCATTGGGTGCGTCTCGGTCGCCGGTGTGGTTGCGTGCACTCGTGAGCCGTAGCGGGTCACGCTGCCCGAGCGATCGTAGAGATCCTTGTCTGCCAGTGCGAGCCCCCAGAGCGGATGCTGTGCCGCCGAGTGTGGCAGACGCATGCCCGTCTGAGTCAGTGAGCGTGCCCGTTCCAGGGCAGATTCCGCGCTGAGTTCGGTGAACGCACCGATAGGGCGCGGAGTTCCGATCGGTCTCTCGGCGAAATCCAGGAATCGCACACGATCGAGGAACGCCTGCACGACGTCCAGCGGGCTCACTTCGCCGCGAAGCAGCAGAGCTCGAAGAGCGACCGCGCTCATTTCGTGCAGAGAGCTCATGTCGAGCAGTCTACTGGGCGTGTGCGTGTGTGATTGGCGTTCGTGTGTGTGGTTAACGACGGAAGGCCACCCCGCTAGCGGGGTGGCCTTCCGTGAATAATGTTCCGGCGGTGTCCTACTCTCCCACACGGTCCCCCGTGCAGTACCATCGGCGCTGTGAGGCTTAGCTTCCGGGTTCGGGATGTGTCCGGGCGTTTCCCTCACGCTATGGCCGCCGTAACGGCTTCGATCACTATTCAGTTCAACCCACACCCACACCCCAAAAGGTGTGTTGTGGTGGTTCCCGGTCATGGATCGGGAACCGCAGAGTGGACGCGTTCATCGTTACAGAAAGAATTTATGTGTGTTGTCAAGTTCTCGGACTATTAGTACCGGTCAGCTCCACACCTTACGGTGCTTCCACATCCGGCCTATCAACCCAGTGTTCTGCTGGGGTCCTCTCACCATAAATGGTATGGAAATCTCATCTTGAGGCCGGCTTCCCGCTTAGATGCTTTCAGCGGTTATCCATTCCCAACGTAGCCAACCAGCCATGCTCCTGGCGGAACAACTGGCACACCAGAGGTTGGTCCATCTCGGTCCTCTCGTACTAGAGACAGATCCTCTCAAATTTCCGACGCACGCAGCGGATAGGGACCGAACTGTCTCACGACGTTCTGAACCCAGCTCGCGTACCGCTTTAATGGGCGAACAGCCCAACCCTTGGGACCAACTCCAGCCCCAGGATGCGACGAGCCGACATCGAGGTGCCAAACCATGCCGTCGATATGGACTCTTGGGCAAGATCAGCCTGTTATCCCCGAGGTACCTTTTATCCGTTGAGCGACAGCGCTTCCACAAGCCACTGCCGGATCACTAGTCCCGACTTTCGTCCCTGCTTGAGATGTCTCTCTCACAGTCAAGCTCCCTTGTGCACTTACACTCGCCACCTGATTGCCAACCAGGTTGAGGGAACCTTTGGGCGCCTCCGTTACTCTTTGGGAGGCAACCGCCCCAGTTAAACTACCCATCAGGCACTGTCCCTGACCCGGATCACGGGCCGAGGTTAGATATCCAAAACAGTCAGAGTGGTATTTCACCAATGACTCCACGACCACTAGCGTGACCGCTTCAACGTCTCCCACCTATCCTACACAGACTGCACCGAATACCAATACCAAACTATAGTAAAGGTCACGGGGTCTTTCCGTCCTGCTGCGCGTAACGAGCATCTTTACTCGTAGTGCAATTTCGCCGAGTTCATGGTTGAGACAGCTGGGAAGTCGTTACGCCATTCGTGCAGGTCGGAACTTACCCGACAAGGAATTTCGCTACCTTAGGATGGTTATAGTTACCACCGCCGTTTACTGGGGCTTAAATTCTAGGCTTCGCCGAAGCTAACCCTTCCTCTTAACCTTCCAGCACCGGGCAGGCGTCAGTCCGTATACATCGTCTTGCGACTTCGCACGGACCTGTGTTTTTGATAAACAGTCGCTTCCCACTGGTCTCTGCGGCCCGACAACGCTCACGAAGTAAATCCGATCACATCACCGGGCCCCCCTTCTCCCGAAGTTACGGGGGCATTTTGCCGAGTTCCTTAACCATGATTCTCTCGATCTCCTTAGTATTCTCTACCTGACCACCTGAGTCGGTTTGGGGTACGGGCAGCTAGAACCTCGCGTCGATGCTTTTCTCGGCAGCATAGGATCACCCACTTCGACCATACGGTCTCACCATCAGGTCTCAGCCGCATGAGGAGCGGATTTGCCAACTCCTCGGCCTACACCCTTAGACGGGGACAACCATCGCCCCGCGGAGGCTACCTTCCTGCGTCACACCAGAGATACGCTAGCCGCACCAGACAGGGTCGAGCGCTAGGCCTCTTTCCCACCCCGAAGGGCAAGCCAGAGGATTCGGGCTCTTAGCATCACTGGGTTGGCTCTGACGGTTCTTCGCCGGTACGGGAATATCAACCCGTTGTCCATCGACTACGCCTGTCGGCCTCGTCTTAGGTCCCGACTTACCCAGGGCGGATTAGCCTGGCCCTGGAACCCTTGGTCTTCCGGAGGACGGGTTTCTCACCCGTCATTCGCTACTCATGCCTGCATTCTCACTCGTGTGGCCTCCACCGCTGGGTCACCCCGCGGCTTCAACGCCCACACGACGCTCTCCTACCCATCCGCACGACTGGACCACGAAGGCCTGTCACAAATGCGAATGCTACGACTTCGGCGGTGTGCTTGAGCCCCGTTACATTGTCCGCGCAGAATCACTTGACCAGTGAGCTATTACGCACTCTTTCAAGGGTGGCTGCTTCTAAGCCAACCTCCTGGTTGTCTATGCAACTCCACATCGTTTCCCACTTAGCACACGCTTAGGGGCCTTAGTCGGTAGTCTGGGTTGTTTCCCTCTCGACAATGAAGCTTATCCCCCACTGTCTCACTGCCATGCTCTCACTTACCGGCATTCGGAGTTTGGCTGACGTCAGTAACCCTGTGGGGCCCATTAGCCATCCAGTAGCTCTACCTCCGGTAAGAAACACATGACGCTGCACCTAAATGCATTTCGGAGAGAACCAGCTATCACGAAGTTTGATTGGCCTTTCACCCCTATCCACAGCTCATCCCCTCAGTTTTCAACCTAAGTGGGTTCGGTCCTCCACGCGGTCTTACCCGCGCTTCAACCTGGCCATGGATAGATCACTTCGCTTCGGGTTTAGAACATGCGACTCAAACGCCCTATTCAGACTCGCTTTCGCTACGGATCCCCCACACGGGTTAACCTCGCCACATATCACTAACTCGCAGGCTCATTCTTCAAAAGGCACGCCGTCACACCAACAAGGGCGCTCCGACGGATTGTAGGCAAACGGTTTCAGGTACTATTTCACTCCCCTCCCGGGGTACTTTTCACCTTTCCCTCACGGTACTCGTCCGCTATCGGTCATCTGGAAGTATTTAGGCTTACCAGGTGGTCCTGGCAGATTCACACGGGATTTCACGGGCCCCGTGCTACTTGGGAAATCCTCCGGGCGATCACAGCATTTCGTCTACGGGACTCGCACCCACTACGGTCGGCCATTCAAGACCATTCAACTATGCTATTCAACTACCCTCGCCGCTCAGCAGCGCGACAGGAGACTCCCACAACCCCGACCATGCAACACCTGCCGGCTATCACACATAATCGGTTTGGCCTCATCCGCTTTCGCTCGCCACTACTCACGGAATCACTAAATTTGTTTTCTCTTCCTGTGGGTACTGAGATGTTTCACTTCCCCACGTTCCCTCTCACAGCCCTATACATTCAGACTGGAGTAACCAGGTCACAGCCCGGCTGGGTTCCCCCATTCGGAAATCCTCGGATCAAAGCTCGTTTATCAGCTCCCCGAGGCATATCGCAGATTACCACGTCCTTCTTCGGCTCCAGATGCCAAGGCATCCACCGTTTGCCCTTCGAAACTTGACCACATAAGTAACGAACACAACAAAATCAATTCATCATGTTCACCAGTGTCATCAGTCCGAACCACCACGACAACAGCCGCAATGGTGCAAACAAAATTGACTACAAATATCTATCCGACACACCCACCAAAAGGCGAGCGTGTCCGATGCTCGCGTCCACTATGCAGTTCTCAACCAACGACCAGCACCGCACCCCAACCAGCCACAAAGACCAGCCAGACCACGGCCCAGAAGGGCCAAAGCCCAAGGAAAACCGTCCAACCACCAAAAGCGGCCGACCCGATCCCCCAGGACCCAACAGTATGCACCCCACACCCAACACACCCAAACACTTTCCAAACCCTCCGAAGAAGACCGTACTCACACTCAAATGCACCAGACGCAGGCATGTCGATGATTCCACCCATGAGCAACCCACCAGCTCTCTTGGAAACACTGGCAGGCACTATCAACGAAACCAAACGGTTCCGAAAGCTCCTTAGAAAGGAGGTGATCCAGCCGCACCTTCCGGTACGGCTACCTTGTTACGACTTAGTCCCAATCACCAGTCCCACCTTCGACGGCTCCTCCCAAAAGGTTAGGCCACCGGCTTCGGGTGTTACCGACTTTCGTGACTTGACGGGCGGTGTGTACAAGGCCCGGGAACGTATTCACCGCAGCGTTGCTGATCTGCGATTACTAGCGACTCCGACTTCATGGGGTCGAGTTGCAGACCCCAATCCGAACTGAGACCGGCTTTCTGGGATTCGCTCCACCTCGCGGTATCGCAGCCCTTTGTACCGGCCATTGTAGCATGCGTGAAGCCCAAGACATAAGGGGCATGATGATTTGACGTCATCCCCACCTTCCTCCGTGTTGACCACGGCAGTCTCCCATGAGTTCCCACCATAACGTGCTGGCAACATAGGACAAGGGTTGCGCTCGTTGCGGGACTTAACCCAACATCTCACGACACGAGCTGACGACAACCATGCACCACCTGTATAGAGACCTTGCGGGGCGACCATCTCTGGCCGTTTCCTCTATATGTCAAGCCTTGGTAAGGTTCTTCGCGTTGCATCGAATTAATCCGCATGCTCCGCCGCTTGTGCGGGCCCCCGTCAATTCCTTTGAGTTTTAGCCTTGCGGCCGTACTCCCCAGGCGGGGTGCTTAATGCGTTAGCTACGACACGGAAACCGTGGAAAGGCCCCCACGTCTAGCACCCAACGTTTACGGCATGGACTACCAGGGTATCTAATCCTGTTCGCTCCCCATGCTTTCGCTCCTCAGCGTCAGTAACGGCCCAGAGACCTGCCTTCGCCATCGGTGTTCTTCCTGATATCTGCGCATTCCACCGCTACACCAGGAGTTCCAGTCTCCCCTACCGCACTCTAGTCTGCCCGTACCCACTGCAAGCCCGAGGTTGAGCCTCGGGATTTCACAGCAGACGCGACAAACCGCCTACGAGCTCTTTACGCCCAATAATTCCGGACAACGCTCGCGCCCTACGTATTACCGCGGCTGCTGGCACGTAGTTAGCCGGCGCTTTTTCTGCAGGTACCGTCACTCTCGCTTCTTCCCTGCTAAAAGAGGTTTACAACCCGAAGGCCGTCATCCCTCACGCGGCGTTGCTGCATCAGGCTTTCGCCCATTGTGCAATATTCCCCACTGCTGCCTCCCGTAGGAGTCTGGGCCGTGTCTCAGTCCCAATGTGGCCGGTCACCCTCTCAGGCCGGCTACCCGTCGTCGCCTTGGTGAGCCATTACCTCACCAACAAGCTGATAGGCCGCGAGTCCATCCCCAACCAAAAAATCTTTCCAACCGCTACAGATGCCTGTACGGTTCATATCCAGTATTAGCTACCGTTTCCAGCAGTTATCCCAGAGTCAGGGGCAGGTTACTCACGTGTTACTCACCCGTTCGCCACTAATCCACCGAAGCAAGCTCCAGCTTCATCGTTCGACTTGCATGTGTTAAGCACGCCGCCAGCGTTCGTCCTGAGCCAGGATCAAACTCTCCGAAGAAAATCTGACATGGCTCTAAAAACCACCACAAAAGTGATGGCATAAAACCAAAAGAAAACATGAACCACCAAAACCAAACGGTCTCAGCAATCCAAATCAATTGGCATCGACATGTGCACACTGTTGAGTTCTCAAGGATCGGACGCAACCAACCATCACCACCCAAACCTGGGCGACTACCTGCCGGCGCAACTTTTCCAGCTTACCACAACCATCCACCAAGTCAAACCAGAACACCCAGACAAAACCAGGAGAACCAGAAGACCAGAACGGCCAAGGCGCTTCACCATGTTACCAGAAATTCACACAACGTCAACCCGGAAAAACCAGACCAACACGCAAACAACCAAGCAACACAGACACCCACCATACACCAAAACCAAACAGCCCCAGCAACACAATGAGCGGCCCCCGCTTGAGGCCCAGAACCCTACAGATCCCAGCACCTTTGGGGTGACAAGAAGAAACAATACCCACACCCCACCAACCACCCAAAACCACACCAACCACCCGGGCGTGTCGAACACCACCAACCCCACACCCACAGACACAGGCACAGGGGTCTCCCGCGAGTCGGGACTCTCGGAACGATCTGAGCCACAGCCGTCTGCAATCAGGTGGTCTTATCCCCTCATCAGACCAGAGACACCCAGAAGGCGAAAAGGGAGCCGCCACCAGTGGTGACGACTCCCTTTCGACCGGCGACGGGCCGGGTGCTGCTGCGTGTCTATGCCACAGTCAGGCTGGCCAGCGTCTTCTTGCCGCGTCGCAGCACCGCATGGCGCCCGTGCAGCAGCGACTGGTCTGCCAAGGTGGCCTCTGGGTCGGTGACCCGTTCGTTGTTGACCGAGACCCCTCCCTGAGAGATCGCACGTCGGGCTTCGCCCAGGCTCTTCACCAGCTCCGTCTCGACCAGCGCCGCAGCAACCGTGGTGTCCGGTGCGACGGTTGCAGAGGGCAGCTCGGCCAGCGCGGCGATCAGCGTGGCTTCGTCGAGCGTCGTGAGGTCGCCGTTGCCGAAGAGCGCAGCCGAGGCGTCAATCGCCGCAAGCGTGGCGTCCAGCCCATGGACCAGCGCGGTGACCTCCAACGCCAGCCGACGCTGCGCCTCACGCTTGTACGGCTCGTCGGCGACCTTCTGTGCGTACTCCGCGATGTCGTCTCGAGTCAGAAATGTGAAGACCTTGAGCCGTTCGATCACGTCGGCGTCGTCGGTGTTCAGCCAGAACTGGTAGAACGCGTACGGCGCGGTCAGGTCGGCATCGATCCAGATGGCGTTGCCTTCGCTCTTGCCGAACTTGGTGCCGTCGGAATTCGTGATGAGCGGCGTGCCCATCGCATGCACCGACTGCTTCTCGACACGCCTGATCAGATCGACACCGCCGACGAGGTTGCCCCACTGATCCTGGCCGCCGCTCTGCAGGGTGACTCCCTCACGACGGAACAGCTCGAGAAAGTCATTGGCCTGCAGCACCTGGTAGCTGAACTCGGTGTAGCTGATGCCGGCGTCCGAGTTCAGCCGCTTCGAGACGGCCTCTTTCGAGAGCATGGATCCGACGCGGAAGTTCTTGCCGATGTCGCGCAGAAAGTCGATCGCGCTCAGCTCGGCCGTCCAGTCGAGGTTGTTCACGATGCGCACCGCGTTGGCACCGTCGTCGCTGAGATACCGCGACACCTGATGCTGGATGCGTGTGACCCACTCTCCGACCTGTTCGCGGGAGTGCAGCGTGCGCTCAGCGGTTGGCCGCGGGTCGCCGATGAGTCCGGTCGCCCCGCCGACCAGAGCATACGGCGTATTGCCGGCCAGCTGCAGGCGACGCATCAGCAACAGCTGCACGAGGTGGCCCAAGTGCAGGCTCGCCGCAGTGGGGTCGAATCCGCAGTAATAGCGGATCGGCCCGGCGGCGAGAGATGCTCTCAGGTCGTCGAGATCGGTGCTCACTGAGATGAGTCCCCGCCACTGGAGCTCGTCGACGATGGAGTCGAATGACTCGTCGATGCGCTGCGGCGCGAGTTCGGTCGGGGTGTCCGTCACGGGTTCAGTCACTTTCTGTCTATGCCTGCTGCTCGGCGACGCCGATACGACGCAGCGTCTCACTCAGTGTTCGCGGTGCCTCTTCGAGCTGGGATCGCACGTTCACCGCTGCGGTGCCGCCGCGTCCGGTGCGGGCATTGACCGATCCGGCGACGGTCAGCACCTCTCGCACGCCGGGCGTGAGCCGCGCATCCACCGATGCGTACTCTGCGTCGGTGGGGTCGTCGAGACCGATGCCACGCTGTTCGCAGTATCCGACCAGCTTGCCCGAGATCTCGTGGGCGTCGCGGAAGGGCACACCCCGCTTCACGAGCCACTCGGCGACGTCGGTCGCCAGAGAGAATCCCTTGGGCGCGGCCTCGGCCATGCGCTCAGTGTTGAAACGGGCCGTTGCGACCATGCCTGCGTAGGCGGGCAGCAGCACTTCGAGCTGCGTCACCTGGTCGAAGATCGGCTCTTTGTCTTCTTGCAGGTCACGGTTGTATGCCAGCGGCTGCGCTTTCAGCGTCGCCAGCAGCCCGGTCAGATCGCCGATGAGACGGCCGCTCTTTCCGCGAGCGAGCTCGGCGATGTCGGGGTTCTTCTTCTGCGGCATGATCGACGAGCCGGTCGAGTAACCGTCGTCGAGAGTCACGAAGTCGAACTCAGCGGTGTTCCAGGTGATGATCTCTTCGGCGAAGCGCGACAGATTGATACCGATCATCGTGAGGATGAACGAGAACTCGGCGACCACGTCGCGCGAGGCCGTGCCGTCGATCGAGTTCTGCACCGACGAGGTGAACCCCAGGTCTTCGGCGACCGCCTGCGGATCGAGCCCCAGAGTGTTGCCTGCGAGCGCGCCCGAGCCGTAGGGCGACACGTCGGCACGATCGCGCCAGTCGGCGAGTCGGTCGAGGTCGCGCAGCAGCGGCCAGACGTGCGCCAGCAGATGATGCCCGAGCAGTACGGGCTGAGCGCTCTGCAGATGCGTACGACCGGGCAGCGGGTCATCGATATGGCGCTCGGCCTGCTCGAGCAGTGCGTCCAAGACGTGGGCGACCAGGCCTGCGATGGTTCGGGCGTGATCTTTGGCATACATGCGCACAAGAGTCGCGATCTGATCGTTGCGCGATCGACCGGCACGCAGCTTGCCGCCGAGCCCGCCCCCGGCGATCTCGATCAGGCCGCGTTCGAGCGCGGAGTGCACGTCTTCGTCTTCTGGCTGGGCCGCGAACGCGCCGGATGCCACCCGACGACCGAGCTCGTCGAGGGCTGCGATCATGTCTCGGTACTCGGCGTCGGTCAGATAGCCGGCCCGGTGCAGGGCCGCCGCGTGGGCGTGAGAACCTGCCAGGTCATAGGGGGCGAGCACCCAGTCGAACTGTGTCGACCTGCTCAGCTCGGCAAGAGCCGGCGACGGCCCGTCGGTGAAGCGTCCTCCCCAGAGTGCTCCGGCTTTTCCTGCGCGTTCAGACATTGTGCTCCTTCATGCCGCGCCTGCGGCCGTGTTCATTCTACGTGAGAGGTCTCGTCGGGCCCGTGCACCACGGCGCGCGCCGGATGCGCAGAACGGGCCGCGGCAGTGGGATGTGCCGCGGCCCGTTCAGAGCCCGTCGATCTGTGCAGCTGTCGGGGCCTGCGCTGCTCAGTGCTGCAGCAGCCAGGCCAGCAGCGCCTTCTGCGCGTGCAGACGGTTCTCAGCTTCGTCCCAGACCACACTGCGCGGGCCGTCGATGACCGACGCCGAGACCTCATAGCCCCGGTAGGCCGGCAGGCAGTGCAGGAAGATCGCGTCGTCAGCCGCCTGGCCAAAGAGCTCGTCGTTCACCTGGTAGTCGGTGAACAGTCGCTGGCGTTCGGCCTTCTCGGACTCCTGCCCCATCGACACCCAGGTGTCGGTGAGCACGACGTCCGAATCCTTGACCGCAGCAGCCGGATCGGTGCCGACCCAGACAGAGCCGCCTGTCTCGGCGGCACGTCGTTCGGCATCCGCCACGACCTGCGGGTCGGGCAGATACCCCTCCGGGCCGGCCACGCGCACGTGCATGCCTGCGGTCGCGCCGCCGAGCAGGTAGGAGTGCGACATGTTGTTCGCCGCATCACCGACATACGTCAGCGTCAGCCCCTTGAGTGCGCCCTTGTGCTCGCGAATCGTGAGCAGGTCGGCCAGAATCTGGCACGGGTGGAAGTCGTCCGACAGAGCGTTGACGACCGGCACGCGGCTGTTCGCGGCCATCTCTTCGAGGCCTGACTGTGCGTAGGTGCGCCACACGATCGCCGCGACCATGCGCTCGAGCACATGTGCGGTGTCGCTGATCGACTCCTTGCCGCCGAGCTGGCTCGACTGCGACTCGACGATCAGCGGCGAGCCGCCGAGATCGGCGATGCCGGTGGCGAACGACACGCGGGTGCGCGTCGACGTCTTGTCGAAGAACACGGCGACCGTCTGCGGGCCTTCAAGCGGGCGCTGAGAGAATCGGTCGGCTTTGAGTGCGGCCGCGAGGTCGAGCACCTCGGCCTGCTCGACGGGAGTCAGATCGTCGTCTCGAAGAAAATGCCTGGTCATGCGCTGAGCCTCTCTGTCGCTTTCGTCCACCGTTCGCCGAACTCCTGCACCTCTGCCTCGCCGATGATCAGCGGCGGCGCGAGTCGGATGGTCTGTGCATCGGGTGCGTTGATGATGAGCCCCTCTTCAAGGGCGGCTGCGACGAGGTCGGCCGCGACCGGCTTCTCCAGCTGCACACCGAGCAGCAGCCCCATGCCGCGCACACCCGTGACGAGCCGCAGCGTCGGCAGCAGGTCGCGCAGGTGCTGTGACTGGTGTCGCACGTTGTCGAGCAGGGCCTCGCTCTCGATCGAGTTGATGACCGTGCGACCTGCGGTCGTCGCCAGCGGGTTGCCGCCGAACGTCGAACCGTGGTCGCCGGCATGCAGGATGCCGCTGGCCGCTCCGACGGTGACGGTCGCACCGATCGGCACCCCGCCGCCGAGCCCCTTGGCCAGCGTGAAGACGTCTGGCATGATGCCCGACTGCTGGAACGCGAACCAGCTGCCGGTGCGGCCCATGCCGGTCTGCACCTCGTCGACGATGAGCAGTGCGTTCGCCTGTGTCGTGAGCTCGCGGGCCTTCTGCAGGTACCCTTCGGGAAGCGGCAGCACACCGGCCTCGCCCTGCACTGGCTCGACGAAGATCGCAGCGACAGAGTCGTCGATGGTGTCGAGCGCGTCGAGCGTCGCCGGAATGAACTCGACCTCGCTCGCAAGCGGCTCGAAGCGCTCGCGCAGCTTATGCTTCCATGTCACGCTGAGGGCACCGAGAGTGCGCCCGTGAAAGGCATGCTCGAGCGCGAGAATGCGAGTGCCGCCGCCCTGACGCGCATGGGCGCGAGCGATCTTGAAAGCCGCCTCGTTCGCCTCGGTGCCGCTGTTGGCGAAGAACACGCGGCCGTTCTCGGGGTTGCCTGCGACACGCAGCAGGTCTTCGGCGAGACCGATCTGAGACGGTGAGGTGAACAGATTCGAGACGTGGATGATGCGAGCGGCCTGCTCGCTGATCGCGCGCACGAGTGCGGGGTGGGCGTGGCCGAGCGCCGAGACGGCGATGCCGGCCAGGAAGTCGAGATACCGATTGCCGTCGACGTCGTACACCCATGCACCTCGACCATGGTCGAGCTCGCGTGCGGGGGTGCCGAAGACGGGAAGCAGATGCTCCTGATAGTCAGTGGTCCAGTCTGCCATGTGTGTGATGTGCTCCTGTGCGGTGAATGAGTGCGTTGCGCAATGGGTGTGCGGATGCGGTGGTCGGGGCCGCCGTGAACGACCGGTCAGTCGAGGCGGTCCCGTATCATCGTCGCTCGGCCGATGCGTCGTTCGTCTCGGCGCGGACTGTCGCGTCGGGCGTCGGGGTGACGAGCGTTCCGATACCCGATTGGGTGAAGATCTCGAGCAGCGCCGAGTGCGGACGTCGACCGTCGACCACGTGCGCCTGAGGAACGCCGCCGCGCACGGCGTCAAGGCAGGCGCGCATCTTCGGGATCATGCCGCTCTCGAGACTCGGCAGCATCTGTTCGAGCTCATCGGTCGTCATCTGCGAGATCAGGCTGGTGGGATCCGGCCAGTCGCGGTAGAGCCCCCCGACGTTCGTCAGCAGCACGAGCTTGGCTGCGCCGAGCGCCACGGCGAGGGCCGAGGCCGCCCGATCGGCATTGACGTTCAGCGGCTGCGCACCGCACTCCCCCTCTGGGGCGATCGACGAGACGACCGGCACACGCCCGGCGTCGAGCTGTGCGCGCACGATCTGCGGCTGCACGCCGACGACCTCGCCGACGAGCCCCAGATCGACGGACCTGCCGTGGTCGTTGCCCGTAATGCGCTCGGCGGTGAACAGCCCGGCGTCTTCACCTGAGATGGCGACGGCGAACGGACCGTAGTGGTTGATGCGCCCGACCAGATCTCGAGAGATCTGCCCGGTGAGCACCATGCGCACGACATCCATCGCCTCGGGCGAGGTGTAGCGGTACCCGACCCTGAACTCGGTGGGAATGCCGAGCCGTTCCAGCATCTGCGTGATCTGCGGGCCTCCGCCATGCACCACGACGGGCCGGATGCCGACCATGCTCAGATAGACGACATCCTGCGCGAACGCGTCGATCAGAGTTGGGTCGCCCATCGCGTTGCCGCCGAACTTCAGGACGAAGGTCTCGCCGTGGAACTTCTGAAGCCACGGCAGCGACTCCATCAGCGTCGCCGTCTTGACTTCGGCGAGCGCAGCGTCTTCGGCTAGAGAGAGATGCTCAGTCATATCAGCTCTCGTATTCGCTGTTGATCTCGACGTACTCATGTGTGAGATCGCTGGTGCGCACCATACCTGTCGCCTCGCCTGACTTCAGGTCGATCAGCACATGGACGGCTCGAGGCGAGAGGTCGACGGTGGCGGGGTCGCGATCAGGCTGGCCCGCATGGCAGATGCGGGTGTCGTTGATCGTCACGTCGATGTCGAAGGGGTCGAACGCGGCCTGAGTCGTGCCCACAGCTGCGAGGACGCGTCCCCAGTTCGGATCGTTGCCTGCGATGGCGGCCTTGAAGAGGTTGCTGCGCCCCACGGCCCTGGCGACTTCGATCGCGTCATCCTCGTCTGCCGCGTGCTGCACTTCGATGTCGATGGTGTGCGAAGCGCCCTCGGCGTCATCCTGGATCTTGGCGGCCAGCACGTCGCAGACCTCGGTCAGCCGTGCGACGAACTCCGCGTGCGCAGGGCTGACGCCTGAGGCGCCCGAGCTCAGCAGGGTGACCGTGTCGTTGGTCGACATGCAGCCGTCGACGTCGAGGCGGTTGAACGTGTGTCGCACGGCTTCGTCGAGCGCCTGCTGCAGCTCGGCAGCCTCGATCACGGCGTCGGTGGTGACCACGACGAGCATGGTGGCCATGCCCGGGGCGATCATGCCCGACCCCTTGGCGATGCCGCCGATCGACCAGCCGTCGGGATGCCGCACAGCGACCTCTTTGGCCACAGTGTCAGTCGTGAGGATGGCTTCGGCGGCCAGGCTGCCGCCGTCTGCGGAGAGCTCGGCAGCGGCAGCGCTCACACCGCCGACCAGTTTCTCGCGCGGCAGCTGATGGCCGATGATGCCGGTCGAGCAGACGACGACGTCGCCGGCCGAGACGCCGACCTGTTCGGCGACCGCCTCTGCTGTCGCGTGAGCCGTCTGAAAGCCCTGTTCGCCGGTGTAGCAGTTCGCACCGCCGGAGTTCAGCACGACCGCGTCGACGCGGCCGTCGGCCGCGACCTGACGGCTCCAGCGCACTGGGTTCGCCTGGCACCGGTTGGTGGTGAACACCGCAGCGGCATCGAAGCGCGGCCCGCGGTTGACGACGAGCGCCAGATCGCGGTGTCCGTTCGCTTTGATGCCGGCGGCCACCCCGGCCGCCTCGAATCCTGCTGGTGTGGTGACGGTCACGGAGCGACTCCTTCGATGGGCAGCCCGGCGGCCTCGTCAAGGCCCAGGGCGATGTTTGCAGACTGAATGGCGGCACCGGCGGTGCCCTTCACCAGGTTGTCGAGCGCTGAGACGGCGACGAGCCGCCCGGCGGCCTCGTCGACGGCGATGCCGAGCGAGGCGACATTGGAGCCGAGCACGGATGCGGTCGCCGGGAAACGGCCGGCGGGCAGCAGTTCGACGAAGCGCTCGTCTTCGTATGCGGCTTCGTAGGCGTCGCGCAGGTCGCCGATCGTAGTGCCCGCAGACAGCCGTGCGGTCGAGGTGGCCAGGATTCCACGGGCCATCGGCACCAGCACGGGGGTGAATGAGATGCGGATGTCCTGCGTCGAGATCTCGCCCGGAGCGCTGGCGGCCCAACGCAGATCCTGCTGGATCTCGGGGATGTGGCGATGGGTGCCGCCGACGGCGTACGCACTGGCCGATCCGAGAATCTCGCTGGCAAGCAGGTTCGGCTTCAGCGAACGCCCGGCGCCGGAGGGACCCACCGCGAGCACGGCGACCAAGTCATCGGTCTCGACCAGTCCTGCCGCGACGGCGGGCGCCAGCCCGATGCTGATGGCACTCACGTTGCAGCCCGGAGCGGCGATTCGAGTCGCCCCGCGCAACCAGTCGCGCTGACGGCCGCCCTCTCGCGGCAGTTCTGGCAGACCGTAGGCCCAGGCCCCGTGATAGTCGCCGCCGTAGAAGCGGTTCCAGTCGTCTTCGTCGATCAGCCGATGATCGGCCCCGGCGTCGACGACGACCACGTTCTCGGGCAGCTGATCAGTGAGTTCGCCGCTCTTGCCATGCGGCAGGGCCACGAAGACCATGTCGTGACCCGCGAGGTTCTCGGCACTCGTGTCGGCGAGCACGAGGTCTCCGAGACGGTGCAGGTGAGGGTGGATGTCACCGAGGCGCTGCCCGGCGTTCGAATGAGCGGTGACCGTGCGCACCTCGAGCTGCGGGTGCGACGAGAGCAGGCGAAGCAGCTCTCCGCCCGCATACCCGCTGGCTCCGGCGACGGCTACAGAGATCGACATGGCATTCACCTTACGT
This sequence comes from Pseudoclavibacter sp. CFCC 13611, assembly GCF_008831225.1. Classification (NCBI taxonomy): domain Bacteria; kingdom Bacillati; phylum Actinomycetota; class Actinomycetes; order Micrococcales; family Microbacteriaceae; genus Pseudoclavibacter; species Pseudoclavibacter sp. CFCC 13611. Next base: position 343,860 of record NZ_WBKE01000002.1, on the reverse strand, counting down.
CAGGCCCGCAGCTGCGCACCGAAGCGCTCGGCCGCCAGCGCGACGGCGGCGTCCTTCGCCTCGGTCGCCTCTGCGGCGGTCAGTGTGCGGTCGGCCGCGCGGAAGCGCAGAGCGAACGTGAGAGACTTCTCACCTTCGCCGACGCCGTCTCCGCGATAGTCGTCGACCAGCTGCACGTGTTCGAGCAGGTCGCCGGCGCCTTCGGTGACGGCAGCCCGCACCTGAGCAGCCGGGGTGTCGAGCGGCACGACCAGAGAGAGGTCTTGGGTGGCCGCCGTCTGCGTGCGCACCGGCGCGGCGTGCACCTGAGCCGGGGCGATGCGCTGCAGAGCATCGATGTCGATCTCGGCGACGGCGATGCGTCCATGCAGCTTCATCGCGGCGACGTGGTCGGGATGCAGCTCGCCGGCGAAGCCCACGACGACCTCTCCCTCGGCCGTCGAGGCGACGACCTCGCCACCGCGCCCGGGATGCAGGCCGACGAGCGCGGCCTGACGCAGGCTGAGCGTGACGCCGAAGGCGAGACCCACCTGTGCCACGAACGCGCTGGCCTCCTGCCAGTCGACGGGGAGCGCCTTGGTGCCGGGCTGATGCGCGATGCTGTTGCCGGCGATCACTGCGGCGATGTGCCGCGGCTGTGGCGGCAGACTCTCGTAAAGCGCCTGCAGCGTGGCCGCATCGGGACGCGCCGTGCCGATCGGCAGTTGCGGCGACCCCGCCTGCTGCCCTGCTTCGGGTCGAAAGACCAGCTCCTGCTCCACGATCGCCAGGTCGGTGAGCCCGCGGCTGATGTTGCGCCGGGCCACTTCGAGCAGAACGGGCAGCACGAGCCGACGCAGAAGGCCCTCTTTGGCATCGAGCGGGTTCGCCAGGGCGACCGACGCCACCTCTGCCGATTCGAACAGTGCGTTCTGCGCTGCAGAGACGAACGGATAGCTGAAGACTTCGGTGTAGCCGGCACCGGCAAGATGCCGGGCCAGCCGCCGACGAGCCTGCTGAGCAGCCGTGTAGCCGTGCCCCGGAGGGGCCACCGGCAGGCGCACCGGAATGCGCTCGTAGCCGGCGATGCGGGCGACCTCTTCGATCAGGTCGACCTGTTCGGTGATGTCAGGGCGCCAGGTGGGGGCAGTGACCTCGAGCACGTCGCCGTTGTCGACGACCTGGGCACCGATCTGTCGCAGAATCGACACCACTTCGTCACGGGTGACGTCGATGCCGGTCAGCGCGGCCGCAGCGTCGACCGGCAGCTGCACCGTCGTCTTGGGCAGTTCGGGCAGGTAGGCCGATCCGATCTCGGAGGCGGTTCCGCCGGCGAGTTCGACCAGCAGGTCGACGACGCGCTGCGCAGCCGCCGAGGCGATGGCGGGATCGACCCCGCGCTCGTAGCGCTTCGAAGCCTCACTGGGCAGTTTGTGCCGACGGGCGGTGCGGGCGATCGACACCGGCTCGAACGCCGCAGCCTCGACGAGCACACGCTTCGTGGTCTCGCTCACCTCGGTGGCCGCACCGCCCATCACACCGGCCAGGCCGATGGCATGAGCGTGATCGGCGATGACCAGGTCTTCGGGATCGAGGGTGCGCTCTTTGTCGTCGAGCGTGGTCAGCTTCTCGCCGGCCTGTGCGCGACGCACCACCAGCCCGCCTGCGAGTCGATCGAGATCGTAGCCGTGGATCGGCTGCCCGGTCTCGAGCATGACGTAGTTGGTGATGTCGACGATGACCGAGATCGACCGGATGCCGACCAAGGTCAGCCTCTCCAGCATCCACGGGGGCGTCGGAGCGCTGGCGTCGACGCCGTCGACGACGCGCGTCACAAAGCTGCGTACGCCGGCCGCACCGCGAATCGGCTGCCGGTCGTCGATCTCGGCCGAGAAGCCGGATGCGAGCACGGGTGTGCCCACCCGATCGACCGGGTCGACGAAGGCCGCACCGGTCGCGTGAGCGTACTCGCGGGCCACACCGCGAATCGAGAAGGCGTAGCCGCGATCAGGCGTCACATTGATCTCGACCGCGCGGTCGTCCAGGCCGAGCAGCGGAATCGCCGGCGTGCCGACCTCGGGGTCGAGTCCCAGATCGGCGAGCACGATGATGCCGTCGTGGTCTTCGCCCAGGCCGAGCTCGCGCGCGCTGGCCATCATGCCGTCAGAGACATGGCCGTACGTCTTTCGCGCCGCGATGCGGAAGTCACCGGGCAGCACGCTGCCGGGCAGCGTCACGACGACTTTGTCACCCACCACGAAGTTGTGCGCGCCGCAGACGATGCCTCGCACCGACTCACCGCCGTCAGCGGCCTGCTGACCTTCGGGGGCCACACGCACACTGCACCAGTTGATGGTCTTGCCGTTGGTCTGAGGCTCGGGCGTCGCCTCGAGCACCTGGCCGACGACGAGCGGACCGCTGACTTCGAACGCATGCACGTCTTCTTCTTCAAGCCCGACTTTGACCAGCGCGGCCAGCACCGCATCCGGTTCGGAACTCTGCAGCTCGACGAACTCGCCGAGCCAGCTCAATGGAACCCGCATCAGATAATCACCCCGAACTGCTCGCTGAAGCGCACATCGCCTTCGACCATGTCACGCATGTCATTCACATCGTTGCGGAACTGCAGCGTGCGCTCGACGCCCATGCCGAACGCGAAGCCTGAGTATGCCTCGGGGTCGATGCCCGCCGCACGCAGCACGTTGGGGTGAACCATGCCGCAGCCGCCCCATTCGACCCACTGGGGGCCGCCTTTGGCCCCCGGGTACCAGACGTCGAGTTCGGCGCTGGGCTCGGTGAAGGGAAAGTAGCTGGGGCGCAGGCGAATGCGTGCGTCGTCGCCGAACATGATGCGAGCCATGTGTTCGAGCGTGCCGCGCAGATCGGCCATGGTCAGCCCTCGGTCGACCGCGAGCCCCTCGAACTGGTGGAACACGGGAGTGTGCGTCGAGTCGAGCTCATCTGTGCGGTACACCTGCCCCGGCGCCAGAACGTAGACCGGCAGGTCGCGTGTCAGCAGCGAACGCACCTGCACCGGAGAGGTGTGGGTGCGCATCAGCAGATGCCGGTCAACCGGCTCGACGAAGAAGGTGTCCTGCATTGCGCGAGCGGGGTGGTCGGCGTCGAAGTTCAGCGCGTCGAAGTTGAACCACTCGTTCTCGATCTCGGGCCCTTCGGCGATCTCCCACCCCATGCCGACGAAGACGTCGCTGACCTGCTCGACGAGGAGGTTGAGGGGGTGGCGGGATCCGGTGCGATGGATGCTGGCGGCGGCGGTGATGTCGACGGTGTCGGCTGCCAGCCGCTCGGCCTTCTCAGCGGCGGCGAGTGAGCTCTCGCGCGCGGCGAAGGCCTTGTTCACTCGGCCGCGTGCCTGACCGACGAGCTTGCCGGCCTGGGCTTTCTGCTCTTTCGGCAGACCGCCGATCGATCGGTTGAGTGTGGCCAGCGGCGAACCTTCGCCGCTGTGTGCGGCTCGAACCTGCTTCAGTTCGTCGGTCGTCGCCGCGGCCTCAATCGCTTGCAGAGCATCGTCGACGAGCCCGTCGACGATCTCGCCCGTGATGGGAGTGTGATCAGACATGATTCCGTTCCGTGACGTTCCTCGCGAGGCGGCCGGCACGTGGTGCAGCCGCGGTCGAAGTGGAGGGTGCGCCTGCGCGCACCACTCCATTCTAGCGACGTCTGCGCATCACACTCGGAATGCGCGCTTCAGCTGGCGCGCTGGTCAGCGGTGTGCACGACTCAGTCGCCGCTGCAGCCAGACCGCGAAGCCGCTGAGCAGCAGGCAGAGACCGATGTAGATCGAGCCGATCACGATGGCAGACGGAATGATCGGGTAGTCGAACTGTGCCTGAGCCCCGTAGAACTTGGCGACGTACAGCAGCTCTTCATAGGTGACGATGAAGCCAAGTGCCGTGTCTTTGAGCACGACGACCAGCTGCGAGATGATCACCGGCATCATCGACTTGACCGCCTGCGGCAGCAGAATCATGCGCATGACCTGCCCCTTGCGCAGGCCGATCGAGTAGCCGGCCTCTGCCTGCCCCTTCGGCAGTGCCTGAATTCCGGAGCGGAACACTTCGGCGAGAACCGAGCCGTTGTACATCGTCAGGCCGGCGACGACCGCGACGAACGGGCTCACCCAAGTGACACCGATCGTCGGCAGACCGTAGTAGATGATCATCATCAGGATCAGCAGAGGAACGGCCCGGAACAGCTCGGTGATCCAAGCGGCCGGACGGCTCACCCAGGCATGATCCGAGAGTCGCCCGACAGCGAGCACCACTCCGAGTACGAGACTGAGCACCGCGGCGAGAGCAAACGCAGACAGCGTGGAGACGAGGGCGAGCCCGACTCGCTGCCACACCAAGGGGTAGGTGAACAGCTGCCACTTCTTCGCCTCGAACTGGCCACTCGTCGCCAGGTGAGAGATCACGAAGCCCAGTACGGCGATGACGACGATGACCGTGACCACGCCCAGAATGCGATTGCGTCGCAGGGCCTTGGGTCCTGGTGCGTCATAGAGAACGGAGGTGCTCATGCCTTGACCTTCCATTTCTTCTCGAGGACTCGCTGTAGCAGAGAAAGCCCCATTACCAGCACCACGAAGATCAGTGCGACCCACAGCAGCACGACCATGGCGTTCTCACCACGCTCTGAGGCGTAGGCGCGGATGGCGCCCGCCTCGAAGACGGAGAAGCCCGCAGCCACTGTGGTGTTCTTCAGAAGAGCGATGAACACGCTGATCAGCGGAGGAACGACGGCTCGGATCGCTTGGGGCAGCACGACCTGCGACATGGTCTGCCCGAAGGTCAGCCCGATCGACCGTGCGGCCTCGGCCTGTCCGACCGGAACGGTGTTGATGCCGGAGCGGATGGCCTCTGCGACGTAGGTTGCGGTGTAGAGGCTCAGAGAGATGATGGCCAAGGCCATGAAACCAGGAGTCGGCAGCCCCAGCTTCGGGTAGCCCAATGCGAAGAACAGCATGAGCAGAGTGAGTGGAGTATTGCGCACCAGGTTCACGTACACCGTGCCGACCACGCGCATCGGGCCGACAGGTGACACTCGCATGGCGCCGACCACGCCGCCGAGCAACAGAGAGAAGACCGCTGACACTGCGAACAGAATCAGAGTGTTGCGAAACCCGGTGAGGAACAGGTCGCTGTTTTCGAGCAGAGTGTTCACGTTCGTCTCTCAGTTCGATGCGGATGGGGAGGATCGGAGTGCCGGGAGGATTTCCCCGGCACTCCGTGCCCCGCCGGCCAGTGGCTCAGACGGCCACGTCGTTCAGCGGAGCGAGTCGACGGCGAATCAGTACGCTTCGACCTTGGGCTGCTCGACCTTCGTGCCCGACGCTCCCAGAGTGCGGTCGAAGATCTCTGTCCAGGTGGAGCCGCCGTCGGTGAGCGTCTTGTTGAAGAACGTGCGCAGTGCGGTGTCGTCCTTGCTCAGACCGATGCCGTACTTCTCTGTGGTGAAGGGTTCGCCGACGACTTTGAGCGAGTCGGGATCCTGCGCGGCGTAGCCGATCAGGATGGCCTCATCTGTCGTGACGGCATCGAGCTGCTTGTTCTTCAGCCCGTCGACGCACTGCGAGTACTTGTCGAATTCAGTGACCTTCGCCTCGGGGTAGTTCTCGCGAATGTTCTGAATCGGCGTCGAGCCGGTTGCGGAGCAGACGGTCTTGCCTGCCAGATCATCGGGGCCCTTGATCGAGTCGTCGTCCGAACGGACGAGCAGGCCCTGACCGGTCACGAAGTACGGACCTGCGAAGCCGATCTGCTGCTTGCGCTTGTCAGTGATCGAATAGGTGCCCACGTAGTAGTCGATATCGCCATTAATGATCGACTGCTCACGGTTGGCGCTCGGAATCGACTTGTACTCGATCTTGTCAGCACCGAAGCCCAGCGAGGCGGCCATCCACTGTGCCACTTCGATGTCGAACCCAGAGCGCTCGTTCGTTGCGGCGTCAAGATAGCCCAAGCCAGGCTGGTCGTCTTTCACACCGACGACGACTTTGCCGCGCTGCTTGATCGCGTCGAAGGTCGGGCTGCCCTCGACCGTGACGTTCTCTGCCACCGGGAACTTGGCGGAATCTGTCGTCGAACCGCCTGACGCGCATCCGCTGAGGGCGATCGCCCCGACTGCCAGCAGTGCTGCACCTGAAAGCGCTTTCCTCATTCTCATGGGGTGGTCTCCATTCTTTCGGGTTGAGCTCACGACTCAGTGCGTGAGGATCTTCGAGAGGAACTCACGTGCTCTCGAGGTTTTGGGATTCGTGAAGAACTCTTCTGGCCGGGCCTCTTCGACGATCTGGCCGTCGGCCATGAAGATGATGCGATTGGCCGCTTTGCGGGCGAAGCCCATCTCATGTGTGACCACCACCATGGTCATACCGGTGCGAGCCAGCTCGACCATGACGTCGAGCACCTCGTTGATCATCTCGGGGTCAAGCGCGCTGGTCGGCTCGTCGAGCAGAATGAGCTTGGGGTTCATGGCCAGGCTGCGGGCGATGGCCACGCGCTGCTGCTGGCCGCCTGAGAGCTGAGCGGGGTACTTCATGGCCTGGTTCGCCACACCGACACGCTTGAGCAGAACCATCGCCTGCTCTTCGGCTTCTTTGCGCTTGAGACCTCGCACCTTGATGGGGCCGAGCGTGACGTTCTCAAGGATCGTCTTGTGCGCGAAGAGGTTGAACGATTGGAAGACCATGCCGACGTCGGCACGGAGGCGTGCGAGGCCTTTTCCTTCGGAGGGCAGCGGCTTGCCGTCGATGGTGATTGTGCCCGAGTCAATCGTCTCGAGTCGGTTGATCGCCCGACAGAGCGTCGATTTGCCCGACCCGGAGGGGCCGATCACGACGACGACCTCGCCACGGCCCACGTTCGTGTTGATGTCGTTCAGCACGTGCAGCTCACCGTAGTGCTTTTCGACGTGGTCAATGACCACAATGGGGTCATCACTCTGGATCTGCGGGATCGAGACGGTGTCGTTCGTGGTCATGGTGCCCCATCGTAGTTAGCGCTTCATTGCAAGAACTGCCGCGTAACACTCTCGTAACAAGAGTGAAACCTGGCTACACAGTAGCAATCGCAGACCGACCCGGCGAATCCTATTCGACTTGCACCGACGGCCGACCTCACGTAGGGGCCGACTCCTGCGCCGTTCAGGCGTGCATGCGAAACGCCGACTGGTAGAGGCACACGCTGGCGGCGATGGCCAGGTTCAGCGACTCCGCCTGACCGTAGATCGGCAGTCGCACGGCGCGGTCGGCGAGGGCAAGTTCGGCATCGTCGAGACCGTGCGCCTCATTGCCGAAGAGCCATGCCGTCGGCCGAGACAGCAGCTCTGCCGTCGCGTCATCAGATGCGAGCTCGTCACCGCTGATGTCGGCTGCGAGGGTCTGCAGGCCGCTCTCGTGTGCGAGTCGCATTGCTTCGCCCAGATCGACCCCGACCGCCACCGGCAGGTGAAAGAGCGACCCGGTCGTCGAACGCACCACTTTCGGGTTGTAGACGTCGACGCTGCGATCGGTGAACACCACCCCGTCGGCGCCCACTGCGTCGGCCACCCGCAGCACGGTGCCAGCGTTTCCCGGGTCTGAGACGTGATGCATGATCACGATGAGTCTCGGGGTTCCGGAGAACAGGTCTTCGGCGCGGACCGGGAACTGCCGGGCCACCGCCACGACGCCCTGCGGATGCACGGTGTCACTCATCGCTTTGAGCACACGCTCTGTAACGGTCTCGACCGGCAGCCCAGCTGCGCGAGCAGATTCGGACAGATCGCTGAGGCGCCCGAGGGCGTTCTCTGCCACATAGACCTGTTCGACGACCTGAGGGCGCCACCGAATGGCCTCGGCCACGGCCTGCGGCCCATCAAGCAGAAAACGCCCGGTCTTCGACCGGGCGTCTCTGCGTGCCAAAGAGGCAGCGAATCTCACGCGCTCGTTGTGAACGCTGCTGAGCATGTTCAGGCCTGAGGAGCGTTCACATCAGCGGGCAGAGCCTGCTTTGCGGTCTCGACGAGGCTGCTGAACGTCTTGGCGTCAGTGACGGCCAGCTCGGCGAGCAGGCGACGGTCGACCTCGACACCGGCCAGGTTCAGTCCCTGGATCAGACGGTTGTAGGTGATGCCGTTCGCACGTGCCGCAGCGTTGATGCGCTGGATCCAGAGGCGGCGGAACTGCCCCTTCTTCGCACGGCGATCACGGAAGGCGTAGGTGTACGAATGAGTGACCTGCTCCTTCGCCTTGCGGTAGAGGCGCGACCGCTGACCGCGGTAGCCTTCTGCCTTCTCGAGGATCTCGCGACGCTTCTTCTTGGCGTTGACGGAACGCTTGACTCTTGCCATTTCAGTACTCTCTCTTCAGTCCGGTTCGCTCTTACTTGCCCAGCAGTCGCTTGACCTGCTTGGTGTCAGCGGCCGAGACCGGGACATCCGCGCTCAGGCGACGGGTGCGACGTGACGACTTGTGCTCGAGCAGGTGGCGCTTGTTCGCCTGCTCGCGGTACAGCTTGCCGCTGCCGGTGGTGCGAAAACGCTTCTTGGCACCGGAATGTGTCTTCTGCTTTGGCATCTTCTTCTTCTCTTTCGTATCTGCCGACCGGTGGATCGGTCAGTTGGTCTTCTCTGCGTCAGTCGTGGTCTTCTCAGCGTCAGCCTCGACTTCGGCGGCCTTCGCCTCGCGTTTCGCAGCACGCTCGGCCTCGGCCTTGATCTCGGCCTTGGTGCGGATCGGCGCAAGCACCATGGTCATGTTGCGACCGTCTTGCAGCGGCTTGAACTCGATGGTCGCGTACTCCTTGAGCTCTTCGGCGAGCTTCATGAGCAGCTTGTAGCCGAACTCGGGGCGAGACTGCTCACGACCACGGAACATGATCATGACCTTGACCTTGTCGCCGCTCTTGAGAAACCTGAGCACATGGCCCTTCTTGGTCTCGTAGTCGTGGCTGTCGATCTTGAGGCGGAAGCGAATCTCTTTGAGCTGGGCGTTCGTCTGGTTGCGACGGGCCTCACGCGCTTTCTGAGCGGCTTCGTACTTGAACTTGCCGTAGTCCATGAGCTTGGCTACCGGCGGCTTCGAATGCGGGGCGACCTCGACGAGGTCGAGGTCAGCCTCACGCGCCAGGTGCAGTGCCTTGGCTACGGAGACGACACCGATCTGCTCTCCCTTGGGCCCGACCAGGCGGACTTCGGGAACTCGGATACGGTCATTGATGCGCGGCTCGCTAATCGGCTGCTCCTTACTCGTGCACGGCATGGTGAACGTCAGAGAAGCAGCAAGGCGCAGTCGCGTCTTGAGCACTTTGGACCCGGCAGTCTGTGTTGAGGTCGACTACAGTAGGTGGGAGTGTGAACTCCTCTTCAGCTCAGCGCTGAGCATCGTCGAGACGCACAGCACAAACCATACTACCAGAGACCGAGCCCTCCTGCGAGCACTTGCGCCGCTCCTGCCGTTCTGAGTGCCGGGGAGACGAGAGAAAGAGCGAAGATGACCAAGCGAAGCATCCACGAAGGCGACATTCTGGGCGAGCGTTCCAGCGGTCTGCACAGCGACGGAGCCGACGCGGCTGAGTCACCGGCGGCCGGCGGATCGCGCGAGATGGATGTTCGGGAGCGCGAAGCGCTGGAGGATCTGACCCGCGATATCGGCGACGTTCCTGCCGTCGAGGTCATCTCGACCGCAGCCGTGCATCTCATGAGCGCCGCGGCCGTGAAGATCGGGCTGGCTCAGGATCCAGAGCAGGAACGAGACCTCGACGAGGCGCGCAAACTCATTGAGGCGCTGGCCGGGCTGGTCATCGCATCAGCGCCTGCGATCGGCAACCTGCATGCTCGCAGCATGCGCGACGGACTGCGCACCCTGCAGCTGGCCTTCCGTGAGGCGTCACTGATTCCCGACGCTCGTGGCGAGGGCCCGGGTGAGAAGCTCACCGGACCAGTGAACTGACCGAAAGCACCCCGGCGTTCAGTACTGAGTGCGCACGAAGCGCACCCCGATCGAGTCCACCTGCCCCATGATGGTCTCGTCGGCACGCCACTGCTCAGAGAGCCAGTCCGACATCTCTTTCAGCGCCGCAGCGTCCAGACCGTCGATGATCTCGAGCTGCACCAGAATCTCTGGACCGCGCAGCTGTGAGGTCGGGTCGCCCGGGGTCAGAACCAGCGATTTGATGCTGGGCAGCTCACTGGCCGGACGCATGAATGCCTCCAGTACGCGCGGGTCGTCGATCGCCGGAGTCCACGCGCGGCCAGTCGCCAGCGCTTCCAGGGCCGGCCACCGCACTACGAACTCACTTTCGGCACCGGGATCGACCACTACACGCGGGGTGTGCTCCCCCGCTGCTGCCAGCGCGACCCGAGGAGCCTCGGCTGGCACCGGCCGCGCCTCGGGGTTCCACTGCTGCATTGCATCCACCGCGGTGAAGACGGGCAGCGCACGCTGACCGTCAGGGGTCGCAACGGTGACTGTTGCGAGCTCGGCAGATTTGTCGACCGGCAGCCCGTTCTCTGCGACGCCGGAGGATTCGAGTTCGGCGACCAGTGGAATCAGCAGCCTCGTCTTGTGCAGCTCCGCGATGACCTCGCTGATGCTGATCTCGGCCAGGCGAAACCTGCGCACCGCCTCCAACCAAGCCGTCGGCGACGTGCCGTCATCGGTCGCGAAGCGATTGGCCTCGAATCGGCGCCCGGCCCATGGCGTGCCGGCTGAGTCAGCAGGCAGGCCGGATGCACGGCTGTCAGTCATCGACGCGCCTCAGTCGCGAGCGATGTCGAGGGCCTCGGCCAAGGTGAAGCGACCGGCGTAGAGAGCCTTGCCGATGATCGCCCCCTCGAGGCCAGCCGGAATCAGCTCGCGCAGCGCGGCGACGTCGTCCAGGGAGGAAACCCCGCCAGAGGCCACAACAGGCTTGTCAGTGCGAGCGAGCACCTGGCTCAGCAGGTCGAGATTCGGCCCTTTGAGCGTCCCGTCTTTCGACACATCGGTGACGACGTAGCGAGCGCAGCCGGCTTCTTCCAGACGTTCCAGAACCTCGAACAGGTCGCCGCCGTCTTTCGTCCATCCGCGCGCAGCGAGGGTCGTGCCGCGCACGTCGAGGCCGACGGCGATCGCCTCGCCATACTCACCGATGACTTTGGCAGCCCACTCAGGGTTCTCCAGCGCTGCGGTGCCGAGATTCACGCGTTTGACACCGGTGCTGAGCGCCTGCTCGAGAGAGCGATCATCGCGGATGCCGCCGGAGAGCTCGATGTTGACGTGACCGGCCTGCTTGATGACGCGACGAATCGCCTTGCGGTTCTCACCGCGACCGAAGGCGGCGTCAAGGTCGACCAGGTGAATCCAGTCGGCCCCTTGGCGAACCCAGTCAAGGGCCGCATCGGTCGGGTCGCCGTACGATTTCTCAGTGCCGGCCTCGCCCTGGGTGAGGCGCACGGCCTTTCCATCGGCGATGTCGACGGCAGGCAGCAGCACCAGTTCAGGGCGCTGGGCCAGATCTTCCTCACTCATGTGTCTCTCCCTCATTCATACCGGTCACAGGGCTCCCCGAGTGACCTGATGTCTCTCGTGCACGACACCTCAGTGGGCGACGTTCGGCAATGTGCTCAGCCAGTTGCGCAGCAGTCTGATGCCTGCACGCCCCGACTTCTCAGGATGGAACTGCGTCGCGCACAGGGCACCGTTCTCGACCGCGGCCAGGAATGGCTCGCCGTAGGATGCCGTGGTCACGACTGGCTGTGGAAACGGCGGGTCGGTCTGCAGTGTCCAGCGTTTGGCCGCGAAAGTGTGCACGAAGTAGAAGCGCTCGTTCTCGATACCCGAGAAGAGACGGCTGTGTTCCCCCGGCTGCACGGTGTTCCACCCCATGTGCGGCAGCACGGGAGCCTGCAGTCGGCTGACGGTACCGGGCCATTGGGCCAGTCCGTCATGCTCCGTCTCGCCTTCGACACCATGGTCAAACATCACCTGCATGCCGACGCAGATGCCGAGCACGGGAAGCCCGCCGGCGAGGCGCCGCTCGATCATCTGGGGTGCGCCGACTTCGTTGAGCTGGTCCATCACGGCGCCGAACGCACCGACACCGGGCACGAGCAGTCCGTCGGCGGCGCCCACCGCGGCCTTGTCCCGCGTGAGCTGAACATCGGCGCCTGCCTGCGTGAGTGCCTTCGCCGCTGAGTGTACGTTGCCGCTGCCGTAGTCGAGCACGGCGACCGTGGGTCTTGCACTCACAGGGCGCCCTTTGTCGAGGGCACTCCGGTGACGCGCGGATCGAGCGACACCGCAGCACGCAGTGCGCGCGCGACCGCTTTGAACTCAGTCTCGGCGATGTGGTGCGGGTCACGACCGGCCAGCACACGCAGGTGGATCGTGATTCCCGCGTGGAAGGCGAACGACTCTACGGCGTGACCGACGAGAGAACCGGTGAAGTGACCGCCGATCAGGTGCATCGTGAATGCCTCAGACTCGCCGGTGTGCACGAAGTACGGACGCCCCGAGATGTCGACGACGGCCTGTGCCAGAGCCTCGTCGAGCGGGACCGTGGCGTCGCCGTAGCGCGTGATGCCCCGTTTGTCGCCCAACGCCTGCTTCACGGCCTCGCCCAAGACGATGGCGGTGTCTTCGACGGTGTGATGCACATCGATGTCGATGTCGCCGGTCGCCTCGATATCGAGGTCGATGAGCGAGTGTCGGCTCAGTGCCGTGAGCATGTGATTGTAGAAGGGAACCCCGGTCTCGATGTGCGACGTGCCGGTGCCGTCGAGATCGACAGTCACGCGGACTGACGATTCAGAGGTCTCTCTGCGCACGGTCGCTCGACGCGATGATTCAGGCATCTCTCTCCCTTGTCAACTGCCCTCGTCCAGGGCGATCAGCCGCCCGGAGGCAATACGATCACCTAGTCTAACCGGCGGTGACCGGCCTGGCGATTCGTTCGAAGGCGGCAAGGAACGCGCTGGTCTCGCTCTCGGTTCCGGCGGTGACGCGCAGCGTGTGCGGAATACCGTTGTCGCGAACGATGATGCCCTCGGCGAGCAGACGAGTGAAGGTGTCTTTCGGGTCTGCCACGCCACCGATCAGCACGAAGTTCGACGCAGAGGGATAGGGCGTGAAGCCGAGCTCGGCAACTCGCCGTTCGATGCGGTCTCGCTGCGTGCGGATGCGATCGACATTGGCGAGCATCGCCGGCGCGTGACGCAGTGCGGCTTCGGCCGCCGCCTGGGTGAGCGCAGAGAGATGGTAGGGCAGCCGCACCAGCCGAAGCGCGTCGACGAACGCCGGATCTGCGGCGAGATAGCCGACCCGTGCACCCGCATAGGCGAACGCCTTGCTCATGGTGCGCGAGATCGCCAGACGTGGGCGCCCCGGCAGCAGTGTGAGTGCGCTCACGGCATCGGAACCGCTGAACTCTTGGTAGGCCTCGTCGACGACCACGATGCCGTCAGACGCAGCATATGCGGCTTCGATCACATCGAGCGCGGCGCCAGTGCCGGTGGGGTTGTTGGGCCGGCAGATGAACACGAGATCTGGACAGTGCTCGCGGATCGCCGCGGCAACGGCATCTGGGGTGAGAGTGAAATCAGCCTGCCGATCGATCGGCAGCCAGGCCGTCTGTGTTCCGGCTGCCAGCAGCGGGTACATCGAGTAGGTCGGTACGAAGCTCAGCAGTGACCGACCTGGCCCGCCGAATGCCTGCAGCACCTGCTGCAGCACCTCGTTCGAGCCGTTTGCCGCCCAGACCTGCTCTGGGGTGACACCGTGACCGAGGTAGCCGGCCAAGGCTTCGCGCAGTGCGGTGAACTCTCGGTCGGGGTAGCGGTTCAGACCGGCGACCACACCAGCGACGCTCTCTTGGATGTCGCGAACGGCTTCTGAGGGAAGTCCGAAGGTGTTCTCATTCACATTGAGTTCGATGGGCACGTGCAGCTGCGGTGCGCCGTACGGCTGCTGTCCGACGAGTTCTGCGCGAAGGGGAAGATCATCAAGAGTGGTCACAGACGCAAGTCTACGCGTGCGCCCTTGCGCAAACGACGAATCGCCAGGACGGCGTCATCAGGACTCCGGTCTCGAACCAGTCGGCGAGTTCGTCATTCAGGCGTCGAGCAGATGAGCGGGAATGATCAGCTGTTCGCCAGGATGCACCGTGGCGTCATCGAGGTGGTTCGCCCTGCGGATCTCGGCGACGGCGTCGCGCACGTCATGACGCGGGGCGGACAGCTGTGCGATGTCCCAGAGCGTGTCACCGGGCTGGACCTGCACTCTGGTGACTTCGATCGGCTCGTCGTCACCGGCGAAGGCCTGGGTGCCGAATGAGATGGCCGCCACGATGACTGCAGCCAGCAGCATCACCAGTGCCAGCGCCCGCACCTGCCGGCCACGGCGCGTGAGACGTGCCCGCGTCTTGACGATGGGTGCCGAGGAGAGGTTGTTGGTCGCGTCCATGAGAAGTCCTTTCGAACGTGTCTTTCGAATATATCTTCGAATCTGCGTTTGGGCAACCCACTCACGCCACGCCTGTTCGAAGACATCTTTGGCCAGATGCCCATCGTTCGGATAAAGTTTCGAATAGGCATCACCTGAGTCAGTGCACCACGACCCACTGACATCACGCGCAGAAGGACTGAAAATATGGCCACGAGACCGCACACGTCGACGACGTCAGGCCGTGGTGACCGCTCACGGCTCAGTAAGAAGCAGCAGAGCATCCTCGCATTCATCACCGAGTCGATCAGCGACCGCGGGTATCCGCCGAGCATGCGCGAGATCGGCGATGCGGTCGGTCTCTCGTCGCTGTCATCGGTGACCCACCAGCTCAATCAGCTCGAACTCGCCGGCTGCATCCGCCGCGACCCGAAGCGACCGCGCGCACTCGAAGTGCTCATCGAGCACGAGCCGACGGCCGTCGCCGAACCACCGTCGGCTCCGGCACAGCAGGCACTGGCGGTCGTCTCAGAAGAGACCGCAATGGTGCCACTGGTCGGTCAGATCGCCGCAGGCTCCCCCATCCTCGCCGATCAGCACATCGACGACGTGTTTCCGCTGCCCAGACAACTGGTCGGGCAGGGCGAGCTCTTTCTGCTCAAAGTGCGCGGCGACTCCATGATCGACGCGGCGATCTGCGACGGCGACTGGGTCGTGGTGCGGCAGCAGCAGGACGCCGTCGCCGGTGACATCGTCGCCGCGCTGCTTGAAGAGGAGGCCACGGTGAAGACGTTCCGTCAGCGTGACGGGCATACCTGGCTGCTCCCTCAGAACACCCAGTACGAGCCGATCCTCGGTGACCACGCGGTCATCCTCGGCAAAGTCGTCGCCGTGCTGCGCTCTGTGTGATCGCGGCGCTCACTGCACGGCAGCAGCTGTGACGGCAACCCCGTCAATCTGCTCTGCCAGCTGCGGGCTGACGCGCGCATGCAGCCGTGTGCCCTTGTCCAGGTACTCGGTGTGCAACACCTGCCCGTGCTCGTGCGCCTGCGCAACGAGATCGCCGCGGTCGTAGGGAACCACGACATCGATTTCGACGCCGGGGTCGGGCAGCGCCGTCTCGATGCGACGCACCAGGTCGACGATGCCCTCACCGGTGCGAGTAGAGACCATCGAAGCCTCGGGCTCCATGGCACGAAGCACCATGCGACGCTCGTCGTCGACGAGGTCGATCTTGTTGAAGACCAGAATCTCGCGTGCCCCCTCCAGACCCGACTCCGCAAGCACGGTTCTCACCGCTTCGATCTGCGCCTGTGGATCGGGGTGCGAGCCGTCGACGACGTGCACGAGCACATCTGCGTCGGCTGCCTCTTCGAACGTCGACCGGAACGCCTCGACGAGCTGGTGCGGCAGACGCCGCACGAAGCCGACTGTGTCGCTGAGCGTGTACACCCGACCGTCTTCGGTCGTGTTGCGACGCACGGTCGAGTCAAGAGTCGCGAACAGCTGGTTCTGCACGAGTTCGTCCGAACCGGTGATCGCGTTGACCAGCGACGACTTGCCCGCGTTGGTGTACCCGACCACGGCAACCGACGGAATCGCGAAACGGTCGCGGTTCGCACGCTTCGCGGCGCGGGCCGGCGCCATCGCCTTGATCTGTTTGCGCAGCTTCGCCATGCGCGTGTGAATGCGCCGGCGATCCATCTCGATCTGCGTCTCGCCCGGGCCACGCGAGCCGATGCCCTCACCGGCAGCAGCACGGCCGCCGGCCTGACGGCTCAGTGATCCGCCCCAGCCTCGCAGACGCGGCAGCATGTACTCCATCTGCGCGAGCTCGACCTGGGCTTTGCCCTCTCGGCTCTTGGCGTGCTGGGCGAAGATGTCGAGGATCAGCGCGGTGCGGTCGACGACCTTCACCCGCACGACGTCTTCGAGCGCACGCCGCTGACTCGGGGCGAGCTCAGTGTCTGCGATGACGGTGTCGGCACCCAGTGCGGCGACGAGCTCTTTCAGCTCATGGGCCTTGCCGTGACCAAGATACGTGCCCGGATCTGGGTTCAGCCGGCGCTGCAGCAGCGCATCCAGCACTCGTGATCCGGCGGTCTCTGCCAGTGCGGCGAGCTCGGCAAGCGAGTTCTCGGCATCGGCAAGACTCCCCTGCGTGTACACACCGATCAACACGACGTTCTCAAGCCGCAGCTGCCGGTACTCGACCTCTGAGACGTCTTCGAGTTCGGTCGAGAGCCCTGCGACGCGCTTCAGCGCCGCACGTTCGAATCGCTCCTCGTCACCACCGTGAGCCTCGCTCGCCTCAGACTGCAGCGCCTGAGCATGGCCGACCTTCACAGTGGTCGAATCGATCTCTCGGCCGAGAGCCTCCGTCGCCTGCTCACGAGCCTCGATCCTCTGCAGCAGCTCGTCCAACGGGCGCCCGGAATCTGTCATGTATATGTACCTCCACTAACCTGAACGCATGGCTCAAGAGCATTATTTCGCCGAACACCCACAGGTGGCCGCGCATTGGCGCGACATCGACGTCGATCTCGATGGTCGCACACGCACAGTGGCCGTCGCCAGTGGCCTGTTCTCCCCTGACGGGCTCGACAAGGCCACCCGCATCCTGCTCGATCACGTGCCCGAGCCGCCGCAGACCGGTCAGGCGCTCGACATCGGGTGCGGCTGGGGCCCGATCGCACTGACGCTTGCCCTGCGTGCACCGCATCTGCGGATCTGGGCCGTCGACGTGAACGAGCGGGCGAGGGATGCCACCACGCGCAACGCCGATCGCCTCGGTCTCGAGGGGGTCACCGTCGCCTCCCCCGACGGCGTGCCCGACGATGTCGAGTTCAACGTCATCTGGGCGAATCCGCCGATCCGCATCGGCAAACAGGCGCTGCACGAGCTGCTGCTGACCTGGCTGCCGCGGCTCGCTCCTGGCGGCGCAGCCTGGCTCGTCGTCGGCAAGCAGCTCGGTGCTGACTCGCTGCAGCGCTGGCTGGCCGAGGAGCTGCCCTGCGACTTCGAAGTGCGCCGTGCAGCCACTGCGCGTGGATTCCGTGTGATCCACATTCGGCGCGACGCCTGACGTAGGCTGTCTGCCGGGCGCAGCAACGGCGGTGCGCCTTCCCGAGAAGCACGACGAGACTGGAGCCCAGATGACCGAAGCGCAGCAGCCCGACACCGAGATCACTCGGCTCATCGACGAAGAGATCACCCGCTGGCGTGCCGTCTACGACGCACCCGAGGCGAACGCGATCGATCTGCTGCTGCGGGCGCATCCTCGCGATGCTGTGGCCTTCCGCACCGTCGACGCCGACTGGAATGCCGTCGACCTCACATTCGGCGACCTCGACGAACTCTCGCAGCGCTCGGCTCGCGTGCTCGCCGATCTCGGCGTCACTGAGGGCTCCCGCGTCGGCGTCATGATGGCTCGATCAGCCGACTACATCGGCATTCTGCTCGGCATCTGGCGTCTCGGCGCCGTGCACATCCCCCTCTTCACCGCCCTCGCGGCGCAGGCCATCGGCATGCGGGTCAACGCCGGTCGTGCCACTTTGGTCGTGGCCGACGCGAGCCAGCGACACAAGCTCGACCCGAGCGAGGATCTGCCTGCAGACGGACGCAGCTGGAGCATCCTGCGCGTCGACCCGATCGACGACGACACGACGGCAGCCGCGCACCCGGAATGGGCCGACGACGCGGTCTTCGGTCCGCTCGTCGAAACGGCCGAGCCCCTCACCGAATCGGCTTCGATCGGTGGTGACGGCGTGCTCGCTCTGCTCTACACCTCTGGCACGACCGGGGCGCCGAAGGGCGTCCCGCTGCCGATGAAGGCGCTGGTGTCGTTCCGCTCGTACATGGTCAACGGGCTCGATCTGCAGCCCGACGACGTGTTCTGGAACGCCGCCGACCCGGGCTGGGCCTACGGGCTCTACTTCGGGGTGCTCGGGCCGCTGGTCGTGGGCCACACGAACCTGCTGCCGCACGACAAATTCACCGCCGAGCAGGCCTGGAACGTGCTCAGCCGGTTCGGCGTCACCAACTTCTGCGGAGCACCCACCATGTTCCGTGCCATGCGCAACGACCCGCAGAGCGACCTGCCCGTGCACCTGCGCCGCGCGTCGTCTGCCGGTGAGCCCCTGACGCCTGAGGTGCTCGAGTGGTCGCGCGATGTGCTCGGAGCCGAGCCGCACGATCACTACGGACAGACCGAGCACGGCATGCTGATCGGGGTGCCCTGGCGCGAGGGCATCTCGCTGCCGGCCCAGGCCGGTTCGATGGGGGTGACGCTGCCCGGCTGGCACTGCGAGATCCTCGATCAGGATGCTGACCGGCCGGCCAAGGCCGGCGAGGTGGGTCGTCTCGCCTTCTCGCCCTCCGAGAGCCCGGTCTGGTGGTTCCCGGGTTATGACGATGCGCCGCAGAAGACCGCCGAGCGCTACACCGACGACGGCCGCTGGTACCTCACCGGAGACCTCGCCTGGCAGAGCGACGACGGTCAGCTGCACTTCGTGTCGCGCGACGACGACCTCATTCTGGCTGCTGGATATCGCATCAGTCCGCTTGACGTCGAGAGTGTGCTCGCCATGCACCCGGCAGTGCGCGAGGTCGCGGTCGTCGGCAAACCCGACGAGCTGCGCGGCGAGGTCGTCGCAGCCTATATCGTGCTCGCTCAGAGCTTCACCGGCGACGAGACGCTCATCCACGAGCTGCAGCAGGAGGTCAAGACCCGCTACGCAGCGCACGCCTATCCGCGGGTGATCGAGTTCGTCGACGAGCTGCCCCGAACGGCGAGCGCGAAGGTTCAGCGCTACGTGCTCAAAGAGCGGGCCTGATCGTCGGCGCTGCCGACTGCTGTGGGACCGCCTGAGTCCCTCGGAACGAGAATCGCAACAGAAGGAGACAACATGTCAGTCGTCGTCATCAATGCGCTTGAGGTGCCCGAAGGCGAGGGTGCCGAGCTGGAGCGCCGCTTCGCCGCTCGCCGTCACTCGGTCGACGGACAGCCGGGGTTCGAGAGCTTCCAGTTGCTGCGCCCGACCGCGGGTGAGGATCGCTACTTCGTGCTGACGCAGTGGGCGACGCAGGAGGACTTCGAACACTGGCGCGACAGCCGTGCGAACCATGCTGCGCACGCTCACGGCGAGGGCCACAAGCCGGTCGCCACCGGGGCGCGTCTGCTTGAGTTCGAGGTCGTCGACCTCGAAGAGATCTGACCTGATCCGGGAGGCATTCCCGCGACGGATCTGTACGCAGCGGCGTCTCAGAGCTCGTCGATGGCCTGCTCCAGCCGTTCGAGCTTGCCGGTGATCTCGCCGGTGTGACCTGGGCGGATATCCGCCTTGATCACCAGCGAGACCCGCGACCCGAACGGCTCGACCGCCTCGGTGGCACGCTTCACGACGTCGAAGACCTCATCCCATGTGCCTTCGATCTCAGTGAACATCGACGAGGTGCGATTGGGCAGACCGGAGTCGCGCACGACCTTGACCGCTGCAGCGACCGCATCGTGCACCGACGCATCGGCTCGGCCAGTGCCCGACGGCGCCACAGAGAATGCCAACAGCATGATTGCCTCCTCAGACTCTCAGTTCTCGTTCAGTCGGTGCCCACGGTGTCTCGGTGCATCCGTCTCAGCGCATGCGCCTGCGTGCATCCGGCTCAGTGCTCAGGCCAGCGCTCGCGGAGCTTCGCCGTGCGCCAGAACAGCAGCTCGTAGCGCGTGGCGATCAGGAATGCGTCGAGCATGCGCTGGCGCTCGTCGGCGCCGACCTGCTCGGCCGCTGCATCCGTCCAGCGTCGGGCTTCGGCCACGGCGTGCTGGAAGTCCTCGCCGTCATAGTTGGCCACCCACTGGGCGAACGGATGCCGTGGATCGGCCGCGAGCACGTCGTGCGCGTGCACGGCCAGCCGAGCCGACACATCCGCATACACCCAGAAACACGGCAGCAGAGCAGCCGCGGCGACGGCGTACGACTCGGTCGCAGCGGTGGCGACGAGGTACGACGTATAGCCGAGCGAGGTGGGCGACGCCTGCAGCGGCTCGCGCACCTCTTCGGCACGGCCGTGCGGCAGCAGCGTCTCGTGCAGCTCGGTCTCGCCGGTGCTCGCTTCGGCTGCGGCGCCCGCCCAGAAAGCGGCGCTCTGCGGATCGGGCGCGTGGGTCGCCACAAAGGCGAGCGCCTTGGCGTAACCCGTCAGGTAGAACGAATCCTGCCGCAGATAGAACAGGAAGTCGTCCATGTCGAGCGTGCCGTCACCGAGCTCGCGCAGAAAGTCGAGTTCGTCGATCTGCGCACGCAGCCCCGCCGTGAGCGTCCAGGCCTCGTCGCTGAACGCGGCACTCAAGCGTGCAGCTCCGGGTTCAGCTCGATGCCCTGACCCTTTCGACGCAGCGCCTCCACCGCACCGGTGACCGAGTTGCGACGGAACAGCAGGTTGCTCTCGCCGCTCAGCTCAACGGCCTTGACGACGCGCTGTGTGCCGCCTGCACCAAGCAGCGTGACCTTGGTGCCAGCCGTGATGTAGAGCCCTGCCTCGACGACGCTGTCGTCACCGATCGAGATGCCGATGCCGGCATTCGCGCCGAGCAGCGCATGCTCGCCGATGCGCACGCGCTCGCGACCGCCGCCCGAGAGCGTGCCCATGATGGATGCGCCGCCGCCGATGTCCGAACCGTCGCCGACCACGACGCCCTGCGAGATGCGCCCCTCGACCATCGACTCGCCGAGAGTGCCCGCGTTGAAGTTGACGAAGCCTTCGTGCATGACCGTCGTGCCCGGAGCGAGGTGTGCGCCCAGACGCACGCGAGCGCCGTCTCCGATGCGCACGCCCTTGGGGCTCACGTAGTCGATCAGACGCGGGAACTTGTCGACCAGCAGCGCGACGACGCCTGCCGCGCGCAGCTGCCCGCGGCGACGGTCGAAGGTGTCGGGCTCGACCGGCCCGCGGTTGGTCCAGACGTTGTTCGGCAGGTGGCCGAAGATGCCGTCGAGGTTGATCGAGTTGGGCTGCACCAGCAGATGCGACAGCAGGTGCAGGCGCAGGTACGCGTCAGCGGTGTCTTCGACGGGCTGCTGCAGGTCGACGACAGCTGAGATCACCCGGCGTTCGACCTCGCGCAGCTCGTCTCGCGCCTGCTCGCCTTCGACGAGCCCAGCAAAGTGCGACTCGAGCCCCGGCTGCTGGCCCGGCGCGTCTTCGACTCTCTCGAGCAGCTCGGGCAGCGGGAACCACACGTCCAGCACATCGCCCTTCGCAGTGAGCGTGGCGAGGCCGGTGCCGAATCCGATGCGGGGTGCGTTGTCTGGGGTGTCAGTCATAGGCACAGATTGTACCCGTCGCTACCATGTTGACCATGAACACTTCGCCCGACGCTCTCGACCTCTCCGGCTCGGTCATCGACCTGACCCGCGCCATCTGCGACATTCCGTCTGAGTCGGGTGACGAACGACGGCTGGCCGACGCGGTCGAGCATGCGCTGCGCACGCAGACCGACCTCGAGGTGCTGCGCGACGGCGACACCGTTGTGGCGCGCACGCACCTCGGACGCGACCGACGAGTGCTTCTGGCGGGGCACCTCGACACCGTGCCGATCCGGGACAACGTGCCGACCACCACCACGACCGACGCCGAAGGCACCTGGCTGAACGGTCGTGGCACCGTCGACATGAAGGCCGGTGACGCCGTGTTTCTGGCCGTTGCGGGTCGTGTGCCCGCCCCGAGCGTCGACATCACCTACGTCTTCTACGACAACGAAGAGGTCGCCGCCGACCTCAACGGTCTGGGCCGAGTCTCGCGTGAGCACCCTGAGTGGCTGGCCGCCGACTTCGCCATCCTGGGCGAGCCCACCGGTGGCGAGATCGAAGGCGGGTGCAACGGCACGTGCCGCTTCCTGCTGCACACTCGGGGTCGGCGCGCGCATTCCGCCCGCGCATGGGTCGGGGTGAATGCGATTCATGCCGCCGCCGGCATTCTCGACATTCTGCGCGACTTCGAGCCCGAGACGATCGCGGTCGACGGTCTTGCCTACCGCGAGGGTCTCAACGCCGTAGGCATCACGGGAGGTGTCGCCGGCAACGTGATTCCCGACGAGTGCACCGTGCACGTCAACTATCGCTTCGCACCGAGCCGCAGCGCAGCCGAGGCAGAACAGCGCATGCGCGACCTCTTCGCCGGCTACGAAATCGAGTTCATCGACATGTCGCCGGGAGCCCGCCCCGGGCTCGACGCCCCGATCGCCAAAGAGTTCGTCGAGGCCGTCGGCAGCGAACCGAAGCCGAAATACGGCTGGACCGATGTCTCCCGCTTCAGTGCGCTCGGCATCCCCGCGGTCAATTTCGGCCCCGGAGACGCCCTGCTGGCGCACGCCGACGACGAACGTCTGCGCGTCGACGAAGTGCCGCGCTGTCTGGATGCGCTGGTCGCCTGGCTGCGCTGACCCCGGATGCGCCAGGCTCAGTGAACACTCGACTGTCGGTGGGAGTGGTTATTCTCAGATAACACACAGCCGATTGATGATTGGAGCTTGGCCACATGACCAACAACACCCCGAGTACCCCTCCCGCAGGTTGGTACCCCGACCCGCAGCAGCCAGGTGCAGAACGATACTTCGACGGCACCGGGTGGACGGCACAGCAGCGAAGCCCGAATGCTCAGTTCGGCGCTCCGCAGCGGGGCCAGTCGCCGAAGAGCTTTCTGGCCACCTGGCTGCTCAGCCTGTTCTTAGGCTCTCTGGGCATCGACCGCTTCTATCTCGGCAAAGTCGGCACCGGCATCCTGAAGCTCATCACCCTCGGCGGCTTCGGCATCTGGTCACTGATCGATCTCATTCTGGCCCTCACCGGCAACGCAACTGACAAACAGGGACTCAATGTGCGCCCGGAGGGAAAGCAGGCGACCATCGCCTGGATCGTCTCTGCCGTGGTCGTCGTGCTCGGCATCGCCTCGGGTGCCACCACAGGCGCCATGCTGTCGTCAACCACGACGGGCGTCGGCACGTCGGCAACGCAGCAGCCATTCGCATCGAGCACACCCACGAATGAGGCACAGACCGATGCTGCCCCCAAGACCGAAGCCACACCTGAGGCCGCACCGACCACGAGTGCGCCCGAGCCTCCGGCGGGCTCAGTGTCGCAGACACAGGCCGCGCGAAAGGCGCAGAACTACCTTGATCTGACCGGCTTCTCACGAGATGGCCTCATCAAGCAGCTCGAGTTCGAGCACTTCTCGGCTGCCGACGCCGCCGCCGCGGTCGACTCGTTGAACGTCGACTGGAATGCCCAGGCCGAGCGCAAAGCTGCCGCCTATCTGAAGCTCACCGGCTTCTCTCACAAGTCACTCGTCGATCAGTTGGTCTTCGACGGGTTCACGGCTGCCCAGGCCGAGCACGGGGCCCAGAGCGCCGGACTCTAGCCTGCGTCGTCTTCGTCCCAGACTCATCGATGTCCAGAAGGGCCTGGGACGAAGTGCGCCCTGCCCCTTTTCGAGCGCTCGTGAGATACTGGAGTGGTGCAAAGCAGCACGCTCGTATCGCTCAGAAAGAGGTATATGCCATGGCAGCGATGAAACCGCGCACTGGTGACGGACCGATGGAGGCCGTCCGAGAGGGCAAGGTCATCGTGGTACGCGTGCCACTTGAAGGCGGCGGACGACTTGTCGTCTCCGTCACACCCGACGAGGCCAAAGAGCTGCACTCCGTTCTGGCCGACGTGGTCGCCTGAACCGGTTTTGACCGGGCTTCTAGCTCGCTCAGGCCTCTAGCTCGCGGGGGCCACCACAGTCAGCAGGCCGTCATCCAGCGGGAGCAGCGATGATCGAATCTGGTCTCGCTTGCCGATCTCTTCGATGAGATCTCGCAGCCCAGTCGTCTCGGCATCCCGAGCCGCTGGATCGGCCACTCGACCATGAGCCAGTGCGTGGGCCAGCACGATGAGTCCACCCGGTCGTGCCAGTCGCAGTCCGTGTGCGACGTAGGCGGGCGCCGAAGCGATGTCGGCGTCGATGAACACCAGATCGTACGAACGGTCGGCAAGTCGTTCCAGCACTCCTGATGCACGCCCCAGAATGGCGCGCACATGCGACCCTGGCAGGGCTGCCTGAGCGAACGAGCGTTTGGCCGACTGCTGGTAGTCAACCTCTGACTCAATCGTGGTCAGCGTAGCCTCTGGCGCGCCCTTCAGCAGCCACAGACCGCTGACACCGGTCCCCGTGCCCACTTCGACGATGTTACGGGCGTCTACGGCACCGCTGAGCAGTGCAAGCTGCGCGCCGACGATTGGTGAGACCGCCTCAACATTCCACTCGAGCGCCGCAGCTCGAGCGCGTTCGATCGTCTCAGGCTCGGTCTGGTATTCGGCCGTGTACCTGGCGATGTTCGCCGCTGATGTCATGGCAACCTCCTGCTGCAAGCATAGGAACAACTCGGCTACTGTAATACCTGTGGGAATGAGTTTCGAGAAAATCCTCTTGGTAGCAGTGGTTGCTGCGCTCATTCTCGGCCCGGCGAATCTACCGCGCTACGCAGAGCTGCTCGGTCGTGGCACGCGCAAGGTCAAAGAGTTTCTCGAGAGTTCCAAGCAGCGTGTCAAAGACGAGACCGACGGCGCCATCGACGACCTCGACTGGAAGAAGCTCGACCCACGCCAGTACGATCCGCGTCGGATCATCGCCGAGGCGCTGCAGGATGATCCGCCCGTCACAACCGCCGCAGGTGCAGCCGGAGCGGCGACCGGGGCCGTCGCATCCACCGCCCTCACCGCCACCGCGCTCGTCGCAAGCGAGCGAGCCGAACGTGAGCGCAATCAGCGACCGGCACCTTTCGACAGCGACGCGACCTGATCACGCACTTCATCGGTCGGCGTGCATGCTGATCACACTGTGCACAGGCCATTCGTCGAGCCCGAAAAGATGCTCTGTCCCGTGCGCACAGAATCGCCCCTCGTCACCCGACGCTGAGCGGCAACTGCCGACCCTGCAGGCCGCGAGGTCGCTCGACGAGCCTGGTTGCCAGTGCGTGCAGAGCCTGAGCCGCCGGGTCTTCCGGAGCCGTCAGCACGACCGGCTGCCCGATGTCGGCGCCGGCACGCACCGGAATGCTCATCGGAATCTGTCCCAGCAGCGGCACGGGGCGTTCGAGATCCTGGCTGAGCTCGTCGGCGGCGCGCCGACCCCCACCCGAGCCGAAGACCTCGATGCGTTCATCGCCCTGCTGCAGCCACGACATGTTCTCGACGACGCCAGCCACTTTCTGCCCCAGCTGCCCGGCGAGCAGTCCGGCTCGCACGGCAACCTCGGAGGCGGCCTCTTGGGGCGTGGTCACGACGACCACCTCGGCGTTCGGCAGCAGCTGCCCGGCCGTCAGCGCGACGTCGCCGGTGCCCGGCGGCAGGTCGAGCAGCAGCACGTCGAGATCGCCGAAGTGCACGTCGGTCAGAAACTGCTGAAGCGTGCGCTGCAGCATCGGTCCACGCCACGAGACGGCTTTGCCCGCCCCCACGAACATGCCGATCGAGATCGCCTTCACCCCATGGCCGATCGGCGGCAGCATCAGCTCGTCGAGCTTGGTCGGGCCGGTCGTTATGCCGAGCTGGCCGGGAATCGAGAATCCGTAGACGTCAGCGTCGAGCACCCCGACGTCGAGCCCCCGAGCCGCAAGGTCGGCCGCAAGGTTGGCGGTGATGGTCGACTTGCCGACGCCTCCCTTGCCACTGGTGACCGCGATGACCCGGGTGAGGGTGCCTTCACCGAAGGGATTGCCGCGGTGCCCCTGCCGCAATGAGGCGAGCAGCGCCCGCCGCTGCTCGTCGCTCATGACTTCGAGGGTGACATTGGCGTTGCCTGCGCCCACGACGCTTTCGAGCGCTTCGATGACGTCATGCTCGATGCGCTGCGAGGCCGGGCAACCCGTGATCGTGAGCCGCACCAGCGCTTCAGCGCGACCGTCGACGAGCGTCGCCTGCTCGATCATGCCCAGGTCGACGAGCGGCCGACGAAGCTCTGGATCGTGCACGCGCGAAAGCGCTGCCTCCAAAGCAGGGTCGATGTGCTTCGACGTCTGATCGGGCAGCATCAGCGCTGTTCCTGCGCCTGCCCGTCGACCGCCTGGTTCAGAGGTGCGGCCGTCGCTGCGTGACCGTTGCGGTGAGCAGCGACGGATGTCTCAGCGGCCGATGAGGCGATGCCCTCGCCCGCCTGTCGCGGTGTCATCTCGCCGCGCAGCTCCTGGATGGTGGCGGTCAGATCTTCGAGCTGCTCGCGCAGCTCATCACGCACGAACCGCTCGCTGGCGAGCTCGCTGACGGCAAGACGCAGCGCAACCACCTCACGAGCCAGATACTCGGTGTCGGCCAGGTTGCGTTCCGCTCGCTGGCGATCCTGCTCGATCTGCACACGGTCGCGATCGTCCTGTCGGTTCTGCGCCAGAAGCAGCAGCGGAGCCGAGTACGAGGCCTGCAGACTCAGCACCAGCGTCAGGGCGATGTACCCCATCGCCGCCGAGTCGAAGCGCAGGTCTTCGGGGCCGATCGTGTTCCAAGTGATCCAGAGGATGATGAACACGCTCATGCCGAGCAGGAAGGCCGGCGTGCCCATCGCACGCGCGAACGATTCAGTGAACCGACCGAAGGTGTCGGCGCTGCCGAACTCGACAGGATCCTTGCGCTTCCACAGTCGCACGCGACGTGCCTGTGGTGCGTTCAGCAGTCCGTGATCACTGCTCGGCTGTTTCGCCATCATCGTTCACCTCCCCGACTCGGTGCCGCCAGTCTTCAGGCAGCAGGTTGTCCAGTACGTCGTCAACAGTCACCACGCCGAGCAGGCGTCGGTTGCCGTCGACGACGGGAATCGACGTCAGATTGTACGCGGCAAGATTTCGCGCGACCTCAAGTGCCGACGTCTCAGGGGACATCGGCTCGATGTCGTCGTCGACCAGGGTGCCGAGACGCTCATGCGGAGGATACCGCAGCATCCGCTGAAAGTGCACCATGCCGATGTAGCGACCCGTCGGCGCCTCATAGGGCGGCAGCGTGACCCAGATCGCGGCCGCCAGAGCGGGTGCGATCTCATGTCGGCGGATCAGCGCCAGCCCCTCGGCCACGGTCGTGTCGGCAGAGCAGATCACCGGCTCGGTGGTCATCAGACCACCGGCGGTGTCGGGGGCGTAGCGCAGCAGCATACGCACGTCAGAGGCCTCTTCGGGCTCCATCAGCTGCAGCAGCTTCTCTTTGCGCTCTGGAGCGATCTCGGCGACGAGGTCGGCGGCGTCGTCAGGCTGCATGTGGTCGAGCACCTCGGCGAAACGAATGTCATCGATGGTGCGCACGAGTTCGGCCTGGTCGTTGCGACCGAGCTCTTCGAGCGCGTCGGCGAGACGTTCGTTCGACAGGTTCTCGATGACCTCTTCACGCCGACGGTCTGGCAGCTCCATCAGCGAGCTCGCCAGATCTGGGGCCTGCAGCTCTTGGAACGAGGCGAGCAGGTGGGTGGTGTCCTGTTCGACGCCCTCACGGTGGATCTCTTCGGTCTCATCCCACGGCACGAGCACGGTCTCGCCGCGCGAGAACGGCGATGCGTTCGTCTTCGGCTTGCGCATGAAGGCGTCGGCGATCACCCACTCACCCGTGCTCAGCTTCTCGATGCTGACGTCTTCGATGCGTCCGGTCTGCTGCGAATCGCGCAGGCGCACGGTTCGGCCGAAGATCTCAGCGAGAATGCGCGTCTCACCGGCGCGCTGCTCGAAGCGGCGCAGGTTGATCAGCCCAGTGGTGATGATGGCCCCGGAGACGATGCCGGTGACCCGGGCGATTCGTAGGAAGACCCGCCTGCGCCCGGGAACCTCGACCAACAGGCCGACGACCACAGGAGGCCCTACGGTGCGATAGGTGACGACCACGTCACGTGTGCGGCCCACTCGGTCACCGGCAGGGTCGAACACCCCGCTGCCGATGATGCGGGAGACAAAGATCTTGGGTGACGTCACACGCAAATGGTACGCCGTGCACCCAGCCCAGTGCGACAATCCGGCGTGAGTGCGACAATGAGGTCATGGGCAATGGACTAAATTCTGCCGGGCAGACCAACCCGCACATGTTTCCGACGCTTCCGACTGGCACGACCGTCGCGGAGTACAAGACGTATCGCGAAGCGGTCGCTGCTGTCGACCAGCTGGTCGAGAAAGAGTTCCCCGTCGAAAAAGTGAGCGTCGTGGGCAACGACCTGCACAGCATCGAGCGCATCACCACCGGACTGAGCTACCCGAAGGCGGCTCTCAGCGGGCTGATCAGCGGGTTGTGGTTCGGCCTGTTCCTCGGACTGATCATGCTGATCTGGACGCCGAACAACGGGATGAACTACCTCTTCGCCGCTCTCGCACTGGGCGCCGGGTTCGGCATCATCTCGGGCATCGTGACGTATGCGCTGACCCGCCGCTACAAGAACTACCAGTCGACCACCGCGGTCGTGGCGAGCGCGTATGCGGTGGTCACCGATCCGTCGGTCGCCGGGCAGGCCCAGCGCATCCTCGGTACCACGCCGTCGCTCGGGGATCCGACCCCGCCGCGCGCGCCGCAGATCTGAGCCGCGTGCCTCCCGCGCAGGAGTGAGACGAGAAGAATCCTGTCTGCACGCACGTGCGAGAGGCCGCCGCTCCGCCGATCACTCCGACGTCTCGGGTGACGCGCACCACTCCTCGACCTCGTCGGCCGTGCGCGGGAAGGCGGCAGTCAGCGACTCCACGCCGTCGTCGGTCACGAGCACGTCGTCTTCGATGCGCACCCCGATGCCGCGAAAGTCCTCGGGAATCGTCAGGTCGTCGGCCTGGAAGTACAGCCCTGGCTCGATCGTGAACACCATACCGGGCTCGAGCAGAGCATCCTGATACATCTCACGACGGGCCTGAGCGCAGTCGTGCACGTCGAGCCCTAAATGGTGGCTGGTGCCGTGCACCATGAAACGGCGATGCAGCTGCCATTCCGTGTCGAGCGTCTGCTCCAGCGGAATTGGCAGCAGCCCCCATTCGCTGGTCTTGCGAGCGATCACTTCGAGCGCAGCATTGTGCACGTCGCGAAAACGCACACCGGGACGAGCCACCGCGAACGCCGCATCGGCCGCCTCTCGCACCGCCTCGTACACCTCACGCTGTCGTGCGGAGAACCGCCCGGACACCGGAACCGTTCGAGTGACGTCGGCCGTATACAGGCTGTCGACCTCGACGCCCGCGTCGATCAGAATCAGCTGGCCGTCCTGCACTGCGCCGTCGTTGTCGGTCCAGTGCAGATAGCACGCGTGATCTCCCGCAGCAGCGATGGTGTCGTAGCCGACATCGTTGCCGAGCTCGCGAGCGCGCGCCCAGAACGTCCCTTCCACGACACGTTCGCCTCGCGGGTGCCCGCTGATCTCCGGCATCCGTCGCAGGATGTCGTCAAAACCCGCCTTGGAGGCCCCGACCGCCTCGCGAATCTGCGCGATCTCCCAGCTGTCTTTGACCAGACGCAGTTCGCTCGCATCGCGTTTGAGCAGGCTGTCGCCAGCGGCGTCGTGACGCTCCCCCAAATCGTCGACCGCGGCGTCTGCATTCGCGTCGACACCGGCGATCACGGAGACTGGGCCGCTGTGCGCTCCCAAGACCGAAGGCAGTTGGCGGATGTCGGCCGTGCTGACGCCCAGTCGAGCCGCGATCTCGTCGAGACCGGGCCGCGGCCCGTTCCAGAACTCGCCGATGGCGGGGTCGGCATAGAACTCGTCGGTGTCTCGGCCGGCGGGTTTGCGGAAGAGCAGCACGGGCTCGTCATCGCTGTCGACCGGCGGCAGCACGAGCACGGCGCCCGGCACCGCGTCTGCTCCCCAACCCGTCAGATGGGTGAAGGCGCTGTGCGGCCGAAAACGGAAGTCGGTGTCGTTGCTGCGCACTTTGACGTCGCCAGCGGGAACCACGAGTGTGTGTTCGGGAAGCATCGCATGCAGACGATCGCGGCGATCCTCGGCGAACCTGGCCACGACGTCGGTGTCGGGAACCTGCGCCTCTCGGTCTGCCCAGCCCTGTGAGATGTAGGTGCGAAAGTGCTCGTTCTTCGGGGTGCGCGAGCGCGCCTCACCCGGCTTCTGTGCTGAATCGCTCATGCTCTCATTCTCGCACCGGTGTCAACAGGCGATCTCACGCGCCGCAGAGGCACGTCGGCCGGACGAGGCAGCGGCTCACGTACGATGACGACATGGCCCTCTCATTCACTCGCATCGACCTGCACACCCATTCTCGGGTGTCTGACGGCACGCAGTCGCCGACCGAGCTGATCGACGAGGCCGCGGCCACTGGCCTCGACTGCCTGGGACTCACCGACCACGACAACACCGACGGCTGGGACGAAGCCGCCTGCGCCGCCGAGCAGGCGGGCATCGGCCTCGTGCGAGGCATGGAGCTGTCGACGATCACCCGCAGCGGCTCGATGCACATGCTCGCCTACCTGTTCGACCCGACGAACCGGGCGCTCACCGAGCTGACCGCAGAGATTCGGGACTCCCGCGAACACCGCGCCGAACGCATCGTCGCCCGGCTGGCCAAAGACTTCCCCGTCACCTGGGCCGACGTGCTCGCACAGTCAGGCGAGGCGAAGGCGATCGGTCGCCCGCACATCGCCGACGCCCTGGTCGAACGCGGCATCGTCGCAGACCGCACCCAGGCCTTCGACCGAATGCTGCATCCGCGCGCCGGCTACTACGAGCCGTACTTCGCACCCGACCCGGTCGAGGCGATCACGATGATTCGCGAGGCCGGCGGCGTTCCGGTGGTCGCGCATCCGGCGACGGTCGGGCGCGGCGCCGGGCCCGACGACGACCTCATGCACCGGATGGCCGACGCCGGGCTCGGCGGTCTTGAGGTCTGGCACCGGCTCAATCCGCCGGAGTTCCGCGCACACCTCATGCAGGTCGCGCGCACCTACGACCTCATCGTCACCGGTTCGAGCGACTACCACGGTGCGGGCAAGCCGAACCGACTTGGGGAGAACCTGACGCCGCCCGATCAGCTCGAGCGCATCGTCGAGCAGGCGACCGGTGTGCCGGTGCTGCTGCCCCAGCGCCGAGCGACTCAGCCTTCGAAGAGCTCCTGACCGATGTAGCGCCCCTCTTTCGGCGAGGGCGGAATCGCGAAGATGCCCGACCCGATGTGCGAGATGTACTCGTTCAGCAGGTCTGACGCGCCGAGCCGCCGCTGCAGACGTGCGAAGTGATCGGGGTCGTTCTGGTACGTGATGAACACGAGGCCGGCGTCGAGCTGCGCATGCGGGTTCAGCCCGTCGGTGTAGTTGTACGACCGCCGCAGCACCTTCACCCCGTCGTTGTTTTCGTGCGCCGCCAGCGCAATGTGCGAGGTCACATCGATGATGCGCTCTCCGTGGTCGTCAGTGGCGGCGAAGTCCGGGTCGTCGAATTCCTTCGACCCGGTCAGCGGAGCGCCCTCGCCCTTCGTGCGCCCGAAGATCGTCTGCTGATCGCCGATGCGGTCGGCGTCCCAAGTCTCGATGCTCATACGAATCTTGCGCACGACCTGATAGGTGCCTCCGGCGAACCAGTCCTGGCCGTCGCCGTCGCTCCAGACGAACTTCTCGTAGTCGTCGTCGGTGGTGATGTTGCGCGTGCCGTCTTTGAACCCCATCAGGTTGCGCGGCGTCTGCTGCCCCGGCCCGGCCGACGCGCGCCCGAAGCCCATCTGCGTCCAGTGCGTCTCGACCAGCCCGCGCCCGATGCGCGCGAGGTTGCGCACCGCGTGGTACACGACCTGCGGGTCGTCGGCGCATGCCTGCACGCTGAGGTCGCCGCCGGTGAGCGCCGGGTCGAAGTTGTCGCTCGGCAGAGCCGGCAGATCGGCCAGCAGAGAGGGTCGCTTGTTCTCGAGCCCGAAGCGCCCGGGTGCGAACAGCGACGGGCCGAGCCCGATCGTGACGGTGAGGCTCGCCGGGGCCAGACCGTAGGCCTCGCCGGTGTCTTTGGGCACGCCCTGCTCGCTGGTCGGCTCGACCGACCCGACGGCGTCGCCCTTCTGCAGCAGGCCGGCTGCGGCCGTCCACCGTGCCAGCAGCGTCTGCAGCTGCTGCCTCGAAGTCGTCTTCACATTGAACGTCATGAACATCAGGTAGCGCTGCGGCGGCGTCTGCACGCCTGCCGGATGCGCCTGCCCGTAGAACGGCACCGAATCGTGCAGCTCGATGGTGTCTTTGCCGTCCTGGTTCGTCGTGGCCCAGGTGATGCCGCCTCCGGCGAGCGCACCTCCCACGACGCCGAGTCCGGTTCCGGTCAGCAGCGCACGGCGGCTCACGCCGGCTCGTGGCTTCGCCTCTTCGGCGGATGCCCCCGTCGCCTGCGTCTGAGCGCCTGCGTCGGGTGCGTGGCCGGGTTCGTGGCCGGGTTCGTGGCTCTCTGGCTGTTTCTCTGACATCTGTCGTTCTTCCCCTGCTGCGATCTTGCGTGCGGCTGTGCTGCCTGCTGCGCGGGAGCGGGGCGTCGGCTCAGTGCCGGCGCCCCGCGTCATCGCGTACTCGATATCTTTCGACCCTTTGGCCGTCGTCGTCTGTGCTCGAGCGACTCAGACGACGCTGTGCTCAGCGGTGCTGGTGCACCTCTGACAGCAGACTACGCGGTGGCGACCTTCTCTGCGATCGAGGCCAGCGCGTCGTGCAGCGGCTGGATGCCCTTGGTGAGCTTCTCAGAGTCGCTCGCCTTCAGCTGCTCGTCGTAGGTCTTGAACCCGCCGAGCGCTGACGGATCGCGGTAGCCGTCGAGCATCTTCTGCACGTTCTCGAACTCCTGGTCGATGGTCTTCACCAGGTCGGGGTCGATCTTGTCGAGGCCGTCGCGCAGCGAAGCGTACGCCTGCTGTGCGCCCTCGACGTTGCCGGCGAAGTCGACGAGGTCGATGTGGCTGTAGGCCTCTTCCTCGCCGGTGATCTTCGTGGTCGAGACCTCTTCGAGCAGGTCGGCTGCGCCGTTGGCGAGATCCTCGGGCTTCAGGCCTTCGGTGAAGGTCGGGATGACCTGCGTGTTCAGAATGTCGACGTTCTTGACCAGCTCGGTCGAGAGGGTCTTGGTCTCGGCAGTGATCGCACCGCCCTGCCAGAGGTCGCGCTCGATGGCGTGGAAGCCGTGCCAGCCGGCCGCGTCGTCGAGGTTCGACTCGCGCATGTCGATCAGGTAGTCGAGGTTCTGAGCGTTGTCTTCGGGGTTCTCGTTTCCGGGTACGAGGAACCCGTCGACGGCCGATTCAGCACGCTCGTAGTACGGGCGCGCAGTGGCGTAGGCGGTCTTCGCGCCTTCGACGTCACCGGCCTGCACCTTCGCATCGAGGGCTTTGACCGTCGAGTCCAGCTGGGCGACCTGATCTTTGATGTAGCTGCCGTACGCGGGCACACCGGCGTTGAGGACGTCCTGTGCCGAGCCGCTGGGGGCGGCGGCGGCCTCACCGGTCACGGTGAAATCGACGTACTCGGTGTCTGCGCCAGGGCAGTAGATGCGGTACTTGCCGCCGTCGAGCGTCGAGGTGAAGCTCACCGGGTCGAGGCCTGGGGCGAGGTTTTCTTTCTCACCGATGATTTTCTGGTTGAACAGCAGCTCGACTTCGCTGATCGCCGGCGCGCTCTCGTTCTTGACCGTGAAGGTCACGGGGCCGGCAGCGGCCTCGGTGGTGTCGAGCTTGCAGGTGTCTTTGCCGTTGTCACTGGTGAGCGTGACATTGACCTGTGCGGCGCCGCCGGACGACTGTGCCGCATCGCCGCCGTTTGACGAGCACCCTGCCAGGCTGATTCCTGCCAGCACGGCGACGCCGCCGGCGACGAGCACCCGAGTGTGATGCTTCTTCATCTGTGTGTTCCCTCCAACTGTCGCGGATCTCTCCGCTCTCTGATTCTCTGCACGGAGCGCAGAGAAAACCGTCACTTCGCAGCGGCGCCGGTCTCGACCGGTGCGTGGTCACCCTCAGCACCGGCCTGCCGCGCAGGATGGACTCCGGCCTCTGCGTCTTCCGCGATCTGATCTTTGGCCCGACGATGATCGAGCGCGCCCGAGAGCAGCAGACCGGCGGCGACGCACAGCAGCACGCCGGGAAGCCACCCCCACCACAGAGCACGCTCGGCCGCCTGCTGCTGTGCGTCGACGAGGCGGTCGGTCACCGCAGCGACCTCGTCGTCGGGGACGACCCAGCCTGCGCCCAGACCGCCGCTGACGCTGACCGTCTTGGTTCCGCTGATGCCGCCGCCGGCCAGCACCGCATTCAGCGTGGTGCTCTGCGCGGCGTTGATCAGCGTGCTGCCGCTCGTGCGGGCGCTGTAGGTCTGGCGCTGGCTCCATTGCGCCTCGAAAGGCCCAGGTGTGCGCTCGAAGTTCAGACCAGACGGCAGCCGACCGCCGTTGCGTCGCTGCAGGTCGGCGACCGTGGGGTTCGTCGGCAGATCGCTCGGCGTCGGCGACGACACCGTGGTCTCCCACTGACTCTGCTGCACGCCTCCGACGACGCCGTCAGAGACATGGTGCAGTGTCACGTCGTCCTGCCCGTCGACGGCCAAAGTGATCTGATCGGCGCTGACCTCGGTCAGTCGAACCGAGATGGTCGCCCCAGGTGCCGTACCAGGCCGCTGGGCCTGCAGCGTGTCTCC
Source organism: Pseudoclavibacter sp. CFCC 13611 (assembly GCF_008831225.1). Taxonomy (NCBI): domain Bacteria; kingdom Bacillati; phylum Actinomycetota; class Actinomycetes; order Micrococcales; family Microbacteriaceae; genus Pseudoclavibacter; species Pseudoclavibacter sp. CFCC 13611. The sequence continues at coordinate 308,820 of NZ_WBKE01000002.1, read as the reverse complement.
CATCGCATCCGTGTGCACGCGAGGCACCAGGGCGAACAGCGCCGCCGCCAGCACCACGGCGCCACCGGCCAACCACATCTTCAGCCGCAGCCGACGGTGCAGCGGCACGGTGTGCGAGTCGGGCCAGAAGTAGATGACCAGTACCGGCAGCAGGTAGGCCAGCCAGGCGAGCACTTCGATCAGACGAGGATCGGTCGGAATGCCGAACATGCCGGTGATGACCGCGCCCAGCACCGAGGTCTTCGGCATCCAGGCCGAGAAGTCGCCGATCTGCTGCTGCCCGATGACGATCCAGCCTGCCTCGTGTGCGGTGCGGAAGACGTTCAGCACCAGACCTGCGGCGATGAAGACGAGGAAGATGCCGGTGATGCGAAAGAACTTGCGCAGGTTCAGACGCAGCCCGCCGACGTAGATCGCGAATCCGATCGCGACGGCCACGAGAATACCGGCAGCCGCTCCGATGAGCGCGAGGGCCTCGCTCGACTGCGAGGCCTGAATGGCGGCAAGCAGAAAGACAGCGGTCTCGAACCCCTCTTTGACCACGGCGAGAAACGCCATTCCGGCGAGCGCGTAGGCGCCGCCCGCGTTCAGCGCGCTCGAGGCGTCGTGCTCGAGGTCGCGCTTCATGCTTTTGGCGTGGTGGTTCATCCACAGAATCATCGTCGTGACGAAGACCACGGCGATGGCACCGATGACGGTCTCGAGGGCCTCTTGCTGGGCCTGAGGCAGATTCATGGAGAGGGTCTGCAGCAGCACGCCGACGGCGATGCTGAGCAGCACCGCAGCGGTGACGCCGACGATCAGAGGCCTGAGCGGCTTGCCGTTCTTGCGCAGGAACGCAGCGATGATGCCGACGATCAGCGTGGCTTCGAGACCCTCGCGCAGGCCGATCAAAAACGTGCCGAGAAACACACCGTTCCAATCATCAGATGAAGCGTGGACTCGCCTGACACTAGCACCGGGAGTGACCGTACACACGGGGTTGAACGCTATTCGGGAATCCGAATTTCTGGCTCCGGGAAGCCGTACTTTTTTGTCTGTCTCACGCAACCGGGTCCTGTGCGATTGTCGACGCCTGTTGGCGGCCCTCGCTCAGCCGTTCACGCAGATAGATCGCCTCTGCGGTCGAACGGCGAGACTGCGCCCCCGACGAACGACGCAGCGTTCGGATTCCGCGGCAGAGCCGGCCTTCGGCGGCGGTTTCCCCGCGGTGGGCAGCGAGCCGCTGCCCGTGTGTCGGCGGCTGGTGCCACAATGGTCGGCATGGAGAATTCCGCCAAACGCGTGCTCTTTGTGCACGCGCATCCCGACGACGAGACACTCTGGAGCGGTGGCACGATCGCCACATATGCCGCCCAGGGCGCTCAGGTCACCGTACTCACCGCGACGCGCGGCGAGCTCGGCGAGGTGATTCCCGAGTCGCTGAAGTACCTCGAACACGATCAGCCCGAGTTCTCAGCGGCACGCGAGGCCGAGCTCAGCCAGGCGGTGCGACAGCTCGGGGTCACTGACCATCGATGGCTCGGCGGCCTGCACGCCAAGCCCGCCGACGTCGCGCTGCATCGCTACAGCGACTCTGGCATGCAGTGGGGGCCTGGCGGGGTCGCCGAGCCTGCCGATGACTCCCCCGAGAACGCCTTGGCAAACGCCCCGCTCGATCAGGTCGCCGAAGACATCCAGGCGGTCATCCAACAGGTGAGGCCGCATGCGATCGTCACGTACAACGCCATCGGCGGCTACGGACACCCCGACCATGTCATGGTGCATCGAGCGACCCAGCGCGCCTTCGACGCCGCCCATCTCGACGACGAGGCATGGCATCCCTCGACGCTCTTCGCGGTGCAGCGTCCGCGCAGCGCAGTGCGGCGCGACGCCGCACGCACTCGGGCCAACAGCAGATTCGAGCCACTGCCCCACAGCCGTCAGGTGACGGTGCCCGACCGGCAGATCGACACCAGTGTCGATGTGCGGCCCTTCCACGATCAGATTCGTCGGGCCATGCAGTGCTACCGCACCCAGCTGATCGTCGAAGGCGATTACTACGCTCTTTCGAACGGCACCGGCGGCCCGGTTCCCGGCTTCGAGTACTTCACCGAGATCGGCGGGCGCGCCTACGCGGCGTCGCCAGACGCTCAGCGCGATCTGGTCAACGGCTGGGAGCCGATCAGAAGCGGCCGATCAGAGGTCTATTACAGCCCGCCGACCGGGTCCGTCACGACCGGCAGACGACGCATCGTACACTCGGTGCTCACGCCGGTTCTGCTCATTCTGCTCGGCGTGCTGGTCACGTTCATCACCACTTTCAGCCACAACGCCGTCTGGCGCCCGACAGGTTCGGCCTCGCCGACGATTCCCTACGGTCTCGTCTTCTCGCTGGTCGCACTGCTCGGCGTCGCTCTGGCGCTGCGACTCGAGCTCGCAGGCCGCTGGTCGGCGGCCTGGTATGCCGTCGGCGTCTGGGTGACCATGTTCGTGTTCGCCGCCTCGCCACCGACGCAGGGTGTGATCATCAGCGGCCTCGGCGTCAACGGCTATATCTGGCTCTACGGCGGCATGCTGGCCGTCGCGGTTCTCGCGGTGGCTCCGCTGCCTCACCGCAGCGGCAGCCATTCGAGCTGAGGCCGAGAGCGACCAGGCCGTCGGCACCGGCTCGTTGCAGCTGGTGAGGACATCCTCATCGTCTGGCGGCAGCACCGGGCGGTACACTTGCGGCAAGACTTTCGGAGGCTGATTCTGTGACCTATGTCATCGCACTGCCCTGTGTCGATGTCAAAGACCGCGCCTGCATCGAGGAGTGCCCGGTCGACTGCATCTACGAGGGCGATCGCACCCTGTACATCCACCCCGACGAATGCGTCGACTGCGGTGCCTGCGAACCGGTCTGCCCGGTCGAGGCGATCTACTACGAAGACGACCTGCCCGAAGAATGGTCTGATTACTACCGCATCAACGTCGACTTCTTCCAAGAGCTCGGTTCGCCCGGCGGTGCCGCCAAGGTCGGCCCGACCGGCTACGATCATCCCGCCGTTCGCGATCTGCCGCCGCAGGGTGAGGGCCACTGACGCATGCCACGCAATCTCGTCGCGCAGACTCCGACCTATCCTTGGGAACAGCTGAAGCCGATTCGCGAACGCGCCGCACAGCATCCTGACGGGCCCGTCGATCTCTCGATCGGGTCGCCTGTCGACCCGGTTCCCGACCTTGTGCAGCGAGCCCTGGCCGATCACGCCGACACGCCGGGCTACGGCACCGCCGCGGGTTCGCCGGCCCTTCGGGAGGCCATCGCGGGGTGGTACGGCCGCCGCCGAGGGGTGGAGCTCGACACCGACGCGGTCATGCCCACGATCGGCTCGAAAGAGTTCATCGCACAGCTCGCGCTCTGGCTCGGGCTGGGGCCAGATGACGTCGTGGTGCAGCCCGTCGTGCACTACCCCACCTATGCGGTCGGCGCGGATGCGACAGGCGCGCGACTGGTGAGCAGCGACGATCCCGACGAATGGCCGGCTGGCACTCGTCTGATCTGGCTGAACTCCCCCGGCAACCCAGACGGCCGAGTCAACGACGTGCAGCTGCTGCGTCGAGCCGTCGCGCGGGCCCGCGAGCTCGACGCGATCATCGTGCAGGACGAATGCTATGCCGAGCTGGGCTGGGAGGCCCCGTGGGATGCGCACGTGCCCTGCATCCTGGAAGACGCCGTCACCGACGGCGACCTGCACAACGTGCTGTCGATGTACTCCCTCAGCAAGCAGTCCAACATGGCGGGCTACCGTACCGGCATCGTCGCCGGTGACCCGAAGCTCGTGCAGTCTCTGGTCAACCTTCGCAAGCAGTTCGGGCTCTCGCTGCCACGTCCGGTCCAGGCCGCAATGACCGCAGCACTGGACGACGACGAACACGTCCAGGCGCAGAAGGCCGTCTACCGTCGGCGTCGCGAGCTGCTGCTGCCCGCGGCACGCACCTGGGGTCTGCAGATCTCCGACAGCACTGCGGGCCTCTACCTCTGGGGCACTCGTGGCGAGGACGGCTGGGACACCATGCGCGCACTCGCTGAGCTGGGTGTCATCGGCGGCCCCGGGCACTTCTATGGTTCGGCCGGCGAGCGGTATGTGCGTCTCGCGCTCACGGCGACCGATGCCGCGATCGAGACCGCCGCGGCTCGCCTGTCGCTCTGACCTGCGGGCGGCACCGGGGCATCCGCCTGATGCCTCACGATCGCATCGACGCCTGACTGCCGCGAAGCCAGCGAACCCACGAGACTCGATCGTCGCGGTGCGCCGTCGCACGCGCTCTTCGCACCGCTCATATCACGCACTCTTTGTGCCTCTCATACAGAGAGCCTTGTGCTGGGCTGACAGTCTTTGGCGAGGTTCTCCGACACCCACCGGCGAATCCCGAGCTCGATTTCATGAACTGACCCGCACCTCGTAGGATTGCGTTTGACCGTGCTACAACGCCGTGACGCCGTCACACATCAGTAAAGGGAGACAGCAGTGAGCGACCGCAACAAAACTGTGAAGCTGATTCATCCGAACGGTGAGACCGAGTTCCCCATCCTTGAGACGACGGCGGGACACGATGCGATCGACTTCACAAAGCTCACCAAGAACACGGGGCTGACGTCGTTCGATCCCGGTTTCGTGAACACCGCCTCTACCAAGTCGAACATCACATTCATCGACGGTGACGAAGGCATCCTGCGCTACCGCGGGTATCCCATCGAGCAGCTTGCCGAGCACTCCAGCTTTCTCGAGGTCGCCTGGCTGCTGATCCACGGAGAGCTGCCCACCCCCGAAGAGCTGACCGACTTCGAGTACCGAGTGATGCATCACAACATGCTGAACGAAGACTTCAAACGCTACTTCGACGTCTTTCCCAAAGAAGCGCACCCGATGTCGGTGCTCGCCAGCGCGGTAAGCGCACTGTCGACCTTTTATCAGGATTCGCTCGACACGCAGGATGCCTACCAGGTCAAGGTCTCGTCGGTGCGTCTGCTCGCGAAGATGCCGGTGCTCGCCGCCTATGCGCTCAAGCGCAGCCTGGGTCAGCCGCTGATGTATCCCGACAACAAGCTCGGCTACGTCGACAACTTTCTGCGCCTGACTTTCGGCATGCCCACTGAGGAGTACGAGGTCAACCCGGTTGTGAGCCGTGCCCTCGAACGTCTGCTCATTCTGCACGCCGACCACGAGCAGAACGCGTCGACCTCGACCGTTCGCCTCGTCGGCTCGACACAGGCAAACATCTTCGCCAGCGTGTCGTCAGGCATCAACGCTCTGTTCGGGCCGTTGCACGGCGGAGCGAACGAGGCCGTGCTCACCATGCTGGAGCAGATCCGCGAGTCGGGCATGAGCGTCGGCGACTTCGTCGAGAAGGTCAAGAACAAAGAGTCGGGCATCCGCCTGATGGGCTTCGGCCACCGCGTCTACAAGAACTACGACCCGCGCGCCAAGATCGTCAAGGCCTCGGCAGAGTCAGTGCTCAACGAGCTGGGCGTGCACGACCCGCTGCTCGAGATCGCCACCGAACTCGAAGAGATCGCGCTCAAAGACGACTACTTCCAGTCACGTCGTCTGTACCCGAACATCGACTTCTACACCGGCGTCATTTACAAGGCGATGGGCTTCCCCACGAAGTTCTTCACCGTGCTGTTCGCCATCGGTCGTCTGCCGGGCTGGATCGCACAGTGGCGCGAGCAGAACGATGACCCGACCACGAAGATCGGTCGCCCGCATCAGCTCTACATGGGCAACGTCGAGCGCAACTACCCCGGCATCTGACCGTCGACGTTCTGAAGCCCTGGCCTCCAGCTCACACTGGGGTCAGGGCTTTTTGCTGTCTACCTTCTGCCTTCTGGTGTCTGCTGTCTTCTGCCTTCTGCCTACTGCTGTCTGCACTCTGCAGTCCGTCTTCTGCACTCTGCTACAGCACCCGTCTCGCAGGCCTGTGCACACTTCCGCCGGTCTGTGCACCCTTCCGCCGCCCGTGCACACTTCCGCCGGCCTGTGCACATTTCCGCCGCCCGTGCACTTTTCCGCCGGCCTGTGCAGATTTCCGCCAAGATCACACGCATTCTGACAAATCCGTGGTCGCACCAGCCAAACCGTGACCGCGCCAGGCGATCGAGAGGCCGAGCGAGCCAAACCGTGACCGCCGGCAACTGTGTCGAGCTGGTTCGAGCTCCGGCGGCGTGAGCTGCTGCGGCAAAAGACACAAGGCACAAAGCACAAAGAAAGAGCGGGTGGTCAGTGGGCATTACTGCCACTGACCACCCGCTCTTGAGACGAATGTCGCTCCGCGGCGCGGGCACTCTGAAAACGAGTGCTACGCCGCGGAGACGCCGCGCGACCTACTTCGAGGCGTTGCGACGACGCGAAGCCTCTTTAGCGCGCTCGTTCGCGTCAAGTGAGACCTTGCGGATGCGAATTGCCTCGGGAGTCACCTCGACGCACTCGTCTTCGCGGGCGAACTCAAGGCACTCCTCAAGCGTGAGCTCACGGCTCGGCGTCATCGACTCGAAAGTGTCAGCCGTCGCCGAACGCATGTTCGTGAGCTTCTTCTCTTTGGTGATGTTGACGTCCATGTCTTCGGCGCGCGAGTTCTCGCCGATGACCATGCCCTCATAGACCTCTTCGGTGGGCTTGACGAAGAAGGACATGCGCTCCTGCAGGTTGGTGATCGCGAAGGGGGTCACCACACCGGCACGGTCGGCGATGATCGATCCGTTCACACGCGTCGAGATCGGGCCGGCCCAGGGCTCGTACTCGGCGGCCAGCGTGTTCGCGATGCCGGTGCCCTTGGTGTCGGTCAGGAACTGCGTGCGGAAGCCGATCAGGCCACGCGACGGCACGATGAACTCCATGCGCACCCAGCCGCTGCCGTGATTCGTCATGCTCTCCATGCGGCCCTTGCGTGCGGCCAGCAGCTGCGTGACCGCACCGAGGAACTCCTCAGGCACGTCGACGGTCAGCTGCTCGGTCGGCTCGTAGGTCTTGCCGTCGATCTCTTTGGTGACCACCTGCGGCTTGCCTGCAGTGAGCTCGTAGCCCTCACGACGCATCTCTTCGATGAGGATTGCCAGCGCCAGCTCTCCACGGCCCTGCACCTCCCAGGTGTCCGGGCGATCGGTCGGCAGCACCTTGATCGAGACGTTGCCGATGAGCTCGCGCTCCAGGCGCTCCTTGACCAGACGTGCGGTGACTTTGGCGCCCTTGACGCGGCCGGCCAGCGGCGAGGTGTTGATGCCGATCGTCATCGAGATCGCGGGGTCGTCGACGATGATCGGAGGCAGCGGGCGGGGATCCTCGGGATCGGTCACCGTCTCGCCGATGGTGATGTCGGGGATGCCGGCGATTGCGACGATCTCGCCCGGGCCGGCGCTCTCACCTGGCACACGGGTCAGGGCCTTCGTCTTGAGCAGCTCGGTGATCTTCACGTTCTCTTGCGAGCCATCGCTGCGGATCAGCGCCGCCTGCTGGCCCTTCGTGAGCGTGCCGCTGAAGATGCGCAGCAGGGCAAGACGGCCGAGGAACGGCGAGGCGTCGAGGTTGGTGACGTGAGCCTGCAGCGGAGCCTCGTCATCGTACTTCGGAGCCGGAACGTGCTTCATGATGGCTTCGAACAGAGGCTCCAGGTTGTCGCTGTCGGGCAGCTCTCCGTCGGTGGGACGGTTCCAGCTGGCACGGCCGGCACGACCTGACGCGTAGATGACCGGGACGTCGAGCAGTGCATCCTCGTCGAGGTCGGGCACCTCGTCTTCGAGATCGCCCGCGAGGCTCAGCAGCAGATCCTGGCTCTCTTCGACGACCTCTTCGATGCGAGCATCGGGGCGGTCGGTCTTGTTCACGACCAGGATGACCGGCAGACGTGCGGCCAGCGCCTTGCGCAGCACGAAACGCGTCTGCGGCAGCGGGCCCTCAGAGGCATCCACCAGAAGCACGACGCCGTCGACCATGCTCAGGCCGCGCTCGACCTCGCCGCCGAAGTCGGCGTGACCGGGGGTGTCGATCACGTTGATCGTGATGTCTTTGCCGTCGCTGGCCGGGCCGTTGTAGAAGATCGTGGTGTTCTTCGCGAGAATGGTGATGCCCTTCTCACGCTCGAGGTCGTTCGAATCCATGACGCGGTCTTCGACCTCGGCATGCGAATCGAACGAGTTCGTCTGGCGGAGCATCGCATCGACCAGCGTGGTCTTGCCGTGGTCGACGTGTGCCACGATTGCGACGTTGCGAAGATCCTCGCGTGAAACTAGGGCCATCAGGTTCATCCTCAAAATGTGTGTGTGCCAGGTCGGGCACGGAACAGACGGCGGTCGGCAACCGCCGGGGCTCCATCGAGACGAAACGAGGAGCCAATCTATCTTAGTTCACACGCGTGAACATGGCGAACGCCATTCTGACGACGCCGAACCTTCAGCCACCTGCACCCGGTATTCTGTGCCCTGTATGTCTACCGAACCCACCGCATCGACCACCCCGAAGACTGCAGCGTCCTGGCGCGATCTCTTCGCCGCCCCGAGCCGAGCAGCCGTCATCGTGCTCGCCAGCGGAATCGCACTCTACGGCACCAACGTCTATCTGACCGCGAGCCTGCTGCCGAGCGCGGTCGCCGACATCGGCGGCCAAGAGCTCTATGCGTGGGTGTCGACCGCATTTCTACTGCCCTCGGTGGTCGCTTCGCTCTTCGTCGGCCGCGCCCTGGCCGGCTGGGGCGCCCGCCGCGCGTACCTCGTCGCGTTTCTCGGCTTCGCCACCGGCCTGGTGCTCAGCATGATCGCGCCGAACATGCCAATGTTCCTGGCGGGCCGGTTCGTGCAGGGCTGCGCCGGCGGCCTGCTGACTGGTCTGGCCTATGCGGTCATGCGCGTGGCTCTCGCTCCCCGACTCTGGACGCGCGCGATCGCCCTGCTCTCGGCGATGTGGGGCGTCGGCAACTTCGTCGGCCCCATGCTCGGCGGCCTCTTCGCCGAGTTCGGCATCTGGCGCGGGGCGTTCGCTCCGCTGGCGATCGGCGCGCTCGTCGCAGCCGGCCTGGCCCTGCGCACGCTGCCGCGCACGGCATCCGCAGAACAGCTCGAACGCATGCCGATCGTCTCGCTCACGCTGCTCACCGGAGTCACGGCGGCGCTTTCGCTGACCGTCGTCTTCACCGAGCAGCGGCAGGTGCTCGCCCTGCTCGGCGTCGCCGCAGCGCTGGCAGTCGCGTTCGTGTTAGTCGAACGCAGCGGGTCACGCACCCTGCTGCCGCACAGCGTCTACCGGGGCGGTTCGCCGCTGCGGTGGATCTACATCGTGATCGCCGCCCTGTCTGCCGCCTCGACGGTCGAGGCGTTCGTTCCGCTCTTCGGCCAGGAGCTCGCCGGGATGTCGCCGTTCGTCGCCGGCTTTCTGGGCGCGATGATCTCGTGGGGCTGGACGTTCGGCGGCATCCTCACCTCAGGCGCCGTGTCTGACGGCAGGGTTGCTGCCCTGCGCGTCGGCGGCCCGATACTGCTTGCGGTCGGTCTGGCCGGTTACGCCCTGGTGCAGCCGGCGGATGCCGGGCTCGGCACGGTCGTGCTGTGGTTCGCCGCGCTGTTCGTCGCGGGCGTGGGCATCGGATCATCGTTCGGGCACACAGCGGCCGCGGCGCTGCGCAGCACGGACGACCCGGTGGAGTCGCAGAAGGCCTCGGCCGGCGTGAACACGGTGCAGCTGCTGGCAAACACGGTCGGTTCGGCGCTGGCCGGCCTGCTAGTGAATCTCGGCGGCCCGTCGATTCCCGGCAGCGCACGGTCGCTGACCTTCTTCTTCGCCGCGTTCGCCGGCGTCGGCGCTGTCGCAGCCTGGCTCGCGGTACGACAGATGATGCCCGGTTCGCGCCGCGAGATCAGTCGCTAGTTCGACACGGTTCGGCCGATCGCTCAGTGCGATCCTGCGTCGTCGACAGCGGATCAGCTCCACACCCGACGTCGCTGCGGCGACGGACGCTGACCTCGACGCGCCTCGGTCATCAGAGGTGCGGCCTCGATGCCACGCGCCTCGATCAGTTGGCAGGGCCCGACGGTGCGACTCCACCGATCCGCGAATCGCTTCGCGGTCTCTGCACGCCGACCGAGTTCTTTCGGCACCGCGAGCAGCGTCGAGGCGGGCAGCAGGCGATCGAGCAGGGCAAGCGGACCATCCGTCAGAACGCTGGCCAAAGTGACCGGCCCGCGATCGATGCGCAGCAGGAACCGCGGGCGCTCGACCGGGCCGAACAGTTCGCCGACGGCATCCATGATGAGGCGGCGGTCGGCCTCGGAGCCGCCGTTGACGCCGAGCGTCCACGAGACGGGTCGCCTCTTCTCGTCGCGAGTGGCCGCCACCGTCAGGTTGGCACGGCCGATGCGCTCGGTGGTGCCCTCGTCGGCGAAGGTGTCGGCTATTGACTGCAGCGCGCCGACGTAGACCTGCTCGGGACGGGCCCGGTAGCGAATGCGCCGGGCCGCCTCGAGCGTGGGGCGCCAGAGCACGCAGACGCAGACCACGAGGTACACGAGCGCAGCGATGAGGCCGCCCGCTGACAGACCGAAGCCGAAGAACGTTCGTCCTATGAGCACGGCGAACAACGCGGCAACGGCCCAGAGCACTGCGGTGAGGCCGAGCAGCGTCGGCACGTGCAGATTCGCGACGGAGCGCCCGTCGCCGAGAACGGCGGCCTGACCCTCTTGGTCGGCATATGGTTCGCCGACGCCCCAGCGTCTCCAGGTCGTGGGCCGCGGTTCGAGGGCCGCAAGGCTGCGCTCGGTGAGCTTCTCCGCTGCCTCGGGTCTGACACCGCCTGGGGTCGTGCCGCCGGCTTCGCCACCCTGTCCGAGCCGCACGCTGAGCCGTGCGATCTGCTCCATCGTGAGCGCATGGGCGAGACCGGTGACGATCTCACGTTCGCTCTCGAGATCGACGCCCCAGAGGTGTTCGTGTTTGCGGTTCAGCCGGCTGAGCTCAGAGCTGCCGTCAAGCTTCGACCGTGCCGGCAGCAGACAGGTGACCGTCCAGTTGTGGGCGACCTTGCCCGGCCACGCCGGGTCGAGCCGCAGCGTTCGCCCGCGCAGCTGCTGCGTCGCCGCCGAGGTCGCGGTCGCTGTGAGATCGATGAGCGTGTTCATCGCAGGGCAGTCCCAGCCTTCGCCCAGCAGACCGCGGGTGCCTACGAGCACACGCACACGCCCCTCGGTGACCAGGCGGTTGAGGCCCGCGATGATGGTGGCCGCACTGGCGTCGGTTTCGATATCGGCGACGGATGCGCCAGCCACACCCGCCTGTGACCTCGCGCTGGTCTCACTGGCCGTGTTGGTCTCACTGGCCGTGTTCGTGCCGGTCATGCGCTCAGCCTCTGCCCCACCGCGCACCGTGCAGGTCGCCCCGCACAGCTGAGACAGGGCATCCGCGAGCGCCTCGGCCTGATCAGCCCTCGCGCGCAGATGCTGGCCGGTGACCAGCACCGGATGCAGTTCGGCGATGATCGGATCTGCCGCGATGGTCTCGAAGGCGCGCAGCGCGCCGCTCTGCGCCGAACCCGTCGACCCCTCTGCCGCCCCTCCTGCGGCACCGCGCTGGTGCGCTCCGCCCGAGACGTCTGAGACGCCCGAGGCACGCCGCTGCGAACGAGAGTTCCCGTGCGTCGCGAAGTCGGTGACCACCACGGCACGCACGAGCTCGCCGTCGCGGCGCAGCTCCTCGTGCAGGATGTCGACGGCCGCCTGATCTTTGGCCGCAGACATGGCCAGCACCTGCTCGACGGTGTCTCGCCCGCGCCGCAGCCCGCGATCGGTCAGCCGCCAGCCGAAGTCGGAGAGCACGCGTCGCATCCTCCGCCAGTCGCCTTCGCGCTCGGGGTCGATCAGCAGCCGCTGCAGCGCGTACCTAGCGAGTACGGTGAAACGGTCTTCGGCGGTCGGGGCGGCAGTCGATCCAGCGGGCAGGCGGCCGACCAGCGGATGCCTCGGATCGAGGTCGGCGAGCATGACGGCCGCCGCATGGGCGAGGTCGAAGTCGGTGTCGAATGCTCGGGCGAGGGCGGCGTCGCGGGCCGCCTGGCTCTCAAGGGCGGGCGGTCGGGAGGCTGCAAGGGACGCGCCGGGAGCATCCTCGGAATCGGGCGGCACGGCAGCAGACGACTCAGAAACAGACGACACGGAAGTGGCCACGGGCGGTTGCAGCACTGAGATCAGCCAGTCGTGCCCGTCGGCCGTGCCGAGGGTGTCGGCGATCAGCTGCTGCAGCTCGTCGTCGTGACGCCGCAGAAAGCGCTGCTCGTCGGGGGTCGGCTCGGTGAACCACACGATGTCGCGAGACGGTGCGAGGTTGCCCTCGCGGATCACCGCCGGAGTCGGCACTTCGTAGTCGACGTCGCCGAGCAGCTGTGCGTAGTTCGCGTAGTGCGGGTCTTCGCTCGAGGGCAGCGTCGCAGTGAGCCCGATGAGCAGCGGAGTGTCGCCGGTGGCTCGGATGCGCGCGACGAGGCAGCGGATGACCAGCGCCCAGTGGTCGAGCAGGTGGTGGCATTCGTCAAGGATGATCGTGCGCACCCCGTGCGCGACGAGCCGGTCGATCAGCGCGACCGCGTTCGGATGCAGTGCACGTTCGATCGTGGCGGGGTCGTCTGCGATCTCGGCCTTGCGGGCCCGAGCTGCGCGGCGGCGCACTCCTGCACGCCATGCCTGAGGGTTGCTCTGCTCAAGTGCGGAGAGCCAGGCGCGGGCATCGTGCTCGGTGCGCCCGCCTTCGACGAGCTCTGTGACCCACATCTCAGCTGCGACGTCGTCGAACGGATTCGAGTCGGCGACGGTGCTGACCATCTGATAGGTCAGGGCGGTGAGGTCGCCGAGGTGCTGCGGGTCTTCGGAGACCGCAGGCTCGGGCGACGCCGCCGGGCGTGTGGCGCTGGTCGCCAGACCGCTCGCCGTTCGTCCCCACTGCTGACGGATGGTCACTGTCGGCGCGAACACGACGGAACGCCGACCATCGCGCATGGCGAGCAAGAGCCCGACGAGCGTCTTGCCCGAACCCGCTGGTGCGACAATGTGCAGGCTTTCGTGGCTGCCCACCTCGATGCGCTGCAGAATGTCGCGCTGATACGTGCGCAGCGTGCCCGTGAACTGCCACGCGCTCAGCGGATGCTGCGAGTCGGCGCGAACTCTGGCAGGTTCTGCGTCTGCAGGCGACGGTTCGTTCTGCGGTGCGGCGACAGAGACTCGCTTGTTCGCAGGCCTCTTCTTGTTTCGCTTCTCCACAGCTGTCGCACCTTAGGCAGCGGTCGCGGCGCTCACCAGACCGATGACCCCGGCGACTGCGCTCACTGCGGCGAGAGTCAAGGCGATCGCGATGAGAATCTGGTGCACTCGCAGAAAGCTCGTGGCCTTGCCGTTCTCGTCGCGAGCGCGCTTGTCCTGCGACACACGGCGCAGAAACTGCGGCCAGACGATCACGTTGAAGAAGGCGTTGACGAGCAAAACCACTGAGATGAAGATGAGCATGCACACAGCCTAGTTGCTGTGCCTCATTCGAGCTCCGGTTCAGACGCTCGCTGCGCTGTCAGCAGTCAGCAGTCAGCAGTCAGCAGTCAGCAGTCAGCAGTCAGCAGTCAGCCAACAAGAGACAACAGACAACAGACAACAGACAACAGACAACAGACAGGGCGTACCCGTGCAACGAAGTCGACAGAGTCTACGCACTTGCACAAGGAAGTCGACAGAGTCAACGCGCTCGCGCAACGAAGTCGACAGGTTCTGCGCACTGGAAGATCAGTCCAGCACATTCTCTACACTCACGAACCCTCTCCGGCATCCCCAACCGCGAAAGCACAGAACCAGCGACTATCAGCCACGCATGGCCGCACCTTCTACACACTCGCCGTGCATTCGACAGGAACTGCACATTCGCGCAACGAAGTCGACAGGTTCTGCACACGCGGCAGGACAAATGCATACGCCCAGCTGCGAAAGCGCAGAACCCGCGAACAGAGTCCGCACCCCGAACTCAGCAGTAGCGTCGGGCCAGGTTCACAGACGCTTCGATATACCCGCCCGCGTACTTGTACGCATGCATGATGATCATGGCCAGCTCGTGCAGACCGACTCTCTCACGCCACCCGTCTGCCAACGGTGAGACCTCGTCGTAGGCGGCCACGACATCCGCACGAAGGGGCAGACCGAAGACCGCGAGCGACGCGAGATCGGTCTCGGCGTGCCCGCCCTGCGCATAGGGATCGATCAGCGTCACCCCGGTCGGCCCGCCGTCGTACATCACGTTGCCGCCCCAGAGGTCTCCGTGATTGCGGGCGACGGTGTGGCCGGCTTCGCGCACGAGCGCAGGCTGAACGACGTCGAACTCCCCGGCACGCAGCCGGTCGCAGAGCCGATCGAACACCGCACGCTGGGCAGCATCGATGTCTCCGCGGTCGCTGAGACGCTCGGCGAACACCTCGATGCGGCTGTCGGCATAGAACGTGCCCCAGTTCGGGGCCGCCTGCGTCTCGTCGAGTACGAGCGGGGTGTGGGAGTGGCCGACCCACGACGGTCTCACCCAGTCGTCCGGCGGGCACCCCCACCACGGAGCCCCGGCGGCATGCGTGTGCGCGAGGGCGCGCCCGAAAGCTCGGGCGGATGCCGCAGTCGGCATGGTCTCGTGCACCCGCTCGATCGCGAGCTCGGTCTCGTCGACGCGGAAGACTCGGGCGATGTGCACTCCCCCATCGGGCTCGGCTTCGGCCAGCCAGCGCAGACTCGCCGCTTCGCCCGGAAGATTGTCGCCAGGCCGCTTGGTCTTCAGAAAGATGTCGAGATCTTGCACGTGGCGAGTCTACGACGCGAGACTGTGCGGGCTGGGCATATGTGGGCGCGGTGCGATCGTAGACTCACCCTGTGACCAATGATCATTCCGCATCGACCGATCCGTCCGCCGCTTCAGCGCCCTCATCGTCGACCAGCGCGCCCGAGGCGTGGCCCGAGACCGCCGAGGCGCTGATGCGGTCACGGTTCGAGGCGTTCCGTCATGAGGATGCCGCCTGGCTGCTCGCCTCCTGGCACCCGCGCACGAGGCCTGCTGAGCTTCGATTCGATCCCGAGGTTCGGTGGCGGGGGCTGCAGATCGTCGACACAGTCGCCGGCGGGTCCGACGACTCCGAGGGAATTGTGGAGTTTCGCGCCACATACATGACTGGCGGCGAGCGCGGCGTTCAGCAGGAGCGGTCCCGGTTCGTGCGCGACGACGGCCGCTGGGTCTACCTCGACGGCGAGGTGCGCGACTGACTCAGACCGGTGGTGTCTCAGCCGCGGGGCAGGCGGGCCGCGACGTCGTCGAGAAAGTCGTCTACAGCATCCTGCGCATAGCCGAGCTGAAAGCGCACGACCGGAAAGCGCACGCTGCGCAAGCGGTCGACAGTCATGACGCTCGTGGCCGGCTCTCCGCGTTCGACCTGCTGCAGATATGCGGTGATCTCGTCGAGAAAGTCATCAACTGCGGCCTGCGCATAGCCAGGTTTGAACCGAGTCACGCGAAAGCGCGCGCCGAGCACCTCTTGCGAGGTGATTGCGCTTGGTCCGGGCTGAGATCCTGCTGATGTGTATGGCATGCTTTCCTCCCGAGTGTTCCGGTCGTTGGTGAATATCGTAGCGGGGAGGTCTGACATCGCAGCCGGTGAGCAGGCTGCCGCGTGGCTACCCCCGCAGAATCTTCTGCATCGCCTTGCCCTTGGCGATCTCGTCGACCAGCTTGTCCAGGTATCTGATCTGCTGCGTGAGCGGGTCGTCGATCTCTTCGACGCGCACGCCGCAGATCACTCCGGTGATCTTCGATGCCTTGGGATTCAGCGCAGCCTGCGCGAAGAAGTCGCGAAACGACACGCCATCGTCGAGCAGCGCGTGCAGCCGGTCGTGATCGAATCCGGTCAACCACTGGATCACTTCGTCGAGCTCGTCGACTGTACGCCCTTTGCGCTCGACCTTCGCCACATAGAGCGCGTAGACCGAGGCCACGCTCATGTCGAACACCCGCTGCATATTGTCGCTGGCTCTGCTCATGCGTGCCAGCGTAGCAAGCGGGGTCGCCCGGGCTGCGGCGTCTCGCGTCGGGGCTGCTACCCCTCGATCCAATGCAGCAGATCGGGGATGTCAGACTGCGTGAGAATGCCGACCGGCTCGTTCCCGCGCATCACCAGCAGGGCCGCCGGTGGGATGCTCGGGTCGCTTCTCGCATCGAGGTCGCCTCCCAGCGCGCGCAGGGCCTCGAGGGCCGGCATCCTCTCTGAGACCAGTTCGAGGCGATCGCGCTTCTCGGCGTGTTCGAGCAGGGCGCGCAGCGGCGTCCCGGCGGCGAGCTGGCCGTCGCTGCTGACGAACTCAGCGGCCAGCCATCGGGCCAAGAGGTTCGTCGTCACCAGCTCGTAGCGGTCCCCGTCGCGCAACGGCGCCTGCGAGAACGAACGCGGCGGTGCCACCAGTTCGAGGAATCGTGAGACCGGGGCATCCGCGTCGAGCACGACAGGCGTCTTGAGTTTGGGCAGGTCGGAGAGCTTCGGCGGCTGAGCTGCCTTGTTCACGAGTGCGCGGAGGCGGGCGACCGACTGATCGCGGGGCACGGCGATCGGGTATTCCTGCGATCGGTTGTCGTACGGTTCGTGCACGATGCTGTTGCGCAGCACGCGAAAGCTGTGCAGTTCGTCACGCTCACGACGAGTGAAGAGGGCATCGGAGTCGCGGATGAGATCGTTGAGCTGCCGCTTCTCGGCGTTGGGCCCGTCACGTCGCACCGCCTGGCGGCGCAGCTCGCGCTCAAGCACGTTGATCAGCCGCAGAAACTCGGTGGCGTTGTCGGTCGAGACGAAGTCGGCCTCGTCGGTCTGGTTGCGCAGTGCTGCGCTGCTGTCGCTCACAGTTGATAAATTTATCAAGCGTGTCAGGATGGCTCCATGCCCCACACCATCTACTACGCAGCCTCGACGCTCAACGGATTTCTCGCGTCGACCGACGACTCTCTCGACTGGCTGCTCCAAGTGCCGCAGGATGACGCACTCGGCGCAGCCGACGCCTTCATGGAACGTGTGGGCGTGCTGATCGAGGGCTCGGCGACCTATGAGTGGATGCTGCACGAGAATGATCTGTTGAATCATCCGGAACGCTGGCAGGAGTTCTACGGCGCGCGCCCGACCTTCGTGTTCACGTCACGCGAGCTTCCGCTCGTTCCCGGCGCTGACATCCGCTTGATCTCTGGCGAAGTCGGGCGGCATCTCGCGGCGATCTCCGAGGCCGCAGGCGATCGCGACATCTGGGTGGTGGGCGGCGGCGACTTGGCTGGACAGTTCGCGGATGCCGGGGCACTCGACGAGATTATCGTCACGATCGCACCGGCGACGCTCGCGCAGGGCAAACCGTTTCTGCCGCGAGCGCTGAGCTGGCGCGAACTCGAGCTGATGGGCACGCGCCAGATCGGTCGTTTCGCGGAGCTGAGGTATGCGGTGCGGTGGGAGGGTGGAGCCGGCTCTGATGCCCCGGCCGATTTCGAGGCAGCATTGCTCGGCGAGACTCCGGCATACGTGTGAAGCGACCGACCTTTCAGGCGCAGACCTGACGGGACTTCGACCGGAAACGAGCGCAAGGCAATCGCCCACGACCAAACCCTATTCATACGCACACGAAAGAACTGCCACGTTCTCTACGCAAGGCGGCGAGAAGACACATCGGCCAACGACTTACTGCCCTCGCCGCTTGACAACCGACATAGCGCGTCCTCATTAGCAGTCGGCGGCAACCCTTGATCGGATCTACCGCTCGGCGTAGCTCTTCTCCACGGCACGCTGCACCCCAGAACGCTAGGACAGACCGATAGTGTAGAGGAAAGCACCACAAAGAGGCGGCATAATGGGTAGTCAACGACTTACAGTTTTTCTCCTAACTACAGCTGTAACCACTCCAAGAGAGGCCTTGGATCTTGAGGGTGGACATGTCTACGATGAGCAGGCCGTATCTGACCTCTCAACCTTCGAGGGCGCGTTCTTCTCACGATATAGCCAGCCCCACACTCCAGAATGGGTAAAGTATGTTTCGCCTGCTCTGAAATCTGCTCCAAAGGTGAAGTCAGCATCTGCGTCTGGCCTTCTCGTTCTGAAAGCATCAGAACGTTACTTCGCGCTGAGCTTCGGATTCGGCCGCAATTTCTTGGCCCCCTCAAAGATCGAACGTCGGTTTGGCCTGAAGGTAGCGCTCAATCGAATCGATGCCCAACAAATCCGCAGCCTTGACACTAAGACGTTTGAGGATATGGTGGTCTCCAAGACCACGCAGACTAGCAAGAACTCCGAGCTCTCTAACTTCGGGGTCGACGTCGTTCGCGACCTCCTCCGTGCAGTCACGGGAAAACAGTCAGACGAGTCGCTCGGGCGCACACTAACCGGCTCAGATGCGCTCATATTGACTACTAAACGACCAGTGAAAGAACTGCCCATCGTGTTGGGAGAATTGTTTGTCGCTTACGAGGATGACGCATATAAGGCTCGCTTCGGATGGATCGACCATCTTGCCGAGGTAAAGGTCCCAGCGCTTAACTCAGCATTAGATGCACAATTACTTGCGCAGCTGCAGACTGGCGATACGACAAGAACTCATCTGGCAATGCCAGAAAACTTCGGTTGGGATGAGATTTCCGGCTTCAAGATTGGCGGTGCCGGCCGACGTAAGTTCGACGACCTGGATCTCGACGAGTACCTACAAGCTCTCGGCGATGGAATGAACCTGCTCACAGTCGATCAGCTAAAGTCTCGTCGAGTCCAAGTTGGCTGGATCAAGTCAGGGACCTTTGACACCCGTTGGAGTGTCTACAACGCCCTCGTCTCAGAGCAGGATTTCGAAGGTCAGCTCTTTGCACTCATCGAAGGCCGATGGTTCGAGGTAGCGGCAACACTGGTACACGAAGTCGACACCTACCTAGAATCTCTTCCCGAAGCAGAGACCGCCCTCCCAACCGCGTGGAATAATGAGCATGAAGGTGCCTACAACGCTCGAGTAGCGGAGCAGCTCAAGGACGTCCTTCTCCTCGACAAGCATCTCGTACGAGCAGAAGGCGCGACTAGTTCAATCGAATTCTGCGACTTGCTTGCACAAAACGGTGAGCTGATCCATGTCAAGCGCAAGTCACGATCGGCAACGCTCAGCCATCTCTTCGCTCAGGGCAATATTTCTGCAAACACACTTATAGGAGATGGCTCCTTTCGTGACTCAGTACGATTGCAACTCGAGCAAATCGCAGGCGAAGAGGCCAGCAGATGGCTTGACCTCATTCCCGGGTCCGCCTCACGCCCCGACCGTGCCCGCTACACGGTTCACTTCGCGGTGCTGACAAACTCTAAAGGCGAAGGAGCTGACTGGCTGCCATTCTTCAGCAAGTTGAACTTGATGCAGACCGCTAGACAGATCGAGAGTCTTGGCCCTACTGTTTGCATCTCGAAGGTTCCAGTTGACAGCGCCACTGACATTTGATCCAGTACTCGAATGACAGATGGTGGAATATCAACTCAAGAGCTTCTAACTTCTCTCTAGGTCTACCTCAACTAGCTTGAGCGCCGGTACTGAGTTTCCCCTCCCCACTCTTCAGCTGCCAGCGGCGCATCATTCAATTCGTCCCGACGAACCCTCCAGTCGGGCATGCGCAGATCCATCAACTCGATGAAGTGTTCGTTGTGGGTGCGCTCGATCAGATGGGTGAGCTCGTGCACCACGATGTACTCCAAGCAGCGGGGATTCTTCTTCGCCAACTCGGGATTGAGCCAGATGGAACGGGACTCCGTCTGGCAGGTGCCCCATTTGGTTTTCATGTGACGCACGACGAACTTGCTGGCGTCCGCGCCAACGATTGGTTGCCACTTGGCCAGGAGCGGCGGGACGGCAGCTTTGAGTTCCTTGCGGTACCAGTGGTCGAGGACGGCTCGGCGCTGTTCTTCGTCGTAGTCGGCAGGGGTTGTCAGCCAGAGGGTCTTGCCGACCACGTGAATCTTCGAACGGCCGTGCCGTGAGGCATCAAGGCGCAGGCGCTCACCCCAGACATAGTGTGTCTCGCCCGAGACCATCCTGCGTTCGGTCTGGCGGTCAGCGTTCCCCAGCTGTTCGCGTTGCTTCTTGATCCATGGCAGGCGCTGAACGACGGCCAGGCGGATGGCGTCCTCGTCTACTCGGCGCGGCGCCGCGACTCGCACCCGCCCGACTGGAGGGTAGACGGAGATGTGCAGATTCTTGATGTCCTTGTAGACGACATCTACTCCGAGCCCGGCGACGGTGAGGTAGGCGCTAGCGGTACTCATCGCGAGCCTTTACGAGTTCGAACAGTTCTTCGAAGCGGTCGAAATCCTTCGGCAGCACCTTGCGCAACTCTCGAGCCAGCCGTCGCTCCTTCATCCGGTTGCCGACCCAGCCATGCTCCTTCTCGTGCGTCACGGTGTAATCGACGACAATGGCGAAGTCGGGCGAGGGGAACGCGAAGTCCACCAGTGCACGTTGCGCACCATTCGTCGCCCACTCCGGATAGACCGTGTCCGATTCTCCCGTGCCGACCTTGGTCGCCAGATCGAGAAGCTGCTGCAGGTATGCCTTGTAGTCGAGCGCGTCCTGACGGCGCTGTTCGATCAGAGCATCGAGGAGTTCAGACATCCGGTCGTAGTACCGAGGGTTCAGGGCACGTTCGTCGACGATGGTCTTTCGGACGTTGTTGACGATCGTCTCGGCTGCGGCTTCCGGGTTCTTGCGAATGCCCGGCGGGAGCGTCGTGAGTGCTCCCTCACCACGTTCGACGATGAGGTCGACCAGCCCTTTCTCGAAGGTGGCGACAACCTCGGATGGGTCTGCCTGGATGTACGTGTCAAGCAGTGCGCGCATGCCTGCTTCGAACTGCTTCATGTCGATGTTCTCGCCAGCGCCGAGCTCCACCTCATCGCGTGCAGCAATAAAGTGAGTGACCTCGTTCTTGATCGCGGCAGCCTCGGTGGGCGAGTACCCGGCGGCCTCCATATCGTTGGCGAGCGCCGTGTAGGCGCGCACGAGGCCCGAGACGCTCTTGTACAGCTCGACCCGCTTGCCCTCGTTGGCCTTGATTTGCGCAGCGTCACCGGGGATGGCCGCAACGAAGTAGTGCTGATACTCCAGCGTTCCCTTCGGTGGCGCAACGGGTTCTACCAGGGCGCGGATCTTCTCCAGTGCCTCGTCGAGATCCTGACGGCCCTGCTCGACGCGATCCTTGAGCAGCCCATCGACGTCCTTCTCCTCGTAGCCGTCGAGCGCGCCGGACGTGTAGTCGGTGATCGCCGATTCCAGCGAGTTGAACAGGTCGCGGTAGTCGATGATGTAGCCGTAGGTCTTGTCGTCACCATCGAGACGGTTGACCCGGCAGATAGCCTGGAACAGGCCGTGGTCGCGCATCTTCTTGTCGATGTAGAGGTAGGTGGCGCTTGGGGCGTCGAAGCCGGTCAGGAGTTTGTCGACCACGATGAGCAGACGCATCTGGCCAGGTTCTTCAATGAACCGACGCTTGACCTCCTTCTCGAACTCGTCGATCCGCCCGACTGCCTCATCAGCAGAGACGCCGAAGAAGTCCGCAAGCATCTGCCGGTAGATGTCGTACTGGCGCAGCTTCTCGGTCGCGCCCGCGCCGGAGTCTTCCTTGGAGATGTCGCTGGGGTTCGGCACGTAGCTCGTGACGATGGCGACCTTGTCTTTGAACCCGGCGTTGACGAACATCTCATAGAACTTGCACGCCTGGTAGATCGAGTCGCCGACCAGCATCGCGTTGCCGCGTCCGCTGACGAGACGAGGCTCGGTCTCCATGTCCAGCAGGATGTCCTGGACGATCTGCCTGGCGCGAGGCTCGGCAGAAACAACCTTCTGCATCGTGCCCCACTTCCTCTTCAGCCGCGCCTTGCTGAGGTCCGTCAGCCCCTTCGTCTTGGCTTCAAACCACTTGTCGACCTTGTCCGGGCTGGTGAGGTCTTGCGCGATGTTGCGGGCTTCGTAACGCAGGTCGAGCACGACGCCGTCCTCGACAGCCTCGTCGAACTTGTAGGTGTGGATGAACGACCCGAACGTCTCGATGCTCGTTGCTTTGTCGGCCTTCAGCAGCGGGGTCCCCGTGAAGCCGATGAACATCGCTCCGGGGAGCAGTTCCTTCATGGCACGGTGCATCTTGCCGGACTGGGTGCGGTGGGCTTCGTCGACGAAGACAAAGAAGTTGCCCTTCGGGGTGAACCCGGCGGGAACACGCGAGTGCAGCTCGGCAATGAACTCCGCACTGTCGCGATCGGCGTCCCTCTCGTCGTCGCCGCCGCGGAACTTGTGCACGAGCGAGGCAATCAGCCACGGGTCGTGATTGTTGATCTGTGTCAGCAGGTCGGTGCCGGAGGTGGCGCGGCAGATGCTCTCGTTGACGCCGCCAAAGACCTTCTCGATCTGCTCATCCAGCTCGGTGCGGTCGGTGATGATCAGCACGCGCGATTCCGGCTGGTGCTCCCGGATCCACTTGGCCAGCCACACCATCGTCAGGCTCTTGCCTGAGCCCTGGGTGTGCCAGATGATGCCGCCCTCGCGCCCCGCAATCCGGGCCTGCGCCGCCTTGACCCCGAAGTACTGGTTGTGCCGGGCGGTCTTCTTGCGCCCCGCGTCGAACACCATGAAGTCGTGGAGGAGTTCGAGGAAGCGAGCCTTCGAACACATCTGCAAGATCGCGCGATCAAGCGGTTCGGTCACGTTCGCGCCCACAGCGCTGTACTCGGGCTCTTTCCATTCCAGCCAGTACTTCTCGGGCGTCTCGATAACCCCATAGCGCAGTCCCTCGACATCGTTGCCCGCGAACACGAGCTGCACGGTCGCGAAGAACGGTCGGATGAAGTGTGCGCTCTGGTTGCCGATGTTCTGGCGGATACCCTCGCTGACGCTCACCTTCGAACGCTTGAACTCGATGACACCCAGCGCCAGGCCGTTCACGTACAACACAACGTCGGGGCGCTTCTTGTGCTCGCCAGCGATCGACACTTCTTCGGCAACGACGAAGTCGTTCGCCTCTGGGTTGTCCCAGTCGATCAGCCACACCGTCTCGAACTGGTCGCCCACGCCGCGCTTGACCTTCACGCCATAGCGCAGCATGTCGTAGACATCCCGGTTCGCCTCGTACAGGGTACGTGCGCCACCGACGATGCTCGCCGCCTCCAGCGCGCGAAGCGTCTTGCGGACGACCTCCTCGTCGTACCCGCGACCATCGAGATAGTGGATAAGCGAATCCTCATCGATATTGCTGTTCTCGAACGACTCAAGGTTGCCGCCATAGTCATACCCCAGCCGCTGCTGGAAGAACTTGACAACCCGGTCCTGCGTCCTACGCTCGATTTGCCCGACCGTGCTCATGCTGCATCCTCCTTGACCGGCAGTCGCGTGCGCCCCGTGAGCAGCTCCTGCATCATGCCTTGTTTGATGGCGCGTGTGGCGTCGAGGCGACGCTCGAGTGCGTCGATCTCCGCGTCGGCGTCAGTCAACACACCTGCAATCGCCGCCTGCTCCTTGGCAGAAGGTAGCAACAGCTCGAAGTTCCGAACGTCCTGGCTGGAGACAGCAGGATAGTTCGAGCCAGCGATGATGCGATCGACTTGAGCGATGACATCGGTACCGAGCACCCACTGGGCCAGGAAGCTCGAATCGGTTGTCCCAACGCAGCTGCGAATAACGGCAAATCCGGTAGATGCGACCGGGAAACGTAGTCCGCCCGTGTAGCGCGCGTGCGACTGTAGGTTCGGCCGAACGGTTCCGAAGAGGACATCATCTTCGCGAAGCCTGCGGCGCGCCCTCGAAGGTGCGTCGGCAAAGCAGTATGAGGTGCTCCCCAGTATCTCCCCTTTCTGTACTTCTTCGAGAGAGATGTAATCAATCACCTGCGTAGGACCCGTAGTCGCCGGGCTTAAGGACTCGGGGTCTACGCTCGCCACATCTGCCAGACGCACTTGTTGCCACTCGTTGCTGAAACCGGGAAGCCGTGTGCGGCCGGTCAGCAGCTCCTGCATCATGCCTTGCTTGATGGCGCGCTTCTTGGCGATGACACGCTCCAGCCGTTGAAGCAGGTCGTCGATGTCCGTCAGTGCCCGAACCACGCCTCGTTGTTCCGCGAGTGGTGGCAGATCAATCGGGGCCTCAAGCAGTCTCCTCTTGGAGATGTTGTACCGCGTTGCACCCTGCGCGAGTCCGAACACAAGTTCCCGGCCGGCACCCGATCGAAAGAAGTAGGCCAGGTAGGTCGGATCGGCGACGGCATTCCCGCGGGCCAGCCTGTATCCGAAGCAGAAACTGTTCAGGAACACACCCCTCGGGATTTCGAAGTCCACCACCGTGCCAAGTGCAACCTCTTCGGGCGTCTCGGAAGACCCGTTGAAGAGCAGATCGCCGCGACGGACTTCGTTCTGATGTTCATGGATGTCGACGTCGACGCGCTCTAGCGACCGGCCGACGAGCCGCGGTGCGGCCAAAACCTCCATGAACGTCACGTAACTACCGGACCCACGCCCGAAGTCCTTCCCGGACTTCCCGACGAGCCCCCCATACGTTGCACCGAGAGAGCCTAAGGTAACGATCACGACCGCACCCCCATCGCCGCCAGATGCGCCGACACCTTCGCGCTCAACGCCTCAATCTCGGCATCCAGATCGCCCACGGTCTCGGCGTAGCGGTCGCCCAGGACATTGAGGCGGTCGACCAGCTGCTGTGTCAATGCGGAGAGTTCCACTTTGACTCCGACTTGGATTCGCGCGCCCCACTTGTCGTCGGTGACAAGGCGCTGAACGTCAGCGGCATCGAGCTGTGCGTACTGTCGTAGCGTCGATTGGTCCAGTGCGAGCTTGGCTTCTTTGGCTGCCTTCTTCGCTGCCGTCTCGGCCTTGAACAGGCTGACGACGTGGGCGAGCGCGTTGATCTCCTCACGGTCTGCTCCTTCGGCGCGGGCCACCTTCAGCCGATCGGTGGCGGTCTTGTTCGTCACCTTGCCGTCGTCGTCAGCCGCGTCGAACAGCAGCCCCTCTTCAACGGCGTGCTCTTCGACGTACTCCTCGATCGCCTGCGCGGCCGATTCCACCGCAGCGTTCAAGGTGTCGAGTTGCGCCTGGCCTTCGGCGAAGTATCGGGCAATGATCAACTCGGGCGGGATGAGGTCCATGACCCAGCGCTGCGCCTTGACGCCGGTGCCGAAGGTGATGTGCGCGGTCTCGTACTTCGGCTTCTTGTTCTTGTCGTAGCCGAGGATCCTTGCTGGGCGCGGCTGCGCGGCGTCAATCCACCCGTCGCCCATGACCAACGCGACGTCGTCGTGCATGATGTCGTTCCAGTAGCTCATCAGTTGCTCGTACACGCCGTACTCGTCGATGAGCGGGCGCGAGCGGAATACGTCGAGCAGGCTGTCACCAAGCTCGGCGATCAGTTCGGCGGGGTGCGTCGTGCTGGTGATGCCTCGCAGCAGCGCCGCGTGCGTGTTCCACCAGTGCTTCACGGCGCTATCGCTGCCGCTGACGAAAGTCCTGTGATCGGGCGAGCCGGTGATTGTCGCCTGGATGTTGTTCTTGTCGACGGCAAGTTCGCTGTACCCATCGCGCAGCGGCTGGAACAGCGCTGATCGCAAGGCAGGGAAGGCGTCCCAGTAGGGCTGCAGGGCGTCGAGGTCACGATCTGGGATGCCGCCCTTGAGGTGTGCCTGCAGGTCTTGGATGTCCTCGGGTTGCGAGCTGTCGATATAGCGCGGGATGTTCAGGTTGTAGTCGTTCTTCGGGTCGGCGATCTCCGACAGTGGCACCATGCGCGAGTAGCGGCTGACCTCAAGTTGCCGGGTGAACGTGTGGGTGATCTGGTGCATGTCACGCGGGCGAAGGCGGTTCTTGTTGCCATCCTTGGCGAAGCCCTTGCTGGCGTCGATCATGAAGATGCCGGTGCGGCCGACCGCGTTCTCCTTGTCGAGCACGATGATGCAGGCTGGGATGCCGGTGCCGTAGAAGAGGTTCGCGGGCAGGCCGATGATCCCCTTGATATAGCCGCGCTTGATGAGCTCTTTGCGGATCGTCGCCTCCGCGTTGCCGCGGAACAGCACACCGTGCGGCAGGATGACCGCGCCCTTGCCGATGCTTTTCAAGCTCTTGATCATGTGGAGCAGAAAAGCGTAGTCGCCGTTCTTCTCGGGTGGACGGCCGTAGCCGTCGAAGCGTCCGTACTCGTTCTCCAGGCCGTTGCTCCACGACTTGACGCTGAACGGCGGATTGGCGACGAGGTAGTCGAAGGTCTGCAAGTCGCTGCCTCGCGTGAACTGTGGGCTGGTGATGGTGTCGCCCTGGCGTATGTCCGCCGTCGCGCTGCCGTGCAGCACCATGTTCATGACTGCGAGCGCACGGGTTGCGTTGTCCTTCTCCTGGCCGTAGATGGTCAGGCCGTTGGGTGCAGCGTCAGCCACCTTCAGCAGAAGCGACCCAGATCCGCAGGTCGGGTCGTATACGGTGGCCGACTTCGGCGTCGTCGGCTTGATGCCGATCAGCGCGGCCATGACCCGTGAGACCTCTGCGGGCGTGTAGAACTGCCCCTTGCTCTTGCCTGATTCACTGGCGAAGTGCCGCATCAGGTACTCGTACGCGTCGCCAAGAAGGTCGTCGCCTTCAGCGCGCGAGCCCGAGAAATCGAGGTCCTGGAAGATGCCGATGAGCTTGGTCAAGCGGTCGACAAGCTCCTTGCCCTTGCCGAGCTTGTCCGGGTCGTCGAAGTCGGCGTTGTTTATCACACCCTGCAATTCGTTCGCGTCCGCGAGCTTACGGATGGCGACGTTGACCTGCTCGCCAATGTCGGGCTTGCCCTTCAGGGCGACTAGGTCGTCGAACGAACCGCCGTCGGGTACCTCGACGTCCGAGTAGGGGTCGGCCTTGGCCTTGTCGGAGACGTACTTCACGAACAGGAGCGTGAGGACGTAGTCCTTGTACTGGCTGGCATCCATGCCGCCACGAAGTTCATCAGCGCCCGCCCATAGCGAGCTATACAGGTCTGACTTTTTCAACGCCATGTTGAATCCTCATTCATATAAGTTTACGTTAAGCTGGAATTGTAGAAGAGTGGTGCCAAAGCAATCAGCTTCTCGCGCTCCTCAACCGGAGCCCGCCCTGTGAACCCGCGTGTGGAGCTTCCGTGATCTAGTCATCCGATGAAGTCAGTAAAGCCCGGATCGTTGGCTGATGGATTGCGCTTCCACACCTGCTCATAGTGGTGAGATACTCTCGGCCAGAGAGTTTCTCGCCCCTCTCCAACCGTTGAAATGCCGATGGCATCTTGACCATCTACAACAAACTCGTGCGGAATCACTCTTCCAGACCGGTCTTTACGGCCAAGCGGGTCCAGAAATCTCATCCCGACGATGTCGCTCCTTCGGATGAAGAATTCTTCATCAGCAGAAGCCGAAGAGAAAACCCCTTCGTATACGGGGAGTGGATCTGCATACCTTCCAGAAGAAAGAAAACGAAACCCCCAAGAGTAGCCACGAGTCGCCCAGATAAAACTCATCGCGGGCTCCGAAGCAGCACTCTATCCGTTTCTGCTATTTCAAGGTCAATCTTGAACTGAGTGAGTGTTTCGCTCAGCTGGTCTGCCTTTGCACGGGCAACATCATTCGCAGTATCGAGGCGGTCACCGGCCAGCTGGACGGCGTCCCTAATCAGTTCAGGAGATACTAGTTTGAGTATCGCAGTAAATCGTCTCGGCAGCTTCCCCAAGAACTTGCCAGCACTAGGGCCGACCAGCGCGGCAGCAAACGCTCCAACGCCACGTGCGACTTCTGCCGCTATCTTGTTAGGTATCAGCTTTGCTCTAAGCCATCGGGCATAACGTTCAAAAGACAAGACTGATGCCATAGGAAGAATGAGATCGACGCCGATGCGCTGATCAACCGCGATGACATTCGGCTCGAACTTCGCTGATGACAGACGCACGAAATCTTCTCCCATAGCCAGAGCGGCAGTGCCTTCTACGAGATCATCGATCGTCTTCCGCAGCGCATTAACCTCGCCAAAGGCTGCTTCAATAACAAGATCTCGGAAGCCGAAAACGTCCATTTCGGGCAGCAGATCCGCCTTCGACAAGGCGATGATCCAGATTCGAGGGAACGTATCGAGTTTCTTTCCGTCGATAAGAAGGTCATCTTGTAGAGATATCAACGTGTTGCGAAAGCTCGTGAATAGATGCTTGAGATAACGTTCTTCTTCGTGAGTATTATCAAGCAGCCGTTGACCATCAACAAGCAAGAAAGCAACGTCTGACCCGAGAAGTGACCGAAAGGTCTCGATTCTCCTAGCGGCCTCCTCCGGGCCACTTGCTTCCTGCTCCAACCATTCACCAGGGTAGTCATACCACACTAGGCGCAGTCCTTCGAGTTGTCTGCGATCCTTATTCTGGCCCTTTCCTGCGGCAGGTGTTATCGAGAAGGAGTATGTAGAACCTGAGAAATGGTCTGTCATTGGGAGCTTTGCAGACTTCTTCATTCCAAGATAATTGGCATGAAGCCTGCTTCCTTGGCCGGCGTCCTCTGGCAATACTCTGAAGGGGTTACTCTCAAGAAACCCAGGCTCTTGTGCGGCCCCGTAGAACGACGACAGCAAAACCGTCTTGCCGCTACCACTTTCTCCAAATACGGCGATCTGTTGTTCCATGACTCGAGGGGACAAGCGCATGCCTACCTACTTTCGCAAACAATATCCGGACTTGGTATTGACTGATGGCCTCTATGAGAGTACATTAGTAGCTCCGCATGTACCTTCTGCATTCTGATCTGGAGATGCTTGCTGGATCACTGTCGAGCATCTGGACACGCCAACTCATAGGAATCGCGTTAAGCGTGCCAGTAGTGGTTTGGTGAGACAGAGTAGTAGATCAGCCATGGGATCGGGATCACGAAGAAAATGCTCGCAAGCATCCATTTAATGAGACTGTGCCCCTGTTGCGCACGAGCATAAGTTACTGGCATCTGGTTTGCGGTACGCCCCGCGTATTGCATCGGGACCGGTTGGACGATCACCTGCAGTTGCGGCGCATAGGGACCCCTTGGTTCCCATCCCACCACCGAAGTTGGCCTGTCTGATCCTTGTACCACCCAGCGGGGCCCAGCGACGACCCATTGCTCTCTGTCATGCCTACAAATCTAGCGAGAACCACCGACAAGCAAGCCCGCACCTCATGGAGTCGCGCCGGTCACGGACGATTGCTAGGCTTGGAATGAATCCAGTTGTTGTCGACGCCTCCCAACGTCCAACGTATCTCTCGCCTCGCGGCGCACCCCAGCATCCGTCAAAGATGCAGAGAACCCGCTAGTGCGGCCGATGTCACTTGAGCAGAATCTCGAGCGAAACGACTAGTTTTAGTTCCAGCTCTTCTTCACCGACGTGCCCCGCGCCAGCGCTCAGCGCCCAGCCGAGAAACTCCTCGGCGGCGAGCACCAGCTTGCCCCAATGAGCAGCCCTCTTCGCCTTGACCGGCTGGGGGTTCTTTCACGGTGACCTAGGCCGAACATGACAGCTCTCAACGTCTGTGGTTGATACGGCTTCGTGTCAGTAGCCTCGTCTACTCTTGTCACTATGACTTCGCTCCCCACTCAAGCGCCTCGTTTCGCTCCCAAAGCAACTCCACGCGAGTCGGTGTCTCAGACGATTGAAGTGCTCTCGTCGGCGCTTGACCCGATTATCGCTAAACGACTGGAGCGCAATCTCAACGGGCTACCGTGGACAGCGGTGTTGACGCAGCTTGACACCATCAAAGGGCGCACCCCGAGGCAATACGCGACAAGTGACCTCCAGGCCCAGTTGCGAATGCTCACAGAACGATTGGGCGGCATCGGTTACCCCTTCGACGATCAGACACGACGGGTCTCCATTCTCGGCGGCGAACTCAGATTTGTTCGTAACCAGTGGGCACACAATGCAGAACTCCGATGGATCGACGCCTGGAGAGCGGCAGACTGCGCGCAAAGACTTCTCTCCTATTTCCACTGCACGGATGCCGATTCGGCGGAACTCATCAGTCGGCACGCTGCATTTGAGTACACCGGGGCGACTCAGCTTCAGCCTGTGCGCTCTGACGAGCGGGCGTCAGACCCCTCTGCCACGTCGTTTGCGTCTGAGGCCGAGCCAAAGCAAGCAGTGGCGCCCGCGAGCTCGGAAGAGGAGCTCATTGAGCCAGAACTAGAGGTTCTGGAACGCGAAGAGAGTGAACAGGCAACACCCCTCGTCGGGTCAGGACGAGCTCCTTTCGAACCGTGGACGGTCATCCTCAGCGATGATTCTTCGGTTCTGGACGAGCTGCCCAAGAAAGAGCCCAAGATGCAGGTTCGTGCGTTGGCGGCAGAGATCACCGAAGTCGAAGGCCCGATAGCGATCGACCGGCTCGCTCGACTCATCGCTCTCTCTTACGGGGTCAGTCGTCTGCACCAGAAGCGCAGGAACCAGATCAAGCGTCAAATCGGCCAGTGCGCTGACGTCACCGTGGACAAGGCTCATTTCGTCTGGCCGCGCGACATAGACAGCAACAGCTGGAGCGAGTTCCGGCCGAACAGCAGCAACGTCGATCGAGACTTCACAGATATCTCGCCCATCGAGATCTGCAATGCCGCCCGATTCGTACAGGCTCGCCACCCGGATTGGGACGATGAAGCTGTACAACGATCGGTGCTGCAGACCTTCGGACGAAAACGGCTCACTTCAGGGGCCCAGAAACACCTTGACAAGGCTTGGTCGTATCTTTGAGCTGATGCTCTGGCTGGAATGCCTCGTCTCGCTCAAACTTGTGCATGTGCGCTGACGTTGGCGTCATCGGTGAAGCACAATTCCGGCGACACCAAGTCAGCAGCCTTAGTCTGTGAACGCATGTGCTGAAAGTGTCTCGTCTCGTAGCGGATCATGATGGAGCTCACCGCGGGGTCTCTGCTTATCGTCTCGCGCCACTCTTTCAGACACTGGTTGATGATCTGACAGACTCGTCCTCGAGTCACTCCGACTCGTTCGCCAATTTCCTCGCATGTCTCTTCATTGCCATACTTGAACCCGAACCTACGACAAATGATCTCCGCGTCTCTTGTGGAAAGCTGACTGAGCACATCCTCAATCCAGAGCTGTCGCTCTTCCCGCTCGACGCTCGCATCAACCGGTTCATCGTCAGACACCAGCGTGTCTCGAAGGCTGCCCAAGGTGACTCGTCCACCGTCAAGAATCCAGTGTGGATGATCAAGTGACAGCAGAGACCGATCATTCCTTTGAAGCTCTTCGACCTTTGTCACGTCGATCTGCATCGCATCAGCAATGACCGCTCGAGTTTCCGCGGGTGTGGCGATTCCCCGTTGCACTCGCTCGATCGGAGTGGAGCAACGCCAGTCTTCATTGGTGGGAGCCGGCTGAGAAAGCCCTTGCACCCTCTTGAGCGATTTGCGCATGGAGTTCAGCTGTTCGACGAAATGAACGGGCAGTCGAATCGTCCGTGACTGGTCTGCGAGTGCCCGCGTTATCGACTGGCGAATCCACCAAGTCGCATATGTGGAGAACTTATTCCCACGTTCAGGGTCGAACTTCTCGACTGCGCGAACCAGGCCGCAGTTGCCTTCTTGAACTATATCGATGATGTCGAGCCCCGGAGACCGACCTGGAAAGTAGCGTTTTGCAACGCTGACGACCAGTCGCAGATTCGCCTGAAGAAATGCCTGCGTCGCTCGGCGACCTGCACGGTCAGCCCGGTCGAGCTGCCGGCGCTGCCTCCGGTTCTCGTACTCTCGTGCATCAAGCTTCTTGCGAGCCTCGTCTCCACACTGACGGAGGCGCCCCAAACGCTGTTCCTCGGCTTTGTCGATGAGTGGGAATCTTGCAATTCGTCGCTTGTAGTCTCGGAAGATGTCAGCCGTAAGATGTGTGCCCTGCAGCTGCTCTGCGACTTCGGATTCAACGGAGAGCTCCTCAGCGATCTTCCCGATGCGCTGCTCTTCAGGGTCTTCCACGCACGTCGGCTGCGGAACTTCGACCACCCCGGCTCGTTCATTGGCCGGCTCAAGAAAACGCTGCAGCATCGGGTCTTGTACGTCATCGCAGAACATCAGCTGTCTCGCGAAGTGCAGAATGTCGTTCAGATAATCGTCTCCGTGTATCTGCGGGTCTTCCACAGTGTCACGCGCATAGAAGACCACGAATCTGCCCGACCGACCACCAGTCTTGCGCCGAATGACTCGCCCAAGCCGCTGCACCATCTGGCGTCGACTGCGATTTGCGGCAAGCACCACTCCAAGGTCGGCTTCTGGCACGTCGATGCCCTCATCGAGAACCTTTGGCGCAGCAAGCACGTTCACGTCATGCTCGCGAAAGCGCTGCATACCAGCCCTTCTCTCTTCGCGGGCGAGCCCACTGTGAACAGCAAGTGCGGTCTGGCCGTGCTGGGCCAGTCGGTCGATCGCCTGGCGAGCTGCTTGCTGCGTCTGGGTGAAGATCAATGTTCCCTGTGAGTGGGAAATGACTGAGGAAAGTGCGTCGAGCGCGTCCAGTTTGCAGGGAGCGTCAGCGAGCAGGTTCTTTCGCTGTGCGAGCAGGCCGACATATCGACGCGCCAGAGTGTTTCGAGCGCTTTGACCACGATCGGCACTCCAGCGAATGAAGAGTCGCAGAATAACCCCATATGGAATCTCAGCATCATGACGTGCTGCCGCGGGGAGATATCCCCGAAGAGACTGGCGGGTTTGCCGCAGCCGCTCGCTGAGAGCCTCATATTCAACCCGACGTTCCGCATCGAGATCGACTGCGACGAGAGCGATGTCGAACTCTGAGATGACATGATCTGCCAAGGCACGGTCGTACCACAGCCGATAGACGATGCCGCCGAAATACGCATCCAGCACACTGGTGTGCAGCTGATCGTCTCGCTCGTATGTCGCCGTCAGCCCGAGACGCCAGGTGAAGTTCTCACTGAGAGCATCTGCGAAGGTCTTCGCCGCATATCGATGACATTCATCTGCAATCAGCAACCCGCTGCGACCAGGCGATACCAGCCTCGTACTGCCTTCCCGGTACACGGCAGCGACGCTGTGCACAGTGCCGATCACGAGATCATTCTGGACAAGGTCATCATGATGGCCACCACCGAGTCTGCCGATCTTGGCCCACGGCATCGATCTCGACGCATTCTGAACCCACTGCTCAAGCAGTTCATTGGTCGGAACGATCACCACAGTCTTGACTCCAGCACCGACCGCTTCGCGAGCCGCAAGAATTCCCACTCGCGTCTTGCCTGCGCCGGTCACGGCTTCGATGACACCGCGATGCTCGTGACTGCGCCATGCATGCAGGGCCTCCTGCTGCCAGACGTAGATGCTCTCGCTCGGCTCTGTCATAAGTGCTCCCACCCCAATTGAGTCTCTCTAGAGACTAGACACTCCCACCGACATAGGGGTCTGATGGCCGAAATCTGAGACAGACCGACGCACCTCTTCCCTCGTGGTGCACCCACGCATCCCGCATCGCTCGGGCGCACTCCGGCACCGTCGCCAAGTGCGGCCTGCGAGCAGCGAGGACCGGCGACCATCCGCTGCTCTCCTGCCAAGGCTTCCCCTTCCCACCCTTGACCTTTCTAGGTACAATTTCCTGTACGTACGCATCGTCGCATCCCAGGAGGACACCATGGCCAAGACCATCAGCTATTCGCAGTCCCGGGCCCACTACGCCGCCACACTTGATGCGGTCACAGACGATCGTGAAGAGATCATCGTCACCAGGGCAGGCAAAGACCCCGTGGTGATGGTCGCTCTTGACGACTACGAGTCACTGAAAGAGACCGCACATCTGCTGCGGAACCCCGCGAATGCGCGCCGTCTCCTGGGCGCGATCGACAGACTCGAACAGGGCGCCGGTGAAGAGCATCCCCTGACCGACGACTGACATCGACGCAGAGACCAACACCGTATGCGCATCGTGTGGGACGCCGACGCTTGGGACGACTACCTCTTCTGGCAGAACGAAGATCGACGAGTCATCAAGCGCGTGAATGCTCTGATAAAGGACATTCAGCGCAACGGAAACGTCGGCATCGGCAAACCCGAGGCACTGCGTCACGGCTTTCATGGCTACTGGTCGAGACGCATCACGTCCGAGCATCGTCTTGTCTACCGACTCGCAGGCGATGAGATCCGCATCGCTCAATGCCGGTTTCACTACGAGTAGTCGTTTGACTTCGCCATTCACCTCACGACTCACCTGAATATCCGCTGAGACCACACCCCAGCATCCACCGAAAACAAAAAAGAACCCGCCCGCGCGACCGAAGTCACACGAGCGGGTTCTTGACGAGCAGTTTTACTTCCAGTTCTTCTTCACCGACGTGCCGCCGATGCCGGCGTTGAAGGTGTTGGTCGGGTCGAGCTCTTTGAAGTGCTCCACCATCGACTCGGGCATGTGGTACAGACGCCCGTAGTTGTGCTCGGCCGGCAGCTTCGCGCCGCGCGCCTCGAGCAGCTCCTGAATCTGGTCGTGCAGCTTCTCGGGGTCGACGCCCTTCTTGGCGACGTAGTCCTGGTGCATCACGTGGCAGAAGAAGTGACCGTAGTATGCAGTCACCTCGAGCTGATCGGCGATCTCCTTGGGCAGCACTTCGAGCCAGTCCCAGTCGTCGCGGCGCAGGGCCACGTCGATCGGAATCAGGCCTGCGATGTGCTTGCGCTTCATGTTGGCGTAGCGAGTCGCAGCGCTGGCCGCACCGAAGCGGTTCAGCGAAGCGCTCTTCTCTTCGTCAGCGGTGCAGACGAAGAAGTCACCCTTATGCTCGGGCTCGGCGAAGAACGCTTTGAGCATCTTCTCGCTCTCGACCTTCTGGTCGGCGCTCACGGTGAGCAGCAGGTGGTGCTCGAAGCGATTGCGGTATTCCATCAGCCGCTTCGGCAGCTGGTTCGGCAGCAGGTCGAACGCGACCTGTGACACGGTATCGGCGAAGGTCGGGCCGATGCCCGGGATCTTGCCGAAGACGCCGTTTGCCCAGGTCTTGAACGAGAACATGCGGGTCTGCAGGCCGGCGCTCATGAACTTCAGAAACACGTAGGTGTCTTTGCCGTATTTCTCGGCCAGGTCGAAGGCGCTGCGGCCCATGTACTCACCCGAGATGGGCAGCGGCATGTCGGCCTCGAGGAACATGCGGCGAATCTCTTCGAGCTCGTGCGTGCTGTTGGTGCCGATGTAGAACATGGTGGGGTTCACTTCGAGCGGGAAGGTGCGTGTGCGCACGGCGAAGACCATGAGCTTGCCGGCTGAGCCCGACGCCTCGAAGAGGTACTCGGGGTTCGCGTTGTAGCGGGCCGGGGTCGGCTCGATCTTGCGCAGGTGCTCGGCGTACTCGGTCTCGCTGGTGTCAGCGGGTGCCGGAGTGACGTCTGCGGGCGACCAGTCGCCGCGCTGCAGACGGTCGAGGGCGACCTCGGGGTCGTCGCCGAGCGAGATGCCGAGGTGGTTGACCAGCTCGACCTTGCCCTGCTCGTTCACCCGGGCGAAGATCGCCTCACGGGTGAAGGCCGGGCCCTTGCGAATCTGGCTGCCGCCCGAGTTGTTCGAGATGCCGCCGATGACCGAGGCGCCGATGGATGTCGAACCGATCACCGAGTGCGGCTCACGGTTGTGCTTGGCGAGCTCTTCGGTCAGGTGCGTCAGCGGGGTGCCGGCGAGCGAGATGGCCTCGCGAGCATCGTTGATGAGGTACACGTCGTTGATGCGGTGAGTCGAGATGACGACGATCGGGCGGTCATAGGGCTGGAAGCCCGGGCCCGATCCACCCGTCAGACCGGTGTTCGACGCCTGCGGGATGACGATGAAGTTGTTGTCGACGCAGACCTGCAGCGCCTTCCACATCTGAACCAGCGTGGTCGGTCGCAGCACTGCGAAGATGGGGCCGCCGCCGAAGCGGTAGCCCTTGCTGAACGGCATGGTGGCGCGTTCTGACGTCAGCACGTTCTCGGCACCAACGATGCTCTTAAAGGCACCGATCGCCTGGTGTTCTGCGCCCGTTGTCTCTTGAGAGGGAGTCATCTCAATTCTTTCTGTCGATAGTTGCTCCCGCATGACGCTTTCGACGCGTCATTGCAGGGGAGTGTTGCCGTGCATCGTGGTACGGCCACTAGCAATCTTCCGGCCCTGAGCATGGGCTGTCAAGCAGGGGCGGCGGCTGTCCTGGCACTCTATATGCCTTGTGGCCAGACCATAGGCGGGCACGGAGGTATTTCTGTGAGATACATGTTGTATGCAAGTTCGCGCGTGTCGCGCGACCATTGAATGACCTTCTTCTCTCTGGGCACACTCCTTGAGTGAAGACCCCTCGCGGACAAAGTCGCATGTGTGCTGACTGTCAGTACACTAATAACCATGCCGGATGACATTCCCGCCGAGCCACGCAAGCGCACTCTCTCTCAGGGCCGCCCCACTGACAGCAAGTGGACACGGTTCCTGCTGAGATTCATCGGCCCGCCGGCGGTCTCTCCCCTCTCACCCGATGATGTGCGAGCCCTCGAAGAGGTCAGGCGCAGAACCTCCACGGCTCAGTCCGAACAGGCACAGCCGCGCGACGAGACTCCGTCATCGTGAACACACCGAATGCTCCCACCGCGCACGACGACGCACTCTCTGACGACGAACTCCTTCGTCTGGAAGCACAGCTGTGCTTCCCCGTCACCGTCGCCGCCCGGCTGCTGGTTCAGGAGTACCGGCACGTCCTCTCACCAATGGGTCTCACCCATCCGCAGTACCTCGTCATGCTGGCGCTCTGGCAGCATGACCACGACGAGGGGGCATCCGAGAGCCCGCTCACTGCGACAGAGCTCTCGGTCATACTCAGCATGGAGACTGCGACACTCACCGGTCTGGTTCGTCGTCTCGAAGCGCAGAGATTGGTCACGCGAGAGCCAGACCCGCGTGACGACCGGCGCCGGCGACTTCTGCTGACGTCTGAGGGCCGGGCTCTGCGTGCGCAGGCGAAGCTGGTGCCGAGGCGAATGCTCGAACGGCTGCGTCTGACGCCCGAGCAGGTCGAGCAGGTCAGAGATGCCGCAACTCTGCTCGTCGCCGCTCTACACACCTGACCCGCCTCACACGGCGAGCCGCAGCCTGCGCCCACCGACACCGACGCGAATCTCCTGCCCCCAACTCGCGGTGAGCCGATCGCTCTCGATGCCGTCGCCGAAGACGACGAGCCGATCCGATTCGACGGTGACGACCAGCTCAGCGGTGCCTCCAGTGACGGCACCCGGGCTGGCCGATCCGCCCAGCATCCCCTCGATGAGGTTCGCTCCGGTCGCCGGCGACGGCCAGGCCTCACGCACGAACCAGGCGAGACTCGCGTCGTTCGGCGCAGGCAGGCGTCTGCCTCCGCGGTCGTGTGCAATGGACGCGCACCACCCGGTCGCCCCGGTGCCGGTGCCGACGATGACCCCAGAAGACGACTGCCGCTCGCGGTACTCCCCCACCTGCAGCAGGTATCTGGCCGACTGGTGTGACGGGTGCCCGACGAACACCTCGTTCAGGGCGCAGAGACTCTGGCCGTCGTCGAGTCTCGCCTCGACGGTGGTGAGGCCGGACACCGCGGCCGATTCCGGTGCCCGCAGCAGCCTCAGCGCCTCGCCAGCCGAGTGCCGCACCAACACCCCGGTGTTGACACCGGGCTCTGGATCGACCCCGATCACCAGCTGCCCGTCGAGGTACTTGGCCACGTTCGCAACGAGACCGTCCTGACCGACGACGACCATGACATCCTCAGGTGCCACCAGAAAGCGGCTGAGATCCGCACGTTCAACCTCGGCGAGCGCCCACCCTTCGGGCAGCCCACCCGCGACAGCAGCGCGCGCCGCCGCAGCCGCGTCGTGGCGGCGCTGCACCTCGTCGAGCGTGCGGCCACGGGTGCGCAGAAAGAACTCGGCCTGCCCCCGGGTGCCGTGGCGATCGAGCAGTTCATCAAGCTCGGTGCGCCGGTAGACGACGACCGCTCTGCTGCGCATGGCACTCACCGCCTTCCGGTGAAGGCGCTCAGCACATTGGTGAGCAGATCAGGCGTGATCGTCAGATTGTCGATCTTCGGCAGCGCACCAGAGCCGACCAGTTCTCGCAGCGCCAGCGCCATCAGGGTCTGCCGATCGACGTCGCGGTAGGCGGCGAGCTTCGCCGTCTCGCGCTCGGCCTCGGCCGCACCGACGACGCTCACCTCCTGCGCCCGGGATGCCGCGTCGATCTCGCGTCGTTCAGAGGCCGCTCGAGTCTCGACGAGCGCAGCCGTCGCAGCCTCTTCCGCCTGCCGACGAGCGTTGGCTCCCTCTTGCACCACCAGCTGTTCGCGTCGGGTGGCCAGCTCGATGCTGCTCGCCAGCTCGTTCTCTGAGATCGCACGCTCACGCTCGACGGCGAGAGCCCGACGTTCGTAGGTCGCGCGATCGGCTTCGGCCTGCAGCTGCTCGCGCACCGGCGTCTGCAGCGCCACCTCGACATCGGCCTCGGGTCGAATCGCCAGCACGTGCACGCCGAGCACGGCGAGACCGGTGCTCTGCAGACGAGTGTCGGCCTGCAGGCCTCCAACCAAGGAGGCACGCACCTCGCTGATCCCAGTGCGCAGTGCGTTCTGCAGCGACATCGTGGCAAGGTGATCGACAGCGATGCTGCGTGCGACCTGACCCACGATCGTGGTGACCTGCTGCAGGCCGGTCGAGGTGGCATCCGCCTTCGCCGGAAAGATGCCGAAGTCGAGGCGCTGCGACACCGTGACCGGGTCGACGAAACCGAAGGTCACGTTGGCCTGCACGGTGACGTCCTGGTGATCGGCGGTGATGGCGTGAAACATGAGCGGCAGCTCTTGGTCGTCTGAGGGCACCTCGCTGAGCACCGAGGTCGCGGGTGAGAACCAGAACGCCTGCCCGACGCCTTCGTGCGTCAGCTGGCCCTTGCGCAGGTGGACGACGTAGCCGGTCGGGGTGCCGAGAAAGCGGCGGACGCCGGGAAGCCTCTTGATGGTTGCCATGGTGTGCTCCTTCGTTGCGGTTGTTTATGTCAGTCTGACGATAACTGCAACGTCGAGTAAATGTCAAGATGACGATAAGTGTTATGCTGTGGGTATGTTCGCCAAAGAGAGCCCGCACCATCGGGCAATGAGCAGAACTCGTCATGATGCTGACGACGCGGCTGGTACTCACACCGACGTCCGAACTGACTGCCGCGGTGAGACCGATTCGGCAGCGATTCCCCGCACTGCCGCCGACATCGCCGTCACCGTGGATGTCGTGGCGCTGACCGTGCGCAGCCAACGCCTGCAGGTGCTGCTGGTCGAACGTATGCTCGACCCGTTTCGAGGGTGCTGGGCGCTGCCGGGCGGTTTCGTGCTCGCCGGCGAATCCCTTGAAGACGCCGCGCGACGTGAGCTCGAAGAAGAAACAGGCGTACAGCCGAGTGCGCTGATTGTGCAGACTCCCACCTCTGACGCACCGACAGGTCAGCACGCGAGCGCGCACCTCAGTGGGCATGCCAGCGGACATGCCAGCGGACATCTCGAGCAGCTGCGCACCTACGGCCCGCTGCATCGCGACCCACGCGGGCCGGTGCTGTCGGTCGCCTACCTCGCGCTCGCTCCGGCTTTCGATGTGCCGAGCGCAGGCGGCGACGCCGCTGAAGTCGCGTGGCATGATGTGGCGGATGTACTGGGCGATGACGGCGCTCAGCTGGCTTTCGACCATGCACGGATTCTCGCCGACGGGGTCGAACGTGCGAGAGCGAAGATCGAATACTCCCCCTTGGCGACCGCCTTCTGCCCGCCCGAGTTCACGATCGCCGAGCTGCGCGAGGTGTACGAGGCCGTCTGGGGTGCATCGATCGATGCTCGCAACTTTCATCGCAAGGCGGTCGGCACACCCGGATTTCTTGAGGCAACCGGTTCATCACGCGCGCAGGCGGTGGGCCGCCCGGCCGCCCTCTATCGACTGGCGCCGGGCACCGACGTCACGGATGGGGTGCTAAACCCGCCGCTGATGCGCTCGCACTAGTTTTCACCGGTGATCACTCTGATGATCAGGTGCACCAGCAGTTCTTTCTCTCGCGGGTCAAAGTTCGCGACGAGAAGTGTGAGCGCGGCAAGTGCCCCATTGTCAATGATCGCGATGCCTGTATCTCGATACAGCAGCCCTTGCCCGACGCAAGCTCATCGGTCGAGCGGCCGAGAATCTGCACGACTGTGCCAAGCTGTTCGAGGCGTTGACGATCAATCGCCACACCGATGAGCAGATAATCCCGCAGTACCAAGGTTGCCCAGCGCCGAAAGCGCACGCCTTCATGAGATTTCACTCGATAGCCAACCGAAATATCCACGTCAAGGTTGCAGAGAGCGACGCTGTAGGTCTTGCCATCTCAGGCAGTTGTTGCAAAATCTGCAACAACTGCCTCGCCTTCGAGTCTTACCTCCAGACGCACCGCGCCGAAAGCGGCTTCACAGAATCTGGATCGAACCGCCTGACACACGGCAGTCGTCGGGTACCGGTAGTCTTGACCCACGTTCAAGAGTTGTGGCTGACAGTACCTGGCTGGCCGCACGGCAACCCGATCCATCTTTCCGGGTGCCCCAGGAGAAGAACGGGCACGTGACAGACGTCGCGCGCAAGCTCTGATGGAAGGCACACCATGTGCAAAGACACCGATTCCCCGAACCTGCCCGGCGACCGCGAGCAGAGCCACCACGACGCCACGCCCCGTGTGGCACGAATCCGACTTGGCGTGCGCTGGTCTCAGGCTCCACCGATCATCGCTGCACGTCTGGATCAGCTCACCGGAGCCGAACTCCTGCGGGTGACGGTGATGAATAGAGACAAAGTGGTCGGGTCGACCGATCTCACCCGCGCTGGCGGAAGCACCGGGCCAGACGAGGCGAGTCCGGCATCCGCCGAATCGCTCAGCAGCCAGTCTGCGCAGGCCTTCATCGACAGGCAGAACGACCGCATCGTCGCACAGCTTGAGACGTTGCGCCTCGCAGCGGGGCTGGCGCTCGCCGACGATGGCGAGACCGGAGTTCAGTTTCGCGCCCAGCACGCCGTCACCGACGCGTCAGGTGAGCCACAGCTTGATGACGCCGCCACAGAGGCCGACCGGGAGGCCGCACATGCCATGGCCTTCCGCCTTGACCGGAGTGCTCTGGGAGCGCTCATTCGCTTCGACCATCCTGTTCCACTCAGCCGAGGCATGACTGAGCGCTACGTCACCGAGCAC
Organism: Pseudoclavibacter sp. CFCC 13611; assembly: GCF_008831225.1. Taxonomy (NCBI): domain Bacteria; kingdom Bacillati; phylum Actinomycetota; class Actinomycetes; order Micrococcales; family Microbacteriaceae; genus Pseudoclavibacter; species Pseudoclavibacter sp. CFCC 13611. Next base: position 267,555 of record NZ_WBKE01000002.1, on the reverse strand, counting down.
TTTCCCGGTTGGAACTGGCCGCAGATGGACCGGCTGCTGACCACGTCAGACACGAGGTTCATCACCCCGGCGCGACCGACCGACCGCGGCATGGCTATGCCGACGGTGCGTGCGAATGTGCATATGCTGCACTTCAGCGCCGACGACGACTGGGTCGTCGAATGGATGGACGGTGCGGTGACTCGGTCACCCCGTCGCGTCATCGACCACGAGCCGCGACTCTGTTGATCGGCCCATCGGCGCGCTGAGAAGAGGCCATGCGCGGGCAGAGCCGACACCAGACGGACTCTGCCCGCGCGACCTTGCCCGCACGCCACCGCTCAACTATCGTTACTCCCAGCATCTCTGCGGCACACGGCCGCTGTGAGAAGAGATGAAGCGCAAAGGCATCACGTTGAGGGCATTCGGTTCCAGCATCCATCGCTGACCGACCCCTGCGCCGACTGTCGCGCGGTCTCGTGTCAGCACCCTCTGACACTCTGGAGACCATTTTGCCAACCCACCACTCCCCTCGTTCCTCGACGCCCGCATCCTCCATCGCGCTGCACGACGCGAGCTTCGCCTGGCCCGACGGCCGCAGCATCCTCACGCACGTGACCGCCGCGTTCCCAACCGGCCGCACCGGCCTCATCGGAGATAACGGCGCCGGCAAGTCGACCGCCCTCGCGCTGCTCGCGGGTCGCCTGCAGCCGACGGATGGCCGAATCACGCGTTCGGGCGTCGTCGCGTGTCTGCCCCAACGGTTCGATCCCGACCAGACCGTCTCCGAGCTGCTCGGTGTGCGCGGGGAGCTCGACGCGATCGCTGCCGTGGAGCGCGGCAGCGTCGACCCCGAGGCCTTCGATGTCATCGGCGACGACTGGGATGTCGAGGCGCGGTCGAGCGCCGCCCTCGCCGCGGTCGGCGTCGATCTTGGACTCGACCGCACTGTCGACACGCTGTCGGGCGGCGAGGCGATGCTCGCTGCAATCGTCGGCGTGCAGCTCGCGGTACAGCGCTCCCGAGCTGACATCGCGCTGCTCGACGAGCCCACCAACAATCTCGACACCGACGCGCGCCAGCAGGTCTATCGTCTGATCGACGGATGGCGCGGCGCCCTCATCGTGGTCAGCCACGACCGCCAGCTGCTCGAGCATGTCGATGCGATCGCCGAGCTGCGCGATGGGCGCATCACCCTGTACGGCGGGGCGTTCAGCGCGTACGAGGCTCAGGTCGCCAACGAGCAGCAGGCCGCCGAACAGGCGCTGCGGTCGGCCGAGCAGGAGCTGAAGGCCGAACGCTGGCAGCGCACGCAGGCCGAGCAGCGCATTGCGCACTCCGCGCGGCAGGGGCGCAAAGACGCCGTGAATCGTAAGTTCGTCAAAGCCGTGGTCAACGACCGGCGCAATTCTGCCGAGAAGTCGCAGGCGGCCCGCCGCGGCACGCTCGACGACCGAGTGGATGCCGCACAGCGCGTCGTCGACGATGCCGAGTCGCGGGTGCGCGACAACGAGCACATCGTGATCGAGCTGCCCGACCCCGACGTGCCGGTGGGCCGCCGCATCGCGTGCCTGACCGGCGCCGACGGGCGTGAGTTCGTGGTGCAGGGCCCGGAGCGCGTCGCCCTCACCGGCCCGAACGGCGTCGGCAAGTCGACGCTGCTGCGTGCGATGCTCTGCGGTCAGGCCGACGTTGCCGCAGCGAAGCCCGGTGGCGCCCTGGCGAAGACGGCGCACGGCAAGCTCTTCGTCGATCACGTCGGATATCTCTCGCAGCAGCTCGCCTCGCTGCACGACGACGAGAGCGTGGTGCAGAACGTGGCACGCTTCGCCCCTGGTTTGGGCGATCGCGAGTTGCGCAATCAGCTCGCGCGGCTGCTGCTGCGTGGCCGTATGGCGGATGCTCCGGTCGCCTCGCTCTCCGGCGGCGAGCGTTTCCGCGTGGCACTGGCCCAGGTGCTGCTGGCGACTCCCGCGGTGCAGGCGCTGGTGCTCGACGAACCGACGAACAGTCTGGATATGGCGAGTGTCGACCGGCTGGTCGAGGCACTCGACGCATATCGCGGTGCGGTGATCGTGGTGAGCCATGATCGGGCGTTTCTCGAACGCCTGCACCTCGACGTCGAGTTGCGGCTCGATGCCGCAGGCGTCCTGACCCGGTGCTGATGCGCGAGTCACGCAGGTGTCGGGTGCGAGTGCAGCCGTCAGGGCCGCTTCGTCGTTCGCCCGTTCAATCGATCGCCACTCGGTGCGGGCACCCTACGGCGCGCAGCAGTCGTCGTGACGTTCGTCCTCCGTTTCGTCTGCAGCGATCGCAGTCGCCGCCGATGAGGCGCAGCAGGCGTCACCCCGCCATGCCTCGATGCCCTCGCGAACGGCGAACACGGCGATGGCCAGCGCAGCGACCGAATCAGCCCATCCCCAGCCCAGCAGACTGTTCAGCAACAGACCGACCAGCACTGCTGCAGAGAGGTACGTGCAGATGAGAGTCTGCTTCGAATCGGCCACGGCCGAAGCAGACCCGAGTTCCCTGCCGGTGCGCCGTTCGAACCAGCTCAGCACGGGCATCACAACGAGGCTGAGCCCTGCGATGACGATGCCAACCGGCGAGTGCTCCGGCTGCTGCACGCCGAACAGCGTGAGCAGCGCATCTGTCGTGACGTAGAGCGCCAGCCCGAAGAACGAGAACGCGATGACACGCAGAGCGGTACGTTCCCGACGTTCAGGAGTCGGCGAAGCGAACTGCCAGGCGATCGCGGCCGCCGAGAGCACCTCTACGACCGAGTCGAGGCCGAAACCGATCAGTGCGGCCGACGATGCCGCATGACCGGCGAGCAATGCGACCACCGCTTCGATGACATTCCAGACGATGGTTATGGCCACGATGCCTCTGATGCGCCTGCGCAGAACAGCCGAACGTTCGCGAGTCAGAAGTGTCGTCACAGCGCTCGCCTGCATTCGTCGATGCAGGGCGCACCCTCGTCGACTGCAAGGGTGACGTCGATCAGGGCGTCGAGCGCCGCTGAGAGATGGGGGTCGGCTATCTCGTAGCGGGTGCGCCGACCCTCTGGTTCGGCCACCACGATGCCGCAGCCACGCAGACAGGTGAGATGGTTCGAGACGTTTGTTCGGGTGAGCCCCAAGTCGTTCGCCAGGCGAGCCGGATATCCCGGCTTGCGCATTAGCGACAGCAGGATGCGTGACCGTGTGGGATCGGCCATCGCACGTCCCAGCCGATTCATGACTTCAATCCGAGATGCAATGGTCAGCACATGCTGACCATACAGCGAATGCTGACCTGTTGCAATCCTCGTGCTGACACCTGGATTCCGTGTCACAGTGTTGGCGCCGCTGACCACGCCCCAGAGCGGCCGTTCCGACAAGACACCCGCTGCGCAGCAACGGTGTCTGTCCCCACCCCTCGCGTGCGAAGCGCTCAGCCCGTAGGCTGTGCGCATGACCGCCGCAGACGCAGAGAACGGCCCAGACAAAGAGAACGATCCAGCCCGCAGCGACCGCGATCTGCAGCAGCGGTTCGCTGCGCTCGTCGGTCAGTTCTCTACTGAAGAGGCCCTGCAACTGCTCAACGAGATCGATGCTCCACAGCCCGACACCTTATTGTCCGAACTCACCGAACAGCGCCCGAGCCTTCGCCGGCCTCGACTTGCGCGACCGGCGATGCTGCGCATCCGCGTTGATCTCGACCTCGACATCGATATCTCGCCCGACGCGACCGTTGCCAACAGTGTCAAGGCATCTTCAGCCATGCAGCCCACACCTCGTGAACGACAGATCTGGCGCCGTCTCGATCTGCGCAGCGACCTCACGCTCGATCAGGTGCACCAGATTCTGCAGGCCGCGTTCGCCTGGCAAGACACGCATCTGCATCGCTTCGCGCTCGGCGGGTCGCCGCTCAGCCAAGGCGTCGAGCCCTTCATCTGCGAATACGACCTCGAAGAGGGCGACGCCGAAGGCACACCCGAGGCCTCAGTTCACCTCGACGAAGCCCTGCAGCAGCCGGGCGACCGGTTGTTCTACGTCTATGACTACGGTGATCACTGGCAGGTGACGCTGCGTCTCGAGCGTGTCGTCGAACTCTCTGAGACACCGGAGACGTCGACTGCGGATGCCCCTGCCGCGACCTGCGTCGACGGCCGACGGGCCGCCCCGCTTGAGAACACGCGGAGGCTGGTCACGGCGGGTGACCCGTCGGCATTCGCCGAGCGCACCCCAGACCGGTTCTCGGTCGCCGAAGTGAATGCGTCGATCGAGCTGTTGGCAGCTCGACAGCTCGAACACCTGGGCGCCGCGGTGCAGCGACTCGTGCGGCTGGCACCGGCGTCGATCGCCGAAGAGACCCTGCATCGCGCGCAGATCGTCGACGGACTGCTGCGGGCGCACGATGGCGGGGCGGGCGCGGGCGAGGCATCCACCGACGACGCGCAGCGCGACACCATGTTCGCCGCAGCGTTCGCACCGATCATGGCCGTGCTCGACCTGATCGGCGACGACGGGGCCGAGCTCACCGAGGCCGGGCGGTTGCGCCCGCACATCGTGTCGGCCGTCGCGCAGCTGCTGCCCTCGTGCGACGGCTGGCCAGGCAGCGCCACACGCGAGGATTCGACCCCGCCGGTCGCGAACCTGCGCGCACTGCTGCAGCGGCTCGGGCTGCTCTACGTGCGCGGCGGACGGCTTCTGCTGTCGCGCGCCGGTCGCCAGGCCTGCACCGACGCGGCGGTCTTCGTCACCGTGTTGCGCGCACGGCTGGGCGCCGAGACTCTGGACGATCCACGAGAGTTCACCCGGCTGCTCTACCTGCTGCACGTCGCCGCCGAGGGCCGCGAGCCCGAGATGCGTCTGATCGCCGCCGAGATGACCGCGTTCGGCTGGCGCACGGCGAGCGGCGGCGGCGTCGACGAGTCGGCGCTGTATACCGACGTGAGCAGCTACGTCACCCTGTTCGCCAATCTCGGGGATGTTCGCGAGACCCGAGAGAAGCACCTCACCTCGCGAGCGGAGCCGGCCGGACACAGCCGCATCTCTCCAGCTGCCGCGGCGCTCGCGGCCGAGCTGCTGCGCGGGTGATTTCGGCACTCGCTTTCAGCCGCTGTTGTCACCGGTACCGGGTAAGATGGAGGCTGACGCGCCGATCGAAATGCGGTCGGCAGCTTTTAGGAGTTTTCAGATGACTGAACAGTCTCAGCAGCCCGACCGCAACCTTGCGCTGGAGCTGGTGCGTGCCACTGAGGCCGCGGCGATCCGCGGGTCGGTGTGGGTCGGCCGTGGCCAGAAGAACGAGGCCGACGGGGCCGCTGTCAACGCCATGCGCCAGTTCCTGCACACTGTTGCATTCGACGGCGTCGTGGTGATCGGCGAGGGCGAGAAAGACCGCGCGCCGATGCTCTTCAACGGAGAGCACGTGGGTGACGGCACCGGCGTTCAGGCCGACATCGCAGTCGACCCGATCGACGGCACGACGCAGACCGCGGCTGGCCGCCCCAACGCCGTGTCTATCATGGCCGTCGCCGACCGCGGCAGCATGCTTGACGCCTCGACGGTGTTCTACATGGACAAAATCGTCACCAGCTCGATCGGCGAAGGCGTCGTCTCGCTCGAGATGACCCCAGAAGAGAACATCCGCGAGCTGGCAAAGGCACTCGGCAAGCCCGTCAGCGAGATGACCGTCATCGTGCTCGACCGCCCACGTCACGAAGAGCTGATCGAGCGCATTCGCTCGGTCGGGGCGAAGACCAACCTGATTCTCGACGGCGACGTCGTCGGCGGCATCAACGCTGCAAGCCCCTGGGGCGACGCCGATATGCTGCTCGGCCGCGGCGGCAGCCCCGAAGGCGTGATCACCGCAGCGGCGATCAAGGCGTTCAAGGGCGTCATGCAGGGGCGTCTGGCGCCGAAGGATGACGCCGAGCGTCAGCGTGGTATCGACGCAGGTCTCGACATCGACAAGATCTACACCGATTCCGAGCTGGTCGCCAGCGACAACACCTACTTCGTCGGCACGGGTGTGACCGACGGCGTGCTGCTGAAGGGTGTGAAGGGGCCGCGCAACGGCTACATCCACACGCAGAGCATCGTGCTGCGCTCGAAGTCGGGCACCGTGCGCTGGATCGAGGCCGATCACCTCGCCTCGAAGTGGGCGTGATCGCTCTGCTCGTTTGAGCCGAGCCGCTGAATTCGATGGGGTCGCCGATTCGTTCGGCGGCCCCATCTCTGTCTCTCACAGATGCTGATCACGCCGCGCCCAGGCATGGGAAATGCCGTCGCCACCCATCGAGACATGGGAAATGCCGTCGCCAACCATCGAGACATGGCAAATGACCTCAACAATCATCGAGACATGGAACTTGGCATGACTCGATGGGCTGGGACAGCATTTGCCATGGATCGATGCGGATTTGAACTGGCAGGACGGGCAAAACGTGTGGTGCAGCGAGCACGAACCGGCCTGGGCAATGAGAAAGTGCACTGAACACAGACCAGCGCGCAAAAGGGATGGTGAACCGGGGCGTGAGCCGGCCTAGGAACTGCGCAAGTGCACTGAACACAGCCCAGAAGAGGCTTCCGGCACCGCGAAATGCCGGAAGCCTCTTGTCTCCCCCACTACAGCCGAATCTGCTCCTGGCTGAGCAGGTAGCTTCACCGAAGTGTCTTCGTCTGCTTGACGTCGACTGTGCCAGATACCCTCAGTAACGGGTCAGCCCATGTCAGGCTGCTAACGCCAAGCGCTGCCCGCACCAGACCGCCCACGCCAAGCGCTGCCCGCACCAGGCCGCCCGCACCAGGCCGCCCACGCCAAGCGCTGCCCGCACCAGGCCGCCCACGCCAAGCGCTGCCTAGGCCGAGCAGCCTGCCAGCACCGAGGCTACCGCCACTACCCGCCGATCGGCGGGGTCGCAGGGCGCTCGGCAGCGGCTGCCGCACGAGCGGCGGCAGGCAGCACCCCGGCGATGCGATCGATCACGCTCTGGTCATGAGCGGCCGAGACGAACCACGCCTCGAACGCCGACGGCGGTGCCGCGACTCCCCCGTCGAGCAGCGCGTGGAAGAACGGCGCATACCGCCACGTCTCGCTCGCCTTGACCTCGTCGTAGTTCACCAGCGCACCGTCGTGCTCACCGAACGCGATCGAGAACAATGACCCCGCACGCTGGATGCGATGCGCGACGCCGGCAGCATCCAACGCCTCGGACACCGCGCCCTGCAGCGCCTCAGAGGCAGCGTTCACACGTTCGTAGACCGAGGCGTCTGCGAGCCGCAGCGTGGCCAGCCCGCCGGCGATCGCCAGCGGATTGCCTGACAGTGTTCCGGCCTGATACACCGGGCCGAGCGGCGCGAGCAGGTTCATGTACTCTTCTGCGCCGCCCACGGCAGCGATCGGCATGCCGCCGCCGATGACTTTGCCGAAGGTCATCAGGTCGGGACGGTACGGCTCGGCCGCCTCGGCGTTCTCGAATCCCCACCAGCCGGCGTCGCTCACGCGGAATCCGGTCAGCACCTCGTCGAGCGTCACCAGCGCGCCATGCGCATGAGCGACCTCGATCAGCTCGGCGTTGAAGCCGGGCAGCGGCGGCACGATGCCCATGTTCGCCGCAGCGGCTTCGACGATCACGCCAGCGATCTCGTCACCGCGCTCGGCGAAGAGCGCACGCACGGCCTCGATGTCGTTGTACGGCAGCACGATCGTCTGCGCGCTGACCGCCGCCGTCACGCCAGCAGAGGCGGGCAGGCCGAACGTCGCGAGACCCGACCCGGCATCCACCAGCAGCGAGTCGCTGTGGCCGTGGTACAGACCGGCGAACTTCACGATGAGGTCGCGGCCGGTTGCCCCGCGCATGAGTCGAATGGCGGTCATGGTCGCCTCGGTGCCAGTCGACACGAAGCGCAGCCGCTCGACGGGGGCGACCCCGCCGCGACGCACACGCTGCGCGACGACCTCGGCCAGCTCGGCCTCGCCTTCGGTCGGAGCGCCGAACGACAGCCCACGAGCTGCGGCGGCCTGCACCGCCGCCACGACCTCAGGCTGCGCGTGGCCGAGCAGCGCCGGCCCCCACGACCCGACGAGGTCGACGAATTCGTTTCCCTCAACGTCGCGCACGTGCGCCCCCGAGGCGCTGGCGATGAAGTTGGGCACGCCGCCGACCGATCCGAAGGCCCGCACCGGCGAGTCGACACCGCCCGGAATGATGCGCCCACTGCGCTCGAACAGTTCTGCGTTCGTAGTCATGTTCTGTGTCACCTCTCGATTGTGATGAAGTCATTTCTGCGGATGCGCCGCTCGCGCCCGTCTGTTGCCCACGTGGTCGTGTGGTCGGCTGCAGCCCGCGCGCAGACCGCGCAGACGGTGCGCACCCGAACCGACTGGGCGCGCAGCGGCAGGGTCACTCCCCGAAGCTGCCGTGTTTCAGACGGTCGGCGACCTCGAGCGCCCAGTAGGTCAGCAGGGCCTCTGCCCCGGCGCGGAAGATGCCGGTGACCGACTCGTCGATCACCCGTTCGCGATCGAGCCAGCCGTTCGCGGCGGCGGCCTCGATCGAAGCGTACTCGCCCGAGACCTGGTAGGCCCAGACCGGCACCGGACTGATCTGCGACACCCGGTAGAGCACGTCGAGGAACGACGCAGCCGGTTTCACCATCACCACGTCGGCCCCCTCGGCGATGTCGAGCTGAGCCTCGCGCACGCCTTCGCGACCGTTCGCGGGATCCTGCTGGTAGGTGCGGCGATCGCCTTTGAGCTGCGAGTCGACGGCCTCACGGAACGGCCCGTAGAACCCGGATGCGTACTTCGCCGCGTAGGCGAGCAGCATGACGTCCTGGTGGCCGTTGGCGTCGAGCACGTCGCGCAGGTAGCCGATCTGGCCGTCCATCATGCCGCTCGGCGCGAGCATGTGCGAACCGGCCTCGGCCTGAGCCAGCGCCATCGCGCCGTAGCGCTCCAGCGTGGCGTCGTTGTCGACGCGACCCTGCGCATCGAGCACGCCGCAGTGGCCGTGGTCGGTGAACTCGTCGAGGCACAGATCGGTCTGGATCACGATCGCATCGCCGACCTCTTCGACCATCGCACGCACGCCGCGCTGCACGATGCCGTCTGCGGCATCCGCCTGCGACCCGACGGCGTCGAGGTGCGCCGGAATGCCGAACAGATTCACGCCGCCGATGCCGGCCTCAGCAGCGCGGGCGGCGATGCGACGCAGCGAGTCGATGGTGTGCTGCTCCTGGCCGGGCAGTGCCGAGATCGGCACCGGCTCGGTGGCGTCTTCGCGCACGAACAGCGGCAGAATCAGCTGCGACGGCTCGATGCGGGTCTCGCGCACCATGCGGCGCACGGCCGGCGACTGGCGCAGACGCCGAGGACGCACACGCGGGAAGGCCGCGAGCGCCGGGGCCCCGGGATCACCGGGAACGTGGGATCCTCCGGCGGGCAGGCCCCGGGCAGAGCTGATGTCGTGAGATGTGCTGTCGTTCATGCTGACTCCTCAGTGGTTGTCGTCTGTGATGTCTGTTGTGCGTGCAGGTGCGGCGCGCACCGACGCAGCGCCGGGTGCGCGCATGCCGGATGCGCGCGAAATGGGCGCACGCGAAATGGTGGTGGCTGCGCCGGTGCGACGGCGGCCTGCGGCGACCTCGGCGAGGGCGTCGAGCAGACCGGGGATGCTGTGCTCGCGCGCCGTCGCCGCGACGTCGAGGCCGAGTGTCTCGGCGTCGTTCGTCGTCTGCTCTCCAATCGAGACGAGCACGGTCTGCGCGGCGGATGCTCCGAACTGGATGGCGACCTGCTGCGCCACCGTGCCGCTGGTGACGAGCACGCCGTCGATCGCTCCGCGGCGCACGTCTTCGATGGCGTGCTGCGACAGTGCGATGCCGATGGTGCGGTAGGCGTCAACGGTGTCGACCTGCCATCCGAGCGCGCGCAGCCCCCGTTCGAGCGAGTCATGTGCCTGCGCCGAGTGCGGCAGCAGAAGCCGGGCACGAGCGTGGTCAGGTCGTGGAAAGACGTCGAGCAGGCCGTGCGCACTCTGCTTCTGCGGGAGCAGATCTGGGCTGAGGCCGAGCCGCTCCTCCGCAGCTGCGGCCGTCGTGGCGCCCACGCACGCGGTGCTGAATCCCGGCGTGCCGGCAGGCGCTGAGAACGTCAGACCGCAGTCGGCGAGCGCATCGACCGTGCGCTGACTGGTGAGCACAAGCCAGGCGTAGTCTCCCGACTGCAGACGCTCGACCGCCTCTTCGAGCTTCGAGGCGTCTGCTGGCGGAATGCTGCGGATCAACGGCGCGACGACCGGCTCCCCTCCCCGAGCGGCGACCTCAGCGGCGATGCGCTCACCGCCTGGCCCGCCGCGAGGCACGAGCACACGCCATCCGCGCAGCCCTGCGCTGGCAGCCTCGTGCGCGTCGGCGCTGACAGCTGCGCCGTCGGTCACTCCGACCTCCGTGCGTCTGCCGCTGCGATGATTCGGGCGGCGCCTTCGGCGATGAGCTGCTGCGCGACGCGTTCGCCCTCCGCAGCGGTCCACGCCTCGATCGCCGCTGCGTCGGCCGCACCAGCTGCACTGAGCTGCCGGGCGCCGTGTGCAGCACCCGCGCAGAGCATCTTCCCGAGTTCGAGAACCTCGTCGACGGCGACGTCATGCTGCGCGTCATACAGGTCATAGACGCGGGCATGCAGCTCGGCCGACCGCAGGTCAGACGCGACGATCGCGTGCACGCCGACCGGAGCGGCGCATCCGCTGCCGAGGCCGCCGAGCACAGCACGCTCGAGCGTCGCAGCAAGACGCGTCGGCGCATGGTCGAGGGTCGCGACCAGGCTGCCTTCTCCCTGCCTCGTCTCGACGGCGAGCACACCCTGCGCCGGTGCGGGAACCCAGGTGTCGACGGGCAGAGCCTCGTGGTGGTGGGCGGCCGCCGAGGGCAGCCGTTCCAGCCCCGCGGCGGCCAGGACGACGCCGTCCAGATCGTCGTAGACCCGACCGATGCGGCTGTCGATGTTGCCGCGGATGTCGACGATCTCGACATCGGGGCGTGCTCGGCGCAGCTGCGCCTGACGACGTGTCGACCCGGTGCCCACCCGAGCACCCTGCACGAGACCGCTCAGGCCCTCACCGCCACGGGTCACGATCACGTCGCGCGAATCAGCTCGCTCGGGCATTGCGGCGATGTCGAGGTGCTGCTCCTGCGCGGTGGGCAGGTCTTTGCACGAGTGCACGACCACGTCGTAGTCGCCGGCGGCGAGCCCCTGCCGCAGGGCGGTCGCGAAGACGCCGACGCCGCCGATCTGCGCAAGCGATGCCTTGGACACATCGCCGTGGGTGACCACCTGCACGAGCTCGACGGAACGTCCGGTCGCCTCTTCGAGCGCGTCGGCGACCAGCTGCGACTGCGCCACCGCCAGTCGAGAGCCTCGTGTGCCGAGACGAATGGTCGTGCCTGTCACTTTGCCACCTCTTCATATGTTGTGTCTGCTGTGCTCGCACCCGATGTGCCGTTTCGAGGGCGATCGGGGTGACCCAGCAGTCTCAGTGTCTGTTCACGAGCGTACGGAAGTACCGAAGCGAGGCCGGTTCCCGAACGCCACGACCCGACCACCGCGAGGTCTCCGAGGTTCGCGGCTGCGGCATCCACTCTCTGCCGGATCTCATCAGCCCGAGCACTCGGCTGCACGTTCAGCCAGCGATGCACCGCCGTCGCCGCCACAGCCCGATCGGCGATGTCGACGTCGGTGAGCACGCGCACGTCGCGAACGGCCTGTGCGCACAGCTCGTCGTCGGTCATCGTGCTCGGCTGCCCCGCGCGGCCGTAGCTCAGTCGCAGCACGTGGCGGCCGGGGTGACCCGATGCTGCCGCGTCGGCGATCCAGCGCCATTTGGCCGAGGCGTGGGTCATCGCCTTCGCCTGCACATCAGGCGCATCTGCGGTGACGAGCATCCCGGTGCCGCGCGGTTCGACGTCGAGTCGCGCATCGTCGACGACGAGCGTGACGAGGGCGACTGCCGCAGGATGCGCCCACGGGCCCGCCTCTGAGAGCTCGAGCAGCCGCAGGGCAGGGTCGGCCGTGGTCGCCAGCACGAGCTGGGATGCGGTGTGACATGTCTGTGAGCCGGGATCGCACACACCCGGAGACATCGGCGACCCGCTGCTCGGGCGGTCGCCGACCGCAGCGACCCGCACGCGCCATCCTTCGGCCGTGCGTTCGATGCCGTCGACCTCTCGGTGCAGCAGGATGCGACCACCGGCCGCGACGATGCGGTCTCGCAGTCGATCGGTCAGCATGTGCATGCCCCCGACGAGGCCGCGCACAGCAGACCCCGGAGCCCGTTGCGCCTGCAGATGCCGCACGGCGTCGCTGAGCGTTCCGACCTCGACGAGCGCTGAGAGCAGGCCGTGCGCAACCGACTCGACAGGCATCTCATACGGGTCGCCCGAGTAGATGCCGCCGGCGACCGGCGCCACAAGACGATCGATCACCGCACGACCCATGCGCGCCTCGACCAATGCGCCGAGGGTCGTCGCGCCGGGATCGGTCGCGTCGACGCCCACGGTCGGCGGCAGAGTCAGATCACGTCGAGCAGCACGAGCCCCCTCGGCCCCGATGGCTTCGACGAGCTCGCCGTATGCAGTGCCGTGCTCGTCGAGATCGCCCGGAATGCCCAGCATGCCTGTGCGCGGCAGACGGCTTGCGGCGAAGCGTCCCTGATAGCGGTACCCGACCCACGCACCCACCGGGTTCGGCTCGACCACCCGATCGGCCAGCCCGAGCTCGGCCAGCAGCGGTTCGACCCGACCCCCGCGGGTCGCGAACGATTCGGTGCCGGCGTCCATCTCAAGGCCTGCGAGCACGTGCGCCGCAACCGGCCCGCCCACGTGGCCTGCCGACTCGAGCACGGTCACACGTCGCCCGGCCTCAGCCGCCGTCCAGGCGCTGACCAGCCCGGCGATGCCCCCGCCGACGACCAGCAGGTCGGCGTCGAGCTCAGCGTCGCGTTCGTCGGTCACCGCTCGGTCGCCTCCCATGCGTGCACGTGTGCGACGAGGCGCGTGAGCACGTCGGGGTCGGTCGCCGGAGGCACACCGTGACCGAGGTTGAACACATGCCCGGCGGCTCGCTGCCCTGCTCTCAGAATGCGGTCGGCCGCTGCCTCGCGCACGGCGGCCGGGGCGCCCAACAGCGCCGGATCGAGATTGCCCTGCACAGGCACGTCGACGCCCAGACGATCGATCGCGTCGGCGAGTTCGGTGCGATAGTCGACGCCCACCGCGTCAGCGCCCGCATCGCGCAGGTCGCAGAGCAGCTCAGGCCCGGCGAGACCGAAGTGGATGCGCGGCACGCCGCGTCCGTCGGCAGTGCGCAGATCGGCGACGCTGGCGAGCACGCGAGCGGATGCCGGGCGCACATGAGCACGGTAGACGGTCGGTGCCAGCGACCCGACCCACGAGTCGAAGAGCTGCACGGTCGAGGCCCCGGCGAGCACCTGCGCGCGCAGGAACGCCGCCGAGTAGTCGGCCATCTTCATCACGAGACGATCCCAGACCTCGGGTTCGGCGAACATGAGCGTGCGCGCGGCCAGATGGTCCTTCGACGGGCCGCCCTCGACCAGATAGGCAGCGAGAGTGAAGGGCGCACCCGCGAAGCCGATCAGCGGAGTGTCGCCCAGTTCGGCGACGGTGAGCCGCACGGCCTCGGCGATCGGGGCAAGCTGATCGACGGTGAGCTCGGGCAGTGCATCCACATCGGCCGCGGTGCGCACCGGCGAGCCGAAGACGGGACCCCGCCCCGCAACGATGTCGACATCGACCCCGGCCAGCTTCAGCGGAACGACGATGTCAGAGAAGAAGACCGCGGCATCCACATGATGGCGGCGCACCGGCTGCAAAGTGATCTCGGCGGCGAGATCGGGCCGCAGGCAGGAGTCGAGCATTGCGATGCCCTCGCGCACCGAGCGATACTCAGGCAGCGACCGCCCCGCCTGTCGCATGAACCACACCGGCACGTGGTCGACCGGCTCGCCCCGCAGAGCGCGCACCAGGGCCGAGTCAGCCGTGGACTTCGGGGGGTTCGATGCCTGAGAAACCGGGTTCAGGGGATGTGCGGCAGAAAGACTCACAACCCCATTCTCGCAAACATCTGACGATTTAGAGAATTGACACCAAACGCCTAGAATGTCAGACGTGCTTCTCTGCGTGTCGTCCAGTCATAAAAACGCGCCGTTCTCCCTGCTCGAGGGACTTTCCGGCGCCGCTGACGCTGCGCTCACCCTCACGTCTCGAAACGAGTTCTTCAGTGGCGCCGTCGTCGTCGCCACCTGCAACCGCTTCGAGGCGTACCTCGATGTGCGCCAGCCCGAAGGGTCCGATCCCCGTCTCGCGGTGGTGGCCGCCTGGCAGGCGGTCTGTGCGCACACCGGTGTCGAATACGAAGATCTGAAGACCGGCAGTGCGGTCTATGTCGGCGATGCCGCCGCCCAGCATCTGTTCTCTGTGACTGCCGGGCTCGAGTCGCTGGTCGTCGGAGAGACAGAGATCTCTGGCCAAGTCGCCAACGCGCTCGAACACGCTCGCGAGATCGGCACCACGACCTCTGACCTTGAGCGGCTGTTCCAGACTGCAGCGAAGACCTCGCGCGATGTGAAGAATCAGACCAAGCTCGGCCGCATGGGCCGTTCGATCGTGCAGCTGGCGCTCGACCTCAGCGACAGCCGCATCGTGGATTGGTCGAAGCTGCGCGTGCTGCTGGTCGGCACCGGGCAGTACGCACGCGTCACCGTCGCCGCGCTGAAGACCCGCGGGGTCACAGACATCGCCGTGCACTCGGCCAGCGGCCGCGCCGAACACTTCGCCGAAATGCGCGAACTGCGCGCGGTCAAGCCAGAGCGCCTCACCCACGAGCTCGCCTGCGCCGACCTGATCGTTACCTGCACGACGTCGCCGCACACGGTGATCGACGCCGCACTCCTGCGCGCCAGCCGCACCGAGGCCGCCCACACCGGGGTGTCGCGGGCCGCAGTCGAGGCGACAGGCAGCGACGCAGACGCCACGGGGTGCCCTTTCGATCACGGCTCCGTCGGTTCCGTCGCAGCAGTGCCGAACCTGCCCGCGCGCCAGCTCGTCATCGACCTCGGTATGCCGCGCAACGTGGCCGTCGACGTCACCGACCTGCCCGAGGTGGAGCTGCTCGATCTCGAGACGATCAAGCTGCACGCGCCGCTGAGCGAGCTGAGATCGAGCGACGACGCACGTTCGCTCGTCGACGAGGCCGCACAGAGCTTTCACCAGCAGCGCAATCAACAGCGTGTGGGCCGCGGCCTCGCCCAACTGAAGGCGATGTTCTTCGACAAGCTCGATGCCGAGATCGAACGGTCACGACGCCATGAGCCGAGCCAGGCGAACACAGAGAAGGCCCTGCACCACTTGGTCGGAGTGCTGCTGAACACGTCGATGCAGCGTTCGCGCGACCTGGCGGCCGAAGATCGTCCGCACGATTTCGTCGATGCGCTCGAAGCGCTCTACGGCATCCAGGTAGACATGCCTGACGAAGACGCCGAGACCTGCGGCCGCTGCCCGATCGCGCATGAGCTGTTGGGGCCGCACACGCATCGTGCCGATGACGATGGCTCGCTGCGCTCGGTGAGCTGAGTCGGCAGAAGGCGGCCTGCAGACCGCCGCACCTCACAGTGCAGCGCGCACCGGGTTCGTGAGTTCGCCGATGCCCGTGGCCGCGACTGTCACGGTGTCTCCGGGCACGATCGGCCGCACCCCCGCAGGCGTTCCCGTCAGAATCACATCGCCCGGCAGAAGAGTGAACGCCTGGCTGATGAACTCCAGCAGGGTCGGCACATCGAAGATGAAGTCTTTCGTCTCGCCCGACTGCGCCGCCTCGCCGTTGATCGACGAGGTCACCGTCACCGCCGCCGGATCCAGCTCGGTCTCGATCACGGGGCCCAGCGGGCAGAACGTGTCCATTCCCTTTGCACGAGCCCACTGCCCGTCGCCCTGCTGCAGCGTGCGCGCGCTGACATCGTTGCCCAGCGTGTAGCCGAACACCGCCTTCTGCCAGTGCTCGCGTGGCAGGTTCTTCACGACCTTGCCGATCACGATCGCCAGCTCTGCCTCGGGCTCGACGGTTCCGGCGAACTCCGGAATCACGATCGGGTCGCCCGGGCCGACCACCGAGGTGTTCGGCTTGAAGAAAAGCAGCGGATGCGTCGGCACCGCGTTGCCCTTCTCGGCCGCGTGCGCAGCATAGTTGCGCCCCACCGCGATGACCTTCGAGCGAGGGATGACTGGAGCGAGCAGGTGCGCATCGGCAAGCGGAACGCGATCGCCCGTCGTGTCGTAGCCGGCGAACATCGGGTCTCCGCTGAGGACGACGATTTCGTCCCCGTCAATGATTCCGAATGCCGGGTCAGCGCCTTCGTGGCTGAAACGTGCGATCTTCATGCTTCACTCCATTGGTCAAGTCAGGCGGCGACACCTGCGCAGTTCGCACGAGTGCCGCCGCCTTCGGATGAGGGACTGACTCTTGAACGGCTCAGGCCAGACGCGTCAGCCAGCCGCGCTTGTCTTCGACGCGGCCGAACTGGATGTCAGTGAGTGCCTTGCGCAGACCCGAAGTGATCTTGCCAGCGGTCTCGGCCGGGGCTGCGATCGTGAAGTCCGGGCTGCGCAGCTCGGCGAGCGGGTTGATGACCGCTGCGGTGCCGCAGGCGAAGATCTCGGTGATCTCGCCCGAAGCCACGCCGTCGCGCCACCAGTCGAGCGACACCGAGGTCTCTTCGGTCTTCAGGCCGAACTCCTCTTCGGCGAGCTGCAGCACCGACTCGCGAGTCACACCGTGCAGAATCGATCCGGTGAGCTTCGGCGTGACCAGGCGGCCGTCCTTGGTCACGAACATGATGTTCATGCCGCCCAGCTCGTCGACGTTGGTGTGTGTCTCGGCGTCGAGGAAGAGCACCTGCGAGCAGCCGTTGCGGTAGGCCTCTTCCTGCGGCTCCAGGCTGGCGGCGTAGTTGCCGCCGCACTTGGCCTCGCCCGTGCCGCCCAGGGCCGCGCGCGAGAAGTCGGTCGACAGCCAGATGTTGACAGGCTTGACGCCGTCTTTGAAGTACGGCCCCGCCGGGCTGGCGATCAGCACGTACTTGACCTCATGCGCCGAGTGCACGCCGAGGAACACCTCGGTGGCGATCATGAACGGGCGCAGGTACAGGCTCTTCTCGCCCTCAGCGTCGGGCACCCAGTCGGCGTCGACCTCGACGAGCTCCTTCAGCGACTGCACGAAGGTGTCGACCGGCAGCTGCGGCAGCGCCAGGCGCTCGGCCGAGCGCTGAAAGCGGTGCGCGTTGCGGTCGGGACGGAACGTCCACACGCTGCCGTCTTCGTGGCGGAAGCCCTTCAGCCCCTCGAAGATCTCTTGTGCATAGTGAAAGACGCTCGCGGCAGGGTCAATCGACAGCGGCCCGTACGGCTGCACCTGTGCATCGTGCCAGCCCTCTTCGTGGTTGTAGTCGACGGTGACCATATGATCCGAGAAGTTCACGCCGAACCCCGGATCTTTCAGAATCTCGGTGCGCTTCGCCGCATCGGTGGGGTTCGTGGTCAGGTGCTTCGCGAAAGTCATCGCGTTCGTCTCGGTCATTTCGTCCTTCCTCAGAGAGGTCTACAGAGTTCTTGTCGTGGTGCAGCTGCCAGCTCGGGGATGGTGGAGCGCGGGGCGCACATGGGGCGCGATCGTGTCGCGCGAGGCGGCCTCGACGCCGCGCTCTCTATCGTACCGCGCATGACGCCAGGCCGCGGTACGCTCGCCCAGATCAGTCGGACCGAGGCCTGGCGGTGTGGTCGGGCGTGCCTGGGGTCAGGCGCGCAGTCGCGCGACGATCGCGTCGCCGATCTCGGCAGTCGAACGCACCGCATCCGCCCGCGACGCGGTGTCGACCCGTACCGCCTCGACGATGCGAGCGGCCGAGTCGGCATGCCCCTGCGTCTGCAGCATGAGGGCGACTGACAGGATCGCTGCGGTCGGGTCGGCCTTCTGCTGGCCGGCGATGTCGGGCGCAGAGCCGTGAATGGGTTCGAACATGCTGGGTGCGGTGCCGTCGGCGTTGATGTTGGCCGACGCCGCCAGCCCGATGCCGCCGGTGACCGCGGCAGCGAGGTCGGTGAGGATGTCGCCGAACAGGTTGTCGGTGACGATCACGTCGAAGCGTGCGGGGTCGGTCGTCAGGAAGATCGTGGCAGCATCGACGTGCAGATAGTCGTGGGTCACGTCGGGGAACTCGGCGGCGATCTCGTCGACCAGACGCTGCCACATGCCGCCGGCGTTCACGAGCACGTTCTTCTTGTGCACGAGCGTGACGTGATGACGCGGGCGCTTCGCCGCCGTCTCGAACGCGTAGCGGATCACCCGTGCCGCACCGAACGCCGTGTTCACCGAGACTTCGGTGGCGACCTCGTGCTCCGTGCCCACCCGGAGGGCTCCCCCGTTGCCCGTGTAGAGCCCCTCTGTGCCCTCGCGCACGACCACGAAGTCGATGTCGCCGGGGTTCGAGAGCGGCGAGCGCACACCCGGGAAGAGCTCGACCGGGCGCAGGTTGACGTACTGGTCGAACGCGAAGCGCAGCCTGAGCAGCAGGCCGCGCTCGAGCACGCCGGCGGGCACACGGCGCGGATCGCCGACGGCACCGAGCAGCAGTGCGTCGTGCTGACGCAGTTCGTCCAGAGTCTCGGCGGCGAGCACCTCGCCGGTTCGCTCATAGCGGCGTGCACCCAGATCGTAGTCAGTCGTGGCGAAGGCGAACCCGTCTGCGGCGGCGACCGCGTTGAGCACTTTGAGCCCCTCGGCGACCACCTCTGGCCCGATGCCGTCACCGGCGATGACTCCGAGATCGATCTGTGTGCTCACCGTTTCCTCCTCAGCATTGACCCGCGAACAGGGCGCTGCAGCGCCTCCGGGCATGATGTGTTCCAGCCTAGCCGCAGCGCAGGTACAGTGTCAGAACAGACAGATCACTGAATCGGCGCGCGGCGCGCGGATTCGCACACGAGGAGTCACCATGGTCGAGCAGATCACCCCGCAGCAGGCACTCGAACGGCAGCAGGCCGGCGCCGTCATTCTCGATGTGCGCGAGACCGACGAATTCGCTGCGGGTCATGCGACGGGCGCGGTGAACATCCCGCTCTCCGAGCTGCAGTCGCGTCTGGGCGACGTGCCCGACGCCGACGATCTGCTGGTCATCTGTCAGGCCGGCGGACGCTCACAGCAGGCCGCGCTCTGGCTCGATCAGCAGGGCGTCGCCGCCGCGAACGTCAGCGGCGGCACATTCGCCTGGGCCTCGGAGGGCCTGCCCGTCGACTGAACGAGGCTCACCTCAGCCGCTTCGGCTCAGTCGCCGAAGAGCAGGTGCGAGAGCACGATGTCGTTGACCTGCGGGTTGGCCATCACCAGCTGCTGCACCGAGATCATGATCAGCGGCACGATCGCCCACCCGGTCGCATAGGCCAGCAGACGACGCCACCAGGTCATGCCACGAGTGATCCACCACGCCGCGGCCAGCAACGCGAGCGGCACGACGAGGCCGACCAGCAGCAGCGTCCATCTGACCCAGCCGAGGCCGCCGAAGACGGCCTGCCAGCCGGTGTCTGAGTTCGCGAATGCGAACGCGAACGCCTGCCACACCGGGTAGGCGAAGAGCACCGCCGCCAGCACGCCCCAGAGTGCGTCTGAGACGCGGATGCTCAGACCGCCCGGCTGTTCGGCTGCGGCCCCAGCATGATCGGCGTTCGACTGCCCGCCGAGCCGCTGGACGTCATCGCCGAGCACAGCGGTGTCGACGCGGTCAGTGCTGCTGCGGTTCATGCTCGCACCACTCGTCTCGTTCAGTTCGTCGCCGGTGTTCACTGTGCGCCTCCGTTGCTCGCGGTGATCAGTGTGATGATCCAGGGCCACGGTGCCAGCAGCACCAGCCCCAGCACCAGCCAGAGCGTCTGCCAGTACCAGCGGCGGCCGCGCACGAAGAAGAAGGCGAACACGACCCACAGAGCGGGGCCGGCGAGACCCAGCAGCAACTGCGCGCGGTCGATGCCGTCGAGCAGAGGCTGCGGCGGGGTCGAGAGGCGCTTGAGCAGAATCGTCACCCACGAGATCGTGTAGACGAGAAAGACGCCGAGAATCGCGCCATACCCGACGAGCACGCCGGAGGGCAGCTGGTCGATCGCGGCGAGTGCGCTGCGGTCTTCTTCGACCACCGGCACCTCGTCATACTCTGTCGATCGGCCTCCCGGGACGACGGCCGACGTATCGAGCCGGTCTGACTCCCAGACGAGCGCCTCGTCGTCGGTGCCGTCGCGTTCTTTGTCACCCATGCTGTCAGGCCTCGCCATCTCCGGTTGTGCGAACGTCATCTTGTCGGGCGTGATCTGCCCGAGCGTCCGCCCTCAATGATACCGATCCGTGGCACGGCACGGTCGAGCTGCCAGTGCACCCGAGACGACCACGTCTGCAGAGACGACTGAGGGCCGCCCGAAACGAGTTCGGACGGCCCTCAGGGTCTGCGTCACCTCATCTGTACGCGGAGGAGGTCACATGGTGAGCAGCGCGGATCAGGCGTGGCGGTCGACCTGTCCCTCGACGTAGTCGGCGTCGATCTCGGCGTTCGACCACGAGAACAGCTTGCGCAGCCCCTTGCCGGTCGCCTCGATCGGGTGCTCCTGGCCCTCGGCGCGGAACTTCTTGAACTCCGGAGCGCCCGCCGCCTGGTCGGCCATGAAACGCTCGGCGAAGGCACCCGACTGAATGTCGGCGAGCACCTCTTTCATGTGCTCCTTGACGCTGGCGTCGATGACGCGCGGGCCTGACACGTAGTCGCCGTACTCGGCGGTGTCAGAGATCGACCAGCGCATCTTGGCGATGCCGCCCTCGTTGATCAGGTCGACGATGAGCTTCATCTCGTGGCAGACCTCGAAATACGCGATCTCGGGCTGGTAGCCGGCCTCGGTCAGGGTCTCGAAGCCGCTCTGGATGAGCTTCGACAGGCCGCCGCAGAGCACAGCCTGCTCGCCGAAGAGGTCAGACTCGGTCTCTTCTTTGAACGTGGTCTTGATGGCGCCTGCTCTGGTGCCGCCGATGCCCTTGCCGTATGAGAGGGCGGTCTCGAAGGCCTTGCCCGACTCGTCGTTCTCGACGGCGACCAGGATCGGCACGCCACGACCGGCTTCGTACTCGCGACGCACGGTGTGTCCCGGGCCCTTCGGAGCGATCATGACGACGTCGACGCCCTTCGGCGCCTGAATGTAGCCGAAGCGCACGTTGAAGCCGTGAGCGAAGAGCAGGGTCTTGCCCTCTGAGAGGTTCGGCTCGATCTCGTTCTTGTAGATGTCGGCCTGGTACTGGTCGGGAGCGAGCACGACGATGAGGTCGGCCCACTTGGTCGCCTCTGCGTTGTCGAGCACCTCGAAGCCGAGCTCCTCGACGCGAGAGCGCGTCTCTGAGCCCTCGCGCAGGGCGACCTTCACCTCGACGCCCGAGTCACGAAGGTTCAGCGCATGCGCGTGGCCCTGTGAGCCGAAGCCGATGACGGCGACTTTCTTGCCCTGGATGATGGTCAGATCGGCATCGTCGTCATAGAAGATCTCTGCTGCCATGGTGTTACTCCATTTCTGTTGTGTGGATGCGGTCGGAAGGTGAGTCTGTCGGGTCGCTGCCCGAGGGTGGCCGGGGTCAGCCACGGGTGACGCGGTCGGTCATCGACCGGGGGCCGCGCGAGATCGCAAGCAGGCCGGACTGCACCAGCTCGCGGATGCCGTACTGCTCGAGCAGTTTGAGCAGTGCGCGGTTCTTCGCGGCGTCGCCGGTCACCTCGACGACGACGGCGTCCTGGCTGACGTCGACGATGCGGGCGCGGAAGAGCTCGACGATCTCGACGATCTGCGAGCGGGTGCCGGGATCGGCCTTGACCTTCACCAGCATGTGCTCGCGAAGCACCGAGGTCTCGTCTTCGAGCTCGACGATCTTGATCACGTTCACCAGCTTGTTCAGCTGCTTGGTCACCTGCTCGAGCGGCTGACGCTCGACGTTCACGACCACGGTCATGCGCGAGAACCCCTCGACCTCGCACTGCCCCACGGCGAGCGAGTCGATGTTGAACGCACGCCGGGCGAAGAGCCCCGCGACTCGGGTCAGCAGGCCGGGGGTGTCCTCGACCAGCATTGAGAGCACATGCTTGCTCATCAGATCACTCCTCGCCTTCGAATGCCGGTGACTCGTCTTTCGCATACTGGATGAAGTCGTTGCTGACTCCCTGCGGCACCATCGGCCACACCATGGCGTCGGCCGAGACCACGAAGTCGATCACCACGGGCCGGTCGTCGACCGACAGCGCC
This sequence comes from Pseudoclavibacter sp. CFCC 13611, assembly GCF_008831225.1. Classification (NCBI taxonomy): domain Bacteria; kingdom Bacillati; phylum Actinomycetota; class Actinomycetes; order Micrococcales; family Microbacteriaceae; genus Pseudoclavibacter; species Pseudoclavibacter sp. CFCC 13611. The sequence continues at coordinate 245,200 of NZ_WBKE01000002.1, read as the reverse complement.
CACTCGATCGCCGCATCCACCTCGTCTTCACTCTCGACGCGGCGCGCAGCACAGCCGTACGCCTCGGCGAGCTTGACGAAGTCGGGCACTCGTTCTGAGCCGTGACCGGTGTGCAGCTCGGTGTTCGAGAAGCGCTTGTCGTAGAACAGCGACTGCCACTGTTTGACCATGCCCAGCGACGAGTTGTTGATGATCGCCACCTTGATGGGGATGCCCTCGAGCACACAGGTCGCGAGCTCCTGATTGGTCATCTGGAAGCAGCCGTCGCCGTCGATCGCCCAGACCACTCGGTCGGGCTGCGCCACCTTCGCACCCATCGCTGCGGGCACGCCGTAGCCCATGGTGCCGGCGCCGCCCGAGTTGAGGAACGAGTTCGGGCGCTCGTACTTGATGAACTGTGCGGCCCACATCTGGTGCTGGCCGACGCCCACGGCGTAGACGGCCTCTGGGCCGGTGAGCTCGCCGATGCGCTGAATGACGTGCTGCGGCGCGATCAGACCGTCGGTGGGCTGGGTGAAGCCGAGCGGATAGTCTTCGCGCAGCTTGTTGAGATGCTCCCACCAATGTGTGAGATCGGGGGTGTGCTCAGAGGTCTCGGCCTCGTACTCGGGCACGAGCTGGTCGAGCACCTGACGCAGATCGCCGACGATCGGCACATCGGCGTGCCTGATCTTCGAGATCTCGGCCGGGTCGATGTCGACGTGCACGACCTTGGCCAGCGGCGCGAAGGTCTTGGCGTTGCCCGTGACGCGGTCGTCGAAGCGAGCACCGAGGCTGACGATGAGGTCGGCCTGCTGCAGGGCGAGCACAGCAGGCACGGTGCCGTGCATGCCGGGCATGCCGAGGTTCTGCGGGTGCGAGTCGGGAAACGCACCGCGGGCCATCAGCGTGGTCACGACCGGCGCATGGGAGGCCTCTGCGAGCGCTGTGAGTTCGGCGGATGCTCCGCTGCGGATGACGCCGCCGCCGACGTAGAGCACGGGACGCTGGGCGTTCGCGAGCAGCTGTGCCGCTGCCTGCACCTGGCGGCCGTGCGGCTGCGTCGCCGGGTGGTAGCCGGGCAGGGTGATCTGCGGCGGCCAGCTGAAGTCGGCGAGCCCCTGCTGGGCGTCTTTGCTGATGTCGACGAGCACCGGACCAGGGCGACCTGTGCTGGCGATCTCATAGGCCGCAGCGAGCGCCGGTGCGACCTCGTCTGCGCTGCGCACGAGGAAGGCGTGCTTGGTGATGGGCATCGTGATGCCGACGATGTCGGCCTCTTGGAACGCGTCGGTGCCGATCAGCGCCGAGAAGACCTGACCCGTGATCGCGATCATCGGCACGGAATCCATATAGGCGTCGCCGATCGCAGTCACCAGGTTGGTGGCACCGGGCCCTGAGGTCGCCAGACACACGCCGACCGTCTGACCGGCCGTTGCGTACCCTTCGGCCGCATGCCCGGCGCCCTGCTCATGACGCACGAGGTAGTGCCGCAGCCCCTTGGCGTCCATCAGCGGGTCGTAGGTCGGAAGAATGGCGCCGCCGGGCAGCCCGAACACGTCGGTGACACCGAGCTTCTTCAGCGAGGCGATGAGAATCTCCGCCCCGGTGAGATCGCGCTCTTGCACGGTGGGTGTCGGTTTCGGTGTGGGAGCCATGCCTGTCATTCCTCGATCATGATTCGTTGGTTGTCGCCATCGTGCGGCAAGTCAGAAGAAGAACCCGAGTTCATCGGGAAGGGGACGCAGGGGCGAGCTGCGCGATGAGCCTGCGAGCGTATCGTCTCTGCGGTGCACCCCTGTTCAGAGCGTCTGCCATGGTTCGGCGACGCGATCTGTCTCAGCGGCCGATCAGATGGGTTGCATCGATCAGGCCTGCGACATTCAACGCTAGCACACGCAGTGGGGTCGTTCGCACCGCGACGGTCACCGGGCAAGGGCGAGATACCGTCGTCGCCGCGAGGCCATGGTGAGCAGCACGCCCGCGAGCGCCCGAGGGCCCGCCACGGTGAACTCGGCAGCTGTTCGCCCCTCGCCCACGTGGACGCCGACGTCGCCGTCGTGCAGCACGCGGAACACGTCTTCGTCGGTGCGGTCGTCGCCCGCGTAGAAGACGACGGTTGCGCCGGTGTGCGCGCGCAGCTGCTCGATCGCGTCGCCTTTGTTCGTCTCGCGCAGCGAGAACTCGAGCACGTCATGGCCGGTGAGCACACGTGCGACGGGCAGCTCTGCGGCGACTCGCTCACGGGCCAGCCGCTGCAGTCGTTCGGCTTCTGCACGGCCGACGCTGCGGGTGTGCAGCACCGCGCCGACTGGCTTGTGCTCGACCCAGGCACCATGCACGCCTGTCACCAGATCTTCGAGCGTCGAACTCAGGCGGCTCACGTCGCGGATCGTCCCGGTGCTGAGCGGGCTGGGATCGGGCACGCCGCTGTCGAGCTGGATCTGCGCACCGTGTGACCCCACCAGGAGCATGCCCGGAGGGGCGTCGCTGACCGCACGCAGCGACTCGAGAGCGCGCCCCGAGACGTACGCGACATCGGTATGCGGCAGCTGCCAGAGCTGGATGACGGCGAGATGCGAGTCAGCCAGTGACCGGGAGTCTGCGGGATTGTCGGTGAAGGGCGCGACCGTGCCGTCGAAGTCCAGAGCGATCAGCAGTCTCTCAGTCTCTGTGATGCGCTGCAGAGCGGCGTCGAGTTCGGGCGTCATGCGCGAGTCTCCGGCGTTGCGCCTTCAGGCGCGTCGTCACTCTGCGCACGATTGTCAGCGCTGACCTCGCGCAGCCGAGCCAGGAAGGCATCCGACCAGCGCTCGACGTTGTCTTCGCGCACGTGCCGCCGCATGATGCGCATGCGCCGGGCCACCTCGGCCTCGGGCATCTGCATCGCATCCACGATGGCCTGTTTGAGCCCGTCGATGTCATGGGGGTTGATCAGCAGAGCAGTCTTCAGCTCGTCGCTGGCGCCGGCGAACTCGCTGAGCACCAGCACGGCGTCGTTGTCGACGTGCGTTGCCACGAACTCCTTGGCGACCAGATTCATGCCGTCACGCAGGGCCGTCACCAGCAGGATGTCTGCGGCGAGGTAGAACGCCGCCATCTCACGTCGCGGAAAGCTGCGGTGCAGATACTGGATCGCGGGCCGGCCGATGGTGCTGTGATCGCCGTTGATGCGGGCGACCGACAGCTCGATGTCATCGCGCAGGCGCTTGTAGGTCTCGACGCGTTCGCGGCTCGGCACGGCGATCTGGATCAGCGTGGTGTCTTCGACGTCGACGCGCCCTTCGTCGAGCAGCTCGCCGTAGGCCTTGAGCCGATGACGGATGCCCTTCGTATAGTCGAGTCGGTCGATGCCGAGCAGCACACGATGAGGATCGCCCAGGTCTCGGCGGATCTGCCGCGCGCGCTCCTGCACCTCGGGATCTTCGCCGAGCTGCTCGAACTCGTCGGCGTCGATCGAGATCGGGTAGTCGTGAAAGGCCGCGACATGCCCGCTGCCGCCGTCGAGCTCGGCCGGAACGTCGATCTGGCCGCGCCGAACCGTGATGCCCAGCAGCGTGCGCACGGCACGGGCGAAGTTGCGCGCGTCTTCGCTGCGCTGAAAGCCGATCAGGTCTGCGCCGAGCAGCCCCTCAAGAATCTGGCGACGCCAGGGCAGCTGGGCGAAGAGACCGTAGGACGGGAACGGAATGTGGTTGAAGAACCCGATGCTCAGATCTGGCCGGATGCGACGCAGAATGCGCGGCACCAGCTGCAGCTGGTAGTCCTGCACCCACACCGTCGCCCCAGAGCTCGCGATGTCGGCCACGCGGGCGGCGAAGCGCTCGTTGACCGATTTGTAGGAGTCCCACCACACCCGGTGGTAGAGCGGCGGCGCGATCACATCGTGGTAGAGCGGCCAGAGCGTCGCGTTCGAGAAGCCCTCGTAATAGCTTTCGAGTTCCGTCTCGCTGAGACTGACCGGGTAGACGTGGAACGACCCGCCGCGCGATCCCCCCTCGGCGACGAACGGCTCGAACTCTTCGTCCGGCACGCCGGGCCAGCCGACCCAGGCTCCGTTCGAGAGCTCCATGACCGGTTCGAGTGCGGTGACCAGACCGCCCGGCGAGCGCCGCCATCCCGGATTTCCGTCAGAGTCGACGGTGCGGTCGACCGGCAGTCGGTTCGAGACGACGATCAGGTCGAATTTCTCCGCGGGTGTGCTCATGCCGTCTCCCTCGCGTCAGTTGCCTTCATGGTAGCTCACCCAGTCATCCGACCGGTTCGGCACCGAGGTAGACCTCGGCCAGGTCGTCGACGAGCTGATCGGTTCCTGCCTGGTATCCGCTCTGGTTCGGATGCGTTCCGTCACCGCGGTACCGGGTCACCCACCTGCCCTCGTCGTCGCGCGCCGAACGCCAAGGGTCGACCACGCTCCAGCCGCGATCTCCGGCGAGATCTCTCAGCTGGTCGTTGAAGTCGAGGGCGGCCTGGGGCGAAGCGTTCGAGGGCGGGATCATGGCCACCGAGACCCGGTCCAGATGCACGGCGTCGGCGATGCGACCGATCGAGACGCTGCTGTCGTCAAAGACCGTCTTGGCGGCGACGTCGTTCGTGCCCGCCATGATGAGCAGGGCATCGGCACCGCTGACCGGCTTCGCGGAGCGCGCCATGTCGGCGGTCGTCGCACCGACCTTCGACCAGCCGCCCAAGAACTGCAGTGCGCCGAGGTCGACGGTGTCGTGCCAGTCGCCGTTGACGTTCGCCCCGGTCAGCTGGCCGACGACGCCCACACTGAGGGAGTCGCCCACCACGGCCAGATGCACGGTGTCGCTCGGAGCGTAGCCACCGAAGGTGCGCAGCGGCAGATTGCGAAAGTGACCAGGCTCGACGCCGTCAGCGCTGCACCCGGCGAGTGTGAGCATCCCCGTTGCCAGTGCCGCACTCAGGAACGCACGTCTGCTCGGGTCGCTGGTCACGTCACCAGCCTAACCGCGTTGCGGAGCCGAGACCGCATCGACGCCCACGGCAGGTCAGTCGCGTGTGCGACGCGACGCGCGCACCTTCCACACCACGAATGCGACGATCACCACCAGCACCACGGCGATGACGACCCACTGGAACGCGCCGACATATTCTTCGACGAGGCCGTAGTTCTCGCCGAGCGCATAGCCTGCGAGAACGAGCACCGTGTTCCAGATCAGCGAGCCGAATGCGGTCAGCGGAATGAACACGATCAGACGCATGCGCTCTATGCCCGCCGGAATCGAGATCAGGCTGCGGAAGATCGGCACCAGGCGCCCGAAGAAGACCGTCATGCGGCCGTGTCTCACGAACCACTGCTCAGTGCGCTCGATGTCGCTGACGCTGATCAGCGGCACTTTGGCGGCCAGACGGATGAAGCGTTCGCGCCCGAGCCACGCTCCCAGAGCGTAGAGGGCGATCGCACCGACGACCGAGCCCACCGTGGCCCAGACGATCACGGCCACGAGGTTCAGCGACCCCTGCGACGCGGCGAAGCCTGCCAAGGGCAGGATGGCCTCGCTGGGGATCGGAGGAAAGAGGTTCTCGGCTGCCACCAGGACGGCGACGCCGAACGCCCCGAGTGCGTCCATGATCGTGGTGATGAATCCGGCGAAGGCCCCCAGCTCTGGGGTTGAGTCTGCGGCAGCGAACAGCATGGTGCACCATCTCTCGTTGTCGAACGCGACTTCGGCGGGCCGATGTTGGAGCACGCTGCTCGACGACACTCGGTCGCGCGGGTTCGGCTCGGCGACGATGCGCGGCGGTACCCGGTGACGAAAAAACCCGGAGACACGAGGTCTCCGGGTTCCCCTTGTGCGCCCCCTGGGACTTGAACCCAGAACCCGCTGATTAAGAGTCAGCTGCTCTGCCAATTGAGCTAGAGGCGCATGTTGTGCTCGCTTGAGCCAAGAGAAGACATTAGCACAGTGCGCATGCATGTCACAACTCAGCTGACAGTGTCTAGAATCGCTCGCATGAGCACCGCACAGAACCATCCCGAACGCCTGCAGGCCGGCACACCGGCACCTGACTTCACGCTGCCCGACGCCGACGGCCGCCCCGTCTCACTGCACGACCTGCGTGGGCACAAAGTCATCGTGTACTTCTACCCTGCCGCCGAGACTCCCGGCTGCACCAAGGAGGCCTGTGACTTCCGCGACAGCATCGCGTCGCTGCAGGCTGCGGGCTACACGGTTCTGGGCGTCTCGAAAGACGCCCAGTCCAAACTGCAGCGTTTTCGAGAGCACCACGAACTGCCGTTCGCACTGCTCAGCGACCCCGATCTGACAGTGCACAGGGCCTATGGCGCCTATGGCGTCAAGAAGCTCTACGGCAAAGAGGTCACCGGCGTGATTCGCTCGACCTTCGTGATCGACGAGACCGGTGAGCTGACACTGGCGCGCTACAATGTGCGCGCGACCGGGCATGTCGCCTCACTGCGCAGGGCGCTGAAGCTCGACGCCTGACCGGGCGCCGGCGGATGCCGCGCGTGCGCCGCGAGGTCAGCGTTCGCTGCGCTGCTGGCTGGCCTGGACGACCGGCTTCGTGAACAGCAGGATTACTGTGACGATGGCGGGGGCGAGCAGGAAGGCGAACGCGCGCACGCTCGAGCCCTCTCCGCCCAGACTGCCCGCAGCGAAGGCGGCCAGTACGAGCTGCACGAAGACGCCTGCGGATCGGGCCCATCCGCGCCCCTTGAGCAGGGAGCGACCGGCGCTCAAGATCCAGAGCCCTGCGCCCAAACAGATCACGATCAGTGCGATCGCCGAGACCGGAGACTCCGCCTTGGCGACGAAAAGCTCGATCAGCAGCCACACTGCCAAGACCAATGCCGCCGCGCCCTCGAGCATCATCAGCACGCTCGCGAGTCGAAGCTGCCACGGATGCCTGCCGTCAGCCATGAGCGTGTTCTCCTGATTCTTCGTCCACACGAACGATTCGCGGTGAAGATCCTAGCGCAGAGCACCCGATTTCGTCGGGGCAGAACCCTTGCGCTCGAAACGATGCTATGCCAAGATTCAGATGCACTCATGACGGTATCGCTTACAGCGACACGTCATCTCTGCAAGGAATTCGAACAAGGAGTGGTATGGACTGGCGCGATCACGCAGCGTGTCTGGCAGCCGACCCGGAGCTGTTCTTCCCCGTGGGGAACACCGGGCCAGCAGTAGACCAGATCGAGAAGGCCAAAGTGGTCTGCTCCGATTGCGAGGTCACTGACGAGTGCCTGCACTATGCGATGGAGACCGGACAGGACGCCGGCGTCTGGGGCGGGCTGAGCGAAGACGAGCGGCGGGCGCTGAAGCGCCGCGCAGCGCGTGCACGCCGCGCCAGCTGACCTCGGCAGAACTAGAAGACTCATGAGAGCCGGGCCCTTTGGGGCTCGGCTCTCATTCTGTCTGTCGACGGGTGCCGTCCCCTGACGCCACGGATGACCGTCAGCCGTGGCTGCGCAGCGAGCGCACCGGAATGGTGATGGTCACCTCGGTGCCACTGCCCGTCAGGGTGTGCCAGTCGATCGCGCCCGAGAGCTCACCCTCGATCAGCGTGCGCACGATCTGTGTGCCAAGGCCCGAACCGACCTTGCCTTCCGGCAGCCCCCCGCCGTCGTCGCCGACGATGATGCGCAGCTCCTGCTCGTCGCGATCGGCCTTGACCCAGACCTGCCCGTCGGCGCCGTTGAGCCCGTGTTCGACCGCGTTCGTCACCAGCTCGGTGAGCGCCAGCGCCAGCGGCGTGGCCGAGGCCGAGGGCAGCTCGCCGAAGCTGCCGCTGAACGTCGGATACACTTTGCCGGTGTCGACCGAGGCCACCTCGGTGATCAGACGCAGCACGCGTTCGAACACCTCGTCGAAGTCGACCGACTGCGACAGCCCCTCAGAGAGCGTGTCATGCACCACGGCGATGGCCTCGACGCGTCGCATGGCCTTGAGCAGCGCAGCCCGGGCCTCCTCAGTCTGAGTGCGTCGCGACTGAATGCGCAGCAGCGACGAGACCGTCTGCAGGTTGTTCTTGACTCGGTGGTGGATCTCGCGGATCGTCGCGTCCTTGGTGAGTAGCTCCTGCTCCTGGCGACGCACCTCAGAGACGTCTCGGCAGAGCACGATCGCCCCGATGCGGTGGTGGTTGCGACGCAGCGGAATGGCTCGCAGCGTGATCGTCGCGCCATTGCCTTCGACGTCGGCCCGCCACGACGCCTTGCCGCTCGTCACCACAGGCAGACTCTCGTCGGCGATGCTCTCGCCGGTGACCAGCGTCACCGTCACATCTGAGAGATTGCGCCCCTCGATCTCGCCGTCGAATCCCAGACGGTTATAGGCCGAGATGGCGTTGGGGCTCGCGAAGAGCACCTCTCCGACGCGATCGAGACGAATGAGACCGTCGCTCACCCGTGGAGCGCCGCGACGCGGGCCGGTCGGTGCCGAGAGATCGGGAAAGTCACCGACGGCGATCATATCGAGCAGATCACTGGCACAGCCGAGAAAGACCAGATCCTGCCGACTCGGTGTGCGAGACTCTGCCACGTTCGTATGTCTGGTCACCACGGCGATCGGCGCGGTCGTCTCGATGTGGTCGCCCTCTTTGCGAATCGCCCGGCGCACCGGCACCGCGCGCAGACGGGTCGGCGAATGCTGAGTCCAGTCGGGGTTCTTCGAGACGTGTCCGACGCCCTGCACATAGGTCTGATCGATCAGCGACGCCCACTCCTCGCGAGCTCGATGCCCGATGAGATCATGGGCGAAGGCCGTGGGCGACCCGCTCGGCCGAGCGTGAGCGACCGCCTCGTACTGACCGTCGTTGGTGGGCAGCCAGAGAATGAGATCGGCGAGCGCCATGTCGGCGATCATCTGCCAGTCGCCGATCAGCGAATGCAACCAGTCGAGGTCTTCGGTGACCAGTCCGGGGTTCTTCTCGGCGAATTCAGAGAGTATCGACACCTTGTCAGTGTACCGGCCCTGTGCGGTGACGGCGCCCCGACTCCACGTCGGCTCTCCACAGATCTCTCCACAGCATCCGCCGCCTCAACGGCACCCGACTTTTAGTCTGAGACCACGTCAGATCGGTCGTCTGCAGATCGCCGGCTGGCGCAGTTACAGATCACGATCAAAGGGGAACACCATGTCAGAGCAGACGTCATATCCACCGAACCGCAGCAGTCAGACGACCTTCGAGCGCCGTCTGATCCAGCTCTTCGTCGCCGCCCAAGAGGTGGATGCCGGCGTGCGCCCGGCGGAGCATCTCACGAGGTGGGTGTCTGCCGACGTGCTCATGAAGATCCGGGTTCGTTCAGAGCTCGCTCAGCAGAGGCACCGCCTCAGACGCGCACGTCCGACACGGCCTGACGTGCGCGTGCTGCGCACACTGGTTCGCCCGACCTACGACCTGGCCCGTGTCGACTGCGTCGTGGTGTTCACCAAAGACGGTGCACGCACCCAGGTCGCGACCGTGGTCTTCGGCCGGAGTCGGGAGCGCTGGATGGTCGAAGAGCTCGCCGTGCTGTAGCCCGTCGAGGAAGACGAGTCAGGCCGGTCTCCCAGGTGGGACGACCGGCCTGACTGCTGCATCGGCGACGTATGCGCCCGAGACGGCTATTTCTGCTTGTTGGCGCGTCGCTGGGCGCGATTGGCGGCCGGTGCAGGCTTGCCTTCGCCGCCGTCGCTCTCGGCGCCGTCTTCGTCAGCCGCAGAGTAGCTGTACTGTGCAGGCTTGTCGGTGCGATCGAGTCCCTTCGCCTCGACCTGCACGTCGGGAATGCCGTCGCCGTCGATGTCTTTGTGCTCGATCTGCACATCGAGGTTGAACAGGAACCCGATCGACTCCTCTTTGATGCCGCCCATCATCTGGTTGAACATCGTGAAGCCCTCGCGCTGGTACTCGACCAGCGGATCGCGCTGCGCCATCGACCGCAGGCCGATTCCCTCTTTGAGGTAGTCCATCTCGTAGAGGTGATCGCGCCACTTGCGATCGAGCACCGAGAGCACGACGCGGCGTTCGAGCTCGCGCATGGCCTCGTCGCCGAGCTGCTGCTCGCGCTTCTCGTAGGCGATGCGGGCATCTGAGAGCAGCTGCTCCTTCAGCATCGGCACGGTCACTCGGCCAAGGTCGCCACCGGCCTCTTCGATCACCTCGTCACGAGTGACCGACACGGGGAAGACGCCCTTGAGGTCACGCCAGAGTCCGTCGAGATCCCACTGAGCCGCCGACCCCGAGGTCACGTGGTCGTCGACGATCGCCTCGACGCTGTCGGTGAGGAAGCCCTGCACCTGTTCGGCGAGGTCGGCCCCATCGAGGATGCGCCGACGGTCGGCGTAGATCGCGTTGCGCTGGCGGTTCATCACGTCGTCGTACTTCAGCACGTTCTTGCGAATCTCGGTGTTGCGCGCCTCGACCTGCCCCTGGGCGTTCTCGACCGCACGCGAGACCATCTTCGACTCGATCGGCGTCTCGTCTTCTGGCGAGGTGCGAGCCATCAGCGCCTCGGCCGCCGACGAGTTGAACAGCCGCATCAGATCGTCTTCGAGTGACAGGTAGAAGCGCGACTCGCCGGGGTCTCCCTGACGGCCGGAACGACCGCGCAGCTGATTGTCGATGCGGCGTGACTCGTGCCGCTCGGTGCCGAGCACGTACAGACCGCCGGCCTCGATGACCTTCTCGGCTTCGTCGTGCACACGCTGTCTGACGTCGGCGAAGGCGGTGTCCCAGGCCTCTTCGTACTCTTCTGGGGTCTCGGTCGGCGAGAGCCCGCGGCTGGCCAGCTCAGACACCGCCAGGAACTCGGCGTTGCCGCCGAGCATGATGTCGGTACCACGACCAGCCATGTTCGTGGCCACCGTGACCGACCCGAGGCGACCGGCCTGAGCCACGATCGCGGCCTCACGCGAGTGGTTTTTGGCGTTCAGCACTTCGTGCTTGACCCCGCGCTTGGCAAGCAGACGCGAGAGGTACTCGCTCTTCTCGACGCTCGTGGTGCCGACCAGCACCGGCTGGCCGGACTCATGCCGATCGACGATGTCGTCGACGACCGCGTGGAACTTAGCTTCGGCCGTGCGGAAGATGAAGTCGGCCTGATCTTTGCGGATCATGGGCCTGTTCGTGGGAATCGGCACGACGCCGAGCTCGTAGGTGCTCGAGAACTCCGCCGCTTCGGTCATGGCGGTACCGGTCATGCCGGCGAGTTTGTCATACGAGCGGAAGTAGTTCTGCAGCGTGATCGTGGCGAGGGTCTGGTTCTCAGCCTTGACCTCGACGCCCTCTTTGGCCTCGATCGACTGATGGATGCCCTCGTTGTAGCGACGCCCCTGCATGATTCGGCCCGTGTGCTCGTCGACGATCAGCACCTCGCCGTTGAGCACCACATAGTCTTTGTCGCGCTTGAAGAGCGCCTTGGCCTTGATGGCGTTGTTCAGGAACGAGATCAGCGGGGTGTTCGCCGACTCGTACAGGTTCTCGATGCCGAGGTAGTCTTCGACCTTCGAGATGCCGGACTCGAGCACGCCGATGGTGCGCTTCTTCTCGTCGACCTCGTAGTCAGTGCCCTCTCTGAGGCGACGGGCGACCTTGGCAAACTCGCCGAACCACCGGTTGGCGTCGCCGTCACCGGGACCCGAGATGATCAGCGGGGTACGCGCCTCGTCGATCAGGATCGAGTCGACCTCGTCGACGATGGCGAAGAAGCGCTCGCGCTGCACCAGGTCGCTCTTCTGCCAGGCCATGTTGTCACGCAGGTAGTCGAAGCCGAACTCGTTGTTCGTGCCGTAGGTGATGTCGGCGGCGTACTGCTCGCGGCGCTGCTGCGGAGTCTGCCCGGCGACGATGCAGCCGGTGGTCATGCCCAGCGCACGGAACACGCGGCCCATCAGATCGCTCTGGTACTTGGCCAGGAAGTCGTTGACGGTGACGACGTGCACGCCTTTGCCCGCGATCGCGTTCAGGTAGGCCGGCAGCGTCGCGACCAGGGTCTTGCCCTCACCGGTCTTCATCTCGGCGATGTTGCCCTGGTGCAGTGCCGCGCCGCCCATGATCTGCACGTCGAAGTGACGCATGCCCAACGTGCGGTCGGCGGCCTCGCGCACGGCGGCGAATGCCTCGGGCAGCAGATCGTCGAGCGTCTCGCCGCTGTCATAGCGGTCACGCAGACGCTGCGTCTCTTCGTGAAGCTCGTCATCGCTGAGCTCTTTGTAGTCGTCGCCCAGCGCGTTGACCTGGCTGACCACCCGCTTCAGTCGTTTGAGGATGCGCCCCTCACCGATGCGCAGGATGTTGTCGACGATTCCAGCCACGTGTCCACTCTCTCTCAGGTCTCGTGCAGGCCTCAGCACACTGTCAGTCGCTGCCGCAGGGCGCACACCGAACCATTCTACGTGTCTGCGAGAGAAGTGTGGAGCCATCTCAGAGAATGCCCAGCTCTCTCATCGAGCAGCCAGCGCACGAGGCGTTCGTGCAAGCACCAGCATTCCGACGACGTCTCCACCGGACGCGAGCACTGCGTCTCTCGCCGCCCGCATGGTGGCGCCCGTCGTCATCACGTCGTCGATCAGCAGCACCTGCCGCCCGTCGACCACGCCCCGATCCGCATACAGCGCATCTGCGAGGTTGCTTCGTCTGCCCGACGCGCTGAGCGCCCGCTGGTCATGCAGCTTCCGAACCGGCCAGAGCACGTCTTCGCGCACGGACTCCCCGCTGCGGCCGAATGCCCGCTCGGCAAGACAGAAGCCTCGTCGGCGTCGGGCAGCCGCCGCCGACGGCAGCGCCGCCCACACTGCGCCGTCAGAAGCGAGCCGTCGGCGTGCGACTGCTGCAAGTCGGTTCGCATGCATGCGCAGCAAGCCGAGTTCGGCCGTGCGCCGATCGTCTTTCACCGCACGGATGACGACGCGGATGCGACCGTCGTGGTCATCCCACCCCAGGCAGGGCACACCGTCGACGCACACGGCCGTCGGAGAATCGTCGAACGCCTGCAGACAGGTGATGCACAGAGCCGTCGACGTCCGGCCTCCGCAGGCAAGGCAGGTCTCGGGCAGCAGCAGCGTTCCGATCTCGCGCAGCGCGCCCATGACGTCCATGCGTCGAGAATCGCCCAGACAGAAATCGACAGACCAGCTCTCGACGCCCCCTGTGCACGCGTCAATGCCAGATGGTGGTCAGTGCAGAGACGCGCACGCCGAGTTCGGTCACGCTGCCGCTCTGCACAGAGAAGAGCCGATCGTCGCTCACCACGCGCAGCTGACCGTCGCGGGGCGCGCCGACGAGCTGCGTGACATGCCCGTGCACTGTGGCCTGAGTGCCCCGCCCACTCATCGAACGCACGAGGATCGTGCTTTCACCTGTCGAGGACTCCGGAGCGAGAGCCACTGCGACTTGGTCGTCGGCGTTCCAGGTGAGGGCCGTCACCGTGCCTGACGCCTGTCCGAGCTCTGTCGCCGCGGTGAGCTCGGCCGGATGCCCCGTCGCGTCACGACGCACACCGAACGCCAGCAGGCGAATGCTCTGCCCCTCGGCCACCGCGACTCCGACGCGGGCACCATCCGCAGCTGCGGCAGTGGCGACCACAGCTCCGGTGCCGACGACGTCTGCGGGCAGCGGCAGCGCACCCGAGACTCCGCTGTTGGCATCGACCCAGACGATCTGGCCGTCGCGCAGCGTCCAGGCGGTGCCGACGACGTCGATCGACGCGACGCCCGATGCCGTTCCACTCAGTACGCGCGCGTTTTGGTCGTCGCCCATGTAGTGCATGCCGTCGGCTGCGGCTGCGGCCAGTCGCCCACGCGCCACGCTCAGCGAGCTGACCGAGGTGTCGGTCAGCGCCGAGCGAACTGGCTGCAGCTCGGATGGCAGAGGATCGACCGGCTGCCAGCTCTGGCCGTCCATGGCCTGCAGACTCTCACCTTCGGACCCGAGCACGACGCCGTTCTGGGTATGGGGAAAATCAATCTCAGCGGTCGGAATGGTGGGCAGATCGATGCGCAGATTGTTGACGGTGAGACTGACTTCGTGGATATCGTCGACCTGCTCGAGCGAGCGCACCAACAGGGTCTTCACCTGACGCTGGTGCAGTTCGTCGAGTGAGAGGAACTCACCGCTCAGCGAGATCGAGGCGACCCCGCTGCTCACGCCCACGGCCTCGACCGCAAGATGCAGATCGCTGCCGATCAGCTGCTGCACGCCGGCCTGCACGGTGGGCACGGGGCCGGAGAGAAAGGCCTTGACCAGTCGTGTGGCCGTCTGGTCGCCCGCCTGGAACCAGCGGACGTCGGGCACGAGCGTGTCGCCGGACGTCGAGAGGTAGGCGAGTCGCGCTGCTCTGAACACCAGGTCGAAGCTCGCTCGAGTCATCAGCACTCCGTCGGGTGCGGAGCTGATGCGCCACTGCCCGTTCACCTGCACGAGCGAGTACTCCTGCTTCAGCCGAGACGCTTGCTCGCGGTAGACGCCGACGGCGTCGACCGTCGCCTGCAGCGCACCCGTCGCCTCGACGTGGCCGCTGTCGTGATCGTCGAGGTCGGGCATGCTGTCGAGCACCTGCACCTGCGCATCTGGCTGCCAGCTGGCTGCCAGACCGTCGGTCAGAAACTCTCGGGCGACAGAGTGGCTGCCTCTGGTGTCGGCCGACGCCAGGATGAACCCGTTGATGACCTCGATCGGGCTCGCGCCGTCAGCCGGCCCCGAGGCGTTGACCACGTAGCCGCTGCTGTTCTCGCTGCCTCCGCTGTCGACCACGCGTTGCGGCGACCCGGAATCGGGCAGCCGGACGCATCCGCCGAGCAGTAAAGCGACCGGCAGCAGCACAGCAGCGACCAGCCCGACGAGCACTCGTTTCGGCCCGCTCATCATGCGCTCTCCTCTTCGAGCGGCAGCGTGATCGTGAACGTCGCGCCGTGCCCCAGCTCGGACTCGGCCGAAACGCTGCCGCCGTGCAGCTGCATGTCCTCACGTGTGATCGACAGCCCCAGCCCGGTGCCGCCGAGTGTGCGCTGACGCGAGGCGTCGGCCCGCCAGAACCGGTCGAACACGTGTTCCAGATCGTCGGCCGAGATGCCGCGCCCGTGGTCGACGACACGGATGCGCCCGACGGCCGGCGTCGCCCCGATCGGTCGGTCGACGATGACCTCGATGGGTGATCCTGCGCCGTGCTCCAGAGCATTCGAGAGCAGGTTGCGCACCGCTCGCCCCACTCGCACGCTGTCGATGGATGCGGGAACGGCCCCGTCTGGAGCCGTCACCGTGATCGGGCTGCCCTGCCGCTGGGAGAGCGCCTCGCAGTCGGTGACGACGCTGCGCACCAGCCCGACGAGATCGACCTCTGAACGGTCAAGCGCGACGACGCCGGCGTCGAGACGGCTGGTCTCGAGCAGCTCGCTGAGCAGCCGTTCGAAGCGCTGCACTTGGGTGTGCAGAATCTCGGCCGATCGCCGCGTCGCCCCCTCCAGATCGTCGTGTTTGGCGTAGATGACGTCTGCCGCCAGACTGATCGTGGTGATCGGGGTGCGCAGCTCATGTGAGACATCCGAGACGAAGCGCCGCTGCAGGGTCGACAGCCGACGCAGCTCGAGGATCTGCCGTTCGAGCGAGTCGGCCATCTTGTTGAACGAACGCCCCAGCGCGACGGCCTCGGCCGCACCGGTCTGAGGCAGACGCTGCCCGAGGTCGCCTCGTGCGAGGCGGCTCGAGACTTGGACGGTGCGGCGAATGGGCCGCAGAATCAGCGAGGTGACGATGACCGCGATCGCACCGGTCATCAGCACCAGCACGAGAGCCGCGATCAACAGCATCAGCTGCACGAACTCCAGCGTCTGCTGCTCAGGGGCCAGCGAGTTCTCGATGTAGATCTCGTGCTCGCCGGCGAGCGGCACGCTGAACGAACCGCCGACCACGATGGCGGGCTCTCCGGAGGCGCCCTTCGCCGACTGCCAGAAGATCGTGTCGGGGTTGGCCTGCACCTGTTCGCGCAGGGATGCGGGAATGCTCTGCGCGTTCAGCGAGGCGCTGATCAGATCGGGACTGTTCAGCACCGGCCGCTCGCCTGATTCCGTCTGCAGCAGCGCGACCTGCTGCGAGAGGGCCAGAGACTCGGCGCTGCGCAGCATCGACACTTTCAGCGTCTGCAGAGACTGTTCGTCCTGCGCCGTCGAGCCCAGACCGATCGATCGCACGTCTTCGATCGCCGACTGGCTGAGCCCGACCACCGTCTCGCTGCGCGACTTGAACAGCTCGGTCGAGATGCGCAGTGAGATGAGTCCGAACACGAGCAGTGTGGTCAGCGTGCTGAGCACCAGAGACACCACGAGCGCGCGAGCCGTCAGCGAGCGCCGCAGCCACTGCATCAGACGCCGGGCGGGCACGCGGAGCAGACTTGCCGCCACGATCAGCGCTCTCCTGCGGTGTAGCCGACGCCGCGCACGGTGAGCACGTACTCGGGGTTCTCCGGGTCGTCTTCGATCTTGGCCCGCAGGCGCTGCACGTGCACGTTCACCAGTCGAGTGTCGGCCTTGTAGTGGTAGCCCCAGACCTCCTCGAGCAGCTGGTCGCGGCTGACGACGACCCCAGGCTGTCGAGCCAGGGCCGCCAAGAGGTCGAACTCGAGCGGTGTGAGTCGCACGATCTCGCCGTTCTTCGTGACCTGATGCGCTGCGGTGTCGATCGTGAGCGCGCCAAGACGCAGCACCGAGGCGATGTCTCCGGGCAGTCGGCGAAGGCGGGCCTCGATGCGGGCCACGAGCTCCTGCGGTGAGAACGGCTTGGACACATAGTCGTCTGCGCCGGCAGCGAGCCCGGCGACCACGTCGGTGGTGTCGGTGCGCGCTGTGAGCATGACGACGGGCACATCGGACTCTCTGCGGATGCGTCGCGCCACTTCGACGCCGTCGAAGCCGGGCAGCATCACGTCGAGCAGCACCAGATCAGGGTGCTGATCGCGGCAGGTCTGAACGGCTGACGGTCCGTCCGCTGCCGTGACGACCGACCACCCCTGCCCGCGCAGCACGATCTCGATCATCTCCAGCAGATCGGGATCGTCGTCGACGGCGAGAATGCGATGAGCCATAGGTCAGTACCGATAGTGATCCGGCTTGTACGGGCCGTCGACGGGAACGCCGAGGTAGTCGGCCTGTGCAGGCGTCAGAGTGGTGAGCTCGACGCCGAGAGCGGCAAGATGCACCCGTGCCACGTGCTCGTCGAGCGCCTTCGGCAGCCGGTGCAGACCGATCGGGTATGCCTCGAGATTGGTGAACAGCTCGATCTGCGCCAGCACCTGGTTGGTGAAGGAGGCGCTCATGACGAAGCTGGGATGCCCCGTGGCGTTGCCGAGGTTCAGTAGGCGTCCCTCGCTGAGCACGAGGATGCTGTGGCCGTTCGGCAGGTGCCATTCGTCGACCTGCGGCTTGATGTTCACTTTGCTGGCGCCCTGAAGGCGTTCGAGACCAGCCATATCGATCTCGTTGTCGAAGTGCCCGACGTTGCCGACGATGGCGTGATTCTTCAGTTTCAGCAGCTGATCGACGGTGACGACTCCGAGGTCGCCGGTGGCGGTCACCACGATGTCGACCTCGTGAGCGACGTCGTCGAGTCGGGCGACTTGGAAGCCGTCCATCGCCGCCTGCAGCGCACAGATGGGGTCGACCTCAGAGACGATCACGCGAGCGCCCTGGCCGCGCATCGCCTCGGCCGCGCCCTTGCCGGTGTCGCCGTAGCCGGCGACGAACACCACCTTGCCGCCGATCAGTGTGTCGGTGCCGCGGTTGATGCCGTCGGGCAGCGAGTGTCGAATGCCGTATTTGTTGTCGAACTTGCTCTTGGTGACCGAGTCGTTGACGTTGATGGCCGAGAACTGGAGTTCTCCATCGCGGGCCATGTGCGCCAGCCGGTGCACACCGGTGGTCGTCTCTTCGGACGACCCCTTGATGTCGTGGATGACGCGAGTGAACCAGCCGGGTCGTTCCGACAGCAGCGCGTCGATGACCGTCCACATGGCCGTCTCTTCGTGGCTGAGCTCATGCGACGGCCGCGAGGTCGCATCCTGCTCGGCTTGGAAGCCGAGGTGCACGAATCCGGTGGCGTCTGCCCCATCGTCCAGGATCAGGTTCGGGCCGATCCAGTCAGCCCCCTGCTGCTCTGCCTCATGCGACCAGTCGAACACCCGAGCGAGCATCTGCCAGTACTCGTCGACCGTCTCGCCCTTCCACGCGAAGACCGGGACTCCCGCCGGCGCGTCAGGGGTGCCGTGGGGCCCCACCACCACAGCGGCGGCGGCTTCGTCCTGCGTCGAGAAGATGTTGCACGAGCTCCAGCGCACCTGAGCGCCGAGCGCGACCAGCGTCTCGATGAGCACGGCGGTCTGCACCGTCATATGCAGCGAACCGGCGATACGAGCGCCCTTCAGCGGCTGCTGCCCGGCATACTGCTCGCGAAGCGACATCAGGCCCGGCATCTCGTACTCGGCGAGACGGATCTGATGCCGACCTGCCTCGGCGAGCGTCAGATCGCGAATCTGATAGTCGAAGGGCTCGTGGGTCTCGCTCATTGGGCAGTGCTCCTTGCAGTATCGAGGGACTGTACCAACTGTAGTCGGTGCGCTCGCCTCTAGACTGGAGCTATGTCAGCGTCTTCGTCTCACCCGTCACGCTCCGGGCACCGGTCACGGCACCGCCGTCTGCGCAGCCGTGTCGGAGGTCCGTACCTGCAGAGGCTCGGCTCTCGCCGACAGGCGCTCATCGACCGGATCACCGCCACGAGTTCGTACGTCAAGGCGAACTGGGCCCCCGAACTCGACGACGTGACAGTCCTGCTCTCCGACATGCCGAATCAGCTCAAAGACGGGCATGACCCTCGTTGGACGGTCGATCAGAGTCAGCGCACCATCGTTCTGCATCGCCTGCCCCTGACTCTCGGCGCCGAGGTGGAGGACGCCGACGAGGTGCAGCGTCAGATGACGATCGAGTACTGTGTGCTGTCGGCTTTCGCCGAACTCACTGGACGTCAGCCGTGGGAGATGCACGGGCACCAGATCTAGCGGTCGACGTCAGCGCGCCAGCACGTCCACCGCACCAGCGGATTCTGCCCCTGCCAGCGCGGCCACCGCGATGCCATCGCCACCGCTCGTCACCACCGAGAGATGCACGGCCTGCGTCGGGCGCACTTCGACGGACTGCCCCGCCGAGAGATCCAACGAGCCGAGGCCGCTGTCGTCGAGCTGAACGTCTCGGGACGCCCCGTCGACCTGCACCGACACCGTCGACGACGGTGCGCCGCTGAGCTTCAGAGCCAGCGAAGTCGGAGTCGAAGGAACAGCGAACGACAGCGGCGCCGTCACCGCGTCTGAGCTCTGCAGCCAGGTGAAGTCGGCCTGATCGCGCCCGCCCGAGGTCACACGCGCTGCAGCGACGATCGATGCGTCGGCCGTGGTCGAGATCTGGTAGTCGCCGTCAGGCAGGTCACCGAGCGGCGTGTCGACGACGACTCCCTGCGTGAGCGAGACGTCGAACGACCGCGAGTCGGCGCCGCTCACCGTCACGTGTGCGACTGTTCCTTCGTCTGGCGAGAGCAGGCGAAGCACCGGCTGGGTGTCCTCCCAGCCGCCTTCGCCGGCCAGGTCTGCCCGTTCGGCGCCACCGGAGATGCGCACACCGGTGATGCTCTGCTGCGTCGCGGGCTGAGCCCCCGGTGCCTGCACATCAAGGCCGCCGGCTTCGAGACCGCGAACCGTCGACTGCTGCAGAAATGCGGCGACTGGTGCTCGCACCGCCTGCACGCGCACGAAGATCTGCTGGTCGGTGGTGGTGACGGCCGAGATCGGCAGCACACGCTCGCTGCCTGCTTCGACATTCAGCTCCCCGGTGCTGGACAGAAGCTGTCCTTCGCCGGTGAACACCGTGAGCGTCACCGTCGAGGCGAGCGAGCTCGGATTGACCACACGCACCGACGTGGAGCGTCCCACCTGCTGAGAACCGCCGCCGATCCAGCTGTCGAACGTCGGGCTGGTGCAGTCGGCCAGCAGCGTGCCTCTGCTCTGCCCGTCGTCGACCCGGGCACCGCTGAGCACGCCCAGGGCAGACTGATGGTCAGTGCTGGTCCGCACGACGGTGCTTGCTGAGACGCCGTCGCGCGTCGCGACTCGGCCGGCCGCGCCGAACGGTGTCGCCTCGGACTGGCCGAGGCTCTGCACCGTGAGGTCTGAGTCAGAGATCGCAGCGATCGATCCGCTGCCCACGGCCTCACCGGCGTCCACCGAGGTCATGGAGCCCCCGGTGCGGAAGCCGACCGGGCAGACTCGGGTGCTCTCGACCGAGGCCGGCACGACGGTGCTGGCCTGACGACTGAGGTCGACTTCGGGTGTGGCGAATCTGGTCAGCGCCCAGCCTCCGGCGACCAGTGCGACGACGACCACGACACTCAGCAGCCACCGGGAGGCCTGGCGAGCGACACGACGAACGCCGCCCGGCTGCGTCCCGCTCGACGACGCCTCTGGCTGGGCTGCGGGGGCATCGGAGGTCTTCGGGGTCGTTTGTTCGGATGCCGTATCAGACATCATCGGCGTCTCCTTCCAGCAGCGAGAGTGCCGACGACGTCTCGGCGTCGTCGCGCAGGCGGCCGGTCGGCAGGCTCAGCGCGAGGAAGAACAGCAGCACGATCGCCTGCGGCACGATGAGCCACCAAATGCTGGGCCCGGAGTCGGTCACCGCAGTCGATCCCGTGACGCGCCACAACTGACCGATGTCGCTGCGACCAGCCGGCTCGAGCGCGGTGTTGGCATCAAGCACCGAGCTCACGCGATCGGTCGAGACGGTGGAGTCAGCGGCGCGCAGCAGGACGAAACGGGCCCCCATCTGGTTCAGCGCGTCTGTGGGATCGTAGCCGCTGTAGCTCGCCAGATTCGATACGGTCGATTCGACCTGCTGCCGGCCGTCGTCGAGGCTTCTCGCGCTGATCACCTGGCGATGTCGGCCCTGCAGCGTGCCGAAGAACGCCGACGGAGTCGTCGTCGCATCGAACGACCCGTCGGAGTTCTCGACGATCTCGAGCACACGCCCGCCGGGGGCGTTGCGCTCTTCGGCCTGCACCAGCGCCGGGGCGGTGTTCGCGACCGCCCCCACGGCCCCGCCCTGACTGATCGCCAGAGCTCCGGGCGCGGCCATGCCCACGGCGACACCGCAGATGGCGACGGCGGCCGCCGTCTTCGCCAGACCGACCCGTGCGCCGACGAGCGTGCCCGAGATGGCCACCAGCAGAAACAGCGTCGCCGCAGAGAGCAGCGGGGTCGTGTCCCAGGTGCTGGGCGCTCCGAAGACCCGGATCGACGTGATCCCAGAGAGCACGACGGCCAGCGCACCGGTCGCCGCGAACAGGACGAGACCGATGAGAACGCGTCCCCAGCGATGGGTGAAGAGACCGACCAGCGCGATGACGATGAGCGCCGCCGCCGAGATCGCGGCGACAGCCTGTGCGACCAGCGGCTGGCCGTCGAGAGCAGGAATCAGAGTCTGCCACAGCCATGGAGCAGAGCCGGGCAGCAGCAGATCGAGAGAATCGTTGGAGCCGTTGGACGGCAGCGAGCCGCCGACGGAGAGGAGCCCCAGCCAGTCGTGGGTCACGACTGCGTCGCGCACCGGCCCCGCCCAGACCACGAGGCTGGGGATCAGCACCGCCCAGAGAGACCGCAGCAGTCGGTGTGCGAAGACCGACCAGACGAGGATGCCCGCCAGCAGGACGACCCATCCGATCGGAGAGCAGGCGCTCAGCAGGGCGAGCCAGAGGCCCGCAGCGGCTGCGCGACCGATCGAGCGCTCTCGACCGTTTCCGGGGCGCGCCACCGCAAGCAGAGAGCCGACCGCCAGAGGCAGCACGATGTGGAAGACCGTCGGTGACAGGTCTCCCGAGACGAGCGCCTGCACGAACACCGGGGACAGCGCCCAGACGGCAGCGCCGACGATGCGCACCCAAGACGTCTTCGACAGCGCCCGCATCAGATACCAGCCGGACGCGAAGGCGAGCGGCATCGCCGTCAGCAGCAGAAGCACGATGACGGTCGACGGATGCCAGAACGTGAGGGCGGAGAGCAGAGTCCACAGGGCGGAGTTCGGATCGGTCATCAAACCGCTGTCGACGGCGCCGAAGTGCTGCAGCGAGAACAGCGAGGTGAAGCTCGTCCACCAGTCAGGCCGCAGCGGCTCGACTGCACCGCCCGAGACCTCGCCCGCGGCGATCAGGCGCCACAGCAGCAGCACGTTCAAGACCCACAGCGCGAGAGCGACCAGAGGGGCCTTCGAGCGCCAGAACGGCACCGTGTCATCGTCGTCGACGTCGGTGTCGATGAAGAGGGCCTCTTCACGCTGATCGGCCCGCAGTCGGTTCACGCTGCCCGCCGAGAGCAGCAGCGGTTCGATGGCCGACCAGGGGGCGACCGATGCGTCGGCGATGCGTCGGCGATGCGCGGCCACACGGCCGCGACTGAACATGGCGGTGACAGTGGCCGCCCACTCCCCTGCAATCAGTCCGGGACGCTTGTCGAAGAGGTGCTGCAGCGTTCGCCCGAACGCGATGAAGGGCAGCGCAAGCCACAGAAACACGGCGCTCGTGCCGGTGGTGTAGCTCAGCCGACGGTACAGCTGGGCCCAGCGCACCTGACGATACTTCGGCCGACGCGTCCGCGCGGCCGGAGTGCTGCTGCGTTCGCTGAGACGATGATGCGCCACACGTGCCGAAGGCACCGTGACGACGCGAGCGCCGGCGAGGCGTGCGCGGATGCCGAGGTCGAGTCCGTCGTCGCTGAAGGCCAGGTTGGTGTCGAGGCCGCCGAGGCGCCTCCACAGCCCGCCTTGGACGAGCATGCCTGCCGTGCCGACGGCGAGCACATCGGACTGTGTGTCGAACTGTGCCTGATCGAGCTCGCCCGCGGCGGGGCTCACCTTCTCGCCTCGGGTCGTCATGGTGAGGCCGAACTCGTCGAGGCGATCGGGACGGTCGGCGTCGATCAGCTTCGGCCCGAGCAGCAGCGCACTCGGCGACCGATCGTGCTCTGAGAGAAGCTGGGCGAGAGCAGTGGGTTCAGGGGTGCTGTCGTCGTGCAGGAGCCAGAGCCAGTCGTCGTCCTGGAGGTCAGGGATGACGGCGTGGACGGCGTCGCCGACAGCGGCGCCGAACGATGTGTCTGCGCCGGTGCGAACGATGTAGTTGACACCGCCGGCTCTGGCGACGGCCGCAGAGTCGTCGGTGGATGCGGTGTCGACGACGATGACCGGTGCCTGCACCGTCTGCTGGCGCAGGCCCGTGAGCGTGTCAGCCAGCTGCGACGCACCGTTGTGCACGACGACGACAGCGAAAATGCGCGCGCTCATCTAAGACTGCTGCCCTTCAGACTGCACGCCTTCTGAGCTTTCTGCGCTCACGCTCACTCAGACCACCCCAAATACCGAATCGCTCATCATTCTGAAGAGCATACTCAAGGCACTGGGCTCGCACTTCGCAGGAAGAGCAGATGCGCTTCGCATCGCGAGTCGAGCCGCCCTTCTCAGGAAAGAACGCCTCGGGATCAGTCTGGGCGCACAGCGCCTCAGACTGCCATTCGAGCACGCCAGCTTCGCGATCATAGCCGGTATAGCCGGCCACACCGCGCAGAATGGGGTCGTCGAACCAGTCGTCAGGCACCGCGCTGAGATGCTGCTCGGCCATGCAGGTGCCTCCCTCTGTGCAGATGGTGTGTAAGCAATTCGACCTGTCTAATTACACCCGTGTAATTCCCTTGAGTCAAGTCGAACCACATCGGAAGACAGACCGCCGACGGCTGATCATCCACCCCGCATCCTCGAAACGGCGAGCCCTTCGCATCCGCGTCGGGCAGACACCAGTCGGTATAGTTGGCTCTCATGGGAACTCTGATTACCGGCGGTGCCGGGTACATTGGCGCACATGTCGTCCGTCTGCTGCAGGAGCGCGGCGAACACGTCGTCGTCGTCGACGACCTCACGACCGGAGCGGCCGATCGAGTCGGTGACGCCACGCTGCATCAGTTCGACATCTCGGCCGCCGGCGCGAACGAGCGACTCGCTGACATCATGCGCGAGGAGCAGATCGACTCTGTCGTCCATTTCGCGGCGAAGAAGCAGGTCGGCGAATCGGTCGAGCGTCCGCTCTGGTACTACCGCCAGAACCTCGACGGTCTGAACAACGTCCTGCAGGCCATGGTCGACGCAGATGCGCAGAACATCGTCTTCTCGTCCTCCGCAGCGGTCTACGGCGAGCCCGACGTGGCCGTCGTACCGGAGGACGTCGTGTGCCAGCCGATCAACCCCTACGGCCAGACCAAGTTCGCGGGTGAATGGCTGATCGACGCCGTGGCTCGCGCCCACGGCATCCACGTCGCCAAGCTGCGCTACTTCAACGTCGCGGGCTCAGGCTGGGACGACCTCGGCGATCCGGCCATCCTGAATCTCGTTCCCATGGTCTTCGACCGCATCGCCCAGGGCAAAGCGCCGCTCATCTTCGGCGACGACTACCCCACTCCCGACGGCACCTGCGTGCGCGACTACATCCATGTCTACGATCTGGCCGACGCCCATCTGAGTGCGCTCGCCTATCTCAAGGGCGACGACCGCCCCGAGTCGACCTTCAACATCGGCACCGGCAGCGGCTTCAGCGTGCGCCAGGTGGTCGACGAGATTCTCAAGGTCACCGGGAGCGATCTGGTGCCCGAGGTGCGCGGCCGGCGGGCAGGCGATCCTCCGCAGCTCATCGCCGACAGCTCGCGAGTGAATCAGGTGCTGGGCTGGCACGCCAGCCACGACCTGTCTGATATCGTGACGAGCGCCTGGCAGGCCTGGCTCGTCAGCCACCCCGGCACCGAGGCCTGAGCCCCGGCCTTGCACCGCATCCCACATACACCGACAGCAATGCGATGATCGCACAGGAGGACAGATGACGCAGCTTCGCGTGGTCATCGACAATCTCTTCGATGCCGACCCCAGCGGAGTGACCCGTTACACCACCGAGATCACGCGCGCGCTCATTCGCACCGCGGAGAACGGCGATACGGTCAGCGGTGTCATCGCCTCGCACCCGCAGGAGCTCACGCGACGGCTCGAATCCCAGTTTCCGGGACTCGACCGTCTCATCCGACTGCCTGCCAGCAGCAGTCAGCTCGCGCTCGCTTGGAACATGGGCATTCCGCCGCGACTGCTCAGCGACGGCACGACGCACTCGCCGACGATGCTGGCCCCGTTCTTCTCGCACAACCGCATGCTCGAGCCGGGCGTTCAGACCGCCGTGACGCTGCACTCCGGGGCGATCTGGACCGCTCCCGAGACGCTCTCGCGCCGTGAGCGCATGCGAATCGGACGACTGCTGAAGCTGACCGAGCGATACGCCGATGCGATCGTGGTCACACACCACGAGCTGGCGCATCTGGTCGATCAGAACACGCGCATGGGCGACCGAGTGCAG
This sequence comes from Pseudoclavibacter sp. CFCC 13611, assembly GCF_008831225.1. NCBI lineage: Bacteria > Bacillati > Actinomycetota > Actinomycetes > Micrococcales > Microbacteriaceae > Pseudoclavibacter > Pseudoclavibacter sp. CFCC 13611. The sequence goes on along the minus strand of NZ_WBKE01000002.1, from coordinate 219,790 downwards.
GTCGTGCCGGTTTCACCCACCCGCCATCTCGTCGCCCGCGGGTCGGTCGCCGGGCGCGCTCGAGAGCTGGGCTTTCCCGATCGATTCCTGATCGCATTCGCCAGCGAACGGCCGGCCAGCCTGCGACTGCTGCTGGCCGCCTACGCTCAGGCACACCTCGACGAACCGCTGCTGCTCATCGGCCGCCAGGATCCCGGCCAGACTCCGGCCTCGCGGATCATCGCCGACTCCGGGCTGAACGCCGATCAGGTGCGGCTTCTCGGCGAGGTCGATGACGAAGCCCTTGCCGTGCTGAACACCCGGGCCAGCGCTCTGATCTACTTCGGCGACGGAGACGCCCTCGGGCTGCCGCTGTTCGATGCGATGGTCGCTCGCACCCCGGTCATCTATCCGGATGCCGAGTCACTGCTCGAGGTCACAGGGGGCGCCGGTCTCAGCGTGCCTTTGGAGGGTTCGTCGCTGGTCGACGGCATGGCCGCCGCCATGCGCACAGTCATGACTGACAAAGAGGCGGTCAAACGCCTCACGCAGGAGGGCGCTGATCGGGCTCGCTCGTTCACTTGGGAAGACTCTGCGCGCGCCATTTGGGCGCTGCACCGCAGCCTGGCCTGATCACCGCCTGGAGGGCCGCTCCGCACCGAGATGCCGGTCGGTTTCCTGCTGACGCCGACGTGCTCCGGTGCCGTCAGCCCTCACCGCGCGACCGAGCGATCACGTCGGCCACTGCGGCATCCACTTTCGACCAGTCGAGGTTGGCCTCGGGGAAGTCGGGCGGGACCAGCTCCAGGCTGTTGATCGGCAGCTTGCGAGATTTGTCGGCCAGCGACACCAGCGCCCCGATCGAATTGCGCGGAGCGTCGGTGTTCACAAAGTCGGGGCTCGCCTCGGCGATCTGCTGAAAGTTCGTGAGCAGCGTCTGCGGGGTGAACTGCTGGATCAGTGCCTCCTGCACCTGCCGCTGCCTGCGCATGCGATCCCAGTCGCTGGTCGTCTTTCGACTGCGCGCATACCAGAGCGCCGTCTCACCGTTCATGTGCTGGCGTCCGGCTTCGACAGACCCGTGATAGACGTGATGGGTGTCACTGCCGTCGACGAAGTCGAGATGCTCGGTGACGTCGATGTCGACACCGCCGAGAGCATCGACCATCTTCGAGAAGCCGTTCATGTCGATCATCACGTAGTACGGCACGCGAAGCCCGGTGACGCCCGACGCGATGTCTTTCATCGCCTGGATCCCCTGCTGAAAGCCGGTGTCGTCATGGATGTCTGGGTAGAGCCCCGTCTTGACCTGCGTGACGTAGGTGTAGCCGCCGTTGGCCTTCCACGACCGTGGGTACACTCCCTGCAGCGGCGACCCTTCCGGCAGTCGCACCGGATGCAGGTCGCGCGGGATGCCGATGATCGCGGCCTGCCCTGATTTCGCATCGACGCTCACGACAGAGATCGAATCGGGACGCATACCGTCGCGGCCTTCGCCCGAATCGGCGCCGAGCAGCAGGAAGTTGTATCGGCCATCGACCGCTTCGAGCTGCCCCTGGCCTTTGAACAGATCGTCGAAGAGCGACCGCGCCGAGCCGATGTACTGCACGGCGCCATATGCGCCGAAGAGCGTCGCGGCGAGTCCGACCACGGTGACGAGGCTCAGCGCGGCTCGAGCGCCCGGCCGCACCCGGCCGATCTTCGCCGTGCGAAAGGTGTCGACGGTGAGGAGCACCCACAGCAGCACCCAGGCCACGATGAGCACCTGCAGCGCCGTGAGCGTCCAGACGTTGAGCGCCACGGAGGTGAACCCGGCGAGGTTGTTCTTCGACCAGATCAGCGCAGCGATCGCACCGACGACCATGATGAGCCAGGCTCCGAAGCCGAGACGACCGAGTCGGCGATTGCCGGTCAGCAGCTGCGGGGTTCCCGGCAGCAGAAAGTTCAGCACGACGAGCCACCAGGCACGACGCCGCATCAGCGGCTCGTCAGTCTGGTTCGGGGTGCGCAGTGGGGTCTGGTAGGTCATCTCAGTCGAGCGAGCGCTGCAGTCGTGCGTTCTTCTGCTCGACCAGCTCTTCGAGTTCTACGGCGTAGTCGTGCAGCTGCTCGCGCAGCCCGAGGTCGGAGGCCCCGAGGATGCGCACCGCCAACAGTCCGGCGTTGAACGCGTTGCCGATCGCGACGGTTGCGACTGGGATGCCGGCCGGCATCTGCACGATGGAGAGCAGCGAATCGAGACCGTCGAGCTTCGCCAGCGGCACCGGCACTCCGATGACGGGCAGCTCGGTCACCGCGGCGAGCATACCGGGCAGATGCGCGGCGCCGCCGGCACCGGCGATGATCACCTGCAGGCCGCGACCCGCTGCAGCCGATCCGAATTCCATCAGCCGGCGCGGCGTGCGATGTGCTGAGACCACTTCGACCTCGTGCGAGACACCGAAGCGGTCAAGCGCCTCGACGGCCTTCGACATGACCGGCCAGTCGGAGTCGGATCCCATCACAATGGCGACTTTGGGGTTCACAGCTGTCATGACACCCCAGACTACACGGAGAGGCTGTCAACGACCTCGGAGCCGAGCGCGCGAGCGGCGTCGCGGGCCGCATCCCTCGTTTCGACCAGGTCGAACCCGGTCACGTTGACGTGCCCCATCTTGCGGCCCGGCCGGTACGACTTGCCGTACCAGTGCACTTTCGCCTGCGGCACCTCGGCGAGCGCACTGACGAGCGCCTGCTCGTGCTCGGTGCCGTCATGGCCGCCCAGTACGTTGACCATCACCGTCACCGGCTGGCGAGCTTCGGGGTCGCCCAGCGGCAGGTCGAGCACCGCGCGCAGATGCTGTTCGAACTGCCCGGTGACCGCACCGTCCATGCTCCAGTGCCCCGAGTTGTGCGGGCGCATGGCGAGCTCGTTGACCAGCACACGACCATCATTCGTCTCGAAGAGCTCGACTGCGAGCGCACCGGTCACTTCGACGGCCTCGGCGATGGTCGTCGCGATGTGACGGGCCTGCTCGACCACGTCATCCGTGGTGTCAGGCGCCGGGGCGATGACCTCGGCGCAGACACCGTCGACCTGTTCGCTGGCGGCCAGCGCCCAGGCACGCATCTCACCCGAGGGACGCCGCGCCACCTGCTGCGACAGCTCGCGCCGAAAGTCCACGGCCTCTTCGACCAGCAGCGCGCCGCCGACTTGGTCGAGCACCTCGGCCGCCAGCCAGTCGGCCACCTCGCTGCCCGATGAGACCAGTCGCACGCCGTGACCGTCATACCCACCACGCGGCGTCTTCACGATCGCGCGACCGCCGTGCAGGTCGACGAAGGCCTGAATCTCGTCCGCTGTGGTCGCCCGCGTCCACTCTGGCTGGCCCAGCCCGAGTTCGGCGACCTTCTGGCGCATCTCGATCTTGTCCTGTGCGAAGCGCAGCGCCTGCGGGCCCGGTCGCACGGCGACACCGGCTTCGACGAGGCGCTGCAGCACCGGCTGCGGCACATGCTCGTGGTCGAAGGTGATCACATCGACGCCGCGTGCGAACTCGAGCACCTGCTCGACATCGGTGTAGTCGCCGACCACTGTCGTCGCGAGCTTCGCCGAAGCTCCTTCCGCCTCGGCGAACACTTTCAGCTCAATGTCGAGATTGACGGCGACTGGGGTGAGCATGCGGGCCAGCTGGCCTGCTCCGATGACTCCGACACGATATGTCATGGCTGCGGAAACCTCTCTGCGCTCGGGGGCGCAATTGCGAATCGGGGGCCGACGCCGGGGGACGTCGGTGGCTGCATGGGCTGCGTGGTGATCGCAGCGAGCTGATAGCGGGTTCGGCGTGCACGGGCCTGGGCCGAGCGCTCGAGAATCGCCTCACGAAGGCTGGTCGGGTCAGGCATCGACCCGAGCACGAGCGAGAACTGGTCGCCGGCCAGCAGACGGATGTCTCCGCTGCCCCAGAAACGCTGCGAGAGCGACTGGTGCATCTCGACCGATGAGATCGTGTCGAGCGGCATCTGTCGCAGCCGGCGGCGCAGCACTCCTTCGGTCATGGCCACTGTCTCGTCGGTGAGTCGACAGGCGCGACCCCGCCATGACATCCACACGCAGAACAGCAGCACCACGATCGCAACGGCGACAACGGCGAGCACCCACCGCATGGCCCCTGCGGCAGCGCCCCAATACTGCGGCACCGCCCAGGCAGCAGCCCAGAGCAGCAGCACCGGCAGGATCAGGCGGGTCGCTCTCGCACGCAGACGAATCTCGCGCCGATCGCGCTCGCCGCCCGCCTCGCCGTGTGAGGCGCGGGCGGATGCCACCTCGTCGCCGCCGTCGAGTTGCGGCCGCGAGCGGGGCGCCTCTGCGGGTTGCGTGCCGAACGTCATGTCAGAAACCTTAGCGCGCCGCGGGGCGCACATGGATCACGTCTCCCACCGACAGCGCGTGCGTCGTTCCGTCGGCCTCGACCATCAGTCTGCCGCCGGCGTCGAGGCCCACGGCGACGCCGACCAGGGCGTCGCCGCCCGGCAGCATCACGCGCACCCGCTGCCCGACGGTGACACAGGCATCGCGCACGGCGTCGAACACAGAGGGGTCGTGCCGCAGCGCGCGCGCCCAGAGATCTCTGAGCCGCGCGAGCAGATGCTGCAGCATGACGTCGCCGGTGACCATGACGCCCTCACGTGCGAGCGAGGTCACGGTTCGGGGATCGAGCCCCTGCGCCTCGAAGTCTGCAGCGGTCTGCATGAGGTTGATGCCGAAGCCCACCAAGACGGGCAGGTCGGTCGGCACCTGGCGTCCCGGTGGAGGCGTCGTCGAGACGAGTTCACTGAGGATGCCGCAGACTTTGCGTCCTTCGATCAGCAGATCGTTGGGCCATTTGACGCCGGCGTGCACCCCGAGCTGCTGCATGGCCTGCTGGGTGGCTGCTCCGCAGATGAGTGGGAGCCATGGGAGCAGATCGACGTCTTCTGCTGGGACGACGAATGCGATCGAGACGGCGAGTGCCGACCCGCGAGGCGCCTGCCAGACGCGATCCAGTCGGCCGCGACCGCCGCGCTGATCGAGTGTCGCCACAGTCGTGAAGGCTTCGGTGGGCTGCCCATCGGCCCACTGGGTGCGGATCATGTCTGAGAGCACGGTATTCGTCGAATCGACGTGATCGAGAGCGATGAGGTTAGGCGACTCGGCGCTGCTCAGGGGAAACTCCATGCCTCGATCATACGGAGCCGGTCGTTCTCGCGGTCTCGCCCTGGGCGGGCAGCCCGTGTGTATCAGGGCTGCGAAGCACGGAACGGATCACCGCTGCAGATCGCGGGCGGAGCGGTGCCCGAGCAACGTCAGCCCAGTCGCCGCAAATGCTGCACCACAACGTCCAGACATGGAGCTTGCCATGTCTCGATCGGTATGGACAGCATTTCCCATGGATCGATACTTCCCCTGGCCCGATGTCTCCGAACTCCACTGCCTCGGCACGCCCGCCAGAACGCACGACGAGCATGCCCTCGCCAGAGAAGAGACGGGCATGCCTCCAGAAGCAGAGGCGGGGATGCCTCAGAGCAAAAATGACCGGTTCACACCAGCGAACGCGGCCAAACAGTGTGCAGATCGCACAATTCACCCCCCGTCGTCTTGCGTGATCACTACAGCAGAACGGGCATACCCCGCCGGTAGACTCGTCTGCGATCGACATCGAGGAGACCTCTGTGACAGCGAATTCCAGCGCCAACCCGAGCGCGAAGACGGCCGAGAGCACGGCCGAGAGCACGGACAAAGTGGTTCCATCCACCACTGCCGAACGCATCGCCGACCTCACTGACCGCTACCGCGAAGCAGTCGTCGAGCCGAGCAGAACAGCTGCGCAGAAGCAGCACAAGCGCGGTAAGAAGACCGCCCGCGAGCGCGTGCACGAACTGCTCGACGACGGATCGTTCGTCGAGATCGACTCCTATGTGCGGCACCGCACGCATGCCTTCGGCATGGAGGACAAGCGCCCATACGGTGACTCCGTCGTCGTCGGCACCGGCACGATCCACGGCCGGCAGGTCGCCGTCTACAGTCAGGACTTCACCGTCTTCGGCGGATCGCTCGGCGAGGTCGCCGGTGAGAAGATCGTGCGCATCATGCAGCTTGCCCTCAAGACGGGCATCCCGATCATCGGCATCCTCGATTCGGGCGGCGCTCGCATCCAGGAGGGGGTGACCGCACTTTCGAAGTACGGCGAGATCTTCCGGCTGAACACCAAGTCCAGCGGTGTCATCCCGCAGATCTCGATCGTGCTCGGCCCGGCCGCCGGTGGTGCGGTCTACTCCCCCGCGCTGACCGACTTCGTGATCATGGCCGACAAGACCAGCCACATGTTCGTCACCGGCCCGGACGTCATCAAGACCGTCACCGGCGAAGAGGTGAGCTTCGACGAGCTCGGCGGTGCGCTCACCCACAACAAGACCTCCGGCGTCTCGCACTATCTGGCGCAGGACGAAGACGACGCGCTCGACTACGCGCGCACGCTGCTGAGCTACCTTCCCGACAACAACCTCAACGACGCCCCGACGTATGCGTCGAACACCCAGCTCGAGATCACCGACGTCGACCGACGACTCAACCAGCTGATCCCCGACTCGACCAACCAGCCCTACGACATGAAGACGGTCATCAAGACGATCGTCGATGACGGCGAGTTCCTGGAGGTGCAGGCGCTCTTCGCCCCGAACATCGTGATCGGCTTCGGCCGCGTCGAGGGACACACAGTCGGCGTCATCGCCAACCAGCCAGCCGCGATGGCCGGCACCCTGAACATCGACGCCGGTGAGAAAGCCGCCCGCTTCGTCCGGTTCTGCGACGCCTTCTCGATTCCGATCGTCACCCTGGTGGATGTGCCCGGCTACCTGCCCGGCACCGATCAGGAGTGGAACGGCGTGATCCGCCGCGGGGCGAAGCTGCTCTACGCCTACGCCGACGCAACCGTGCCTGTGGTCACCGTGATCACCCGAAAGGCCTACGGCGGCGCGTACATCGTGATGGGCTCCAAATCGATGGGCGCCGATCTCAACCTCGCCTGGCCCACGGCAGAGATCGCGGTCATGGGCGGCCAGGGCGCGGTGAACATTCTCTACCGCCACGAACTCAAAGAGGCCGAAGAACGCGGTGAAGACGTCGAAGCCGTGCGCACCCGGCTGGCAAATGAGTACACCTACAACGTCGCGAGTCCGTTCCTCGCAGCCGAACGAGGCGAGCTCGACGGCGTCATCGAACCCGCGGCTACGAGAGTCGAGATCACGAAGGCCCTGCGCACACTGCGCACCAAGCGAGACAACCGGCCTTCCAAGAAGCATGGGAACATCCCGCTGTGATCGACGACCAGCACACCAACGTCACCGCCGCGGGCGGGCCCGAGCCCAGCATCCCCGCAGACGAGCCTGAGGCGCACAGCCCACAGGAGTATCTCGAGCAGCTGCAGGTCGTCTCAGGCTCGCCGACGCCCGAAGATCTCTCGGCGATCGCTTCGGCACTGAGCCTGGCCGAGCGCGAGCGGCACCGCGAGCAGCGAAAGCGCGCCATTGAGTCGCACGAGCCGGAGCCCTCCTGGCGTGAGAAGCAGCGGTCGGCACGACGCGATCGCCAGTTGTACTGAGGCGGCGACTCTCGGGCCGCGGGCGGCCTTCAGCTGGCGGCCTTCAGCGCCCGAGATGCTTCAGCGCATGTTCGACCAGAGGGCCGCGTCGGCGCTCGTTGGCAGCGATGATGCCTTCCACCTGTTCTGACGGATGTGTGCGAGGCGTGCCTGCCTCGAAAGGCGGATGTGGGTCGTATTCAAGCCTGAGCGCGATGTCTCGGGCGGCCTGTTCGCCGCGCAGCCGCGCGACGAGGGTCAGTGCGAAGTCGATGCCCGAGGTGACCCCGCCTGCGGTGATGAGATTGCCGTCGACGACGACGCGCTCGTCTGTCACGAGGATGTCGGGGTACCTTGCCAGCAGCGGCCGACTGCTCCAGTGCGTGGTCGCGCGTCGGCCGGCGAGTAATCCGGCCTGAGCGAGAGCGAAGGCCCCGGTGCACACCGAGGTGATCCACTGGGCGTGTTCGGCCTGGCTGCGCAGAAACCCGATCGCCTGTTCGTCTTCGAGCAGAGTGAAGGCGCCTTGGCCTCCCGGAACCACGAGAACGTCGGCCTGCTGCGCCTCGTCGAAGCGAACAGTCGGCACCAGCGCGAAGCCGGCGCTCGTTTCGACGGGGTTCAGGTCGTGCCACACGTACTGCATGTGCACACCCTCGATCTGTGCGAAGACTTCGGCCGGCCCGGTGAGGTCGAGCTGAGTGATCTGAGGAAACAGCAGCATGGTGATGGTCAGCGGCTGAACGGTATGGGATGGTTCGACGGTCATGTGTCGATCATGTCCCTCAGCCTGTCGCAGCACAAGTGGTTCGTCACGCGCCGCGCCCGCACCGGGCCGCAGAGCAAGGCGGCGCCCCTTCGCTGCCATGCCGGTGAGCCGCAGACGCTCCACTCCGACGGCTGCGAATCGATCCGGAGCCGATACCCATCACCAGCAGTACTCAGCCGAAGAGCGGCCGACCTGCTGTCTGCCCACCAGCTGTCACACGTCTCGACGCAGTGTCAGCAGCCAGGCGACCGCGCCTGACACGACCGACCAGACAGCGAGGCTGATCCCGCCCTGCCATGCCGTCATCGCGGCGTGCTCTGGTGCGGGCATGCCAGCGGGAGCATCCATCGGTATCGTGGTCAGTGCTGTGCCAGCCTGACTGGGCAGCCAGTCGTTGACCGTCAGAGCCCAGTCGATGTCGAAGCCGCTGACGATCGAGAGCACTGTCGGCACGATCATCAAGAGCCCCACCACGATCGCGATGCCGGCGGCCGGCGAGCGCACGACCGCTCCGATGTGCACCGAGATGATGCCGAGAGCAGCCAGGTAGGCAGCGGCGCCCAGGCTGACCAACAGCATCTGAGAGCTGAACGGCTGTTGGTCGGGCAGCACACCGTGCAGCAGCAGAGAGACCACGACCGCGCTCAACAGCATCGTGACGAAGCCGAGTACCGCGAGCACGATGCCCACTGCCAAGGCCTTGGCGAGCAGCACCGGCCATCGCCGCGGCACGGCGAGCATCGAGGTGGTGATCGAGCCGCCCGAGAACTCGGTGGTGATGTTCAGCACCCCGAGCACGCTGGCGACGAGCGCCGCAGCTCCGATGCCGGAGGCAGCCAGCTGCAGCATCTGTGCGGTCTGTGCGTCGGCGTCTCCAGACTCGAAGAGACCGGTCACCCCAGAGCCATCCGCACCGGCCTGCCCGGCGACCGAGGCGATCGCCAAGCCGACCAACAGGGCGAGACCGACTCCGACAACGATGAGCACGCTGAGCGTCCACCACGTCGAGCGCACGCTCCAGAGTTTGATCCACTCAGAGCGCAGCACTCCCCCGAATCCGAGACGTGCGCTGCCAAGCCGGTCGCGACGAGCTGCTGCCGCGGCTGCGCGACGCGTCGGGGGCTGCGGTGCGGCACCGGAAACAGGTGCGGCCGCGGGCTGCGGGGCGGGGCCTGACAATACCTGCCACTCGGCCGACGGCTGAGCCGGCTGGCCTGGCTGGACGGGCTGTCCTGGCTGTACGGGCTGATCTGGCTGTCCTGGCTGAGGTGTCATGCGCGGGCTCCTTCGGGCAGGCTGCCGGCGTTGTACTGCACGGCGTTCTCAGTGAGTTCGAGGTAGGCCTGCTCGAGCGAGGCCTCGACGGTGTGCAGTTCGTGCAGTACGACATGTGTGTCGGCTGCCGTCTGGCCGATCACCGCGGCATCGAGCCCGGTGACCGACAGTGCGCCATCGGCGCCGGCGGTCACGGTCGCACCCATGCGCTGCAGCTCGGCGGCGAGGTCGGCGCCCTGTGGCGAGCGCACCCGCACGTAGTTTCGCCCTGCGTGTGTGATGAACTGCTGCAGCGACGTGTCGGCCAGCACCCGACCGCGGCCGAGCACGATCAGATGATCGGCGGTCTGCGCCATCTCGGCCATGAGGTGGCTTGAGACGAGCACCGTCTTGCCCTTCGACGCTTCGTAGCGCAGCAGCTGCCGCACCCACACCACACCGTCTGGGTCGAGGCCGTTGACCGGCTCGTCGAGAATGAGCGTGTCGGGGTCGCCGAGCAGCGCGGCCGCGATGCCGAGCCGCTGGCCCATGCCGAGTGAGAAGCCGCCTGACCGCTTGTCGGCGACCGATTCGAGCCCGGCCATCGCGATGACCTCGTCAACACGTGCGTCGGGGATGCCATGCGTGGCAGCGAGCGCACGCAGATGTGCTCGGGCGGAGCGGCCGCGGTGCACGGCCTTGGCGTCGAGCAGGGCGCCCACCTCACGCAGTGGAGCACGATGCTCGGCGTAGCGACGTCCGTTGACCGTCACCGCGCCGGTGGTCGGGCGGTCGAGGCCGAGTGCCAGCCGCATCGTCGTCGACTTGCCGGCGCCGTTCGGCCCGAGAAACCCGGTCACACGGCCGGGCTCCACACGAAAGGTGACGTGGTCGACAGCGGTCTTGCTGCCATACCTTTTGCTGAGGTCGCGGGCCTCGATCATCGGAGGTGCTCCTGTCATCTGGTGAGGGGATGCTGCCGGTCGCGAATCGTGCGCCGTCTGCTTCGGTGTCGACGAAACAAGGCACGAGATACACGACTAGGTTAGCGGAGCGCCGTTGTGAGCGAGTCGTCTCACGCTCTCGGTTCTCTGGAGCGACTCGAATCGTCGGCCTGGTCATCAGTGTTCGGGCCCGACTCCTCGACCTCGATCACGGTGTACTCGCCGCCATCGATGGTCTCACCCGAGATCTCGGTGCGCGGCTGAAACCGCTCGCGCATTTGCTGCACCGACTGTCTGCCCGCCTGCACGAGTCGCCAGCCTGACAGGGCGATCGCCCCAACCGCAGCAACCGCAAGCAGGAGAAAGCTCAGCCAGGCGAGATCGCCCAGCAGCGACGCCACGACCACCAGTATGTCGACGACGATGACCACCACGACGTCGACCCAGTCGAAGTGCCCCGGGCGACGGCCCGGACGCAGAAAGATCAGCAGCGCCAGCACGATCAGTGCGACGAACAGGACCGGTGCGCCGATTCCGAGCGCAAGCACCTGCCATCCGCTCTGCGCGCGGAAGCCGCCGCCGAAGAAGAGCCACAGCGGCAAGAGCACAGTGAGCGCAGGCTGCAGACGAGCCATCACACGTTGGAGAACCATGCCGCCCAGACTACCGGCCGCGCACGTCGACCCACCGAGGCGTTCGCTCTGGGCGACCAGCGACGACGGCATTCACAGCGAGCTCAGAGCATCCTTCAGAAGCCCGCCGTACGAGCGGTGTCTGGGCGAGCCTCATATGCGTGCCTTCGTCTGACGACTCAGCGCACGAACGACACGACCGTCTCGAAGTGGTGGCTGTGGGGAAAGAGATCGAACGCGCGCACGTCGGCGATCTGATAGCCGGCGTCGGCGAGCAGCCGAGCATCCCGAGCCAGAGCGACGGGATCGCAGGCCACGTAGATCACCTGCGCCGGCTGCAGCTTCGTCAGGTCGGCGACGACCTTCTTGCCCGCGCCAGAGCGCGGCGGGTCGAGCACGACCAGCGAACGCCGGTACATCGATGCGGGCGCCTGCTCCGCCTCACGATGCAGAAAGCCCTCGACCGACTCACTGCGTGCGTCGACGCGTTCGAACTCGCGGGCGTTGATATCGGCCAGCTCGCTGGCGCGCTGGTCGGCCTCGACTGTGGTGACCGCCAGGCCTGCTCGTGCGAGCCACACGGCGAAGAGCCCGACGCCGCCGTAGAGGTCGAGGTGGGGTGCGTCCGGGTCGATCCGATCGACGGCGACAAGGCTTGCCACCGCGTCGACCAGCGTGGTCGGCGCATCACGATGCACCTGCCAGAACCCGCCCTCGTCGACCTGAAACTCGACACCGTGCACCCGACGCACGACCGTTGCGCCGTGTCCGCCGTCGAGCACGATGCGTGCGCGACCGGGCCCGTCGAAGTGTTTGCGCTCGTCGAGCACCAGCTGCACGGTCTTGTGGCCCTTGCGCAGCCCGCGGTGAACGCCGAGCTCTTCGAGCTCGTCGACGGCCAGCGGCAGATGCTCGACCGGAACGACCGTGTGGGAACGCGCCGCGTAGGGGCCGACCCGCCCTTCGGCGTCGACGTGCAGCAGCTCGCGGGTGCGCCAGCGCCGCCCGGGTCTGTGATCGGGGTCGAGTCCCGGCAGATCGACGGCATCGCGCGACGCCGCGTCGCCGACGGGCGCGACATCGAGATTCCAGGCCGCAACCGCATCCGCATCGAAGTGGCCGATGCGCTCGAAGGCGTCCCGCAGCACGATGCTCTTGAGCTCGCGCTGGCGCGGCAGGGCGATATGCCCGAAGTCGGCGCTGCCGGCCCGGACCTCGGGCTCACGACTGATGTCGCCTTCGGGCAGCACCTGACGGCGGCGATCCGAGGATGCCTCCAAGACTTCGAGCGCGACGGCTCTGGCGAATCGTGGCTTCGCCTCGGTCAGGCGGGCACGCACCCGCTCGCCGGGCATGGTGTCGGGCACGAACACGACGCGGCCCGCGTGACGCGCGACGAAGACGCCCTGATGAGCGACGCCGGTAACATCGAGATCGATCACGTCGCCGACCTGCGGCTGCGTGTCACTCGCCGCACCGGCCTCGACGTTCGACGACTTGCGGCTGGGGTTCTTGACGTTCGACTGCGGTTCGGGAAAGGTCTGCTCATGCACATCAACGACTCTACTGCGCCAACGGCGGCCCCCGCTCGGCGCCCGCGTGTGCCGTTCGTGCTCGCTTCGACGTCACCGGCCCGGCTCGCCACGATGCGCTCGGCCGGCATCGAGCCGGTCGTCGTGCCAAGCCACGTTGACGAGGATGCCGTGGTCGCCGCCGCCGGACTGGCCGGTGACAGCGTGGTCGAGGGTCGCGACCGCACGGTCGACGGCGGCGGGCGCACCGCGCAGATCGTCTCGACGCTCGCCCGCGCCAAGGCGCGAGCGGTGCTCACCCCCGAGGTCGACGGACTCGTTCTCGGCGGAGACTCGATGTTCGAGATCGACGGCGTGCCGCTCGGCAAGCCGCACACACCGCAGCGGGCCGCAGAGCGCATCCGTCAGATGCGCGGACGCACCGGGACGCTCTACTCGGGGCACTGGCTGGTCGACCACCGCGGGGGTTCGACCATCGCCGAGGCAGGCGCGTGGGACAGTGCCACTGTGACGTTCGACGACATCAGCGACGCCGAGATCGAGGCCTATGTCGCGACCGGCGAGCCGCTCGAAGTGGCCGGCAGCTTCACTGTCGACGGGCTCGGGCAGGCGTTCATCACGTCGGTGCAGGGCGCGCCCAGCTGCGTCATCGGGCTCTCAGTGCCTGTCGTGCGCCGACTCGCCGCACAGCTCGGAGTGTTCTGGCCCGACCTGTGGAACATAGGCGCGGCCCGAGACTGACGTGCGAGGCCAGAGCGTCGTGCGCTTGTAGGACTGCACGAAACCGGCAAATCGATTTTGTCGGAGGTTGCCACAGAATCTGTGCGCCTGCATCGTAGGCTGTTCGACTATGAGCACTGCCCTCAACACCACTCTGCCTCGTAAGATCACCAAAGTTCTCATCGCCAACCGCGGTGAGATCGCCGTTCGGGTGATCCGAGCCGCACGCGACGCCGGCATCGCCTCGGTCGCCGTCTACGCCGACCAGGACATCAACGCGATTCACGCGAGCCTGGCCGACGAGGCGTACGCACTCAACGGCGACAGCGCCGCCGACACCTACCTCTCGATCGAGAAGCTCATCTCGGTGGCTCGACGCTCCGGCGCCGATGCGATCCACCCCGGTTACGGCTTTCTCTCTGAGAACGCCGACTTCGCACAGGCCGTCATCGACGCCGGTCTGATCTGGGTCGGCCCACCGCCCGCTGCGATCACGTCGCTGGGTGACAAAGTCTCGGCGCGACACATCGCAGAGAAGGTCGGGGCTCCTCTGGCTCCGGGCACCAGCGACCCGGTCAAGGGCGCCGACGAGGTCGTGGCCTTCGCCGAGAAGGTCGGCCTGCCGGTCGCGATCAAAGCGGCGTTCGGCGGCGGCGGTCGCGGTCTCAAGGTGGCCTACGAGCTCGACGAGATTCCCGCACTGTTCGATTCGGCCACACGTGAGGCCGTCGCAGCATTCGGTCGCGGTGAGTGCTTCGTCGAGAAGTTCCTGCTGCGCCCTCGCCACGTCGAGACGCAGTGCCTCGCCGACGAGCACGGCAACGTCGTCGTCGTCAGCACGCGCGACTGCTCGCTGCAGCGGCGCAACCAGAAGCTGGTCGAAGAGGCCCCGGCGCCGTTCATCACGCAGGAACAGCATGATCGTCTCTACGCCGCCTCGAAGGCGATCCTGCGCGAGGCCGGGTACGTCGGCGCAGGCACCTGCGAGTTTCTCATCGGGCACGACGGCACGCTCTCGTTCCTCGAGGTGAACACGCGACTGCAGGTGGAGCATCCGGTCTCAGAGCAGGTGACCGGCCTCGACCTGGTGCGCGAACAGTTCCGCATCGCAGAGGGCGGCGAACTCGACTACCCAGACCCGGAGAATCACGGGCACGCGTTCGAGTTCCGCATCAACGGAGAAGATCCCGGCAACCACTTTCTGCCTGCGCCCGGCACGATCGTCACCTACCGCGAGTGCAGCGGCCCAGGCGTGCGCGTCGACTCAGGAGTGACCGGCGGTGACGTGGTCTCCGGTGCGTTCGACTCGCTGCTGGCCAAGGTGGTGGTGACCGGTGCCACTCGCGAAGAGGCGCTGGAGCGCTCACGCCGAGCACTGGCCGAGTTCGAGATCACCGGCATGCCGACCGCACTGCCCTTCCACCGCGTGGTGGTCAACGAGCCCGACTTCGTGGCCGCAGACGGGCACTTCAAGGTGCACACCACCTGGATCGAGAACGATTTCGACAATCGCATTCCGGCGTGGAGCGGCACCCCTTCTGAAGACGAGAGCATCTTCGCCAAGCGCAGCGACGTCGTGCTGGAGGTCGCCGGCCGACGCATCGAGGTCAGCGTGCCAGACGTGCTGGTGAAGGGCGATTGGGGCACGGCGAGCCGCCCGGCCCCGAAGCGCCGATTCCGCGCCGCCGAGGTCACCGGCGACAACACGAACGCCGTCTCGACCCCGATGCAGGCCAGCGTGGTCAAGGTCGCCGTCGAAGAGGGTCAGAAGGTCATCGAGGGCGATCTGCTGGTCGTGCTCGAGGCGATGAAGATGGAACAGCCGATCACCGCGCAGCGCGCCGGTGTCGTGCGCAATCTGAACGCGCCGCTCGGGCAGACAATTCCGTCCGGGCACACGCTGCTCACCATCGAAGACGAGTAGTCAGCGCGCCGAGTCGCTGCCGCAGGTCGAATCGCTGGTGCAGATCGCATCCCTGGTGCAGATCGCATCCCTGCTGCGGATGCTGTGCCATCACAGTGCCTCGACAGTCGCTGTGCGCTGGCGGCATGGCGCAGTGTCGGCGACAGACAGCTGTCGTCAGCTCATGCTTCGACCAGCACCGTTCCGCCGCGCACCGTTCCGCCATGCCGAGCACCGTTCCGCCAAGATCACGGCAATCTGAGCGGAACGGTGTCGAAGCTAGCGGATCCGCGCACGCGTGACATCCCTCTCGCCGCCAGCCGAACCCGTAGCCAGCCGACCTCAGCGCCAGCCGAGCCCGGGTGCGACGTCTTCAACGACGCTGCGCAGCAGATGCGCATTGTACTCGACGCCCAGCGTGCTGGGCACGGTCAGCGTCACCGTGTCGGCCTCGGCGACGGCCTCATCCTGCGCCAGCTGCTCGACCAGACGATCGGGCTCGTCTGCATAGCTGCGCCCGAACCGAGCCACGGTCTTCGAGTCGATCCAGCCGACCGTGTCATGGCTCTCGTCGCGACCCGCCCACAGCTGCCGATCGAGGTCAGAGGTGATCGGCATGATGCTGCGGCTGACGCTCACTCGAGGCTCGCGGTCCCATCCCGCTTCCTTCCACGCCGCGCGGAAGAGACGGATCTGCTCCGCCTGCAGCACGCTCAACGGCACACCGGTGTCTTCGGTGAGCAGCGTGGAGCTCATCAGGTTCATGCCCTGACGCGCCGTCCACTCCGCGGTCGCCCGGGAACCGGCACCCCACCAGATGCGATCGCGCAGGCCCGGCGAGTACGGTTCGACACGCAGCAGGCCCGGCGGATTCGGAAACATCGGCCGGGGGTTCGGCTCGGCGAAGCCCTCGCCCTGGATCACCTCCAGGAAACGAGCGGTGTGCTCCCGCGCCATCTCAGCGCCGTCGGGGTCATGTGCCTCCGGCTGATAGCCGAAGTGCCGGAACCCGTCGATCACCTGCTCAGGTGACCCACGGCTGACGCCCAGCTGCAGTCTGCCCGCTGCGATGAGGTCGGCCGCGCCGGCGTTCTCTGCCATTGCGAGCGGGTTCTCATAGCGCATGTCGATGACGCCGGTGCCGATCTCGATGCGCGAGGTGCGCGCGCCGATCGCGGCCAGCAGCGGGTACGGAGACCCCAGCTGCTGAGCGAAGTGGTGAACGCGGAAGTACGCGCCGTCGACGCCGATCTCTTCGGCGGCCACAGCCAGATCGATCGACTGCAGCAGCGCGTCGCCGCCGGTGCGCACGGGCGAATGAATGGAGTTCTGCCAATGCCCGAATGACAGGAATGCGATATTTTTCACATGAAGCTACAACAAATTCGGCCCGAGGCCATTCCCAACAGGATGCGAACCGCCGATGACGTTCGGTTGGCTGGCCGAACGGGATCGACTGCAGGAGCCCGCCGAGCCACACGGCCGATCCCCCGCACCAGTGCTGCACACGCCTGCAGGGCACCGCAGCCCGCTCTCCGCGCAGCCTCGCGAATCAGCCCTTCAGCATGTGCAGCGCCCGCGCCGCATCGGTGATCGCTCCCGACAGCGAGGGGTAGACCGCGAAGGCGTTGGCGACCTGGTCGACGGTCAGCCGCTGCTCGACCGCAAGTGCGAGCGGGAAGATCAGCTCGCTGGCTTTGGGCGCAACGACGACGCCGCCGATGACCGTGCCCGACTGCGTGCGGGCGAAGAGCTTGACGAACCCGTCGCTGATGTTCTGCATCTTCGCGCGCGGGTTCTCGGCGAGCGGGTACTTGTAGATGACGCCCTGTGCGAGGCCCTCCTCGATCTGCGACTGCGACCAGCCGACCGAGGCGATCTCGGGCGCGGTGAAGATGTTCGAGGCCACGTTGCGCAGCTTGATCGGCTGCGCCGCGTCGCCGAGCGCGTGGAACACCGCGGTTCGGCCCTGCATGTTCGCCACGCTGGCCAGGGGGAAGAAGTCGGTGCAGTCTCCGGCGGCGTAGATCTCGGGCACTGAGGTGCGCGCGACACGGTTGACCTTGATATGGCCGGATGCCGTCGTCTGCACCCGGGCACCCTCAAGCCCCAGCCCGGCCGTGTTCGGAATCGACCCGACCGCCATCAGACAGTGGCTGCCGACCACCGTGCTGCCGTCGCTGAGCGTGGCGATGACCTCGTCGCCTTCGCGCACCACGCTCTCGGCGCGAGACTTCGAGAGCACGTTCATCCCCTCGCGCAGGAACACCTCTTCGATCACGCGTGCGGCGTCTTCGTCCTGTCCGGGCAGCACGCGGTCGCGGCTCGAGATCAGCGTGACCTCGCTGCCCAGGTGGCGGAACGCGCTGGCGAACTCGGCACCGGTCACACCGGAGCCGACGACGATCAGGTGCTGCGGCAGCTCTTCGAGCTGATACAGCTGAGTCCAGGTGAGGATGCGCTCGCCGTCTGGCATCGCACTCGGCAGCTTGCGAGGATGCGCACCCACAGAGATGACCGTGGTGTCGGCGTGGAACTCACTGACCTCCCCGTTGGTGAGATCTGCCGCGATGGCGTGATGATTTAGCAGCCGCCCCGTGCCCTTGACGATACGCACGCCCTGCTTCTCGAGGGCCGCCGCCATATCGGCCGACTGCTGTCGGGCCAGATCGAGCAGTCGACGGTTCACCGTCTTGAGGTCGATGCGGTAGTCGGGAGCGATCGGCTCGTCGCTGCCCGGCGCGAAGATCTGCACGCCCAGACGCTGTGCGTTGGCGACCTGCGTCGTCGCCTCGGCCACCGCGATCAGCGCCTTCGAGGGCACGACATCGGTGAGCACGGCAGAGCCGCCGACTCCATGACGTTCGACGAGGGTGACATTGGCTCCGAGCTGGGCGCCGGTCAGCGCAGCCTCGTAACCGCCAGGCCCTCCTCCGATGACCACCAGATCGTGCTTGTCGCCGAACTCGTATGCCATGTGCGGTGTTCTCCCTCTGCAGAGTTGCCTATCTTTATCAGTATGACAGCTTCTGCCACTCCAGATGGCCCATCAGAGACCGCCACGCCTGCACATTATGCACCCGCGGCCTCCGGACGCACACCCACACCGCTCGCACAGCAGGCGGCCGATACGATCAGGCGGCGCTCCGGCGTCTCGGGCATCGATCGCGCCGTGGTGCTCGGATCGGGCTGGGGAGCATCCGCCGACCGTCTCGGCACCACCCTCGCGACGCTGCCCGCGGCCGAGGTGCCCGGCTTTCATGTGTCGGGCGTGCCCGGCCATGCCGGCACGCTGCTGATCGTGCAGACCGCCTCAGGTCGTCGTGTGCTGCTGATCGCCGCGCGCACGCATCTCTACGAGGGGCGTGGTGTGGATGCCGTGGTGCACGGCGTGCACACCGCCGCCGCGCTCGGGGCGGGTTCGATCGTGCTGACCAACGGCTGTGGAGGGGTCGACCCGTCGCTCGCTCCCGGCAGTCCGGTGCTGATCAGCGACCATGTCAACCTCACCGGCACCTCACCGCTGAGTGGCCCGACCTTCGTTGACATGACCGACGTGTACTCCCCCCGGCTCCGCGCCGCGGTGCGCGAGCGGCATCCGCAGATGCGCGAAGGCGTCTATGCCCAGTTTCGCGGCCCACAGTACGAAACCCCGGCCGAGGTGCGCATGGCGCGGG
Source organism: Pseudoclavibacter sp. CFCC 13611 (assembly GCF_008831225.1). NCBI lineage: Bacteria > Bacillati > Actinomycetota > Actinomycetes > Micrococcales > Microbacteriaceae > Pseudoclavibacter > Pseudoclavibacter sp. CFCC 13611. The sequence goes on along the minus strand of NZ_WBKE01000002.1, from coordinate 200,782 downwards.
CGATCGGAGCCGATCTGGTGGGCATGTCGACCGCCCTCGAAGCGATCGCAGCTCGCGCCTTGGGCCTCGAGGTTCTAGGCTTGTCTTTGGTGACGAACGCCGCTGCGGGGGTCTCTGCCCAGCCGCTGAGCCATGCCGAGGTCATTCAGGCTGGCCGCGATGCAGCGCCACAGCTCACCGAACTGCTTGCCGAGATACTGGAGAACATCGTATGACCGATACCGCCAACGCCCAGGGGAACACGCACGCCGACGCGTCGGGTCGAGAACCCGGCGACGCCGCAGAGCTTGAGCAGCTTGCCGCTCTGGTCGCTCAGGCCGAGCAGTGGCGTGACCAAGACCCAGACCCGAAGACCTCGAAGCTGCTCGACGACCAGATCGACCTGGCACGCAGGGGCGACGAGCAGGCACTGAGCACCCTGCACAGCGAGTTCGACGAGCGCCTCGCCTTCGGCACCGCCGGGCTGCGCGGCGAGATGGGCCCCGGCCCCGCCCGCATGAACCGCGTGCTCGTTTCGCAGGCCGCCGCCGGCCTCGCCTCATACCTGGTCGAGCACGCCGGCGACGAACGCCCGACGCTGGTCATCGGCTACGACGGTCGCCACAACTCCGAGATCTTCGCTCGCGACACCGCCGAGCTCGCACAGGCCGCCGGCGTCGACGCGCTGCTGCTGCCGCGCAACCTGCCCACCCCGGTCACCGCGTTCGTGCTGCGCCACCTCGACGCCTCGGCCGCCGTGATGGTGACGGCCAGCCACAATCCCGGCGCCGACAACGGCTACAAGGTGTATCTCGGCGGTATCGACGCCGGGTCACAGATCATCAGCCCTGCCGATCAGCTGATCGCTGCACACATCGACCAGATCGCCCAGGACTTCACCGTCGACCAGCTGCCCCGATCGCAGGCCTATCGGGTACTGGGCGAAGACGTCATCGACGCCTACGTCACCGAGACCGCGGCGGCAGTCGCTCAACGGGCACCCCAGGCCTCTGCCGACGGGCTCAGCTTCGTCTACACCGCCATGCACGGTGTGGGCTGGGAGGTCGCCGCACGACTCTTCGAGACGCTGGGCATTCCGGCACCGGCGACGGTCACAGAGCAGATCGCGCCGGATCCCGAGTTTCCCACCGTCGCGTTCCCGAACCCCGAGGAGCCCGGCGCGCTCGACCTCTCGTTCGCACTGGCCCGCAAGACCGGGGCCGATCTCATCATCGCCAACGATCCCGACGCCGACCGACTGGCTGTGGCCATTCCAGACGATGCGTCCGAGAGCGGCTGGCGTCGCCTCACCGGCAACGAGGTCGGCTGGCTGCTCGGCGATCTGATCGCCAGCGAGCACCGCCCCGGCACTCCGGGTGCGCTCGCCGCCTCGCTGGTGTCCAGCCCGCTGCTCGGCCGCATCGCCGAGCACTACGGCATCGAGCACGTCGAGACGCTCACCGGCTTCAAGTATGTGAACCGTGTGCCCGGGCTGATCTTCGGGTACGAAGAGGCGCTCGGCTACCTCGTCGATCCGGAGCTCGTCCGCGACAAGGATGGCATCTCCGCCGCCGCTCTGTTCCTGCTGCTGGCCGCGCGGCTGAAAAGCGAGGGCCACACCGTCGCGCAGGCTCTCCAGCGCATCGCTGCCGACTATGGCTCGGCAGCGAGCGACCAGGTGGCCATTCGCGTCGCCGACCGCTCGCTCATCGCACAGGCGACTGCCGCCCTGCGCGCCGAACCGCTCACCACGATCGCCGGTCTCGACGTCGTCGCTCACGACGACCTGCTGCACGGCATCGACGGGCTGCCCCCGGCAGACATCCTGCGCTACTCGCTCGCCGACGGCTCGCGGGTCATCGTGCGCCCCTCGGGCACCGAGCCGAAGCTCAAGATCTATCTCGACGTCTCGAGCAGTCTGCCTGATCCGGCCGCAGCAGCGGCTGAGAACGCGGCGAAGCTCGCCGATCTGCGCGACTGGTGGCAGAAGCGTCTGCAACTGGGATGACGTCTTCTGCCGCGCCCGCCGCTGGCGAAGCGCGGCAGGCCGTCTTCGACCTGGCAGCTATCGGCGCCGGGCTTCCCGCGGCATCCTTGGTGCCTCGACTGCACGACGTGCTCACGCAGACCACTCGTCGTCCGGCGTTCGCCGTCGTGCAGGCTCCACCGGGATCAGGCAAGACGACGGTCGTACCACCCGCAGTGGCGAACGCGGTCACCGGACGGGTCATCGTCACCGAGCCACGCCGACTCGCCGCGCGCTCCGCAGCCGAACGGCTCGCCGACCTCAGCCGCACTCGTATCGGTGACGCGGTCGGCTATGCCGTGCGCGGCGAACACCACATCGGCCCGCAGACGCAGGTGGAGTTCGTCACCACAGGTCTGCTGCTGCGTCGCCTGACTGCCGACCCCGAGCTCGCAGGAGTCGATGCCGTCGTGCTCGACGAGGTGCACGAACGCGACCTCGACGCCGATCTGCTCTTCGCCATGCTCCGCGAAGTGGCCCTGCTGCGCGGCGATCTCGCTCTGATCGTCATGTCGGCGACGCTCGACACACAACGCTGGAGTTCGCTGCTCGGCGACGCTGCGCCGGTGCTCACCGCAGAGGTGCCCCTGCACCCGCTCACGGTGGAATGGCGGCCGGCGCCCGTCGGCACCCAACGACTCGACGCCCGCGGCGTCACTCCCGGTTTTCTGCGACACGTCGCCACGGTCGTGGCTGCCAAGTCGCGCGAGCAGGCTGAGGGCACCGTGCTGGCTTTTCTTCCGGGCCGCCGTGAGGTGGACGCTGTGGTCGCCCGCCTGCGCGATTCCGGAGTCACTGCCCTGCCGCTGCACGGTTCGCTGCCCGCGTCGGCGCAGCGAGCGGCGCTCGCTCCCTTGGGCACGCACGAACGCCGAGTGATCGTGTCGACCTCGATCGCCGAGACGTCGCTGACCGTGCCCGGCGTGCACACCGTCGTCGACGCCGGCCTCGCGCGCGAGCCCCGGCTCGATGCGATGCGCGAGATGTCCGGCCTGGTGACCGTTCCGGTGTCGAGCGCGGCGGCGACGCAGCGCGCCGGTCGTGCCGCCCGTCTGGGCCCCGGCACAGTCGTGCGCTGCTACAGCGAGGCCGAGTTCGCGTCGGCTCCCGCACAGGCACGCCCGGCGATCACCACTGCGGACCTCACCGAGGCAGCTCTCATGCTGACGCTCTGGGGCGACCCCGATGCTCAAGAGCTCGCGCTGCCTGATGCCCCGCCGCGGGCGTCGCTCGAGCTCGCCCAGCGCACGCTGGTTCGGCTGGGTGCGATCGCGCCTGAGAGCGGCAGGACGATGCGATGGCGTGTCACCGACCTCGGACGGCTGATCGCTCGGATGCCGGTGCACCCGAGACTGGCACGCGCGCTGATCGACGGCGCCGCGCTGATCGACGGTGATCGCCGGTCAGCTGTGACGCTGGCAGCCGAGGCAGTGGCGGCCATCGAATCGGACGCACGGGCTCCCGGAGGCGACTTGCCTGCGCTGCTGCACGAGCTGCGTCGTGGCGGGCACCGCGGCGGGCACCGATCTCGACGTGCAGGCAGCACCGAGGGCTCACACAGCCAGGCCGATGCCGCCGTCTCGCCTGCAGCAGCGCACCGGTGGCAGCAGGATGTGCGCCGCCTCGTCGCGCTCATGCCCGATCACAGCAGCACCTCGAGAAGCGGGGTGAGTCACTCGTCGGTCGACGCCGACGGGGTGATCGCGGCGATCGCTGGACTCGCATACCCGGAGCGCCTGGCTCGCCTGCGATCCAGCGACTCTGGGCCCAGCAACTCTGGGCCCAGCGACTCCGGGCTGAGCTATCAGCTTGCCTCAGGCACCGGTGCCGTGCTGCCCCGCGGCTCAGCACTGCGCGGGTCGCAGTGGTTGGCCGTCAGCGAAGTGAGCGTCGCGCGAACCGGCGAGGGCTCTGGGGCCATGATTCGTGCCGCTGCACCGCTGACCGTCGACGCAGCTCTCGTCGTCGGCGCAGGTCTCATCGAAGACACGGTCGAGAGCGAGTGGCGAGACGGCCGGCTCAGCGCCCGGCGGGTGCGCCGGCTGGGAGCGATCGAGCTCTCACGGGCGCCCGCACGTCTGGCCGCGGCCGATGCGCGTGCTCAGGTGCGCAGCCTGCTCGCCACCGCAGACGGCTTGGCCTCGCTGCATTGGTCTCAGGCAGCGAGCGACCTGCGCGACCGCCTGCACATGCTGCATCGTGAGCTGGGCGACCCCTGGCCGGCCGTCGATGACGCTGCCCTCAGCGGTCGTCTTGATGACTGGCTCGCTCCAGAGATCGAGCGGCTTGCGGCTGGAACCGCGACAGCCGGGCTCGACCTGGCGTCCGCGCTGCGTCGACTGCTGCCCTGGCCTGACGCGTCGCGACTGGATGCGCTGGTGCCGGAACGCCTCGAAGTGCCGTCTGGGTCACGGGTTCGAGTGCACTACCCGTCGGATGACGATGCGCCGCCGGTGCTCGCGGTGAAGCTGCAGGAGTGCTTCGGCTGGCAGCAGGTACCGCATCTGGTCGACGGCCGAGTGCCCGTACAGCTGCAGCTGCTCTCACCCGCCGGTCGACCGCTCGCAGTGACGATGGATCTGGCGTCGTTCTGGCACGACGGCTACCGACAGGTGCGCGCCGAGATGCGCGGCCGATACCCGAAGCACCCATGGCCAGAAGACCCGACCACAGCGAAGGCGACGCGAGGCGTCAAACGAACCCCGCGACGCTGACCGAGGTCAGTCGAGGTCGTCGTAGAACGCGATCACGCGATCGGCAAGATCCTGACGATCGGTGGCAGGCAGGAAGGAGCCTTCGGCTGCGTTGAGCGTCAGTACGGCCAGATCGTCCAGACCATAGTCGAAAGCCTGCGCCACGCGTGCGAACTCCTCGGTCAGCGTGGTGTTCGACTGCAGCCGGTTATCGACGTTCACGGTCACTCGGAAGTCGAGCTGGTAGAGCAGGTCGAGCGGATGCTCGTCGAACGGGCCGGCGAAGGCACCGGTCTGCAGATTCGACGACGGGTTCGTCTCGAGCACGATGCCGCGATCGCGCACCCATGCGGCGACGTCGCCGAGCACGGCGAGCACCTCGTCGGAGTCGTCGCCTTCGTCGATCAGCTGGATGTCGTCGACGAGATGCGTGCCATGGCCGAGACGCAGCGCACGGCCGTCGATGAGGGCCGACACGATGGAGTCGAGGCCGTCAGCCTCGCCGGCATGCACCGTGGTCGGAAAGAAGCTGCGCGCCAGATAGTCGAGGGCCTCTTGGTGACGAGACGGCAGAAAGCCCTTCTCGGGGCCGGCCAGGTCGAACCCGACCACGCCGGCATCCCGATAGCGCACTGCGAGCTTGGCCATCTCAAGCGAGCGATCATTGTGACGCAGCGCGGTCACGATCTGGTTGGCCTCGATCTGGCAGCCGCGCTCGGCGGCGTCTCGCATGCCCTCTTCGAACCCGGCGGCGACCGCCTCAACCGCTGCCTCAGGGGTGAGACCGCCAGCGAGGTGCTGTTCGGGAGCCCACCGCGCCTCGACGTAGATGATGCCGTCGTCGACCGAGTCTTCGACGAACTCACGGGCGACCCGGGCCAGCGAGTCGGCGGTCTGCATGACGCCGACGGTCTGGTCGAAGGTCTTGAGGTAGGTGATGAGGTCGCCGGAGTCGGCGCTGTCGGCGAACCAGTCCCCGAGCTCTTCGGGATCGTCGACCGGCAGCTCGAGACCGGCCTGGTCGGCCAGTTCGACGATGGTCTCAGGGCGCAGTCCTCCATCGAGATGGTCGTGCAGGCTGATCTTGGGAACCTCGACCAGATCGGCCCCTTCGAGGGTCAGATCGAGGGTGTCGTCATCGAGGATTCGGTCTTCTGCGGAATCGTGCTCAGCGCTCATGCGCCAACTCTAGCGGAGCCGACGATGCCATCAGCCGCCGAAGCGCTCAGAGCAGATTCTCGTTTCCCGTCTGACGCACCATGTTCACCATCTCTTTCACACGCTGGGCATGATCGCTGGTGGTGATCATGAGCACGTCTTCGGTGTCGACGACGACAAGATCCTGCACCCCGATGATCGCGATCAGCCGATCCGTCTCGCTGACCAGCACACCGGTGCTCGACTCGGAGAGCACGCTCGCCTCGCCGAGAATGGCAAGGTTGCCGGGGTTGCGCTTGCGCACCTGCCGGGCCACCGCAGAGAAGTCGCCCACGTCATCCCAGTCGAAGTCACCCGGGATCACCGCGACCTGACCCGCTGCAGCGACCGGCTCGGCGATGGCGTAGTCGATTGCGATCTTCTTGAGCTTCGGCCAGGTCTTGGCCTTCACTTCGTAGACGGCGGGAGTGCCCCAGGCGTCGGCGATGCGGTCGATGCCGGCGGCGAGCTCGGGCTCGCTCTCGCGCAGCCAGCCCATGAGGTTGACCGCGCGTGCCACGAACATGCCCGCGTTCCACAGATACTCGCCACTGGCGACGTACTCCCGAGCGACGCTGGCCTTGGGCTTCTCGACGAAGCTGGTGACCGCCCGTGCGCTCTTCGGCAGCCCCTGCGAGCCGTCCGGGTCAAGAGTGCCGTCGGTGCGTATGTACCCGAAGCCGGTCGAGGGCGAGGTCGGGGTGATGCCGATCGTCACCAGCCGGCCGGTCGCTGCGACCTGCGCGGCCTCGGTGACGACCTCGCGGAAGGCTCGCTCATCGCCGATGAAGTGGTCGGCGGGGAACGAGGCCACGATGGCGTCTGGGTCTCGGCGGGCGATCAGGGCAGCCGCCAGACAGATCGCCGCGGTCGAGTCACGAGGCTCACTCTCGAGCACCAGGTTGTCGCCGTCGAGATCGGGCAGCTGGCTGACGACCGAGGCCCGGTGCGCGGCACCCGTCACCACCATGATGTGGTCGCTGCCGATCAGCGGGACGATGCGATCCCAAGTCGACCGCAGCAGGGAATGGCCCGATCCGGTGAGATCGAGGAGGAATTTGGGCTCTTTCGCCCGAGAGAGAGGCCACAGACGGGAACCGACACCTCCCGCCGGGATAATCGCATACACGTGGTCAGCGGCAGATGCAGACATGCCCTCAGGCTACCAGAGCCCTCCCGGCTCGACGTAGACTGGCACCGCGAAGACAGATGTCGGAGAAATCGGCTCGGCGTCCATGATCCTGCCGCTTGCTTAGGCAGACCTTACTGATATGCGAATGCACGCCGGGTCTAGACTTGCCACAACACAGTCAGCGTCCGATAGGTTTCTGTTGCCGGGCGTACTCAACCAAGGAGGGTTGTTCGTGTCACCGAAACCAGCCGGTACTCTGTACCGTGGCCGAGAAGGCATGTGGTCCTGGGTTTTCCACCGCATCACCGGCGTGGCCATCTTCTTCTTCCTGCTGGTGCACATTCTCGACACCGCGCTCATTCGCCTCTCTCCCGAGGCCTACAACGCGGTCATCGGCACCTACAAGAATCCTCTGATGGGCGTGGGCGAGGTCGCACTGGTCGCCGCGATCGCATTTCACGCGCTCAACGGCCTGCGTGTCATCCTCATCGACTTCTGGTCGCAGGGCACGAAGCATCAGCGCGGACTCTTCTACGGTGTGATGCTCGTCTGGCTTGTGCTGATGATCTTCTTCGTGCCACAGCACCTGTCACACGTGTTCGGGTTCTAGGGAAGGGCTGAACGACAATGACCGTCACCATCGAAAAACCCGCCCGCGCACCTCACAAGCGCTCGAACCGCGAGAAGTTCGCCTGGCTCTTCATGCGCGGTTCGGGTGTTCTGCTCGTCGTGCTCATCTTCGGGCATCTGTACTTCAATCTGCTCACCGGCGACGGCATTCACCAGGTCGACTGGGGCTTCGTCGCCGGAAAGCTGGCCAATCCGTTCTGGCAGGTCTGGGACATCCTCATGCTCTGGCTCGCGCTGCTGCACGGCGCGAACGGCATGCGCACGATCGTCAATGACTACGTCGAGAACCAGCGGGTGGCCAAAGGCCTGCGCATCGCGATCTTCGCGGCAGCCGGCGTGCTGATCATTCTCGGCACCTGGGTCGTCTTCGGCTTCGACCCCTGCGCCGACCCCAACCTGAACGCAGACTGGCAGCAGTTCTGCACGAAGTGACGCCTGACGGCGCCGAGTCAAAGGCGATGAAAGACTGAGATGACTGAGACCTCAACGACCAAGAACGGCGACTACACCGTTCACTACCACCAGCATGATGTGATCATCGTCGGTGCCGGCGGCGCCGGCATGCGCGCTGCGATCGAGGCCGGCCCCCATGCCGACACCGCCGTGATCACCAAGCTCTACCCCACTCGTTCGCACACGGGTGCGGCTCAGGGCGGCATGGCTGCAGCTCTCTCGAACCTCGAAGAGGACTCATGGGAGTGGCACACCTACGACACGGTCAAGGGCGGCGACTTCCTCGCTGATCAGGATGCCGTCGAGATTCTGGCCAAAGAGGCCATCGACGCAGTCATCGACCTCGAGAACATGGGTCTGCCGTTCAACCGCACCGAAGACGGCAAGATCGCTCAGCGCCGATTCGGAGGCCACACCCGCGAGCACGGCAAGGCACCCGTTCGTCGCTCGTGCTACGCCGCAGACCGCACCGGCCACATGATTCTGCAGACCCTCTACCAGAACTGCGTCAAGCTCGGCATCCAGTTCTACAACGAGTACTACGCACTTGATCTGGTCTTCACCGAGATCGACGGCGAACGCCGCCCTGCAGCGGTCATCGCGTACGAGCTGGCCACCGGCGACATTCACGTCTTCCAGGGCAAGTCGATCGTCTTCGCGACCGGCGGCTTTGGCAAGATGTTCAAGACCACGTCGAACGCTCACACGCTCACCGGCGACGGCGTCGGCATCATCTGGCGTCAGCACCTGCCCCTTGAAGACATCGAGTTCTTCCAGTTCCATCCGACCGGCCTCGCCGGTCTGGGCATCCTGCTCACCGAGGGTGCCCGTGGCGAAGGCGCCATTCTGCGAAACGCAAATGGTGAGCGATTCATGGAGCGGTACGCGCCGACCATCAAAGACCTCGCACCTCGCGACATCGTCGCCCGATGCATGGTGCAGGAGGTTCAGGAGGGCCGCGGCGTCGGCCCGAACAAAGACTACGTGCTGCTCGACTGCACCCATCTGGGTGCCGAGGTGCTCGAGACCAAGCTTCCCGACATCACTGAGTTCGCCCGCACCTATCTCGGCGTCGACCCAGTCGTCGAGCCCGTGCCGGTCTATCCGACAGCGCACTATGCCATGGGCGGCATCCCCACCAACAACAACGGCGAGGTGCTGCGCACGATCAAAGACATCGTGCCCGGCCTCTACGCGGCCGGCGAGTGCGCGTGCGTCTCGGTGCACGGTGCGAACCGACTGGGCACCAACTCGTTGCTCGACATCAACGTGTTCGGCAAACGTGCCGGTCGTCAGGCGGTCAAGTACTCTCGTGAGGCGGAGTTCGTTCCGCTGCCCGAGGCACCCGAGCAGGGCGTCATCGATCTGCTCGACGGCATCCGCAACAACGACGGCGGCGAGTCGCTCGCGCAGATCCGCAAAGAGCTGCAAGAGACCATGGACACCAACGCGCAGGTGTTCCGCACCGAAGAGACGCTGACTCAGGCCGCCAACGATGTGCGAGCTCTGCGCAGGCGCTACCAGCACATCAGCATCCACGACCACGGTCGCCGCTTCAACACCGACCTGCTCGAAGGCGTCGAGCTCGGGTTCCTGCTCGATCTTGCCGAGGTGCTGATCGCAGCCGCGCTGAACCGCAAGGAGAGCCGCGGCGGCCACATGCGCGACGACTATCCCAAGCGCGACGACGCCACATACCTCAAGCACACGATGGCCTACCTGACAGGTGACCCCAACGAAGGCGAGCCCGGCTCGCACATCACGCTGGGGTGGAAGCCTGTCGTGCTCACCCGGTATGAGCCCAAGGAGAGGAAGTACTGATCATGGCGACTGCTGCCGCGACCACTGAGAACGTCACTTCGAAGGCACACGCCGAGTCGTACAGCGCCGATGCTGCCGACCGGTCGAAGCACGCTCCGTCAGCACACGACGCATCGGTGAAGCCGTTCACCGTCACGTTCAACATCCGGCGTTTCGATCCCGATGTCGACACCGAGCCCCGCTGGGAGTCGTTCGACGTCGAGATGTACTCGACCGATCGCGTGCTCGACGCGCTGCACAAGATCAAGTGGGAGCAGGACGGCTCGCTGACGTTCCGTCGCTCCTGCGCACACGGCATCTGCGGCTCTGACGCCATGCGCATCAACGGCCGCAACCGGTTGGCCTGCAAGACGCTGATCAAAGACCTTGACATCGACAAGCCGATCTACGTCGAGGCCATCAAGGGCCTGCCTCTTGAGAAAGACCTCGTCGTCGACATGGAGCCCTTCTTCAAGGCCTACCGTGACGTGCAGCCTTTCCTTCAGGCCCATTCGGAGCCTGCGGAAGGCCGTGAGCGGCTGCAGACGATCAAGGATCGCGAGATCTTCGACGATACGACCAAATGCATCCTCTGCGCAGCCTGCACCACCAGCTGCCCGGTCTTCTGGACCGACGGTCAGTACTTCGGCCCCGCTGCCATCGTGAACGCGCACCGGTTCATCTTCGACTCACGTGACGACGAGTCGCAGGTGCGTCTGGACATCCTCAACGACAAAGAGGGCGTGTGGCGCTGCCGCACGACCTTCAACTGCACCGAGGCCTGCCCGCGTGGCATCCAGATCACGAAGGCGATCGCCGAGGTCAAGCAGGCGGCCATTCGCGGCCACCGCTGATCTAGCGATCGGCTGAACGGCTCGCGCGCTGCAGTACCGCCGCGGTCCCGGCTGTTCGTGTGCCGCTGTTCGTGTGCACCCGATCGTGTGCAGCCGTTCGTGAGCAGCTGTCCAACGTTTCGACAGCCGCACAGTTGTCACGGCACGAGAACCGCCGGTTCTGACTCGCTGAGTCGGAGCGCGGCGGTTCTTCGTTCCTCCGGCGAATCTGACCTCTGCGGCTCGGGCATCGCTCGGTCCGGCATTGGCCTTGTGGCATTCCTCGACCCGGCACGCTTCTCTCTTCCCCCCCCGACACGCTCCTCACACCCTCATCCTCGCCTCCCCAACACGTTTCTGTCTCTGCCCCCTCATCCCCGACACACTTCTCCCCCTCCCTCACCCCCCCCGACACACTTCTCCTCCCTCCTAGCCTCCCCCACATGCTTCTCACCCCCTCTCCCCACAACACACCACTTCTGCACCTCGAGTCGGCGCAAATGACGCCCAGAGACATCCAGACATGCCAAGTTCCATGTCTCGAAGCACCTGAACGACATCTGCCATGACTCGATCCTGGAGAGCGGCATGTGCCGTGGCATGGGCCGGACCCAGAGCGCCGGCTCCAGAGCGTCGGCGCCACCGACCCCGCGGCGTCTGCAGATACCATTGACCCATGAGCGCCCAACAGAAACCGGTCAGCACGGTCCAAGGTCTCATCGCTTGGGCGATGCAGACCAGACCGGCACGTGTGATGGCGCACTACACCTCGCGCGGCGGCCCCGTCCTCGCCGGCGGCATGAGCTACAGCTCACTGTTCGCCGCATTCGCCGGCGTCTGGACGCTCTTCAGCGTCATCGGCCTTTTCATCGCTCGCTCCGAGACCGTCTGGGACGCTCTCGTCGACTACCTGGCCAAGTCAGTGCCCGGTCTCATCGACACCGGCGAGGGCGGCGCCATCAGTCCAGAGACGCTGCAGGGCGTGCCTTCCACACTGTCCTGGACCGGCGCCGTCGCCCTCGTCTCGCTGATTTTCACTCTCTTCGGCTGGCTCGGGGCCGTACGCACAGGCGTGCGCGCCCAGTTCGGCCGCTCTCCTCTGCCCCAGCAGCCGGTCGTGGCGCAACTGCGCGATCTGGGCCTGCTGGTCGGGTTCGGTCTGCTCGTCATCATCTCGGCTCTCGCCTCCACCGTCAGTTCGGGTCTGGGCCGGCGCATCTCCGCGCTGCTCGGCTTCGGCGAGCAGAGCATGCTCTCGTGGCTGCTGGTCACCATCGGCTCACTGCTGCTCTCTCTGGTGCTGGACGCCATCATCCTCATCGTGATCATGCGCGTGCTCGCACAGGTGATCATCCCCGTGCGGCGCATGCTGCCGGTGGTCATCTGGGGCGCCGTTGCGACCACCCTGCTGAAGGCCGTCGGCGGGTCGCTCATCGGCGGCGGGTCGAACCCGCTGCTCGCCGGCTTTCTGACCATCGTCGGTCTGCTGCTCTGGTTCAGCCTGCTCAGTCAGACCGTGCTCATCGCGGCCGCCTGGCTGGCCGTCGTCGCCTCAGACCACGAGGTCAACGAGCGGCATGACGGCGATCTCGATTTCTGGGGCGCAAGCCGTCTGCAGGATGCCGTGCGCGGCCCGCACGCCGTGGACAGTCCGCTGCCGGTCGAGGTGCCTGACTCCGCCATCAAGACCGACGAGCCCGATACCGAGGCCCGGTGACGCGCACGCTGATCCCTCGGCGATGTCGCCGTGCGCTGCCGATGCGGGTCAGAGGCATCGCCTAGAATCGGCGTCATGAGCAAGAAGCAGCCTGCACTCTCCCCCGCCCTGCACGAGACGATCATCGCGCCGCCTCCGGTCGACGAGCAGCCGAAGCCCAAGCCGGGCGTCAACACGCAGGCGGCACGCACCCGTGCATCCGCTGAGACGCCGAAGCCCGCTGGTGCGCTGCGCGTCGCAACCGTCAACGTGAACGGCATCCGCGCGGCGTTCCGCAAGGGCATCGAATCGTGGATCGAAGCGGCTCAGCCCGACGTCATCGCCCTGCAAGAGGTGAGAGCGTCCGGTGACCAGCTGCGCGAGCTGTTGCCGGGCTGGCACATCGCCGACGACGTGTGTTCGCAGAAGGGCCGCGCCGGCGTCGCCATCGTGTCACGACTGCCGCTCGGTGAGACGCGTACGCAGATCGGCGACGACGACTTCGATGCCTCAGGACGCTGGCTCGAGGTCGACCTCGACGTCGACGGCACACCGCTCACGCTGGTGAGCGTCTATGCGCATTCGGGCGAGGTCGACACCCCGAAGCAGGTCGAGAAGTATCGCATGCTCGAGGCGATGAGCGAACGGCTTGCGGCACTGCCGAAAGAGCATGAACGGGCCGTCTTCATGGGCGATCTCAATGTGTGCCACGAGCAGATCGACATTCGCAACTGGCGGTCGAACCTCAAGCGTGCGGGGTTCCTGCCCCAAGAGCGCGCCTACTTCGACCAGTTCTTCGGCCGACCCGACGAGCGGTATCAGCGGCTCGACGGCACCGATCTGGGCGAGGGGCTCGGCTGGATCGACCTCGGTCGGTCAGCCGCAGGTGATCAGCCCGGCCCATACACGTGGTGGTCATGGCGTGGACAGGCCTTCGACAACGACGCCGGCTGGCGCATCGACTATCAGGCGGCGACACCTCAGGTGGCGGCGGCGGCAAGACACTACTTCGTCGATCGCCCGGCGACGTACGACCAGCGATTCACCGATCACTCGCCGGTCGTGGTCGACTACCAGCTCTGAGCGGGCACTGTACGAGCTCGAAGCTGCCCTCGGATTCTCGGGGCTACACTGGGAGTCATGGTGAAACGCATCTTCTCGGGCATGCAGCCCTCCAGTGACTCTCTACATCTCGGTAATTATGTGGGAGCCCTGCGCAATTGGGTGAGCCTGCAGAACGACTACGACACCATCTACTGCGTCGTCGATCAGCACGCGATCACCGTCGACCAGGACCCTGAGCAGCTGCGCCGCAACACTCGGGGCACGGCGGCTCAGTACATCGCCGCAGGCATCGACCCTGAGCGCTCGACGCTCTTCGTGCAGTCTCACGTGCCCGCGCACGCCCAGCTCAGCTGGGTGCTCGCGTGCATCACCGGCTTCGGCGAGGCCAGCCGAATGACCCAGTTCAAAGACAAGTCGGCGAAACAGGGCTCCGACCACACGTCGGTCGGTCTGTTCACCTACCCGGTGCTGATGGCGGCTGACATCCTGCTCTATAACGCGGATCTGGTGCCGGTCGGCATCGATCAGAAGCAGCACCTCGAGCTCACGCGCACCCTCGGGCAGCGCTTCAACTCGCGCTTCGGCGACACGTTCACGCTGCCTGAGGGGTACATCCCCGACGAGACGGCGAAGGTCTTCGACCTGCAGAACCCCACGGCGAAGATGTCGAAGTCGGCGGCCAGCGACGCCGGGCTGATCCGCCTGCTCGACGATCCGAAGAAGACGGCCAAGAAGATCCGCTCGGCGGTGACCGACGACGGCCGTGAGATTCGCTTCGACCGCGAGCACAAGCCCGGTGTCTCGAACCTGCTCGCGATCAACTCCGTCTTCACCGGCTCGTCGATTCCCGAGCTCGAAGAGCAGTACGCAGGACGCGGCTACGGCGATCTCAAAAAGGATCTGGCCGACATCGTCGTCGAGGCGCTGTCGCCGATCCGCACTCGTGCGCTCGAACTGCTCGACGACCCGGCCGAGCTCGATCGCCTCCTCGCCATCGGCGCCGAGCGCGCAGGCGAGATCGCCTCGAAGACCCTTGCCGAGGTCTACGACCGCATCGGGTTCGTGGCCGCCAGCTGAGATGCACGCCTGGTGTCACTTGGCCGTTCGGCCTCCTGATGCACCCGACGATTTCGGCGCGCAAGCGCCCGCAGCAGACCGAAGAGCGTGGGCAGTCCGCGCTTCTGACGTGACGCACACGACCGCAGGCCAAACGGAATGGACTGCACATCGTCGTCGTTGCAAATGAGGATGACCATGCCTGAACCGCTGCCCGCCGAACGCGCGGCAATGCGCCGTGCGCTCGAGCTCGCGCAGCGCGGCCCACTGGCCGGCGGCAACCCGCGTGTGGGCTGTGTGCTGCTGGCGGCCGACGGCGCCACGCTCGCCGAGGGCTGGCACCATGGCGCAGGCACGCCGCACGCCGAGGTCGATGCGCTGGCGCAAGTGGCCGCACAGCAGGCCTGCGGCGCGACGGCCGTCGTCTCTCTCGAACCCTGCAACCACATCGGACGCACCGGCCCCTGCGCCCAGGCGCTCATCGATGCGGGCGTCGGACGCGTGGTCTATGCCGTGGACGACCCCGGTGACGCCTCAGCGCACGGCGCCGAGCGTCTGGCCGCTCATGGCATCGAGGTGGTCTCAGGCGTGCTGCACGACGAAGCAGAGCAGGTCAATCACGACTGGTTCGTCGCGATGCGCCGTCGCCGTCCCTGGGTCATCGTGAAACTCGCCATGTCGCTCGACGGCCGGGCCGCCGCAGCCGACGGCACGTCACAGTGGATCACCTCGCCCGAGTCTCGGGACCATGCGCACGCGGTGCGCGGCGAGGTCGACGGCATCATCGTCGGCGCCGGTACGCTGGCCGCCGACGATCCGACCCTCACGGCGCGCTTCGCCGACGGCTCGCTGCGCCCGCACCAGCCGGTTCCCGTCGTGCTGGGCACCGAGCCGGGCTCGGACCTCGGCGCAAAGCTGCGGGTCGCCCATGAACGTGTGGTGGATGTTCCGCTCGACCTGCGATTCCTGCGCGAGCAGCCGGGTGCGCGCGTGCGTTCTGAGCTGATCGAGATGTTGGGCAGACTGTTCGACGGCGACGACGCCATGCGCCGCGTGATCGTCGAAGGCGGGCCCACCACAGCATCCCTGTTTCTGCGTGCCAGGCTGGTCGACGAGCTGCACGTCTACAGCGCCCCCGTGCTGATCGGCGGGCCAAAGCTCGCCGTGCAGCAGATCGATGTGCGGAGGATCGGCGACGCGCTGCGTCTCACCGATGTCATCACGACGCAGCTGGGTTGCGACATACTGTGGCGTGCGAGAATAGAAGGCGATGGTTCACTTGGTTAGCAGTTCAGATCGCATCGAGTTCGTAGTCGAAACCCGCATTCCCACTGACTACGGAATCTTTCGTGTGCGCGGATATCGTGACCTCGTGACCGGGGCAGATCACCTCGCCGTCATCTCTGAGCGCCCGCTCGACGGCGAGCCGCTGGTTCGCGTGCACTCCGAGTGCCTCACCGGCGAGGTGCTGGGTTCGCAGAAGTGCGAGTGCGGCCCGCAGCTGCACGCGGCGCTGCGCATGATCGACGCCCGAGGCGGCGTGGTGATCTACCTGCGCGGACACGAGGGCCGCGGCATCGGTCTGCTCGAAAAGCTGCGCGCCTACCGGCTGCAAGAGCAGGGTCTCGACACCGTCGACGCGAACCGCGCACTCGGCCACGCCGACGACGAACGAGAGTACGGCGCGGCAGTGGCGATCCTCGGTGACTTGGGCATCGACCACGTGCGGCTGCTGACGAACAACCCGCTCAAACGCACCGATCTCGAGCAGCATGGCATCACGGTCACCGCCCAGGTGCCTCTGGTGGTCGGTGAGACCGAGTTCAATCAGGGGTATCTCGAAACGAAGCGCGACCGCATGGGTCACATCCTGCCGGCTGATCTCTGAGCACCGCCTGGCATCCTCGCACTGTGATCTTCTTGTCAATCTCGTAACCAGGACGTAATATAGTGCAGCGCGCCACAAGCGCTGCACACGCGTATGCGATCATCATCGTTTCCGCGTTCATCTCGCGCCCCAACATGGGTGTTCACATCAGCGTCCATGGCCTGACCACGCACCGGTAGGCCGCACGACGCGACCACTCATTCTCATTGGGAGTCTTCTTCACGATGTCTACAGAAACAGCGACGGCCACCGTCGACGCCAGTCAGCAGAACAAGCCGGCGAATCCGCCCTCACGCGTGGTGCTCGCCAGCCTCATCGGCACCACGATCGAGTTCTACGACTTCTATGTCTACGCGACCGCAGCGGTGCTGGTCTTCCCAGCCCTCTTCTTTCCCGCGGGCAACGACACCGTCGCCCTGCTCGCCTCGTTCGCGGTCTTCGGCGCGGCCATGATCGCACGCCCCATCGGGGCGCTCGTCTTCGGCCACCTCGGAGACAAAGTCGGTCGCAAGACCACGCTGATCTGGAGCCTGCTCACCATGGGCATCGCGACGTTCCTGATCGGCCTGCTGCCCACGTATCACGACATCGGCATCACCGCCGCCGTGCTGCTGCTCATCCTGCGTCTGGCACAGGGGTTCGCGCTGGGAGGCGAGTGGTCGGGTGCGGCGCTGGTCGCCACCGAGAACGCCCCCAAGGGCAAGCGCGCCTGGTTCGGCACCTTCCCGCAGGTCGGCGCGCCGATCGGCTTCATCATCGCCAATGGCCTGTTCCTCACGATCAACGCCCTGCTTCCGCATGAGAGCGGCGACACCTCGCTGCAGTCCGCCGCGTTCCAGGCCTGGGGCTGGCGCATTCCCTTCCTGTTCAGCGCACTGATGGTGCTCGTCGGCCTGTGGGTGCGCATGCACTTGGTCGAGTCTGACAGCTTCGCCAAGGCGAAGAAGCAGGGCAAGGTCAAGAAGCTGCCGCTGGGCGAAGTGCTGCGCAATAACTGGTGGCAGCTGATCTTGGGCACCTTCGCGATGCTCGCCACATATGTGCTCTTCTACCTGATGACTGCGTTCACACTGTCGTACGGCACCAAACCCGCCAGTGCAGAGGCAGCGGCGAAAGCGGCAGAGAAGGCCGGCAAGCCGTTCGACCCGTCGAGCTTCTACCCGGGGCTGGGCTTCTCGTACAACAACTTCGTCATGATGATGATCATCGGCGTGATCTTCTTCGGCGTCTTCACGCTGCTGTCGGGTCCGATCGCCGACCGCGTCGGCCGCCGCAAACTGCTGATCTGGGTGACCGGCGGGATCGTGATCTTCGGTCTGCTGTTCCAGCTGTTCCTGCTGCCCAGCGCCGACCCGAAGTTCACCGGAGCGCTCGCACAGGGCTTCCTGATCATCGGCTTCACCCTGATGGGCATCACGTTCGGCCCGATGGGTGCGTTCCTGCCCGAGCTGTACCCCACCGAGACCCGCTACACGGGCTCGGCGATCGCCTACAACATCAGCTCGATCCTCGGTGCCGCTGTGGCTCCGATCATCGCCGTGTGGCTGTGGGCCGAGGGCAACGGCAACCCGGTGTGGGTCGGTGTCTATCTGTCGGTGAGCGCGGTGCTGACGTTCGTCGCACTGCTCTTCAGCCCCGAGACGAAGGATCTCGACCTCGACGAGATCTGATCTCGGCATTCAGACCGCGTGGCAGATCGAAGGATGCGCCACACGCCCAGGGGCCTCGGACGCTGCGTCCGAGGCCCCTGCTCTGTCTGGAGCCGGAGCATGGGAGTGCAGGGCATCGATCTCACCGCAGCGTCACGAGAAGAGTCATGCCCGGTCAGCGGGTGGCTATAGCATGGAGCAGTCGAAGGAGCAGCATGTCCGCCAACGCCTCATCGCATCCGCAGCACTCTGACCCCGCCAGCTCGGTTCAGCAGGGTGCGGCGTCCCCCGCAGCGCAGCATCCGCAGCAGACTCTCGGGCACGTGACGCACCCGTCGTCCGACCATGCCGCCCGAACGGAGCAGCCGAGACGTCGGGGGCCGTTCGGCCGCGCACGATCCGATGAGCCTCGGGCCCGATTCTCACAGCTCTGGCCGTATCTCGTCGAGCGCAAAGGCATTCTGATCACCGCCGCGGTGCTCTCCGTCGTCGGAGCCCTACTCACGCTGTGCCAGCCCCTGCTGCTCAATGTGCTCATCACCCGGGTGCAGAACGGCGAGGTGCTCGGTTCTCTCGTCTGGCTCGTCGTGGCACTCTTGATCGTGGCCGGCGTCATCACTGGTGTGCAGTACTACGTGCTGAGTCGCACGGGCGAAGGCGTCGTGCTCTCGAGCCGGCAGCGGCTGGTGCACAAGATTCTGCGGCTGCCGATCAGCGAGATCGATCAGCGTCGCACCGGAGACCTCGTGAGCCGGGTCAGTTCGGACACCACCCTGCTGCGGGCCGTGCTCACCCAAGGGCTGGTCGATGCGGTCGGCGGCGTCTTCATTCTCGTCGGTGCGATCGTCGGCATGCTCGTACTCGATCCGCTGCTCTTCGCGCTCACCGCACTGGTGCTCGTCGTGGCGATCGTCGCCGTCTCTGTCGTCGCACGCCAGGTGCAGTCGGCGACGCGCGAGGCGCAGAAGAGCGTGGGCGCCCTCACCGCAGCTGTCGAACGGTCGGTTCGTGCGGTGCGCACCATCCGCGCGAACGGAGCGACCGCACGAGAGACCGCAGGCATCCTCACTGACGCGCACCAGGCCTACGATCGCGGTCTGCGCATCGCGCGTCTGTCGGCGCTGGTCGGGCCCACGGTGCAGGTGGCCCTCCAGGCCGCAGTGCTCGTTGTGCTGGGCGTCGGCGGTCTGCGAGTGGCAGCAGGGGTGATCACCATCGCGCAGCTGGTCAGCTTCGTGATCTTCCTGTTCATGATGGTCATGCCCCTGGCGAGTGCCGCAGGCGCCTTCACTTCGGTGCAGAGCGCGCTGGGTGCGCTGGCCCGCATTCAAGAGGTGCTCGATCTGCCCGACGAAGATGCCCACGATCGCGTGCGCCCAGGCTCACATGAGCAGTTGTCTGACGGGGCCCAGCCCGCTGACACGCCAGCGACTGCTGCCCAGACGTCCTCGGTCTCAGAAGCGGTGCCTACTGGCGCGGCAATCGCGCTCGACCAGGTGACGTTCCGTTACCCATCGAGTGCCGAAGACGTGCTGCAGAGCCTCTCGTTCTCGGTGGCCCCGGGCACCAAGACCGCACTGGTCGGCCCTTCAGGAGCCGGTAAGTCGACTGTGCTCGGTCTGCTCGAGCGCTTCTACGATGTGCAGAGCGGATCGGTGCAGGTCGACGGTGTCGATGTGCGCAGCTGGGATCGCGATCTGCTGCGCGCCCAGTTCGGCTACGTCGAGCAGGACTCCCCCGTGCTGGCAGGCTCTCTCGGAGACAACCTGCGGCTGGCAGCGCCCGATGCCACAGACGATGAGTGTCTGACCGTGCTGCGCGAGGTGAATCTCGAGCATCTCGTCTCCCGCGACGGTGCCGGGCTCGACGCCTCTGTCGGAGAAGGCGGTTCGCTGCTCTCGGGGGGCGAGCGTCAGCGCCTGGCACTGGCGCGCGTGCTGCTGGCCGGGCCGCCGATTCTGCTGCTCGACGAGCTCACGTCGAGTCTCGACGGCCTGAACGAAGAGCTGCTCAAACAGGCCATCGCGCACGTGGCCGCAGAGCGCACTCTCGTCGTGATCGCACACCGTCTGTCGACCGTGATCGACTCCGACCAGATCGTGGTCATGCAGAACGGCAAGGCCGTCGCCACAGGCACTCACGAACAGCTGCTCGCTCTGAGCCCCCTGTATCGAGAGCTCGCAGAGCAGCAGCTGTTGGCCTGAGTCGTTCGGCCTCGTCTGCTCTTGGCAGACGGCCCAGGCTCCTGTTGCGGTCACGCAAGACAGAACGACCGCAGGGTCTCTGTGTCAGAGAGGCCTGCGGTCGTTCACTGCCTGCCGAGCCGGACTCGGCCATCGGCTACTTCGCGAGACGCTGTTCGGCCAGTCGAACCACATTGACCAGCAGCTCGGCACGGGTCATCGGCCCGACCCCGCCTGGGTTCGGCGTCAGCCAGCCGGCGACCTCGGCGACGTCCGGGTGCACGTCGCCGACGGGGCGCCCTTTGCCGGTCTCGGGGTCGACCACACGGCTGACGCCCACGTCGATGACCGCGGCACCCGGCTTCACCCAGTCGGGCTGCACGAAGTGCTGCCTGCCCAGTGCCGCCACCACGACGTCTGCCTGACGCACTTCGTCGGCCAGGTTCGGCGTGTGCGAATGCAGCGTCGTCACGGTCGCATCGACGCCGCGACGCCCGAGGAGCAGCCCCAAGGGGCGCCCCACCGTCACGCCACGGCCGATGATGGCCACCTTGCGGCCCTCAAGCGGCACCTCATAGCGGCGCAGCAGTTCGAGGATGCCTGCAGGGGTGCACGGCAGCGGCGTCGAGATCTCGCCTCCGACGTTGAGCACCAAGCGCCCGAGGTTGGTCGGGTGCAGCCCGTCGGCGTCTTTCTCCGGGTCGATCAGCTCCAGCGCGGCCAGCTCGTCGAGCCCTTTCGGCAGCGGCAGCTGCACGATGTAGCCGGTGACCTCGTCCGAGCTGTTCAGCCGCTCGATCGCTGCGTGCACCTCGGCAGCGGTCGCGGTGGCCGGCAGGTCTTCTCTGACGGATGCGATGCCCACTTCGGCGCAGTCACGGTGTTTGCCCGCCACGTAGATCTGCGAGCCGGCGTCTTCTCCCACCAGCAGCGTGCCGAGGCCGGGTGTCACGCCGTGCTGGCGAAGGGCGTCGACTCGCTCGGCGAGCTCGGCCTTGATGGCTTTCGCTGTCGCTTTGCCGTCGATCTTGATCGCGGTCATGCGATCACCACTGCTCGAGGCCGGGGTACAGCGGGAAGTCGTCGGCGAGCTTGGCGACGCGGGCCTTCAGCGCCTCGACGTCGGGCGTCGGCTTGAGCGCCTCGGCGATGACGTCGGCGACCTCGGTGAACTCGGAGGCGCCGAACCCGCGGGTGGCGAGTGCCGGCGTGCCGATGCGCAGACCGCTGGTGACGCGCGGCGGGCGCGGATCGAACGGCACGGCGTTGCGGTTGACCGTGATGCCGACCTCGTGCAGGATGTCTTCGGCCTGCTGGCCGTCGAGCTGCGAGGTGCGCAGGTCGGCGAGCACCAAGTGCACGTCGGTTCCGCCGGTCAGCACGTCGATGCCGTTCGCCTTGGCGTCGGGTGCGGTCAGGCGCTCGGCGATGATCTGGGCACCCTCGAGTGTGCGCTCCTGACGCGCTTTGAACTCATCGGTCGCTGCGATCTTGAACGCGACCGCTTTGGCGGCGACCACGTGCATGAGCGGCCCGCCCTGCTGACCGGGGAACACGGCCGAGTCGATCTTCTTGGCGAACTCCTGCTTCGAGAAGATCGTGCCCGAGCGCGGCCCGCCGAGGGTTTTGTGCACGGTCGTCGACGTGACGTCGGCGATCGGCACCGGGTTCGGATGCAGTCCTGCGGCGACGAGACCGGCGAAGTGCGCCATGTCGACCCAAAGACGTGCGCCCACCTCGTCGGCGATCTCGCGGAACGCCTGGAAGTCGACGATGCGCGGGTAGGCCGACCATCCAGCGATGATCACGCTGGGCTTCTCAGCGAGCGCGATCTCACGGACTTTGTCCATGTCGATGCGGAAGGTCTCAGGATCGACGCCATATGCGCGGGCGTTGTAGAACTTGCCCGAGAAGTTGATCTTCATGCCGTGGCTGAGGTGCCCGCCATGAGCCAGCTCGAGACCGAGAATCGTGTCGCCGGGCTTGGCGAGCGCGTGCAGCACTGCGGCGTTGGCCTGTGCGCCCGAGTGCGGCTGCACGTTGACATGGTCGCCGCCGAACACGGCGAGCGCACGCTGCTGAGCGAGCGTCTCAGCCACATCGACGAACTCGCAGCCGCCGTAATAGCGGCGTC
This sequence comes from Pseudoclavibacter sp. CFCC 13611, assembly GCF_008831225.1. NCBI lineage: Bacteria > Bacillati > Actinomycetota > Actinomycetes > Micrococcales > Microbacteriaceae > Pseudoclavibacter > Pseudoclavibacter sp. CFCC 13611. The sequence continues at coordinate 178,368 of NZ_WBKE01000002.1, read as the reverse complement.
CGGGGTAGCCCTCGGCGTACTTGTTCGTCAGCACCGACCCCTGCGCCTCGAGAACGGCACGTGGCACGAAGTTCTCTGAGGCGATCATCTCGAGGGTGTTGCGCTGACGATTGAGCTCGTTGTCGAGCACCTGAGCGATCTCAGGGTCGAGCTGCTCGATCGGGGTGTTGAGCGTGGGGTTTGTTCCAGTCACGCGGATCTCCTTGTCATGGTTGCAAACTGCGGTTGCGTGTCAAGCAGACTGTCGAGGCCCAGGCGTGCGGCCCAATCCGTGTGTCGCTCCCCGATGGTGTCCATCTCATTTCGAAGTCTGCCACTGGATGCTCATCAGACAGATCACCCGTCTGATTCGCATTCGGCAGTCAGACTGCAAAAACGCCAGTCGCGACAGCGTCCATTCTATACAGGGATCCAGACCCCGCAGCTGTCGACTACGATTGGTCTCTGTCGTCAAGCATCGAGCGGAGATCTTTCATCGTGACCCAGCACACAGACAGCACCCCGAACAACGACTGGATCATCACCATCACGTGTGACGATCAGCCGGGACTGGTCCACGCCATCACGGGCGGCATCGTCGACGCTCACGGCAACATCGAAGAATCGCAGCAGTTCCACAGCACCGACACGGGTCGCTTCTTCATGCGGCTGCGCATCAGCACGCCGGCGAGCGAACGCCAGCTGCGCGCCGCGCTGACTCCGGTCGTGGAGCAGTATCACCTGGATCTGACGCTGCGCGAGTCGGACCGCCCGACCAAGACGCTCGTGCTCGTGTCGAAGGCCGCGCACTGCCTGCAGGATCTGCTCTTTCGGCAGAACTCGGGCCAGACCAACATCGAGATTCCCCGCGTGTTCGGCAACCACCCCGATCTGGCCGATCTCGCCGGGTTCTACGGGGTGCCGTTCACCTCGCTGCCGATCAAGAGCGCCGAAGACAAGCATGCGTTCGAACAGCGCATCATGAAGTACGTCGAAGAGAACGACATCGAGCTGGTCGTTCTCGCCCGCTACATGCAGATTCTCTCGCCAGAGCTCTGCGACTTTCTCTCAGGCCGTGCGATCAACATCCATCATTCGTTCCTGCCCGGGTTCAAGGGTGCGAATCCGTATCTGCAGGCCCACCAGCGCGGCGTGAAGCTGATCGGCGCCACCGCGCACTTCGTGACCGCTGACCTCGACGAGGGCCCGATCATCGAGCAGAACGTGGTGCGCGTCGATCATTCGAAATCGCCCGCGCAGCTGCGGGCGATCGGCCAGGACGTCGAGAGCCGCACGCTGCGGCAGGCGGTGACCTGGTTCGCCGAGCGGCGCATCCTGCGCGACGGCCAGCGCACCATCATCTTCCAGTGATGAGGGGCACCGACGCCATGACCTCGCGGGTCAGCCGCGCTCGTTGAGACGCACGTAGTTGCTGAAGATCGTTCGAGCGACCACCAGCACGGCGGCTGCGGTGAGCAGGCTGCCGATGATGCTCGCCAGCAGCAGGTAGACGCCGAAGAGCATGCCGCCGGTCGTGTTCGCTCCGGTGAACGAGGCGGCGATCGACGAGGTCGTCTTGAACAGCTGAATCGAGTAGATAATGCCGAGCACGATGGTGTTCGCCGCGGCTGCCAACGCCGAGATCAGCACGATGAGGTAGCCCCCGCGTGCTTTGCGGCCGGCCGCCGAGTTGCCGAAGTCGAGATTGAACATATCGCCCATCGCCGATCCGCCCGAACGCTGCTGCGGCATCTGCTGCCCATAGCCAGGCTGCTGTGGAGGCTGCGGACCGCCGAACTGTGGCTGCGCGGGCTGGCCGCCGAACTGGGGCTGCGCGCCGAAGCCGGCAGGAGGAGCCGGCGGCGCGGGAGGGGTGCTGCCCGGGTGGTTCGAACCTGGCGGCGGCGGAGGCAGAGTGGACATGACTGGGATCCTTTCATCGGCACAATCGAGGGATCACAAGACGACTCCCCCGGTCGGAATGCTAGCAGGTCGCATGGTCTACGCTGGTGACCGTGCCGGCTGCGCTCGCCGGCCGCTCCCGGCAGCTGAAGGAGGCGACGTCACCTGTGTCCGACCGCTCGCACGCGCAGTCTGCAGCCGACGACCAGCCGTGGTCAGGTCATGAGCCCGGTTCACCCGCCTACCGCCGCATCCTGCTCGGTCTCTTCTGCGCCGGCGTTGCGACCTTCGCCCAGCTCTATTCGTTTCAGGCGATCCTGCCCGAGGTGAGTCATGCCCTCGGCACAGACGAGGCGAGCACTGCCCTGACCGTCTCTGCGGTCACCCTGGGCATCGCGATCAGCGTCATTCCATGGTCGTCGTTCGCCGACCACATCGGCCGTGTGCCGGCCATGGTCTGCTCGATCAGCGCCGCCTCCGTGCTCGCCCTGAGCGCGATCGCCTTCGACTCGATCGGCCCGATCGTCGTGTTCCGGCTGCTTGAGGGCTGTGCGCTGGGTGGCGTGCCTGCCATCGCGATCGCCTACCTGAACGAAGAAGTCTCGCGCCGAGCCGCCGCAAAGGCCAGCGCGATCTACGTCGCCGGCACGTCGATCGGCGGGCTCTCGGGCCGCATCATCTCGGGGCCGGTCACCGAGCTCACCGGCAGCTGGAAGCTCGGCGTGCTCGCCGTCGTCTTGGTGTGCGTCACCGCCGCGATCGTGTTCGTGTCGGTCATTCCCCGCTCCCGCGGCTTCGTTCCGCTGCGGCGACGCCCGACGAACCTGCTGCCCGACGCACGGGTCTTCGTCCAGGTGAGACGCCACCTGCGCAACCCGCGAACGCTTGTACTCTTTCTCAACGGCTTTCTGCTGATGGGTTCGTTCGTCGCCGTGTACAACTACCTGGGGTTCCGCCTCACCCAGCCTCCCTACGACCTGCCTCAGACCATCGTCAGCCTGCTCTTTCTCGCCTACTTGGTCGGCACGCTCTCGTCGTCGATGGCCGGCTCGTTCGTCGGCCGCTGGGGGCGGCACCATGTGCTCGCCGCGTCGACCGCGATGATGCTCGCCGGGGCCCTGATCACTCTGTTCTCGAGCATCTGGGCGATTCTCGCCGGACTGCTCCTGTTCACCGCCGGGTTCTTCGCCGCTCACGCGATCGCATCGGGCTGGGTGGGCGCGATCGCGCTGCAGGGGCGTGCGCAGGCGGGCTCGCTCTACAACCTCTTCTATTACGCCGGGTCGAGTCTGCTCGGCTGGTTCGCAGGCCTGGCCCTGCGATGGATGTGGTGGCCGGGAGTCGCACTGGTCGCGGCGGCTGCGCTGGGCATCGCGCTGATCGTCTCGTACCGCGTGCTCGGGCGCGATGCGACCCGGAACGACGGCCCAAGTGCTACTGCAGTGACTCCTGCCAGCGACGATTGAGATCAGCGTAGGCACCGCCCGCTGCGATCAGACGGCCAGGGGCGTCGTCTTCGACGATGGCGCCGTGGTCGAGCACGATCACCCGGTCGGCGTCTCGAACGGTCGACAGCCGGTGCGCGATGATCACCGCCGTGCGGTCGGCGAGCAGGCGGCGCAGCCCCAGCTGTATCTCGCGCTCGCCCGGGATGTCGAGCGAGCTGGTCGCTTCGTCGAGCACCAGCACGCGCGGGTCGGCGATCAGGGCGCGAGCGAACGAGACCAGCTGCTGCTGCCCCGCTGACAGTCGAATGCCGCGATGGCTGATCGGGGTGTCGTACCCCTCAGGCAGCGCACGGATGAAGGCATCGGCGCCCACGGCATCCGCCGCCGCCGCGATCTGCTCGCGGCTGGCACCGGGCCGCCCCAGCGCGATGTTCGAGGCGATCGTGCCGCTGAACAGAAAGGCCTCCTGTGTCACCATCACCACATCACGACGCAGCTGGGCATCAGGGATCTCGCGCAGGTCGAGCCCGTCGAGGCGCACCATGCCCGCACTGGGATCGTAGAACCGGGCGAGCAGCTTGACGATGGTCGATTTTCCGGCGCCAGTCGCGCCGACGAGGGCGACGGTCTGCCCTGCGGGGATGTGCAGGTCGAGCCCGGAGAGCACCGGTTCGGTCGCACCGCGCTTCGACCCGAGCCCCGTATACGCGAACGTCACGTCGTCGAAGTCGATGCGCCCCTGCGCCCGGTCTTCGGCGATCTGGCCGGCGGCGGGGCGCACAGCCGGCTGCTCTTCGAGCACTCCCGAGACTTTCTCGAGAGCGGCGGCGGCCGACTGGAAGGTGTTCGCGAACATGCCGATCTCCTCCATCGGCTGGAAGAACTGGGTGAGGTAGAGCAGCGACCCGATCAGCACCCCGACGCCGATCGTGCCGTCCATCACACGCAGCCCGTTGACCGCCACCAGCGCGGCGATCGCGACGTTCGAGATCAGGGCGAGCAGTGTGAAGAAGATGCCCATGGTGGTGATCTGGCGACGGCTCGCCTCGGCGTACTGTGCGCTCAGTCTGCTGTAGCGTGCCGCATCACGCCGCTCTGTGCGGAACGACAGCACCGCTCGGATGCCGTGCAGCACCTCGACGAAGCGCACGATGAGTCGGGCCGAGCGCTCGCTCGACTCGCGATACAGCTTGGTCGAGACTCCCTGGAACCAGCGGGTGAGCAGCGCCGCCGGGATCAGCGCGACGACCGCGACCAGACCGCTGATCGGGTCGAGCAGGAAGAGCGCCACCGCGATGAAGAGCATGCGCATCACTGCGGTGACGAGGTCGTTGAGCCCTGAGTCGAGCGCAGTGCGGATGCTGTCGATGTCGTTCGTCTGTCGGCTGATCACGCGGCCAGAGGTGTAGCCCTCGTGAAAGCTCACGCCGAGCCGCTGTGTGTGCACGAAGAGGCGGCGTCGCAGACTGAGCAGCACTCCTTGCGTGAGCGACGAAGTCTGCACGACGAAGATGCGCATCAGTCCGGCTTCGCACACCGCCGCGGCCAGGTAGGCGCAGATCACCAGAGTCAGCTCGTCGAGGCTGCCGTCGATGGCGGCGGGCAGGGCGTGATCGAGCGCAGTGGCGATCAGCAGCGGTCCGAGCGAGCCTGCGGCCTGTGCCACGACGACGCACAGCGACAGCAGGATGGCTCGGCCGCGCACGGGTCGCACGAGTTCTGCGAGCAGACGCAGCGATCGCCGGCGCAGGCGACGCGACTGCTGCGCATCCACCGCCGTACGGTGCTCAAGTGAGACGCCGAGCGGCGCATTCTGGTCGTCGGCTGCGCTCATGAGGTCACCTCCAACGACATCAGCTGACGGTAGTACGGGTCGCTGCGCAGCAGTTCGTCGTGTCTTCCTGTGGCGACGATGCGCCCGTCGCGCAGCACGGCGACGCGGTCGGCCAGCGCGACGGTCGACGGGCGGTGGGCCACGATCAGCGCGGTGACGCCCTGCAGCACACGGCGCAGGCTGGCCTCCACCAATGCTTCAGTGTTGACGTCGAGCGCCGAGAGCGGGTCGTCGAGCACGAGGATGCGCGGTTCGGCTGCGATGGCACGCGCCAGTGCCAGCCGCTGACGCTGACCGCCGCTGAGGCTCTGCCCCTCTTCGCCGATGACGGTGTCGACGCCGTCGGGCAGGTCATAGACGAATCCCGCCTGAGCGATCGCCAGCGCCTCGTCGAGCTGATCGGCATCGGCATCCGGGCACCCCACGAGCACGTTCTCGCGAACCGTGCCCGAGAAGAGCTGCGGGGCTTCGAAGGCCATGCCGAGCTGCCCACGCAGCCGCTGTCGGGTCATGTCGCGCACGTCGACCCCGCCGACGCGCACGGCACCGCCCGTGACGTCCATGAACCGGGGCACCAGCTCGACCATGACCGTCTTGCCCGATCCGGTGGCACCGACCAGAGCCACTGTCTCACCCGGGGCGATCCGAAGATCGACACCGGCAAGCACCTCGCGGTCGCCGTAGCCGACATGCACGTCGTCGAAGAGGAGCTCGCCGATGCGACTCGGGTCGGGGTCGTCCTCGATGGGATCGACCGGGTCGGTGACGTCTGGTGCCGTGTCGAGCACTTCGAAGACCCGCGCGGTGGCTGCAGTGGCGTCCATGACGTCGGCGAAGGCGAAGCCCAACGACCGCACCGGCCAGAGCAGAAAGGCCGCGGTGCCGAAGAACGCCACGACGTCGCCCAGTGAGAGAGCGCCGTCACGCACCAGCCAGACGCCGGCGGCGAGACAGACCGCGAAGGCGAGCTGCGGCAGCAGCGACAGCCACATGCGGATGCCCGACAACGACCGTGCCTTGTCGATCTCGGTGTCGCGCTGCCGACGTGCGGCGTCCATGAACTGGTCGGCGAACTCGCCGCTGCGCCCGAATGCCGTGATGACGCGAATGCCCTGCACGCTCTCTTCGACTTCGGTGGCGAGCGCACCGGCCTGGTCGAGGCCGCGTCGGGTCAGCACCCGATAGCGCAGCTGGAAGCGCAGCGAGAGCCAGGCTGTCGGTATGGCGAACAATGCGAAGATGCCGCCGAGCGGCGGGCTGAGCGCGATGAGGATCACGATGCCGACGACGGCCGTCGTGACGTTGACGACGAGCAGGATCGAACCGAACGACAGCCAGCGTCTGATGCGGCTGAGATCGGTGCTCGCCCGAGAGAGCAGCTGTCCTGACTCCCAGTGATCGTGAAACGATACCGACAGATCGAGCAGATGATCGAAGAGCGATGTGCGCAGCCGGTGCTCGACACCGACCATCGGGCCCATCAGCAGCATGCGTCTGGAGTACCACATGGCGGCCTGCAGCACGCCGAGCGCGAGCACTATGCCGGCAGCCACCCAGACGCCGCGGGAGCTGCCCGAGTCTCGCCCGGCGCTGATCGGCCCGTCGACGAGCGCGCGGATCACCTGTGGGATGGCCAGACCGAGTCCGGTGGCGGCGAAGCCGACGCACAGCCCGGCCACGTAGCGCCAGATCACCGGTTTCAGCGCGGGCAGCAGCCTCAGCAGCGTCGACATGCTGGCCCCCTGCGGCGTCGAACGCACCATGTCGTGCGGCAGGCTGCCGGTTCGGGCAGCGCCATCAGACATGGACGAGCCCTGCCGGGACGCTGATGCACTCCGCTGGGACGCCGACGAGCCCCGCCCAGACGAAGCCCGGGTGGGCTTGTGTGCTGGGCGGGGCTCGGTCACAGGAGTGCAGTCAGATGACGACGATGATCAGTGGAAGAAGTGACGCTCACCGGTGAAATAGAGCGGAACACCCGCCTGCTTCGCCGCAGCGATGACCTCGTCGTCGCGAATCGAGCCGCCGGGCTCGACGACGGCGCGCACACCGGCTGCGAGCAGCACTTCGAGACCGTCGGCGAACGGGAAGAAGGCGTCTGACGCGGCAACCGAGCCTTTGGCCCGATCACCGGCACGGTTCACCGCGAGGTGTGCCGAGTCGACTCGGTTGACCTGGCCCATGCCGACGCCGACCGACGCACCGTCGTGAGCGAGCAGGATGGCGTTCGACTTGACCGATCGCACGGCGGCCCAGGCGAACTCGAGATCGCGACGGGTGGCCTCGTCGACCTCGTCGCCGGTGACCAGCTGCCACTTCGAGCTGTCGACATGCCCCGGAAAGTTGTCTGCGTCGCTGACCAGCAGGCCGCCAGAGATCTGCTTGAAGATCGTCTCGTCGCGCGAGAAGTCGTCGGGCAGACGCAACAGGCGAATGTTCTTCTTGGTCTCGAGCAGTTCAAGCGCCGCCGGCTCGAAGTCCGGAGCGACCACGACCTCGGTGAAGATGCCCTTCACCGTCTCGGCCATGGCCAGAGTGATGGTGCGGTTGGCCGCGATCACGCCGCCGTAGGCCGAGAGCGGGTCGCAGGCGTGCGCCTTCTGGTGCGCCTCTTCGATGGTCTCGCCGACCGCGATGCCGCAGGGGTTCGCGTGCTTGATGATCGCGACGGCCGGAGCCTCGAAGTCGAATGCAGCGCGCAGCGCGGCATCGGCGTCGACGTAGTTGTTGTAGCTCATCTCTTTGCCGTGCAGCTGCTCGGCCTGAGCGATGCCGTGTCCCAGGGGCTCGCGGTAGAGCGCAGCCTGCTGATGCGGGTTCTCGCCGTAGCGCAGCACGTGGCCGAGCTCGCCGGCCACGCCGACGCTCTCAGGCCAGAAGCGACCCTCAGCCTCGGGATGGCTGACCAGGTTGCTCTGGAACCAGTCGGCAACGGCACGATCGTACTCTGCGGTATGGGCGAAGGCCTTCGCGGCCAGATTGCGACGCTGCGCCAGCGAGGTGCCGCCCTGCAGCGACGCAATGATCGCCGAGTAGTCGGCCGGGTCGACGACAATCGCCACATTGGCGTGGTTCTTGGCCGCAGCGCGCACGAGCGTGGGCCCGCCGATGTCGATCTGCTCGACCACGTCGTCGCCCTGTGCGCCCGAGGCGACGGTCTGCACGAACGGGTACAGGTTCACCACGACGAGGTCGAACGGCTCGATGCCGAGCTCGTCGAGCTGCTTCTCGTGGTCGCTCAGGCGCAGGTCGGCGAGGATGCCCGCGTGCACCTTGGGATGCAGGGTCTTGACGCGACCGTCGAGCGACTCGGGAAACCCGGTCAGCTCGCTGACTTCGGTGACCTTGGCACCGGTGGCGGCGACCGCTTTGGCGGTCGATCCGGTCGAGATCACTTCGACGCCTGCCTCGGCCAGCGCACGACCGAGTCGGTCGAGATCGGTCTTGTCCGACACCGAGATCAGCGCGCGCTTGATCGGCACGACATCGCGTTCGCGGTATTCGCCTGCGCTGTGTCCAGCACTCATCAGATTGTCTCCTTCAATCGTGGGTTCGAAGTTGTGAGGTCGGTGGCTGCGTCGCCACGGCGACCGCATCACAGTCGATGTCGCCGTGTGCGATGCGGGTGAGCGTCTGCGCGAGCAGCTGCCGTTCGGCGACCTTGATGCGGTCGTGCAGAGTCGTCTCGTCGTCGCCGGCGACGATCGCCACGCTCTGCTGGGCCAGCACCGGCCCGGTGTCGACCCCGCTGTCGACGAGGTGCACGGTCGCGCCGGTCTCGTCGACCCCGGCGGCGAGCGCATCACGCACGGCGTGAGCGCCGGGAAAGCTCGGCAGCAGCGCGGGATGCGTGTTCACGATGCGGTGCGCCCAGTGGTCGACGAGGTCGGCGGGCAGAATGCGCATCAGGCCGGAGAGCACGATCAGATCGGGCCGGAAGTCGTCTGCTGCAGCCGCAAGGGCGCGCCCCCATGAGCCACGATCGGGATGGTTTCGATAGTCGACCCGAAATGTCGGGATGCCGGCGTCGTCGGCATAGTCGAGCCCGGCGGCAGCTCGGTCGGCTCCGACGGCCACGATCTCGAAGCCGCTGTCAGGCTGGGACTGCGCCGCGATGAGCGCACGAAGGTTGGTTCCCGCTCCCGAGATGAGCACGACGAGTCTGAGCACCTGTCCAGCCTACCGGTTCGCAGTCTCGTCGAGCGCCGGTCGCCTGAGCAGCAGAACTGTGGCTGCGATGAGCGCACCGAGCGCCACGAAGCCGGCCGGGATGATCATGCGCCAGATCGGCACGCCGACCTCCTGCAGCCGTCCCGGGCCGAGAGCGCCTGACGCCAGCGCGGCCAGCACCGTCAGCACCAGCCAGGTCGCGACGGCCTGACCGACTGCGCTGGCCGCGACGACAAGCCAGCCATGCCATCCGCCGACCAGCTCTGCGGCCAGAGGTCGCAGCGCGAACCAGGCCCCGACGAACCCTGCCAGAACCGGCAGCAGCAACAGCACGATCTGCCAAGAGCCGCCAGTGGGAATCGCGCCGAGCACCGGAATGGCCGGCATCGGGGCGACCAGGGTGCCGAGCGGAGAGGCCAGCGAGCCCGTGCCCACAGCGATGCCCGCACCGCCGACCCAGCCGATCGCCCAGATCACGAGGTTCGGCAGGTAGAGCAGCTGGGTGAGACTCATGATGATCACTCCGGTCCATCCGCCGTGCAGCGACTCGTAGACGGCGACGATGCTCATCCAGTTGCCCAGCACCGAGACGGTCAGACCGATCGTCGCGGCGCCGACGAGCGCGACCATCGTGACAGCTGCGCCGCGCAGAGCCGCCCAGACGAACGGCCCGGCGACGACCTCGTCGACGTGCGTCCATGCGCGCAGCCGACTCAGCAGCACGCGCACGCCTGCGCCCGGCCGTGAGTCAGGCGCATGCACCAGAGTGGCCGCAACGAACACGATGAGGTTGAGCAGCCAGGGCAGCAGCAGGGCAGGCAGCAGAGAGACGCGCGCCGACGCGTTCGAGGCCGTGGTCGCCAACAGCCCGACGGCGACGGCCAGAACGAGCGCGTAGCCGATCCACACGGTGGGCAGCGGCCCTGCCTGAGCGGTGCGGCTTCCGCTGCGCCAGCTCGACCACACGGCAGCGATGAGCACGCCCAGCGGCATCAGCGTGAACGAATACGAGCCGATGGTGCCGGGTGCGGCGAGCGCGCCTGCGGTCACCTCGCTGGGCACGCCGAAGCCGAGCAGCCACACGCGCACAGCCAGCGACCAGGCACCGCCCCAGGAGGTGCGCAGACCGTCGTCGAAGATCCACATGGCGGTGGTGACGACCAGCAGCGGCAGGAACGTGACCAGCAGCAGGGTGAGCGGCTCGACGCTCACCGGGGCGATCTCGCGAAGTCGACGTCTCAGCACCAGAACAGGTTACCCGTCTCGCCGAGTGCGCACCGTCTCACAGTGCCTCGATCGGGGCAAGGGCGACCACGAGCTTCTTGCGCTGCCCTGAGTCGAAGCGCACTGCAGCCACCTGCTTCGCACCTCTTCCGGTGAGCTCTTCGACGGTGCCCTCGCCGAAGCTCTTGTGTCTGATGCGGTCGCCTGCGGCCAGGTGCAGTTCGGTCTTCGGGGTCGAGCCGACGCCGATCTCGTTGGCCCAGGCGTGTGTGGCGCCGCTGCGCTTCGGTCGTACGTCGCGACTGCGGGCCCCGCCCCATCCCCCGCCGGTCTCGAAGTCATCGTCGTCGCTGGCGCGCTGGCTGCCTCCCCAGCTGATGCCCCGACGGTTCGCCCCGATCTCGTCGGGATGCTGCCGCCAGTCGATGAGTTCGCTCGGAATCTCGTCGAGAAAGCGACTCGGCAGCTGGTCGCGGGTCTGACCGAACACGGTGCGGTTGATCGCCAGACTGAGGAAGAGCCGACGGCGGGCTCGGGTGATGCCCACGTAGAACAGTCGCCGCTCTTCGGCGAGGCCGCCGATCTCGTCGATCGACATCTGATGCGGCAGCAGCCCCTCTTCGAGCCCGGTGATGAACACGGCCGGGTACTCCAGCCCTTTGGCGGTGTGCAGAGTCATCAGCGACACGGTGCCCGACTCGTCGTCGAGGTCGTCGGCCGCTGCGGTGAGCTGCACCTCGGTGAGAAAGTCGACCATGCTCGCGTCGGGATGCTTGTCGACGTAGTCGGTCAGCTGGGCGAGGAACTCCTCGAGATTCTCGGCACGGGCCTGATCCTGAGCGTCCAGCGAGCTGCGCAGCACCTCGATGATGCCGATGTGCTCGAAGAACCGGCCGACCACCTCGTCGAGACGATCCTCTGCGAGGGCGGTGCGGGCCTCGACGATGGCACCGCCGAGCGCGCTCATCGCCTGCGTCACTTTGGGGCCCAGCCCGATCTCTTCGGCACGCGTGAGCGCTGTGGGCAGGTCGATGCGCTGCTGCTCGGCGAACATCATCAGCCGCTGCTCGGTGGTGGGGCCGATGCCGCGTTTGGGCACGTTCAGGATGCGCCTGACCGAGAGCTCGTCGACCGGGTTGGCGATCGCCACGAGATAGGCGAGCGCGTCTTTCACCTCGGCGCGATCGTAGAACTTGGTGCCTCCGATGAGGCGATACGGGATTCCGGCACGCACGAAGATCTCTTCGAGCGCCCGAGTCTGCGCGTTGGTGCGGTAGAAGACCGCGATGTCTCGGTAGTCGAGCCCGTCCAGGTGCAGATCGTCGATGCGGTCGGCGACGAACTGGGCTTCGTCGTGAGCCGTGTAGCCCGCGTAGGCGGTGATCTTCTCGCCCTCGCCCAGGGCACTCCAGAGATTCTTCTCAGCACGGTCGAAGTTGTTGCCGATGACCGCATTGGCCGCACTCAGGATGCGCTGGGTCGATCGGTAGTTCTGCTCGAGCAGCACGACGTGCGTGCCGGGAAAGTCTTTCTCGAAGTCGACGATGTTGCGCATATCGGCGCCGCGGAACGCATAGATCGACTGATCGGAGTCGCCGACGACCGTCAGCGTCGGGACGTCGACGTGCTGCGGGCCGCCGAAGCTCGCCACCGCCTCGCTGCTCTGCCGCACGCCCGTCTGCTCGGTCGCAGTCGAGCCGTCGACCGCGAGGATGCGCGGCTCACTTCGGCGGGGAGCGGTCGCCGGACCGGCGCCGTCGGCTGAGGTCGTCAGCAGGCGGATGAGCTCGTACTGTGCCTTGTTGGTGTCTTGGTACTCGTCGACGAGCACGTGTCGAAACTTGTGCTGGTAGCGTCGCCGCACCTCGGGAAATGCCTCGAACAGGTGCACCGTCTGCACGAGAATGTCGTCGAAGTCCAGCGCGTTCGCACGCAGCAGCGCCTGATCGTAGGCGCGGAAGACGTCGATCAGCGCTTCGTCGACCGGGCTGCGGCTGCCTGAGTCGCGGGAGAGATCGTCGGCGTCGCGCAGTTCGTTCTTCAGCTGTGAGATGCGGTGCTGTGCCGCAGCCGGAGTCAGACCGTCGGTGTCGGCATGTCGCTCTTTGATCAGCCGTTTGAGCAGCACGCGCGAGTCGTGTGTGTCGTAGATGGTGAAGCTGGAGTTGTACCCCAGCTCGGAGATCTCGCGTCTGAGGATGCGCACGCACGCCGAATGAAACGTGCTGATCCACATGCCCTCGGCGGCCCCGCCCAGCAGCTGACCCACGCGCTCGCGCATCTCGTTGGCGGCCTTGTTCGTGAACGTGATCGCCAGAATCTGGCTGGGCCAGGCTCGGTGCGTGGCGATGAGATGCGCGATGCGGTGGGTGAGCACGCGTGTCTTGCCCGACCCCGCACCAGCCACGATCAGCAGTGACTGCCCCGAGTAGAGCACGGCCTCACGCTGCTGCGGGTTCAGCCCGCGCACGAGCTGCTGATCGGCCTCAGGGGTGTCGGCTGCGCCCTTCGCTGGCCGCGGGTCACGGTTCGACGAGTGGTCGGAGCTGGGGTCTTCTGACGTGAGTGGCATCTGCTCGATTCTACGGTCGAGGTGCGACATCGTGTGAGCAGCCGTGACTCTGGCCTCGCTCAGCCCCGCTGACGGCATCAGGATGCCACTGGTCGATGCCTGGAACGGCAAGGGTGAGCAGCGTGGCCTGGGTCGCCTCGTCGAGCGTTCGCTCCGGAAAGAACCGCAGCCAGCCGATGCCGGCGAACAGCACCATGCCGAAGACGCCGGATGCCGAGATCGAGGTGAGCGGAGCATCCGCCGACGCCTCGTCGCCCCAGGCCTCGACCAGACACTCATGGAACTGCTCGACGATGCCGCGCTGCAGCAGCATCAGGCTGTCAGCCCAAGAGCGATCGGTGCGGAACAGCTCTGCGGCCAGGATCTTCGCCATCTGCGGACGCCGCTGCAGAATGCCGAACATCTCGTGGATCATGGCGGCCAGCGCTGCGCCCCCGCGAAGCTGCGCGCGCGAGCGCTCCAGGTACTCCGCCAAGTCGTTGAGCCCGGTGTGAACGAGCTCTTCGAAGATCGCATCCTTCGACTTGAAGTTGTAGTACAGGCTGCCCTTGGCGACTCCGGCCGTCTCGGCGATGGCATCCATCGAGGTGCCGCTGATGCCTTGGCTCGCCGCGAGCTCGACGGCTGCGCGCAGGATGGCGTCTCGGGTCTTCGAGTGATGCATCAGACCTCGATCTCAGGGTGCAGCCGGGTCATGTTCCAGACCTTCTGCCTGGCCGCAGTAATAGAGCTGATCGTGAGCGCGACGATCAGCATGCCGAGCAGGAACCCGATGCAGCCGGTCATCCGGCCGTCGATGCCGCCGACGGTCAGCTGACGCATGCCCTCAATGGCATACGTTCCGGGCATGTACGGATGCAGCGCCTGGAAGAACGCCGGCGTGGTCTCGATCGGGTAGGTGCCGCCAGCCGAGGTCAGCTGCAGCATCAGCAGGATAATGCTCACGACACGGCCCGGAGCGCTGCCGAACACGATGATGAGCATCTGCTGCAGGGCGAGGAAGCTGAGCGAGACGAGCACCATGAACAGCGCCAGCCAGACCGGATGCTGTGCATCGAGCCCCAAAACCTGCTGCAGCACCACGAAGAGGATGACCGCCTGCGCGATGCCCATGATGATCGCCGGAGCGAAGCCTGCCATCACCGTGCGGAATCCGCTGGCGTTGCTGGCCATCGGACGCTTCGGGAACGGGCGCAGCACCAGCCAGTTGATCACGCCGCCCACGAAGAGCGCGAGCATGGTGAACATCGGGGCGAATCCCTGCCCCAGCGCCGAGGCGAGGTTGTGCTCGTTCGCATCGACCTGCACCGGGTCGGCTGTGGCCTTTGCGTTTGACTCACGAGACTCGTCAGAGAAGCTGGGGGCCTTCGCCGCGCCGTCTGACAGCTTGCCGGAGAGCTCCTGCGCACCGTCGTTCAGCTGCTGGGTGCCGTCGTTCAGCTGGCTGGCGCCGCTGCTCGCACTGTTCGTGCCGGTCACCAGATCGCCGGTGCCCCCCGCGAGCTTGGTCGCGCCGTCTGAGAGCTGCTGGGCGCCGTCGTTCAGCTGCCCAACGCCTGCGGAGAGCTCTCCAGCCTTCTGCGCAAGGGTCTGCGCACCCTCGTTGACCTGCTGTGTGCCTGCGGCAAGCTGCTGGGCACCGGGCACGAGCTCTTTGTGAATGGCGTCCTGCCCGTTCACCACCTGCTGTTGCGCATCGTTCAGACGGTCAGGAAGGCCCTCCAGCGTCTTGGCCCCAGCCGAGAGATCACCACTGATCTGCTGCCAGCTTCCGCTGGAATTGAGCAGAGTCTTCAACGCCTCCAGCCGTGCGATCGCCTGCGCCGTCTGGTCGGTCTGAGGCTGGATCGCCTTGAGACCTGCGATCGCCTGATCCAGGGCCGCCTGCGTCTCGGCGTTGTTCGGCCCGCCGTTCAGCGTGGCCAGCTGGTCTGAGAGCGTCTGCGCATCCTGCCCGACTCGTTGAATCGTGTCGCGGTGAGCCTGCACCTGGGAGTTCGCCGCACTGACTTCGTTCACGAGCCCGTCGTACTTCTGGGACAGACTCTGTACGCCTGCAGACAGCTGTTGTGCGCCGGAATCGGTCTTCTGCGTGCCCTGTGCCAAGGTCTGAGCGCCCGCGGCCAGCTGAGCCGAGCCGGTTTTCGCCTGCTGCGTGCCGACAGCCAGTTTGTCGGCTCCTGTGGCCAGTTGGGCCGCTCCCGTGTTCAGCGTCACTGCGCCAGAGGCGAGGGCGTTCATGCCGACCACCAGCTGCCCCGAGCCGTCGACCAGCTGCGTCGACCCGTCGGCCAGCTGAGCCGAGCCGTCAGACGCCTGGTGGATGCCGTCAGAGAGCGTGTTGATGCCGACCAGGAGGCCGTTCGCGGTCTGCTCGCTGGTCTGCTGTGCGAGTGAGTCGCGCACCTTCGTCATCGCAGACTTGCCCAGCGTGGTGGCCAGGTAGCTGTTGGCGTCGTTGTAGGTGACCTGCAGTTTCGCAGGCGCCGCCGCATCGGTTCCAGCGGCTGCGATCGTGCTGGAGAAGTCGCTGGGAATCACCAGTGAGAAGTAGTAGTCACCGTCGGAGACCCCGTCGGCAGCGGTCTTCGCGTCGACGAGGCGCCAGCCGAGGCTGCCGTCCTCCTGCAGGTTCTCGACCAGCTGCTTGCCGACGTCGATCTGCTCGCCCTGGCTCGTGGTCGCGGGCTGATCCTCGTTGACGAGGGCGACCGGCATCGACCCCATGTTTGTGGTTGGCGACCAGTAGGCCCACAGGTAGAGCGCCCCGTAGATCAGGGGGAACAGCACGATGATGAGCACGGCGACTTTGGTGAGGCTGCCGCGCCAGAACCTTTTGAGCTCGGTGCTCAGAGTGGCGAAGATGTTCATGCGTGAGGCTCCTGATTTTGCTGTGTCGCAGACGTGCTGGGGGAATCGACGCCGGCGGGGCTCGTGGCTGCGGCGTTCTGCTCGCCGGCCACCGCATCCGACGCCCGTCGCTCGGCGACGCGACGCTCGATGCGCGCGCGTAACCCGCGGGGGCCGCGATCACCGGTGATGTCGGCGATGCGAACGAGCTCATGTTCGACCTGCAGAGGCGGGGTGAGCTCGAAGTCCCGCTCGTCGGACGAGACCATCAGCACGCCGACTCCGCCACGGTTGAGCGTCTCGAGGCGACGGATGATCTGCGCGCGCGCCTCGGTGTCATGGACTTGATCGAGGTCGTCGATGACCAGCACCTCCGGACGCTCGATCAGCGCGAGAACCACTTTGAAGAGAAACTCCTGCGTCTCGGTGAGACCGCCGGCCAGCTGTTTGTGACTGGGCAGGGGAATCTCTCCGAAGACGAGACGAAGCGCTTCAGCGGTGCGTTCCTCGGTGAAACGCGGGACATACTTCCACCACGGCGTCGCCCACCGGGTGCGTTCACGCAGCAGATCGCTGATGCTCGCCCGCGGTTCCAGGTCGTCGATGCTGCGAAAAGCCACGATGCCGGTCAGCCGACGCACGCGACGGCCCTCTTTCACGATGTCGATGCCCTCGGTGAGAATCTCACCGGCGCTGGGATGCATGCGCCCTGCGGCGCAGAGCTGCAGCGCCGTGCGGCCGTCGCCTCGGTTGCCGAGCAGCACGACGAAGCGAGTGCTCGACACGAAGGTCAAGGGGCCGTAGACCTGCCCGCGCTTCGTGCGCAGTTCTGCAGCCCGGTACTCGACAAGTGGGGCGCCGTCAGAGTTCGCCAGAGACCAGAGGGGCTGTGTGGCCAGGTCGACAGAGTCGGCACTGCCGTCAGCGTCGCGAGACAGATCGCGCCTATGCTCTGCGCGGGAGTCTTCGCTCACGTCTGCGTGCTGCACGTATGCCACCTTCGTCTCTGTCTCATGGTGTCGATCAGATGGCGCCTACGGCGCCAGCAGCCGACGTCGTTGTACTGATTGCAACTTTATACTGACCGGTCAGTTTTATGCAATCGCTGTGAAGCGTGTGCGCCAGGATGCTTCACACGACCGCAGCATCCGCCTGCTGACCCAAGCCGACGCCGCCGACACACCTCACGCTGCTGCACCATCTTGCGGCCTGCGCCACACCGCTGCAGCTCAGCCTGCCGGCTCGTGCCACCGCCAGACAGGCAGGCACCTGCGTCGATTGGCCGGGGCAGACCACGTTCGCACCAAAACACGGTGTTTTCGTCCAATCCGTGGCGGTGCCGAGCAATCGGTGCAGGCACAGAGCACACCAGAACCCCATGTTTTCGCGCGATCAGTGCAGAACAGACACCCTGAATGCCACTACTCAGCCCCTACTCGTGGTGCAGAGTCTCGCCCGCCTTCACCCCGGCGGTCTCGATCTGCAGCGTCGAATGCTCGATCGAGATGTCGAAGTGCCGCGACAGACAGTCGCGCAGCTCTTCGAGAATCAGCGGCGCATGCCCATCGCGAAAGCACTGGTCGTCGACGACGACGTGGGCCGAGAGCACCGGCAGCCCGGTCGCGATCGTCGACGCATGCAGATCATGTACTTCGCGCACGTGGTCGACAGACAGAATATGCCGCCGCACATCGGCGAGGTCGAGGCCCTTCGGTGTGAACTCCATCAGCACCTGCACGGTGTCGCGCAGCAGAACGACCGCACGCGGAACGATCAGCACCGCGATGAACAGCCCCGCCACCGCATCCGCCTGCTGCCAGCCGGTCGCCCAAATGACGACGGCCGCTGCGATCACGCCGACCGACCCCAGTGCGTCGTTGAGCACCTCGAGAAACGCGCCGCGCATATTGAAACTGGATTCGCGACCACCGGCCAGCACCATGATCGAGAGCATGTTGCACAACAGCCCGATGACACCGAAGACGAGCAGCTCGACAGGCGGCACCTCAGGCGGCCGAAAGAGCCGCAGCACACCTGAGACGAGCGCATAGACCCCGACAGCCAGCAGCACCCCCGCCTGCACCAGTGCAGCGACGACTTCGAGTCTGCGGAACCCCCAAGTGCGCTCCGGCGACGCCGGCCGCAGCACCAGATGCGCCGTGACCAGTGCGAGCAGCAGGCCAGACGAATCGACCAGCATATGCACCGTGTCGGTGGTGAGCGCGAGGCTGCCGGTGACGACCGCGCCGATCGCCTGGGCCACCAATATCGTGGCCGTGATGCCGAAGGCAAAAGCGAGACGGCGACGCTGGGCACGGCCGCCGACTCCGCCGTCTGGGGCAGTGTGTGTGTCGTGCATCAGTCCTCCTCTCGCGCCGACGCCGCAGGCATCGCATCGACGCTGCGCTCGATGCGTGAATGATCATGCGGATGCCGCCCTGAGACTCCGGTAGCAGCGATCAGAGACTCGGCGGCCGAGAGCAGTCGCCGCACCTCTCCCTCGGCGACAATCGAGTGGTAGGTCGACCGTCCTGACACACGAGGTCGAACGAGCCCGCAGTCACGCAGACAGGCAAGATGTGCGCTCACAGTCGACTGGGCCAGCCCGAGATGGTCGACGAGCTGACTCACATTGTGTTCGCCGAGCATCAGGTGGCGCAGAATGCGCAGTCGAGCAGGATCGGCCACAGCATGGAACAGCTGCGCGTAGTCGGTACTGCGGATCGGCCCCTGCTCTGTGAGTTTGATCGCCATAAGACGATGATATCGACGCTCAACGATAATTGTAAGTGCCCATCGAGAACGCGGTTCGGCTCCGCGGAGAGGAATGGCGATGACATACCGACCGTCAGATCTGCGCGGCGGTGATCAGTGCCGCGCACCAGGCCGGCCCGCGGCGGTCAGTACAATCCCATGAGAGTCATCACCTGCAGAATCCACCGGCGAGAGGAACCGTCATGGCGAAGTCGACCCACGCCCACCACGAGGGCGAAGAGCATGTCGAAGCGGTCGGAGAGAAGCTCAACTGGCTGCGCGCAGGCGTGCTTGGAGCCAACGACGGCATCGTCTCGGTCGCAGGCACGATCATCGGCGTCGCCGGCGCGACGACGAACACGGTGGCAATCGCCGCTTCCGGGATCGCGGCACTAGTCGCCGGTGCCTTCTCGATGGCCGGTGGCGAGTACGTCTCAGTAAGCACACAGCGCGATACAGAGAAGGCGATGCTCGCCAAGGAACGCCACGAGCTGAAGACGATGCCCCGTGAAGAGTTCGACGAACTGGTCGGCATCTACGTCGACCGCGGAGTCACCCCCGAGGTGGCGAAGCTGGTCGCACGCGACCTCACCAAGCACGACGCGCTGCGCGCTCATGCTGATGCGGAGCTCGGCATCGACCCTGATGCGCTGACCAATCCTTGGGCCGCAGCCGGGTCGTCATTCGTCTCGTTCACCGTCGGCGCGCTGATTCCGCTGATTGCCATGCTGCTGCCCCTCGACCAGACGGTGCGCATCGGGGTGACCATCGTGGCCGTCGCGATCGCGCTGCTGCTCACTGGGTTCGTCAGCGCCACGCTCGGCGGTGCGCAACGTGGCCGGGCCGTCGTGCGCAACGTCGGCATGGGGCTGCTCACGATGGTCGTGACCTATGCCGTGGGCATGCTCTTCGGCACCACCGTCGGTGCCTAATATCTGACGGCATAGGCGTGTCGGACTCAGATCAATCTCGCGCAGCAGCTGGGCGTTGATCGCCACGACGACGGTCGAAGCTGACATCAGCAGGGCCCCAACGCTCATCGGCAGGACGAAGCCGAGGGGAGCGAGCACACCGGCGGCCAGTGGCACCGCAATCAGGTTGTAACCGACGGCCCACCACAGATTCTGCAGCATTTTGCGGTAGGTGTGCCGCGAAAGCTCCATGACCGAGACCACGGCGCGCGGATCCGACCCGGCCAGCACGATGCCTGCGGCACCGCGCGCCACATCGGTTCCGGCCCCGATCGCCAGCCCCACATCGGCCTGAGCCAGTGCAGGTGCGTCGTTGACCCCGTCGCCGACCATCGCCACGATGCGGCCTTCACCCTGAAGACCTCGAAGCTTCGCGGCCTTGTCTTCGGCGCGCACCTGGGCGAAGACGCGATCGATGCCGACGGACTCGGCCACATGGTCTGCGACGGCCTCCGCGTCGCCCGTGAGCATCATCACTTGGCACCCGCGATCGTGCAGCGCGGCGACCGCCTGCTTCGATTCGGGGCGCACGGCGTCAGCGAGACGCAGCGCACCAACGACTCGTTCGTCGACGACCACATGCAGGATGATCGCGCCTTCGGCACGCCATGCCTCGACCCCTTCCAGCTCCGGCAAGCCGGTCTCGGCCAGCATTGCCGGCCCGCCGATGCGAACGCGGTGTCCATTGACCGTGCCAGAGACCCCGGTCGCCGGAGCCGACACGAAGTCATCGACCGGCAACAGTGCGAGTTCTCTCTGCTGCGCCGCCCCGACGATCGCAGCGGCAAGCGGATGTTCCGAGCTCTTCTCGACTGCGGCTGCCGTCAACAGCACTGCGTTCTCGGCCGCACTCGAACTAGGCTGATTCGACGTCGACTGGCCCACGGGCAGCACCGCAGTGACCTCTGGGCGCCCCTGTGTCAGTGTGCCGGTCTTGTCGAAGATCACCGTGTCGACGGTGCGCATCCGCTCAAGCGCGAGCCGATCACTGACCAGCACGCCGGAGCGCGCCGCGATCTCGGTGGCGATCGAGACCACCAGCGGGATCGCCAGCCCGAGGGCGTGCGGGCACGCGATCACCAGCACGCTGATCGCTCGGACGACCGCCTGATCAGGCCGCCCGCCGACGACCCAGACGATCGCCGTGATCGCAGCCGCGGCGATCGTGAACCAGAACAGCCACCCGGCAGCACGGTCGGCCAGACGCTGCGTGTGCGACGTGGACTGCTGCGCATCGGAGATCAGACGCTGGATGCCTGCGAGCGCCGTGCTCTGCCCCACTGCCGTCACACGGACGCGCAGGCCGGAATCCGTCGCAACGGTGCCGGCGACGACGTGGTCGCCGAGCGAGCGCCGCACTGGGCGGGACTCGCCAGTGATCATCGACTCATCGAGGCTCGCGGTGCCGTCGATGACGACGCCGTCGGCCGGTACCGAGCCACCCGGCCGCACCAGAACGATATCGCCCTCACGCAGCTCTGCCGGCGCCACCTCCTGGGTCTGCTCGCCATCGCCATGAGCGACCACGCGCTCGGCCACGTCGGGCAGCAGAGCGGCCAGTGAGTCGAGCGCAGACCCGCTGCGGGCGAGCGAGCGCATCTCGATCCAGTGGCCGAGCAGCATGATGACCACGAGCAGCGCGAGTTCCCACCAGAAGTCGAGCTCATGACTCAGCAGATGCAGCGACGCACCCCACGAGCTGAGAAAGGCCACGGTAATCGCAAGCGCGATCAGCAGCATCATGCCCGGCTGCCGAGACCGAATCTCGTCGACGGCGCCGGAAAGAAAGGGTCGGCCGCCCCACGCATAGATGACGGTGCCCAGAACTGGACTCACCCAAGTGACCCACCGCGCATCAGGCAGGCCGTAACCGAAGATGTCTGCGAACATCGAGCTGAGCAGCACAGTGGGAATCGACAGCGCGAGCATGATCCAGAAGAGGCGTCGGAAGCGCAGCACGTGCCCGGCATGATGCATGTGGGCCATCGATCCTGTACCGGTCATGTCTGCCATATCGCCCATATCTGCCATGCCGGCCAGAGCGTCTTCACTCGTTGTGCCGTAGCTCTTCTGCATGTGCGACATATCGTGCGCCATGTCGTCATGGCGCACGCCCTGATGCGACATGCCGTCATCGTGAGACATCTCGCTGCGGTCGTCTGGGGTCCCGTTCATGTCAGACACCATAGCCCGACCCGCCGACACTGGGAACCCTCACTGCGAGCGGCGCTCGTCGGCTCGACGACCGAGCCGAACACGGCGCCAGTTCGCCGCAGAACGGCGGCGCCGCTAGCCGAGCAGCCCGCCCAAAGCGATGCCGATCATGCCGGCGATGAGGCATCCGACGATCATGCCGAGCCCATGTGCCACCGCCTGCCGCACCCTGCCCTGAAGCAGCAGACGACCGGTCTCGACGCAGGCTGTGCTGAACGTCGAATACCCGCCCAGCAGACCGACGCCGAGCACGGTCACTCCGGTCGAGACATCCGCGCCGGCTGACCCCGCCCCCACCGTCGGCGCAGCCTCCGCTGCCGCCCATCCGGTGAGCACCCCCAGCAGCAGGCAGGCGCTCAGGTTGACGACGATCGTGCCCATCGGCATGCCTTTCGGCGATGATTCGAGCCGCCGACCGGTCACCAGCGTGTCGACGACATAGCGCAGGCCAGAGCCGACGCCGCCCGCGATCGACGTCAGTGCAAGCAGTGCGAAGGTCATGCCCGCACCGCCTTTCGCCCGATGACCAGACCTGCGATCGCAGCGGCCACGCCCATGAGGATGCTGGCGAACGCGTAGAGCAGCGCCAGCGTCGTGCTGCCTCCCGCAAGTCGCATATCGACCTCCATCACGAACGTGCTGTAGGTGGTGAACCCGCCGATGACCCCGGTGCCGACGCCGAGACGCAGCAGGCGTCGCCACCCGACGCTCGCACCGCGAGCGAGCAGCCCCGTGAGCAGGCCGAGCATGAGAGACCCGCCGAGGTTGATCAGAAATGTCGGCCAGGGCCATCCGGAGACCACCGGCAGGGCGCTCTCGATCGAGGCCCTCGCTGCCGTGCCGAACATGCCGCCGACGGCCACCGGCCACACGTTCTGGAACCAGCCGCGCGCTTTCACCATGCAGCCATTATGCGCTCCCCATGATGCGGCGACCTACACGACCGGGCAGCGCCGTTCTGGGCAGCGCCCGTTCTGGGCAGATCTGTTCTGGACAGGCCGGTTCTGGGCAGATCTGTTCTGGACAGTTCCGCGGCCCGGCTGCGAACAGGCCGAGATGCGCCCCACCTCACAGTGCAGTGTCAGGGTAGCCTTCGCAGAATGTTCGGGTTGCCGAATAAATTAGGAAGGTCTAACCTCACTAAGGCATCATCAGACCTTTAGGGGAAGTCGTGGCACACAGCCAATCTCTGCAGAATCAGGCGCCGCGCGTCGTCGCGTCGCACTCCCAGACCACATCCGTATCGGCGGTGCGGCGCCCAGCCTCGCAGCCGACGCGATCTGCGGTCGCAGCTCTCGACCCCCGTTTGGCCAGGATCGGTCGCGTCATCGTCTGCCTCACGCTGGCGCTGATGGCGCTCATCGGGGTCGCCCTCTCCCCCACTCCCGCGCACGCTGCCGCCGACACCTCAGAGACCAGCAACCAAGACGTCGCACTGAAGATCGCCGACACCCTCGACAGCGCCATCGACGCTCTGGACGGCTCCGACTACGAGTCGGCTTACCGCGAGGTGCAGAACGCCTACTTCAAGTACTACGACCCACTGCTTGAGGGGCCGTCGATGTCACTGAGCGGCAACCGCAAGCCCATGATGGAAGGCCTGTTCGGCAAGGCCAAGTCCCAGGCCAAGGCCAAAGACTCCGCTGCCGCGCGCAGCACCATCGAGAGCATCAAACTGAACGCAGCACGCGATGCGCTCGAGCTCGACGGCGTGATCGCAGACGACCTGCCTGAGGATCAGAAAGAGGCCGCCGCACAGAAACTGCTCGACCAGCGTTCGACAACGGCGGTCACGCCCGAGGCACGCCGCGTCTACTCGTTCGTCACAGCCTTCACGATTCTGCTCCGCGAAGGCCTTGAGGCCTTGCTCGTCGTCGCAGCGATCGTGCTGTACCTGGTTCGGTCAGGCAACAGACAGCTGACGAAGTACGTCTACTGGGGCGTGCTCGCCGGCATCGGGGTCTCCATTCTGCTGGCCGTGCTGTTGAGCGCGGTGTTCCAGAACGCGGGTGCGGGGCAGGAGATGCTCGAAGGCGGCACGATGTTCCTCGCGGTGCTCGTGCTCTTCTACATCTCGAACTGGATGCTCAGCAAATCCGACGAACAGGCCTGGGAGCGGTATGTGCGCGGAAAGGTCGACCAGTCGATCACCACAGGCAGCATGTGGCTGCTCTCGTTCGCAGCCTTCCTGGCCGTCAGCCGAGAGGGCGCCGAGCTCGTGCTGTTCTATGCCGCCGCGTTCCAAGGGGGCATGGCCGACTCGCTCTGGGTCGGCATCGGCATCGCCGCAGCCGCGGCATTGCTCGTCGGCGTCTTCGTCGTCTTCCGCTACTTCGCGGTGAAGCTGCCGATCGGCATCGTGTTCAAGGCGACCTCGGCCCTGCTCTTCCTGCTCGCGATCGTCTTCGTGGGCAACGGAGTGGTGGAGCTCGGTGAGGCCGGCTTCATTCTGGGGCAGACCAGCATTCCCTCACTCAGTTGGCTGACAGTGCCCGTACTCGGGCTCTACCCACGTGCCGAAACGCTGCTGCCGCAGCTCATTCTGGTCGTCGCCGCTGTCTGGCTGACCATGGCACAGAACAGACAGCTGCGCCGCGAGAAACGTGAACTCGCCGAGGCAGCACTGAGCTCGGCGAAGAGCGACGACTGAGCACGACCGCACAGACCCGGCCGATATCAGCCCACCGTTGACTGGCTGCAGCATGTGTTCTGGGCGCCAGCCATCACCCTTCCCCGCAGTTTTCCCCCATTCGGGGCGACGTCCGGTCGCCCAGAGACAAAGGAGCAAAGAATGACAATGAACCGCATGACCCGCACCGCACTGGGCATCTGCCTGGTCGCATCCGCCAGCACGCTGGCGCTGACCGGCTGCTCATCGAGCGACAATGCCAGCACGCAGAGCAGTGCGGCCGCGAGCAGCGATTCGTCCGCTGAAGACGCCCGCCTGGCCCCTTCGGTGTGCGGTACGCCTGAAGACGACGGTCAGAACCATGAGATTCCCGTCGGAGACGCCGATGAGGGCCCGTTCCATATGGAGGCCAACTACTTTCAGCCCGGCGACATGGCGTTTGACGGCGGCATGATGCCGGCTTACGCCGATTCGATCGCGCACATCGAGCTCGACGTCAAGGTCAATGAAGAGGGCACCAAGTACGGCTGGTCAGTCGACGAGACACCGGCAGACCTCAATATCGACTACACGGTCACCGACAAGTCAGGCAAAGAGATCGTCAAGGGCATGTTCATGGAGATGAACGCCGCCGACGGGTCGCACTACGGCACGAACATCCCGAAGTCGGCAGAGGCCGCCGGGCTCGTTGGATCGCTGGAGAACCCCGGAGAGTACACGGTGACGTTCCACATCGCGCCTCCGAAGAACTACGGCCTGCACCAGGACAAGCGCACCGGCATCGAAGCCACCGAGTGGTTCGCTCCGTTCGACGTGAGCATGGACTGGCTCTACACCGCTGAGCAGAAGAAGTGCATCGTCGACGATCCTCGCGCCTAATCGACGGCTGACGCTGACGGCGGCGTCCGGATGTCCACCCGCACGGTCGCCTGTCTCTGTCACGGATGGCGTTCCCTCCGGCAGACGACAGGCGACCGCCGTCATTTCAGCGCAGAAGGCGTGGCTGTGAGACGGGCGCGACCGGGCCATCCGGCGAGTAGAGTGAGCAGGTGTTTCCTTGGCTCGATCCTCACCTCATTCTCGCTACCACCGGCCCATGGGCGCTGGTCGTCTGCGCAGTCATCGTCTTCGCCGAGACGGGCCTGCTGATCGGTTTCTTTCTGCCGGGAGACTCGCTGGTCTTTCTGCTCGGCATGCTGACCGGCGCCGCTCAGTCGCAGAACGAGGCGCTCTCGGCACTGCCGCTGTGGCTGGTGTGTCTGGTGATCGCCGTGATGGCGTTCGCAGGCGATCAGACGGGCTACAGCATCGGCCGCCTCTCACTGCGCAGTGAGCGCATCGCCCGCTCTGTGCAGGGCCGCCTCGCCCCTCATTCGGCGAAGGCCAGTCATTTCTTCGCACGCTTCGGCGGGCCGGCAATTCTCTTGGCTCGGTTCATTCCGATCATTCGCACATTCGTTCCCTTCGCAGCAGGCGTCGCCGGCTACGGACGCACCAGATTCCTGTTCTGGAACGGCATCGGCGCCCTGATCTGGGGCATCGGGCTTCCGGTGGCCGGGCATCTGCTCGGCGGCATCCCCTGGATAGCCGACCATGTCGACGTCATTCTCATTCTCATCGTCGTGCTGTCGGTTCTGCCCGTGGCCATCAGACTCGCGGTCGGATGGCTGCAGAGTCGACGAGCGGCTGCCTGAACGCGATCGGGGAGACGATGTTCGAGTCGAAGCGCACCTTCGGGGCCGACTTGGAGCGTTGGAAGCGCGCCACCGACTGGCCGCTGGCCATCGCCGCACTGGTCTTTCTCTTCGCCTACGCCTGGCAGGTGCTCGGCGACCTCGACGGCCGTCTGCGCACCATCACCGAGTGGACGATGAATGTCACCTGGGCGATCTTCCTCGTCGACTATGTGGTCTCGATTCTCCTCGCTCGACCCCGCTGGCGCTGGTTCTACACACACTTGCTGGATCTGGCAATGGTGCTGCTGCCGATGGCTCGGCCGCTCAGGCTGCTGCGCCTGGTCACTCTGCTGCGCGTGCTGCAGCGCACAGCCGGTGCCGCGCTGCGCGGCAAGATCCTCGTCTATGTGATCGGCACCGTCGGCATGCTCGTGCTCGTGGGGTCGCTCGCGATCCTCGACGCTGAACGCGGTCAGCCTGGATCGAGCATCGAGACCTACGGCGACGCGATTTGGTGGAGCATCGTCACCATCACGACCGTCGGCTACGGCGATCTCACCACCGTGACGCTCACCGGGCGCCTTGTGGCCATCACACTCATGGCCGGTGGCATCACGCTGATCAGCACCGTGACCGGCACGCTCGCCTCGTGGATCGTCGAGCGCATCCATCAGGTCGACGAAGACAATCAGGCCGCGACCCGCGCGCAGTTCCGTGAGCTCGAAGGCAAGATCGATCAGCTGCTCGCTGCGCAGAAAGGCCACACGACTCCGCATCCGCCCGCCTCGCAAACAGACGCATCGACGGATGCCGCGGTCGCGCCCGCATCCTCCGACCAGACATGATTCGGCGTTCGCCGCGATCAAAGGTCGGTGCGCGACTGGGGCTGGCGGCGACTGGGTCTGGCGGCGACTGGGTCTGGCGGCGACTGATTTTGTGCGTCGACGAGCGCTGGTGTGACCTCGATCTTGCTCGAACAGCGAGGGCACACGATCGACGTGGCCGGTCAGGGCGTGCGATCGCTTCCCACGTCAGGGGTCGCGGTGTGACATGGATGACTGTGGGAGCGTCCGCCGAATGGTGGCCACCACCCCTCTGTGTGGGTGTCATGATCCCGGCCGTGCCCGTGCCCGTGGCCATGACCATGGCCTCCACGCGTCTTCCACGATGACACCACAGCTGGCGCTACGCTGACCGTCGCCGCTGAGGAGCTCTTGGGTTCGTTGTCGTCGCAGCCGGCGGTGTCACCACACCCAGCGGCTCCCGCTGCAGTCGCCAGCAGAAGGGCAGCGGCGAAGGCGACTCGCAGCGGCGTCTTTCTCTTCAATGGCGATCTTTCCAACGGTGGTCTCTTCACTAGCCTTCTCATCAACGGCAGCACTCCGCTCCGTAGTGATGTGCCCTTCCCGGAGGCTGCCGAGGCGCTCACACGGATGTCGAGAGCAGCTCATTGGGGATGCGATCGATCGGGGGGCGCTTGTGCGGCTCCGTGGGCTGGCCTATGTCGGACAGCGCACTTCGGCCATGATACTTGTTCGGCAGAGCGGGTGCTGCGTGTCGGTGACGCACGGAAACGGCAGCAGCCTCCGCGTCAACACGACTGGTCGTGTCGACAGCAGAGGCTGCAGTTCAGTGTTTCTTTGTTTCATTGTGGAGCCGCCGGGAATCGAACCCGGGTCCACTGCTCATTTCATGCGACTTCTACGGGCGTAGTCTGTCTAGCGTTCTACTTGGCCCCAGCCGTCGTGACAGACGCCTGGCTGACGAGCCCAGTGGGTTTGAAGAGTCCCGACGCACCCTCCCACTTGGTGCGGCGGCAAGCCTTCTAAATGACGTTCAGGTCTGAGGCGAAGGCATGCTCAGTTGAACGGATTTCTAGCTCGCTTTACGCAGCGAGGGCGAAATCGGTGCGTTTGTTGTTGGCACCTATTGGGTTGCGTGACTTGGTTTACGAGATCATCCACGCCTTCTCGGCCCGCTTCTCACAATCATCAAGACAGTGTCGAAACCGATCGGCCCCTCTTCAGTTTTCAACTGGCCGCCGTGCGAAATCGCTTCCGAACGGTGGACTCATCATCTTACAACGCCAGATCGGCCGTTGCATTCCCCTGCCGGCTCCAGCACAGCCAGCTTCTCGCGACCCGCCCGCATCCAGACATGAGAAATGACGCCACAGCCCATCCAGACATGGAACTTGGCATGACTCGATGCATTGGGAGAGCATTTGGCATGACTCGATGCATTGAAAGAACATGGCACGGCTCGACGAACCAGAAAGACACTGGGCAAGGATGGATACAACCCAGAGGCGACAGCTGGCCCGGCGGCTACGAATCCACCACAAGAATCCGCCACTAGAATCCACCCGCGGCGAGACCACCCGCGACGCCACAGTCAACACCCCACACCCCACACCCCACACCCCACAGCCGACAGCCCACAACCCACAACGATCTACCGGCAACACCGCCTTAAATGGCGAGGCCCCGCTCTCGCGGGGCCTCACGTGCGTCCAGTATTCAATTGTGGCATCGGCAGCGCATCTGAAGAACCGCGCCGATCACGAGAGTTGGCCACCGAGCCAGATCAAAGTGTGAGGCGATCTGGTCGAAGACTTCGTCACTACCACGAATAAGGCTACCCTCACCTAAGGCAGACAATCAAGCAGTTGCAGTGACTTTCTCGCGGACCACCCGATCTCGTGGGAGGGCATCGAGACCAGACAGGAAGAGCCCCCATGTCTGCGGCCAGTGCCGCGTAGAACGCGAGGCCACCGAGAACCCGATGAGAGGGCACCGCGAACTCACGCGCAGCACACCGACAACACGCGGCTCAGCGGGGATCGTTCCGCCGGTTGATCCTCGCCATCGCACGCTTGGCATCCATCTGGTCCTGGCGCTCGCGCAGCGTCTGGCGTTTGTCGTACTCTCGCTTGCCCTTCGCCAGAGCGATCTCGACCTTGACCCGACCGTCTTTGAAGTAGAGCTTGAGTGGCACCAGCGTCGTGCCAGCCGAGTCAAGCCCGCGCCCGATGCGGATGATCTCCTGACGATGCAGCAGCAGCTTCCGTTTGCGTTTGGGCGCATGATTCGTCCAGGTGCCGTTCAGATACTGCGGAATGTGCACGTTGTCGATCCACATCTCGCCGCGATCGATGTACGCGTAGCCGTCAGCGAGGGTCGCGCGACCCTCGCGAAGCGACTTCACCTCGCTGCCAGTCAGCACCATCCCCGCCTCATAGGTGTCGAGAATCGTGTAGTCGTGTCGCGCCTTCTTGTTGCTGGCGATGAGCTGCTCGCCCTGATCTCTCGACATCAGGTCACACTCGCAGATAGCGTCTGATCGCGAAGCCCGAGGCAAGTGCGGCGAGCACCACGCCGACCCCGATGACGATCGGGAACACCGGCCAGATGGTGTGCAGCGACACGAACGCCGTGTACGGCATCGCGTTGGCGAGATACCCCTGCACGAAGAACTTCACAATGGCCGCCAGCGCGCCGCTGGCGAGCACCGAGCCGATCAGAGCAGAGACCACACCTTCGAGCACGAACGGCGTCTGTATGAAGAAGTTCGAGGCGCCCACCAGTCGCATGATGCCGAGTTCTCTTCGTCTCGAGAACGCCGACAGACGAATCGTTGTGGTGATCAGCAGAATGGCGGCGACGAGCATCAGGCCGGCGATCACGAGCGCAGTCAGCGACCCGACGTTCAGCACCGAGAAGATCTGGTCGAGATAGGCCTTCTGATCCTGCACCTGGTCGACGCCGGGCTCCTGCGTGAATGCGTCGATGATCACCTGCGACTGGGTGGGATCTTTCAGGTTGATCCAATACGTGCTCCACAGCTGATCTTCGGTGACGAAGCTCAGCGCCTGGTTGTCCGAGAACTGCTGCTTGAAGTTCTCGTAGGCCTGGTGCTGGTCTTCGAAGTAGTGTCGGTCGACGTACTCCGAGAACAGCGGCGAGTCGAGCTTCTGCTCGATGGCCTGCTTCTGGTCGTCGGTCACGGCACCCTGCGGGCAGCGATCGACCGACGAGGTGTCAGAGCACAGGTAGATCGCTACCTGAGCCTTGTCGTACCAGAACGTCTTCATCGAGTTGATCTGCTGCTGCAGCACCACGGCCGCACCGACGAAGGTCAGCGAGATGAAGGTGACGAGGATGATCGAGACGACCATCGACATGTTGCGGCTGAGTCCGGTTCGCGTCTCAGCCAGAATTCGACGGAAGTTCACCGACGCTCCTCGCTCTCATCGCCCTGCGCGCCGCGGGGCTGGTCATCGACGCGCCCGTCTGCTGATCGCGCATCGTTCGCCTGCTGCGCCCCACGCTCGGCAGGTGCCGGTGCGGGCTGGCTGCCGCCCACAAGCCCCAGACGCTCGGTCAGCGGCTGCGATTCGTAGGCGATCACCTGGATGTCCTCCTCGGCGTCGAGCTCGAGGCGCCCGGTCTCAGGCTGTGCTGGCTCTGCGGCTCGTGGCGCGGTCGTCGGCTGCGTGGCCGGCCGATCCGTTTGCGGAGTCGCCGTCGTGCCGTTCGACGTGGGCTGATGAGGCATCCGCACGCGCGGCGGCAGGTGGTCGACCTGCTGCGGAGGTGCCGACCCGTCGAGTACGGGTTCGGTCTCGATGACGATGCGTTCGGTCGTGAACTGCCGCGCCTCTTCGACCGGGTTGCCAGACTGGGCGGGCAGCGGGTTGCCAGACTGGGCGGGCAGCTGGCTGCTCGTCTGAGTCTTCGGCGGCTGCTGGGCACGCTCTGAGGATGCGTCGGCGCCTCGGTCGGCCTGCTGCGGGTCGCGGGCGGCGGGCTTCGTCTCGCTCTGCAGCGATGCGGCGGTGAACGTCGGCGCTGCCGACCGTCGGCGCTGCGGTTCGGCGGCGGCGGGTGTCTCTGGATGTGCGGCACGAGCCGCAGCAGACGCCTGAGCCGCAGCCACGACCGGGCTCTCTTCGAGGTAGCCTGCGTCCCGCTCGTCGCGCACCAGGTGCCCGTTCTCAAGCTGGATGACGCGACGGCGCATGCGGTTGACGATCGTCGTGTCGTGGGTGGCCATCAGCACGGTCGTTCCGCCGGCGTTGATGCGTTCGAGCACGCTCATGATGCCTGCGCTGGTGTCGGGGTCGAGGTTGCCGGTCGGCTCGTCCGCCAGCAGAATCGCAGGCTTGGTCACCACTGCGCGAGCGATCGCGACACGCTGCTGCTCGCCACCGGAGAGCTCGTGCGGCATGGCATCGCCTTTGTCGTCGAGCCCGACCAGGCGCAGCACGTCTGGCACGGCCTCTTGGATGTAGCCGGCCGACTTGCCGGTCACCTCCAGAGCGAACGAGATGTTCTCGTAGGCCGTCTTGCTCGGCAGCAGACGGAAGTCCTGGAAGACGACGCCGAGGTTGCGGCGGTAGAACGGAATACGCCGCGACGAGATCGCACGCAGATCGTAGCCGAGCACGTGAATGTCGCCGGCACTGACCTTCTCCTCTTTCAGAATGAGTCGAATCATCGTCGACTTGCCTGAGCCGCTCGCACCCACGATGAAGACGAAGTCGCCCTTGTCGATGTCGAGGGTGATGTCTTCGAGGGCCGGTCGGTCGGCTTTCTTGTACCGTTTGGAGACGTTCTCGAAACTGATCATCATGAGTCTTGCCGTGCACTTCCCTTGCGCCAGCGGATGCCGGCTGAGATGAACCCGTCGAGATCGCCGTCGAAGACGTCGTCGGGGTTGTTCACCTCATAGCCGGTTCGCAGGTCTTTGACCATCTGGTACGGAGCCAGCACGTAGGAGCGCATCTGGTCGCCCCAGCTGGCCTTGATGTCACCGGCGAGGCCCTTCTTCGTGGCCTCTTCTTCCTGTCGGCGGATCTCGAGCAGGCGCGACTGCAGCACACGCAGCGCGGCGGCGCGGTTCTGAATCTGGCTCTTCTCGTTCTGGCAGCTCACCACGATGCCGGTGGGCAGGTGGGTGATGCGCACAGCGGAGTCGGTCGTGTTGACCGACTGCCCGCCTGGACCGGACGAGCGGAAGACGTCGACGCGGATGTCGGCGTCGGGAATGTCGATGTGCTCGGTCGGTGCGACGAGCGGAACCACCTCGACGGCGGCGAACGAGGTCTGCCTCTTGCCCGCCGAGTTGAACGGGCTCATGCGCACCAGCCGGTGCGTACCGGCCTCGACCGAGAGCTTGCCGAACAGGTATGGATCATCGATCTCGAAGGTGGCCGACTTAATGCCCGCCTCTTCGGCATACGACGTATCGAGAATCGTGGGCTTGAGGCCGTGATGCTCAGCCCACCGCGTGTACTGCCGCAGCAGCATCTCGGCGAAGTCTGCCGCATCCACACCCCCGGCACCGGCGCGAATCGTCACGACGGCACCACGCTCGTCGTACTCGCCGTTCAGCAGCGTCTGCACCTCGAGGTCGTCGACCGACTTCTGCAACTGCTCGAGCTCGTGCTCTGCCTCACGCTTCGAAGCCTCGTCGTTCTCTTCGTTGGCGAGCTCGACCAAGACCTCCAGGTCATCGATGCGCTGGCCGACCGACTCGACTTTGTGCAGCTGCGACTTCGCGTGCGACAGCTGACTCGTCACCTTCTGGGCGCGTTCGGAGTCGTCCCAGAGCCCAGGCGCAGCAGCCTGCTCGTTGAGTTCCTCGATGCGCCGGGACAGCGATTCGGGGTCGACCACCTGGCGAATGTCGCCGTATGTGGAACGGAGTGCGTCAATGCGTTCAGAGATTTCGAGGTCAGCCATATCCCCACTACTCTACCGGGGTCGACTCACTCCTGTGCGATTGATCCCCTCTGCGAGCGGCTTGCTCAGGCAATGCTCAGGCCACGAACCGCTTGTAGTCCTCGTCCACCTGCTCGGCGTATGCCATCGACCATCGAGTCATCGCTTTGTCGAATTTGACACCCTTCGTCAGGTATCCGGCGATCCAGTGCAGAGCCGGGCTCTGCGAATGCGCGCGGGCCAGCAGCAGACCACAACCTGTGACGTACTCTTCGAATCCGCGGGCGTTGAGCTTCGACAGGTCGATCGACCCTTTCATGTCGCGGAACTGACGAATATAGAAGTCATGCCCGCCTGCGGATCCCCAGCCGAGGAACGGATCGGACACCGCCTGCAGGATGCGCTGATGATCGACGACGCGCTTGCCGTTATGCTCTCGGCGCTGCAGCGTGTCGGGAGTCGACGCGTTCGGCTTGTTGAACTCCGTGACGACCGAAGTGACCGCCTCTTTGATCTGCAGCACGAGCGGCTGGCCGACGGCGTCCTGCAGCAGCACGACGTAGCAGCGAGTGCCAACGCTGCCGACGCCGACCACACGCCTGGCCCCGTCGATGAGTCGATACTTCTCGAGCAGCAGTCGGATGTCGGGAGAGGCCGAGGCGAGATACTCCCGATAGAGCTTGCGCAGATCGCGGGCAGGCGCATCGATGAGGTGCGTGAGCACCGGCGCGTCCTCTCGAAACTGCAGTCGACCGTTCTCGTCGAGCTCGGTCATCTTGGTCACAGCCTGCACCGAGGTGCGCCGCCGTGCCTTCGCAGCCACCTTCTGAAAGGCGGGCAGCGACGAGGCATCGAGACGGTCGACGATCAGCTGTTCGTCGATCGACTGGTAGTAGCGCTCCAGCGCAGACTGCTGAGAGAGACTGCGAATGGCGATTCGATAGGCATGCGCAGTCTGCTGGGCAAGATGCTGCACGTCTTCGTCGCTGTAGTTGGCATCCTTCGCGCCAAGCACCACGCTCGCCACCATGCGCCGCACATCCCACTCCCACGGGCCTGGCGCGGCCTCGTCGAAGTCGTTGAGATCGAAGACGAGACGTCGCTCGGGCGACGCGAAGAAGCCGAAGTTGCTGATGTGCGCATCGCCGCAGGCCACGACCTGCTGACCGGTGTTCGGCTGCTGGGCCAGGTCGAAGGCCATCAGGCGCGCCGAACCGCGATAGAAGGTGAACGGGGATGCCGACATGCGCTCATGTCGAAGCGGCACCAGATCGGGCAGTCGCGTTTCGTCCTGCTTCTTCAAAATGGCGACGGGGTCTCGATCGCTGCGAACGTACCGCCCCAGCTCTTCGATCGGCAGTTCTTTTCGATACGCCTTGCCCTGAGCCCGACGTTCCTCGGCGCTCTCGAACGACTGCTCGGTTCGATCTGCGTAGATTCTGCGCGACACCATCTGTGACCCCATCTCTGCCGGCCGATCGGCGGCAGGCTGACCTGCTCTCGATAGTACGCTGACCAGGCAGTCAATACCTCCAGACGTCCGGTGCTCCCAGCGGCAGCGGCCACGGTGCTTTGCTAGAATCACCACGTCTCAGCGGCCCGAAACCGCTGCATCGCGGGAGTGGTGGCTCAGTTCTCTGTTTCACCACACCCGCTGCCACGCGGGAGTGGTGAAATTGGCAGACACGCAGGATTTAGGTTCCTGTGCTTTCGAGCGTGCGGGTTCAAGTCCCGCCTTCCGCACTCATGATATCAGAGCCCGCTGGCACGCTCTGGCGCAGCTGACGCACCTCTATTCGCGAACGAGCACCTGCCGCAGCAGCGGCCGGGTGGCCGCGAGCGCGAGCCACACGATCGCAAACCCGAGCCCGAAGGTCAGTGCGACGGTGAGCACCGCCAATGGCTGCAGGAACAGGCCGACGCCGACGATCGGCCCCGCGACCACGACAGCACAGAGGGCTGAGACCACCACCACGGTCGTCAGCGGAGAGAACACCGCACGGCGGCGGGCAGCCTCCATCGTCGAACGATCCATGCCCATCGCAGACATCGCCTGGTACAGGTCACGACGGTCCAGCACGGCAGCCGCCTGGTTCACACCGACCGAGCAGGCCACCATCATGAAGGCGATCGCGAGCGTCAGCAGCACGCCGGTGCGCATGTCGGTGATGAGCATGGCATCCTCTGCACCGGCATCGGCGCTGGCAGCACCTGCCATCGCCAGCCCCGCACCGGCGATGACCGCCACGAACGTGATCGACGCAAGACCACCGACCTGCCGCCAGGCCGCCGCCGGAGACTCCAGGGTGTCTCGCGCTGCGATCAACCGGTCGGCCGTCGTGGCGCGCCGCACACCGCGTCGAGCGGTGGCAGACAGCAGCCATGGGCCGAGCAGGTTGAGGATCATGAGCCCGATCATCAACGAGCCGAGCGCCACGGCGACGACGATCGCGACGCTTGTCGCCGCACCGGCCAGCTTTGCGGCCAGCGCGGCGGCGGCCAGCACGATCAGGCTGATCACCAGCCGGCGGGTGCGCATTCTCGGAGCGGTCTGTCGCATCCGCACGCCAAGCGGTGAGATGATCACTCGACGCAGGCCGACCACGGCACTGATCGCCGCGATCGCGCCCACGACGCCGACTGCGATCACCAGCCGTCCGGGCCCGACCCACAGCGAGGCGGCCCCAATGGGCGCACCGCCGAAGCGCAGCAGCCCCACCAGAGGCAGCCACGCCGTCGAGAGCACGCAGCCCGCCAGTGCGCCCACCATGGCGGTCACCGTCGACTCCAACACAGTCAGCAGCGTGACGGTCGAGCCAGGCGCCCCGATCAGTCGCAGCGATGAGAGCCGCTCGTCGCGTCGCCGAGCCGAGAGACGTGCGGCCGCAGCGCCCAGGCTCACCAGCGGCACGGCGAGCAGCACCACGGCCAGCAGACTGAGCATCTGATACACCGGCGCGATCTCGGTCTGCCAGCTCCAGAACATCAGCGTGCCGCCCAACACGGTCAGCCCCAGCGCCGTGGTCACTGCGAACGCGACCGCCGGCAGCAGCAGCGAGGCCCAGTCGCTGCGAGCAGGCCGGCACAGCACCCAGCAGATGGTGAAGAGTCGGGCGCGACGACGGCGTGCAGGCAGAGGAGAGGCCAGCGCCGGTGCGACGTCTGTCCCGCTCATGACACCACCTGCTCGCTGACCAGCCGGCCGTCGTGCATGTGCACGGTGCGCGAGCATCTGCTCGCAACAGCGGCATCGTGCGTCACCATGACGAGCGTGCGCCCCTGTGCCACTGTCGAGTCGAGCAATGCGGCGAGCACCTCGGCCGAGGTCTCTGAGTCGAGCGCGCCGGTCGGCTCGTCCGCGAAGATCACGGCCGCACCGGTGACCTGTGCACGGGCGATGGCGACGCGCTGGGCCTGGCCGCCGCTGAGCTGCCCGATGCGCCGTTGCTCCATGCCGGCGAGGCCGAGGTAGACGAGCCACTGGGCTGCGAGCGACTCAGCCTCGCGTCGACCGACCCCGTCAAGCATCAGCGGCATCGCCACGTTCTCGACCGCAGTGAGCTCGGGCAGCAGCAGCCCCTGCTGAAAGACGAAGCCGAAGCGCTCGCGTCGCAGCCGCGTGCGGTCTCGCTCGTTCAGTCCGCTGACCTCGATCGATGCGTCGGTCTGCGGCAGATGCAGCAGCACCTGCCCGCTGTCCGGCGTCAGGATGCCGGCGAGCACATGCAGCAGAGTCGTCTTGCCCGACCCCGAGGCCCCCATGATCGCCAGAGACTCCCCTGGCCGCACGACCAGAGACACACCGTTGAGTGCTGGGGTCTGTGTCTCCGGGTGCTCGGGGTCGTGATAGATCTTCACCAAGTTCAGTGCGGTCAGCCGCGCGTCGCCGGCTGGTTGCGAATTCGTATCATGCATGGTTCCAGAATCCGCCGTCGCGCTCAGCGGCACATCGGCCTGCAGACTGATCTCTGCGTCTCATCCTTGAGAACGATCCGTCCGTGTGCCCCAGACCATACGCTGAGGGGCGTTCCACAGAGAGGCTCATCATGATCGTTCCCATCGTGCTCGCTGCCAGTGGCGTGTTCTGCTTCGTGCGCGATGCCCGGATGCTGCGCACCGGGGTGCTCTGGCTCGCGGCTCTCGCGATGACCGTGCCCGCCGCAATCGCTCTGGTGCGCCCCGCAGGCGAGAGCGACAGCGGCTCTCCGATTCTCGGCTGGGTCATGCTCTCTCTGCTGGGAGCGATGCTGCTGATGGTGCTGGTGCTGACCCTCTACCTCATCGTCAACGGTCTCACCATGCTGCGACGCGAGCAGCGCACACTCGCCAATCTGCTGTCGCTGGCGACCGGCCTCGCGATGCTGGCATACATCGCAGCCTGCGTCGCTGCCGTTCTGGCTCAGAGCCAGTGGACGATGATCTGGCTGATTCTGCTGCTGCCGCCGATCGGCTACGTGGCCTTCGCATTCACCGCCTATCTGCTCTACTCGCTGGTCTACGCCTCCGTGGCGTGGCATCGCTCCGAGCGTGCGGCCGCGGTGATCGTCTTGGGCGCCGGTCTGCGCGACGGCGAGGTCACTCCCCTGATCGAACAGCGCATTCGGGCCGGCCTCAGGGTGCGCGAGCGCTGCCTGAAGCACGATGGGCGGGCCCCGCTGATGGTGGCGTCGGGCGGGCAGGGGCCTGACGAGCCGCGCAGCGAGGCGGATGCCATGGCTGAGCGGCTGCGGGCGCTCGGCGTGCCTGATGATCAGGTCGCGATCGAAGACCGTTCCCGCACCACAGAGCAGAACCTGCGGTTCTCTCAAGATCTGCTGCAGGCACGCGACGTACGCGGCCCCATCGTGGCGACCACCAGCGACTACCACGCGTTTCGTGCCGCAATGCTGCTGCGCCGTCTGGGCATCCCAGGGCAGGCGGTCGGCGGCCACACAGCTCGCTACTATCGCCCCAGCGCCACGATCCGTGAGTTCATCGCCGTGCTGCGCGACAGTCTGGCGCTCAACGTCACGATGCTTGGGCTGCTCGCGCTGCCGCTGCTCGTCGGCGCGGTCGTTGCGATCTTCCGGCTCTGATTCGCCGAAGGCTCCTCACAGGACGACTTTGGAGGTAATCTCCGAACACAGACCGGAGTTTCTGTGCAAAGACAGGAATCTCACAAGTTGTGCCCCGATACTCTGAAAGCAGGTCGACGTCAGCGGAGACGGCCGAGTCCCCGCCTCTTCGACACGCACATCTGGAGGTATCCGTGACCATGACATCTCGCCCGTGGATCGATTCCTACGCTGAGGGCGTCCCCGCTGACATTCCCGAGCGCTATGACACGCTCTCGCACGCCTTCGAGCGCAGCGTCACGGCATATTCCCAACGAGTCGCCACAGACTTCCTCGGCGGCACGCTCACCTATGCCGACCTCGGCGCCCAGGTGCATGGGCTCGCACAGGCCCTGCTCGACCTCGGAGTGGAGCGCGGAGACCGCGTGGCCCTCGTGATGCCGAACTGCCCGCAGCACGTCGTCGCGTTCTATGCCGTACTGCGCATCGGTGCGGTCGTGGTCGAGCACAACCCGCAGTACACCGAGGCAGAGCTCGGCGCACAGTTCGCCGACCACGGCGCCCGAGTGGCGATCGTGTGGGATTCCGTCGCCGACCTCGTCGCCGGTTTCCCGGCCGACCGTCGCCCTGAGCATCTGATCGCGGTCAACCTCATCGAAGCGCTGCCGCTGCGCTCCCGCCTCGCGCTGCGCCTGCCGATCAGCCGGGCGCGCACGATGCGCGCCGCCTTGTCATCTCCAGGTGAGGCGGCCGTGCTGAGCTTTCACGACCTCACCGAGCTCACCGCGCCGATCCCTGCTGACTGGCCGATGCCGGCACTCGGCGATCTCGCCGCCCTGCAGTACACCTCTGGCACCACAGGCCGTCCGAAGGCGGCCATGCTGACTCACCGCAATCTGCGTTCGAACGAGCTGATGGGCGAGGCCTGGGTGCCGGGCCTGCGACGCGGCCAGGAGGTCTTCGCCTGCGTGCTCCCCTTCTTCCACGCCTACGGGCTCACCCTCTGCCTCGCCTACGGCATCGCCATGGGCGCGACGCTGGCGCTGCAGCCCAAGTTCGACCTCGACTTGCTGATCGCCGCACAGCGTCGACGACCCATCACCTTTCTGCCTGCAGTGCCGCCGATCTACGATCGCCTCTGTTCGGCGGCCGAAGCCGGTCGCGTCGATCTGCACTCGGTGCGATTCTCGATCAGCGGCGCCATGACGCTGCACGCCGATCTGGTCGACCGCTGGGAGCGTCTCAGCGGCGGGCTGCTCGTCGAGGGCTACGGCATGACCGAGGCGTCGCCGATCATCGCAGGCAATCCGATCGGCCCGAGCCGCCGCCCGGGCACCGTGGGCGTGCCGTTTCCGAGCACCGACATCCGCATCGCCGAGATTGACGACCCGCACGCGGATGCCGCGCCGGGCAGCGAGGGCGAGCTGCTGGTGCGCGGCCCGCAGGTCTTCGCCGGCTACTGGCAGCGCCCGGAGCTCACCGCAGAGACACTGATCGACGGCGAGTGGCTGCGCACCGGCGACATCGTGGTGCAGGCCGAAGACGGCTACCTCAGCATCGTCGACCGCAGCAAAGAGCTCATCGTGACCGGCGGCTTCAACGTCTCGCCTTCAGAGGTCGAGGCGGTGCTGTGCACCCATCAAGACGTTCGTGCCGCCGCCGTCGTCGGAGAGCGACTTGCGAGCGGCAACGAACGGGTCACCGCAGCTCTGGTGCTGCGCGACGGGGCCGCTCTCGACCGCGAGACGCTGGCGGAGCACTGTCGGCGCACGCTGGCGCGGTACAAGGTGCCGCGCGCGTTCGTCGTGGTCGAGTCTCTGCCGACCTCGATGCTCGGCAAGGTGCTGCGCCGTGCGGTGCGCGAGCAGCTGTTCGCAACGAGCACCCCCGCAGTGAGCTGAGCGGTCGGGCTCAGGCTCCGAACTCGTCACGCAGAATCGGCACCAGCGCCCGAAAGGCACGGGCGCGATGCGAGAGCGAGTTCTTCTCGTCGGCGCTGAGCTCTGCCGACGAGCGGTGCTCGCCGCGCGGCAGGAAGATTGGATCGTAGCCGAAGCCGCCGTCGCCGCGCTCGTCACGCAGCAGACTGCCCGGCCAGCGCCCGACGACGGTGTGCTCCCGCTGGGGCAG
Organism: Pseudoclavibacter sp. CFCC 13611; assembly: GCF_008831225.1. Taxonomy (NCBI): domain Bacteria; kingdom Bacillati; phylum Actinomycetota; class Actinomycetes; order Micrococcales; family Microbacteriaceae; genus Pseudoclavibacter; species Pseudoclavibacter sp. CFCC 13611. The sequence continues at coordinate 138,236 of NZ_WBKE01000002.1, read as the reverse complement.
CCCTGCTTCGGAGGGAATCACCAGCGCGATGGCGCAGACGAACTCGGCTGCACGATGCTCGTCGGGAACGTCGGCGAGCTGCTGCAGCAGGAGTCGACGGTTGAACTCGTCGCCGGCCTGTGCTCCTCCCCAGCGCGCAGAGAAAATGCCGGGCGACCCGCCCAGCACGTCGACGGCGATGCCGCTGTCGTCGGCGAACGTGGGTCTCCCGTCGTGACGGGCGGCGGCCCGGGCTTTGATCAGCGCGTTCTCTTCGAAGGTGACCCCGCTCTCGACGGGTTCAGGCCCCTCGTACGACTCGACTTCGGCGCCAGGCAGTGCCTGAGCGACGATGCGGCGAAACTCTGTGAGCTTGTGCGCGTTGTGACTGGCGAGAATCAATGACTGGCCCATGCGGCCAATTGTCTCACGGGCCGATGTCGAGGCACGACGAGAACGCACTCTAGAATACATGTCTGAACAGGTGCACTTGCGTGTAGAGTGACTTCATGCGCACCACGAACGTGTCTTCCATCACCACAGCGGCATCGACCGCTCTGCTCACCGACCGTTACGAGCTCACCATGCTCGACGCAGCCCTGCACGACGGCACCGCAGACGTCCCGAGTCTGTTCGAGCTCTTCGCGCGCCGCCTGCCGAACGGGCGACGATACGGCGTGGTCGCCGGCACCGGCCGCCTGCTCGAGGCGGTGCGTGACTTCCGCTTCACCGACGACCAGCTGCGCTTTCTGCGCGACGGCAAAGTGGTGCGCCCCGATACCGTCGACTGGCTGGCCGACTACCGTTTCGACGGCAACGCCTTCGGCTATTGCGAGGGCGAGCTCTACTTCAACCACTCCCCCCTGCTGACCTTCGAGACCGACTTCGCTCACGGCGTCGTGCTCGAGACTCTGGCGCTGAGCGTGTACAACTACGACTCCGCCGTCGCGAGCGCCGCCAGCCGCATGTTCACCGCAGCCCACGGGCGCCCACTCGCCGAGATGGGCTCGCGACGCATGAACGAGATCGCGGCCGTCGCCGGCACTCGTGCCGCCTACATCGCCGGTTTCGCGGCCAGCTCCAACCTCGAGGCAGGACGCCGCTGGGGCATCCCCACGATGGGCACCGCTGCCCACGCCTGGACGCTGCTGCACGACAGCGAGGAGGCGGCGTTCCGTGCCCAGATCGAAGCGATGGGCGTCGATACGACGCTGCTCGTCGACACCTACGACATCGCACAGGGCGTCGAGACCGCGGTGCGCGTCGCCGGACCGAAGCTCGGCGGGGTGCGCATCGACTCCGGAGACCTCTCCAGCACGGTCGCCGCGGTTCGTCAGCAGCTCGACAGCCTCGGCGCCACCGAGACGAAGATCACCGTCACGAACGATCTGGACGAATACGCGCTCGCCGCGCTGCAGGCGTGCCCGGTTGACAGCTACGGCGTGGGCACGTCGGTGCTGACCGGTTCAGGGCATCCCACGGCAGGCATGGTCTACAAACTGACCAGCCGACAGAACGCCGACGGCTCCTGGACACCGGTACAGAAGACCAGTGCCGGCAAGGCGCACCAAGGCGGGCGCAAGGATGCCGCACGTCGGATCAGCGCGCGAGGGCGCGCAACAGCCGAGATCATCGCGGTCGAGAAGTCTGCGGCCCGCGACGCGAACGACCGTTCGCTGCTGGTGCCGCTGATCACGAAGGGCGAGGCCAATCAGGCGTACGTCGGGGTGAACGGCACACGCGCTGCGCGCGAACACCACCAAGAGGTGCTGCAGGAGCTGCCGGCCAACGGTCGCCGTCTCTCGAAGGGCGACCCGGCCATCCCCAGCCTTTTCGAGTGACCCGTCTTATCGAGCGACCGGTCTCTACGAGCGACCGCTGACGCGACAGAGGTCAGCGGTCACTCGTCGCGCATGCGCTCGTAGATCTCTTTGCACTCAGGGCAGACCGGAAACTTGCTCGGGTCGCGCCCGGGCGTCCAGATCTTGCCGCACAGCGCGCGCACTGGAGTGCCGTTGACGGCCGACTCCATGATCTTCTCTTTCTGCACATAGTGTGCAAAGCGATCGTGGTCGCCGTCTTCTTCGAGCTCCTGCATCTCACGCTCGAGCACGGCGACGCTGCCCGAATCGAACTCACGCTCGAGCTCGCGCAGCGGATCGTCGTCTCCAGAGTGATCCGTGATCGACGTCATGATCGGTTCCTTCCGTCCGAGCCGTGCTCGCCTCGGCCGGACTTCGTCATTGCGCCGAAGCCTCAAGGGTGATCTCGGTGCTCTGCGTCTGGCCGTTGCGCACGTACTCAACCGTGATCTTAGTGTCGGGACCGTTCTGACGCACAGTGCCGATGAGGTGCGATGAACTCGTGATGCGCACGTCGTCGACCTTGGTGATGATGTCGCCCGCACGCAGACCGGCCTGATCTGCAGGCCCTCCACTGGTCACATCCTTGATCAGAGCGCCGGTGGCGCCGTCCTGGGCCGTGGCGCTGCTGACCGTCGCGCCCAGCTGCCCGTGCTCCGCCTTGCCGCTCTCCATGAGCTCGCCGGTCACACGCTTGACGACGTTGGCCGGAATTGCGAAGCCCAGACCGATGCTGCCTGACGAGCTCGACTGCCCGGACGAACTCGTGGCGGTGGCGATCGCCACGTTGAGCCCGATCAGCTCGCCGGCATCGTTCACCAGCGGCCCACCCGAGTTGCCGGGGTTGATCGCCGCATCGGTCTGGATCACGGACAGATAGATCGAGTTGTCTGCCGCCGACGAGCTGCCGCTCTGCGAGCGAGGCTGCTGCTGCTGACTGCCGCCGCCTGAGCCGAAGTTGTTCCAGAAGTCGAAGCCGTTTCCCTGATCGGTGCTGCCGTCTTCGCCCTCGTTTCCGTCCTGAGCGGCTGACGAGCTCAGCGAGATCGCACGATTGAGCGCCGAGACGATACCGCTGGTGACGGTGTTCTGCAGCCCCTGTGGGGCGCCGATGGCCACCGCCGTGTCGCCGACGTTGAGCTTGGCCGAGTCGGCGATGGTGATCGGGGTCAGTGCCGGCGGGTTCTTGATCTGGATGACGGCGAGGTCAGTGGTCGGATCGAGCCCCACGACTGACGCCTCGTAGATGCTGCCGTCGCTCAGGGTGACGCTGAGCTGCGCCTTCGACGACGCGCCGTCGAGGGTGACCACGTGCGTGTTCGTCACGATGTGGCCGGAGTTGTCGAGCACGACCCCCGAGCCGGTGCCGGACTCGCTGCCGGTGGTGGCCGAGATCGTAACCACTGAGGGGCTCGCCTTCGCGGCTGCGGCGGTGATCTGCGTCACACTCTGCGGGTTGTTGATCGTGACGTTCGAGCTGCCCGAGCTGGCACTCACCGAAGGCTCGCCATGATTCGAGACCTGCCAGCCGATGGCGGCACCTGCGCCGCCGCCGACCAGCGCCGAGACGAGCGCCGCGATGCCGACCACTTTGGCGATCGAACCGCCGCTGCGCTTCGCTGTGCCGGATTGGTCGCCTGTACCGTCGGCAGAGCCGCCGCTGGGACCGTCTCCGCCGCCGAATCCGCCACCGGCAGACGCGCTCGGATCGTTCAACTGCTGGGTCGGGTACGCATCGGTCGGAAACCGCTGCGTCTGCTGCCCGGGGTATTGGGGCGTCTGAGCCGTCGGCTGCGCCGGTGCGCCGGCAGAGTCTGACTGGCTCGACGCGAAGGCCGGTGCCGAAGTCGGCGGCGCAGCATAGACCGGGGGCAGCGGAGTGGTCGGCTGCTCGTGGAACGGCTGGCGAGGGGGAACCTGCTGCGACGCTGCGGCCTCTTGGCGTGCGGGCTCGGCCTGGGGCGACCGAGCGTCCTGATCTTCCGGAGTCATAAGAATCGTTCCTCTCGTACATACCCACCGTGCACCTGCATGTTATGAAGCGCCTGTGTCAAAGCTGAGCAAAAACCTGTTGCGACCGAGTCTAGAGTTATGGCCATGACTTCACACGAGGATTGCGCCCCGCACGAGGAGCGCACACAGCCCTGGCGACACGTTGCGGCAGCGGTCGGTCTGCTGAACGACAAAGGCCAACCAGCTCCGACGGTCTTCGCAGAGATGACCAATCTCGCAATCGAGACCGGCTCCGTCAACCTCGGTCAGGGCTTCCCCGATGCTTCTGGCCCGCAGATCGTGCTCGACGTGGCCCGGCAGGCGATCGCCGATGGCGTGAACCAGTACGCGCCGGGCCCAGGCCTCGCCGATCTTCGTCTGGCCGTCGCAGAGCATCAACAACGCTTCTACGGTCTCGACGTCGACCCCGACAGCGAGGTGCTGATCACCACAGGCGCCACCGAGGCGCTCGCAGCGACGCTGCTCGCACTGACCGGCCCCGGTGACGAGGTCATCACGCTCGAGCCCTGCTACGACGCGTACACCGCTCTCATCGCCATGGCCGGCGCACGTCAAGTGCGCGTGCCCCTGACGCCGCCCACATTCGATCTCGATCTCGACCGACTCGAACAGGCGTTCTCCGAACGCACCCGCATCATCCTGTTGAACAACCCCCACAACCCGACCGGCACCGTGATCGGTCGTGCCGCGCTGACCCGCATCGTCGAGCTGGCCGAGCGCTTCGACGCTTTGATCGTCACCGACGAGGTCTACGAACACCTGGTCTTCGACGATGCCCGGCACACCAGCATCGCGCAGATTCCAGGGGCCTCCGACCGTTCGATCACGGTCTCATCTGCGGGCAAGACCTTCTCGGTGACTGGGTGGAAGATCGGCTGGCTGACCGCTCCCGCTCGTCTGCGTCAAGCGGTGCAGACGGTGAAACAGTTCCTGACGTTCACCACCGGCGCACCGTTCCAGCCTGCTGTCGCGACCGGGCTGCGGCTGCCCGACAGCGACTACGAGCAGATACGTTGCGGGCTGCAGCACGGCCGCGACATCCTGCATGGCGGGCTCGTCGCAGCTGGGTTCGACAGCAGCCCCGCCGCCGCATCGTACTTCTGCGTCGCCGACGGGAGTCCCTTGGGCTTCGACGACGCGACCGAACTGGCGCGCGTCATGCCCGAACGCTGCGGGGTCGTCGCGATTCCGCTCACTGCCTTCGCAGCGCCCGAGAACGCGGAGCTGTACCGACCGTATCTGCGGTTCGCATTCAGCAAGCGGGATGCCGTGCTGCAGGATGCCGCCGAGCGCCTAGAGCGACTGCGCGGCTGAGCCGTCGTCTGGAACGATGACGTCGAGGCGGCGCATCTGCAGTGCAGGGTTGTTCGCACGCACCTGGGCGATGCGTTCCAAGCTGATCTCGGTGCTGAGAAAGGCGCTCTCCGCGCCGGTGGCCGAAAGCACGACGCCCATGGGATCGACGATCAGCGAGCGACCGATGCCGTGTGGGATCGACTGCCCTGCTGCCAGCACATAGACAGTGTTCTCGATGGCACGGGCCTGCACCAGCGTGTTCCAGTGATGCTCTTTCAGCGGGCCGCCCACCCACTGCGAGGGGATCGCCACCAACTCGACGCCGGCATCGACGATGCGTCGAGTCAGCTCCGGGAACCGCAGGTCATAACAGGTCTGCAGCCCCACTGAGACGCCGTCGACTTCGAACACCGGAGCGCTGCCCTCCAGCGAACCGCGCACCACCCAGTCGGACTCTCTGTGCCCGAACGCGTCGAACAGGTGCACCTTGCTGTACGAACACTCGATGTCTCCGTCTGGGCCGACGGCCACGACGGTGTTCGAGAACTTGTCGGCGACCCCGCTCTCGGCGACGAGTCCCGCCACGATGTGCATTCGATGTTCGCGAGCAAGGCGCCCCAGAGTCGTGACGAAGGGTCCGTCGAGCGGTTCTGCGTTGGCGACGTAGTCTGCGCCCAGACGCCCGTTGAAGTACGAGGCGTACTCGGGAAAGACGATCAGTGAGGCGTCACGGTCGGCGGCCTCCTGCACATACATCGTGATCTGCCGCAGGTTCTCCTGTTTGTCGGTCGTCGGGCCGAACTGCCCGGCGGCGATCGTGACGGTGTTGTTCAGCCAGAGTGAGTCCTCCGGAGTGGGCACAGCGATCCTTCCCCACGCCTGCTGCAGGCGCGCACCGGCTCAGTCTATCGGGCGGCGGGACGAGCGCGCGCAGACCCGTGACCGGGCATACTACCCGCAGGCGACGAGCGACGGCTCAGGCAGCGGCGACAGGTCGCGACGCGAGACCGGCGAGAAAGAGCGCCTCGGCGATCGACACCCCTTCGATCTCGCTGGGAGCGACGCTCTCGTTCGGTGCGTGAATCGCGGCCGCCGGATCCTCGACGCCGAACAGCGCGATCTCGGCGTCGGGAAAGCGTTCGCTGAGCTCGTTGGTCAGCGGGATCGCGCCGCCGCTGCCTGCGAAGACCACGTCGCGTTCGAAGGCTCGGCTGAGCGCGGCTCCGAGCATGCCATAGGCGGGCGTCGTCGTGTCTGCCGCGAAGCCCTCACCGGTTCCGCCTGAGGTCACGTTCACCTGCACACCCCACGGCGCGACCGCGTAGAGGTGCGCGACCAGTGCATCCTGCGCCGCTGACGCCGACATGCCCGGCGGCACGCGCAGGTTCAGACGGGCGGCCGCGTGACCCTGCACCGCGGCCGTCGAGCCGACGACCGAGGGCGCATCGACACCGAGCACCGTCACTGTCGGGCGGGCCCAGAGCTGGTCGGCGACACTGCCCGAGCCGACCACTTCGACGCCCGGCTCGAGCCCGGCGTCTGTGCGGAACCGCTGTTCGTGGTAGGCGACGCCGTTCCAGTGCTGTGTCGCGTCGATGCCTTCGACAGTGAGGTCTCCGTGCTCGTCTCGCAGTGAGTCGAGCATGCGTATCAGCGCCTGCAGCGCATCTGGCGCAGCGCCGCCGAACTGCCCGGAATGCAGAGCGACCGGGAAGGTGTCGACGCTCACTGTGAGGTCGGCGACTCCGCGCAGCGACACCGTCAGCGTCGGCTCACCGGTTGCCGCATTGCCCGAATCGAGGATGATCATCACGTCTGCGGCGAAGTCTTCGGGGTGCTGGTTCAGGTAGTCGGCGAGTCCGCTGCCGCCTTGCTCCTCCGACCCCTCGAAGATCACCCGCACGCCGATGGGCAGCCCGTCGAACTGCTCGCGCAGCGCACGGAGCACGGCCAGATGTGCGACCAGGTTGCCTTTGCAGTCGGCCGCGCCACGCCCGTAGAGCCGTCCGTCGTCGCGTTCGGTGAGCACGAAGGGCGGTGTCTGCCACAGCCCCTCGTCAAGCGGCGGCTGCACATCGTAGTGTCCGTAGAGCAGCACCGTCGGAGCTCCGGCCGGTGCTGGGGCGTGCCCGACGACGGTCTGGCTGCCGTCGACGGTGTCGACGGTGTGTGCGTCGTCGATGCCCGCCTCGCGCAGCTGGGCGAGCAGCCACTGTGCCGCATCACGTGAGTGCTGCCAGTCGAACTGCGCCGGGTCGGCGACCGAGGGAAAGGCCACCAGCTCGCCGAGCTCGGCGAGCGCCCGTGGCTGCTGGGCTCGAACCGCGGCGATCAGCGCGCTGATCGTCGCCTGCGGCAGACCGAGGGCCGCCTCGAGGTCGATGGGCTCATGGCTCTGTTCTGACACGTGCTCTCCTGTTCGCAGACGGATGCGGTGCTTGCGCCTCCATCTTGCCACGCGGTCAGGCTGCGTCGGGGCTGACGAACGTCCACGGCTGCAGAGGCAGTGCGCCCGGGTCGAAAGTCTCGAGCATGCGTCGCAGCAGAGCCGCGGGCTCCTGGTCAGGGGCCTCTCGTCTGATCGCGGCTGCGCTCTCGCCGACATCGACCGCCGTGCCAAGAGAGCCTGCGATCCAGCAGAGCACCTCACCGCTCGTGTGACCGGCCGCCTCCAGCCGACGGAGGGTGACCGCGCCGTCCCGCTTGGCCAGTCGCTGCCCTGCGGCATTGACGACCAGCGGCACATGCGCGTATTCGGGCGGGCGCTGCCCGAGCATCCTCGCCAGCATCGCCTGTCTCGGTGCCGAGGTCAGCAGGTCGTCGCCGCGCACCACTTGGTCGACACCCGACCATCCATCGTCGACGACCAACGCGAAATTGTAGGCGTAGGCGCCGTCGGCGCGACGCAGCACGAAATCGTCGACCGCTCCGGTGACGTCACCGTGCAGCAGATCGTGCACGCTCGCGGCGTCGGTGTCGGCACGCAGACGCAGCGCAGGCGGCCGGTCTCGACGTCGACGGATGCGTTCGGCCTCACTGAGCTCTCGGCAGGTTCCCGGGTACTGACCGGGGATGCCATGCGGTGCCCGCACGGCGTCGGCGATCTCACGACGGGTGCAGAAGCACTCGTAGACCAGCCCGCGGCGCTGCAGGTCGTCAAGTGCCGCATCGAACCGATCGAGGTGTTCGGACTGCACTGAGATCGGCCCGTCCCAGTCCAGGCCGAGGCGGCCGAGATCGTCGATCTGAGGCTGAGGGTCACGCGAGCGCTGACGGTCGAGGTCTTCGACACGCAGCACGAAACGGCGGCCGGTCGAGCGCGCGAAGAGCCACGCGAGCACGGCGGTGCGCAGGTTGCCGATGTGCAGGTCTCCGCTGGGACTCGGCGCATAGCGGCCGCAGCCAGCGGAATGAGCGAACATGGAACTCACGGTAGCAGTCGATCTGCCGCGAGCCGCCCGGTGTAGCATGACGCTCGGCATTCGGCTCGGAAAGGCGACAGTGTCTCTCATCGACAGCATCTCTTGGCTCTACAACGCGACGATTCCACTGGGCGATCTCAAACCCCTGGTGCTGCGCGAGGTCGTGGGCAACGTGTTCGGTCTGGCCAGCGCCCTCGGAGGCATGCGTCGCAGAGTGTGGGCATGGCCGGTGGGCATCATCGGCAATGCCCTGCTCTTCTCGGTCTTTCTCGGTGCAATTCTGTCGCACGGTGAGGCAGCGACCCTGCTGGGGCAGGCTGGACGGCAGATCATGTTCATCGCCGTCTCGATCTGGGGCTGGCGGCAGTGGCATCAGAGTTCGCGCCAGCGCAGACCGGCCTCGGCGAGTGCGGAGACCGGGCCCGACGGGACCAGTGCTGCGGAGGCGGCGAGTCTGGTCGGACAGGCAGTGGCGACCGACCGACTGCGCGTCAGCACGCCGACTGGAGCCGAGGCCGAGCACAGCACAAAGTCCCACGGCGAGGCCGGGGTGTCGCCGGTATGGGCCACCGCACGTCAGCGCGCCGCCTTGGTGACCCTGATGGTGGTGGGCACGATCGCACTGACTCCGCTGTTCCGGCTGCTTGGGTCGTATGAGCCGGTGTGGGCAGATGCCTGGACGTTCGTCGGGTCTCTGCTGGCGACCTACGGGATGGCTCGCCGATGGGTCGAGTTCTGGCTGATCTGGGTCGCGGTCGACGTCGTCGGCGTACCCCTGCTGCTGAGCGCCGGATACTATGCGACCGCAGTGATGTACATCTTCTATGGAGCATTCACCCTGACGGGATTCTTCGTCTGGCGCCGAGTCGATCGACGCCGTCGCCTCTCCCACTGACGCCGAGGCCTCACGCGAACGAGAACCTGCCTCGCCTGCATACACCGAACCCGGCAGGCACGCAGCAGGGGCGCAACACCCGTCTTGCACGGATGCTGCGCCCCTGGTGTCTCACGCGATCATGCGATCACGCGCCTGCGATCAGTGTTCGACCGCGCCCTCAGCACCGAAGCCGGTGAGGGATCGCACGTCCATCTCGGCCTCGAGCTTGGGATCTTCTTTCTCTTTGGCCGGGATGACGGATCCTAGCCAGCCGAGGAAGAAGCCCGCTGGGATCGAGATGATGCCTGGGTTCTCAAGCGGGAACCAGGCGAAGTTCACGCCGTCTCCCAGCATCGACGTGGACGTTCCGCTCATCACCGGAGAGAAGATGATCAGCAGCAGCGTGACGATGAGACCGCCGTACATGCTCCAGACCGCGCCCCGGGTGGTGAAGCCCTTCCAGAAGAGCGAGAACACGATCGTCGGCAGGTTGGCGCTGGCCGCCACAGCGAAGGCGAGCGCGACGAGGAACGCCACGTTCTGCCCCTGTGCGCCGATGCCGCCCAAGATTGCGAGCACACCAATCACCACGACTGTGTTGCGACCGATCTTGACTTCGGTCTCAGGCGGGACGTGCTGCCCCTTCTTGAGCACGTTGGAGTAGATGTCGTGCGCGAACGAGGCCGCCGCAGTGATCGCCAGGCCGGCCACCACCGCCAGGATTGTCGCGAACGCCACCGCCGAGATGAAGCCCATCAGCAGAGGCCCGCCGAGCTGCATGGCGAGCAGCGGAGCTGCGGAGTTGACACCGCCGGGCGCAGCCTTGATGGTGTCAGGGCCGATCAGGTAGCCGGCACCGTAGCCGAGCACCAGGGTGAAGACGTAGAACAGGCCGATCAGCCAGATCGCCCAGACCACGGATTTGCGGGCCTCTTTGGCGGTGGGAACCGTGTAGAAGCGCATCAGCACGTGTGGCAGACCAGCGGTGCCCAGCACCAGTGCGGCACCCAGAGAGATAAAGTCGGCCGGGTTCTTGTACTTCAGACCGGGTGCGAGAATGGCTTCGTTGCCGTTCGCCGCCTCGACGGCACGACCCAGCAGCAGGTCGAGGCTGAATCCGTTGAGCGCCAACACCCAGATCGTCATCGCGCCGGCACCAGCGATCAGCAGGATCGCCTTGATGATCTGCACCCAAGTGGTGCCCTTCATGCCGCCGATCAGCACATAGACGATCATCAGCACGCCGACGATGGTGATAACGATCGACTGACCGAGCTTGTCGCTGATGCCGAGCAGCAGTGACACCAGGCCACCCGCTCCAGCCATCTGCGCCAGCAGGTAGAAGAACGTCACCGCCAGCGTGCTGATCGCCGCAGCCATGCGCACGGGGCGCTGCTTCAGGCGGAACGACAGCACATCTGCCATCGTGAACTTGCCGGTGTTGCGCATCAGCTCGGCGACGAGCAGCAGCGCGACCAGCCACGCCACCAGGAACCCGATCGAATACAGGAACCCGTCGTAGCCGCTCACGGCGATCGCACCGGTGATGCCCAGGAACGAGGCCGCCGACAGGTAGTCGCCGGCGATGGCCGTACCGTTCTGAGTGCCGCTGAATCCGCGGCCTCCGGCGTAGAAGTCGTCAGCCGACTTGTTGCCTCTACGGCTCACACGGATCACGATGAACATCGTGACGCCGACGAACAGCATGAAGATGATGATGTTGAGAATCGGGTTGTTCTCGGTCACCGCATTGCTCTGAATCAGCACATCGGTCATGTTCTACTCCCCCTTGCCTGCGGTGACGGTCTGCTCCGCGGCGGTCAGCTCTGCACGCAGGTGCTCCGAGTCCGGGTCAAGCTTGCGGTTGGCGAACGAGACGTACCACATGGTGATCGCGAACGTGGTCACGAACTGTGCCAGCCCCAGTATGATGCCCAAATTGACGTGCCCAAACACGGGCGTGGCCATCAGCTTGGGCTGAGTGATGGCAACGATCACGAATCCGAAGTACCAGATCAACGCCACCAGCAGCACGGGCAGAACGAAGCGACGGTGCTTCTTCTTCAGACTGATGAACTCAGGCGATGCCTGAACTGCGATGTAGTCGATCTCACCTCGTCGTGTGTCGACAAACTCCTTGTTCGCCACGGGGCCTCCTTGCCTCGGCGGTCATTTTCCCTCAATGTACCGAGAGCGAACAGGGGTGGCGAATCGTATACGTGCATCGTATACACGTGGTTCCGTGAGGTGAGACACGCCGTGTCACACGGCGCACTGCTGCCTCAGATCAGTCAGCGAGGGCGTGTCAGAGCGACCGCGCGAGCCTGCTCGACGTAGGGGTCGTCGACCTCGGGCACGCGCATCATCCCATAGCGGTTCGCAAGCGCCGCTCCGATCAGATAGTCGGCCAGGCGTGGATTCTTGGGCAGCACTGAGCCATGCAGATAGGTGCCCACGACGTTGGCGACTCGCGCACCCTCTGTGCCGTCCTGCCCGTTGTTGCCTGCGCCGTGACCGCTGTGCACGGTGCCGAGCGGCTGCACGCCGTCACCGAGAAACGTTTGCCCGCTGTGGTTCTCGAACCCGATGATCGTGCCGAACTGCTCGCTCTCGACCACGACGTTGCCGACCAGCCGCTGACTCTCGCCTTTGGTACGAACGTCGAGCACGCCGATGCCCTGCAGCTGCTGACCGCCGATGGTGTCGAAGCTTCGGCCGAAGAGCTGGTACATGCCGCAGACCAGCAGCATGGGGGTGCCGATGTCGACCATTGCCTGCACCCACTGCTGACGGTTGAGCAGATCGCGATAGACCTTGGCCTGGCCGGAATCCTGCCCACCGCCGCCGATGACGATGTCAGCTCGACGCGGGAGTGGCCCGCCCACGTGCAGATCATGCACGCGTGGCACGAAACCCATCCACTCCAGCCGTCGCACCAGCGTCAGGGTGTTGCCCCAGTCGCCGTAGATGTTCATCTCGTCTGGGTAGAGCTGCAGGATGTCGACGGGTCGTCCGATGTCTGAACCCGGCGTCACCGAGGTGACCGGTTCGTCCATGAACGAGGTGTCGACAGGCCGATGCACGACCACTTCGGCTGACGACTTCGGTGCCTCAGCCGACTCGACGTCGGTTGCTGCCGATTCTGCCTCTGCCTGATCTGACGTCGCAGAAGCGGCTGCGCTCGGCGACCACAGCAGCGCGATCTCTTCGCGATAGATCAGCAGCTCGGTCGTTCGCGCCTCGTTCGCGACGTCGCCGCTCTTCGATGTCTGGTTCTTGGACGGCTGTTTCATGCTCGTCATTCTCCGATCCGAGTCACCGTGGTGTATCGCGCCATCTCGCGACGCAGCTGCAGCATAGCGGTGTAGGTGCAGAAGATACGTGCCGGGTGCCCGCTCGAATCGGTCAGAAAACCGTCGAGAGCGGCGCTCAGGGCCGGCTCGACGCGATCGGCTGCGACCAGGTCGTACTGCAGGCGCAGGGCCATATCCCATGCCCGCACACCGCTGACCATGCTGACCCCACGCTCGCGCAGAGCGCTGAAGTCGACATCCCAGAGCCAGCTCATGTCTCGCCCATCGGCGTAGTCGTCGTTGATCGCTATCATGACGGCCTCATCGGGGCCGCCGAGCGACCGCAGCGAGGAGCGGAAGCCGGACGGGTTCTTGACCAGGGAGAACCGAACCGGCCTGCCGCCGACGTCGAACGTCTCGCCTCGGCCGAAGGCGGCTTGAACCTGTCCGAGGGCGGCGATCAGCCCCGGGGTGCGCAGCGGATGCGCCTCGGTCGCAGCAGCGCGGGCACCGGCGAGCGCCGCCGCGGCGTTCAGCGCGTTGTGCACACCGGACAGCTGCAGATCGACCGTGTACCGCTCATCGTCGATGGTATAGACGGCCTGCTGCCCTTTCACCTCGGTGAGCTGCACATCGGCAGGTGCTGTGGGAACGGCCAGAGCCGAACCGGTGTGCGCGTCACGAGACTCATGCAGGCTGTCGTCGTCGGGAAAGAGCTCGGCGAGCTGACGGGCATAGCCGAAGTAGCGCACCTGCGTCTCAGGGGCGACCTGGTCGGCGATCGCCCGCACTCGGGGATCGTCACGGTTCAGCACGACCGTCTCGGTCGTGGCCTGCGCGACCTTCGTCAGCAGCTGCGCCGTGGTGTCGATCTCACCGAAGCGGTCGAGCTGGTCGCGCATCACGTTGAGCAGCACTGAGACCCGTGGCCTCACCTTGTCGATGAAGTGCAGCGCATGTGCCTCGTCGAGCTCGAGCACGGCGATGTCTGCGGCGAGATCGCCTCGCCAGTCGACCTCGCTGATCAGGCTGGCGACCACTCCGCGGGTGAAGTTCGACCCGGACTTGTTGCTGAAGACGCGAAGCCCCTGCGCCGCCAGCAGCTCGACGATCATCTTCGTCGTGGTGGTCTTGCCGTTCGTGCCGCTGACCAAGACCACCCCTTGCGGCAGCTGTCCCAAGGTCTGATCCATGAAATGCGGGGCGAGTCTCTCGACCACATATCCCGGCAGCGCCGAGCCGCCTCCACGCAGGCGAGCGACCGCCTGAGTCAGGCGACCGATTGCGACGACGACGGGATTGCTCATGGTTCTTCATTGTAGGCGGAGCCGCCGACATCTCCTCCGCGACTTCCCCGGTTTCCCGATTACTCCGCGTCGTTTCGTACGAACCGCACAGATCGAATGAAACGACAGGCAGGTCACCCGTGTCGCAGCACGCCGAGCTGCCGCTGCAAATCGAGAGCTGCTGCGGCTGCCTCCGCTCCTTTGTCTTCGGACGCGCCGGGCCCGCCGGCCCGATCGATCGCCTGCTGCTCGTCATCGCAGGTGAGCAGCCCGAACCCGACCGGGCACCCCTTGTCGAGGGCGACTCGCGTCAGCCCGTCGGTGGCGGCTTCGCAGACGAAGTCAAAGTGCGGCGTGCCACCGCGGATCACCACGCCCAGCGCGACCACGGCATCTGCGCCGCCGTCGAAGGCCGCCTGCGCGGCCAGCGGCAGTTCGAAGCTGCCCGGCACTCGCACCGTGCGCCACCGCACGCCCGCCTCACTGAGCGTGCGCTCGGCCCCGGCGATCAGACCGCTCATGACCTGCTCGTGCCAGCTGGCTGCGACGACGGTGACGCGCACGTCGTGCGATGCCCCGCTCCGGCCGCCCTCCGCCTCGTCTGCGACGGCTTCGGAGATGCGCTGCTTGGGGGCTCCTGCTCGACTCATGCCTGTACCTGCTCTCGTTCGTGCTGAATCATGTTCTGCTGGTCTGCGATCGAGGGCGTGGCTCCGGGGGCCGCCAGCCCGCTCATCGGGGCGTTCTCTGGATGCGCGCGGCGCCAGGCCGCGATCTGGGCCACCGTGAGCACCGGCAGCCCGTACTCCGCTCCGATGAGCACCAAGTCGGGAAATCGCATCATCTCGCCGTCGTCGTGCACCATCTCGCCGATGGCCGCCACGGCTGGCAGCCCTGCCAGGTGCATCAGGTCGACACCCGACTCGGTGTGTCCGCCACGCACCAGCACGCCGCCGTCGCGAGCGCGCAGCGGCACGATGTGGCCGGGGCGCAGCACCGAGTCGGCCGTGGACGCCGGGTCGGCCAGCACGTTGAGCGTGCGGCACCGGTCGGTCGCCGAGATTCCGGTCGTGACGCCCTCGGCGGCGTCGACGGTCACCGTGTAGGCGGTGCGTTTGGGGTCTTGATTGTGCGCGACCATCGGCGGCAGGTCAAGGCGATCTGCGAGTTCTTCGGTCATCGGTGCGCACAGGTAGCCCGAGGTGTGCCGAATCATCCAGCCGATCCATTCCGGCGTCGCCATGGCCGCCGAGATGATGGCGTCGCCTTCGTTCTCGCGCCCTTCGTCATCGGCGACGAGCACGGGGAGTCCCTTACGCAGCGCCTCGACGGCGGAGCGCAGAGTCACCGCGATGCGATCTAGGTCGATGGCGCTGGTGGCGGCTGGGGCGCCGGTCTGAGATGTGACGGTCATCGTGCGACCTCCTGGGCATCGTGCACGGGTGTCTGCAGCACTCCTTGGGCCTGCAGCAGCTGCTGCACGTGACGCGCGAGCACATCGGTCTCGATGTTCACGCGGTCTCCCGCGCTCAGCGAGCCGAGATCGGTGTCGTGCTGGGTCTGCGGAATGAGCGACACTTCGAACCAGTCGTCGCTGCGGGCGCTCACGGTGAGCGAAACGCCGTTGACGGCGATCGACCCCTTGAAGACGACCAAGTCGGCGACGTCAGGGGTGAGCGACAGGCGCAGCACGAGCTGCTCGCCGACCGTGTCGGTCGCGAGCACCTCGGCGACGGCGTCGATATGCCCCTGAACGATATGCCCGCCCAAGCGAGCATCGGCCTGCAGAGCGCGTTCGAGATTCACGCCGGTACCGGGAACGATCCCGCCCAAGGTGGTGCGCTGCAGCGTCTCGGCCATCACGTCTGCGGTGAACGACGTGTCGTCGTGTTCGAGCACGGTCAGGCAGACGCCGTTGACCGCGACGGAGTCACCACGTCGGAGCGTGGCAGCGAACGGCACATCTGCGAGAGTGACGTCGGCTGAACGGTCGTGTGGCTGCAGCGCGAAGAGAACTCCTCGCGCCTCGATGAGACCGGTGAACATGTGTTCCTTCCCGGCCCACGGGAGCATGCGGTGCGACTTCGTCGTTCGTCATCGAACCCCGTTTCGGGTGCTGCGGATGACGACGTCAGACGTCGCAGGCCGCAAGTGCTTACTCCCATCCAGACTCTCACTGTCGGCACCGGAATTTCACCGGCTCAACCGTCTGCCTCATCACTTCGACGAGTAGGAACGGGTCGCGGACTGTCACCGCCGGCTCGGAATTTCACCGACCCCGTGAGCACTTGTTGCTGACACCATTATGCGCCGCGGGCGCAGGCCAGACAACACCACCCGCTGGTCTCTCTGATGAGCGCACCACCGATGCATGGCACAGAGCGCGCAAACGCCTCAGCGCAGACGATCCGAACGCTACGAGGCGGAGTCTTCTTTCGCATCCGCATCATCGACCGGATCGACCTTGATCGTGCGCGGGGGCGCGCTCTCGTCGCGCTCGACCACGATGGTGCACTCCGTGACCAGAGCCGCGACGGCGCCGACCGCCGCGAGCACTGGGGCGAGCGCGACGCCGACGACGCCGAGCGTCAGCGGGAACTGCACGATGACACGGCCCTCTTTGCTC
Source organism: Pseudoclavibacter sp. CFCC 13611 (assembly GCF_008831225.1). Classification (NCBI taxonomy): domain Bacteria; kingdom Bacillati; phylum Actinomycetota; class Actinomycetes; order Micrococcales; family Microbacteriaceae; genus Pseudoclavibacter; species Pseudoclavibacter sp. CFCC 13611. Next base: position 121,582 of record NZ_WBKE01000002.1, on the reverse strand, counting down.
TTCACAGCGATCGAACGCACGTTGCCCTCGTGCAGCAGCTGCTTCACCTGATCGAGCAGCTGCCCGCCGGTGACCTTGAACTCTTCGAAACGGGTCATGAGGTTCCTCTCGTTGCGAAAGCCGTACTGCCTTCATTGTGTCAGGCAGGGCTGACGGATGCTCACCCAGGCTGCCTCGCCTGCTGTGCATAGACTGAGAGTCGTGCAGCATCTCACGCTCAGCATCGCCCTGCTCCCCATTCTTGCCGTGGTCGCGACGCTCATCACCCGCTTCATCGGACGGATCGCACCAGTGCCTCTGCCCGCGATCGAGATCGTGCTGGGCGTGATCGCCGGGCCTGCGGTGCTCGGGCTCATTCAGCCGAACGAGATGATCTCGGTGCTCTCCGAACTCGGCGGCGCCTTTCTGTTTCTGCTCGCCGGCACCGAGATCGACGTGCGCGCGATCACCGGCCGACCGCTGCGACGAGCGGCAGGTGCCTGGGTGATCTCTTTCGCCGTGCTCTTCGCCCTCGGCTCGGTGGCGGCCGGAGCCGCCGTCGCCCCGGTCATCGCGATCGCGCTGTCGTCGACCGCCGTGGGCATGCTGCTGCCCATTCTGAAGGATGCGGGCGATCTGGGGTCACCCTTCGCGACGTCGGTCGTGGCCAACGGTGCGGTCGGCGAGTTTCTGCCGCTGATCATGATGTCGCTGCTGCTCTCGGGGCGCACGCTGAGCACGTCCCTGCTCGTACTCGTCATCTTCGCCGTGATCGCCGTGTTTCTGCTGTGGCTGGCGAATCGCATCCCGCATGCTCGACTCCACCGGTTCATCCGCGAGACCCAGCACACCAGCAGCCAGTTCGCCCTGCGCCTTGTGATCATGATCATGGGCGTCCTGATAGCCCTCGATCTGCTGTTGGGCATCGACACCCTGCTGGGCGCGTTCACTGCGGGCATGGTGCTGCGCGTGCTGCTCTCGGACGCCCCGCATGAGGATGCCGCGTTCGTCGAATCGAAACTGCAGGGCATCGGCTTCGGGCTGCTCGTGCCGATCTTCTTCATCAACGCCGGCCTCGGCTTCGATCTGCAGGCGCTGTTCGCGTCGCCGATTCTTCTGCTCATCACTGTGGGTTCGGCGCTCGCGCTGTTCGTCGTGCGCGGCCTGCCCGGAATGCTCACCGCCGCACGAGGCTCCTCGGCCCGGTCACGGTTTGCACTGGCTGCTTACACCGGCACCGCACTGCCGATCATCGTCGCCGCGTCCACACTGGCCGTCTCGCAGCAGATCATCGGCAGCGGTCTGGCAGCCGCGCTGATCGGCGGCGGGCTGCTCTCCGTGATCATAGGACCCGTCGTCGGCGCCACGCTGCACAAGCCCCAGGGGCAGACGGGCGCAGGCGGTCAGCGCGGAGACGCGGCGAGTGCCTCCCGAGACGAAGACCCGGGAGACACTCCGTTCGTCACCACGCTGGGCTGAGCTCAGGCGGCGCCGAGCAGAGACTCGGCGAAGCCTGCGACCCGTGTGCGCAGGTCGTCGATACGCTGCTGACGCGCGGCGAGCACGTCGTATCCCTTGTAGAACGCCGGCGGGTCGTTGCGCACGTTGTGCGAGCACTGAAAGTCGTCGCAGATCAAGGTGCCGACGGTGTCGCCACGGCGCCCCGCGGCCCCGGCGCGCTTCGCGCTCCAGAGCACGACCGGGTTCGGCAGCCGCACGTCACGGCACCAATGGCACATGGTCGGTGTGCGAGGGGCGGCCGCGGCACGCGTCAGCAGCACGCCGACCGGGTCGCCGTCGAGGCGCGGCAGCACGACATAGGCGCGTCGCGCATACTTCGGGTCGCGCCAGCCCAGGTAGTCGAGCTGCTGCCAGTCTTCTTCCGTGAGTGCGGCGAAGTCGTCGCGAAATGTGAGCTCTTTCGTCTCTCGCCGTGAGGCGTTGACGAACGAAGAGCGGATGAAGGATTCGGTGAGAGTCTGCATGAGTATGCCTTTCACGGCGCGCGGCATCGCAGAGACGCCGCTTCGCCGGGAGAAATGGTGAGTGAGTGATCAGGGTCGCTCGACCGCCGCGCCTGGCCGGATGTCAGGCACGGTGGGAGCATCCGCGCTAATCGTCGTCGGCGAGTGCTTCGCCGACGACCTCCTCGCGCTGTGCATACATCTCTCGGTAGTTCACGCGGACAGTCTACTCAGATGCTCCCGCAGCGCGACGCACCAGCGCACGCACCTGAGCATCCACCGCGTCGTTCCAGGCCGCAAGGGCGAACGAGGTCGGCCAGATCGCACCGTCGTCGAGCTGCGCGTCTTCGCTGAAGCCGAGCGTCGCATACCGAGTGTCGAACTTGGACGACGGCTGCAGGAACACGATGACTTTGCCGTCACTGGCGTACGACGGGAACCCGTACCAGGTCTTGGCTTCGAGATGCGGAGCCTCGTCGGCCACGATCACGTGCAGACGCTGCGCGATCACCGCGTCGAGCCCGTCGAGTGCTTCGATCGCCGCGACGCACGCCTCGTATTCGCGCGCCCGCTTCGCCGCGCCTTTGACGCCGCTGATCGAGCGCAGCTCTTCGGCGCGCTGACGCATCGCCGCACGCTCGCTCGCGCTGAACCCGTCGGTGTGGTCTGTGTCTGTCATGTGCGGTCTTTCTCTCGGGGTGTTCTGCCAGCGTAATCGAGGCGCCCTGCGCCTGCTGCTACGCTCGTCAGTACCACACGGGTGCCCCGGTCACGGGGCTGAGATCGGGCTGCCGACGCCTGCGACCGTCGAACCTGTCCGGGTCATGCCGGCGAAGGAAGAATGGGAGTCCCTTATGCACGCAATCACCACGCCCGATCACAACGAGACGTCTGCTGCCCGCGCGAGCGGAGCATCCGCCGGCGAACGCTTCACCGACTCGCTGCGCGACGACAATGCAGCCAACTGGCAGGCGGTCGTCGGGCACCGCTTCGTCTCGGAGCTGTTCGACGGTTCGATCGACGACTCGGTGATGTGCCGGTATCTGATTCAGGATCACCGCTTTCTCGACGGCTTTCTGGCTCTGATCGGGGCGGCTGTGGCGAGCGCCGACAGGTTGGATGCTCGACTGCGGCTCGCAGCATTCGCCGGCGACGTGGCGGGCGACGAGAGCACGTACTTTCTGCGCTGCTTCGCGAAGTTCGGGGTGAGCGAGGCCGACCGCGCGAAGATTCCGGACACGGCTGCCACTGCCGGATTCAAACGGGTCTTTCGCGATGCCGCCGACACCCGGAACTACACCATCATTCTCTCGGTGCTGCTGGTGTCGGAATGGTCGTACCTGAGCTGGGCGATGCGCGCACCCGAGCAGGCACCCGCAAGCTTCGTGCACGCAGAGTGGATCACGCTGCACGACAACCCGCCGTTCAGACAGCTGGTCGAGTTTCTGCGCAGCGAACTCGATCGTGTCGGCCCGGCTCATGCCTGCGAGGCTCGGGAGTTCTTCGGACGCACGGTGCAGCTTGAGCTCGACTTCTTCGATCAGTCGTACGAGCTGCGGTGACCTGCAGGCTGGTGGGCTCTGGTGCATGGGGGGCTGGTGAGTACCAGCCGGTGAGCGCTGGCCGGCCAGCCCCGATGAGTGTGAGCCCGCCAGACTTTGTGAATGCTGGCAGGTCGGGCCCGATGAGTGTCAGCCAGCCGGACTCTGTGAGTGCTGGCAGGTAGGGCCTCGGCCGAGAAATGCAGAAGGTCGGAAGCCCAATTGGGTTTCCGACCTTCTTCGCACCGCGTCGGCGCATCTGTTGCGGGGGCTGGATTTGAACCAACGACCTCCGGGTTATGAGCCCGGCGAGCTACCGAACTGCTCCACCCCGCGGCACAAGAGATAACAGTAGCACCGATGTGCGCCTGCGTCCACTCTGCGCCGGTTCTGCCCTGGTTCCGGTTGAGTTTCGCCGGCTCTGCATCGGTACTGGCTGGTTCTGCAACGGTGCTGGGAGGTCTGAATCAGTTCTGCCGAGTTCTGACACTCCTTCCTCTCCCCTCCCCGCTGAATCCTGACATATCAAATGCCGCCCCACGGCATCCGATCAACGAAAGTACAAAACCCGCGACCATCAGCAAACGATGCCCGCCACTTCTACACACTCATGTCTGAGCATCCACACCATTCAACGGCTTCTATGCACTCGCGGCCGCCCGCACACCCTCTCGTGCACGACACCTCCATCCCAGGCCGGCCAACTACAGCCAGTCGCCGCAAATGACGCCCCATGGCGTCCAGACATGCCAAATGGCATGACTCGATGCTTCTGCACGACAGTTCCCATGCCTCGGTCGGGAGCGAACGGCAAATCCCAAGACTGGGTACAAGAAAACAAGACGGGCGGGCAGAGGTGACAAGACAAGGACAGGTGCAGCGGCAAGGACAGGTGCGTCAGGGAAACATCCTTCTGCGGGATGACCCCGGACCAGCGGGCGCACCCTACAGTTGGGAGTGTGAGCAGACCGACAACTTCGAGCGCTGAAGCCCAGCCGACACCAGTCGTTCTGGTTGCAGCGCCCGTCGAGAATGCTCCAGCAGTGTCTTCAGAGGCAGCAGCACGAGCAGTGAGCGCAACAGCGGCAACAGCGGCAACAGCAGATGCAGTACCAGCAGGCGCAACGCCGCCGGCAGCAGCACCGCTGACAGCGACGACGGCGTTCGCCCATCGCCCGCGCCGAGGGATGGTCGGTCGCGTGCTGCACTGGTTCGCGAGCCATGTGCAGCTGGTCGACACACTGTTGGTCGCCGCACTCTCTGCGATTCTGGTTCTGCCCTTCGCCCTGGTGGGCATTGGCAGCACCTTCGACCACACGAACTGGCAGAACGACACCTGGACAGGCTTTCTCTTCTCAGTGCTCGTCACGCTGCCGCTGATCTGGCGGCGCACCCGTACCGTGCCGGCTGCGATCGCGATGGCCTCGGTCTGCGTGGTTCAGGTCGCGCTCGGCGTGCAGGTGGTGCCCGCCGACGCACTCGTGCTCATGATGGTCTATGCGCTGGCCGCCTACGCCCCACGATGGGCTTCGATCAGCGGATTCTGGCTGGCGATCGCCGGTGCCGCCGCCCTCATCGTGCGGTACCGCGCGATGCCGGTGCTGACATCGACCGATTCCGCAGAGGGAATTCAGGAACCTGCACAACCGCTGTTCCAGATCGTCCTGGCCGTCACCATCTTCTTCGGCTTCATCGCCGCATCGGTCACCGCGGCCTGGCTGCTCGGTGCGATCACCCGCAATCGCATCAGTCAGCAGCGCGAACTGCGCGAGCACGCCGAACGTCTCGAGATTCAGCAGCAGCAGGAACGCGACCTCGCCGCAGCAGACGAACGCGCCCGCATCGCCCGCGAGATGCACGACGTCGTCGCTCACTCACTCTCGGTGATGATCACCCAGGCCGACGGCGCCCGCTACGCGTCGCAGAACGACCCCGAGATCGCCCGGCGCACCCTCGAGACCATCGCCGAGACCGGCCGTTCGTCGCTGCACGAGATGCGACGCCTCTTGGGAGTGCTGCACGACGACTCCGGCGCCGAGACACGGCCGATGCCCACCATCGCCGACATCCCCGACCTCGTCGACACCGTGCAGCTGTCAGGAACCCGCGCGAAGCTCACCGTGAGCGGCGACGCCACCCGCGCCGATCGTCTCACCGCCGGCGCCCAGCTCGTGGCCTACCGGGTGGTGCAGGAGGCCCTCACCAACGTCCTCAAACACGCGGGCCCCGGACCGCAGGCGACCGTGACCCTGCACTGGGGCGAACACACGCTGCAGCTGCAGATCGACGACGACGGTCGTGGCGCTCTGAGCAGCGACGACGGAGCAGGCAACGGCCTGCGCGGCATGCGCGAACGCCTCGCACTCTATGACGGCAGTGTGCAGGCGGGCCCGCGCGCCGGCGGCGGCTTCAGCGTGCACGCGACGCTGCCCTACGAGAACGGAGCCTCATGACCACGCCCGCCTTCGATCGCGCACAGACCGGCCCGGCTGAAACGTCGCGAACCGACGCTTCGCACATCGACGTCGCGATCGTCGACGACCAGGCGCTCGTGCGCGGCGGGCTGGGCATGCTGGTCGACTCCCAGCCAGATCTCACGGTCACTGTGCAGGCAGACAACGGGTGGGATGCCGTCAAAAAGCTGCGAGAGCACCCCGCCGACGTCGTGCTGATGGACGTGCGCATGCCCATCATGGACGGCATCGCTGCGACGGCCCGAGTGCTCGCCGACCACCCCGAGACGCGGGTGATCGTGCTCACCACCTTCGACCTCGACGAATACGTGCTGCGGGCGATCGAGGCGGGAGCCAGCGGCTTTCTGCTCAAAGACGCCCGCCCCGAAGAGCTGCTCACGGCAATTCGCACCGTGTGCCGCGGCGATGCCGTGATCTCGCCGTCGATGACGCGTCGCCTGCTGGCGCACGTCGTACCGATGCTGCAGACCAGAGCAGCGGCGGATGCCGGAGCTCGCCCGCCCCGCTCCCCCGCGCCCGCAGACCTCCCGAGCACCGCATCCGCCCGCGCCGCGATCGCGACGCTCACACCACGAGAACGCGAGGTTCTGGTGCTGATGAGCGAAGCGCTGTCGAACGCCGAGATCGCCGCCCGACTGCATCTGTCCGAGACCACGGTGAAGACGCACGTGGGCCACGTGCTGATGAAGCTCGATGCGCGGGATCGCGTGCAGGCCGTCGTACAGGCCTTCCACGCGGGCATCGCGGCGCCCGCGCCTGAGTGCGCCTGAGTTCGGCTGAATCGCGACGATCTGCTGAGCGCAGGCAGGCACACCCCGATCAGGGGAATCTCCTCCTGCAGGATGAGCTCTCGAGAATCCTCCTTCGGCATGACGCGCACGCCGATGTGCTCGACGATGCTGTGGGTATCAGGTCGCAGCAGGCTCGCTCGGCCGAACACCACAGAGGAGCGTCATGACCCCGGATTCAGACCCGACCATCCCGGTTCGCACCATCTCAGCGCGCACAGCCGACAGCGTCGAGACCGCCGTGCGCGCCGTCAACCTGTTCAAGGTCTACGGCCGCGGCGACACCCAGGTCACCGCCATCGACCACGTCGACGTGAGCTTCGGTCGTGGCGAGTTCACCGCCATCATGGGCCCGTCGGGCTCGGGCAAGTCATCGCTGATGCACGTGCTCGCCGGTCTCGACACTGCGACCTCAGGACAGGCCTGGATCGGCGGCACCGAGGTGACCGGCCTGCACGACCGCCAGCTCACCCAGCTGCGCCGCGACCAGGTGGGCTTCGTCTTCCAGTCGTTCAACCTCGTGCCCACGCTGACCACCGAGCAGAACATCACGTTGCCCGCTCGTCTCGCCCGGCAGCGCGTCGATCAGGAGTGGTTCGCCGAGGTCGTGCACCGCCTCGGTCTGCAGAAGCGGCTGAAGCACCGCCCGAGCGAACTCAGCGGCGGCCAGCAGCAGCGCGTGGCGATCGCCCGAGCCTTGCTCACTCGCCCCGATGTGATCTTCGCCGACGAACCGACCGGCAACCTCGACTCGACGTCGGGTGCCGAGGTGCTCACGCTGCTGCGCCGCAGCGCCCGTGAGATGAGTCAGACGATCATCATGGTGACGCACGACCCGGTCGCCGCTTCGTATGCCGACCGTGTGCTGGTGATCGTCGACGGGCGCATCGCCGACGACCTGCGCGCCGCCGACACCGACCAGATCATGCAGGCGCTCAGCCGGCTGGGGGCGTGAGATGCTGCGCACGACTCTCTCCACTCTGCGCGCACACTGGTCGCGCCTTGTCGCCGTCGCCATTGCGGTGGTGCTCGCCGTCGCGTTCGTCGCAGCGACGCTCATGCTCAACGCCTCCTTTCAGCAGACGCTGCGGAACACGCTGGGCTCGGATCTGACCAATGCCGACGTGCTCGTCGAGCCGCAGCCTGCCGGCTCGAACGACGCCGCCCACGGCGACGACGGTGGCGACGAGGCGGGCACAGGCGGAGCATCCGCCGCACGGCTCACCGTCGGCCAGCTGCACGCGGTGCAGCACCTGCCGCAGGTCGAGGCGGTCGGGGCCGATCAGACGGCCTCGCTCGCTCTCGAGCACGATGGGCGCAGCCAGCCCGTGTCTGCCAGTGTGCAGCTGCCGACGCCGCTGCGCCCCCACCCACTGGTCGCCGGCGCCTGGGTGACCGGCGACGGCCAGATGACCATGGATGCGAAGGGCGCCGACCAGCTCGGGCTGCACGTGGGCGACCAGGTGCGGTTCGCGAGCACGGGTGGATCGCCAGTCGAGGTCACGCTGGTCGGGCTCACCGAGACGAGCAGCTCCCCGGGCAGCGGCATGGCACCCCAAGTGGCATTGTCTGAGACTTCGCTGCTGGCCGCGCTCATGAGCACCATGCCCCCTGTTGCCGCCTCGAACCCGGCGGCCACCGACGACCTGCTGCCGATGACGAGCATCCGGGTGCAGGCCAAGGCCGGCGTCTCGCCCGACCAGGCGCGGGATGCGGTGGCCGGGGCGATCTCTTCGGCGACGCCGGCGGCAGCGGGCGACACCGTCAGGGTGCGCACCACTGAGCAGGTCGTCGCCGATCAGCTCAAGCAGTTCACCGGGCAGACCGATGTGCTGACCGGAATGCTGCTCGCCTTCGCCGTGATCGCGCTGATCGTGTGCGTGCTCGTCATCTCGAACACCTTCTCGGTGATCGTCGCACAGCGCACTCGCGAACTCGCGATGCTGCGCTGCCTCGGCGCCAGTCGCGGGCAGGTGCGTGGCAGCGTGCTGCTCGAGGCGCTGGTGATGAGCGTGGTCGCCTCGGTGCTCGGCGTGGTCGTCGCGGCGCTGATGATGTCGGGCGCCGTCGCCCTCTCGCGTTCGAGCGGCAACAGCATGCTCACCGAGCTGTCAGTGCCGGTGTCATCGGTCGTGGTCGGTGTACTCGCCGGCGTGGTGATCACACTGATCGCCGCCTGGCAGCCGGCGCGCTCGGCGACGCGGGTGGCGCCGCTCGCCGCGCTGCGGCCCGAACTGGCCACGCCGACCAAGACCCGCGCCGGTCGCGCCCGGGTGATCGTCGGCCTCGTGCTCTTCGTCGCCGGCACCGCACTGCAGTGGTACGGCTGGACGACCGCGCACCGGCCGGTGTCCGAAGACGCTGCAGAGCAGCAGCTGCTGCTCGGCCTCGGTGGCGGCGTGCTCGGCTCGGCGCTGAGCATCGTCGGCGTGGTCCTGCTCGCAATCGTGATCGTGCCGCCGCTAGTGCGGGTGATCGGCTCGCTGCTCGCACTGACCGGTGTGCCGGGACAGATGGCGACCCTCAACGCGTCTCGGAATCCGCGACGCACTGCGGCAACGGCATCCGCGCTGCTCATCGGCGTCACGCTGGTGACCACCGTGTTCACCGGCGCGTCGGTGGCCAAGGCGACCCTGCTCACGGCCGTGGACGAGGCACGACCGGTCGACGTCAAAGTGTTTCTGGCGCCGCAGAGTCGTGAGGCGAGCACCGACCAGCAGTGGATCGACGATCGCGTGCAGCGGCTCGCCGCGATCGACGACGTGCAGTCGGTCGGCACTGTGCAGGGAATCGTCGTGGGCGACTCGCCGTCGTTCGTCGGGCAGAACGCCCCGACCTCGGCACAGCTCACCCAGCTCGAGGCAGTCGATCCACAGACCTGGCAGCAGGTGGCGAAGGCTCCTCTGCCGGCGACCTCGCCCGACACAGTGACCGTCGTCGACGAGGCGCTGCCCGACGCAAGCGTGCCCGGCGGAGAGATGAGCATGACCGGGCCCGACGGACGAACCGCGTCTCTGCACCTGCAGCACGGCATGAAGAACCCGTACTTCGGCGCACTGGTCGACGAGCCCACGCTCGATCGGGTGGCGAGTGAGATCGGAGTGCCCGTCACCACGACCAGCATCATCATGCAGCTCGCCCCGGGTCTCGACGCCCAGGCGGTGCAGCATGTGGCCGAGCAGATCGGCACGATCATGCCCGACGACTACGTGTCGCCCGCCCAGCTCGAAAAGCTGATGTATGAGCAGATCATCGACGTTCTGCTGTCGATCGTGACCGGACTGCTCGCGATCGCGGTGGTCATCGCGGTGATCGGGGTGACGAACACGCTGTCGCTGTCGGTGATCGAACGGGTGCGTGAGAACGCCCTGCTGCGAGCGCTCGGCCTCACGAAGCGTCAGCTGCGCGCGATGCTCGGCATGGAGTCGGTGCTGGTGTCGATCGTGGCGACGACGATCGGCCTGGTGCTCGGCACGGCGTACGGGCTGCTCGGCGTGGGCATTCTGTTCGGGCAGACGATCGGAACCGGCGTCGAGATCTCGTGGCAGCTGCCGTGGGTGCAGTATCTGCTGTTCGTGGTGATCGCCGTGCTGGTCGGGCTGCTGGCCTCGGTGCTCCCGGCCCGGCGTGCGGCCAGGCTGTCGCCGGTCCAGGGGCTCGCCAGCGAGTAGGCCTGCGCAGCAGACCGCCAGGCGCGCGACGGCGGTGTCTCGGGAACGTCTCCCGTGACACCGCCGTCGTCTGCGTGCGCGGCGCTCGCGGGACTGTTCCGGTGTCGCTGCTGCGCTCCGAGCACGTGGCAGAATCGCAGATATGACACCAGATGCGCTGATCGCCGACCTGCATGACCGGCTGGTGGCTGCGCAGGAGCGCGAACGTCGGGCAGCCGCGCAGCTCGCCGAGGTGCGACGTCTGCAGGCCGGCGGTGAGTCTGACAACGAGCACGACCCCGAGGGCGTGCCGGTTTCGTTCGAATGGTCGAAGGCTGCGGCAGTGCTCGAGGCGGCTCAGGCCGAGCGTGTGGCGCTTGAGGATGCAGTGCGTCGCGCCCGTCTCGGAACCTACGGGGTCTGCGCCCGCTGCGGCCGCCCGATCGATCCGCGGCGTCTGGCGGTGCGCCCTGCTGCGACGCTGTGCATCGACTGCGCACAGCTCGCCTGACCTGCCGACTTCTTGCACAGCGGTCGCTCCCGCGCCCTGTGAGAGTGCGCTGTCTTCTTAGTCTCGTGCCGAATCATCCGTCTGCGGAAAGGCACATCATGAACGAATTCGTCACGCGCTCCACACGAGCCGTCAGCCGACAGTCTGGCTCTGGCGAGCATCCGCCGAACGCACCCGACGACCGCCTGCGATCAGGTCCGGAGCTCTCTGTGCGCCGTCACTGGTCGGCGGCCGCCGCCGCAGCGGTCATGATGCTGCTCATGCTCGTGCCGATGCTCCCGCTGCTGCCCACACCGGCACATGCGCTCGGCGGCGGTTCGACCCATACTGGTCGGTACGAATACGGCATCGCGCCGGTCTGGATGGGGTCGTACCGGCTTGACGACGGCCGTATCGCCTGGTGTGCCTTCGACCCCGATCTCTTCGCACCGACAGCCTCCGACTACACCTATGGTGACTGGCAGCAGGAGTCATCGTTCGTGAGCGGAAACGGAGTTGATCTCACCGGCGAGCCGCTGGAGCGGGCGGCGTACATCCTGGCGACTTGGGGAGACACAGAGGACGAATTCACCGCTCGTGCGGTCTACCGTGCCCTGCACCACCACACTGGAGTCGGCTTCGCCCTTCCAGCCGGCGAACGACTCACCGCCGATACCGCCGAACTCGCCGATCGTCTGTGGCAGGAGGCCGGCCGGTTCGGCGGCCCGCACACGCTGGCCGACCCCCGACTCACCTCCCAGCACGGCGGCCAGCAGGTCGCAGCCGACCTCGAGACCCCGCGTGGGCGCAGCGGAGAAGCGATGCCTGGTGAGGCGGTGGCCTCGATCACCGGCCCCGGCGTCTGGGAGCAGACCGGCACGAACACCCTCTCATTCGATGCCGACGGGAGCCATCGCATCTTGGCCACCGGAACCGGTGAGATCACAGTGAAAGTCGCTCGAGCGGTTCCGAGCACGCACCTGCTTGTCGCGCACCCGACTCAAACGGGCGCACAGCGGATCGTCGCGTCAGCTGAGAACGTGCCGATCTCTGCGCAGTCACGCGTGGGCGTCGTCGATCGTTTTCAGCCGGAAGCCGACACCACGGCACAGACCTGGCACCATGACGGCTCTCGGGCCGACGAGACGCCGAAGCTCGGGGCGCCGCTCGTCGACACTCTGCACGTTCGCACCAGTCGAGATACCTCGTGGCTGCCTTACGTCGACGGTTCAGGGCAGATTCCGGCGACCTTCACAGTTGACTGGTACTACTCGCCGCGCCCGCTGCCTCGTTCTCCGAAGCCGCCGGCCGAAGCGGAGCACTTCGACCGGGTGCAGGCGGTTGCGACCGGCCCCGGCGATCTCGTCGTCTCATCGAAGCGTGTGATCGATCGGTCAGGCTGGTTCTATCCCGTGGTCTCCTTTCGTGTGGCCGACCAGCCAGAGCATCTTCGTGGGCGCTTCGTGAGCGACTTCTCCGCCGACTTCCACGCTGAGCGAGAGCAGACGGTGATCCCGTGGCAGCCCAGCGTGGTGACGCAGGCGTCTGAGATCGTGGACGGTCAGGTGACCGATCTGATCGCCGTGAGCGGCAATGATCCGGCGGCCGAACTCACCGTGGTGTCAGAGCTGTGGATGTCACGGGAACCGGCGCATGCCGAAGGGCTGACGGATGCTCCCGCCGATGCCGAACGACTGGCCACGGTGTCGACGACGGTCATCGGCAATCAGACGGTGTCGACCGCTCCCGTTGACGTGCCGTGGTCGCGCTTCATCGGCGAGGAGGTCTGGCCGAACCTGTACTGGGTCGAGCACATCGACCGATCACCGAGCACAGAGCGCTGGCAGGGCAGGCATCTGCTGCCCCATGAGACGATCACGCTCACTCGCCCGACCGCAACGACGAAGACGGCGGAGCATCTCGTCGCCGGAGAGCAAGCGACAGACACCGCGACTGTGAGCGGAACCATCCCGACCTCGAACGGCTCGGAGACCGTGCACACCGAGCTGACGTTCTCGCTGTACCGGTTTGACGATTCGACTGACGGAGGCGCACAGCCAGTGTGTCTGGCGCCGATGTGGACCCAGCCGAAGCCCATTGCGGTGACGAAGCCGGGCGACTATGTCTCTGACCCGGTGACGATCGAGGTTCCGGGCACTTATGGGTTCCGGCATCATCTCTCGACCACCGTCACGCGAACGTCTGACGCCGGAGCTGGCGCATCCGGGGAGTCGGACGCTCATGAACAGGCACGGACGACCATGCTGCACGAAGGTGAGTGCGGCGCTGACGGCGAGACCGTGGTGGCGGTGTCTGCACCGGTACCGGCTGTCGACGGGGAAGCTGCTCCGCCTGCCGAGCACATCGCACCGGCGGCAGCGACGGAGATCGCCCTCGCCGCGACCGGTGTCCCGGCTCCGGTGATCTGGGTCGCGGCCGGAGTCTCGATGCTGGTTCTCGGCGCGGGCATTGTGCTGCGCAGAAGGCTTCTGTGACGACCGGAGAGCAGAGGCGACGGCAGCCGGACCCCTTCTTCAGGGCTCCGGCTGCCGTCGTTCACCGTCGCTGAGCGCGCCGCATCACTGCTGCGCGCTGATCGCCCGTTGCAGAGCGTCCTGCAGCTGCTTGTCGGCCGTACCGAACGCCGCCCAGTCACCCGAGACACGAGCCTGTTCACGAGCGTCCAACGCCGCCTTGGCATCTTTGAGGGCCTGCGCGACCGCTGGATTCGACGAAGTGCTCGTGCCACCGTCTGTGGACTGCCCGTTGTCGGTCGGCGCCGCAGACTGCCCGTCGGACGACGGCCCTGCCTGCCCGGGGCCGTTCTGCCCGACGATCGCACCCGAGTCACCGCCGAAGATGTCGTCGAGCGCTTTGTCGAGCGTGTCTTCGAAGGCGACCTTGTCACCGAACGAGACCAGGATCTTGCGCAGCAGCGGGTATGAGGTCTCGCCCGTCGAGCGCACGTAGACCGGCTGCACGTAGAGCAGGCCGCCGCCGACCGGCAGCGTCAGCAGGTTGCCGCTGCTCACCGTGGTCTGTCCCTGACGCAGCAGGTTCAGCTGTGTCGACACGGTGTTGTCCGAGTCAAAGAGGTTCTGCACCTGACCAGGACCAGGCACGCTGGTCTCGCCCGGCAGCCTCAACAACGTCAGCTTGCCGTAGTCTTCGCTTCGCTTGCCGTCGGCCCCTTCGCCATCACCGTTGGCGGCCAGATAGCCGCGCAGCACGTTTCGCGAGCCGCCCGAACTCTGCTGGATCGGAATGAAGGTGCTGTACAGCGAGAACGCCGTGTCGGTCTGCCCGGGAAGACGCATCGACAGGTAGTACGGCGGCTGCTTCGTCGAGGTGTCCGAGCCGGACTGCGGATCAGCAGGAACCTGCCAGGCGTCTTCACGCGAGTAGAACGAACCGGCATCGGTCACATGGTAGGTGCCGAGCACGTTGCGCTGAGCCTTGAACATGTCGGTCGGGTACCGCACGTGTGAGAGCAGCGCCGAACTCATCTCGTCAGCCGACTTGACGGTGTTCGGAAAGACCTTCTGCCACGCCTGCAGCACAGGGTCTTCCTGATCCCACGCGTAGAGCGTGACCGATCCGTCGTACGCATCGACCGTCGCCTTGATGGAGTTGCGCATGTAGTTGATGGTGTCGGTTGCTGGCCGAGCAGCAGATGACGCCCCGTCGTTGATGGCCTGACGGTAGCTCTGCTGCTGCGAGTAGGGGTACTGATCGCTGGTGGTATAGCCGTCGACCACCCACTGCACGCGACCGTCGACGACCGCCGGGTAGGGATCCTGGTCGAGTGTCAGATACGGCGCGACTTTCTGCACGCGATCGATCGGGCTGCGGTCGTAGAGAATCTGCGAGGAGTTGCTGACCGCGTTCGAGGTCAGAATCTCGATCGATCCGAACTTCATGGAGTAGAGCAGACGGGTCAGACCGTTGTCGAGCTTCGGCCCGCCGTCGCCCGAGAACGTGGTGTAGGTCTGATTCGACTCATTCTGCTCGCCTTCGTCGGGATTCGCGCTGCTGCCCGACGGGTAGTCGAGCTCGCGCGGCGACTCGCCTTCGGGCGCGCCCACGATCGAGTAGCCCGGCGACTTCTCGCCGAAGTAGATGCGCGGCTCGAACGACCCGAGATCGCCGCTGGTGGGAATGCCTCCCTCGAAGAAGATCGGCTTGCCGTCTGAGGTGACCTGGTTGCCGTAGGCGGCGACCACGCCGTAGCCATGGGTGTACACGATCGAGTTGTTGTACCAGGAGTCGCTGGGCTGCTGGCTGAGCTCGCGCACCGACAGCACGGTGTCGACGCTCTGACCGTCGATCTTGTAGCGATCGACGTCGAGCTTCGAGCCGAACTGGTAGTACTGCTTGTACTGCTGCAGCTGTCGGAACGTGTCGCTCACCAGATCGGGGTCGAGCAGGCGGATCGACGCCGTGGTGTCGACATCGCTGCGCAGCGCACCGGCCTTGGCATCGGTGACGGCGTTGTAGGGCTGCACGTTCACTTTGTCGATGCCATAGGCCTCACGCGTGGCATCGATGTTGCGCTGCAGGTACTCGGCCTCGAGACTGCGCTCGCTCGGCTTCACGACGAAGGTCTGCACGCCCCATGGGTAGGCCACGCCGATCAGCAGCGAGGTCGCCACCAGGACGGCCGCGCCCACGACCGGGATGCGCCAGCGACCGGTGACTGCGGCGAACACGAACCCGAGGGCCACCAGCACTGCGACGGCGACCAGAATGGTGCGGCCCGGAATCTGGGCGTTGACGCCCGAGTATCCCGCGCCGGTGAACAGCCCCTGCGGGTCGGTCAGCTGCTGATAGCGCTCGAGCCACAGGCGCACGGCGTGCAGCGCCACATAGACGGCGATGGTCACGGCGAGCTGCACGCGCGTGCCCTTGGCCACTCGCAGGCGCCGGTTCTCGATGCGGATCGATCCGTAGAGATACGAGATCGCGACGAACACGATGCCGCTGAGCAGCACTGAGAAGAGCAGGTAGCCGACCAGCTGCTGGTAGAAGGGCAGCTGGAACAGGTAGAAGCCGGTGTCAAGCCCAAACTGGGGGTCAGTCTCGCCGGTGGTGCCGCCGTTGATCCAGAGCGCGGCGGTCGTCCACCGACTCGCGAAGTAGAGTGCGCCGAACAGGCCGAAGAGGATCGGGATGCCCCAGGTGATGCCCTTGCGCAGCGGCTCGAGCACCTGCTGATACTGATCGAGTGTGGCGTTCACCCGCACATACGTCGGCCGTGAGCGAAAGGCGAACCAGACGCTCACCCAGAGCGGTCCGGCGAGAAGCACGAAACCGATCAGCCCCATCAGCCCGCCGGCGAACCACTGAGTGGTCAGCACGTTGAGAAAGCCCACCTGTCGGTACCAGAGCACATCGGTCCAAACGGCGGAGGCGGCGAAGAGCAGAGCGATGATCACGGCCAGCGCGATGATGCTGATCACAGCCACCCGGCGAGTTCTGTTGGGGTGTGTCACAGGGCTACGGGGGTCAGACACGATGGTGCGCTCCTTCGCGGGGTGGCCGGTGCTGCTCGGTCAATGCGTCATGTCATTCTAGCCAGCACCCGCTGACACCCGGTCAGTCGAGCGGCCTATTTCGCTGCAGGCTGACGGCGGTCAGCGTGCGCACTGAGGCAGCCCGGCGACGCTCTTCGTCGTCGAGATGGTGTCGAGTGCATGCAGCGCGTCGTCGAGCGAGGCGACCGAGACGACCGTCACGGAATCGGGGATGCCGCCCGCCAGTTCGGCGCAGTTGGCCTCGGGGGCCAGAAACCAAGGCGCTCCGTGATCGCGAGCGGTGAGCACCTTCTGACGGATGCCGCCGATCGGCCCGACATGGCCGGCGGCATCGATGGTGCCAGTTCCTGCGATCGTCTCACCGCCGGTCATCGAGCCGGGGGTGAGCTTGTCGATGATGCCGAGCGAGAACATCATGCCGGCGCTCGGTCCGCCGACTTTGTCGAGACTGATCTGCACCTGTGGCTTGCTCTCGGCATCCTCGAGCCCGAGATGGTTCAGGGCGGCGTCGACGGCTGCCTGTTGGGAGGTCGTCATCTGCTCGGTGGTCTCGCGTTCCTGGTCGTCGAACGTCTGTCCTGGCGGGTACACGGCGTCGAGCGGCAGCACCGTTCGCGTCGGATCGACCCAGGCGGAGGCGGTCTGCACCCAGTTTGGCTGAGCTCGCGGGCTGCCGAGCACGCGAACGGTCAGCATGTACAGGCTGCCGGTCGTCGGATAGGTCGGTGCGCCGGTGATGTCGAGCACCGTTTTGGTCTCGGTCTGCCCTTCGTCGGTCACCGTGCCGAGCACGTCATAGGCAGGCCCCTCTTCGCGAATCACATAGGGACTCGGCGTGAAGGCGCAGATGATCAGCGCTCCGGCGGCGACGATGGTCGCGAGTCGGCTCAGGCGGTGACGAGCGATGGGCATGGCGTGAATCACACTAGTGTACCGTTGTGACGAACACCAAGGAGGTCTCCATGGTTTCCCCTGAGAATCCATCCGAACCACAGGACGACGGCTCCGACGACGAGTTCCAGCGTCTGCTGAAGCAGCTCCTCAGCGGTGATTCCGAAGGGCTCGCAAAGGCAGCCGGACTCCCCATCGACCAGCACGCGATCGCTTCGATCATCGCCTCCATCCAGCAGGCCGCGGCAACCCCTCCCGGTCAGGTCGACTGGTCGCAGGCCCGCGAGCGCGCGCAGCAGGTCGCGCATGCCGCCGAGGTCGTGCTCACCGATGACGACCGCGCCCGTGCGTCCAACGCCTTCGACATCGCTCGGCTCTGGCTGAGCGAGGCCACCGCGTTCGAACCGGTCTCGACCGGCCGCGTGATGAGCCGCACCGAGTGGGCACGTGAGACCCTGCCGTTCTGGCAGCAGCTGTGCGAACCGGTTGCGGGCAGCGTCGCCGAGGCTCTGCTCGAGGCGCTGCGCAGCAATCTTCCAGAAGAAATGCGGGCCTCATTGGGTCAGGCCGTGCAGGTCATGCGCGCCATGGCGACGACCGTCTTCGTCGTCCAGCTCGGCCAGGTCGTCGGCCAGCTCGCAGCAGAGACGGTCTCGGCCAACGAGATCGGCATCCCCGCGATGCCTGACAACGAGCCGGCGCTGCTGCCG
Source organism: Pseudoclavibacter sp. CFCC 13611 (assembly GCF_008831225.1). Lineage (NCBI taxonomy): Bacteria > Bacillati > Actinomycetota > Actinomycetes > Micrococcales > Microbacteriaceae > Pseudoclavibacter > Pseudoclavibacter sp. CFCC 13611. The sequence continues at coordinate 103,561 of NZ_WBKE01000002.1, read as the reverse complement.
CAGAACATTCACGAGTTCTCACAGGGTCTCGAAGTGCCGGTCGAAGAGATCACGATCTTCCTGGCCACGCGTGAGCTGGCGCATGTCGCGCTCTTCCGACACGCTCCCTGGCTGACCAGCGAGCTCACCAGCGCCATCACCTCGTATGCCCGCGGCATTCAGATCGATGTGAGCCGCATCGAGTCTCTCGGCGGCGAGATCGACCCCTCTGATCTCGACTCACTGCGCGGGGCTGTGCAGCGCGGCGAGCTCATCCCGCCGCGCACTGACGACCAGAACGCGGCGCTGGCGCGCATCGAGCTGCTGCTCGCACTCATCGAAGGCTGGGTCGACACAGTGACCGGCGCCGCCGTGCGTCGGCTGCCGAAAGGTGCCGCTGTTGCCGAGGCCGTCACCCGCCGTCGAGCGATCGGCGGCCCGGCTGAGCATGCCTTCGGCACGCTCATCGGCCTCGAGTTCCGCCCTCGTCAGCTGCGCAAGGCCGCAGCGCTGTGGTCCAAGGTGACCGACGCACTGGGCAGCGCCGACCGCGACGCGATCTGGCAGCACCCTGATCTCCTTCCGACCACCGACGAACTGGATGCCCCCGAGGCGTTCATCAGCCGTGCTCGCGGCGACGAGCAGACTGACTTCGATCGTGATCTCGCCCGTCTGCTCGAAGGCGACCTGCCCGATTCGCCGAAGCCGGACGACGAGTCCGAGGACGACGCCCCAAAGCAGGATTAGTCGTCGCCGAGCCTGTGGAGAATCGTTCGCGCCGTCGAGCGTTCTCTCGCATACTCGCAGCATGAGCACTCGAACGCCCGCCTCATCAGCCTCACCGCCGCCTCTCGGCCCGTCGACGCTTCAGCTGCACCCGAAGCATCCGCTGCTCTGGCGCGCAGGTGGGCGGTTGCAGGTCGGTCTGCAGCAGCCTGTCGTCTTCGACGACACGACTCCCGGCATCGAGTCGCTTCTCATCGCACTGCAGGGCGGTGTGACCGACGACGAGCTGCACCGACTGGGCGCGCAGGGCGGGCTGACGCCGGCATCCGTCGAAGGTCTGCTCACGCAGCTCGGTGAGCGCTGCCAGCGCACCCCGCAGCCGCTGAGCCTGCACCGACTGTGGAGTGTGCGCCCCTCGCACACGCTCTCCGAGCACCATCGCGCAGGCGAACGCGTTCGGCGAGCGCAGGTCGCCGTGACCGGGCATGGGTCGCTGCCTGCGGCCGTTCTGCGCACCCTGGCCGCGAGCGGCTGCACGTCGCTGCGCCATCTGCCCGACCCCGCGGTGCCGTACGGGCTCGACGGCTCGCCGCACCCGGCCGACCGATGCCGCGAGCTGCCCGCTGAGTCGGCGCTGCGCCAGCCGGTCTCGCCTGGCGCGTGGCACGAGCACGACGTGCAGATCGCCGATCTCTACGGCTGTGCGATCATGAACGGCGGCGACTCCCGCGACGATCTGACGATCATCTGCGGCTACGGCCCGCCGCATCCCGCACAGTGGACGCCTCTGCTGCGCGACGATCGCGTGCATCTGAGCGTGTGGGCCACCGCAACGGGCGCCATCGTCGTCGGGCCTCTGGTCGTGCCGGGCCAGACGGGCTGTCTCGGCTGCGTGCATCAGCACGCTCGCGATCAGATCGATGACTGGGCGCTCCTCTGTGATCAGATGTGGCGACGTGCACGCCTCGCCCCGCTGGCCACTGATGTCGCACTGGCCACTTCGCTGGCAGTGCGCTGCGTCCTCGATGCTCTGACGGCCGCTCCGAACCTGCTCTCTCAGGTCTGGAACCGACGCGTAGTGGTGCACGACGGGCAGACACGGCTGCTGCCGCACGAACCGCATCCGCGATGCCTCTGCCGTGATCAGCCCTTCGACGAGACGCTCAGCGCTCCGAGAGAAACCTCGACGGCCTGACCACGCGACCGGCCACACGTTCGGGATACGACAGGTGCAGTGTGCGGCGCGCTCTCGTGACCGCGACGTACAGCAGTCGCCGCTCTTCGTCGATCTGCGCAGCGTCGGTGCCGCCGCCGAACGGCAGGTAGTCGTCGGTCAGACCCACGACATGCACGTGGTCCCATTCCAAGCCCTTGGCGGCGTGAATCGTCGAGATCATGACCGTCTCGGTGGGCGGCGGATGCTTCTGCTCACGCCGTTCGATCAGCTCACGATTGAAGACTGCCAGCTGCGTTCGCTCGCCGGCGTCGACGCAGAGACGACGAATCGCGTCGAGCGACTCCCACCGCTCGCGCACGGCACCGGCCTGCGACGGCGGCTCTGCCTTCCAGCCGGCTTCGCCGATCGCTTTGAGCACGGCCGGCAACGCGAGCGCTTCGGGCGTCGAGGCCGCGGCCACCCCGATCAGCAGCATGGTGTCGACCACCTCGCGACGCGCGAAGAACGGGGTGGCGCTGCGCAGCCTGTAGGGCACTCCGGCGTCAGCGAGCGCCTGCTCGTAGCGGGCGGTCTGCCCGTTGACGCGCATCAGCACCGCGATCTCGCCCGGGCTCTCGCCTGAGGCGATCTGCGCACGGATGCGGGCTGCGACCAGTGTGGCCTCCTGCGACTCGTCTGAGGCGCTGTTGAGCATCGGTGTCGGCCCGGCGGTCGGCGAGTGCAGCTGCACGGCCCCGGGTCTGCCGGCCATGATGCGGTTGGCCAGCGCCACGATCGGTGCAGTCGAGCGATAGTTGCGGCTCATCTCGATCGACGTCGTGCCGGCGAACTCGTTCTCGAAGTCGAGCAGGTAGCGCGGATCGGCCCCGGAGAACGAGTAGATCGTCTGGCTGGGGTCTCCCACCACGCACAAATCCCGGCGCCGTCCCATCCATTCGCGCAGCAGGTCGTGCTGCACGGGCGAGACGTCCTGGTACTCGTCGACGACGAAGAAGCGGTACTGATCGCGCACTTCGTCGGCGACGACCGGCTCCTGGCGCAGCATCCCGGTCATCGCCAAAAGCACGTCTTCGAAGTCGATGCTGCGGCGCTGCTCTTTCAGCCGTTCGTACCGCATCATGATCGCCGCGACCTGCTCGTCGGCGAGACCGTCCACTCCGGCGTGGTCGCTCAGCAGATATCGTTCGACCGTCAGCGACCGAACTTTGCGCCACTCGATCTGCGACGAGAGGTCACGCAGTCGAGCGGTGTCGATGCTCTCGATGCCGCAGGCCGCCGCCGCCTCGGCGATCACCGGTGCCTTGGAGGTCAGCAGGTTCGGAAGTCTGGTGCCCAGCACCCGAGGCCAGAAGTGTCTCAGCTGCGCGAGGGCGGCGGCGTGAAAGGTACGGGCGGCGACCGGAGGCAGACCGAGTCGCTGCAGACGCAGCCGCATCTCGGCCGCTGCACGACTGGTGAAGGTGAGCGCGAGCACTGAGCTCGGCTGATAGATCTGCTGCTGAATGCCCCAGGCGATGCGATGCGTGATGGCCCGCGTCTTGCCGGTGCCTGCGCCAGCGAGCACGCGCACCGGCCCCGTGAGCGCCTCGGCGACCGTCCGCTGCTGCACGTCGAGCCCGCCGAGCAGGTCGTTGTGCGTGGCGGTCGCTGGTGACGGCATCCTCGTCCTCTACTCTGGTCACATGAGTCGGTCCCCTCTCACATTAGCTGCACTCGCCGCTTCGGCACTTCCCGGCCTCGAGGTCACGTCGGTCGCGATGCACACCGCCGGCACCACCGGTGACTACGACTCTGCCGTAGTGGCCGACGGCCAGAACCGGCACTTCATCATCCGAGTGCCAAACTCCCCGACCGCCTACCGTCATCTCGAAGAGGAGCTGAAGTCGCTCAGCGCCCTCAGCGCAGGCATCCGCACCCGGCTGCCCTTCCAGGTACCCAGCGAGGCTGGTCGCGTCGAGTTCTCCGGAACGGCCGCGCTGATCTACACGTACATTCCGGGCGTGCTCATCGACATCGCCGACCTCAACCGCGACTCCCCGACCACCGCATCCCTCGGCCGCGCGCTGGCAGCGCTGCACACGCTGCCCACCGGCTTCGTCGACGACTACGGGCTGCCGCATGAGCATCCAGAAGTCGTTCGGGAACGCTCGCGAACGATCATCGTGCGCGCCGAGAAGACGCGCTTGGCGCCGCGCGCGCTGCTCGACCGCTGGCTTGCGGCGATCGATGACGACGGCCTGTGGGAGTTCGAGCCGACCGTGGTACATGGCGAGCTCGACGACCAGGCGGTGCTGATCGAGGCCGACGAGGTCTCAGGCGTGCTGAACTGGGGCGGGCTGCGCATCTCAGACCCGGCCCTCGACTTCTCATGGCTGATGCACTCGGCTGTGCTTCAGGCGGTCGATGCGGTCTTCGACGCCTATGGGTCGGCCCGCGGCGAGGGTGCGCTCAAGTCGCTGCGCCGGCGCGCCACGCTCTATGCCGAGCTGCAGGTGGCCAAGTGGCTGCTGCACGGAGTCGACAGCGAAGACGCCAAGATCACCGAAGACGCCAAGCACATGCTGCAGGATCTGGCCGACCTGGTCGACGGCAACTACCGCCTGCTGCTGACCGACCCGATCTTCGAAGCCGAGCGCCCGACGGCGGATGCCGGACCAGGCACGCCTGACGACTTCCGTGCCGAGCGAGGTACGGACAGCACGGAGCACTCCGGTGATCGTTCTGATTCTGCGGAGCAGCCGAAGGAACCGATCGTGGTGACCGAGCCGATCGAGATCGTCGTCGAAGAGGAGACCGACGAGGTCGTCGTTGCCGAAGTCATCGAAGACGACGCAGAAGACCCGGACGCAGGCGACCGCGCTGAGGCCGACGCCGACGAGACGGACGGCGACGACTCGCACCGTGCTGCGGCGAACGAGGAGAACGCCACGATCGTCGAAGACGACGCGCCGGAGTCTCCCGCCACACGCGCCTGACCGGCACGAACCGCAGCTGGCACGGCGCCTGCCGCGGCATCACGAGGCGATGGTCGCCCACCGTTCGGCGAGCTCGTCAGCCGTGAAGAAACGTGACGGTGCGATCTCCCGGTCGTCTGCGACGTAGTAGAACCGTGCCGAGACATCGGCCACGTCGACGCCGGCATGCTGAGCCCAGGCCAGACGGTAGAGCGCCAGCTGAATCTGTCGCTCTTCGAGTTCGCCCGCGGTCTGCGGGGCCCGGCCGGTCTTCCAGTCGACGACTTCGTAGCCCTCGTCGGTGCGGAACACCGCGTCGAGTTTGCAGACGGTCTGCACGTCGCCCAGCGGCAGACGGATCTGCGTCTCGACGGCGACTGGCTGAGCGGTCGCCCACCTGCTGCGTTCGAACGTCTCTTGCAGCCGTGCGAGCTGCGCGCTCGCCTGTTCGTCGAGCACCGTGGGCGCGGTGCCGGGGCGTTCCTCGGGATCGAGCCCGTCGGCGCGGAGGCGGCCCTGCTCGTCGAAGGCTGACGTCGGCTGCAGATCATCGAAGAGAGACTCCGTCGTAAGCGAGAACTCCTGGTCGCTGACCCGGTAGCGCCGTTCGACCCATTCGTGAAAGAGTGTGCCGACGCGGGTCTCGCGGTGCGGTTCGGTGGGCATCGGTCGATACAGCTGTGCCGCGACGGCCACGGGGTCGGTGAGGAACTCGTGCATGCGCGATGCGGCGACGCGACTCGGCAGTTCGATGCTGAGCCCACGGCCGGCATCGGCACGTTCTTTCAGCAGCGCTTCGATCGGCACCTTCCAACCGCCGATGTCAGGCCACGTGGCAGGATCGGCGCCCAGCGCTGCGGCGTCGGGCGCCGATTCCACGGCTCCGACGGCCGCCGCAGCAGCAGCGACCGATGCTCGGCGTGCGCCGAGCGGATCCTGTGGCCATGGAAACTGGTCGACACCGTGGTCGACCGGTTCGGGCTGCCCCGTGAATTCTTCCGAGAAATCGGTCAGCACGCGGCGTTCGACCAGCTCGCTGAGAAAGACGCTCGGCGTGCGCGCTCCAGCTCGCTCGGCCCGGTAGGCGGAGCAGGAGAGCAGCAGGTCGTCGCGTCCGCGGGTGAATGCGACGTAGGCGATACGGCGTTCTTCGTCGAGATGACGACGCTTCTCGTGTTGGCCGAACGCCTCGAGCGTCTCACCGAACTCAGCGGCATCGGCCGCGGTGCGCCAGGCCAGCTCGGGCAGATCGAGGCGGTCACCGCGAAACTCGTAGGGCAGCTCACCGGCTGACAGCCATCCCTTGGTCGAAGTCAGGCGTGCGGGCATTTCACCTTGGACGAGCCGCGGAACCGCGACGTGATCCCATTCCAGCCCCTTGGCCGCATGCACCGTCAGCAGCTGCACGACGCCTTGCTGCGCTTGGGCCCCTTCACTCGAAAGACGCTCTCGACGTTCGACCTGGGCGATCCAAGAGAGGAACCCGCCGAGGGTGCTGGCCGGAGCACTGTGCATGTATTCGCTCGCCTTCGCGAGCAGCGCATCCAGATTCTGCATCGGTCGGCGCAGGCTCTCGTTGGCTCGCAGCTCGACGTCGATGCCCAGACGTTCGATGACCAGTCGCATGAACTCGGTGAGCGGCAGGTGCGCCTGACTGCGCAGCGAGCGCAGCAGCGCACCCGCGTCATGCAGCCGATGCACACCTGCTCGCGAGAACCCGGCGCGGGTGATGAGACGCTCGACGCGAGGCCCTCCGGAGACCATCAGATCGAGGGCGTCGACCAGCGTGGCGTGGTCGTCTCGGGCGACCGACTGCCTGAGCCGTTCGCGCACTGCCGGGGCCAGCTTCTGCAGATCGGCGTCATAGCTCGCCAGCTGTCTGGCGAGGCTGCCGAGCGCCTGTAGGTCGGCGGGGCCGACCCGCCACCTGGCACCGGCCAGCAGTCGCACCAATGAGTTGTCGGCGTCGGCGCTGTGCACGACGCGCAGTGCACTGAGCAGGTCGACGACCTCGGTCGCTTCGAGCACGCCGGCGAAGCCCACGATCTCGTGCGGCACTCCGGCTCGGGCCAGCGCCTGCGCGAAGACCGGCATCAGCGCACGCGCGCGAAACAGCACCGCTCCGGTGGACGTGTCGGACATGCGATCGCGCATCCAGGCAGCGACCGCATCTGCCTCAGCCTCGAGATCGGCCGACACCGACACCTGCACCGCCCCGTCTGGGGCTCCCGACCGTGACTGCAGCCGCACCACGGGCACCGACGAATCGGCACCGGCATCGGCGACCAAGGCATTGGCGACGTCGAGGATGCTTCGGCTGTTGCGCCAGCTCGTCGCCAGCTCGAAGTTCGCCGGAGCACCCTCGGTGCCGAAGTCGCGGTGAAAGCCCTCGAGATTCTCACTGCTCGCTCCGCGCCAGCCGTAGATCGACTGGTTCGGGTCACCGACGGCCATGACCCGCTGTCCATGAAAGAGCGTGCTGAGCAGCCGGGTCTGCGATACCGACGTGTCTTGGTATTCGTCGAGCAGCACGGCGTCGAACTGCTGCCGATACGGCTCGGCCGCGCTCGGGTCACGCCTGATCGCTTCGAGCGCCAGAGCGACCTGGTCGGCGTACTCGATGAGCCCGCGTTCGCGCTTGCGCCGCTGGTACTCGACCGCGAGCGGCACCAGCGTCTGCAGACTCTGCACCGCCGAGACGCTGTCGGTGACCTCTTTGCCCGGCCCAGGCTTGCGAGCGCGCGGTTTGGGCGGCAGTTCGGTGAGCCTGGCGAACTCCTGCGCGAAGCGAAGCACGTCATCTGGCTCGGCGTTGTTGTCGATCATGGCATGTGTGAGAGTGAGCAGCATCTCGGCGACTCGGGTCGGCGACTTGCCGAGTTCGTAGAGCGACTCTTCATCGTCAGAGGCGAGCACGACCTCGTGGGCCAGCCCCCAGGCGCCGGCCTCAGTGAGCAGCGTCGAGTCGGGCTCACGACCGATGCGCAGGGCGTTGTCCTGAAAGAGCATGTTGGCGAACGAGTTGTAGGTCGACACAGACGGCGGCTCGCTCAGGTCGACCGAGTCGACCAGTCCGGAGCGCACGAGGGCCCGCAGCGCCCCGTCGATGCGCGACGACAGCTCGCTGGCGGCCTTGCGGGTGAATGTGAGTCCGAGCACCTGATCTGGAGAGACCACCCCGTTGGCCACCAGCCAGACCACACGACGCGACATCGTCTCGGTCTTGCCCGCACCTGCGCCGGCAATCACCAGTGCAGGCTGGTCGCCCTCGTGCTCGATGACCCGACGCTGCTCCTCAGTCGGCGGAAAGATGCCGACGGCCTCAGCGATGCGAGCCGCGCTGATTCGCTGCGTCATTGTGCCTCCTGAATGTGCTGCACCGGCTGTCGAGCCGGCATCGTGGTCTCGCCGAGCGTGTGGATGTGTGTGGTCGCCGCGCTGCCGTCTCCCTGTTTCGTGCGGGCGAGGTCGGCCCAGAACTCACTGCCGGCCATCCCCCGAGCGAGTTGGTCGACCAGGGTACGTGCGTTGGCGAGCTGCTGCGCGTCGAGGGCCGCCTGCACGAGCGGCTTGTAGCTCTTGCGGTCTCCGCCGACGAAGACGAGCATCGCCTGCTGCAGCTTCGAGGCGTCGACTCCGTTGACCGCTCCGGCGGCCACAGCGACCTGATAGGCCAGCAGCTGCAGGTTCTCGGCCACCTCGGCCTCTTTGAAAGGCTTGCCGGTCTTGAGATCGATGATGCGGACGGCCCCGTCTGGCAGCTGTTCGATGCGGTCGACGGTTCCGACGATCTCAGCGATGCCGCACTCGGCGGTGAACCCCTCTTCGAGGGCGATCGCCCGCGCCCCGATCTTGTCGGCGTCGAGCATGTACGAGCGCATGTTGCGCAGCCGATTGGTGACGTCGTCGAGCATCATGCGCGACTGCCATGGCGTCTCGAAGTCGAGCTCGCCCCACCGTGAGCGCACCTGGCCGACCAGACGGTCGAGATCACGGTGGTGCTCTTCTTCGGCCTTCTGAAAGGCCTCGTGTATCAGCGTGCCGATGCCGGTGGACATTCCGCCGCTGTCGACCCCGATGTGCCCGAGGAACCAGGCGAGCGGATCGTTCTGGAACATCTGCAGCGACGAGGGAGAGACGCGCACCAGAGGCCCTTCGACGGCTTCTGCCGCTGTCGCTGCGACCGCCTTCTGACTCCCGCTGCTGTCGACAGTCTCGTCTGCGGGCGGAGCGTCGAGGTCGCCGGCGAACGGATCGAGCTCGGTGAGCGGCTCGGTCGTGCTCAGGTCGGCCAGCCCGGACCATTCGGTCGGAGATGCTCCGCGCACATCGGCGTGCGCGAGCACGACCAGCGCCCGAGCGGCGATCTGGTCGTCCGGATGCTCGTTGAGTCGGCGTCTGAGCGTGCCGACCACGCCGCGCAGGGTGTACCAGCCGTACTCTTCGCCTTCGGCCGGTTCAGTGCTGACGATGTCGTCGAGCATTCTGAGCATCATGCTCGGCGCGTTGTCTTCGTCGATCACCGTGGTCAGCAGCACATGCGAGCGCGCACGGCTCAGTGCCTGCACGAACATGCGCAGCTCGTCGTGCAGCACCTCTCGACGGCGGTCGACGTCGTGCTGACCGCGCACCGTCTCGACGAGGTGTTCGGCGCCGAGCAGCGTATTGCGCTGACGGGTGTTCGGCCAGGCACCGTCTTGCAGCCCCATCACCACGACTGTGTCGAACTCGAGGCCGATCGTCGCTGACGCCGACCCCAGAAACACGGCGTCACGACGCCCCGTGTGGGCGAGCGAGTCTTCGGGCACGCTCTGCTGCAGCTGCTGTTCGACGAACTCGCCGGCATCGGCTTCGGGAAAGCGTTCGACATGACGCTGTGCCGAGGCGAAGAGCGCGACGACGGCGTCGAGTCTGCGGTTCGCATCGACGGCGGCGACCCCGCCGCTGAGCGCCTGTTCGCGCCACTCGTCGGCGACCCCGGCACTCTGCCAGGCCAGCCAGAGCAGCTCGACCGCCGGAGCCTGACGCTCGTTGCCGTGTGCGATCTCGCTCAGCAGGGCGGCGAGCCGGTCGACTTGTGCGATTGCCCCAGCCAGCGGCCCGGCGTGCGGCAGCCCGGTGCCGCCGCGCACGGCGTCGACGAGCAGTGCGGAGGCGCGCCGCGCGCCGCCCCCGGCCAGTTCGTGTTCGCGCAGCGCACGCCGCACACGCCGGAGGTGCACGCCGTCGAGCCCGCCGAGCGGTCCGGTCAGCAGTTCGGTGACGACCTGCTCGTCGAGTTCGCGCAGCCCGCAGCCGACCTCGACGGTGCGCAGCAGATCGAGGTTCACTGCCTCGTCGCGCAGCGCTCCCGAGACGCCCGAGAGCGAGACCGGAACGCCTGCTGCCGCGAGCTGCCGCGAGAGCTGCTCAAGCTCGCCTGACGATCGCGTCACGATCGCCATCTGCGCCCAAGGCAGATGCTCTTCGAGATGTCGCCGGCGCAGCACTCCGGCCACGCCGGTGATCTCGTCGCTCGACGTCGCAAACGATTTCGCCGCGATTCTTCCGGCACCTTGGCCTGCAGACTTCGTGTTCGCCTCAGTCGTCGGCGCTGACCCGGCGTCAGTCTGGCGCTCGGCAGTCTCGATTTCTTCGACAGCCTCTGGGCTTTGGGCAGCTTCTGGGTTCTGGGCAGTCGATGGTCGTTCGACCGCGGTCTGCAGCGCCCGGCGCTGTTCGCCGGCGGATGCCGTACCGATGTGCTGCATGATCTCGCTGACGGCATGGGCAAGCTGGCCGTGCAGCCGATGGCTCTTCTCGAGCACGACCTGCTCGGCACGCACGCCGATCTCGTCGTGCAGACGTGCGACGAGATCGGGGCGACCACCGCGGAACCCGTTGGTCGCCTGATCGGGATCGCCGAAGGTCACCAGCCGTGCGCCACGCTGCACGAGTGGCCGGAGCAGCCCGATCAGCGCGGCAGTGCTCTCTTGGAGGTCGTCGACGAGTACGAGTCGTAGACCCCCGAGCTCTGCAGGCGGGTGGTCGGCCAGCACCTCGGCCGCTGCTGAGACGAGTTCGCTGGAGTCATAGGCCGTCGCGGTCTCTTCGATCGCCTTCTTCACGGCGAGGTACTCGTCGAAGAGCTGAGCACCGGCCGCCCATTCGGCACGGTTCGTCGTCTGCCCGAGCTCTGCCAGGCCCTGTGGGGTCACTGCGTATTCATGCGCACGGCCGAAGAGCTCTCGCAGCTCGGTGCGGAACCCGCGCAGCTCGCGCACTTCAGGCCCGATCACCGGCGGCCAGGGCAGTGCCCCGCCTGCGACATCCGCCGTCTCATGGCCCTGCAACAGCTCTTGCAGCAGGCGATCCTGCTCACCACCGGTCAGCAGACGTGGCGGCGTCTGGCCGTGCGCCAGCGCCACCGCGCGCAGCACTTCAAAGGCGAGCGACGCCGCCGTGCGCACGAGCGAGCTCGCCGACACGTCGCGCAGCCCGGCGTCGATCAGCGTCGACAGCGATGCCGCAGACTGCCTCGACGAGGCGATCACCAAGATCTGCTCAGGGCGCACGCCCAGGTCGAGGGCGTCGAGCACCGTGGCGGCGAGCGCGGTCGTCTTTCCTGTTCCCGGGGCGCCCAGCACACGAAGATGGCTCTGCTGTGACCGCTCGATCACCTGCAGCTGCGACGCGTCGAGCACAGATCGGTCGAGCACCCGGTCTGGCGCGGAGGCACTGGTGGTGAATCTGATCTCGGGCATGTCTCAACGGTACGACACCCCTCCGACACGACTCATGAGAGCTCTGCGCGGATGCCATGCGGATTTGTGCGCCGAGAGCGGAAATGGCCGCGGAGAGGTCTGACTCCGTCGGCCCCGTGATCGGAGGTGACCTAGACTGAGACCCGCATGTCGTCGTCTTGAGACTGCTCGATATGAGCGTTTCGCAGACCAGAGTGAGGAGTCCCTATGGAGGTCAGAATCGGTGTTCGACAGAGCGCTCGTGAGCTCAGCTTCGAATCGGCTCAGAAGCCGGAAGAGGTGACCGATGCGGTCAGCACGGCCATCGCCGATGAGCACGGCGTGCTCAAACTGATCGATGACAAGGGGCGCCTCTTCGTCGTGCCCTCAGCCGGCATCGCCTACGTCGAGGTCGGCCCGCAGGAGACCCGCCGCGTCGGCTTCGTCTCCTGACGAGGCAGCATCCCGAGCAGCTGAGGCTGCGGGCTCCCCGACCTGACAAGAGACGCGAAAACGCTAGGCGGTGAGCCCGAGCCTCTCCATGCGCGCCGTGTGACCCGCGATGAGGTCGGCGTGCACCGCCTCGATCTGCGAGATCACCTGCTGCACTTCGTCATCGCGATGCAGCGACGTGTCACGCAGCGCACGCAGCACCGGATCCGGCAGCACCATGAGCGCGCGGCACCACAGCAGCGAATCGCCCACCAGGCGACGCCCCCACATCGCCAGCCGATCGGCAAGCCAGTCCGTTCGCTCGATCTCCTGTGCGAGCACTGCAAGCGCAGCATCCGCTTCAGCGCGCTCAGCGACCGGCCAGCGCAGGCCCGTGCGCAGTTTCGCACCCTTGCCGAGCCGTGCCACGAAGTCGTCGGCGAACCCGTCAACCAGATAGACGGCGAGCACCGCCTCCTGCCACAGGTTCGGGCTGAGCCGGGACCACAGTTCGTCAGAGTCGGCCTGATGCACCTGCACGCCACCGAAGGCCAGCTCGCTGTCTCCCTGGCCGAACGCACCTCGATAGTGACGATGCCGAGTGAGCAGCTCTTCGGCGACCGAAGCGGTCTGTGCACGCAGGTCGGGCTGCTCGATGAGCGGCAGCACGCCGGTCAGATACTCGAACGCCGCCAGTTTGAAATAAGCGAGCGTGCCGACCAGCACCTCGGAGTCCGGGGCGAGAAAGTCGATGCGCACGTTCGTCGGGCGAGACGTGTGGGCAGACTCCGAGCGCGAACGAACACGCAGCTCGGTGCCCTTCTGGCGGCGACGAAAGAGTTTGAACACGCGCTTCATCGTACCCGCAGTCGGTGCAGCCCGATGGCAAACGGCCGCTGACCCGGTAGAATCGCGGTGATGCCTGATGACAGGCAGTGGAGATCAGCGCCTTGGGTGCCCGGTCGGTGACGCGACGCACACGTCGTTCCCGACCCGCGAGCACCGATCGGCGCGCAGATGAAAGAACACACGTGACCACCTTCAGAGAACTGAACATCGACGACACCATCGTCTCGGCCCTTGATGAGAAGGGCTTCGAATCGGCCTTCCCCATTCAGGAACAGGCCATCCCCCTCGCCCTCAAGGGCAACGACATCATCGGCCAGGCCAAGACCGGCACCGGCAAGACTCTGGGGTTCGGACTTCCCGTACTGCAGGAGCTCGGCGAGCACCCCGAAGACCATGTGCAGGCCCTCGTGGTCGTGCCCACCCGCGAGCTCGCACAGCAGGTGTACGAAGACCTGCTGTTCGCCGCCTCGCACCGCCCCGACGTCAAGATCGCCGCGATCTACGGCGGCAAGTCATATGACGATCAGATCGCCGCACTGAACGATGGCGCGCAGATCGTCGTCGGCACCCCCGGCCGCCTGCTCGACCTGAACCAGCAGCACATTCTGCAGCTGGGCCGGGTGCGCTTCGTGGTGCTCGACGAAGCCGACAAGATGCTCGACCTGGGCTTCCTGCCCGACGTCGAGCGCATCTTCTCGAAGCTGCCCGACGTGCGCCAGACCATGCTGTTCTCGGCGACCATGCCGGGAGCGATCGTCTCACTGAGCCGCCGCTTCATGACGCACCCCATCCATGTGCAGGTCGTCGATCCTGACGAAGGCCTCACCCAGGCCAACATCGACCACTTCGTCTACCGCGCGCATCCGCTCGACAAAGACGAGATCATCGGTCGCATCCTGCAGGCCGAGGGCCGCGGACGCACCGTCATCTTCACCCGCACCAAGCGCGCGGCGAGCCGTCTGGCAGACGAGCTCGACGACCGAGGGTTCAAGGCCGTCGCCGTGCACGGCGACCTCAACCAGGATCAGCGCGAGCGCAACCTCAACAAGTTCCGCAACGGCGAGGCCGACGTGCTGGTCGCCACCGATGTTGCCGCTCGCGGCATCGACGTCGACGACGTCACCCATGTGATCAACCACAGCATCCCCGAAGACGAGAAAGACTATCTGCACCGCGTGGGCCGCACCGGCCGCGCCGGCAAGCATGGCATCGCGGTCACCTTCGTCGACTGGGAGGACGTCGCCCGCTGGGGCATGATCAACAAGGCCCTCGACTTCGGCCAGCCCGAGCCGACCGAGACATACTCGACGTCACCGCACCTGTTCAGCGACCTGAGCATTCCCGAAGACGCCACCGGTCGACTCAAGGCCTCGACGCGCAGCAACGAGCGTCACAGCTCGCGTGGCGGTCATGATCGCGGCGGGCGCGGCGGTCGCGACGGCCAGGCCTCGCATGACGGACGCCGTGGCGGACGCAGCGGCAATGGGCGCGGCCGCGAGCACGGAGACCGCGATCGGCGCCATGACGGGCAGCGCGATGCCCACCGTTCGAACGCCGGGCAGCAGGACGAGGCGAAGCAGGAGCAGACGGGCGCGACCACGAAGCCCCGTCGTCGTCGCCGTCGCCGCAGCCATGGTCAGAGCGGCGAAGCCGCACAGGGCAGCGGTCAGCAGACCGGCTCCTCAGCCGAATAGCCGAACCTGACCTGCACGCAGCGCGGGCGATTCGAAATGCACGATGGGTGTGTGCGTCTTCGGATCGCCCGCGTTTCTGCGCACCTCACCGTGGCACGTTCAGCGGCCTCATCGGTCGGGGGCAGGCGGGCGTCCGGGTCAGCGGGCGTCCGGTCAGCGGGCGTCCGAATCAGCGGGCGCGACCGCCCAACCCGGTCTCCTCGCCGGCGGCCGCCAGATCTCGACGCAGCTCCTTGGGCAGTGAGAACGTGAGGTCCTCTTCGTCGGTGCGCACCTCTTCGACGTCGTGCCAGCCGGCTTCGGCGAGCGCGGCCAGCACTTCGTCGACGAGCACGTCGGGCACTGAGGCACCCGAGGTGATGCCGATGGTGCGCACGCCGGCGAGCCATTCCGGCTCGATCTCATGTGCGAAGTCAATGCGGTGCGCGGTCCGAGCGCCGTGATCGAGAGCGACATCGACGAGCCGCATCGTGTTCGACGAGTTGGACGAGCCGACGACCAGCACGAGATCGGAGCGCGCCGCGATGTTCTTGATCGCAATCTGACGGTTCGACGTGGCGTAGCAGATGTCGTCGCTCGGTGGGCTGACCAGCTCGGGAAAGCGCTCGCGCAGCCGCTCGACCGTGCGCATGGTCTCGTCGACCGAGAGCGTGGTCTGGCTGAGCCAGACGGTCTTCGCCGGGTCACGCACAACCACTTTGTCGACCTCGCTGGGATCGTTCACGATCTGCACGTGATCGGGTGCCTCGCCTGAGGTGCCTTCGACCTCTTCGTGCCCGCGGTGGCCGATCAAGAGGATGTCGTAGTCCTGTTTCGCGTATCGCTTCGCCTCGCGATGCACTTTGGTGACGAGCGGGCACGTGGCGTCGATGGCCTGCAGCTCTCGTTCTTCGGCCTCGGCGACGACGCTCGGCGCGACGCCGTGGGCGCTGAAGACGACGTGGGCGCCGACGGGCACCTCGTCGAGTTCTTCGACGAAGACCGCCCCGTCTTGCTCGAGTTCTGCGACGACATGTCTGTTGTGCACGATCTGTTTGCGCACGTAGACGGGGGCGCCATAGATCTTGAGCGCTCTCTGCACAGCCACGACGGCGCGGTCGACTCCTGCACAGTATCCGCGTGGGGCTGCCAGCAGCACCCGTCGAGGGGGCAGACTGTCATCATCAGCGATCACCGGCAGCACCGGCGCTGCGCGGGGAACGCGTGGAGTCGGCACGAAGACGGGATCGTTCGCGGCTTCTGGTGTCACACCCCCATGATACGGTGCCACCGTTGCCGCAGCAGCTGACTGCGCGCTCGGCACGCGGCCAGCTGGCAGAGGAAGCGCGGCGGCTCGAGCTGCTGGCAGAGCGGCGGGCCGTGTGGGCAGAGCGGTCGGCCGTGTGGCGAACCAGACATGGTTCTGCCGCAGCGCGGACGACATGAGACAGGAGCACGATGAGCGAGCAGGTTCAGCACGACGGCCCAGCGACGGCCGACGCACCTTGGTCGGTCGCGCGAGTCGCGAAACAGCTCAAGGGCTACATCGACCGTCTCGGCGGCATCTGGGTCGAAGGCGAGATCACCCAGTG
This sequence comes from Pseudoclavibacter sp. CFCC 13611, assembly GCF_008831225.1. Taxonomy (NCBI): domain Bacteria; kingdom Bacillati; phylum Actinomycetota; class Actinomycetes; order Micrococcales; family Microbacteriaceae; genus Pseudoclavibacter; species Pseudoclavibacter sp. CFCC 13611. The sequence continues at coordinate 87,457 of NZ_WBKE01000002.1, read as the reverse complement.
GAACGTGCGCGGCGGCAACGTCTTCGGCAAGCTCAAAGACCTCGAGCAGGACGCCACGTTCTCGTTCGCCATCTGGTCGTCGACCGCTCGACGCATCGATCTCGGCGAGTTCAGTCAGGGCGACCGCGTCGTCGGGCTCTTCACACCGAATTACTGGCCCAAGGGCGGCTCACTCACCTTCGTGACCTCACAGCTGCGCCATGCCGGGCTGGGCGAGCTGCTCGAACGGCTCGAACGCCTGCGCCGGCAGCTGGCCGCCGAAGGGCTCTTCTCAACCGACCGCAAGCGGCGCCTGCCGTTTCTGCCGGGCATGATCGGACTCATCACGGGAGCGAACTCAGACGCTGAGAAAGACGTGCTGCGCAACTCCGCCCTGCGCTGGCCGGCTGTGCGCTTCCGCACCATCCACACCGCCGTTCAAGGCGAACGCGTGCCTGACGAAGTCGTGGCCGCGATCCAGCAGCTCGATGCCGACCCTGAGGTCGAGGTCATCATCATCGCCCGCGGCGGCGGCGACTTTCAGCATCTGCTCGGCTTCAGCGACGAACGGGTGCTGCGCACAGCGGCCGCAGCACACACGCCGATCGTCAGCGCCATCGGCCACGAGAACGATCGCCCCCTGCTCGACGAAGTCGCTGATCTGCGTGCGTCGACCCCGACCGACGCCGCCAAGCGCGTGGTGCCAGACGTCTCTGACGAGCTGCTGCGCACCACGCAGGCGCGCACTCGGCTGCTGACCGCGATGAGTGGTCGTCTGCGCAACGACCACGAACGACTGGTGCAGCTGCGCAGCCGCCCGGTCATGCGCGACCCCGAGTGGATGCTGCACGAACGTGCCGAAGACGTCAATCGGCTGCGAGACCGGTCTTCGGAGCTCTTCGTTCGCACGCTCGAGCGCGGGCACAGTCAGATCGAGGCTCTGCGTGGGCACCTCGTCGCGCTGTCGCCTCTCGCCACGCTCAGGCGCGGGTACTCAATCGCCCGGCGTGATGACGGCACCGTGCTCACGAACGCGGCCGATGCGGCCGTCGGGCAGCAGATCATGGTGCTGTTCGCCGAAGGCGAGCTGCAGAGCACCGTCGACCAGATTTCAGACCATCATCTCGCCGCATCAGAGAGAAAGTAGACTGTCGATCATGGCTCACGACTACGCACAAGAGGTCGCCGACCTCTCATACGAGACCGCCCGCGACCAGTTGGCCGAGACGGTCAACCGTCTCGAGCAGGGCGGTGCGACACTCGAAGAGTCGCTCGAACTCTGGGAGCGCGGCACTGCCCTCGCCGACCGCTGCGAGCAGTGGCTGACCGGTGCCCGCCAGCGCCTCGAAGCCGCACAAGAGGCCTCTGCCGCCGGTCAGCAGAGCGCTGCAACAGCCGGTGCCGCTGAACCGGGAGCAGCCGGCCAAGACGCGACCGGCGCGCCCGCGACGACCCCAGGCGACGATGACGTCTTCTGATCAGACAGAGTCCACTGTTCCAGCAGCAACAACATCGATACAGTCCGGCGCAGGGGAGCCTCCGCGCGGCCCGGTGCCGTCGCAGGCCTCTGATTCGGCCAAGAAGCACCGCGCCCAGCAGACGCTGCGCAATCTGATTCTGGCGATCATCGCGTGCGTGGGAGTCCTCGTGCTGATGCTCGTCGTGGTGCCGCGAGACGACTCGCCGATGCACAATGCCGTCGACTACCAGGGCACGGCACAGGGCATCCAGCCGACCGTCGACTGGCGCCTCGCCGTTCCTGAGCCGGGCTCCGGTTGGCAGGCGAATCGTGCCGACATCGACCAGGAGCCGACGAACCAGCTGCAGGTGTGGACGATCGGATTCGTCACGCCGAAACACCAGTACATCCGTTTCGAGCAGGTCAAGGGCGCGAACCCGACCTGGGTCAGCCAAGACCTCGACGGCCGACGTCCGACCGGGCAGATCGACCTCTCCGGCCACACGTTCACCGTCTATGACCAGCGTGACTCCCCCGACTTTCAGAAGGGACAGAACAACTACGCGCTGACCACCGAGGTCTCGGGAACTACACTGATCTTCAACGGAACAGCCGATGACGACGAGTTCGCCCAGCTGATTGACGCGACTTTGACCTCGCTGAACAGCTGACCCCCGATCGGACGAACCGTCGCACACCGGCACGAAGGAGAGCCATGAGCGAGCTGGACCTTGGTACGCCCCAAGAGGTGTGGAACGACCTGCAGGAGGGCAACGATCGCTTCGCCACGATGCGCTGTCGCCACCCGCATCGCGATGAGGCTCGCCGGCAGGAACTTCTGACCGGGCAGTCACCCAAAGCCGTCATCTTGGGCTGCGGTGACTCCCGTGTGCCTGCCGAGATCGTGTTCGACGTAGGCCTCGGCGACCTCTTCGTCGTTCGTAATGCCGGTGCAGTCATCGGCACCAGCATCCTCGGATCGATCGAGTTCGCGGTCGGCTCGCTGCACGTTCCCCTGGTGATGGTCATGGGCCACGAGAGCTGCGGCGCGATCGCCGGAGCCATCGCGGCCGCCGACCCGGCACAGCCGACGCCTCCCGGCTACTTTCTCGAAGAGCTGCTGCACCGCATCAAACCGGCGGTCACCCAAGCCGAGCGCGACGGCGATGCCTCCCCGCGACACATCGGCGAGCTGCAGGTCGAGAACACGGTGCAGGCGATCATGGAGCGTTCTGAACTCGTCGCCGCTGCAGTGACCCGGGGCGAGACCGCCGTCGTCGGCGCCATCTACGATCTGAGCACCTCACGCGTGCGGCCCATCACCGCTCGCGGCCTCGACATCGGACAGACAACCGCGAGCAACGCCGGACGCGAACTGTCGCACTGACCCCCGCCGCATCCACCTCGAAGCTGCACGTGCAACGCAGCACAGAACAGAAAGAAAGGCTGTAACAGTGACCGAATACCGCATCGAGCACGACACCATGGGAGAGGTCCGGGTTCCTGCTGACGCGCTCTACGGCGCGCAGACGCAGCGAGCCGTCGAGAACTTCCCGATCTCGGGAACCGGACTGGAGCACCGGCACATCGCCGCGCTGGCGCACATCAAGAAGGCCGCAGCCCTGGCGAACGCCGAACTCGGCATCCTCGACCGTGACATCGCTCAGGCGATCGCCGACGCCGCTGACAAGGTCGTCACCGGCGAGTACGACCAGCACTTCCCGATCGACGTGTACCAGACGGGGTCGGGCACTTCGTCGAACATGAACACCAACGAGGTGCTGGCCACGCTCGCGTCGCAGGCACTCGGCAAGCCCGTGCACCCGAACGACAACGTGAACGCCTCGCAGTCGTCGAACGATGTGTTCCCGACCTCGGTGCACGTGGCCGTCACCGGCGCGCTGCTCGAAGACCTCATTCCGTCGCTCGACGAGCTCGCTCGCTCGCTCGAAGCGAAGCGCGACGAATGGAAGGACGTCGTCAAGGCCGGCCGCACCCACCTGATGGATGCCACTCCGGTCACCGTCGGTCAGGAGTTCGGCGGCTACGCACGTCAGATCCGTCTGGGCATCGAGCGCGTCGAGGCCGCTCTGCCACGCGTCGCAGAGGTGCCGCTCGGCGGCACGGCTACCGGCACCGGCATCAACACGCCCAAGGGCTTTCCGCAGAAGGTCATCGAGCTGCTGCGCGAAGACACCGGGCTGCCCATCACCGAGGCGAAAGACCACTTCGAGGCTCAGGGAGCACGTGACGCACTGGTCGAGGCGTCGGGCGCGCTGCGCACCATCGCCGTCAGCCTGATCAAGATTCAGAACGATCTGCGCTGGGCGTCATCAGGCCCCAACACCGGTCTGGGCGAGCTGCACCTGCCCGATCTGCAGCCCGGCTCATCGATCATGCCAGGCAAGGTCAACCCGGTGATTCCCGAGGCGGTGCTGCAGGTCGCCTCGCGCGTCATCGGCAACGACACGGTTGCGACTTGGGCTGGCGCCTCGGGCAACTTCGAGCTCAACGTGCAGATTCCGGTGATCGCCAATGCCCTGCTGGAGTCGATCCGTCTGCTCACGAACTCGACGCACCTGCTCGCGGTCAAGACCGTCGACGGCATCAAGGTCAACGTCGAGCGTGCTCGCCAGCTGGCAGAGTCGTCGCCGTCGATCGTCACGCCGCTGAACCGTGTGATCGGCTATGAGAACGCAGCGAAGATCGCCAAGTACGCCGTGGCCAATAAGGTCACCGTGCGTGAGGCGACCATCGCTCTCGGCTTCGTCGAGCGCGGCGAGATCACCGAAGAGCAGCTTGACAAGGCCCTCGACGTGCTGTCGATGACCTCGCCCAACCTCTGATTCACACGCTTCCTGCGGGGAGTGGCCGGCGCCTGATCGGGCGCTGACCACTCCCCGTTTTCTGTGCACGGCACTTCCCTCGATCACGGCTCATTCTGATCAGCCCGGATCTGATGTTCAGAGCGTGCTGAGCATCTCTTCTTCACAGGCCGACAGCTCGGTAAGATGGCGCAGCCGATGACGCAGCCGTTGGCGCAGCGACTCGACGCGATCACGAGCTATGCAGCATCAGATGCAGGCAACATGGACGTCGCTCAGAGTTCACCAGAGCGTCATGCGGTCACACCCCGAATGAACCGGTCTCGCGGCCGTTCTGCTTGTAGGCTCAAGGCAACCGATCACCCGATCGGCGCGGGTAGGGCCTCCCCTCCCGAAAGGAAGGCAGCGGCCCCTCACGCATCAGTCGTCTGAGGAGTCAACGTGGCCACTACATCCCACCGCAGCGAGTCGACCAGCGCGACCGTCGAAGGCGGGCAGACCATCGCATCCGCACACCGCGTGCAGGCATCGAACCGGAATGCCGATCGTGCCGCCCACGGCAGAACGGACAACGCCCCCAGCGAGTTCGCCGCAGCCGATCACACAGAGCTGAATGGCACGGGGCAGCGCACGTACGTGATCGACACGTCGGTGCTGATCAGCGATCCCGACGCGATCTTCCGGTTCGCCGAGCACGAAGTGGTGATTCCGATCGTGGTCGTGACCGAGCTGGAGGGCAAACGGCACGACCCCGAGCTCGGATACTACGCGCGTCGGGCGCTGCGCAATCTCGACGATCTGCGCAGTGAACACGAACGCCTCGACTTTGCCGTGCCCATCGGCGACGAGGGCGGGTCGCTGCGCGTCGAGCTGAACCATTCCAGCATGGCAGCGCTGCCAAGCGGGTTTCAGAGCAGCGGGTCGACGAACGACTCGCGCATACTGGCGGTCGCACAGAATCTGTCGATCGAGGGCTGCGACGTCGTGGTGGTGTCGAAAGACATGCCGATGCGGGTGAAGGCGTCGGCGCTGGGTCTTGCAGCCGACGAGTATCGCGCCGAGCAGGTCGTCGACACGGGATGGACTGGACTCGCCGAGCTGCACATGACCGATGATCAGATGTCGGCGCTGTACAACGAGGATCGGGTCGATCTGGAAGGCACAGAGGGTCTGCCAGTGAACACGGGGCTGGTGCTGTCGTCGGCACGCGGGTCGGGTCTCGGGCGCCTGCTTGCCGACGGGCAGGTCAAGATGGTGTCGGGCGACCGCGACGTCTTCGGGCTGCACGGGCGCAGCGCGGAGCAGCGGCTGGCGATCGATCTGCTGCTCGATCCGAGCGTGGGCATCGTGTCGCTCGGCGGCCGGGCGGGTACGGGCAAGTCGGCGCTGGCGCTGTGCGCGGGGCTGGAGGCTGTGCTCGAGCGCGAGCAGCACCGCAAAGTGATGGTGTTTCGGCCGCTGTATGCGGTCGGCGGGCAGGAGCTCGGGTACCTGCCGGGAGATCGCGACGAGAAGATGAACCCGTGGGGCCAGGCGGTGTTCGACACACTCAGCGCCGTGGTGTCGCCGCAGGTGCTTGACGAGATCGTGGCGCGCGAGCTCGTCGAGGTGCTGCCGCTGACGCATATTCGCGGGCGGTCGCTGCACGACGCGTTCGTGATCGTGGACGAAGCGCAGTCGCTTGAGCGCAACGTGCTGCTGACAGTGCTCAGTCGCATCGGGCAGAACTCACGTGTGGTGCTGACGCACGACGTGAATCAGCGCGACAATCTGCGGGTCGGCCGGCACGACGGTATCACCTCGGTGGTCGAGAAGCTGAAGGGGCACCCGCTCTTCGGACATGTGACGCTGACGCGCAGCGAGCGCAGCGAGATCGCGGGCCTGGTGACCGAGGTGCTCGGGGATTTCTAGCCTGGCCCCGGGGAGCAGGTGCGTCAAGCAGGAGCAGGTGTGCCGTATGGGAGCACTCATACGGTGAGAAGCGCTCCTCCTCAACACATCTGCTCCTGCTGGGCCAAGCGACGTGGCCTCGACCCGTGTTCGACAGCAAGTGCCACCATGGCCGGTCTCAGGGTCTGGTCTGGTGAGAGAGATTGATGCCGCGCTGATCGCACCTGTGCGGATGCCGGGTCACCAACGTCGCATCGGCGCCCGGAGAACTCGGTGCACTCGCACTCTGCACAACCTGCAGATGCCGCGTAGGCGTCCACATCAGACGTGCTCCCCAACGCCTGCGTGCGAGATGAGGGCAATGTGGTTTCATGCAAGACCTACTCGCTCTGGTACCTACCGGCGTCGTCCAAGTGCGCTGGCTCCTTCAACAAGGCGTTTCACGCGCAGACGTCGCGCGAGCACGACGGCAGGGACTCATTAGAACCATCCGCAGAGGTTGGGTGCAGACTGTTCCAGCGCCAGATCCTCACGTCCTCAGAGCCGTGTCCCTTGGCGGTCTTCTCAGTGGCCCGCACGCGCTGTCCCGCTGGGGCGGTCGGATTCCTCCCGACGCCTACGGTCATGTTGTGCAGGTGAGTCACACGGCACCCGTCAGGCGCGAGCGCCTCCACACCCACTACGTACACCGCGCAGCCATGCCAGAAGCTCCATTTGGAATCGTTCCTTGGCCGCAGGCTCTCCAACACACACTGAAGCGGCTTGAGCTTGCAGATGCGGTTGCCGTCGTAGACGGACTCCTACACACCGCCCGCAACAGCAAGCTGCCTGCGAATTCGGCACTGAGAGAAGACCAGATTCGCGTGGAGCTTTCACGGACTCCGAACGGACGACAGGTGTTGGCCTTCAGCGATGCAGACTCCGAATCAATCATCGAGTCATTCCCACGCGTCCGGCTGAGGATTCTCGGCTATGACGTCAAGATCCAGGTTCGGCTGCCGAGTCGTGAACGGCTTGACCTGCTCATCGAAGGGGTCGTCTCGCTCGAAGCGGATGGCCGGGGCCATGCCGAACCAGGACGATATGTCCAAGATCACGCCAAGGCTGCGCGATCTGCTCAGCTTGGAATCATTCCGCTGCGGTTTACCTTTGCGCAGATCATCTATGACTGGGATCTAGTGCTCAGCAGCATCGAGAACCTGCTCGCGCGGTTCTGTCCTGAAAAGCTGAGGCCACGAGTTCCACAGACCGTTTGAGCGCACGACTGGGGTCTCTGAAGATGAGTCTCCACGAGGACAGACAGTCTCACCGTCGTCCCAGCTCTGCCACAGGTATTCGTCCTTCTCCCCAGCTTTTGGTGTCGGCACTCGCCTTTGCAGCAAATTTGCGTTCCGAACAGGAGCAACGGAGCAACTCAGAGCAGTTGTGTCGAGCAGGAGCATTCAGCTCAAGTGGGAGCATCGCAGTCACGAAACTTGCTCCTGTGCGATGCATCTGCTCCTGCATGGCAGGGAGGCTGGGCACAGATGCTCCTGCACGGCTCAGGCGACCGGCCAGGTGCTCCTGCTGACAACGCAGCCAGCCCAACGCCTTCGCTCCACACCGGCTAGACTTGACCCTCGTGGCGCTGACAATCGGAATCGTGGGACTGCCCAACGTAGGCAAGTCGACCCTCTTCAATGCACTGACCAAGAACACCGTTCTCGCGGCGAACTACCCGTTCGCGACGATCGAGCCGAACGTGGGCGTGGTCAACCTGCCCGATAAGCGGCTCGACCGCCTCGCCGAGATCTTCCAGAGCGAGAAGCTCGTACCCGCGCCGGTGTCGTTCGTCGACATCGCCGGCATCGTCAAGGGCGCCAGCGAAGGCGAAGGGCTCGGCAACCAGTTCCTCGCCAACATCCGCGAAGCAGACGCGATCGCCCTCGTGAGCCGCGGCTTCAGCGACCCCGACGTCGTGCATGTCGACGGCAGCGTCGATGCGAAGCGCGACATCGAGACCATCCTCACCGAGCTCGTGCTCGCCGATCTCCAGACCCTCGAAAAGGCGATCACGCGCTACGAGAAAGAGGTCAAGGGCAAGAAGATCGACAAGTCGGTGCTCGACGCGGCACTTGCCGCGAAGGCACACCTCGACAAGGGTGAACCCCTCTCGACGGCCAAAGACATCGACCTCGACGAGATCAAAGAGCTCGGCCTGCTCACTTCGAAGCCCATCGTCTACGTGTTCAACGTCGACGAGGCCGTGCTCACCGATGACGCCAAGCGGGCCGAGCTCGAGGCAGTCGTCGCACCGGCCAAGGCCATCCTGCTCGACGCCCAGATGGAGAGCGAGCTCATCGACCTCTCCGCCGAAGAGGCAAACGAGCTGCTGGCCACGATCGGCCAGGACGAGAGCGGCCTCGACCAGCTCGCCCGCATCGGCTTCCAGGCGCTCGGCCTGCAGACCTATCTGACGGCTGGCCCGAAAGAGGCCCGAGCCTGGACGATCCACCAGGGCTGGACGGCCCCGCAGGCCGCCGGCGTGATCCACACCGACTTCGAAAAGGGCTTCATCAAGGCCGAGATCGTCTCGTTCGGCGACCTCGACGCTGCAGGTTCCATGCATGAGGCGAAGGCCGAGGGCAAGGTGCGCATGGAGGGCAAAGACTACGTGATGCAAGACGGCGACGTGGTCGAGTTCCGCTTCAACGTCTAGTCTGCCGACGCAACGGCGGATGCGCGACTCGGCTCCGCGTCATCGACATCAGTCCGCAGAGTGACGCAGTCTGTCTACCGTCCGCACCTGCTCTACCTGACGCACGGTCACGTACCGATGGCCGAGCACGTCAGAGTCGAACGCGAGTCCCACAGGATCATCGACGTAGACCTTCGCGTGGAACGACCATGCTGGGTCAGTCTCGCGGCGCGGCGAGAGCTTCCAGACAACCCGTGCTCGACCCCGTTCCCGATCCCGGCACCGTTGTCTGTGCCCAAGGCACTGGTGCCCAGCGCATCGGCCGCTGCCGGAGGCCCGGTCCCTGCGACTGCGACGAAGATCGACGACGTACACAGCGATGGCTGTACCGTCATCAAGACGCCGAGCGACCACAAGGGCGGTGTCTTCAGTACGGCGTATTCCGGTTGAGGTTTGGGACTCGAACACGGGACACGATGCTTTTCATGGCGTGCTAGAGCGTCCGCGTCTTCTAGGCTGATCCGAGAGTCGTCGGAAGACTTCTGGCGTCTTTCAGGGGTCTGGCGTGGCATGAGCTTCGGCACTCACAGTCGAAAGAAAGCCGTTTGCGAAGCGCCGAGTATCACCGCCTCGACATCGGGTCTACCGACTCGCATCGCGCAGAGCGTGACCGAGGCACGGCACGGCCCCAACACGCGACACGCGGCACAGAACACAGAACACAGAACACAGAACACAGAACACAGAACAGGATCGACATGGCTGAGACACCGGCAGGCTGGTACGACGACGGCACGGGCAAGAACCGATGGTGGGATGGGTACCGTTGGGCTGAAGCCCTGCGTCCGGATGCACACGCGGACGCGCCAGCGCCCCACCACGAGATCGAGCCCTCAGCGGCGTCGCTGGTTCAGCCGACCCATGCCGCCACCCCGCCCAACTACGTAGTGTTGCAGGTCATTCTTCGCGAGAAGCTCTGGGGCACGGGCTCGGGCAACCTCACAGAGCTAGAAAAGGCGATCAACGCACAGGCGGCGAAAGGCTATCGGCTGCACACCATCACAACGGCGTCGTCTGGATCGAAAGGACTCGGTGGAGGTGACCGCATCCAGGCGACGATGGTCTTCGAACAGCTGTGCTGAAGCCTCGAACGCGGTCAGCTGAACGGTCGGCTCTGCCTGCCTCAGACAGGTCGAGTTTCCCGACCCAAGCAGGTCGAGATTCTGACCTCAAACCCATCGAGGTTCGGCGCGCCGCCCAACAGGTCGAATTTCGACTCCCTCAGCTGAGCGCATTTCGGCAGTCCCCTTTCCCAGCCACGTGGACCGGGCTTCGGCACAGATCGGTCGCAGCGAATTCGTGGGTTCGGTTTCGAAACTGATTGGCTTCGTTTTACTACAGCGTTAGCCTCCGACCATGAGCACACCCACACCAGAATCCACATCACCCACAACGTCCACCACACCCGCACGCGCACCAGCACGTACCGCACCCGCACGCACGATGACCGCACGCACGCAGGCAGCAGTGCCAACAGCCACACCGTCAGACGTCACCGCGGCAGTCGCAGCCGCACGCGCAGCATTCGAGTCAGGCTCCACCAAGTCTCTGGCCTCCCGCCGACGAAACGTCAGCGCCGTGCGCCGACTGCTCGAAGAGCACCGCAGCGAATTCGAAGCAGCGCTCTTCGCCGACCTGCACAAAGGCCGCCGCGAAGCCGGCATCACAGAGATCGACGTCACGATCGGAGAGGCCGCACACGCACAGAAACACCTGCGCCGCTGGATGGCCCCGAAGTCGATCAGCGCCGGCCCCCTCATCTGGCCGGCATCAGCCAGGATCGTGCCAGAGCCCCTCGGGGTCATCCTGGTGATGTCGCCGTGGAACTACCCGGTGAACCTCACGCTCGACCCGCTCGTCGGGGTGCTCGCGGCCGGCAACGCAGCAGTGCTCGTGCCGAGCCCCGACGCGCCGCACACCGCCGAGACGCTTGCGCGGCTGATCCCCCAGTACTTCCCCGACGGCGCGGTGCACGTGCTGCTCGGCGCCGTCGACGTCGCCCAGAACGCGCTCAAAGAGCGCTTCGACCACATCGTCTTCACCGGCTCGGGTCGCGTCGGCAGAATCGTCATGGAGGCCGCTGCCCAGAACCTCACCCCGGTGACGCTCGAGCTCGGCGGCAAGTCGCCGGTCTGGGTCGACGACGACCGGCAGCTCAGGGCGGTGACCCGCCGACTGGCCTGGGCGAAGTTCACCAACGCCGGCCAGACCTGCGTCGCGCCAGACTATGTGCTGACGACACCCGATCACGTGCAACCACTGGTCGCCGCCCTGCGCGAGGCGGTCGCCGACGTCTGGGGCGCAGACCCCGCCGCAGGCCGGGAATACGGGCGCATCGCCTCTGAGCGCCACTTCGATCGACTCGCCGCAATGCTCGAAGAGGGCAACGTCGAGTTCGGCGGGCGCACCGACCGTGACGATCTCTACATCGAGCCGACCGTTGTGACGTTCCCGAACCTCGACGAGGCGGTGATCGGCGACGACGCCCCGTTCCAGCTGCTGCGCGAAGAGATCTTCGGCCCGATCCTGCCTATTCTGACCGCGTCCTCCAAAGAGGAGGCCGCCCGCGTCATCAACGCCTGGGACAAGCCCCTCGCGCTCTACGTCTTCGGCGACGCGGCCACACGCGCCTACTTCGCTCAGCACACCTCGTCCGGGGCTCAAGTGAACGGTGCGGCCATCGTGCACGCAGGCATCGGCGCACTGCCGTTCGGCGGTGTCGGCGCCAGCGGCATGGGCGCCTACCACGGCGTGCACTCGTTCCGCCGGTTCTCGCATCTGAAACCGGTGCTCACCAAACCGCTGCGTCCCGACACCCTGAGTCTGCTGAATCCGGGCACGAGCGATCGCCTGCTCAACCTGGTCGGAAGGCTGCAGCGCCGTGGCTGAGCCGCCACGCCTCTGAAAGACGGGGTCGGTAGACTGCTGCTATGTCCGCCTTCGTGCAGTCCGCTGCGGCGCCTGCAGTGCGCATTCGGCCGTATTCTTCGGCGGATGCCGCCGCGACCCGTGAGGTCTTCTCGCGTGCCGTGAGAATCACCGCCGGTTCGCGCTACACCCCAGAGCAGCGAACAGCCTGGGCGGCAGGCGGCGGTTCTGTGCACCGCTGGAATGCCGATCGCACGGCACATCACACGCTGGTCGCGGTCGCAGCCGATTCCGGCGCTGATGACGAGAGCCAGAAGGGGCTCATGGCCGTCGCCGACCCCGGTGTGGCATCCCCGACCCCAGTCGAACATGTCGTCGGATACGTCGACTTTCGCGACTCAGGCTACGTCGACCACCTCTTCGTCGACCCCGACCATGGCAGGCAGGGCATCGCCACCCGGTTGCTGGCCGCGGCAATCGCGAGCGCCCGGGATCACGGCGCCGCCGAACTCACCTCTCACGTGAGTCTGGTCGCGATTCCGGTCTTCGAGCGGCAGGGGTTCACCGTCGTGCACTATGAGCAGGTCATGCTGCGCGGGCAGCACTTCGACCGCGCCCTGATGCGCCTCGATCTCAAGGGCTGATCGGCTCGGACACCAGCCAGGCCGACACCGTGGGCCAGGCTTCGCATTCGCATCCGCATCCGCTCCGTCGTCGCGCCCGCTCTTTCTGCACACATCCGCACGCACACAGATACTGCCGTCGCCAACATGCGTCGCGGCGCATACTCTCTCTGCACGACCGATGCAATGGCCATCTCGGCGATATACGAATCACCGCCTGACGCCTCGTGTCCGTGGCAATGGGTAGGGTGATGCATGACCGGAAGCACCGTGGCCTCCGCGTGCTCGCTGTGGCCCGGTGTCAGACTACTGAGTGATTCAGAACGATTCAGAGTGATCCAGGAGGAACACGTGAACGGCGAAGCCACGACGACCCCCACCCACTTCGACGAAGAGGCACAGGGCACCGACACCGAAGCGCGCGACAGCGTGCTCGCCGAGGCTCGAAAGATCCTCACGCAGGGCACGTCTGACGCTCCGACGCTCGACGCCGTGAACGACCTCGCCGATCTGCTCTCCAGGTACACTCGTGCGCTCGGCGACCAGGATGTGACCTCGATCGGAGGCGCGCTGCTTGCCGAGGTCGTCCAAGACCATCTCGACCTCGCATCCACTCGCGCCCACGGTGAGTCGCTGGTGCGCTTCACCAGCCCGGCCGCTCCCGATTCAGACGGACAGCTCAGCGGCGCGCTGCTCATCGTGACGCCAGACAAGCCGTTCATCGTCGACTCTGTGCTCGCCGAGCTCGGCCGGCAGCACATCGATGTGCACGCGGTGGTGCACCCGACGTTCGTCGTCACGCGCGACTCCGACGGCCAGGTCGTGTCGGTGATCAGCCCGCCCACGGCCACCGCCCGCACCGAGTCTTTCGTGCTGCCGCAGCCTGGCCACGAAGTCACCGTCGAATCGTGGGTCTATGTCAGCACCGAGCTGATCGCGCACGACGACGTGCGGCAGGCCCTCGTTCAGGCGATCGAGAAGGTCATGGCCGATGTGACGCTGGTCAACGACGACTGGCCGCTCATGCGAGCGCAGGCTCAGCGCATCAGCGCCGAGCTGCGGGCCGCTCCCCCGCTCGGGCTCGAAGAGAGCTCCGCACAGGCCTCGCGATTCCTCGAGTGGCTCGACGACGACAACTTCACCTTCTTCGGCTATCAGGAGTACGACCTCGTCACCGTCGACGGCAACGACGCCCTGCAGCGGGTCACCGGCACCGGGCTCGGCCTCTTCCGCCCCCGCGACGGCGCCGCGACCCCGAAGTCGGTCACCGCGTCATCCGCCGCTGCGCCGAAGCCTCTGCTGCGCAAGAACCTCGAGAAGGCCCGCGAGCGCGATGTGCTCATCATCACCAAGGCCAACTCTCGGTCGACGGTGCACCGCGATGCATTCCTCGACTACATCGGCGTCAAGCGCTTCGACGCGTTCGGCCGGGTCGACGGCGAGCGCCGCTTTCTCGGCCTGTTCACGCTGACCAGCTACACGCAGTCGGTGCTGAGCATCCCGGTCGTCGCCGACAAGGTGCAGAACGTGCTCGAACGTAGCGGCTTTCGCACCGACAGCCACAACGGCCGCGATGTGCTCGCCCTGCTCGAGACATACCCCCGCGACGAGCTGTTCCAGGCCGACACAGACACGCTGCGACACAACGTGCTGATTCTGCGGCAGGTCGCCGAACGGCGGCGCAGCTGGGTGTTCCTTCGCACCGACCCCTATGAGCGGTTCGTGACGGCACTCGTCTATCTGCCTCGCGACGCGTTCAACACGCAGGTGCGTCTGGGCATCTCAGACCTGCTTCAGCAGACCTACCATGCTGCCTATGTCGAGCACGAGTCGCGTATGTCCGACTCGGCGCTGGCGCGACTCTACTTCGTCGCACGTCTGAAACCGGGCGAGCTGCTGCCCGACGCCGACATCGATGCTCTGCACGCGCGCATCATCGGACTCACCCGCACCTGGCACGATCAGCTCGCCGAGCTGGTGGCGAGCCGGTCGGGTCAGATCGCCGCGGCGTCCGTCGCCCGGCAGCTGCGGCAGGCGTTCCCCGACAGCTATCGCGAGGCCTTCACACCAGCTGAAGCGCTGGCAGATCTGCCACATCTGTACGCGGTCGCATCGCCCGAGTCGGCGCTGCCGGGCGCGCTGAGCACGGCGCCCGCAGCCGTGACGGCAAAGCCGGCGGATGCTTCGGCCGAGACCTCGCCGACCTCCATCTTCGAGGCCGAGGGCGTCGTTCGCACACCGGCGCCGAGCGCCATCGCGCATGCCGACCGGCTCTCCCTGCGGCTGTATCGAGACGATGACGGCGAAGCGCACGTGAAAGTCTTTCACGACGAGCCGATCGCGCTGTCAGAGGTGCTGCCGATCTTCACGAACCTCGGTGTCGAGGTCGTCAACGAACACCCATTCGTGGTACAGACCGGCCCGGGCCACTCTCCGGTCTACGTGCACGACTACGGGGTGCGCGCAGCTGACACTCTTGACAGCCTCGCGGCCGACTTCGTCGAGGCGTTCGCGGCGGCCTGGCTGGGCTGGGTCGAGTCCGACCCGCTCGACCGCCTGGTCACCACCACTCGTGCGACCTGGCGTGAGGTCAGCGTACTGCGCGCCTACGTGCGCTACCTGCGACAGATCGGGCTCGCCTACTCGACGACGTTCATCGCCAGAACCCTCGTCGACCACGCCGACATCACACTGGCTCTCGTCGAGCTGTTCGAGCAGTCGTTCGACCCGGCCGTCGGCGGCACGATCGACGAGCGCCGCGAACGCGTGCTCGCCATCCAGACCGACATCGAACAGGCGCTGACGAAGATCACCAGCCTCGACATCGACACGGTACTGCGCCGACTCACCGAAGCGGTGATCGCCACGGTGCGCACCAGCGCATATCAGTTCGCCGCCGACGGATCGCCCAAGCCGCAGATCACCTTCAAGATCGAGCCTCGGCGCATCAGCGGCGTGCCTCAGCCGGTGCCGCTCTTCGAGCTCTGGGTCTACTCCCCCGAGGTCGAGGGCGTGCACCTGCGCTTCGGCCAGGTCGCCCGCGGCGGTCTGCGCTGGTCAGATCGGCGCGAAGACTTTCGCACCGAGGTGCTCGGCCTGGTCAAGGCGCAGGTCGTCAAGAACGCTGTCATCGTGCCTACGGGCGCCAAGGGCGGCTTCTACCCGAAGCGTCTGCCCGACCCGAGCGTCGACCGCGGCGCGTGGATGTCAGCTGGCCAAGACGCCTACCGACTGTTCATCAGCGGCATGCTCGACGTCACCGACAACCGCGACCTGGCGGCAGGCACGGTCACGCATCCAGAAGCCGTGGTCGCGTACGATCCCGACGACCCGTATCTGGTCGTCGCCGCAGACAAAGGCACCGCCCGCTTCTCAGACACTGCGAACGAGATCGCCGTCGCCTACGGGTTCTGGCTGCAGGATGCCTTCGCGTCAGGCGGCTCGCACGGCTACGACCACAAAACGATGGGCATCACCGCCCGCGGAGCCTGGACCTCGGTCGAGCGGCACTTCCGCGAGCTCGGCGTCGACGTGGCAACCGACCCTTTCACCGCGGTCGGCATCGGAGACATGTCTGGCGACGTGTTCGGCAACGGGCTGCTGCGCAGCCACAGCATCCGTCTTGTCGCAGCGTTCGACCACCGCGACATCTTCCTCGACCCGCAGCCTGACGCCGAGGCGGCCTGGAACGAGCGTCTGCGCCTCTTCGAGAAGCCCGGCTCGTCGTGGGCCGACTACAGCCCCGAACTGATCAGTGAGGGCGGCGGCGTCTACTCGCGGGCGTCGAAGGCGGTGCCGATCTCCCCTGAGGTCGCAGCGGCGCTGGGGCTCGACCGCGACGGCGAGGCCCCGGCCACGCTCACGCCAAACGAGCTGATCATGGCGGTGCTGACCGCGCCGACCGATCTGCTCTACAACGGCGGCATCGGCACATATGTCAAAGCCAGCAGCGAATCAGACGCAGAGATCGGCGACCGGGCCAACGACGCGATCCGCGTCGACGGGCGCGACCTGCGCGTGCGAGTCGTCGGCGAAGGCGGCAACCTGGGGTTCAGCCAGGCCGGGCGCGTCGAGGCAGCCGAGCATGGCATCCGGCTGAACACCGACGCCATCGACAACTCGGCCGGCGTCGACACGTCAGACCGCGAGGTGAACCTCAAGATTCTGCTCGCGTCGCCGCAGGCAGACGGCCATGTGCTCACCTTCGACGAGCGCAACGAGCTGCTCTCGTCGATGACCGACGAAGTCGCGCAGCTGGTGCTCACCGACAACTACCGGCAGAACCGCGCACTCGGCCTCGAGCGCGATCGTGGTGAGCTGATGCCCTCGTACCAGCGGCTGGTCGCTGCCTGGGAGGCCAGCGGTGTGCTCGATCGCGCCCTCGAATACCTGCCAGAAGACAGCGAGTTCGATCGACGCATCGCCGCCGGTGAGGGGCTCACCTCGCCTGAGCTCGCGATCGTGCTCTCGTACGCCAAGATCACGCTGAAGCATGCGATTCTCGAGTCGAGCGTGCCTGACGAACCGTGGACAGACCAGCTGCTGCGCGAGTACTTTCCGCCCGAGGTGGTCACCCGCTATGGCGAGGCGCTCGAACGGCATCCGCTGGCGCGCGAGATCAAGGCCACGACTCTGGCCAACGACATCGTCGACCACGGTGGCGTGCAGTTCGTGTTCAGCGTGATCGAAGAGACCAGCGACGACCCGGCGCAGGTGGTGCGGGCGTGGGCGGTCATTCGTGAGGCGTTCGAGGTCGACACCGTCTTCGGCGACATCGCGGCCACCGACAACGCCGTCTCGACCGAAACGCAGGACGGCATGCTGATCCGCTTCAAACGGGCACTCGGCCGCGGCGTTCGGCTGCTGCTCGAAACGCACAGCGAGCGACTCGACGTGCCGCAGCTGCGCGAGCGATACGTGCGGCCGCTGGCCCGGCTGCGCAGCGAGCTGCCGGCTCTGCATCACGGTGAGCACGAGCAACGCACCGAGGCCGGCCTGGTCGATGCCGGGGTGCCGGCCGCCGTCGCCGAGCGCAGCGCATTCGCTCTCGAAGAGGTGCATCTCATCGGTGTGGTCGACCTGGTCGACGAGGCGCAGGCTTCGCCCTCGGCGGCGGATGCCACAGGCGGGTCCGACGCGTCGGACGCGGCACTCGAACACGCGGCAGCAGTCGAGTTCCTGGCGTTGCGCCGGTACCACCTCGAGCAGCTGCTGCAGCTGGTCAGCCGTCTGCCACGACACGACCTGTGGCAGACGCTCGCACGCTCGTCGCTGCGCCAAGACGTCTACGGGGTGCTGCGCCAGATCACGGGCAGCGCTCTGCAGACGGTCGAGGCGTCGCAGCACGGCGACCAGCGTGACACCGCCTCAGCTCGGCTCGATGCATGGGAGGCGCAGCATGCCGGCACCATCGACCGTGTGCGGGCGCTGGCGAACCGGCTCTCCGAGGCTCCCACCGGAGACGCCTCGCCGCTCGTGGTGGCGCTGCGGCTGCTGCGCACCGTGCTGTGAGCCGAGGGGCCGTGGTCACACCGTCACAAGGTAGATCGCCACGGCGTGGCAGGCGAAGGCCAGCACCGTGAACGAGTGGAACACCTCGTGGAACCCGAACACCTTCGGAAACGGATTCGGCTTCTTCAGCGCATAGACCACGGCCCCAATGCTGTACAGCAGACCGCCCACGATCACGAGGATCATCGTCGCCGGGTTCGCCCGGTAGAACGCCGGCACGTACATGACGGCGCCCCAGCCCAGAAGCAGGTAGATCACCACATAGAGCCAGCGGGGCGCGCCGATCCAGAACACCCTGAAGAGGATGCCGGCGAGCGCCGCGCTCCAGACGATCAGCAGCAGCGTTCTCGCCTGCGTCGGCGGCAGCGTCATCGTTGCGAGCGGCGTGTACGTACCTGCGATCAGCAGCAGGATGTTCGAGTGGTCGATGCGTTTGAGCACCAGCTTCACTCGCGGCCCCCAGTTGAAGATGTGATAGACCGCCGAATTGCCGAAGAGCATGATCGACGAGGCCATGTAGACGGCGCAGGCCAGCTTCGGCCACAGGCCATGCGCCAAGGTGATCAGCACGATGCCGCTGGCCAGCGCCAACGGAAAGCTCACTGCATGCAGCCACCCGCGCAGCATGGGTTTGTCGCCACGGATCTCGCGGGTGACCTCGGTGATCGGCAGGTGCGGCAGTCGCGGCTCCTCGGCCTGAACAGCACGCTCGACCTCCTGCTCAGTGCCATTGACGGCAGCGCACTCAGCCGGCCGAGCACCGGCAGGCTCTGCTCGAATCAGGCTCTCGGCATCCGCCGCAGAGCCCTCAGCCGCGGCCCTCGCACCCGACGCACCCTGCGCGTTCCCCGCATCAGCCCCCACACCCTGCCCCCGTGTCTGGTCGCTCATGGGCCACAGTTTACTCGCGAGCGGATCAGCGACCAGCCCGCGACCGCCTGCAATTGGGTATCGTTGGGGGAGTGTCCAGTACCGCACATCGCACCCCTCTGCTGTATCGCATCTACGAGCGTCGTCTTGAGAAGCAGCTGAGGCAGCAGACTCCTCCGCAGCATGTGGCGGTGATTCTGGACGGCAACCGTCGCTGGGCGCAGAAGCAGAACTCCCAGGCGGCGACCGGGCATCGCGCCGGAGCCGCCGTGATCCGAGAGTTCCTCGGGTGGTGTGACGGGCTCGGCATCGGCATCGTGACGCTGTATCTGCTGTCGACCGACAATCTCAGCCACCGCGGAACCGACGAGCTCACCCAGCTGATACAGATCATCATCGATCTCACCGACGAGATCTCGCGCTGCAGCGACTGGCGCATTCATCATGTGGGCAGCATCGACGATCTGCCGCGTGAGCTGGTCGAGGCGCTGCAGTCGGCCGAGGCGCGCACTGCCGACGCCACCGGTATGCAGGTGAATCTCGCGGTCGGCTACGGCGGTCGCCGTGAGATTGTGGATGCGGTGCGCCTGGCCGCCCGTGACTGGGAAGATCAGGGGCGGTCGCTGGCGCAGTTCGCCGCGAAGGTCAGCGAGAGCGAGATCGCGAGCCATCTCTACACGGGCAGCCAGCCCGACCCCGACCTGATTCTGCGCACCTCTGGAGAGCAGCGGCTGAGTGACTTTCTGCTCTGGCAGGCGGCACACAGCGAGTTCTACTTCGCTGACGTGCTGTGGCCCGATTTTCGCCGGGTCGACTTCTTGCGCGCGCTGCGGGCGTATGCCCTGCGGCAGCGACGCTTCGGCAGCTGATCGGTCGCTCTGGCCGGCGGCCTGGTTGGCCGGAGGGTCGGATGGCCGGATGGCGCCTAGGCTGCCCCGACGGTCGGAATGGCCAGTACGGCGGGAATGGCCAGTACGGCAGGATAGCCAGTACGGCAGGATAGCCAGTACGGCAGGATAGCCAGTACGGCAGGATAGCCAGTACGGTGGCACATCCATCCGCCTCAAATGACGCCCCAGTGACGCCCCACAGCATCCAGCCGCCTCAAATGACGCCCCACAGCATCCAGACATGGAACTTGGCATGCCTCGATCACGCTGACAGACATTTGGGACGGCTCGATGAGTCTGGCCAACACCTGGGACGGGCGGATGCAGCAGGACAGGAATCAGCTGGAGCGAACGCGGCCGAACAACGGGGAGCAGTCGGAGGCTTAGCCGCAGCACAATAGCAACAGCCGGGCCTTCAGCGGGCAGAGCAGCGACGAAGACCCGCCACCGCTGCAACAGCCTCGCACCTGCCGACCGCAGCCCCACTACTGAGCACCACAACCGCCCAGGCCAAAGCCAGGTCAGACGCCCCTAGCCGCGGTTCCTGCGCTTGGCCTCGCGGCGGGCAGCACGAGCCTCGAACTTGGCGTCGCGCTCGGCGATCTGCCGCTTCTTACGCTCGAACGGATCAACCGGCTCATCGTCTTCGTCGAGTCCTTCGGGGAACTCCTCTTCGACCACGCCGTACTTCTCTGCCAGCTCGACTCGAGCCTCGCGCCGGTAGCGCATGCGTCGCAGTCGCCGAACCAGGTCGAAGACCAGAAGAGCCACGAGTATGGCGATGACGAAGATCGCGAAGAATGCGCCCGGACCGGCGCCGATCTGCTGCTGATCCTGCTGAGGCTGGTCAGTCGGCGACGGCGAGGGGCTGGTCTCTGTCTCGGCACTCCAAGCGTCAGCGATCGGCAGAGCCGAAGTCACGGTTTCAGGCAGCACAGTCATGGTCTCTAGTCTCTCACGGTTGGGGCACGATCAATCTGTCACGCTGCAGCGCCTTAAGCGCCTCAAGCGCCTGCAGCACCATCGACTCCGGCAGCGGCATCGCTCGCCGCACCAGCACCAGCACCAGCACCAGCACCAGCACCCACGACGCCATCACCATCATCCACGACACCGGCAAAGAGGTCGTGCTCGGGAATCGCGGTCGGCACCCGCGAGTCGACCAGCTGGTAATCCTCGTGGGGCCACACCCGTCGCTGAAGGTCGTTGGGCAGAAAGAAGAACGGGCTGTCTGGCGCGACCTGACTCTCATGCGAGCGCAGCGCCGCATCGCGCGTCTCGAAGCACTCCCCGCACTCCACCTGGGTCGTGACCTTGAGCGGCCGTGCCCGAAACAGCTCCGCGACCTCGCCGACCCGAGCGGCGGCCGCAGCCCGCTCGTCAGCCTCAGCGGTTCGCTCGACGGCGCCATCGCCTCCCTCGCAGCCGTTCGAACTGCTGCTGCAGGTCTCGCCGATGTCAGCGGCCATCGCCGCGTGCACCGCCTGAAAGCGCTGGTAGTTCTGGATGCGGTCGTAGTACAGCTTCTGCACCTGCCACGCCGGCCCGAGATCCGGGTGCACGGTAGCATCGGCAGCCGCGCGCAGCGCGTGCACGCTCACCTCATGGCAGCGAATGTGGTCGGGGTGCGGGTAGCCGCCGTTCTCGTCGTAGGTGATGAGCACGTGGGGGCGGATGCGACGGATCGCCCGAATGAGCGGCTGCACGGTGAGCTCGATGGGCAGAGATGCGAATGAGAGCGGCGGCACCGTCTCGCCGGGGTCAGGCAGACCGCTGTCACGGTAGCCGAGCCAGATGTGGTCGACACCGAGGATGTCGCGGGCAGCCGCCATCTCGGTGTGGCGCAGACCGGCGATGTCACGTTGGGCCCACGCAATGCGACGCAGGTCCGGGTTGAGTACCGAGCCGCTCTCACCGCCGGTGCAGCTGACCACCGTGACGCTGGCTCCGGCCTGCACATAGTGTGCGAATGTGGCTGCCCCTTTACTCGACTCGTCGTCGGGATGCGCGTGCACGGCCATCAGGCGAAGTGTCACTGGCGGGCCTCCTCAGCTGCGTTTGCGCACTGGGCGGGGCGTGCGCGTCCGTCGCCGGATGCATCGTCACTCGCGTGCGCAGACTCAAGTGTAATCAGAGTGGTCGGCTGCGATCGCTCCCGACGTGTCTGCCCAGCATCGCTCCCGACGTGTCTGACTCGCACTGACACAGATAGACTCAAGCGGAGTGACTGTCGAGACAAGGTGAGGGTCAGAGCATGAGTGCAGGCAACAGTGCGATGCTGCAGGAGCGCTACGGCCGGGCTCCCCGTCGGCTGAGTCGCCGCGGCTGGATCTGGCTCGGCTCGGCGCTCATCGTGCTCTCGATCATTGCGCTCGCCTGGTTCTCTGCATCGCAGCCGATGGCCTCGGTGCAGGCTAAGACGACGACGTCGGCGATCGACGATCACGGCAATGCGAACGTGCGGTTCACGCTCAACGTCGCCCCAGGCACCACGACGCGCTGTGCGGTCGACGCCCGCGGCGAAGGCCAGAGTCAGGTCGGGTGGAAGTACGTCGACGTGCCGGCAGCTGACGCACAGAGCCGCACCATCGAGGTCACCGTGAAGACCGTGCAGCCGGCCATGGCCGGTTCGGTCGACAGCTGCTGGATCGTCTGACCCGCCGTTCGCAGCCTGCACGAGCGGCCACTCCTTGTCAGAGGGTGGGGGTACAATTGGCCTTTAGTCATCTGAGGAGAGTGCAATGGCTGATCAGCAAGAGGGAACCTGGCTGACGCAGGAGGCATACGACCGCCTGCACGAAGAGCTCGACCATCTGCGCGGCCCCTGGCGCCGCGACATCGCGAAGCGCATCGAAGAGGCGCGCGAAGAGGGCGACCTTCGAGAGAACGGCGGCTATCATGCTGCCAAAGACGAGCAGGGCAAGTTCGAGGGGCGCATTCGCGAACTCGAGGCGCTGCTGCACAACGCGCAGGTCGGCACCGTCGAGGTAGAAGACGGCCGCGCCGCGCGTGGAACCGTCGTCACAGCCAACGTCGCCGGTCGCGAGCTGCGCTTTCTGCTCGGCAACCGTGAGATCGCCAGCGGCGACATCAAGGTCTTCAGCGAAGCGAGCCCCCTGGGCGGCGCTGTTGTGAATCACAAGGCCGGCGAGACCGTCTCGTACGAGGCCCCCAACGGCAAGACCATGCAGGTCGAGATCGTCTCGGTCGAGACCTACTCAGGCGAGTAGGCTCACCGCACGATCTGCGGGTCGTACCCGATCTCGCGCAGACTGTTGAGCACCTGCTGCAGGTGCTCCTCACCCTTCGTCTCGACCGAAATCTGCAGTTCGACCGCACCGATGTCGAAGCCCTTGCCGTGCCGCGTGTGCAGCACTTCGACCACGTTCGCATCCTGGCCGGCCACATGCTCCGAGATGATCTGCAGCTGCCCCGGCCGGTCAGGCAGCATCACTGAGATGGTGGCGTAGCGCGACAGCTCGACCAGACCGTACTGGATGATCTGCTGCAGCAGCAGCGGGTCGATGTTGCCGCCTGATGCGATCGCAACGGTCGTTCCGGCGCTGTGCACCTTGCCCGCGAGAATCGCCGCGGGGGCAGCCGCACCCGCCGGCTCGACGACGAGCTTCGCGCGCTCGAGCATCAGCACGATGGCCCGCGCGATCTCTTCATCGCGCACCGTCACGATCTCGTCGACGAGATCGCGGATGATCTCGAAGTTCAATGTTCCCGGACGCCCGACCGCGATGCCGTCAGCGATGCTCGGATGCACCGGTACGGTCACGGGGTGCCCCGCGTCGAGCGAGGGCAGATACGAGCTGGCGCGGTCTGACTGCACCCCCACCACACGGATGCGATGGCCGAGCAGCTGCGCCTTCTGCTTCACCGCTGCGGCGACGCCCGAGATGAGGCCTCCCCCGCCGATCGGCACGACGACGGTCTCGACGTCGGGCTGCTGGTCGAGAATCTCGAGCCCGATCGTTCCGGCGCCGGCGATCACTCTCGGGTCGTCGTACGGCGGGATGAACGTGGCACCGGTCTCGGCGCTGAACGCCTTGGCCGCGGCCAGGGTGCGGTCGAAGATGTCGCCTTCGAGCACCACTTCGGCTCCGTAGCGCCGGGTGGCCTGCAGCTTGGGCAGCGCCACGCCGATCGGCATGAAGATCGTCGCTTTAATGCCCAGCTCACGAGCCGCCATCGCGACGCCCTGCGCGTGGTTGCCCGCCGAAGCCGCGACGACTCCGTGGGCACGCTCTTCGTCCGTCAGCGAGAGCAGCTTGGTGTACGCTCCGCGCACTTTGTAGGCTCCGGTGCGCTGCAGGTTCTCGCATTTGATGAACACCTCGTGACCGAGCTCGGCCCCCAAAGCCTTCGACCGCTCGATCGGAGTGATCTTGGCGATCTGCGAGACGTTGGCGCGTGCTCGTTCAATCTCTTGCAGCGAAGGTGCCGCGGCGAGTCCTGTTGGTGTGGTCATGTGAAGTTCTTCTGCTTTCGTGCGATTTCACCGGTCACACGCGGCACCGTGTGCAGATGGTCTGAACCATGCATGCAATGCTGCGACGTTCCCAGAATACCGGCCGGTCGGTTCGTAGGCAGGCGCAGCAGCCGACTGCGTCTGCGAGGAGGCTTGGTGCGGGCTGGCGCAGGGCGCTCAGCCCTTGGTAATTCTCGGCCCGTCGCCGTTCTCGTCTGCCGGCCCGTCTTCATTCGAGGTGCCCGCATCGTGGGCGTCTGCAGCGACGGATGCCCCATCGCTGAGCCCGTTGGCTACAGCCGCTGCGACCACGGCTGCGTCTTTCTTCGCCGCATGCGGACCGGTGAACGACGACCTGCCAGAGTTGTCATCGATGGTCAGCTGCACGCCTTGGGCGAAGAGATCGGTCTCCCAGTCACGGTCGCCGAAGTAGTTGACGATGCGGTTCGTCACCGCGACGAAGGGAACCGCGAAGAGCGCACCAGGAATGCCGGCGAGCATCGTGCCGATCGCCACAGAGAGCACCACGCCGAGCGGGTGTACCTTGACCGCATTGCCCATGATCAGCGGCTGCATCACGTGGCTCTCGAGCTGCTGCACCGCGATGACGACAGCGAGCATGATGAACGCGATGATCCATCCCTTGTAGACCAAGGCCACGACGCAGACCAGAATGCCTGAGACGATCGCGCCGACGAAGGGCACGAACGATCCCATGAACACCAGAATCGACAGTGGCACCACCATGGGCAGACCAAGGATCGCGGCACCGATGCCGATGCCGACCGCGTCGCAGGCGGCCACCAGAATCTGCACGCGCACATAGCTCGACAGCGTGCGCCAGCCCGCGTGGCCGGCACCGGAGACCGCCGCGCGCACTCGCGTCGGCACCAGGCGCATGGCCCAGAAGAAGATGGTTCGCCCGTCGGCGAGAAAGAAGATCAGCGAGAAGAGCACAAGCAGCACACCGGTGGCGATGTGCCCGGCCGTGGTGCCCACCGAGAGTGCGCCGCTGACGATCGCGTGGCTGTCCTGCTGCGCCGAATGCCACAGCCCGCCGAGGTAGTTGTTGATGTCGTCTTCGGTGATGTGTAGCGGCGAGTCGAGCAGAAAGGTCTTGAGTTCGCGGTAGGCGTTCTCTGAGTGCTCTATCAGCCCGTTCAGGCCGCGGCTGAGCTGGGTGGCGATCGTCCAGAACAGCCCGGCGACGATGGCCAGAAAGCCGAGTTCGACCAGTGCCACCGCAAGCCAGAGATGCATGCCGTGCCGGCGCAGCCAGAGCACGAGCGGGCGCAGCAGCGAGGCGAAGAGCACGGCGACCACCACGGGGATCACCACGAGTCTGATCTGCACGACCGTCCAGACGATCAGTGCGACAGCAGCCACGATGATGATCACCCGCCAGCTCCAGCCGGCGGCGATGCGCACGCCCAAGGGCACGAACTCGCTCTCGCGATCCGACGACCGGTCTCGACCTGAGTCTGCTGACATGCTCAGTATTCTAGTCGTGCGCGCAGACACCACCGTGCCACACGCGACCCTTCACAGCGCAGTGACATGCCACGCGGCCGTCAGCCGCGCAGCGAGGTGAGCGAGGCATCCGACAGCGAACGTCTGCGGGCGGCCTTGGGACGATCGGTCATCTCACCGACATAGAGCCAGCCCAGCAGCTGTTCGTGCTCGCCCAAGCCATGGAGCTCACGCACGGCAGCCTCTTCGACGACGCGCCCGGTGCGCCAGAAAGAACCCCATCCTTCGGCCTGCAGCAGCAGCTGCAGCCCGTGCACGACCTCGACGGCCACCGCGAGCTGCTCCCACTGCGGCACCTTGTAGTACTTGTCAGCGCGGTAGCTGCCGACCACCGCGATCAGCAGGGGCGCACGCAGCGGCTTCGTGCTCGGGTGCTTGTCACCGTGAGCCTCGCTCATCGCAGCACCCAGCCGGGAGCGCTCGTCGCCGCGCAGCGTGATCATGCGCCACGGGCGCAGCCCGGAGTGATCGGCAGCATTGCCTGCCGATTTCAGATACTGGCGCAGCTGCTTGTCGCTGGGTGCCCGCTCGCCCACGCGTGGCTGCGATGCCCGCGCGCGCAGAGTCTTTGCCAGCCGCTTGCCGTCTTTGGTTCGAAAGCTCATGCTCTCAGCCTAGCGGCGCCAAGAGTGCCTGCACGCTCCGCCTCACTTCGCGCGGGCGTAGCGGTTCGCTGCGTCGGCCACGAGGTTGTTGTACTCGACGCCGCGGTTGTACCCGTCGATCGCCGCGATCCAGCCAGAGCCGCTGCTGAGGTCGTAGCCGTCGGCGCAGAGATACGCCGCAGCGGTCAGAGACGCGTCGTCGATGTTCTGTGGGTCGGCGACACCGTCACCACTGCCGTCGACGCCGTGCTGCTTCCACGTCTGCGGAATGAACTGCATCGGCCCCACCGCCCGATCGTGCGCGGCGTCGCCGTCGAGCGTGCCGCCGTCGGTGTCGGCGATGGCCGCGACGCCTGAGCCATCGAGTGCGACGCCCACGATGGTGGGTGCGGCGACACCATCCGGGCCGATCGAGCCGCCGTCGAGGGTGCCGTGGTGGCTTTCGACCTGGCCGATCGCGGCGATCGTGTTCCACCCCAGCCGACACGACGGGTACTGCTGCTTTGCCCGGATCGTCGCCCCGGCATATGCCCGCATCGCCCGTTCTGGAATGCCGGTCTTGGTCGCGATGCGCTGGGCCCAGGCCGCATCGGCGAGCTGTGAGATGCCTCCAACACGCAATGGGGATGCCCCGCTCGTTGCCGCTTCGTCCGCTGCGGCGTCGGCGCCGTGTTCCGATGCGTCGAGGTCTGTGGAAGCTGCCTCATTCTGCGACTGCGCCTGTGCCTCGGTCGCGCCGCCGGTCGACACCATGCCTGTGGCTGCCGCGCCGATCACGAGCCCGAGGGCGACGACTCCTGCCACGCCTGCGGTCACTGCGCCGCCGAGCAGCGCGCGCTCTCCGCGCGAGAGCAGTCCGATGCGCTGCCTCAGGCCGCCGCTGCGCTCACGGTTGCGCCTCGCGCGACGCGTCTCGACCACGGCATCCTTCTCCACAGCGCTTCTCTCCCCCATTGCGGTCATCAGCGGCGAACATGCACCGGGTCGTCGCCGAACTGATGCTCGATCGCGGTAGCCAGGGTGCGACGCCACCATGCGTAATCGTGGCCGCCGTTCACTTCGGTGAGCGTGACGTCCACACCCGCTTCGCTCAACTGAGCCGCCAGCGCGCGCGTCGGTTCGAGCAGCACCCACTCCTGCAGGCCGACCTGCAGGTCGATGCGCGCACCCACCGGCGGCCGGGCGGCGGCCTCGAGCGCGACATCCGGCTGCCACAGCGCGGCAGACTGGCTGATCGCGCCGCCGAACACGTCAGGACGCCGCACCACGGCAGCGATCGCTGCGAGACCGCCGAGGCTCTGGCCGGCGACGACGGTGCGATGCGGGTCCCAGCTCAGAGCCGCACCCCAGTGCTCGACCACCCACGGGCGCAGGCGGTCTGCGAGCCAGTCGACGATGCCACCGTGCTCGTCGAGCTCGTCCCAGCGGCGTTCGCGGTCGGCGCTGTCGACGAAGACGGCCAGCAGCGGAGGGATCACTCCCTCGGCGATCATGTTGTCGAGGATGGTCGGCAGCGGTTGCACGCCCGCCCAGACGTCGCCGTCGAGCACGATGAGCAGGGGCAGCTGCTGGCCCGCGAGCATCGCCTGAGCGCCGGCGTCGGCGAGCGCCTGATGTGTGCGGCCAGGCTTCGCCACTTCGAGCGCGCTGGGCTCGTAGACCCAGAGGCGACGGCCGTCCGGGCCGACATGCTCGGCCAGCGTGCCCTCGGGAACGTCGTCGCGAGGTGCCCGCCATTCATCGGACGGCGCGTGCCGCAGCGCCACGACCGACATGCGCACCCCGGCCCGGTTCGTGATCTGGCGCAGGTTGCGCGGGTCGGGCAGCCCGTGGTCGAGCACCTCGCGGATGCCGCGCTGATCGAGCCCCTGCCACGGAACCGGTGCCCCCGGCAGGGCGATCTGGTAGCTGTACGAGGCAATCCAGTCGCGTCGCATGAGATAGCTGAGGTGCCACAGGTCGGTACCGGGGATGCGATGCATCAGCGACCGGTCGAGGTCGGTCTCGTCGGTGATGCGGTTGATGAAGAGCAGCACCTGCTCGGCCGCGGCGTCATGCAGAACGAAAGTGACGATGCGGTGATCGGGGTCGTCTGGAGCGTCGGGATGCTCGGGAGTGGCGGGCAGGTGCTCGAACACCGGGCTCGCCGGGTGCTCGGCCCGAAACTCGTCGGCGAGTGTCTGCGGCGTGCGTATGCCGTCAGGATGCTGGAGCAGGTCAGCGATGCGGGCTTCGAGCCCGGCGATCAACGGGCTGGTGGTCAGCGGTGCCGGTTCTGGGCGGCGGGTCTTCGGCGGATGCCGCCTGGCCGGGCTCATCTTCGGCTCCCCTGTTGGTTCGGCGACGCTCTTCACTGCGCATTCACCCGTTGTTTGCTCACCCGCTCATTCTGGCACGGTGGTCGGGCTCTGGCCATGCGCAGATGCACCTCGCAGTGTGCAACCGCATGCAACCGGACTCGACCGCACCGGCGCCGACCGCACTCGATCATCCCTGTCCGGACAGAAGCCACGCATGACCCTGCTCAACCGCACACGGCGGCACTCGGCCAGACGGCTTTGTCGGAGCACGATTCATCGGAACGAGGTTCATCGGAGCAAGGTTCATCGGAGCAAGATTCATCGGAGCAAGATTCATCGGAGCAAGATTCATCGGGTGCTCGGCTGGCCGTACGGGTACCTCGCGTCTTGCAGCGGCTCGAAGCCGTACCACGGCATCCAACCGCCACAAATGAGCCATTACGACACCCGAACATGGCACTTGGCATGCTTCGATCCCGTGGCACGTCATTTCCCATGTCTCGATCAGAACGACCGGGAGGCTCCACCCGACGCCGAAAGCACAGAACCTGCGACCATCACTCGCCCACGCCCGCACGTTCTACACACTCGACAGCGGCGAACACAGCCCGCCTCCATCTCACACCCCCGGCTGCGCCTTCGGCGGCCGCACCATGAAGAAAGAAACCACGAACGCTGCAGCCATGCACAGCCCCGCGATCAAGAAGACCTCGCTGTACGCGCCGGTCATCGCATCCGGCATCGACGCCGCAGGGCCGGCAGCCGCCAGCGAACGCGCCGCCACCAGCGAGAACACCGACAGGCCGATCGAACCGCCGATCTGCAGCGACGAGTTCACGAGCGCCGAGGCCGCTCCAGCGTCCCTGTTCGCCACGCCCGTCAGCGCGAGGTTCTGCAGCGGAATGAAGATGAACGCATTCCCGACGCCAAGCAGGATCAGCGCAGGCATCACGTGCGTCCAGTAGCTGCCGTCGGGCGAGATGCTCACCGACAGCAGAATCAGCCCGGCCGCCCCGAGCAGCGGGCCGAGCAGCATGAACATGCGCGCCCCGGTGCGTTCGATGAGCCTGGTCAGAATCGGTGTGCTGATCAATGTGGATGCCGTCATCGCCCCAGCCGCGAGCCCGGTCAGCAGCGGGGTCAGATGCATGACGTTCTGCAGGTACAGGGTGAGAAACAGCGTCGCACCGATCAGCACGGTCCCCATCAGAGCCTGGACCAGGAACGACCCTGCTCGTGTGCCGTCGAGCACGATGCGCAGTGGCATCAGCGGGTTCTTGACCTTCATCTCAACCAGCACGAAGACGACCAGCAGCACCACGCCCGCGACCAGCAGCCCGATGGTCGAGGGCTTCGTCCAGCTGTCTTCGGCGAGCGTGAACCCGAACACGAGCGCGCCGAATCCGAGCGAGACGAGAATCGCGCCCCAGATGTCGTAGCTGTGATCGCCGTCGGCGCGGCTCTCCCCGACCAGCAGCAGTCCGCCGACGACGCCGACGACTGCGAAGATCAGGTTGACGAGCAGGCACCAGCGCCACGAGGCGAACTCAGTGAGGATGCCGCCCAGCAGCAGACCGACCGCTGCACCACTGCCGGCGACGGCCCCGAAGACGGCGAATGCGATCTGCCGGTCACGACCTGTGGTGAACGTCGTGGTGAGCAGCGCGAGCGCCGCCGGAGCGAGCAGCGCCGCGAAGAGTCCCTGCAGCCCTCGTGCGACCAGCAGCTCGGTGCCGTTCTGCGCGAGGCCGCCGATGGCCGACGCGATGCCGAACCCGATCATGCCGGCGACGAACGAGCGTTTGCGCCCCCAGTAGTCGGCGACGCGGCCACCGAGCAGCAGCAGCGATCCGAATACAAGGGCGTAGACCGTGACGACCCACTGCCGCTGCACATCGGTGAGGCCGAGGTCGGCCTGGGCGTGCGGCAGTGCGATGTTCACGATCGTGCCGTCGAGCACGACCATCAGCTGGGTCATCGCGATCACGATGAGCGGCAGCCAGCGGCCGCCTTTCTTCAGCAGAACCGGCATGCGGATGCTCCTCCATCAGGTTTCGAGGCCCGCTCAGAGCAAAGCCGCTCGATCGGGTTCGGGCGCGACGCGCACTCTGCACCCGGCCCCTGCGCCCAGCACGGGGCGCCGTGCAGGTGCTGCACTCGCTCGGCGCACACAGAGGCTCGAGACGCTCCACAACTGCAGAGCCCGAGCGTTGCGCACGCGCGTGAACACATCGTTCGAAGCGGACTCTGCGCACAGTCGCAGGTCACTTGGGCTGAACTGGAGGTTTCCAGCCTCGGACCATCCCGGCATACGACGCTCAGCGGCAGGTTGAAGGGCATGACCACCTGGGTCAGATAACCCAGCAGAACTCACACCATACCACCTGTGGATGGTCTGGCCGCGAACGTCAGGACAGAACTCTCGCCTACGCAGACGGGCTCATTTCGCATCCAGACATGGCAGATGTTGCCGAGGCCTCATCAGAGAGGAGCACCCACAATCCAGACATGGCAGATGTCGCTTCACAGCATCGGGGCATGCCACTTGGCATGTTTCGACCGTCTGGAACGACAAATCCCATGCCCCGATCGGAATGGACCAGCATTCTCCAAGTCACCAAGACCAGCAACAGGCTCGTCGGGCCCTCAGCCAGTTCTTCGGCAGCGACCCAGCCAGTTCTTCGGCAGCGACCCAGCCAGTTCTTCGGCAGCGGCCCGGCCGCGCCTACTCCCCTGCCGGCTCGTCAAACTCCTCGATGCGCGGCACCACAAGGGGCGTACCGCTGATCGGGTCTTCGATGATCGCGTTGGGCAGCCCGAACACGTCTTCGATCAGCTCCGACGTCACGATCTCTTGGGGCGCCCCGTGTGTCACCACCATGCCGCCCTTCATCACGATCAGGTGCGTCGCGTACCGAAACGCCAGGTTCAGCTCGTGCAGCACCGCCACGACCGTGCGACCGCTGCGGTGCAGCCGCCGAGCCAGGTTCAGCACCTCCACCTGATGCGCGATGTCCAGGTACGTGGTCGGCTCGTCGAGCAGCAGCAGCGGCGTCTGCTGCGCCAGCGCCATCGCGATCCACACCCGCTGCCGCTGGCCGCCCGAGAGCTGGTCGATCGTGCGGTCGGCCAGATCAGATACGTTCGCCGCGGCCATCGCCTCGATGACGGCGCGCTCGTCGGCAGGCGTCCACTGCTTCAGCAGGTTCTGATGCGGAAACCGCCCCCGCGCCACCAAATCAGACACGATGATGCCCTCCGGCGCATTCGGGTTCTGCGGCAGCAGCCCGAGCCGTCGGGCGACCTCTTTCGGCGCATAGTCCGTGATCTGCTGCTCGTCGAGCCACACCGATCCGGTGCGCGGCGGCAGCATCCGCGCCATCGACTTCAGCAGCGTCGACTTGCCGCACGCGTTCGGCCCGACGATGACCGTGAGCTCCCCCTCGGGAATCTCGACGGAAACCTCATGCAGAATCTCGCGCCCGGTCTTCGCATTGCCGTATCCGGTGACGAGCCTCTCGGTGCGCAGCCGCGACGTTGCGGCGGATGCTCCACTCGCCTGCGCCGCTGCGGTCGAGTCCGCCTGTGCCGCTGCGCTCACGCCCATTGGGGACGCTGCGTGTTCGGTGGATGCGCTCATGCGCGTTTCCTCCATTCCATGGCAAGCAGGATGATCAGATAGATGCCGCCGAGGGATCCCGTGACCACGCCGACCGCCAACTCGTTCGGCGCGAAGATGCGCCGGGCGATCAGGTCTGACACCAGCACCAAGAACGCCCCCATGAGTCCTGCGCCGATCAGCCCCACACCCGGTGTGCGAGTGATGCGCCGCACAAGATGCGGCGCGGCGAGCGCTACGAACGAGATCGGGCCGGCGGCCGCGACGGCCACGGCCATCAGCGCCACCCCGACGACGACCATCACCAGACGCGAGCGCTCGACCCGCACACCGAGCCCGATCGCAAGCGGGTCGCCCAGCGGCATCAGCGTCATCGCGCGAAACTGGCTCCACGCCGCAGGCAGCAGCAGCACGAGCGCGACCGCGATCATGCCAGACTCCGGCCACAGCGAAGCATTCAGCGACCCGGCCATCCACTGCTGGGCCTTCTGTGCTGCGGCGAGATCGGCCTTCACGATGAGCAGCGAATTGATCGCTGCAAGCACCGCGCCCACACCGATTCCCACCAGCACGAGGCGGTAGCCGGCGACTCCGCCGCGCCACGAGAGCCCGTACACGATGGCTGCCGTGATCAGGCCGCCTCCGATCGCTCCGGCCGCCACGATCGGGGTCGAGCCGCCGAAGAACATGATCGCCAGAATCGCGCCGGTGGCCGAACCGCGGGTGAACCCGATGATGTCGGGCGAACCGAGCGGGTTGCCGCTGAGCACTTGGAAGATCGCGCCCGAGGTGCCGAGCGCCATGCCGACCAGAATGCCGCTGACCACGCGCGGCAGGCGCACCTGGTTCACGAAGTAGGGCACCAGCGGGTCATCGAACCGCTGCGTGCCGAAGATCGCGCCGAACACGTCACCGACTGAGATGTCGTAGTCGCCGAGCAGCACGCTGACTGTGCCTGCGATCAGAATCGCGACGATCAGAACCAGGTAGACGATCGCGCCTCGGCGTTCGAAGCGCAGCGTGATCGGGCCGAGGCTCCAGTGCGAGTGCGCCTGGCGCAGGCTGGCCCTGACCTGCTGCTCCTGTTCGCGCGTCGGCGTGATCAGCGACAGGTGTGCGGCGGATGCCATGTCACGCTGGCTGCGCGTCTTCGCCTGGCTGCGCACCTTCGCCTGGGCACGACGGTCGGCGGGTTTCAGAGGTGTCTGGCTCATAGTGCTGCGATCTTCTTTCTGCGCACGATGAGCACGAAGATCGGGGCGCCGATGAGTGAGGCGATGATGCCGACCTGCACTTCGTCTGGCCGAACCAGCAGACGCGAGACGACATCCGCCGCAAGCAGCCAGACCGGGCCGAGCATCGCGCTGAACACGGTCACCCACCGCTGATCGGTACCCACCAGCCACCGCGCGAGAAACGGCACGGCGAGACCGACGAAGCCGATCGGGCCGACGGCGGCCGTGGCGGCTCCGGCGAGCAGGGTGACGGCGATCATGGTGAACACACGGGTGCTCGTGACCCGCACGCCGAGCGCCTTGCCCGTGTCATCGCCAAGGGCGAGGGCGTTGAGCGAGGGCGACAGCAGCAGCGCGATGATCAGGCCGACGACGATGAAGGGCAGCACGAGCACGAACACATCCCAGCCGCGGCCTTCCAACGATCCGGCGACCCAGAAGCGAAACTCGTTGAAGGCCACCTGATTGCCGAGGATGACGGCCTCGGTGAGCGCCTGCAGTGCCGCGCTGATCGCGACGCCAGCCAGAGCGAGGCGCACGGGGGTGGCAGACGAGCGCCCGCTGGCACCGAGTGCGTAGACCGCGGCCGAGGCGATGGCGGCGCCGGCGAAGGCGAACCACATGTAGAAGCCGATGCCGCTGATGCCGGTGAGTGCGACGGCGAGCACGACGGCGAACGAGGCGCCGGCGTTGACACCGAGGATGCCGGGGTCGGCGAGCGGGTTGCGCGTGAGCGACTGCATGAGGGCGCCGGCGACACCGAGGGCGACGCCGACGATGAGGCCCATCGCAGTGCGCGGAATGCGCAGCTCCTGCAGCACGACCGAATTCTGGCTGCCGTCTGGTGCAACCATCAGACGCCAGGTCTCGCCGAGCGGAATGTCTTTCGACCCGAGTGAGAGGCTCAGCAGCACGGCGAGCGCCAAGACGACGAGCACACCCGCCAGTGCTGCGGCTCTGATGGCGCCTGGACGATGGATCTCTTTGGGGCCTGGTTTGTGATCAGTCGTCGCGCTCTGCGTCGACGGGGAGCCAGACCCGGGAGTGCCCACGCCAAGGGCGCGGGCACTCGATGTGGGTGCGACTTGGGTCATGGTTGGATGGTACCGTTTCGGATCGCTGGGCCCTCCACGAACTCACGCATCCGGGCGGCTTTGACTGACGACGACTGGGTTCATGCTCCCGGCCGTCTGCGCGGCCAGACGAGAACTGCGATGACTCCCGCTGCGACCAGCAGCAGCGTCACGGCGAAGACGACCGTGCCAGCCCAGGGAAAGCCGGGTTTGGAGAATGCCGTCTGATCTGCCGACTGTGCCGCCTCACTGCCGCCTGCAGCAGCCGAAGAATCTACGCCGCTGCTTGCCCCGTGGGAGGCTCCGCCCGCGATCGGCAGCTCGTCGTCGGTCACCGACTTGGCGGCCTGAGCTGGGTCAGGAGCCGGCACCATCAAGACGGCCCCGTCGCCGACAGTCTGCTGCTGCTCGACCTGCTGGGTCGTGGCCGACCCGCCGCCTTCGACCGTGGCGCTTCCTCCCTGTGCCGACGAAGCGCTCTTGGGAACGACTTTGAACTCGCTGTTTCCCCGGTTGGACGTCGCAGGTGTGTCTGTCAGAAAACGCAGCCAATAGGAGCCAGCGGTGAGATCATTCGGAATCACGATCGTTCCGCTGGCCCGCCCGCTGGCATCGCTCTGCACGCGGGTCACGACGCACGACCCATAGCGAACCCCCTGGCCGCAGTATTGGCCGTCAGCGATCTTGACACTGATCTGACGGTTCGCGGGGAACCCGGTCACTGTGAATGAGAGAGGCTCTCCGGCGCTCACCGAGCGAGAGCTGACCGTAGAGCTCGTCCCCGGACTGTCTGGGCTCGCGCCCGCCGGAGGCAGAGCGGATGCTATCGAAGAGGCGCCGAAGGTCAACGCAAGCGTCGCGGCCGCCGCGGCCAGCATCCGCCGGCCGATGCTCGCCCAGCTGCGTGCCGGGTCATGGTTTGTTGGGGCCTCAGTGCTGGTGTGTCTCATGCCGACCTCCTGCTGCGTGCGATGCCGAGAATCGTGGTCGCCACAAGCCCGAGCGCCAGCGTTCCGAAGGCCGCGATCAACAGCGGCCCGTTCCAGTTGGTGGGGGTCGCCAGCCCGGCAACCGGCTTTGTGTTCTCGAAGCTCTTGCGGCTGCTCTCTCCTGGCAGGTTGCCGTCGACCCAGCCGACGAGTTCTCCCTGCTGCCCGACGAAGCTGAACTTGTGGTCTCCCGGCTCAAGATCGACGATGTCGAACCGCACCTTCTTCTCTGCGTCGAGCTGCAGCCAGTCCACTCCCTGTGGGCCGGGCCACGCGTGCAGATACACCCAGTCACCAGGTTCGAGGCTGTCGAACGTGGTCGTCAGAACCGTGCCGTCCTGTTGAACCTCGACATCGCCACGGTTGAGATCGGTCAAGTCTTCTTCTGCCGACACCGGGGCCGCCGGGGTGATGAGTGGGCGCTGCCCCGCTGCGGCTTCGCCGATGCTCACGAGGCTGTTGCCTGACGCCTTCAGTGTGAGGTTGCTGGTGCCTGTGCTCCCTGCCGCCTGCTGCACGACGACCGTATCGGATGCGCCGCCATCCTGCGACTGCGGGCGCGGGTCGGGCGAATCTGTGCCGATGCCGAATTCGAGTTTGACGGAACGGCCACGATCGCCGCTGCGGGAGCTGCCAGTCAGTAGGGTGACCTCGTGTGATTCACCGGTCTTCCACTCGCTGCCGGCGGCTGCGAGCGTGGAAGAGTTCGCCCGGGTCGGAATCGGAACATCGACGACGAAATCACCGTTGTCATCGGCTTTGAAGTAACTGAAGATGTTGCTGACGGTGCCACCGCCGCTGCAGGTGTTGGAAGTGTCCGTCTTGGGCGGGTTCGATGCCTCGACCTTGCCGTCCTCGAACTTCACGGCGAAGCATGAGCCAAGGTCTCCGTCCGCAGTCTTCCACCCTCGACCCTCCAAATGGAGTCGGCCTTGCTCGGCTACGGCTTTGACCATGCAGAGTCTCAGCTGGGGCTCTGCTTCGGTCGTCACCTCTTGGGTTCGGCAGTTCCAACCTTCTTCTCTGATTCCTCCGGATACTCCGTTCGAGCCGCCACCGGTCGCCAGAATCAACGGTGCGATGTTCTGCGCTGTCCCTTCGTCATTGGTCGCTGTCACCCGGTAGAGATCGCCGTTCTGCTCGGGTGACATGCGCCCGGGGAGTTTCAGAGTCAGCTTTCCTCGCTGAGAATTCGGACCAACGATCTTCTCCCATGTAACGCCGGAATCGTGCGAACGCTCCCACACCACGCTGGGAATCGGTGATGCATCAAGGTTCACTTCGGTCTCGAATTCGCCATCGCCCTTGTCGGCCACGGTCAGCGGCTGCATCCGCTGGGTGAAGACGGGCGCTTGCGCGCGTTCCACAGCGAACGGCTGGGACGCAGCCTCTTCGCTATCTGTCTTGGCTGTCAGCCGATAGCTCGCGGACGCCAGCCCCTTGGGCATCGTCATAGCGACGGTTGCAACGCCATCTGACGAGAGCACCGCGTTCTCGGCGTCTGCTGCGGCCAACGGCCAAGACTGGCCGTTGGGCTTGTCTTCCTGAAGGACGAGGGCGGCCGTCTGCCCTGCAGATTTCGTGAACCCGCTGAGCTCGAACGTCGCGCCATAGCCACTGGTGACGGTACTCCCGGGTTGGGGTGCGACGGAGGGAGAGGACGTGTCGGGTTTGGGCCCGACCAGGAACTTCGCGTACTGGCTGACGCCCTCGCCACCGTCACCGGAACCGCCCAAGACGCGCACCCAGTGCACACCATCTGAGAGACTCGGGCTGAGCCTGAGCTGAACGGACATGTCACCGTTCGCATTGGGCAGGTATCGGGCATCGGTGACCGTCACGCCGCCCTGATCGATCGTGCCGTTCGGCTGATCAACGGCCAAGCGCGTGTGATCGTTGTCGTTGACATCGTCGATCTTGAAGGTGAGCTTCCCTGTTCCTTCAGGGCGCTGAGCCATTCCCTGACCGGTCACAGTGATCAGATCGCCCGTGATGACGCTGCGACAGTTGAGAACCGCGATAGCGCCCTGGTCCTGTCCGTTGGGTTTCGGGGTGCCCTGCGTTGTCAGATCCTCGCAGCGATCATCCTGCGCTGCAGCGCTCTCGGATGCTGCTTGGACGGTCTGCAGCGATTCCGTTGGAGATCCGCTGCCGAGGATCTGCACGCTCCCTCCGTCAGTCTCTCCTGACGCTCCCGTCGCAGCCGAAGCTGGCATTGCGCCGAGCGCACCAAGCGCCAACAGGCCAGCCGCGGCGAATGCGGTGAGGTTGCGAACGGCGGTGAAAGACCGGTCGAGCACGCTCACATCGTGTCTCACTTCGTTGACTCTCTTCTGCATCACTGAGCTCCGTCGAGTTTCTGCTGCACATCAGTGATCAGCGAGTCCATCAGGATCGGTCCGCCGGTTGACGTCCACCGGGACCCGTCGACCAGAAACACATGCTGCTCTTTGTAGACGTTGAGATCGGTGAACCCGGGCACGGCTACGGCCTGACGCAGCGCATCCTTCGCGCCCTGCTCGTCGGTCGCACCGCCGGCATCCGCGTTGCCGACGGATGAGCCGCCAAGCGTGCCGAAGAACATGTAGTCAGCGTCGATCTCGCTCAGGTTCTCGAGTGAGACCGGCTCGGAGTGACCGGCGCCAGCTCGGTCCTGGTTCTCGGGACGCTTGAGGCCGAGGTCTTCGAGAGCCTGCCCGGGCAGGAGCTCTTTCAAGATCAGCGATGCCGTGTTGCCCTGCCAGCGAACGATGGAGAACGTCTTGTCCTGGTAGGTGCCAAGGCCTGATTTGACCTGTTGGACATGGTCGTCGTAGTTCTGAACGACCTTCTTACCGTCGTCGGCTTTGTTCAGCGCATCGGCCACGATGCCGAAGTTGTCTCGCCAAGAGCCACCGGCCTCGCCTGCGATCACCACGGGGGCGATCGCCTTGAGCTGCTGAATCTGTGCATCGTCGTTGATGCTCGTGCCATCGGTGAGAATCAGATCGGGCTTGAGTTTGCCGATCTCTTCGAAGTTGGGGTTCGCGACATCGCTGACGATCGGAATGCTCGCAGCGCGGTCTCCAAGGTATCCCGGCGCTGTCTTCTGCCCGCGGCCTGAGGTCGTTCCCGCTGGTGTCACGTCCAAGGCGAGAGCACCGTCAAGTGTCGGCTCGCTCAGGGTGACGACCTTCTTCGGGGAGGCCGGAATCGCCACCTCCGCGCCGGTTGCGTCTGTGATGGTGCGGTTTCCTTGTGCATCAGCGGTGCTGTC
Organism: Pseudoclavibacter sp. CFCC 13611; assembly: GCF_008831225.1. Taxonomy (NCBI): domain Bacteria; kingdom Bacillati; phylum Actinomycetota; class Actinomycetes; order Micrococcales; family Microbacteriaceae; genus Pseudoclavibacter; species Pseudoclavibacter sp. CFCC 13611. The sequence continues at coordinate 48,721 of NZ_WBKE01000002.1, read as the reverse complement.
GGAGCTGCCGCCTGAGACGACGCCGCAGCCTGCGAGCCCCAAAGAGACAGCAAGCGCGGCGAAGAGACCGATCATTCGAGCTGCACCTCGGCGGCGTCGGGCAGTTGCAGAACCTTCACGGCGTGATGACACGAGACTGTGACCTCCAATTCTTCAGCCTGTCAGGCACTCACCTGACGGCTACCACCGCCCTATAGGCAGAGACACATGCCGGTCTAGTCAAACCGTTCTGAAAGATGCTCCCAAGGCCAGGGCCCCGTAGATTCTGATCCGACAGAATGACTATGCTAAAGGGACATTTTTCGAATCATCCGACCTCAGTGTGTGCTTCCTTACACATCGGTCTGGTGATGACGCCGACAGTTCGGGAGCCTGATTAGGTGCAAGCCCATGCGCACTCGTTGTTCTGGCCACCTACGGGCGAGCTGGAGGTCGTCGTCAATGCCGAGCGATGGCCTGCCGGACCAACACAGGCCGTCTGGGTTCCGGCGTCAACGAGTTTTCGCATCGAGCCAGCGCGGCACAGCCCTCTCTTTCGAGTCGCGGTGCCGACCGTAGCGCACGGAGCTCAGTCCCTGCCAGAGCTGCCGAGAGTCGTTCCTGTGGACGGGGATCTGCGCACAAGCATTCTCGCGTACATTTCTGGCCGGCTTCGGGGCGCTCAGCTTGACGTGCAGCCGGTAGTTGATGCACTACGGAGGGTTGGACGACCGCAAGTATCAGTCACGCAGCCAGTGAACGCGACCGCACGCGAGCTGGCGATCGCCATCGAAAGGCAGCCGGCATCCCCGCCCTCATTGACTCAGTGGGCCGCAGATAGCGGCACCAGCACCCGCACGCTGCTCCGCCGATTCCGAGCCGAATCCGGCTGCACTGTCGCACAGTACACTCTGCGGGTGCGGATGCGCCTGGCCTTGAAACTCCTCGACCAGAACGTCTCACTCACAGACGTGGCGCTGCAATGCGGGTACAGGTCGACGACCAGTTTTCTCGCAGCATTCCGCAGAACGTTCGGGGCTCCCCCGGCAGCATACGGATACGCCTTCGACGAGCAGCCCGAATAACGGACGCTTCCCAAACAGAAAGTGCGGGGCCGAAGATGAGAACACCTTCGACCCCACACTTGAGTGCCGAGAGTCACACGCTCTCAGGGCAGTTCAACCCTGTGCGCGAGGCCCAAATGGCTAGGCGCGACGACGACGCACGGCCAGGAGAGCACCGGCGCCAACGATCAACAGCGCCACACCTCCGAGCACACCCGCAACGCCTGCACCCGTGTGCGCAAGCGTGCCCGAGTTCTGCGTTCCGGTCGCATCCTTGCCATCCTGGCCGGGCTTGACCGGGGCCTGCTCGCCAGAATCATTCTGGCCAGGAGTCGCACCCTGATTCTCATCCGTCTCAGGCACAGTGATGCCAGCCCAACCGAGGAAGTCTCCGTCAGCCTTCTGCACGGCAAGCTTGTGATCGCCGACGCCGAGTTTCGCGACGTCGATCGCGATCTGACCGTCGGTCAGCTTCGCCCAGCCGAGACCCTGAGGCGTCGAGTAGCCGTAGACGTAGAGCGACTCGCCTTCCTGGACGTTGGGAGCCTCCACCTTCAGCGTTGCCACCGTGCCATTAAGGGATACCAGCGACACACCGCCACGGTTCTGATCTGTCAGATCGTCCGAGTGTGCATACGTGGCAGTAGGCGGAATGACCTCGACAGTGACGGTGACCGACTTCTTCATTTCGTTGCCGGCAGCGTCCTTCACCGAATAGGTCAGCGTGTACTCGCCCACCTTCGAGGTATCCACCGTTCCCTCAGCAACGACCTTGTCAGTCAGATCGCCATCGACGTTGTCCTTAGCCGAAACACCAGCCTTCGGATCAAACGCATCGCCCACGTTCACCGTCTGATCGGCGGGAACAGTCAGCTCCGGAGCCGTCTTGTCAGCAACAGTGACAGTGACCGACTTCTTCGTTTCGTTGCCGGCAGCGTCCTTCACCGAATAGGTCAGCGTGTACTCGCCCACCTTCGAGGTATCCACCGTTCCCTCAACAACGACCTTGTCAGTCAGATCGCCATCGACGTTGTCCTTAGCCGAAACACCAGCCTTCGGATCAAACGCATCGCCCACGTTCACCGTCTGATCGGCGGGAACAGTCAGCTCCGGAGCCGTGACGTCAGGACCTCCGGTGAGCGACTCGGGATACCCCTGGAACGGGATGGTCGTCGGTACGGAGGTCGCGGGCTGGAACGCCTGAGGAGTGACGTCAGCGGGCGTCGGATCGATGGCTGACCCGCTGAATTCTGAGACAACTTTGACGTCAGCCGATTCGACGCTCCGCATCTTATCGCCAGCAAGCAGAGATCCGGTCAGCAAGCGAACCTTGTGGGTCGTGCCCGCCTTCCACTCCTGATTCGAGTTTTCCAAGGTCGGAACAGCCAGTTCTGTTGACCATTCGCCAGCGGCGTCAGCCATTACGATTCCATAAATGGTCTTATTAGGCTGCACCGCGCCAGTCTGCGGGTGCTTGACCTCTTGCGTCGTCACCACGTTACCTTCATCGAGTTTGATACCGATGATCGAGCCAACGCCAGCCGTAGGGCCCACCCATCCTGTCCCGCTCAGTCGGATCTTGCCAGTACCTGCAAGAACCTCTGTGGAGGATGTCACCGTCACCTCGCTCGACGTAACTGTGCTCGGCGCTGGTTCCGAGGACGTCTTGGCCGCCGTGGTCTGGAACGGCGCCTGCACAGATGTCACCGGGTCGTTGTCGAGCAGGAAGAGCGTGTGGTCGCCGGCAGTCGTGGGAACGCCTGCCGAAGTCTTCGCCGGAACCGTGATCTTCTCATTCGTGAAGTTGCCGTTTGCATCGGTCAAGATTCGCCCGCGTGTTGCATTGGGTACATTCTCGTCGTCATCTGCAGCGATCTGCCCGTATGCGTCACGATCGATCTTCACTGCAAGGCGCTGATTCGGTGAGAATCCACTGCCCGAGACCACAAGTGGCTGCTCGCTGTCGCCAGGAATGATCTGCTTCGTGTTCTGCACATAGGCACGAGCCGTGCTCTTGCCCGGTGTGATCTTCGTGATGTCATCGGCGTTGACTGGCGTGGGATCCGCCGTTGAGCCTTTGACCTCGGTGTTGGCAGTGATCGACTTGCCAGTGAGAATATCGAGCGCGTACGGAATGGTCGCGTTCTGGTTTCGTCCGGCCTTGTCAACGACGAAGGCGCTGCCGTCGGCCACGACGAGGTGGTTTGCTGATTTGTCAGCGATCTTCACCGTGTTGATGACACCGTGGCTCAGACCGTCGACGACCGAGACCGTGCCGTCTTTGAAGTCTGCCGCATAGATCAGGTGCTTTTCCTGATCGACAGCCACAGCCAGAGCACTGTTGCCGGTATTCACCTCGTACTTAAGCGCACCGGTGTTGATGTCGTACGCCTGCAGCGCGAGTGCGCCACCGCCTTGGTTCGCGGTGTAGACCTCACCCAGTTTCGCGTCGATGGCGACGTTCGACGAGCTGAACGTCTTGCCGTCGGTCTTCGTCTGAAGATCAATTCTCTTCGAGATCTCCTGCTTCTCGAGATCGATCTCGTAGATCTTGTTCAGTGACATGTCGCTCGTGTAGAGCTTGCCGTTCGCCTCATCGAGAGCGAATCCCATGGTCACGGTGCCTTCACCGGTCTCGATGCTCTTGACCTGCTCATGCGTCTTGGCGTCGTACACCTGGACACCATGGCTGTTGTCTCCGCCGCGTGCAGCTGCAGAGACGTAGACGAAGCCCCGCTTCTCATCGACGATGACTTCACGCGGGTGAGAGAGTTCCTGCTCCACCTTGGTCGTGCCGGCCTTGTAAGTCGTCGACTTCGTCGCACCAGTATTGTCAGTCGTCGTCACGACCTCATCCTGATCGCGCACGGTGGAGTTCTCTTCGTAGCTGCTCCAGACCTTGCCGAGCGTGTTGAGGTCGAAGGATGACACCTGGTTGTCACGAGTATTGGTGACCCAGACCTGGCCGTTCGCGTCGTCGACGTCGATGCCGTACGCGCCTAGACGCTTGACACCTGCGTGCGAGACGACGCCGTCTTTGGTCTCGTCACGAGCAATGGTCGGCAGCTCTGCGAGAGCCTCGACCTTGAGGGTCTTGGGATCGAGCTTGGCAATCGTGCTGGTCACGATCGGCGGTCGTCCGACCGAGCCCGTGACATAGAGCGCATCCTGCGACGACGAGTAGGCAATCTGATACTGCCCGGGAATGCTCTGCGTCTTCTCTGACGTGATCGCGATGTCACGTGTGACCGGGGTGATCTGCGATGCCTCATCTGCAGCCGACGCCTGCAGTGGAGCGATTAGCGCGCCGCTTGCGGCAAGCGCGAGACCGAGGGTACCCGCACCGGCTCGACGCAGGAATGATCTGCCTCGTCGATTCGATACAGAGCCCACATGATTGACAGCTGTCATCTGTACGCCACTTCCTTCTTTCGTATTGGCAGTCGACAATCCTCTGTCGTTAGAGAGGCAGACCTTGCTATATTGATGCGCGTGCATGCAGGCGAGGCTTACCTCAGAACTCAGGACGGACCTGCACCAGCTTGGCAAAGGAGGCCATCTCTGTGAACTCGATAAGAAGAAATTCTGCATCTCGAGCACAGGTGCATGGCATCCGACAGCCAGATCAAGCCAATCGGACACTCGAGCTGGCGCATCGAATCGGCACAGTCATACTCGCTCTCGAAGGGCAGCATCGAGTCGCCCTTGCCTCTGTCGAACATGTGGTCACCTCACGTGTCGTTCTCTGGGTGCCCGCAGACGTCGCGGCTGCCGACCAGCTCGACGGGCAGCTCACGCACGCTTTGACGATGCTGCCAGTGACCGCCCCCGCATCCACTGCTGAGTCCCTCTTCGATCTCGCGCCTTCATCGCTCACAGCCCTGCTCGTCGATGACGAGGTTCAGCATCAGATTCTGCAGCGTATCTCTCATCAGCTGCTGCACGGGTGCGATTCAGTCGAACATCGCGGCCTGTGCCTGCGCGCGTGCGGAGCCAGCACGCAGGCGCTCATGTCCGCGATCAGCAGCTGCGAGGTCATCACGGCACAGGTTCCCTGCGCGAGGTCAGAAGACGCCGAGTGGATCGCGCAGCAGCTTCGCGAGTGCCCCGCCGACAGTCGTACCGCCGCACAATTCGCCGCAGCCCTCGGGGTGAGCAGCAAGACCGTTCAGCGCAGTTTTCAGCGGGAGACCGGAATGACCTTCAGCGCCTATCGCCAGCGGGCGCGAGCGCTGTACGCCCTCGAGCATCTGACGGCCGGCACTGATCTCGCCGTGCTCGGGGCCGCCGCGGGCTATACCTCGGCCTCAGCGTTCGCCCAGGCATTTCGACAGCAGATCGGGATGCTGCCATCGGCACTGCTGAGGCAGAGTTGCGAGCTGATCGCATTGCCCCGGCAGCGGGCCGCCGAACGGAACTCGGACATCCGTCGCTCAGCCTGACCGCCTTCGTCAGTCGCCCTTCAAAGCGATGGCCGCACGTCGGCTACTAGCGCAGCGCAAGCCGCTGCTCGTGGAGCACTTCCAGCAGAGGAGCCTTCTCGGCAGCCCCGCTGCCTGGCTTTGTGGCGATCTGGTGTGAGAACGAATCGATGCGACGGCTGGTGTCGCGAAGGTCATAGTAGGTCTGCACGATCTCGTCGTAGGCTGCGAGCGCGTCATCGTGGTCGGTGAGATCTGGGTATGCGTCAACGCCGACCGTGATCTCTTTGGGCAGGCGCGGCTTGAGCTGCGGCTCCTGGTCAGGGTGGCCGATCAGCAGTCCGACCAGAGGAAACGTGCGAGTCGGCAGCTGCAGCGCGTCAATGACTTTACGGGGGTCTCCCCCGATGCTGCCTAAGTAGACGGTGCCGAGTCCAAGTGATTCAGCAGCCACGACCACATTCTGCGCCGCGATCAGAATGTCTTCGACGCCTTGCAGAAACAGAGCAGTGGTCTCGAGCGGATCGAGGCTTCGCCCCTGCCGCTGGCGAATCTGTGCGTTGCGGTACAGATCGACGACGAAGATGAGCAGCTCGCCCCGGTCGCCGCCGACGTAGGTCTGACCCGACGACTCGAAGATGCGCTGACGCACCTCTGGGTCTTTCACTCGGATGATCGTTCGCTGCTGGTAGAAGCTGCTGGTCGCCGCCTGTGACGCGACGTCGAGCAGTGTCTGCATGGTCGACTCGTCGACCGGCTCTGCCGTGTACGCGCGGATGCTGCGGTGTGCGAGCTGCGCGGCGATCGTCGCGTTGGGTGCCGAGCTCACTTCGTCTGCCGATGTCGACTTCTGTGCAGGCATTGTGCTCTCCGTTCATCACGTCGTCTGAGCGCCCGGGACGGCGCGGCGCTGGTCGCGCGACGGCGACGAACCGTCACTCAGCAGATTCTACGACCTGTGCAACACGTCGTTCCGTAACGATTCGATCACTGTCGTCGGCATGTCGCGCGCAATGTCAGAGGCTTCTCATAGACTCTTCTCAGACGGGGAGGCGAGTTATGGAGAACATCGATGTGACGACGGTCGCTTTCATCCTGCTCATCGTGGCCGGTTCGCTGCTCGTCATCGTCGTCGGGCTGCTGCTCATGTACGTGGTCATTCGTGAAGCCGTGCGGTCTGGCACACGCACCGCCCTGCGCGAATACGAGCATGAGAAGGCTCAGCGTCGCGCCAAGCTCGAACGCGAGAAGCGTGCGAAGGCCACAGCGCAGACATCTCGTCCTGCAGGTGCACGTACACCTGCCTCCGCCGGCGCCGCAGCAGTCACTCCTGCCCCGACTGAGGCAAAGAAGAGCGTCTGGCAGAAGCCCAGGCGAAAGACCACGGCCAAGGCAGCCGCCAGCTCTGTCCCTCACGCGTCGCCGACTCAAGCTGCGACGAACTCGCCGTCCCACGTGCAGCCGACCACCGCATCCGCATCGTCATCGGCAGCTGCGCCCCGGGTCACCGGACAGACCCGTGCTGCGCGCCGCACAGCAGAGGCGGAGTCTCCGCGGTCGCATTCCTGGACCTCATGGTGGTCACGCAGCACTCGCAACACGGCTTCGCCCGACACATCCGGCACGCCAGCCATCACGCAGGGCACGACAGAGGTCGATGCCCATGGGGCTGCCGCGACCGACGAGGCTCAGTCCACGGGCGCACCCGGCGCGCGAGCCCAGGAGATTCTGGCGCAAGAGACCGCTCCGATGCGTCAGGCCAGCTGACCGGCGCCTGAAGAGATCTCCCCCGCGCACTTCTCCTCAGTCGTCGATTCTCACGAGCGCATTTCTCTGTTTTACGGATACGAAGAGGCGGAGTCATGATCACTTCAGAATCTCAGACGGTCGATCAACAGGTGTCGACCGGGCATCTTCCCGGGCAGGCCGAGGTCGCTTCGCTGACGACCACCACCTATGAGCGCTGTCGCCAATTGGACGACGGACGGGTGGCCGACTACATTCCCGCGCTGGCCGAGGCGGATCCGACGCTGTTCGGCCTGTCAGTCAGCGAGGTGAACGGCGCTACACACGATGCCGGCGACAGCGACTACTCGTTCTCCATCCAGTCCGTCTCCAAGGCATTCGTGTACGCACTGGTGTGCGAAGCCTATGGCCATGCAGTCGTCAAAGAGAGAGTCGGCGTCGACAACACCGGCCTGCCTTTCAACTCCGTCATGGCACTCGAGCTCAACGGCGGCCACCCGATGAACCCCATGGTCAATGCTGGGGCGATCGCGACGACCGCGATGATGCCCGGAGCCACGCCCGCAGAGCAATGGGAGCTGATTCGCACCGGCCTTTCGACTTTCGCAGGTCGCCAGCTGACCATGGACGGTGAGGTCTATGCCTCAGAGATGAAGACCAACTCTCGCAACAAGGGCATCGCCCGACTGCTCGAAAGCTATGGACGCCTCGACCACGACCCTTTAGATATGGTCGACATTTATACCCGGCAGTGCGCGATGCTCGTCACCTCGCACGATCTCTCAGTGATGGGGGCGACGCTCGCCGACGGAGGCATGAACCCGGTGACGGGTGAGCAGGTCGTATCGGCCGAGGTCTGCAGAGACACGCTCTCGGTGCTCGCCGCGAGCGGAATGTACGAACGGTCAGGTGAATGGCTGTTCGAGATCGGGATTCCTGCGAAATCAGGTGTGGCAGGGGGCATCGTCGCGATCGCTCCCGGCAAGGGCTCCATCGGCACGTTCTCCCCGCGTCTGAACTCCGCAGGAAACAGTGTGCGCGGCCAGCGTGCGATTGCATATCTCTCTCGGGCACTGGGCCTGAATCTCTTCGCTTCCGACAGCAAACGACAGACAGGAAAGGTCGCCTGATAACCGCCACCGCAGAGACGCTTCAATCAGAGACGAAGCGATCATGGGTTCCTCTGATCGGTCTCTTCCTCGCTCAGATTCTCATGTCGTTCAACGTTGCAGCGCTGCCGATGTCAAATGGCGGCATGGTCGCTGACTTCGGGGTTCCGCCCACCACCGCGAGCACCACGATCGTGGTGTACGGCTTGGTTGTCGCGGCGTTGGTCATGACCGGAGCAAAGCTCGGGCAGCGCGTCGGATGGGGGCTCATTTTTCGCTGCGTCATCGTCGTGTTCGCCGGATCGTCGCTGATGATGATTCTGGCGCCTTCAGTCGGCTGGGCGATCGCTGGTTAGTGTCTCGCAGGTGCCGCTGCGGCGATCATCGTGCCTTCTCTTGTCGCGCTGATCGCAGAGAACTACAGCGGCGACCAGCAGGCGACCGCGATCGGCTCTCTCGGGTCGGCTCGTGCGCTGTCAGGCATCAGCGCCTTCCTGATCGGAGGAACGCTCGGCACGCTGGTCGGCTGGCGACCGGTCTTCATGATTGTGCTCGCTCTCGCGATCGCCGTGTTCCTCTTCAGCTTCAAGCTGCGCCGAGACAAGGGGGATGCTGGTATCAGAATCGACCTCGTCGCCTCGGCCCTCATCGGTCTGTCGATCATGCTGCTGGCCCTCGGCTTCAACAATCTCAACGAGTGGGGCGCATTCTTCGCCACACCAGGTGCGCCTTTCGACGTCTTGGGAATCTCCCCGGCGCCGATGCTCATCGTCTTCGGCATCATCTTCGGCCAGGCATTCTTCGCATGGACACGGCGACGGATGCGTCAGGGCAAGGTTCCCCTCGTCGACCTCTCGGTGCTCGGTTCCCCCTCTGAGCGAGCAGCCGTGTATGCGATGTTCGTCGTTGTCGCGCTTGAGGCGGCCCTGAACTTCACGGTTCCCATGTACATCCAGATCGTGCAAGGGCGCACCCCGTTCGAGACCTCGCTTGCCATGATGCCGTTCAACCTGACGGTGTTCATCACTGCGACACTGGTTGTGCGCTTCTACAAGCGCTTCAGCCCTCGGACCATCGGCATGGCAGCGTTCGTCCTCACGACCTGCGCGCTGGTGTGGTTCTCTTTCGTGGTCACGAACAATTGGGAGACACTGCCGACCATCCTCGGACTCATCCTCTTCGGCATCGGCCAGGGTGCCCTCGTGACTCTCATGTTCAACGTTCTCGTCAGCGCTGCGCCTGCCGAACTCGCTGGAGACGTCGGGTCGATTCGCGGAAGCACACAGAACCTTGCCTCGGCGGTGGGCACCGCCGTCGTCGGCGCACTGCTGGTCGCTCTCTTGAGCGTCGGCGTCGGGCGCGCCGTGACGGAGCACCCCGAACTCCCTGACGATCTCGTGACACAGGTCGATCTCGACAGCGTCAACTTCGTGTCGAACGATCGGCTCGAAGAGGTCCTGTCGCAGACCGACGCGACCGGAGCTCAGGTCGAGGCAGCGGTTCAGCTCAACGAGGAGCAGCGTCTGCGCGCTCTCAAACTGGGCCTGCTCATCCTCGCTGGTCTCAGTGCGATCGCCATCCTCCCCGCCTCACGCCTGCCCCGCTACCGACCGCATGAGATTCCTGCTCCCGATGCCGCATCGACAGGCAGCTGATCAGCCTGCTGCCCGATGACGAGAACGACGAGAACGACCAGAACGACCAGAACGACCAGAACGATGAGGACACAGAGGGCCGCCTTATGGGCGAGTCATTCTCGTCGGAGGCTCTGCTCTGACGAGCTTTGCCGTGGTGCTGTGACGAAGCTTGCGCCGCGAAGGCTTCGACCGGCGAGTTACGAGATCGGCAGATCTGTACCCCCAGTCGGGTTCGAACCGACACTGGGCCGATTTTAAGTCGGCTGCCTCTGCCAATTGGGCTATGGGGGCCCGATACGAGCGAGATCGGCAGCGACATTCCGCTGCGAGCGCATCGCCTGCTCTGACATCTTAGTGGCTGCGAAAGACGGCCTCTGTAGAGTTAAGCTAGCGGGCACCATGTCCGCTGATGACTTGAACAAGGAGATCATTGTGGGCGCTGGATGGATCACCCTCATTGTCGTGATCGCGATCGTCGCGATCATCGGCATCTGGCTATGGGCCACGTACAACGCTCTGGTTCGTCTGCGCGTGCGCGTCGACGAAGCCTGGAGCGACATCACCGTGCAGCTGAAACGGCGAGCCGACCTGCTGCCGAACCTGATCGAGACCGTCAAGGGGTACGCAGCACACGAGAAGGGCGTGTTCGAAGCGGTCACGCAGGCGCGTTCCGAGACGGTCAACGCAGCCACACCCGCAGAGGCGACCGTGGCCGAGGGGCATTTGCAGGAGGCACTGAAGAGTCTGTTCGCCGTGGCCGAGGCGTATCCCGACCTCAAGGCGAACCAGAACTTTCTGCATCTGCAGCAGGAGCTCGTCGACACCGAAGACAAGATCCAAGCGTCACGCCGCTTCTACAACGGAGGCGTGCGCGAGCTGAACACCAAGATTCAGACTTTCCCGACCAACATCATCGCGGGCGCCTTCGGCTTCACCAGCCGCGAGTTCTTCGAGGTCGACAACCCCAGCGCGATCGCCGAGCCGCCGCGCGTCCAGTTCTGATCTGATCCATGTATCGAGCCATCCGCCGTAACAAGGTCAACACGGTGTTCATCATCCTGATGTTCATCGTGTTGATCGCGGTGCTCGGATACGCCGCGAGCCTGCTCTTCGGCAATTGGACGATCACCATCTGGGCTCTCGTCGGAGCAAGCATCTATGCAGTGATCCAGTACTTCATAGCGGGCCGTGCTGCTGTCGCCATGAGCGGGGCGCGTGAGATCACCAAGGCCGAAAACCCCCGGCTGTGGCGCATCGTCGAGAACCTCGCCATCACCACGGGCACCCCGATGCCCAAGGTCTACATCATGGACGACCCCGCGCCCAACGCGTTCGCGACCGGCCGCGACCCTGAGCATGCCATCGTGTGTGCGACCAGTGGCATCCTCGAGCTGATGACCGATCGGGAGCTCGCCGGAGTCATGGCCCACGAGATGGGACACGTGCGCAACTACGACATCAGGCTGAACATGATCGTGTTCGGGCTGGTCGCGGCGATCGGCATGGTCGCCGACATCTTGATGCGCATGTCTTTCTGGAGCGGGATGACCGGCGGCAACCGCAATAACAACAACGGCGGTGGCAACCCGATCATGCTGGTCGTCGGCATCGCTGCAGCCGTGCTGGCTCCCCTGGCGGCGACGATGGTGCAGCTGGCCGTGTCGCGACAGCGCGAGTATCTGGCCGATGCGACCGGGGCGCTCACCACCCGTGACCCCGAGGCGCTGGCGAGTGCGCTCGACAAGCTGCAACGGTACTCACAGCCACTGGCGCGGCAGAACTCGGCGATGGCGCACATGTACATCGCAGACCCGTTGAAAAGCGGATTCGTCGACAGACTGTTCGCGACGCACCCGCCGATTCCCGACCGCATCCGCCGCCTGCTGAAAAGTGCCGACAAGTTCTGAAGGCTGACGTCAGGCAGAGTCGAAGCTCTCATCGGTGACGCGCACGTCCGATCAACAAGACGTGCACATCCAATCGACACGACGCACACGTCCGATCAACACTTTGTGTGGGAATCTTCACGCAGAACCACAAATACTGCTCACCAGTTCAAAGCTTCTGTGGCCACAGGAGTTCTTCACGCTGGACAGCTTCGCCTGCAGCAGCCCTGCGCGGGCCCTGACTACCCGCTCAGACGTGGAGAGGCCCCGCACTTCACAGTGCGGGGCCTCTCCACGTCAGCTCGACAGAACCTGCTTCGCAACCACCGGCGTCAGTGGTTACCGGCAGCAGGGTCTACTTCGCAGCAGCCTTGTCAGCAGCCTTGTCAGCAGCCTTGGCATCAGCAGGCTTGGCGTCAGCAGCCTTCGCCTCAGCAGCTTTCTCGTCGGCCTTCTTCTCGGCCTCGGCCGGCTTCGGCCGCGGGCGCGAGGCGAACTCCTCGAAGAAGGCACGAGGCTCGACGCCGTGGCTGGTGGTCGCGAGGTCGCGACCGATCCACATCTGGTGCCACCAGTCGCCGAACACGCGGAACTTACGCTCCCACATCGGGATCGCCAGACCGTGGTAGCCGCGGTGGAACACCCACGCCGGGAAGCCCTTGAGCGAGAACTTCTTCTGTCCGCCGGTGAACACGCCGTTACCGACTCCCAGACCGGCAACCGCGCCAGCGGGCTTGTGCACATAGTCGATGGGGGCATCGCCACGCAGCGAGGCCACGATGTTCTTGCCCAGGCGTTTCGCCTGGCGCACCGCGTGCTGCGCGTTCGGCACGCACGAGCCGTCGAAGGGCAGGCCGTTACCGGTCACGTCGGGAACCTGCGTCGAGTCGCCAGCGCCCCACACGTTCTCGAGCACGCCGTCGTCAGTCTCGGCGCGCAGATCGGCACGCAGGCGCAGACGGCCACGAGGCTCAAGCGGCAGGTCGCTGTTGCGCAGCACCGGGTTGGCCATCTGACCAGCGGTCCAGATGATCACGTCGGTCGGGTACTTGTCACCCTTCGAGGTCTCGACGATGCCGTCGACCGCGCTGGTCACCTGCGTCTCGAGGTGAATCGTCGCGTGCCGGTTCTTGAGGTCGTCGATGACCCACTTGGCGGTTTCGAGCGAAACCTCTGGCATGATGCGGTCAGCGGCCTCGATGAGGTGGAACTCCAGCTCGCTCTCGCTGATCTGCGGGTAGAACTTCAGCAGCTTGGTGGCCAGGCCGCGCACCTCTGCGAAGCCCTCGATGCCTGCGAAACCGCCGCCGACGACGACGAAGGTCAGCAGACGCTGACGCTCGGGACCGACGGGGAGGTTCGCCGCGCGGTCAAAGTTGGTGGTGATCTTGTTGCGAATCCACTCGGCCTCTTCGACCGACTTCAGACCGATCGCGTTCTCGGCGATGCCCGGAATCGGGAAGGTGCGAGAGACAGCGCCCAGCGTGACGACGAGGACGTCATAGTCCAGCTCGTAGGGGGCACCTCCCTCAGCCTGAACCGTGACCTGCTTGTCAGCGTTCGAGATAGCGGTCACCTTGGCGTTGATGAGGTTCGTACGGCTCAGGTGGCGACGGTGCGGCACCAGGACGTGGCGAGGCTCGATCGACCCGGCCGCGACCTCAGGAAGGAAGGGCTGGTAGGTCATATAGGGTCGAGCATCGACCAGAGTTACCTCGGCCTCGCCGGGGTTCAGCAGCTTCTCGAGTGTGCGCGCGGTGTAGAAACCCGCGTAGCCACCACCAATGATCAGGATCTTGGTCACGACGTTCCTTTTGCAGACTTGTTGACGAACATGGATCAATCTACTCCAAAGCGCCTGCGAGGTCTCGGGACCGTCTCAGATTGCATCAGGTTGCACGCGGGGCCGCGCGCAGGTGCCGTGGAGGTTGTCCCAGCCTACCTGTTCGAGCACCAGGTCACCGATTGGGTTCACGCCCGGTCCGGCGGCCAGGGCGTGCCCCACCAACGCGTGCAGGCACTTCACACGAGTCGGCATGCCTCCTGCCGAGACGCCGGCGATCTCGGGCACCTCGCCGAACTCTTCGCGATCGGCGATATAGGCCGCATGTGCGTGTCGGTAGCGTTCGGCAAGCTCTTCGTCGGCGGCGAGCATGTCGTTGAAGTCGTTCATGCGTCCGATGGCCTCGAGATTCGAGACCGCAGCGGTCAGCCCCGGATGCGTCAGGTAGTAGAAGGTCGGAAACGGCGTGCCATCGGCCAGCCGCGGGGCGGTGCTGACCACGGTGGGAGTGCCGTCGCCGGTGCGTGCGGCCACCGCGACGACCGACCGTACCGGCCGGCCGAGATGCTCGCTCATGATCTCGAGGTCGCGCTCGCTCACCTCGTATTGTGCTTCGGTCACTGCTGCTCCTGCTGCTCGCCCTGGTCGTTCTGACCGTTCTGGCCACCTTGGTCGCTCTGCGTCTGGTCGCCGTCGAGTGGCTGGTCTCCGACACCCGCCTGAACGATCGACGACCCCAACAGATCGGTCCACTTCTGATCGCTGCTGGTCACGCTCTGGCTCGGCGTCTGGTGCGCGCGGTCATCGGCGCTCTTCGCCTGGTCGCCGTCGACCACGACATAGGTCGTCTCGCCCGGCACCACGAAATAGAGGCGTTGGCGCGTCTGCGCACGAATGTACGCGGGATCGTCCCAGCGTGCACGCTCCTGCTGCAGCTCGCCGAGTTCGCTGCGCTGCTGATCGACCTCGGACTGCAGCTGCTGCTTCTGCTGCTGCTGCTCGACGTAGAGGCGGATGTTCGGCGTCAGCAGCAGGGCGGCGGCGACCAGCGCCACCGTGAGAATCACGGGGAACGCTGGAAACCGCCGCCCTTGTCGCTGTTCGCTCATCTGCAGTCGCGCTGCTTACTTCGCAAACCGGGGAAACGCCGTTGCGCCTGCGTAGACCGCGCGGTCGCCGAGCTGCTGCTCGATGCGCAGCAGCTGGTTGTACTTGGCGACACGCTCGCTGCGTGCCGGGGCGCCGGTCTTGATCTGACCGCAGTTGGTGGCGACGGCCAGGTCGGCGATCGTGGTGTCTTCGGTCTCGCCCGAGCGATGCGACATCATGGCGCTGTAGCCGTTCGTCTGAGCGAGTTCGACGGCACGCAGCGCCTCGGTGAGCGAACCGATCTGATTCACTTTGACCAGAATCGAGTTGCCCGCCTGATCGTCGATGCCGCGCTGCAGACGCTCTGGGTTCGTGACGAACAGGTCGTCGCCCACCAGCTGCACGCGATCGCCGAGCTTGGCGGTCAGGGCGCTCCAGCCGGCCCAGTCGTTCTCGTCGAGGCCGTCCTCGATCGAGACCACCGGGTACTCGCTGACCAGGCTGTCGTAGTAGTCGATGAGCCACTGCGAATCACGCGATTCGCCTTCGAAGTGATAGCTGCCGTCGCTGAAGAATTCGCTGGATGCGGCGTCGAGTGCCAGCGCGATGTCGCTGCCCAGCTGGTAGCCGGCACGTTCGATCGCCTCGGTGATGACGGCGAAGGCGTCGGCGTTGTGCCCGAGGCTCGGCGCGAAGCCGCCCTCGTCGCCCAGGCCGGTGCTGAGCTTCTGCTCTTTGAGCACCGATTTGAGGGTGTGATAGACCTCGCTGCCCCAGCGCAGCGCCTCGGCGAAGCTCTTCGCCCCGATCGGGGCGATCATGAACTCCTGGAAATCGACGTTCGAGTCGGCATGTGCGCCGCCGTTGAGAATGTTCATCATGGGCACTGGCAGGGTGACCGCGGCGTCGCCGCCGACCGAGATGTAGAGCTCCTGCTGCTTCGACAGAGCGTTGGCCCGTGCCACGGCGAGCGATGCGCCGAGAATGGCGTTGGCGCCGAGGCGAGCCTTGTTCGGGGTGCCGTCGAGCGCGATGAGCGCCTCGTCGATGCCCTGCTGGTCTGCGGAGTCACGCCCGGCGAGCAGATCGCTGATCTCGGTGTTCACCGACTCGACTGCGCCCAGCACTCCCTTGCCCAGGTAGCGGTCGCCGCCGTCACGACGCTCCACAGCCTCGAACTGGCCGGTGGACGCACCCGAGGGAACGTCTGCACGACCGAGGGTGCCGTCGTCGAGGGTGACCTCTGCCTCGACGGTGGGGTTGCCGCGCGAGTCCAGGATCTCGCGTGCTGAAACCGAAACGATGCCTGCCATGCTGAATGCCTCTCAGGGTCTCCGAAGGTGATGTCTTCGGCTCGTGATCTCTGTGTGAAACCCGCAGGCAGCCATGCGCCGCCGCGGGGCGACAGTCGGTGCTGATACGGGTTCTCTCAACAGTCTACGTTGTCTTCGCCAGACCCGGCCCACCACCCATGGGTCTCCGACCCACGTCGCACCAGGCCTGCCTCACCACGCAGAGATGCCCGGGTGCACGCGAACGTGCCCCGGGCATCCGTCATCGATCAGACGATGGGCGCACTCAGCTGAGCGGCAGCACCTGACCCTGCCAGGTGTCAGAGATGTGCTTCTTCGTCTCATCGCTGGTCAGCAACTCGTGCAGCTTCTGCACGCGCGCGTCGTCTTTGAGCTCAGGACGAGTCGCCAGCACGTTGGCGTACTTCTCGGTGGTCTCGAGAATGATCGCCTGGTCGGCGGTCAGCCCCGCGCCCAGTGCGAACGTCGAGGTGACGAAGGCCGCGTCGATGTTCGAATCGTCGACGGCGCGGGCCAGTGTCGGGTTGTCGAGCTCTTCGAACTTCAGCTCTCGCGGGTTCGATGAGATCTCACTCGCCGATGTGGCTCCCGCGGGAATCTCGATCACTTTGTTCGCAGCGAGCAGCTCGAGTGCGCGGCCCTCGTTGGTCGGGTCATTGGGAATGGCCACGGTGCTGCCGTTCTCCAGCGCGTCGAGGCTGTCGACCTTCTTCGAGTAGAAACCGGCGGCCGGCAGGTAGATCGTGCCGACGCTCACCAGATCAGTGCCGTTGCTCTTGTTCGAGTTGTCGAGGAAGGCCTGGTGCTGAAACAGGTTGGCGTCGACCGAGCCGTCTGCGAGCGCAGGGTTCGGCGTGTTGTAGTCGCTGAACTCAACGTACTGCAGGTCGAGCCCGGCGTCTTTCGCCTGGCCGTCGGCGACGAACTTGAGGATGTCACCGGCCGGAGTGGGCAGCGCGCCGACCTTGATCGTGCCCAGGCTGCTGCCGTCGTTCGACGCCCCAGACCCACTGCTGCAGGCCGTCATGCTGACTGCCGCGGCAACGATGGCACCGGCTGCGAGCAGTCGTTTGGTGAGTCTGTTCATGATGTGTCTCTCCTGTTTTTTCTTATTGGTCGAACGTGTGTCGAGCGCCTGTCGTTCAGGCGGTCTCGAGGTTTTTCTGCACGGTCTCGGTGCGTCCTGCGTCTTGGCGGCTCAGCCGGCGGGCGGCGAAGTTCGCAATGAGCTGGGCGATCTGCACGATCGCGAAGAGCACGACGATCACGACGACCACATGCATCCAGCTGTAGCGCTGCCAGCCATAGCTCAACGCGACATTGCCCAGCCCGCCGCCGCCGACCACGCCGACCATCGCCGAGAAGTTGACGATCGACGTGAACGTGGTGGCCAGGCCGAGCACGATCGCCGGCATCGCCTCAGGCAGAATCACGCGCCGCACGAGCTGCCAGCGACTCGCGCCCAGCGACTCGGATGCCTCGAACAGCCCTGGTTCGACCTCTTTGACCGCGATCTCGACGAGCCGCGCGAAGAAGGGAATCGCCACCAGCGTGAGCGGCACGATCGCCGGGCCGGTGCCGATGAACGACCCGACCAGCCACCGGGTCACGGGGATGAGCGCGATCATCAGAATCACGAACGGCACCGATCGCCCCAGGTTCACGATGAAAGAGAGCACTGCGTTCAGCACACGAGCCAGCACACGCGAACCGAAGATGCTGCTCAGAAAGCCGTTGCGTTCGGTGGCCACGAGCAGCACGCCGAGCGGCAGCCCCACGATCACGGTGATGATCGTCGCGATCAGCACCATGTACAGGGTCTCGCCGGTGCCTTCGAGCACCACGTCGAAGAGATTCGGCCAGAATTTCGGGTCGTTCATGTCGATCATCGGCCGGCCTCCTCATCGGTGTGCGCCGTTTCGGGGTTCGCGATGTGCGCGGCGGACGACGCGGACGCGGCGGCTCCGCCCGAAAGCACATCGACGATCAGCCCTTCTGCCTTGAGCTCTGCGATCGCGGCCTCTGCCTCGGCACCGACTGCCGGCAGCGCGAGCCGTGTGCGGCCGACCGACTGGCCGGCGATGCGCTCGATCATCGCTCCGAGGATGCTGACGTCGAGACTGCGTCGGCGTGCGAGCCGTGCGATGACGGCCTGACCGACCTCACCGCCGCCGAAGGTGACATCAACGACGGTCTGCCCGAGCGCGCTCGATGCCTCCGTCTGATCGACGCCGAGGGGGAAGAGCTCGCGCGCGAGCTTCGACCCTGGAGTCGCGATCAGATCGAGAAGCCGCCCCTGCTCGAGTATGCGGCCGTGCTCCATCAGCGCAGCCGAGTCGCATACCCCTTTGACGACGTCCATCTCGTGGGTGATCAGCAGCACGGTCAGCCCGAGTTCACGATTGATGCGGCGAAAGAGCTCGAGAATGGAACGCGTGGTTGCGGGGTCGAGTGCGCTCGTCGCCTCGTCAGAGAGCAGAACCTTCGGTTCGCCTGCGAGCGCCCGTGCGATGCCCACGCGCTGCTTCTGCCCGCCCGAGAGCTGCGCCGGATAGTGCCCGCCGCGATCGGCAAGGCCCACCAGATCGAGCATGTCGCGAGCTCGCGAGGAACGCTCACGACCGCGCACGCCGACGGCTTCGAGCGCGAACTCCACGTTCTGCTGCACCGTGCGGTTGCCCACCAAGTTGAAGTGCTGAAACACCATGCCGATCTCATGACGGGCGGCGCGCAGTGCGCTGCCGGTCAGTGCGGTGATCTCGCGATCGCCGACGACGACGCTGCCGCGATCGGGGCGCTCCAGCGCGTTGATCGTGCGCAGCAGCGTGCTCTTGCCAGCGCCGCTCTGCCCGATTACCCCGAAGATTTCGCCGTCGGCGACGGTGAGGCTCACGTCGTCGAGCGCGTGCACGGCGGCAGCACCCGAGCCGTAGGTTTTGTAGAGGTGAGAGGCGGTGATCACTCGCAAATATTAGCCGTACTAGACCACGAGCCCCCAATCACGACCAAGAATGTGACGGAGTGTGACGTTTCCCGCACCTGCGAACGATGCACGCCGCAGGAGGCCGGGCGCGCACCAGCGCGGCCAGAGCTTCCGTCGTCGTGCAGACGTTCATCGCACTCAGCCCAGCGCGCGCACCTCGATCTCGGCGAGTGACGTGGCATCCGCCGGAACGCGTGCGAAGTGCGTGTACCCGTCGGCCACCAGCTCGTCGAGCAGCCTGCCCGCCTTCTTGGGCTCGGTGACGATGTCGACACGTGTGTGGTCGGTCTGCGCGAGAGCCTGCGCCTTGATCACGATGAGATTCGCGGCAGCGGCTCTGCGGTCGGCGAGCAGCACGAGGCCGCCCTCGGGACCCGACGCCGAATCGTCGACGAGGTCGATGATGCGCTCGAAGCCGATCGAGAACCCGGCTGCCGGAACCTGCTGCCCCAAGAAGCGTCCGATCATGCCGTCGTAGCGGCCGCCACCGCCGACGGACGACTTCGACGAGGGGTGCGAGATCTCGAAGATCGTACCGGTGTAGTAGCCCATGCCGCGCACGAGGGTCGGGTCGAAGACGAGCTTCGCCGCTGCCGGCGCGCCCTTGCGGCGCACACCGGCGGCGTCAGCCGTGGTTGCGGCGGATGCGTCGCCGGCGGCCGTCGCAGCGAGTGCGTCTGCAATGGTGACCAGATTCTCCACTGCCGCTGGTGCCTCAATGTCGCCGAGCGCCGTCGTGATCGCCTCGCGGCTGAGTGGCTGCTGCCCGAGCCGTTCCACACGCTCGAGAAAGCCTCCCAGACGCTCTGCCTGGCTGCCAAGGCCGGCTTCGCGCAGTTCGGCGAGCACGCCATCGGCACCGATCTTGTCGAGCTTGTCGATGCTGATCAGCACGCGAGCGGTGTCGGCCTCGGCGAAGCCCGAGTCGGCCAGAATCGCATTGAGGATGCCGCGGTCGTTGATGCGGATGGTCGCCCCGGTGAGCCCCAGCTCAGCGAGCGCCGCCGAGGTAGCGGTGATGAGTTCGAGCTCGGCGAGCACGCTCGGCTCGCCCAGAATGTCGATGTCGCACTGCACGAACTGGCGGTAGCGGCCCTTCTGCGGGCGCTCGGCCCGCCAGACCGGCCCGGCCTGAATTGAACGGAACACCTTGGGCAGCTCGGCGTGATGCGAGGCGTAGTAGCGCGCCAGAGGCACGGTCAGGTCGAAGCGCAGGCCGAGATCTGAGAGATCGGCTTCGTCTCCCGTCTCAAGCGCGCGCTGCAGCTTCTCGGGGGTGAGCCCGCGACGCAGCACGCGAAAGGCCAGTTTCTCGTTGTCGCCGCCCATGCCCGAGGTCAGCCTGCTCAGCTCTTCGAGCACCGGTGTCTCGATCTGGGTGAACCCGTGTCGACGGTAGGTGTCGAGAATCGTCGACAGCACACGCTCTCGGCGTGCTTTGTCAGCGGGCAGGAAGTCGCGCATGCCGCGAGGCGGATTGATCTGCTGAGCCATGGTTGTCTATCATGCCACGCGTGGCCCGGTCGGCGGCTCCGCAAGCCGGTGCAGGACGCCCGTAGGCGGTGGATCTCACACGCGGAATGTGCGGGGCGCGCCGAAGAGGAACAGAGTATGTCAGAGGTTCATGCTTAGGCTGAATGTTCAGACAGGTGTCTGAACCCGATCAGTGAGGCGGAGCATGGCGAACAACGAGAACGACGCGCACGAGCACAAGCGCGGTCTTTTCGGCTGGCGCAAGCGCACCAAGGCCGAGACGACCGTCGAGGTGCCCGAGCCTGGCCCCTCCACGGTCGATGCCGATCGGCCTGCGAACGAACCGCACCCACAGACGGCGCCCATCGGTGAGCCCGAGGGGTTCATCGCATCCGCTGACCCAGTCGACCCGCAGTCGATCGACGTACCCGAAGCCGGCGCTGACGGCGGTTCAGCCGCAGGTGACCAGAAGTCCGATGTGCCGAGTGCGGCTGAAGCCGGCCTCGATGCGCACGGCCCGCAGGTCTCCGGTGCGGCGACACAGCCGGGTGATCGGTTCGTTCCGCCGGCAATGCCCGAGCGCCCCGTCTATGACAGCGGTCAGGCCGCGGCGGATGCTGCCCGCATCCTGCGCGCGGCTCGCGCCCGCCGGCCCGCCGGAGCACCCGACCCGCTGCATGAGCATCATGCGGGGGCGGCTGATGCCACTGGCACGGTGAAACCCGCCGATGTCGATGCCGCCAAGGCCAACATCTCAGAGACCTCGAGTGCGACCGCGACTCCCCCTGCTGAGCCACGACGCGATGACGTGACGCCAGTCGATGCGCAGAAGACCGAGAGCGGCGATGCAGCTGCAGGCGCCCTGGCCTCGGCTGTCGAGACCCCGTCCACGGGCGAAGCTGCACAGGCGTCAGCGCCTGAGCCCTCTGCTAATGCAGCATCATCAGCGCCCTCCGCAGGAGCATCTGCAGCAGCTGCAGCAGCACCGGCGCCAGAGCGCCCAGAGGACTCAGCGAACTCAGAGCGCCCTGCGAACTCAGAGAGCTCAGAGAAGTCAGAGAGCTCGCAGGAAGACGCACCGGCCCCAGTGACCGAGCCGAATCCGGTCGCCCCGCAAGAGGCGGCGGCGAGCGCACTCCTCGCACAGCAGAGTGACGACGCCGAGAAGCCTCCGCTCGACGGAGCCCCTCGCACCACGTCGACGTACGATCCAGACGTCGACGTCGATACGCATCCGTCAGCACAGCCGCTGATTGCGACGCCGATCTCGCTCGACGACGCACCGGCAGCTGCTGTGGCGCCTGCGAGCGAGGAGCCTGCGACGACAGAGCCTGCTGCAGCAGCGAAGCCCGTATCGCAGCCCGCGCCGCTCGAAGCGGCGACCGCGCCTCTGGCACCGGCGTCTGCCCGTGATGCGTCAGTCGCCGCTGCGGCTGCCGAGGTCGCCGAGCAGCCTACCGCTGAAATTCCCGAAGAGACCGTCGAAGCCACCCCGAGACCAGGCGACCGGGACGATGCGCCCGATGCCGCATCCACACGCCAGATCGCCCCGAGCGTGACCGCGGCCGCGACTCAGACGCCGGCCGAAGACGATGAGCTCGAACCTTCATCGGCGCCGCTCATCACCGAACGCAACGTCGAAGTGCGCCATCTGCAGCGGTCGTTCGGCCGCAAGAACCGGGCGCTGACCGATGTCAGCTTCACCGCACGATCAGGGCATGTCACCGCTCTGGTCGGCGTGAACGGCGCCGGCAAGAGCACAGTGCTGCAGATTCTTGCGACGCTGCTCAAGCCGCAGAACGGCGAGGTGCGCATCAACGGCATCGACGCCGTGGCCCGCCCGCAGGATGCCCGCTCGTCGATCGGATGGGTGCCCGACCACATTCCGCTGTGGCCGCGCATGACCGTGCGGCACACGCTGCAGACCTTCGCTCGGCTCTACGGACTGCCTCGGGCCGAGGCGCGCAAGCGCACGATCGATCTGATGACCAAGACCGGGCTCAACGATGTGGCCAAGCGTCAGGCGCGGCAGCTCTCGCGAGGTCAGCGTCAGCTGCTCTCGCTCGCTCGGGCGCTCGTGCACGACCCGCAGGTGCTGCTGCTCGACGAGCCCACGTCAGGTCTCGACAACATCAGCCGCGATCGCGTGCAGGCCGCGCTGCGTCAGCTCGCCGACGAGGGCAAGACGGTGGTCATCTCGACCAACTGGTTCGAAGGTCTCGACGACTACGCCGACCACGTCGTCTATCTCACCGAAGGCGTCAGCGCTTCGTCAGCCGAGGTCAATCAGGCCGCGACCGCACCGCGCGCGTGGCGCATCCGCAGTCTCGACCCGCAGGCGCTGCTCGAGGCCCTGCAGCGGTTCGAGACGCCGTTCGATCTCGACCCGGTCACGCAGGCCGTCGAAGTGCTGATGGGCAGCGATGAGGCGGCGAACCTGCTGCTCGCGCGGCTCGTGATCGCCGGGGTTCCGGTACACGACTACAGCCCGGCGTTCAGCGCGACCGAGCAGACGTTCCGGGCTCTGCAGCAGCAGGCTCCGGCCGATACGACCGAGTCGGTGCTCGACGCGCTCGGCGCGAAGACAGACGACACGGCTGACGCCTCCGTCGGCGGTGCCGCTGACGATAGCGACGGGCCGGCCGAAGCCTCGCACGAGAGGCCCCGCAAGGGCCGCGGCAGGGGCGCAGGTCGCACAACCGACCGATCCGACCGCAAAGGAGGTGACCGCTGATGCTCACACTCATCGGCCTCGAGCTGCGCCAGCGTATGCGCGGGTCTGGGTGGCTCCCACTGCTGATCATCTGGCTGCTCGCAATCGGCGGGCTCACCGCCGGCGCCTACTTCATCAGCCAGAGCAACGGCCAGCCCATGGGCGCGTGGCTGTTCTCGCTGATCCTGTACTTCACCCTGTTCCTCGCCGCAATCGTGGTGCCCGCACTCGGCGGCGGGTCGATCAACGGCGATCGTGAGAGCGGAGTGCTCGCACTCGTCCAGACCGCGCCGGTCTCGGCTGCCACCATCGTCTGGGCCAAGGCGTTCGCCGCTTGGATCGCCTCGCTCGTGCTGGTCTTGGTTGCACTGCCGTTCCTGCTTTTCGCAGCGGTCATCGGCAATGTCGGCTGGATCATCGTGGTGCCCGCGTTAGTCGTGCTCTTCTTGGAGCTCGCCTTCTTCTCAGCCATCTCGGTCGCGTTCTCGGGCATCTTCAGCCGCGCCGGTGCCGCGACCGCGATGTCATACCTCGTGATCGCGCTGTTGAGCGTCGGCTCCGTCTTCGCGTTCAACATCGGCGCTGCGCTGCTGACCAGCGAGCGCACCGTCCAGGTGAACACGCATGTCACAGCCTCGAGCCAGCAGAGCGGTTCTGCCGCAGACGGGTCGAACGGACAGCCTGGTACTGACGGCGAGGCGGGCAGCGGCGCGCAGTCGCAGGGCGAGGGAGCATCCGCCGACGGCACGCAGCCCGGCGAGGGCACGCAGAGCCGACGCTGCCAGGTCGTCTCTGAGCAGCGCAGCTATCAGCGCCCCGATCTGGTCTGGC
This sequence comes from Pseudoclavibacter sp. CFCC 13611, assembly GCF_008831225.1. NCBI lineage: Bacteria > Bacillati > Actinomycetota > Actinomycetes > Micrococcales > Microbacteriaceae > Pseudoclavibacter > Pseudoclavibacter sp. CFCC 13611. Next base: position 24,694 of record NZ_WBKE01000002.1, on the reverse strand, counting down.
CTGTGCTGGCAGCGAACCCGTTCGTCATTCTGGCGGATGCCACCCCCGCCCGCTTCGGGCATGGTGACGCCGGAACTGCGGTCGGGTACCCGACGAACCTGCTGACCACGCTCAAGGTCGAACTGCGCAAGGCGCAGCACTCGACGATTCCGGTCGAGACGATCGAGGAGTGCGAGTGGTCGGCCGACTCGAAGACTCCTGAGCAGCAGATGGCCGGCACGCAGCCGGTGTGGTTCTGGGGCATCGCAGGGCAGGTCGTGCTCTCGCTGATTCTGCTCGGGTGGGCCACGTCGCGCACCCGCGCACCGTACCGCAACTCTGCGAAGGGGCAGCGCATTGGCTGACTCGCTGTTCTCGAACGCGGCCGCCGCCGCCGATCATCCGGGGCTCGACGGGCTGGTCGACACGGTCGACACACTCCTCGCAGAGGGCGGCTGCCCGTGGGATCGCGAGCAGACCCACCGCTCGCTCGCGAAGTACCTGCTCGAAGAGACCTACGAGGCGCTCGACGCGATCGAGACCGACGATGGGTCTGAGCAGGCGACCGCCGCGCTGAAAGAGGAGCTCGGAGACGTGCTCTACCAGGTGCTCTTTCACGCGCGCCTCGCCCAGACCGAGGGGCGGTTCGACATCGACGACCTCGCGGCCGCGGTCGACAAGAAGATGCGCGATCGGCATCCGCACGTCTTCGGCGATGCGCATGCCGAGACTGCCGACGAAGTGGTTGCGGTGTGGGATGCGGCCAAGGCCCGCGAGAAGAGCGAGCGCACCAGCGTGCTCGATGGGATTCCGCAGGATCTGCCCGCGCTCGCACTCGCTGACAAGGTCATCGGTCGCGCGCACAAGTTGGGGCTGCTCGATGCGACCCAGCCCGGAGCGTTTCAGCTCGAAGACGAAGATGACTTGGGCAAGCTGCTGCTTGCAATCGTGGCGTCGGCGAAGGCGTCCGGGCTCGATTCGGAGCGGGCGCTGCGCTCGACGCTGCGTGATTTTCAGGGCGAGATTCACGCGGCCGAGCAGGCCGGCTCTGATGCCGGAGTCATCGGTGTGACGGGCGACAGCACGGGCAGCGACAGCACGGGCGAGTAGTACTGGGCTGGCAGGTAGTACGGGGCTGGAAACGGTACTGGGCTAGCAAGTGGTGCCGGGCCAGCCATTGGTGCCGAGCCGGCCATTGGTGCGGAGCCGGCCATTGGTGCGGGGCCGGACATTGGTATCTAGGGCCGGCGGTTTCTGCGCACCACGCGTGGTCGCCCCTCCCCTTCAGCAGGTTCTGCACACTCGAGCCCAGCCGCCGGCCCCATCCGACAGATTCTGCACGCTCGCGGTCAGCTGGACACGCTTCAGTGCGCTGAGCCTCCAGCCCAGACACCCATCACATCCAACTGCCACAAATGCCGCCCCACCGCATCCAGACATGGCAGTTGACATGTCTCGATCGCTGAGAGCAACATTTCCCACGCCTCGATCGGCTGGAACACCGTTCTCCATGCCTCGATCAGCGGTTTCTGCACACTTGGGGGCTCAAACACACCCGCCCCCACTCGCTGACCACCGAAAGTGCAAAACCTGCGACCATCAGCGCGGGCAACCGGACGAATACGCCTCGACCGCAGGAATCAGCTGTTCAACGAGCTCGTCACGGCTCAGATCTGCCAGCGGTGTCACCTTCATGATGTAGCGGGAGATGCCGACACCGAGCAGATGCGCCGCGAGCAGCTGACTCTGAACCGTGATCGTGCCGTCGGCTGCGACATCGATGGCGGCTCCAGCCACCGCATCCGCTGAGGCATCGGCAGCCCCACGGCGCGCGGCGAGCTGTGCCAGACCGACGATCAGACGATTCGTCACCATCTGCTGCAGGCGTTCGCGGCTGTCTTCAGATTCCAAAGCGGCACGGAACAGCGCCCGCACCATGAGGGCCGTCTCGGGCGACTCCCACATCGAGAAATAGGTGTCGAGCAGATCGCGAGCACCGGCGCTTTCCGGATCGATCTTCATCAGGTTGCTCAGCATACGCTCGGCGTGCTGGGTGACGGCCTCGTCAAAAAGTCCCTGTTTGCCGCCGAAGAAGTGGCTCACCAACGCGACGTCGACCCCCGCGCGCGTCGTGATCGCACGCAGACTCGCCCCCTCATACCCGCGCTCGGCGAACACCTCTACAGCTGCCTTCAGAATCTGCTCGCGGCTCGTCGAGCCGCCTTTCGGCCGCCCTGGGGTACGTCTCGCTGTGCCGCTGGTGTCTCGCATACACCCATGCTACATTATTCAACGCACGTTGAGTTCAATGAGTGTTGAATTACTAAACAGCGACACAAGGAGCCCCATGAACCCGCAGAATCGCCCGACAGACGACGAGCGCACGCCGCTTGAGAACACGACGCGATCAGCGCCACCGGCCAGTCGCGGCAAACCTGCGAAGCGTCCCCTTCCGATATGGATGCAGGCGCTCGCGCCCGGCCTGCTGGTCGCCGTAATCTGTGGCGTCTTCGTAAGTGCCTTCCTCTGGCCGATGAGTCAGATGCACCCGGAGGGCATTCGACTCGCCGTCGCCGGCCCCGATGCACAGGTGTCGCAGATCGAATCCGCTCTCACCGCACAGCAGGCGGATCTGTTCTCATTCGCCCAGCAGAACGACCGGGACGCCGCAATCGGCGCGATTGAGCGCCGCGACGTCGACGGCGCCGTGATCGTCGGCGAACAGGGCACCGAATTCCTCACCGCGTCGGCCGGCAACGCACAGGTCACGCAGATGCTTGGTCAGGTCGCCACCGGCATGCGACAGGGGCTGGAGCAAAAGAGCGACCAGGCGATCGACGACGCGCTTTCCGCAGCCAAATCGCAGGGCGCATCCGCCGAACAGATTCTGGCCATGCAGCAGACGCTGCACGAGAAGGCGAAGGCTGCGACCACCGTCACGGTCACCGATGTCGTCGGCGGAGGCAACGCGTTCGCGGGGAACCTCACCATGCTGCCCGCTCTGATCGCCGGCATGATGGGCGGCATGTTCTCGATGCTCATGGTCAAACGGCCTTATGCGCGGCTGATCACGCTCGGCGTCGCCGCACTCGGAGCCGGACTCATCGGTGCCGCCGTGCTCGGCCCGTGGTTCGACATGATCCCGGGCAGCTACTGGGCGCACGCGCTGGCGTTGGGTCTCGGTGCGCTGGCGATCAGTTCGGTGATCGCGGGACTCGGCACGCTGTTCGGCCCTGCCGGCATGGGGATCGGGGTCGCGCTCGTTCTGCTGATCGGCACGCCTTGGGGCGGCATCATGGTACCGAACGAATTTCTGCCGGGGTTCATGGGGACGTTCGGCGCGCAACTGCCGAACGGCACGGTCGTGAGCCTGATGAAGTCGCTGAGCTACTTCCCTGATGCCTCGACGAGCGGACAGTGGTTGACCCTGCTGCTGTGGGCAGCCGCTGGAGTCGTGCTGTTGGTGATCGGGGCCATGCTGCGCGGGCGGCGTGGAGGCAAGACGGCCTGACCGACGCCGGGCGGGGCGCTTCGACGGGGCGGTCTGAATATGGGTTCGGGGCGCCATAGAGGATGCTGCGCGGGTGTGCAGATGCCGAAAGTACAAAACCTGCGGACATCAGCAAACGATGCCCACCACTTCTGCACACTCGCCCCGCATTCAGCAGGTTCTGCACACTCGAGTTCAGACACCGGCTCCATTCGACAGATTCTGCACACTCGCGCCCGAGCATCCACCCCGCTCATTAGGTTCTGCACACTCGCAGCCAGCCACCGACCCCATTCAGCAGGTTCTGCACACTCGAGTCCTGTGGCACTCCTTTCATCGTGCTGCGTCTCGGTCCCTAGCCTGCCCACCCCATCCAGCCGCCGCAAATGCTGCACCACCGCATCCAGACATGACACTTGGCATGCCTCGATCGCCTAGAGCCACAATTCCCATGCCTCGATCGCCTAGAGCGACAATTCCCATGTCTCGATCGGCAGAAACAGCATTTCCCATGCCTCGGTCCCACCCAGCGTGGAATCACAGCAGTCCAAGACCAGAAACAGCCCCGCCCGAATCAGAAGTCGTCGGCCTTGCGCCGGCGGGCCCTGCGTTCGCGCGCGCGAGCATCGGCCGCGGCACGACGGGCGGCGGCTCGCTCCTCGAAGGTCTGCGGCCGGGCAACACCCGAATCACGGTCTGAGGCAGATGATGCGGATGCTCCGCTCTCCCCCGCCTCCCCGTGTGCGCTGGTCTGAGCGTGGGTTTCAGAAGCCGAGCCAGCCTCTGAAGACCGAGAAGCGGCCGATGCACTGCGGCCCTGACGCCCTGCGCCCGCAGCACGAGATCCCTTCGACGCCGAATCGCCGCTGTCGGTCCGTCTGGCACTGGTGCGCGCAGAACCTGTGCCACGTCGACTCCCCGTCTGACCTGCGGCGCCGCTCTCAGCGCCAACACCTGCCCCGCTTGGAGCGCCAACACCGCCAGCACTCCCCCCAGTGCCGACACCGCTGCTCTCAGCCCCAGCGTCAGAGCTCTCAATCGCAGCAGCGACCGGAGCCTCGATCACTTCGAGACTGACCAGAACTCCGGTCACCCAGTCGACCAGCGGCTGCACATCGTCCAAGCCCAGCAGCTCTTCGGGCACGGTGATCAGCGCCCCGCCGCCCGCGGGCAGCATCGTGTACGAGCCGTAGAGCCGGCGCAGGCGCATCTGCAGCGAATCGCTCAACTCCAGCGGCGCGAGGCGCAGCCGACCGCTCACCGCGATGACCTCGGCCAGCCCGGAGCCCGCGAGCGCGCGCCGCAGACGCGACACCGAGATGAGATTGCGCACGGGCAGCGGCAGCCTGCCGTAGCGGTCTTCGAACTCCTCGACCACCGCGTCGATGGCTCCGTCGCGCCCGGTCGGGCTCGAGGCGGTCGCCAGCTTCTGATAGGCCTCGAGTCGAAGTCGCTCCGAGTCGACGTAATCGGTCGGAATGTGCGCATCGACCGGAAGCTCGAGCCGAAGCTCGATCTGCTCCGCAGTATCCCCGCCTTTGAACGCGTCGACGGCCTCGCCGACCATCCGCAGGTACAGGTCGAACCCGACTCCCGCGATGTGTCCGCTCTGCTCGCCGCCCAGCAGGTTGCCCGCACCGCGCAGCTCCAAGTCTTTCATCGCGACCTGCATGCCGGCGCCGAGCTCGTTGTTCGCAGCGATCGTCTCAAGCCGGTCGTGGGCGGTGTCGGTCAGCGTCTTCTCCGGGTCGTACAGGAAGTACGCGTAGGCACGCTCGCGCCCGCGCCCCACACGCCCGCGCAACTGGTGCAGCTGCGACAGACCATAGCGCTGTGCATCGTCGACGATCAGTGTGTTCGCATTCTGAATGTCCATGCCGGTCTCGATGATCGTGGTCGAGACGAGCACGTCGAACTTCTGCTCCCAGAAGTCGACGATGACCCGCTCCAGCTCGCTCTCGCCCATCTGTCCGTGCGCGACGCCGACGCGTGCCTCGGGCACCAGCTCGGCGATGTGCGCCGCAGCCTTGGCGATGTCGCCGACACGGTTGTGCACATAGAACACCTGCCCCTCGCGCAGCAGCTCGCGTCGCACCGCCGCGGCGACCTGCTTGTCGCTGAACGCCCCCACATACGTGAGCACCGGGTGACGTGACTCGGGCGGTGTCGCGAGCGTTGACATCTCGCGGATGCCCGTGACAGCCATCTCCAGGGTGCGCGGAATCGGCGTGGCGCTCATCGAGAGCACGTCCACATTCGTCTTCAGCTCTTTGAGACGCTCCTTGTGCTCGACGCCGAAGCGCTGCTCCTCATCGATGATCACCAGCCCGATCTTCTTGAAGTGCACGCTCTTGCTCAGAATGCGGTGGGTGCCGATCACCATGTCGACTGACCCGTCGGCGAGTCCTGCGATCGTGTCGGCGGTCTCTTTCGCCGTCTGAAAACGCGAGAGCGTGCGCAGCTTCACCGGAAAACCCGCATACCGCTCGGCGAACGTCTCGGCGTGCTGCTGCGCAAGCAGTGTGGTCGGCACCAGCATCGCGACCTGGTAGCCGTCCTGAATCGCCTTGAACGCCGCACGCACCGCGACCTCGGTCTTGCCGAAGCCGACGTCGCCGGCGAGCAGGCGATCCATGGGCATCTCGCGCTCCATGTCGTGCTTGACCTCGTCGATGGTCTGCAGCTGATCAGGCGTCTCGGCGTACGGAAAGGCCTCTTCGAGCTCGTGCTGCCAGGGGGTGTCTGGCCCGAAGGCGTGCCCTTTCGCCCGGGTGCGCTCGGCATAGAGCTTCACCAGCCCGACCGCGATCTCGCGCACCGCCTTGCGGGCCTTGCTCTTGGTGCGCGACCAGTCCGAGCCGCCGAGCTTCGACAGCGTCGGGTCTTCCCCGCCCACATACCGCGTCAGCTGGTCCAGCTGGTCGGTCGGCACGTAGAGCCGGTCGCCCGGGTGTCCCTTCTTGCTCGGTGCGTACTCGATCACGAGGTATTCGCGCAGATGCCGGCCGTCACGCCCGCCGACCTCACGGCTGGTCAGCTCGATGAACCGGCCGATGCCGTGCTTGTCGTGCACGACCAGGTCTCCGGGCTTCAGCTGCAGCGGATCGACCGTCTTGCGTCGCCGGCTCGCCAGCTTCTTCGGCTGGCCGCGGTTGTAGCTGGCAGTGCGCCCGAAGAACTCGGCCTCGGTGATCAGCGCCAGCCGTTCGTCGGCGAGCTCCCAGCCCTCGTCGACGTCGGCCACGAGGATGCTGGCCACGCCCGCCTCGATGGCTCCGGCGGATGCGGCGCGCGCGGCGACCTCCTGATCGGCAAGCAGCTGCATGGTGCGGGCGGCCGTGCCCTTGGCAGCCGCCGTGATCACCACGCGCCAGCCGTCAGAGAGCAGAGCGCGAACATGCTCGACCGCGCCGTTGGCGTCGCCTGCGAAGCTCGGGACGGCCCGCGCGACCACGGGCACCGATCCGGCGGGCGCGTCTGCGGCATCCGCCCCACCCGTGTCGGCGCCGGCGATCTCGCTGTCGAACGGCGACAGCTGCCACCAGTGGCGTGGAGATGCCGCCTTGCGCAGCGCGTCCAGGTCGAGATACTCGCCGGCGCTGAGGTCGATCGGCGCTTCGGCTCCGGCGACTGCGGCACTCCACGCCGCCTCGAGAAACTCGCGGTTGGTCGCGACCAGATTCTCGGCGCGGGTACGGGCTCGCTCCGGGCTCACGACGGCGACGACGGCATCGCGCGCGAGGTAGTCGGTGATCGGCACGAGATGATCGTCGAGCGCGGGAGCCAGCGATTCCATGCCCTCGACCGGAATGCCCTGCGAGAGCTTCTCGAGCATGCCCGAGAGGTTCGGAAACTCGTGCTGCATCTCGGCGGCGCGCTGACGCACGTGCTCGGTGAGCAGCAGCTCACGGCTGGCGCCGATGTCGACCTGGTCGAGCTGCTGTTCGTCGGTGCGCTGGTCGGCCACGTGGAACGGCTTGATGGTATCGACCTCGTCGCCGAACAGCTCGATGCGCACCGGATAGTCGGCGGTCGGCGGGAACACGTCGATGATTCCGCCGCGCACGGTGAACTCGCCGCGACGGGTGACCAGGTCTACGCGTGCGTAGGCCATCTCGACGAGGCGGGTGGCGAACTCTTCGAGCGGGTGGTCCTCGCCCACCGCGACATGCAGTGGGCGAATGCTGGCGAGGTTGTCGGCGACCGGCTGCAGTGCCGCTCGCACACTCGCGATCACGATCTGCACCTGCGGCTGAGCCGCAGCCGCGCCGCCCTCTGCAGCCGGGGTCTGCTCGGAGCTCGACGCGGCATCCGCCTCGCCGCCTGCACCGCGCGCATCGCGCCAGTCGGCGAGTGAGCGCAGCACCTCGAGACGCTGCCCGGTGACCTGCGGCGACGGGCTCAGTCGCTCATGCGGCAGGGTCTCCCACGCCGGCAGCTCCTGCACCGAGGCTTCTGGCAGCAGCTCGCGCAGAGCGCGCAGCAGCACGTCGGCCTCACGCCCCGTCGGCGTGATGATCAGGTACTGCCCCCCGGCGTTCGCCGCAGCGAGGTCGCCTGAGTACTCGTCGATCATCGCCGCCAGCAGCGCCGTGCGCAGCCTCTCGATGCCGACGACGTTCAGGTCGCGTTCGTCGATCGCTTCGCGCACTCGTTGAAAGGCCTCGGTGCCCGCGAAGGCTCGGGTGATCGACTCGGCGTGATCCGGCAGCACGAAGGCCGCCTCAGCTGCTTCGGTCTCGGCGTTCCTGCGCTTGGCTGCCATACTCACTTTCGGTTGTCGTGCGGGGCGTGGAAACGCTGCTGGGCCGGTTCGAGACCCTCAGCAGCGAGGGCGAGCGCCGCATCCGCCGCATCGCTCACCAGCATGGGCAGCTCGCGACGCTCGGTGCTTGAGAAGGGACGCAGCACATAGTCGGCGACCGGCTGCCGACCCGGCGGATGGTCGATGCCCACGCGCACCCGCGAGAAGTCACGGGTCTTCGTCGCGGCGATGATGTCGCGCAGACCGTTGTGCCCGCCGTGACCGCCGCCGCTCTTAAGGCGCAGCGTGCCGAACGGCAGGTCGAGGTCGTCGTGCACCACGATCAGGTGATCGGGGGTGATGCTGTAGTAATCGAGCAGGGCGGCGACGGGGCCGCCCGAGGTGTTCATGAAGCTGCCGAGGTGTGCGAGCAGCAGCTTGATCGTCTGGCCCGGCGCATGCGCCGCGTTCGCGGCGGATGCTCGGGTCACGCCCGTCGCTACGAAGGCGTTGGCGCGTTTGTTGCGCTGGAACGATCCGGCGCTCAGGTCGTCGGCGAGGCGCTCGACGGCCATGTGCCCGACGTTGTGTCGGGTCGCCTCGTAGTCGGGCCCGGGGTTGCCGAGACCGACGATGAGATACGGGGTGTCACTCACGGTGCGGTGAATGCTCTCTTCTTGTCTGACAGCCAGCCGTCAATGTGCCTGCAGGTGGAGCTGGGCCGCGCGCGAACGAACGCGACACGGCCCAGCAGAGCGGCTGATCGAGTCGATCAGGCCTCGGTCGTCTCGGCGTCGCCGGCGCCCTCAGCCTCGGCTGCGGCCTCGGCCTCAGCGGCCTCGACGGCGAGCTCGTCAGCCGAGTCACCCATGTCGGCCGCGCTCGGGATGATGACCGAGAGCACGAGGGCCTCGGGATCGGTGACCAGTTCGGCGCCCTCGGGCAGCACGAGATCCTTGGCGAAGATCTTGGTGCCCTCTTCGGCGCCCTCGATCTCGATCTTGACGTTCTCGGGGATGGCGATGGCCTCGACGCTCAGCAGGATGGTGTTGAGGTCGGTCTCGGCGATGGTTCCGCCGACGGGCTCGCCGACGAGGTGCAGCGGCACCTCGACCTCGACCTTTTCACCACGCTTGACCGCCAGCAGGTCGACATGCTCGATGATGCGCTTCACCGGGTCGCGCTGGACGTCTTTCACGAGCACCAGGTGCTCGTCGTCACCGGTCTTGACGGTGAGCAGGGCGTTCGAGGTGCGCAGTGCGAGGCCGAGCTGGTGGGCCTCGAGTGCGACGTGCACGGGCTCTGCACCGTGGCCGTAGATCACTGCGGGGGTCTGGCCCTCGCGGCGCAGCTGACGCGAAGCGCCCTTGCCGAAGCTGGTGCGCACGATGGCGTCGAAGGTGTTCTCGGCGTTGTCTGCCATTTTGTCTCCTTGGTCTGTGGGATGCGCCCCATGCGCACCCGCCGTGTGGCGCCGACGCGCTCGAATCCCGCAGTCTCATGCTGCATGTCATCTGGTGGTCGACGGTTTTCTCAACTCAAGCACTCACGCGCGAGGAGAGGGCGGGCTGCCCACTCACTGCGTCGATAACGGCTGAGACATCTGCTCACGCAGGGGTCTCGGCCCTCGCCGAAGTATCAGTGCACAGTCTATGCCGCGGCGGCCCCGCCTGCCAAGCCGTGAATTCTGCGACAGCTGGGGATTCTCGTACGCTTAACGAGCCAAAGGAGGCCCCGATGTCCCCCACTTCGTCTTCGCCCGAGCCTGCATCCGCCTCGCTGCGCGAACAGACACAGGCGCTGCTGCGCGACACCCCCATCATCCAGGCGCCCATGGCTGGTGCGACCACACCAGAGCTCGCGGCCGCCGTGTCGAACGCCGGCGGCCTCGGATCGCTCGGCATCGGCGGCGCCGACCCGACGCGCGCGGCCGAGCAGATCGCGCGCACGGCAGAGCTCACCGAACGGCCGTTCATGGTCAACTTCTTCGCACACGCAGAGCCGCGTTCGAGTGCGCTGGTGACACAGTCGTGGCTGCGGCTGCTGGAGCCCGAGTTCGCAGCCTTCGCGACCGCTTCGCCGGGCACGCTGCGCGCAATCTACGCCAGTGCGGCGACGCCCGGTGTGAACACCCAGCGACTGGTCGACGTGCTGGCGGCCACTCGGCCGGCCGTCGTGAGCTTTCACTTCGGGCTGCCTGCCGCGGGCGTGATCGAGCAGCTGCACGACGCCGGCATCCTGGTGTTCGTGACGGCGACCACGCCCGAGGAGGCGCGCCTCGTCGAGCGGGCCGGTGCGGATGCCGTCGTCGCTCAGGGGCGCGAGGCCGGAGGACACCGTGGCGTGTTCGATTCGACACTCGACGGCGGTGTCGACGGCGACGCACATGCCTCGCGCGGGTCTTCGACCCTCGACCTCGTCGCGGCGGCGGCGCGAGCCGTCGACCTGCCGCTGATCGCCGCCGGCGGGCTCATGGACGGCGTCGACGTCGCACGTGCCCTCGACGCGGGCGCTGCTGCAGCACAGCTGGGCACCGCGTTTCTGCTGTGCCCCGAGGCGGCCACCGGGCCGGCACACCGCGAGCGCATCCGCGAAGAGGTCAGTCGCGCCCGCGGGCCGAACATCCCCCGCACCGATCTCGGCGAGCAGCAGCTCGAGGCGATCGACCCCACGGCATTCACCAGCGCGGTCTCGGGCCGCCCTGCACGCGGGCTGCGCAATCGAATGCACGAGATCGGCGTGCGGGCCAGAAAGCTCGGTGTGCAGATCCCCGCTTACCCGCTGACCTACGACGCAGGCAAGGCGTTGGCCGCCGCCGCATCCGCACACGGGGATGCCACCTCGTTCGCAGCGCACTGGGCCGGCTCCGAGGTCGGCCGGGCTCGCGAGATGCCAGCGGCCGACCTCGTGCGCACGCTCGTCGCCGAGCTGGAGCGTGCCCGCGGCTAGGTCGTCGTGGGAGGCCCCCGGTCGCCCTGTCAGCTGCACCTCAAGCGAGCGCATCTCCCGATGCGGGGTTCAGAGAGCCCCGGGTCGCCGCATCAGCGGAGGCTCAGTGGGCCCAGGTCGAGGCTTTGTCGAGCTCGGCCACTTCGTCGGCGGTCAGCTCGACGTCGCCGACCGCAAGCAGCCCCGCGACCTGATCGACGCGTGAAGCCGAAGCGTTCGGCGCCACCACCTGCGGCTTCGCAAGCAGCCAGGCGAGGGCGGCCGTGGCGATCGACGTCTGGTGTGCCTTGGCGATCTCTTCGAGCTGGTCGATGATCGCCAGACCGGCTGGCACTGCGTACTTCGATGCGGCACCTGCCCGCGGCGAATCGCCCTGCTCGACGGGCTCGCGGTACTTGCCGGTGAGAAACCCCGAGGCAAGTGACCAGTACGGCAGCACCGCGAGGTTCTCGCGCGCGGCGAGCGGCGCAAGATGCTCTTCGTAGTCATTGCGATGAACGAGGTTGTAGTGCGGCTGGATGGCCACCGGCTCTGCCCAGCCGTTGTCACGCGAAGCCTTCAGCCAGGCCTCGGTCGCCTCGGCAGAGAAGTTCGAGACGCCGATCGCACGGATCTTGCCGGCCTTCACCAGGTCGTCGAAGGCCTGTGCTGTCTGTTCGATGGGCACATTGGGGTCTTCTTCGTGCGCGTAGTAGAGGTCGATGTAGTCGGTGCCGAGTCGCTGCAGCGAGTCGTCTGCTGCGGCTGCGACGTTCGCCGGTGAGAGCCCGGGGCGCTTGGAATACTTCGCCACCTTCGTGGCGATCACCACGGACGAACGATCCCGCCCGCGCAGCCATGACCCGATGATCGTCTCGGATTCGCCGCCGACGTGCTCGTCGTCGGCCCACTCCGAGTAGGAGTCTGCCGTGTCGATCAGGTTGCCGCCGCCCTCGGTGAACCGGTCGAGCAGTTCGTGCGAGCGTTGTTCGTCGGCCGTCCAGCCGAAGACGTTGCCGCCGAACGCAAGCGGGAAGATCTCGATGCCGCTCTTGCCGATCACTCTGGTCGCTGACTTGGTCATTGTCTGCTTTCCTTTCGGTCATGCGCTGTTCGGAGGCGGGCGCTCGTTGTTCAGGCGCAGGCCCACTCGCTCGGATGTCTGCACACCATATCCAGTGTGGCCGTCGTTCGCACGCTACTGCGACGTGTTGCGTCACACGATATTTGTTCGCCTCGACGCTGGCCAGCATCTGCCCGCCCGCCCAGACGCCATCCGACAGGTGCCGCACCAACACCGTGCCACATCCACACACCCACCGCCTCCACGCCCAGCGCCGTTCGCCACATCCACACACCCACCGCCTCCACGCCCAGTGCCGTTCGCCACATCCACACACCCACCGCCTCCACGCCCAGTGCCGTTCGCCACATCCATCCGCCCCAAATGCTCCCCAGAGCCAACCAGACATGCCAAGTTGCATGCTTCGATGCCGCACAACGACATCTCCCATGTCTCGATGGCGGCCCTCTCAGCTCCCCGACGCCGAACGTGCAGAATGCGCGACCATCAGTGCTCAATGCCCGCATCTTCTGCACACTCACCGTGCATTCAGCACGTTCTGCCCGCTCGAGACCAGCCTCGCCTTCCCGGCCTTCCCGGCCTTTCAGGGGTGGCAGGGATGGCAGAGGTGGCAGAGGTGGCAGAGGGTGCCTTCGCCTTCGCCTTCGCCTTCGCCTTTGCCCTTTGCCCTTTGCCCTTTGCCCCACATTTGAAGCCTTACCCGGCAGTCCGCAGCGGCCGATGGCGGCCGGAACATGGCGTTTGACGGCCGGCCGCGGAGACACACGCCCGAACTACTTCCGCCGCCTCCGCAGCAGTCGATACGAGATCCCTGCCAAGACCGGGGCTACGAACGAAGCCGCCAACACGCCCAACGTGGCGTGCTCGGTATGCAGCACCGCATCCGCACCACCGCCGGAGAACGCGAGCTGCGCCACCAGCAGCGACATCGTAAACCCGACACCGGCGAGCAGGGCGACCACCCAGAGATCCGGCCAGCTGACCGACGCCGACGTGCGCTGCACCACGGCTGTGCCAGCGCGCCGAGCGCGGCTGACGCTCCACGCGCGGCCGATCCGCTGCACGATCCACGTCGCCAGGATGATGCCGACCGGCTTGCCCACGACCAGGCCCAGAAAAACTCCGAAGAAGACAGGGTCGGCACCGAGCGCCAGAGCCCCTGCACCACCGGCCACGACTGCGGCGTCTGACACCTCCCCTGCGTCACCGGCCCCGACTGCGGCGTCTGACACCTCCCCTGCACCCCCGCCCCACAGCGGCACCCCGGCACTGACCAGGGCGAAGGCGGGCACGACGATCCACACCGAGAGCTGCTCCAGCATCCGGCGCAGGCGCGGCCGCACCCATGGCCCGATCAGCAGACCGAGCACTACGGCCACAATCGTGGGATGCAGCCCCGGCGTGTAGAACACCGCGAGCACGATCATCGCGAACAGGTCGTCGGCGACCGCGAGCGCGAGCAGAAACGCACGCGCAGGCGCGGGTACTCCCGGCGCCACGAGCGCGAGCAGCGAGACCGCGAAGGCGATGTCGGTCGCCGTGGGAATGGCCCATCCATGCGCAGCCGACCCGCCTGCGGTGAACGCGACGAAGATCACGGCCGGCACGACCATGCCGCCGAGCGCCGCCATGATCGGCGTCAGCGCCCGCCGCGGAGTCGACAGGCTGCCCCGTGAGAACTCCTCGCGCAGCTCGACGCCGGTCACGAAGAAGAACACGGCGAGCAGCCACTCGGCGACCCACTCGTGCACCGTGAGCGGTCCGAGCCGTGCCTCGACCACGCCGTGCCACGCTCCGCTCGCCGCAGAATTGGCAAGTACGAGCGCGACTCCCGTCGCCGCAATCAGCAGAAGGCCGGGCAGCATCTCGGCGCGGCGTCCGCTGCGAGCGCGATGCGCCCGTTCGGCGGATGCATCGGTCACGTCGCGAGCAGCAGAGGCGGCGGGCAGCGTGGTTGCGCTCGGTTGGCTCGCCTCGCTGGCGGCGCTCACGTCGTTCTGCGCGCCCGAGTGGTTCTGCGCGCTCGGCTCGTTGGGTGCGGGCATGTGTCTCCTCGTCTCTGTCGACCAGGCTTCCCGACGCACCACTCGGGCCGAAGGGCACGAGACCGCTCTAGTCTACCGGGCGGTCACGGTAGAATTCTCTGCATGACTTCCAGCGCATCAGCCAACATCGGCGTCGTCGGCCTCGCCGTCATGGGCAGCAACCTCGCCCGTAACCTGGCCCGGCATGGCAACACCGTCGCTCTCTACAACCGCACTCCGCAGCGCACCCGCGATCTGATGCGCGACCACGCCGACGAGGGTGACTTCGTGCCCACCGAGACCGTGACCGAGTTCGCTCAGGCGCTGCAGCATCCGCGCACCGCGATCATCATGGTCAAGGCCGGCCAGCCGACTGACGAAGTGATCCGCCAGCTCAGCGAAGTGTTCGAGCCGGGTGACATCATCGTCGACGGCGGCAACGCGCAGTTCGCCGACACCATTCGACGCGAACGCGAGTCGCGTGCTCGCGGGCTGCACTTCGTCGGCGCAGGCATCTCGGGCGGCGAGGAGGGCGCGCTCAACGGGCCCTCGATCATGCCCGGCGGCAGCGACGAGTCATACGCCACCCTCGGCCCGATCCTCGCGTCGATCGCCGCGCAGGTCGACGGCGAGCCCTGCGTCACGCACGTGGGCACCGACGGCGCTGGCCATTTTGTGAAGATGGTGCACAACGGCATCGAGTACGCAGACATGCAGCTCATCGGCGAGAGCTACGACCTGCTGCGCCGCGGCGCCGGCCTCGAGCCCGCCGAGATCGCCGATGTGTTCGCCGAGTGGAACAAGACCGACCTCAACTCGTACCTCGTCGAGATCACCGCCGAGGTGCTGCGCCAGGTCGACGCCGAGACCGGCAGCCCGCTCGTCGACGTGATCGTCGATCAGGCCGGCATGAAAGGCACTGGCACGTGGACCGTGCAGACCGCCCTCGACCTGGCCGTGCCGGTCACGGGCATCGCCGAAGCCGTGTTCGCCCGCGGTTTGAGCGGCCGCCCCGTTCAGCGTGAGGCGGCGCAGCGGCGCTTCACGGCATCCGCCGGATACCCCGACGGCCAGCTCGGCGTCACCGACCGCGACGCCTTCGTCGAGGCGGTTCGACTCGCACTGCTCGCGTCGAAGATCGTGGCCTATGCGCAGGGCTTCGACGAGATCCGGGCTGGTGCGGCGGAGCACGGCTGGAACATCGACCTTGCGGCCATCGCCCGCATCTGGCGTGGCGGCTGCATCATTCGCGCCGGCTTCCTGAATCTGATCGCGGCAGCGTATGAGGGCGATCCGGCGGATGCTCCGGCCTCGCTGATCACTGCGCCTCACTTTGCCGAGGTGCTCGATGCGACGCAGGGCGCGTGGCGACAGATCGTCGCGCATGCGGCGCTCGGCGGCATCCCGGTACCCGCCTTCGCCAGCTCGTTGGCCTACTTCGACGGGCTGCGCTCGCCTCGTCTGCCTGCCGCTCTCGTGCAAGGGCAGCGTGACTTCTTCGGTGCGCACACGTATCGTCGCGTCGATCGCGAGGGAGCCTTCCACACGCTGTGGTCGGGCGACCGCAGCGAAGTCGAGGCTTAACGGGCGGCGCGCCTGACGTCTGGCGCGCAGAACCCGGGTTCGGGTCGGCTGGCCCCGCAAGGGCGCACCTTTTACCCCCTCGATGCGCTCAGGCAGACGCCTCGAGCAGCCCGGCGGCCACGCCGACCTCGCGCATCTTCGCTGCGATGCTGTCGATCGTCTCATGCGCGTTGAGCCCGCTCGGGTTCGGCAGCACCCACAGCT
This sequence comes from Pseudoclavibacter sp. CFCC 13611, assembly GCF_008831225.1. Taxonomy (NCBI): domain Bacteria; kingdom Bacillati; phylum Actinomycetota; class Actinomycetes; order Micrococcales; family Microbacteriaceae; genus Pseudoclavibacter; species Pseudoclavibacter sp. CFCC 13611. The sequence goes on along the minus strand of NZ_WBKE01000002.1, from coordinate 8,657 downwards.
CAGCACCGGCCAGTCGCTCCGCCTGCAGCCCCATGTGTGCCTTGGGCCGGTGATAGGCGGTCCGGTACGACATGATACCGAGCACCGCGACCACACGTGGACGCACGCGCGTCACCAGCTTGTCCAGATGCGCAGCGCCAGCGCGCAGCTCGTCGGCCGAGAGCTCGTCGGCACGAATCGTCGCGCGGTTGACGAAGTTCGTCGAGCCGAGTCCGGCTGCGACAAAGTCGGCCCGGTCGGCAGCGCTCAGCCCGTGGCTGGCATCGAAGTGTCGATGCACGAGCCCCGACCGTTCGAGCGCAGGCCAGAACCGATTGCCCGGGTAGGCATACGGGGCGTTCACCGCCGCCGTCCACAGCCCCGGGTTCACTCCGACGAAGAGCAGCTCTGTGTCCGGACCGATGATGTCGTCGACCGTTCCGTTTTCATGTGCGAGCAGCTCCGCTCTCGTGAATCGCTTCATACGTGTCGTTGCCTCTCCTGTGCACTGGCGCGCGGCGCCGACTGCGTGCCCGCTGCCGACTGCGTGCCCGCTGAGGCACTTTCCGAGCCTCTGCTCGAAGCACTCCCTGTGACGCTCTCGGAGACGCTCGTCGCAACACTCTTCGACGGTGCGCCCGTTCGGCTCGCCGCATCACGCTGCAGGTCGCGGTCGATCCATGCCATGACCACTGCGGCGAGTCGGTCGAGCTCCTGTGGTGTGAGCTCACGCCCCTTCGGAATGCCGTACCACTTCTCGACGCATCCACGGCAGCAGGTGGCCGTGGCGTGCTGTGCCGGAAAGACCGGGTGCCCGCGATACGGCGTCTGACGCCCATCGTGCACGGGGTGCGCAGCGCCGATCCGTTTGGTCAGCAGGTCACGAGCGTGGGATGCGATGGTCGCCCTGCCTCGCTGCCTCGCGTAGTCAGCGTCGGCCTTCGTCAGACGGAACTTGGCGCGAAAGGTGGACCGCGCAAGTCTGGTCAGCATCCCCGCCGGGTCGTTCATGGTGCGAGGACTACTCGAGAATCTCGCCCAGATCTTGGACCTCGACTTCGTCGTCGACAAGCGGCTTCGGTTCGCCGCTTGTGCCGTGTTTGTGCTCGTTCCAGACGCGGGCAGCGATCTTGGCTCGACGCTCCCAGGCATCCGCTTCAGGGTCTTCGAGCGCACGCAGCACATCTGCGTACGCTTCGAAGAGCCGACCGCTGTATGAGAACGCTGTATCAGGATCGAGCTCCGGGATCTCGAGCGCCTTCCGCGCCTCAGCGAGCTTGCCCTGGTCGCGCCAGGCGCCGCTGACGACGATCGCGAGCTCGACGCGAACCTCGGTGGGCACATCGGTGAGATCGGTCTCTTCGGCCAGCGCGATGGCATCTGCGGGGCGCTCCAGGCCACGCTCGGCGTCGGCCAGGAGCGCGATGTTCAGCTGACTGCCGGTGATGCGACGGTGCGTGCGCAGTTCGCGCAGCGCGGTCTGCCAGTCACCCGAACGATACGCGGCGATGCCGGCGACCTCGCGGACGATCGCGATACGACCAGCTCGCTTCACGGCTGCAGCCGCATAGGTGTAGGCCTCAGCCGGATCATCGTCGATCAGTGCGAGGGCGACGGCCAGCTGCTGCGCGACCACATCGGCGTTCTCGCGAGCGAGCGTCTTGAGTTCGACGCGCATGCCGAACGGCAGGTCGTCGGGGCGCACATTCGCGGGAAGCTGCGGCTCATTGCGCCGCGGTGCGCGGTCGTCGAACCTGCGATCGTTGCGGTCGTGGCCATCATGACGGCGGTCGTCACGAGCGCCGCCGCGACGATCATCGTCCCGACCGCGATAGTTCGAACCCCGGTCATCACGCCGGTCGCTGTTTCCCCGGTACCCTCCACGACGGTCATCATTGCCGCGGAAGTCGGAACGCCGGTCGCTACCGCCACGGAAGCCGCCACGCTGACCGTCACGGTCATTACGGTCGTTGCGGCGATCATCATGACCGCTATATCCGCCACGCCGGTCGTCACGCCGGTCGTCCCGGTAACCGCCCCGGCGATCATCCTGACGGCCGTCGCGGCCATCACGGCCTCCGCGGTAGCCTCCCTGACGGTCGTCGCGATATCCACCGCGACGGTCCTCGCGGTGATCACTGCCACCGCGGTAGCCGTCACGCTGACCATCACGGTCATTACGGTCGTTCCGGCGATCATCACGACCGCGATATCCGCCCGAGCGATCGTCCCGGTAACCGCCTCGGCGATCATCCTGATGGTCGTCCCGGCGGTCACGGCCACCGCGGTAGCCTCCCTGACGGTCGTCGCGATGTCCACCGCGTCGATCCTCGCGGTGATCACTGCCACCGCGGTAGCCGCCACGCTGACCATCACGGTCATTACGCTCGTTGCGGCGATCATCGTGCCCGCGGTACCCTCCGCGAGAGGAGCCCGACCCGTCGCCGTCCCGGCGGGGGCGATCCGACCAGCGACCGCCCCCGCGGTACTCGTGACGTTCCTGGCTGCCGCTCCGGCCGCCTTCTCGGTACTGACGCTTGGGGCCACTGCTACTGCGGCGGCCATTGCCCGCACCGCCCCGGTGGTCGTTTCGTTCGTTGCGGCCGTGACTGCGGTCTCCGCGGCTGTCGTCGCGATCGTTGTATTCACTCATGAGGTCTCTCCTGTTGTAGACAGGGTCTTCATCATGGTGAAGCAATCCTGCCAGTCTCGTGTTGCGTGTGTGATTGGCGTTCGTGTGTGTGGTTAACGACGGAAGGCCACCCCGCTAGCGGGGTGGCCTTCCGTGAATAATGTTCCGGCGGTGTCCTACTCTCCCACACGGTCCCCCGTGCAGTACCATCGGCGCTGTGAGGCTTAGCTTCCGGGTTCGGGATGTGTCCGGGCGTTTCCCTCACGCTATGGCCGCCGTAACGGCTTCGATCACTATTCAGTTCAACCCACACCCACACCCCAAAAGGTGTGTTGTGGTGGTTCCCGGTCATGGATCGGGAACCGCAGAGTGGACGCGTTCATCGTTACAGAAAGAATTTATGTGTGTTGTCAAGTTCTCGGACTATTAGTACCGGTCAGCTCCACACCTTACGGTGCTTCCACATCCGGCCTATCAACCCAGTGTTCTGCTGGGGTCCTCTCACCATAAATGGTATGGAAATCTCATCTTGAGGCCGGCTTCCCGCTTAGATGCTTTCAGCGGTTATCCATTCCCAACGTAGCCAACCAGCCATGCTCCTGGCGGAACAACTGGCACACCAGAGGTTGGTCCATCTCGGTCCTCTCGTACTAGAGACAGATCCTCTCAAATTTCCGACGCACGCAGCGGATAGGGACCGAACTGTCTCACGACGTTCTGAACCCAGCTCGCGTACCGCTTTAATGGGCGAACAGCCCAACCCTTGGGACCAACTCCAGCCCCAGGATGCGACGAGCCGACATCGAGGTGCCAAACCATGCCGTCGATATGGACTCTTGGGCAAGATCAGCCTGTTATCCCCGAGGTACCTTTTATCCGTTGAGCGACAGCGCTTCCACAAGCCACTGCCGGATCACTAGTCCCGACTTTCGTCCCTGCTTGAGATGTCTCTCTCACAGTCAAGCTCCCTTGTGCACTTACACTCGCCACCTGATTGCCAACCAGGTTGAGGGAACCTTTGGGCGCCTCCGTTACTCTTTGGGAGGCAACCGCCCCAGTTAAACTACCCATCAGGCACTGTCCCTGACCCGGATCACGGGCCGAGGTTAGATATCCAAAACAGTCAGAGTGGTATTTCACCAATGACTCCACGACCACTAGCGTGACCGCTTCAACGTCTCCCACCTATCCTACACAGACTGCACCGAATACCAATACCAAACTATAGTAAAGGTCACGGGGTCTTTCCGTCCTGCTGCGCGTAACGAGCATCTTTACTCGTAGTGCAATTTCGCCGAGTTCATGGTTGAGACAGCTGGGAAGTCGTTACGCCATTCGTGCAGGTCGGAACTTACCCGACAAGGAATTTCGCTACCTTAGGATGGTTATAGTTACCACCGCCGTTTACTGGGGCTTAAATTCTAGGCTTCGCCGAAGCTAACCCTTCCTCTTAACCTTCCAGCACCGGGCAGGCGTCAGTCCGTATACATCGTCTTGCGACTTCGCACGGACCTGTGTTTTTGATAAACAGTCGCTTCCCACTGGTCTCTGCGGCCCGACAACGCTCACGAAGTAAATCCGATCACATCACCGGGCCCCCCTTCTCCCGAAGTTACGGGGGCATTTTGCCGAGTTCCTTAACCATGATTCTCTCGATCTCCTTAGTATTCTCTACCTGACCACCTGAGTCGGTTTGGGGTACGGGCAGCTAGAACCTCGCGTCGATGCTTTTCTCGGCAGCATAGGATCACCCACTTCGACCATACGGTCTCACCATCAGGTCTCAGCCGCATGAGGAGCGGATTTGCCAACTCCTCGGCCTACACCCTTAGACGGGGACAACCATCGCCCCGCGGAGGCTACCTTCCTGCGTCACACCAGAGATACGCTAGCCGCACCAGACAGGGTCGAGCGCTAGGCCTCTTTCCCACCCCGAAGGGCAAGCCAGAGGATTCGGGCTCTTAGCATCACTGGGTTGGCTCTGACGGTTCTTCGCCGGTACGGGAATATCAACCCGTTGTCCATCGACTACGCCTGTCGGCCTCGTCTTAGGTCCCGACTTACCCAGGGCGGATTAGCCTGGCCCTGGAACCCTTGGTCTTCCGGAGGACGGGTTTCTCACCCGTCATTCGCTACTCATGCCTGCATTCTCACTCGTGTGGCCTCCACCGCTGGGTCACCCCGCGGCTTCAACGCCCACACGACGCTCTCCTACCCATCCGCACGACTGGACCACGAAGGCCTGTCACAAATGCGAATGCTACGACTTCGGCGGTGTGCTTGAGCCCCGTTACATTGTCCGCGCAGAATCACTTGACCAGTGAGCTATTACGCACTCTTTCAAGGGTGGCTGCTTCTAAGCCAACCTCCTGGTTGTCTATGCAACTCCACATCGTTTCCCACTTAGCACACGCTTAGGGGCCTTAGTCGGTAGTCTGGGTTGTTTCCCTCTCGACAATGAAGCTTATCCCCCACTGTCTCACTGCCATGCTCTCACTTACCGGCATTCGGAGTTTGGCTGACGTCAGTAACCCTGTGGGGCCCATTAGCCATCCAGTAGCTCTACCTCCGGTAAGAAACACATGACGCTGCACCTAAATGCATTTCGGAGAGAACCAGCTATCACGAAGTTTGATTGGCCTTTCACCCCTATCCACAGCTCATCCCCTCAGTTTTCAACCTAAGTGGGTTCGGTCCTCCACGCGGTCTTACCCGCGCTTCAACCTGGCCATGGATAGATCACTTCGCTTCGGGTTTAGAACATGCGACTCAAACGCCCTATTCAGACTCGCTTTCGCTACGGATCCCCCACACGGGTTAACCTCGCCACATATCACTAACTCGCAGGCTCATTCTTCAAAAGGCACGCCGTCACACCAACAAGGGCGCTCCGACGGATTGTAGGCAAACGGTTTCAGGTACTATTTCACTCCCCTCCCGGGGTACTTTTCACCTTTCCCTCACGGTACTCGTCCGCTATCGGTCATCTGGAAGTATTTAGGCTTACCAGGTGGTCCTGGCAGATTCACACGGGATTTCACGGGCCCCGTGCTACTTGGGAAATCCTCCGGGCGATCACAGCATTTCGTCTACGGGACTCGCACCCACTACGGTCGGCCATTCAAGACCATTCAACTATGCTATTCAACTACCCTCGCCGCTCAGCAGCGCGACAGGAGACTCCCACAACCCCGACCATGCAACACCTGCCGGCTATCACACATAATCGGTTTGGCCTCATCCGCTTTCGCTCGCCACTACTCACGGAATCACTAAATTTGTTTTCTCTTCCTGTGGGTACTGAGATGTTTCACTTCCCCACGTTCCCTCTCACAGCCCTATACATTCAGACTGGAGTAACCAGGTCACAGCCCGGCTGGGTTCCCCCATTCGGAAATCCTCGGATCAAAGCTCGTTTATCAGCTCCCCGAGGCATATCGCAGATTACCACGTCCTTCTTCGGCTCCAGATGCCAAGGCATCCACCGTTTGCCCTTCGAAACTTGACCACATAAGTAACGAACACAACAAAATCAATTCATCATGTTCACCAGTGTCATCAGTCCGAACCACCACGACAACAGCCGCAATGGTGCAAACAAAATTGACTACAAATATCTATCCGACACACCCACCAAAAGGCGAGCGTGTCCGATGCTCGCGTCCACTATGCAGTTCTCAACCAACGACCAGCACCGCACCCCAACCAGCCACAAAGACCAGCCAGACCACGGCCCAGAAGGGCCAAAGCCCAAGGAAAACCGTCCAACCACCAAAAGCGGCCGACCCGATCCCCCAGGACCCAACAGTATGCACCCCACACCCAACACACCCAAACACTTTCCAAACCCTCCGAAGAAGACCGTACTCACACTCAAATGCACCAGACGCAGGCATGTCGATGATTCCACCCATGAGCAACCCACCAGCTCTCTTGGAAACACTGGCAGGCACTATCAACGAAACCAAACGGTTCCGAAAGCTCCTTAGAAAGGAGGTGATCCAGCCGCACCTTCCGGTACGGCTACCTTGTTACGACTTAGTCCCAATCACCAGTCCCACCTTCGACGGCTCCTCCCAAAAGGTTAGGCCACCGGCTTCGGGTGTTACCGACTTTCGTGACTTGACGGGCGGTGTGTACAAGGCCCGGGAACGTATTCACCGCAGCGTTGCTGATCTGCGATTACTAGCGACTCCGACTTCATGGGGTCGAGTTGCAGACCCCAATCCGAACTGAGACCGGCTTTCTGGGATTCGCTCCACCTCGCGGTATCGCAGCCCTTTGTACCGGCCATTGTAGCATGCGTGAAGCCCAAGACATAAGGGGCATGATGATTTGACGTCATCCCCACCTTCCTCCGTGTTGACCACGGCAGTCTCCCATGAGTTCCCACCATAACGTGCTGGCAACATAGGACAAGGGTTGCGCTCGTTGCGGGACTTAACCCAACATCTCACGACACGAGCTGACGACAACCATGCACCACCTGTATAGAGACCTTGCGGGGCGACCATCTCTGGCCGTTTCCTCTATATGTCAAGCCTTGGTAAGGTTCTTCGCGTTGCATCGAATTAATCCGCATGCTCCGCCGCTTGTGCGGGCCCCCGTCAATTCCTTTGAGTTTTAGCCTTGCGGCCGTACTCCCCAGGCGGGGTGCTTAATGCGTTAGCTACGACACGGAAACCGTGGAAAGGCCCCCACGTCTAGCACCCAACGTTTACGGCATGGACTACCAGGGTATCTAATCCTGTTCGCTCCCCATGCTTTCGCTCCTCAGCGTCAGTAACGGCCCAGAGACCTGCCTTCGCCATCGGTGTTCTTCCTGATATCTGCGCATTCCACCGCTACACCAGGAGTTCCAGTCTCCCCTACCGCACTCTAGTCTGCCCGTACCCACTGCAAGCCCGAGGTTGAGCCTCGGGATTTCACAGCAGACGCGACAAACCGCCTACGAGCTCTTTACGCCCAATAATTCCGGACAACGCTCGCGCCCTACGTATTACCGCGGCTGCTGGCACGTAGTTAGCCGGCGCTTTTTCTGCAGGTACCGTCACTCTCGCTTCTTCCCTGCTAAAAGAGGTTTACAACCCGAAGGCCGTCATCCCTCACGCGGCGTTGCTGCATCAGGCTTTCGCCCATTGTGCAATATTCCCCACTGCTGCCTCCCGTAGGAGTCTGGGCCGTGTCTCAGTCCCAATGTGGCCGGTCACCCTCTCAGGCCGGCTACCCGTCGTCGCCTTGGTGAGCCATTACCTCACCAACAAGCTGATAGGCCGCGAGTCCATCCCCAACCAAAAAATCTTTCCAACCGCTACAGATGCCTGTACGGTTCATATCCAGTATTAGCTACCGTTTCCAGCAGTTATCCCAGAGTCAGGGGCAGGTTACTCACGTGTTACTCACCCGTTCGCCACTAATCCACCGAAGCAAGCTCCAGCTTCATCGTTCGACTTGCATGTGTTAAGCACGCCGCCAGCGTTCGTCCTGAGCCAGGATCAAACTCTCCGAAGAAAATCTGACATGGCTCTAAAAACCACCACAAAAGTGATGGCATAAAACCAAAAGAAAACATGAACCACCAAAACCAAACGGTCTCAGCAATCCAAATCAATTGGCATCGACATGTGCACACTGTTGAGTTCTCAAGGATCGGACGCAACCAACCATCACCACCCAAACCTGGGCGACTACCTGCCGGCGCAACTTTTCCAGCTTACCACAACCATCCACCAAGTCAAACCAGAACACCCAGACAAAACCAGGAGAACCAGAAGACCAGAACGGCCAAGGCGCTTCACCATGTTACCAGAAATTCACACAACGTCAACCCGGAAAAACCAGACCAACACGCAAACAACCAAGCAACACAGACACCCACCATACACCAAAACCAAACAGCCCCAGCAACACAATGAGCGGCCCCCGCTTGAGGCCCAGAACCCTACAGATCCCAGCACCTTTGGGGTGACAAGAAGAAACAATACCCACACCCCACCAACCACCCAAAACCACACCAACCACCCGGGCGTGTCGAACACCACCAACC